>JAEYKI010000010.1 GCA_023408315.1 Bacillota bacterium
CCGCCGCAACCGCCGCCAAAGCCGCCAAAGCCACAGGGCCCGCAGCAGCCTCCGCCAAAGCCCCACGGCCTGCAGCCGCAACCGCCGCCCCAGCCGCCAAAGCCGCATCCGCAACCTCTGCCACAAAACATGATCGTGCTCCTCCTTTATTTAAGATGTAGCAAGCGCCGCCCACGTTTGCCCATTTGCAACCTGGGCGCTCTGCCGCCAAAGTTTCGCAACGGAAGCGCGTTTGCGCCTCCATTGCGTAACAGGACATTCAGGACGAATGCGAAAGGGTATGTTCTGCTCCTCCTGCCAAAACAAACAATTTGGGTATAAAGGCCAGAATTACCACCAACCGCCGCAACCGCCGCCCCAGCCGCCGCAACCGCCGCCAAAGCCGCCGCAAGGGCCGCAACCGCCGCCCCAGCCGCCGCCGCAACCGCCGCCAAACAACAGGCTTCCAAGCAACAAACCATATAACATTGCCGATACCTCCTTTGACTATTGCTTGCTTGATATATACTATTCACAACCCGCCGTGGTGTAGCCTGTCCCACAGCGCAATAAAAAAGATTTTATCCCTTTTTGTTTACATTTGGCCCCCAAGTGGTTAAAATAAATTCTGACTTACTTTGAAGGAAGGCAAATTTATATGGAAAAAAACCTGGCGGAATTGAACCGGAGCCGCTGGACGATTTTATTTGTATTGGTGCTGGGCGTTTTTATGTCTACGCTGGATTCAAGCATTGTAAACGTGGCACTGCCCAGCATGGCGGATTCACTGCACGCCACCAGCGAATCCATTGCGTGGGTGGTAAGTTCTTACCTCATCACCGTATCTGCAGCCATACTGGTATTCGGCAAGCTGGGCGACCTGATAGGGCAGACAACCGTGTTCCAGATTGGTATTGTGGTGTTTACCGTCGGGTCTTTTTTATGCAGCGTATCCAATTCGTTTATTATGCTGATTATCGCGCGCGTGGTGCAGGCGATTGGGTCTGCCGGAACCATGGCAAACAGCCAGGGGATTGTAACGCGCACCTTTCCGGAGAACGAGAGGGGCCGGGCGCTTGGCATAAACGGCACCTTTGTGGCGCTGGGCATGCTGGCCGGGCCGCCGCTTGGCGGATTGATTGTTTCTGTGGCAAGCTGGGAATACATGTTTTGGATCAACGTGCCGGTTGGCATTGTTGCGTTTATACTGGGCATGCGGGTTTACCCGCGTGTAAAGGACAGGCAGAAGGCAAAGATAGACGTGCCCGGCGCGCTGCTGTTTGCAATGGCCATTGTGCCGCTGTTTATTGCCCTGGAGCAGAGCATTACTCTGGGGTTTGGCAACTGGATGATTATTGGCTGCCTGGCTGCTTCCGCCGCGGGGTTCGCGCTGTTTTACATGGTGGAGAAGCGCGGCAAAGACCCCATGCTGCCCCTGCACATATTTAAGAACAAGTGGTTTACGGTAAGCATACTTTGCGCGTTTTTATCGTTTGTGTCCATCTTTTTTCCGGCGCTGGTTACGCCGTTTTACCTGCAGGAGCTTCTTGAGCTCTCGCCCGGCATGGCGGGGCTGTTTTTGGCTATAAGCCCGCTGGTGCTGGCGTTCGTCGCGCCCCTTGCGGGCAACCTGGCGGACCGCATTGGCTCCGAGCTGCTTACGGTGGTGGGGCTAAGCCTTGCGGCCATTGGCCTTGCGTTTACCGCCACGCTGGACGCGCACCCCAACCTGTTTGTAATGGGCTTGTTTTTTGCCCTGACAGGCCTTGGGAACGCCTTGTTCCAGTCTCCCAACACGCGCATGGTAATGTCTACGCTGGATAAAAAGAACCTGGGCATAGGGGGCAGCGTGAACGCGCTGGTGCGCAACATGGGCCTTGTGGCGGGCGCTACGCTCTCTACCATGCTGCTGTACGGCGGCATGAGCAGCGCCCTTGGATATACGGTGAGCGACTACAATCCAGCCCAGGCGGGGCAGAACGACGCGTTTTTGCACGGCATGCGCATAGCGTTTATTGTGGCCGCGCTTATTTGCGTGCTGGGCGCGGTGATTACCATTATGCGCATGCTGGCGAGAAGGAAGGAAAAAAGGGAAGCGGTTTAAAAAAACAGGGAGGTAAGGGAAACCGATGCGATTGATATCCTGGAACGTGAACGGCCTGAGGGCCGCGATGCAAAAAGGGTTTGCAGATTTTTTTGCGTCTGCGGACGCGGATGTGTTCTGCCTGCAGGAGACAAAGATGCAGCCGGACCAACTGGAGATCCATTTCGATGGGTACAGGCAGTACTGGAACAGCGCGCTTAAAAAAGGCTATTCCGGCACCGCGGCATTCAGCCGGGTGGAGCCTCTCTCTGTTTCTTACGATATTGGAAACGAGGAACACGTAGGCGAAGGCAGGGCCATTACCCTGGAGTTTGACGGGTTCTACCTGGTGACGGTTTACGTGCCCAACGCGCAGGAGAAGCTGGCGCGCATTGATTACCGCATGAGCTGGGAGGACGCGTTCCGCAGCTATGTGCTGGGGCTGAACGCAAAAAAGCCGGTGGTGATTTGCGGGGATATGAACGTGGCGCACAACGAGATTGACCTGCGGCACCCCAAGGCGAACCGGGGCAACGCAGGGTTCAGCGACCAGGAGCGCGGCAAGATGACCGAGCTTCTGGGCGCCGGGTTTGTGGACACATACCGCTACCTTAACCCGGACAAAACGGACGCGTACACCTGGTGGTCTTATTTCCGCAACGCGCGGGCCAACAACGCGGGATGGCGGATTGACTACTTTATTGTATCAGAAGCGCTTAAATTTAGCGTGCGGGACAGCGTGATTTACGCGGACGTTTATGGCAGCGACCATTGCCCCGTGGGGCTTGAGCTGGAAGTGTATTAGGGGTGTTTATAATTTTTCCTTAAAAATGAAAGTTTAAGCAAAAAAACAACGCGCATCCAATTGGGCGTGTTTTTTGTGCGCACGGAAACTGCTTTTGGCTGACGCTGAGATTGTTGTTATTTTTTGTCCGGCAGCACGCCCACAAGCGAGGTGACGAAAACGGCCCCGATAAGGAACAAAATAAGCGCTTTGATTACCTCCGGAAACTCGCCGTTCAGCACGGTGATATGCCGGATGAGGATGCCCAGGTACGCCCAGATGAGCACAAGGCCGAAGGGCACATCCCGGAAGCGGAGCACAAACACAGCGCCAATGCCCAGGCCAGCCGCCAGCATAAAAATGGCCCAGAACTGAGCGGGTAGGTTGAAGCCGTTCCAGTGCAGGCTTACCAGCAGCACGGTGGCGTTTGCAATGGCGGCAACCGTAATCCAGCCCAGGTATACGCTGAAGGGCAGGCGCACAAAAAGCTTTTCTTTAAAGGAGAGCGGCGCGGCGGCAATGCCCTGGTACGCAAATATAAGGGATAAAAGGAGCACCGCCATAAGCGCCAGGGAGAGCGGGATGTTTTTATAATGCCAGGCAAAAATCCATGCGGCGTTTGCGGCGGAGGATACAATGAACCACGGCCCAACGCGGCGCACGGCATCCTGGCTGCCGCCGGCTTTGCCCTTGAACGCACCCAGGCCAAAGAGCACAAACAGCGCGGCAAGCAGATATATAACACCCCAGATGGCAAAGGTGAACCCGGCGGGCGTAAACAGGTTTGGGTATGAATCGGAAACGGCCTGGGGTGTGGTGTTGTTCACCAGGCCAGCCGCAGCCAGCATATTGACCGAAAAAAAGGCGGTAAAGGCAACCAGGTTTCCAATGGGAAGCGCTTTTGAACCGGTTTTCATAACGGTATCCTCCTTTAGCTTTTTTTATCGGCGCGCGTCAAAACGGCCTGTATGTTTTTTTGTTTCTCTTCTTTTTTATGATATTCTGAAATAAATATAAAAATATCCCGGTACAATTAAAACTTCATACAGATTTGGCGCTTTGCCCGGATAGGTAAACGGCAGGTATTTATTTTGATTTTTTTGTCATTCTTTGGTATTATATAAATAAGTCCAATATAAAAACAGTATTAAGAAAACCAAAAGTTTTCTTTTTGCATGCTTTTTCTTTTTAAAGAAAAAGTGTGGGAAAGAGAGGAATACCCATATGAAGAAACGGAAGCTGGGCGGCCTGGAGGTATCCGAGCTGGGTCTTGGTTGCATGGGCATGAGCGAATACTACGGCAAGGCGGACGACGAGGAATCCATCCGTACCATATACGCGGCGATAGACATGGGCGTTACGCTGTTTGACACGGCGGACCAGTACGGCCTTGGCCGCAACGAGGAGCTGGTGGGCAGGGCTGTCCACAGCCGCCGCGGCCAGGTTGTGATTGCCACAAAGTTTGGCATAGAGCGCAACTTCAACGGGCAGGTGGTGCGTATAAACGGCACGCCGGAGTATGTGAAATCCGCGTGCGAAGCAAGCCTGCGGCGCTTGGGCGTGGAAGTGATTGATTTATATTACCAGCACAGGGTGGATCCCAATGTACCCATTGAGGATACCATTGGCGCCATGGCGGACCTGGTGCGCGAAGGCAAGGTGCGTTACCTGGGCATGAGCGAGGCTGCGCCCGCGACGGTCAGGCGCGCCTGCGCGGTGCACCCGATTGCGGCTTTGCAGACGGAGTATTCCATATGGACGCGGGACGTGGAGCAGGAGATTCTGCCCGCGTGCAGGGAGCTTGGCATTGGCTTTGTGGCATACAGCCCGCTTGGCCGCGGATTTTTGACCGGCCGGTTTAAAAGCAGGGATTCCCTGGAGGCAGGGGATTTCCGCCGCGCCAACCCCCGGTTTGAGGAAGAGAACATGGAAAAAAACCTCTCGCTGGTGCGCCTTTTGGAGCGCATTGCCGCAGAAAAGTTTTGCAGGCCCGCGCAGCTTGCGCTGGCATGGCTGCTGGCCCAGGGGCAGGACATTGTGCCTATTCCCGGCACGCGGCATTTAAACTGGCTGGAGGAGAACATTGCCGCCGCCAACGTGAAGCTGGACTCCGTGGATATCCGGCGCATTGCCGCGGCGTTTGCGCCCGAAAATGTGGCCGGCATGCGCTACCCGGAGGAGCGGATGAAGCTATTGAACAGGTAAGGGTACTTTCTTTTTGAGCAGTAAATAATTTTTTAACAAGAGCGTTTTGAATAAAAAATATTGGGGGTCTTTATGGGGGAACAGATTATTACGGAAAAACAGTATAAGGCGCTTAAAACTACCAATGGCTTTTTGCTGGCGGTATTTATTATTTTTATCATTACAGGCGCTATGTCCTTCATGGGCATTTTGGTAGCGGTTGCTATGAAGCCGCAGGAAGCGGGAACGCTGGTTTCTTTGATTCCGATGGCCGTTGAGATTGCGTTGGTCAGCCTTTTGCTGTTCTACAAACATCAGGAAAGAAAAACGGTTATTGCCATTGGAATGCTGGTAAATGCGATTGCTTTTACAGCCATAAGTGTATGCAGCCTCTTTATAATCACCCCGGCATACGGCACCATATATTCCAGCTACGGGCTTCAAAACGCTTTTACGGATGGATCGGGCAGCGCCATGCTTCTGTATAACACGGGGTGCATTCTTTATGTGGCGTCCAGCGCCATCGTTATTTTATTATCCGTATTGCTTTTAAGAAAAACAAGGGCGCAGGCGGTTGGAGCCTTTCCTTTTAAATTGCTGTTTATTCTGTTTGCCGCATTCCAGTTCGCGTATATATACCTTACCATGTTTGCGCTCATTCCAACAAACATATCATTTTACATGGCGCTGATGATAACTGTGTGTATTACGGCGGGCCTGATAGGAGCGCTGACTCTGGTACCCCAGTTTGTTTTATATAAGGCGCTGGACGACGAAGCATACTATGAAAATTTTATTGCGGTACATCCCGGCATTGCCATACGCAACTATGAAGCGGCTAAATTTGGATATCCCGCGCCGCCCGCGGCCCCGGGGGAAAACAGGTTTTGCGTGAACTGCGGCGCGGCGCTTGCGCCGGGATCAAACTTCTGCCGAAAGTGCGGGAATAGAGTGAACGCAAAGGCAGAAAATAAGGGAGATGAATAAACTGAACCGGGGGGATTTGCATGGACCTTTGGATTTGGGTGGTTTCAGGCACGGTGGCGGCAACGCTGATTGTGCTGATTGAACGGATTGTAAAATATGCCGTGGTGTTCCGGCGCAGGCAGCCAAAGCACGGCGTGCCGTTGGAGGAATACATTGCACGGGCGGGCGGCAGAATCCCTGCCGAGCGCGCGCTTGGCATGCTGGAGCCTGTTGTGCGGCGGCTGGCGCTGTTTCATACCAACGGCCGCGCCCATCTTAACGTATGCCCGCAAAGGATTGTGGTTGTGCCCGGCTCGCAAAAGCTTGTGCTGCTTGCGCCCGAAGGCGGCGGCCTTGTGAGCGGGTATTCCGCGCCCGAGCAGTACAGGGGAGAGGCAGGCCCCGGCGCGGACGTTTACGCCGCGGCCTGCGTGCTCTACCGGATGGCGGCGGGAAAGACCCCGCCGGAAGCAATGCTTCGCCTTACCAACGATGCGGAAGTGAAACAGGACATAGCGGACATGAACGTGGCGGAGGATATCAAACGCGCGTGGCTGCGGGCGCTCTCGCCGGAGCCGGAGGCGCGGTTTAAAAACTGCGGCATGCTGGCCATGGACCTGTATCCCAAAATAAAAACGCCCGCAGAGCAGGTGTGATGAAGCCAGCCGAAACGCGTGGTTTGTTATTGCGTAGATCTGATTGAATGAATGAGTTTGCCTATAATGGATAATTCATATTACGTTGCTTAATGTTCTATCATAGCAATAATAAGTAGCATGAGACGAAAATATGAGATTCAAGCTTTAAATTAACTGACATGTTTCCATAAAAGGAACTGTGGAATGCGTTTTGTCTTTTACAATTTCCTAAACTCTCACCAACTTTTCGGTAGAGCTTGGACACAGCAGCAGCAATATTTATTTTACAGGCGTAACAGGAGGCTTTACATGAGTGAATTTTTGAAACTAGAAGATTTTATTGAGCTTTCAGATGCAGGCTATGAAGAAGCTATAGTTCAATTTTTACAAAATAACGGGATACCAATTGATGATTTTGAGTATGTTGGAAAGTGTGATTCGGAATGCCCGCAATGTGAAGCGGAAAGCTTTAGTGTCTGGCGAAGAAATATTGGATTTATTAAAGATAAAGGAATTTTCACTTTTGATTTAGATGCAACTGATGATACATTAGACTTTGCAATATACTTGTGTAATAAATGTGGTAAATGGACTATTTATATTGAGTAACATATCTGTTGAAGTACTGCATGAAGAAATAAATGATCTTTAGTTTCAAATATTGTAATAGTATCACATAAAAAGTTCCTGTGGCTATGCAGGATGCCGGTGTAATGCGGGGTTGGGGAGCACTGCGTGCTCCCGCGGGCGGCCTGTGGCCGCCCCTGCCTTATTAGAAATACAGCGGAGATTCTTTACAGCCGCGGGGTTCTTTTAGAACGGCGCGGAGCGATGTGGTCATCGCTCCCTACAGAAATTGGCAGAAGCATTTGGTTTATCCTGCATATGCCCTCTGACGAGGGAGCCGATAGTTACAATGAAATCCAATAACCGGACACTTTAATAATACCGCGAATGGTAATAAAAAACCCCTGCGTTTTGTACAGAAAAGAAAACAGCCTCCGCGTTTGCGGAGGCTGTTTTGGTGTTGCCGGTTAGTTTAATTGGCCGCCTGTTCGGATGGCGCCACTGTGGGAAGCGGCGTTACGCTTGAGGCAGCGGATGCCGGAGAGGTGGAGGACGCTATGTCCCCAACGTCTATAATGGTGCCCGCGTCGCTGCCGGCCAGCACTTTGGGCAGTTCGCCGTTCCACTTCTGCCACTTCATGTACTCAATGTACTGGGGAGAGGTGTTGAGCGCTTCCTGCACCAGCTTGATGCTGTCCGCCTGGGCCTGGGCCTGCGTTACCTGCTGCTGCGCTTCAATCTTGATGCGGGAGAGGTCCTGCTGGGCCTTTAAGGCCTGCTGCTCCGCCGTCTGCTTGGCTTCAACCGCCTGGTTGAATTCCGCGCTGAAATCAAAGTTCATAATGTTGAACACCTCAATGGAGATGCCAAAGGGCGTCATTTTATCCTGCAGGAAGTCGCGTATCTGTTCGCTTACCTCCTGGCGGGACGTGATGAGCTGCTCCGCGGTGAACTTTGCCGTTACGGCCTTAATGGTTTCCTGTATGGCGGGCGTGATAACGGTGGATTCGTAATTGACTCCCACGTTTTTGTACAGGGTGGCGGAAGACGCGTTTAAGACCTTATAGTTTACCGCCGTTTCGCAGGTAACGGTCTGCAGGTCCTTGGAGGCCGCAGTGCCCTTTGATTCCACCTTCTGCGTGCGGTTGTTCATCTGCACCACCGACTGTATGAATGGATTTTTGAGATGGAAGCCCTCAGGCAGCACTTCGTCGCTCACCGCGCCCAGCGTGACCACAACGCCCGTCTGCCCCGGCTCTACGATCACGACGCTCTGAAAGACAAGCACAACAGCAATGACCACTATAATTCCTACGGTGATCCATTTTCCTACTTTTTTGTTCATTTTAAACCCCCTGAAATAATTCGGCCGCAGCTTTGAGACAGCATGCCAGCCGGATAGAGAAAGGAAAAAAATTGTCTTCCATTAAACTATACACGATTTTAAGCCAGCGGGCAAGGAAAAAACGTGCGGGCGTGGCAAAACGGCTGCCAGCGGGCAGAGAAAAACCGTACTAAATATGCAACAAATTGTTGAAAAATGGAAATACAGACGGTATAATGAAATAAGAATTTCTAATTTTTTTCAGCAACTGCAATTATAAATAGGGGGATGTTTTATGAAACCAAAACGGATTGCCTCGGTTCTTTTATGTATCACTCTTGTTTTTTGCGTTTCTGTCAGCGCTTTTGCCGCGGGCAGCGTACCCCGGAAAATTTTGGATCTGCGTTCCTCAGTGGTGCGTGTGGTGGCGCAGAGCAACACGGCGGGAAGCATGGGGACCGGGATCGCGCTGGGTAAGGATAATGTGCAGTATATTGCGACCAACTACCATGTTGTGGACGGCATGAGCGATATTATTGTGTGGTATGGCAACAAGCTGTTCGCTCCTGCAACGATTGCGGCAAAATTGCCTGAATCCGACCTGTGCGTTTTGAAGCTTTCCGATCCTCTGGGCAACATGACGCCTATGACTTTGAAGGGCGGGGAAGACGCAAAGGCTGGCGATGAAATATATACGCTGGGTTTTCCGGGAATGGCAGATTATTTTTCGGACGATATTACCGCCAGCGCCGATGAAGTAACCGTTACCAGCGGTATTATCAGCAGCCTGAAATCGGTTACGCTAAAGGAAGGGGGCGGGGGAGTAAAACTGTACCAGATAGACGCCGCCGTTAACCCCGGCAATTCGGGCGGGCCTCTTCTGAATGCGGAGGGAGAGGTAATAGGCGTAAATTCACTGCAGGGGAATGCGCAGAACGTGAACGCCGCCATCCGCATCAGCGAACTGATCCCTCTTTTGAAAGAAAACAATATTCCCTATAAAACGCCGGAGCAGCCGCAGCAGCCAAAAGCGGATTATACGTGGGCCGTTATTCTGGCGTGCGCCGTTGGCGGCGGCGTTGCGGCGCTTGCGATTGTGCTGGCTTTGCGGCGGCGGCGGAGCGGAGGCAAAGCGCCGCGGGGCAAAACGCAGCCGCTGGAAACGTGGCTTGTAAATAACGGCGGCAGGGCGCCGTTTGAAATGGCGCTGTATGTGTTGGAGCCTGTGGTGCGCAGCCTGGCCGCTATGCACGCATCCGGCGCGAGCAGGCTGAATATTGGAATGGACAGCATACTGGTGCAGGAATCCGGGCGCGCCATACTGGCCGGTGGGCGAAAGGCGGGGGCTGCGCCGCAGGCCATAAAACCCGGATTTGCCCCGCCCGAGCAGTACCGCACGGGGGGAGACATTGGCCCCTGGTGCGATGTTTATGCCGTGGGCGCACTGCTCTACAGGATGGTTGCGGGAAAAACGCTGCCAGACGCGTTCTCACGCATGGAATACGACGCGGACGTGCAGCAGGATATTGGGGGACGCAACATAGATGAGCACAAAAAAAGCGCGTGGCTCCGGGCGCTGAGTTTAAAGCCGGAGGAACGCTTCCACAACTGCGGCATGCTGGCGGAGGTGCTGTTTGCGCCGGGCGGCGTGCAGGAGAATGCCGCGGCCCAGGCGTATCTCGGCGCGGCGCAGCCGGAGCGGGGCATGCAGCCCGCAGGGTGGCCTGCGGCGCAGCAGACATATGCCTGGGCACAACCTGCGGCAAAACCCAAAAAGAAATTTAAAAAGCGCTGGATTGCCGTGATTGCGGCGGGAGCAATTGCCGTTGCCGTGTGCGGGTATTACGGGTATCTGGAGATGACCTACCAGGAGGCGGCCAGACTTACAGAACAAAAGGAATACCAGCAGGCCATAGGCAAACTGGAAAAACTCCCGGACAACTACAAGGACGCGCAAAACATGGATTATTACGATTTTGCGTGCCTGCAGCTTTTAAATGAGGATTACGACACGGCCCAGCAATGGTTTGAAAAACTGGGGGATTACCGGGATTCCAAAACCATGCTGACAGAGGTGGCTTACGGGCGCGCCAGGGACAAGCTGGAGAACGGACAATATGACGACGCAAAAGCGGCTTTTGCGAACCTGGGGGATTACAGGGACGCGAAAACCATGGTGCTGGAGGCCGACGTGCGCAAAGCCGAAGATATGGCAAACCGGGAGGAATACCTGGATGCGTACCATCTTTTAAAAACAATGCCGGATTATCCGGAAGCCAAAAAAGCATTTGAAAAGGTGCAGGAGGATATTTACAACAAGGCGGTGGAACTGTACCGCGATTATGACAATGAAAATTCGCACGGCTTTTTTGCGGAATTGCCCGGCGGATACAAAGATACCGCTAAATACATGGAGCTGCTGGATATCTGCATGCTGGAAATAAGCCAGGCAAGATATGAAACTTTAAAAACACTGATTGGGTTTGAGGATGCAACGGACATATTGATAAAATCGGGCTATGTGTATTATTATCTGGAGGGCAAATGGGTGGACGGACAAGGGACTGAATTTGATTTGACCAAAAATAGCAAGGGCGGTTGGGACGCAAACGCATCTTTTGCGAACAAGGAAACGATGCTGTTTGATATCCAGAATGGGGTTATCAGGATTGGTGCCAGTGAAGAGTACATGCGGTCTTATGTGGAACTCACATTTGTAAACCTGGACGAAGTACAAATGTTTGTACTGGATACGGCCAGAACCTACCAACTTAAGCGCAATTAATAAAACAGTGCGTATTCTGGCGGCAGTGCAGCGTTAAAAATAAAATTGCCGTGTAGATTAAAGGGGAGTGCTGTGCCGGTTTCGGCTGGGGGGATACTATGAAGAAAAAATTGCAGACTTTGGAAGCGTGGTTTGCAAACGCGGGCGGCAGGGTTCCGTTTGAAATGGCGCTGTATGTGCTGGAGCCTGTGGTGCGCGGGCTGGCGGCCCTGCACGCTGCCGGAACAAGCAGGCTGAATATTGGCGCGGACAATGTTCTTGTGCAGGAATCCGGGCAGGCGGCGCTGGCGGAAGAAGCACGCAAGGCGGTGGCGGGCGCGCCGGCGTTAAAGGCCGGGTTCGCCGCGCCCGAACAGTACCGCACGGGCGGAGACATTGGCCCCTGGTGCGACGTATACGCCGTGGGCGCGCTGCTCTACAGGCTGGTTATTGGCAAACCGCCGCCAGACGCGTTTTCCCGCATGGAATACGACGCGGACGTGCAGCAGGACATTGCGGGCCGCGACCTAGACGAAAATAAAAAAAGCGCGTGGCTGCGGGCGCTCAGCATAAAGCCGGAAGAACGCTTCCGCAACTGCGGCGTGCTGGCGGAGGCGTTGTTTGCGCCGGGTGGAGCGCCCGAAAATACGGAAGCTCCGCAAGCATATTCCGGGAACGTTCAGCCAGGGCAGGGCATGCAGCCCGCGGAGTGGCACGCGGCGCAGCAGCCCTATGTGTATGCGCAGCCCGCAAAAAAGAAATTCAAAAAGCGCTGGGTTGCCGTGATTGCGGTGGCAGCCCTGGCCATTGCCGCGGGCGGGTATTACGGGTATTTGGAAACAACCTACCAGCAGGCGGCGCGGCTTACGGAGCAAAAAGAATACGGGCAGGCGCTGGACAGCCTGGCCAAACTGCCGGACGGCTACAGGGACGCGCAAATCATGGGGGACTATGACAATGCGTGCATGCGGCTGGTGGAACGGAATTTTGACGGCGCGCAGGACTTGTTTGAAAAACTGGGGAATTACCGGGATTCCAAAACCATGCTGACAGAGGTGGCATACGGGCGAGCCAGGGACAAGCTGGAGGACGCAAAATATGACGAAGCAAAAGCGGCGTTTGCCAGCCTGGGTGATTACAAAAACGCTAAAACCATGGTTCTGGAGGCGGACCTTCGCAAGGCGGAGGATATGGCAAACCGGGAGGAATACCTGGACGCGTACAATCTGCTGCTGGGCATCAAGGAGTACCCGGAGGCTCAAAAAGCAATTGATAAAGTGCAGGCGGATATGTATAACAAGGCGGTGGACCGCTACAGGCAAAAAGACTATGCGGATGCGTACGGTTTGTTTACCGCGCTGCCGCAGGGTTACAAGGATACATCCAAATATTTGCAGCTTTTGGAGTGCTTGCGGGAAACCTCCCAGGCCAAGTGCGAACTATTAAAATCGCTGGTTGGGTTTGAAAACGCGCTGGACGTTATGATGAGCGATTATTACATAGGGTATTATTTGAACGGCACCTGGATAGCGGGAGACGGAAACTATTTTGAGTTTGCTGTTACCGGCGAAAAATATGGAAACGTAAGTACTTCTTTGCCGGGGCTGGACGGTGATTTTACCATCAGCGGCGGCGTATACAGCGTTGCCGGTATGAATATGTTTCAGTTTGAATATGTAAACAGCGACAGGATGACCGTATATTGTTATGTAAACGGCACTTTTTATGATATGTTCAGGCTGAGCTGAACACGCATTGCCCAATTGGGGCGCTAAAGGGACCAAAAAGCCCCTTTAGCGAACGCCGGTTAAACGGGTTACCCAATCAGCGAGGCCCACGTATTGGCCCCAACAACGCCGTCTGCGGTAAGGCCGTTTTGCTGCTGGTATTGCATCACGGCGTTCTTGGTGTTGGAACCGAACGCGAGGTCCACAGGGGAAACCGCCACAAACTGCACGTATCCCACCGGGCCGCCCGCGCTGCCCTGTTTGAGCGTGGGTTTGGCGATAACCGCCTGATACGCGGCCTCTGTTTTGGGGCCCCAAATGCCGTCCACCGTGAGCTTTTGCGTGCGTTGGAAGAGCTGGATGGCGGCGACGGTCACGGGGTTCATTGCGCCGGTGGGCTGCACCGCGCCAATGCGCAGGCGGATGAGTTTGTTTTGTATCACAATAGGCGTTGTATCCGGCGGCGCGGCCTGCAGATACACGTTGCTTGTGAACCTGCTTGTATCATAGGGAACGGTGGTGTACTGCCATCCGGTCCAGGGGCCGAATCCCGGCACATCCTGCACGGAGCTGGAATTGAACTCCGCAATCCAGAGCGGGTAGCTCCCCAGGGTTGCGGCGGAAAGCTGCCGCAGGGTAACGGGATTGCTGTACAGCATGGAGCCGCCAGTTTTGGCTGCCACCGCGTCCAGCGCCGTTTTAACGGCGGATGAGAGCGCGGCGGGGTTGGGAACGGTGTCCTGGCCGTCCGCCATTTCTACGTCCATTGCCGGGAGATAGTCCGAAGTGAGGCCCGAAATGGCGGAGAGGAAGAATGCGGCCTGCGTTGCGCCGTCGTAATTTGAGATGTTGTAGAAGTGGTAAAAGCCGGTCTTCAGCCCGGCCGCGCGCGCGTTATTGTAATTTGTTCTTAGCATGTTGTCGTTAAAGGTGGTGCCCTGCGTGGCCTTGATGATCACGCCGTCGCAGCCCTGGTTTTTAAGGGAAGCAAAATCCACGGTTCCGTCGCCGTGGTAGATATCGATTACTTTTAAATTGGCAACTCCGTTGCTGTTCATAAAAAAAACCTCCAATTGTCTTTCCGGTATAGTATATGTATATACTTCATACGCATAAATGTGACAAAATGCGCCTGGAAGAGCGCTTTTTTTTGCATAAGAAAATACGCCGGGCGGTGGTTTTTTGTGGTAGTATTAAAGGCATGGATAAAAGAACGGAATTATTGGAAAGCTGCATGCTGTGCCCGCGCGCCTGCGGGGTGGACAGGCTGGCGGGGGAAACAGGATATTGCGGCGCGGGGCCAGGGGCGCGCATTGCCCGGGCCGCGCTGCACCACTGGGAGGAGCCCTGCATATCCGGCGCGCGGGGGAGCGGTACGGTGTTTTTTTCCCATTGTTCCATGGGCTGCGCGTACTGCCAGAACGCCGCCATCAGCAGCGGGCAGGCGGGCAGGGAAGTGGGCGCGGAGCGGCTGTCGGACATGTTTTTGGAGTTGCAGGCGCAGGGCGCGCACAACATCAACCTGGTGACGGCGGACCATTACCTGCCCCAAACGCTGGACGCGCTGGATATGGCGAAACAAAACGGCCTTGCCGTGCCCGTTGTGTACAACTGCAGCGGGTGGCAGACGGAAGAAACCGTGCGCATGCTGGACGGGTATGCGGACGTATGGCTTGTGGATTTTAAATATTGGGGAGACGGGCCCGCGGCGCGCTATTCCAACGCAGCGGGGTACGCAAATGTGGCGAAACGGGCGCTGGATTTGATGTTGAGGCAGGCGGGGCCGCCGGTGACAGGCCCGCAGGGCATATTGCAGCGGGGCGTTGTTGTGCGGCACCTGGTTCTGCCCGGGCAATTGGAGGATTCCAAGGCCATTATCAGCTATCTGTACCAGGCATATGGGAAGGATATCCTGCTCTCCATCATGAGCCAGTATACGCCTGTGCCGGGGGTTGAGCGCTTTCCCGGGCTTTCGCGCGCGGTTACGCGGGCGGAGTATGACGAGCTGATTGATTTTGCCGTTTCCATAGGCGTTGAGGACGCGTACATACAGGAGGGCGGCGCGGCGGCAGAAAGCTTTATTCCGCCGTTTGATTATACGGGGGTGTGAGGAGGGCGCAATTTAATAATTTGGGGCAGTTTTAAATACAAAACATGCAAATTTTGGGGAAAAACACATTGTAACATTTGGTATTTATGTTAAACTAAATATATAAATTCTATTTTTGGCATATAAAAATTGGACAACTGGGGGTTTGTTATGAAACAAAAGATTTTTGGGTTTGTTTTGGTTATTGTTCTTGTACTTTGTATGGCGCCTGTTGCGTTTGCTGCGCCTGTGTATGACGCCGCTGAAGCCAGCGCAATACAGAATTTTTTGGATATCGTAAACGGTTCTACCACAAATGGGCTGGCGTTGAGCGCTTCCTATGTTTCCGGCGACCCGTCGACATATCCGGGGGTGACTTGGACGACTGTCGGCGGTACAGACTATGTGACGGATATTTCCTGGTATGGAGATTTTCTTCTCACAAAGTTGACAGGTTCATTAAATCTTACCGGGTTCAGTTATCTTACCTCTGTTAATGTGGGCGCAAACAACCTGACCGCTGTTGATGCACATGGAAACACGAGCCTGCAAACGATAAGCGTAGCCAACAGTTCAACTCTCAACAGCCTGAACGTAACAGGGTGCAGCGCTCTGCAGGAACTGTACTGTTTTAGCACAGGCATAACGGCCCTTGATGTAACCGGAACATCTTCCCTGCAAATACTGGAATGCATGACATGCCCAAGCCTGCAAACCCTGGCAGGGCTGAAGGGGCATGCAAGCCTGCAAAAGCTGAACGCGTTGGGCAGCGCGCTTACCGGCAGCCTGGACCTGGGCAATATACCAACCCTTATCCGGCTTGAACTGACCAACAACACGGCTATCACATCGCTTGATATAACGGGCGACAACAACATCAGCAGTATTGCAACATCCGGATGCACAAGCCTTCAGTCGATTAAATCCACCATTGGCGGCGGAGACATGCAGCTTTCTGCTGTGGGAGACGGATACCTGAATATAAGTTTTAATCCATTCTGGAACTATGTAGCCGCAGAAGAGGTCGGTTCGGGGGTGTTTATGGATTGGACGGAACCCGATTGGAATAAGCAGCTTTCAACAACCGCCAGGTACGATATGACTCCCGGTAATGCGTATTCTTTGGCAGCGAACTTTACGGCATCCAGTTATACGGTACGCTTTAATACAAACGGGGGGAGCGCGGTGGCAGATTTAAACGTTACATCCGGCGCGTCCGCGTCCAAGCCTGCTGATCCAACCCGCAGCGGATATGCCTTTGCAGGATGGTATATGGATTCGGCGCTGAGCCAGGCATATGATTTTGCATCCTTAGTAACGCATAACCGTACTCTATATGCAAAGTGGGCACCCGTATCTCCTGCTTCCGCCAGCAGCAGCACTGTTCCGTTAAGCGTGGGTACAACCACCCTGTATACAGGCGGCAGAACGACGCTAACCCCATCAATAAAGGGCGGCACATGGCAGTATGATGCAGGTATGGTAAGCCTGACGCAGAACGCGGACGGCAGTTTTACCGTAAAGGCGCTTAAAAGCGGAACCGCAACCCTGCATTACACGGTTGGCTGGGCCAGCACAGACGTAACGCTGACCATTGGCGCGCGCAGCATGCCGCAGACCGGGCAGGACTATACGGCTGTGTTTGTGCTCATTGCGCTGGCGGCGTGCGCAGCCACGTCCACTGTGGTGATACTGTATATGCGCAAAAGGGCGAAACAAAAATAGTACAAAGCAAAAAGCGCTTCCCAAGCAGGAAGCGCTTTTTAAGTTGTTTTTTTTTGACTTGCCGAAAGGTAAAGGTATCAGCGCCCCAGCATGTACAGGAGATTGGGAGAGATGAGATGCACCAGGACCAGGGCGAGGCAGGCGAGCGCGGCGGCGCGGTGCGCAAGGAACACGGCCTTTTTGCGCGTGCGGAAGAAAACAAGCCCAAGGGCAACAATAACGGCAATGGCAAGCGCGGCCAGCAGGCCCGTGTGCAGGCTTATGCTGCCCAGCATAAGGAACCCATGCGCAAAAGCGGCGGCAAGCAGCACAACGCCCAGCGGCTTATGCGCTTTTCTGATAACACTTAAAAATTTGTTAAAGCGCGCGCCCCTGGCGCGGAAGGCTTTTCTGCCAATGAGGTTGATGAAGAACGGAGAAATAATAAACAGCAGCAACCCGAAATTGATCCATCCAAGTATAGTGGGAAACATATGGCAGCCTCCCTTTAGTCAGCCAGCTTGCCGGCAATGGGCACGCCCTGAAGCATGCGCTGCGCCTGGCTGGCGGAGAGCGTTTTGAATGCGTCCGAAATATCCGTGCCCGCCTGGTGGCCGTTGTGGCTCCCGCCCTGCCACTGGGGGAGGCTTGAAACGTCGTAAATCACGCCGTCCACCGCCACATAAGCCGGCTGCCCGTTCTGGCCGTCGTATTGTTTAAGCTGGTCGAGGGTAAGCGTGAGATCGCCGGTGGCAGCCGCAACGGTCTGGGACCCGGAAGCGGACGATGCCGAAGAGGACGGCGCGCATCCGGCAAGCAAAAGTGCGGCAAGGATAAATGCGATAGGAATGAATAGTTGCTTTTTCATTTCTAGGGCTCCTTTATTGATAATAATAACCAAAAGATGTATACAACACTATTCTAACACCTTGCGCTTTTATGTAAACAGTTTTGCATGAATTTCACATAACGTTCACTGAAGGGCGGGACACAAAAGCAGTCAAGCTGCACCCGGCAAGCCTACAAGATTAAAAAATATATTGACAAACGCGCTTCCGGAGGATAATATATACTTAACATATAAACATAGTATGTAATAAAAAAGTAGGTGATCTTAAATGAAGCGTATAAACAATATTAAATATTTTGGAGTTTTGTTTTATTGCTGGGCCCTGTACCATTTGGCAGGAGCAAACAAAGATCACTGTACCATGCAAACCACGGCATAGTTTTGCCATATCATTCAAAGCGCATCCGGCCGGCGCATTTAAAAGGAAAAGCCGTAAAGCAGCCAAACGCACAGCGGATGGTTGTTTTTTGCGTTAAAGATAAAGTTTTTTGAGCGTATTGTTTTTATTTGAATTTGTGCTATATTAAATGCATGTGTAATTTTACCATATTTTGAGAAGGGCTTTAGTAATGAAAAATAAATTACTGGTTTGGTTTGTTGTTTTACTTTGCTGCTTTATTGTTTCCACCTTTGCGCATGAAACCGCGCATGGCATAAGCTCCCAGGCGGCGGGCATCCAGGTGAGCACGGGTTTTAACAAAATTGGCATGCCGTTTAAAAAGCCTTCAGACCCGGATTTTCGCGCCGGATTCTCTGACCGCAACAACCCGTGGGATATGGGTCCGTTTGCCACCCTGGCGCTGGCGGCGGTGTTTACGGCTGTGCTGGTGAATACCAAAGGCAAAAACCAAAAATTTCTGATTATAACAGGGGCGTTTGCGCTGTGCAATTCGCTTTTAAGGCTGATCCCTATGGCGCATTCGTATTTTGGGTACATCACGCAGGGCAGCCCGTACCTGGAAGACGAGATAGGCAACGGGATGGCGTGGTATGCGCTGTGCCCGCTGGAAATTATGAAATACCTGCCCTCCATATTGTCTGTTGGCGTTTCCGCCGTATGCCTGTATTTTGTGTTGAAGGCGTTTGGGCGCAAATTTGGAAACGCTTTTGCAACCGGGCGCAGCAGGGGGTTGTTTGTGCTGATGCTGGTTTTGGCGTATATAGCCTCTTTTGCAATAGAATATGTGCTGGACAACGTGGCGCGCATTAACTGGGTATAGAACTGCTGCTGACAGGCAAGGGCCCGCAGGTTAATTCGTAAGTATAAAAACATAATATTTTATAAAAAAATAGAAAATAATTGGAACTCTTTTGTTTAATATGGTATAGTAAAGTCGTGCGGAACAGGCGTTGATTTGTTTGAGAGACAGTGAAGAGCAGGGCTTGATTCTACGGTTTGTGCGGATCAAAATGCCGTTCCGGGCAGGACAAAACAAGGAACATAAAGTTCCGGGGAACCTGTTGCCCCTTTTTTTTTGAGAATCTCCCCACACTCTGAAAAATTTACCAGGTTTCCCGGATTCTACATGAAAAGTAAAAAACGCCCGCGGGCGTTTTTTGTGTGCCGTATTGTGAAAAAAATGTTAAATGCCCCTTATTTTTATAACCAAAACCGCCGATATAAGATGCAGGGTTTTCTAATCGGCAGGCGGCCCGGGTTGCCGGTTTGGCGGAAAATCCATCCGCCGCATATCCCAGGCAATTGTACTATAGCGCAGTGGGAATAGGTGTATGATAATATTAGGCAGACGGTTCTTTAATTGGGTTTTGGTTGCTGCCTGCAGCTTGTATGCGGCTTGCTTAGCGGCTTCCCTGTACAATCTGGCGGTTCTTTTTATGATATTTTCCATAGCGGGGTCCGGATTGGCGGCAACCGTTCTTTTTGTATGTTATTTTGCTTACAGCCCGGAAAATTCCGGGCGCATTGCGGTAATGCTGTATATGCTGGGCTGTGCTTTCTGGCTGGCAGGGGATGTAGCGTGGCTGGTAATCCATTTAACGGGCGGGTACCCGGCGGAAAGCGGCATATGCAAGGCGCTGTACCTGTACACCAATCTGTTTATATTTGCGGGCTCCATGCTGTTTTTGTTCCAGCAGTTTAAAAAATGGAGCCTGCTCCAGTTGCTGCTTGATACAGTGGCTGTTTTCTTTCTGGGCTTTATTACGATATGGTTTACGATTCTGCACAGCGCGGACGACTGGCTCCGGTATATCACCATGGACGGCCTGAGTTCTGTGGCGAGCATGCTGGCAGATTTTTTGCTTCTGGTGGGCGTGTTTATCTGGTTTTTTTCAAGACGGCAGAAAAAGAATAAAATTTCCATATTTAACGTGGGCGCGCTTTGGCTGTTGGCGTTTGGAATAGTGGACCTGTATTATTACGGCGTTTATTACCAGGGAGCATATATACCCAATTCCTTTATAGATTCGGTTTACGTGGCCGTGCTGCTGGGGCTGGCCATGAGCGTGCTGTGCAATGTGACCGCGCACAGAATAGATGAGGAACGCACTCCCTTTACGAAAGGGGGCACGGGCATTCGGTGGTATATTCTTCTGGTGTTTCCGGCGGTAACCCTTCTGATGAAAGGCTTTAGCCTGAACGAGATGCTGATGTACATGCTGGTGATTGTTCTGTATCTGACAGCCAGCAGGCAAGTGAATTTCAGCATGCGCAGCGTGGATCTTTTGCGCCGGGAAAAAGAGCTGAACAACATGCTGGAGCAAAAGCTGAGCGAGCAGCTTACTGAGCTGACCGTCCTGGCCAACCAGGACACCGTTACGTCCCTTTATAACAGGCGGTATTTTTTGAGCACGCTGGAGCAGACCCTGCAAGAATTGGAGCAGTGCGAGGCCGCGGCGCTTATATTGATAGACCTGGACCGCTTTAAGAACATTAACGATAACTTTGGGCACGACGTGGGGGACAATGTGCTGATAGAGATATCCAAACGCCTGGTGCAGTGGGACAGGTTTGGTTCTGTGGTTGCGCGGCTGGGTGGCGACGAATTTGCGATTTTGACATGGAGCAGCACAAGGAAACGGGAAGACCTGGAGGTGGCCTGCAGGCAGATAGTGGAAGTATGCAGCAAACCCATCTGCCTGGACGGCAGGACTCTGTACGTAACCATCAGCATTGGCGTGGCCGTGTATCCACTGGACGCGCAGGATGCCATTTCGCTGCTGAAGAACGCCGATATCTCCATGTACCGTGCAAAGGACATGGGGTATAACCAGGTTGTATTTTATGATTCCCTGTTTAACGATACCCTTGCTAAAAAGCACAAAATAGAGCTGCTGCTTAGGCAGGCAAACATGGATACCGACTTTAAACTGTATTACCAGCCGCAGTTTAGCATACCCGAGCGCAAATTGCTGGGCGCGGAGGCGCTGATTCGCTGGGAGGCGCCCGGAGAAGGTTTTATTCCGCCGACGGAGTTTATTCCGGTGGCAGAAGAGATAGACTATATACATAAGATTGGCATATGGATGAAGGGCAACGCCATCCGGCAGATCACCGAGTGGAACAGGCAGCACAGTCTTGATCTGCGCGTGGGCATCAACCTTTCGCCCAAGGAACTTGTGCGGGAGGATTTTGCAGCCAGTTTTAAAAACGTGATTGCAAAGCATCACGCGAATCCCGCCTGGATTGATGCCGAGATAACGGAAAACGTGATGCTGGATTCTGAGAAGGTGATGCACGTGTTTGAGCTGTTCAACAACCTGGGCGTTACCGTTTCCATAGACGATTTTGGGTCCGGCTATTCCTCATGGGGATATCTCACGCGGTTCCCGTTTGACCGCATCAAGATAGACCGCGCGCTGGTGGAAAACCTTTCTTATGGCAACGCCAACAGCATTCAGGTGGTAAAGGCCATTATTTCCATGGCCAAGGCGGTGGGCAAGAAAACCATTGCCGAAGGCGTGGAAAAATATGAGCAGCTTGATATTTTAACTTCGCTGCACTGCGACCAGGTGCAGGGTTACCTGCTGGGAAGGCCCGTGCCCGCGGATGTTTTTGAAAACCAGTTTATACGCAAAGATACGCAGACGGCCATGTTTCCGCAGGATACCAGGAGATAGCGGCGCAAAGAAAAGTTTTATGCGAATCAGTGGTGTTCAGGAGGGTGCTTTTATAAAATTAGTATTTGGCAGCAAGCGGGAATGCCCGCGGGAGATTAAACAGTGAAAAAACATTTGCTGATGGCCAGCTATCTGATCATCATTCTTTCCATTGTAGCCGGATTCATTGGTATGGTTTATAAGGATACGGTGGCATACCAGGACCTGGCGGAGAGGCATTTAAAGAATATTTTAAGCCTTTCGGATACGGATATTTCTAATCATATAGAAAACTCCATGACAAAACCCGTAATGGTATCCAAGACAATGGCAAACGACCAGTTTTTAAAAGAATGGCTTTCAGAAGAGCCGGGAAAAGCTGGCGATTCCGCATACATGGGGCAGTTGTACGGTTATTTGAAGGCTTACCAGGAAAAATACAATTATACAACGGTGTTTTGTATTTCTGCCAAGACCGGCAACTATTATTATCAGAACGGTTTTAACAAAACGGTTTCAAAGAACGACGAGCACGATGTATGGTATTATAATTTTATCAATTCGGGCCATGAATATGATATTGAGGTGGACACCAACCAGGTGAGCGGCAACAGCATTACCGTATTTGTAAATTTCCGTGTGGAGAGCAGTAGTGGCGAGCTTTTGGGCGTAATTGGCGTGGGGCTTCAGGTTGAAAAAATAGAGGATACCATCCGGTCTTATGAGAGGGATTACGGGCTTTCTGTTTATATCATCAATATTGGCGGCGCGGAGAACTCTTTTACCGGCAACACCGATATATTCATTCGTGAAGACGAGCTGGCGAGGCGCACCGGAATTACGGATAAGATTGTTCTGGATAAGACCGGCGAGCCGAATATGCAATGGTTTACCACCGGAGACAAGAGGATATGCCTGATTACAAAATATAACGCGACCCTTGGCTGGCGCCTTATTTTGGAAAAGGACACCAGCTCCATCAGCAAGGCGTTTCAGGACAGGGTGAAGGATAATATTATATTTATGGTCATAGCGCTTGTGGCATGCGTTTTGGTTACCACCGCCGTTTTTGTGAACTATAACGGGCGGATTATGCGCATAGAAAACACGGACGAATTGACAGGACTTCCAAACAGGAAGCTGTTTGCAAAGCAGTATGCAGTGTTTGTGCGGAAGCACAGGGAACGGAAAAAGGCCATGTTTATGCTGGATATTGACCATTTTAAAAACATAAACGACACATACGGGCATGTGTTTGGCAACACGGTGCTGGAGGGAGTCGGCGAGAAACTGCGCGGCGCGATTAACAAGTATGGCATAGCGGCGCGGTGGGGCGGAGACGAGTTCCTTGGCGTGTTGGCGGCCACTCCGCAGGAAGCCAGGCAGATTTTTGAGCGGTATATGGATTCCAACAAGGACGGCAAACACGATGGAAACGGCTGCGTTACGGTAAGCATTGGGATTGCGGAGGTGAACCCAAAGCTTGATATGGAGGAAATGATTAAGAGAGCGGACGAAGCGATGTACCGCTCCAAAGAAGGCGGGCGGAACCGCATTACAATATTGGAATAATATATAAAAGGGCGCGAAAGCCCTTTTTGCTATCTGCCGCCTGATAAAATAAAACGGGCGGCGCGGCTGCACAGCCCGGTGGTTTTTTAGTATGAACGGGCGCGGGGGATTTACTGCATCGGGCAAGCCCCCCCCCGCCGGGTTAACGTTTGCTGTAGATAAAAGATAAATTGCGGCCAAAAGCCGATTCATACGTAGCTTTGGATATTGCAATTTTCCGGCCTGCAAATCTGGACGCAGGCTGTTTTATATTCTTTTCCTTTTGTTTTATGGAAGCCTGCGGCCCAGGGGATTCCTGCTTTTTTTGCTCAATACGGCTTGCAGGCGGCTCTTTTTGCATATCCGGGAAAACCTGCGCGTGTGAACCGCATCCGCAATCTTTCTGCGGGCCGATGTTGCCGGACGCGCGCGCCTTTTTGTGTTCGGGCGCTTTTTCATCCTGTTCCAGGCGGGTCACAGACGGCCCTTCCTGCACATCCGGGAAGGCATGCACCTTTGAACCGCATCCGCATCCGCAATCTTTCTGCGGGCCAATGTTGCCCGATATGGGAGCCTTTTTGTATTCCGGCATATCCACAGGTTCGTAAAAGCTTACAGAAGGCCCATCGTGCACATCCGGGCAAACTACTGCGTGGGTGTCTTGCGTATCCGGGCCGCAGACAATCCATGCGTCGCCCGTTTCAACATCCGCAGCAAAGTCTACGGAATATTCCAGGCAAAGCATCTGGCTTACCGTATAAGAACATTCCGGGGTGTCTTGGGTGGGAATTTCCACAACCGGGTCGCCCACAAAATTGGTCTTTACGTGATTGATCTTTACATCCGGCGAGACTTTTACGTTGGTTCCCACGCAGGTTTCATCCTGAATAATAGACGGTTCCATATTTATTTCCACCTTCTTATACTTTTTGGTTTTTGATCTATGATGTACCCTCCCTTTTGGGGGAAGGGTTATTTTGGGGTTATTTGCAGCTTCCGCAGTCGCCGTCGTCCTCTTTTAAATCGTCTGCTTTGGGTTCTCCGCATACAATTCCGTCGGACGCTGCGTCTACGTCTACATCAAAGGCCACCGGAACTTTTACTTCGATGCGCTGGCTTACAAAGAACGAGCAGGATTCCTGCGGTGTTCCATGGCAGCGGCCGATAAACGGTTCTCCCTTGCATTTAATAACAGGCTTTCCGATTTTTACATCCGGAGTGATTTTGACCTGTGCCTCCAGGCATACCGTATCTTTGGCTATGGTAGAGCATTGCGTAAACATTTTTAGTACCTCCTAAAGATTGAACTATATAATAATATTCTGTGTAGTTGAAATAAGTTACAAAAAACACTGAAAAAGCAGATATATTATGGAATTTTAACTATAATGCTCTTGTTCTGGCGTTTGCGGAGGCTGTGCAAAACCAGGGGCAATGTGAATGATATGAAAACAGAAGAACGGCAAAACAAAAGGATGCAGGCAGCGCCCGCATCCTTTTGTTTTATCCCCACATGCCTACCGTTTACGCTTTGGCCTGAGCATCCGGGTCACAATTAAAATAACCCCGGCTGCCAGGAGAACCCATAAAAACCAGCCCAGGAAAGTCCAGGCGGCTACCTCCGCTATTATAAATATAAGGATCAGAATGATCCCGATGAGTATTAACATGGCTGCCCCTCCCAAAAAATAATGGAAACACAATTAAGTTATCCAAAAATTGCGTTGGATATGCATTATAAAAACGCGCTCGGGCGGTTGACCGGCGGGCGGATATGTTTTTTTTAAAGGGTTTTGGGATAAAATGGAGAATATTGTATAGGCGAAAGGTTATCTGAATAAATGCAAAGGTAAGCGGATATTTAACCAGGTGAGAATATGAACAATATTTATGACGACAATCAATTTTTTAATAAGTATGCGATGATGTTACGAAGCCAAAAGGGCTTATCCGGAGCGGGAGAATGGCATCAGTTCAAAGCCTTGTTTTCAGACTTAAATGGTAAGAGCGTACTCGATCTTGGATGCGGTTACGGCTGGCATTGTAAATATGCCGTGGAGTGCGGAGCAAAACATGTGCTGGGTATCGATTTGAGTGAAAAGATGATACATGAGGCAAAAGAAAAAAACAATGACCCCAAAATCGTTTATCAGGTTTGCGGGCTTGATGATTATGATTATCCTGAAGATTCGTTCGATTGTGTAATTTCCAATCTGGTGCTTCATTACATTGCAGACATTGATGCGATATTCAAAAAAATCTACCTGACGCTAAAAACGGGTGGCGTTTTTCTTCTTAATATTGAACATCCCGTCTTTACGGCAGGTTTGAATCAGGACTGGATTTATGATTTAAATAGGAAACCACAGTATTGGCCGGTGAATAATTACTTTTATCCCGGAGAGCGAGTTACTCAATTCCTTGGGCAGACTGTTGTGAAACAGCATCACACACTGACGCAGATTTTGATGGGACTGTTAAATGCCGGCTTGCGGCTGGAAGTTGTTGAAGAAGCTACACCGGATTCCGACATGATGGGTCTACCGGGCATGCCGGATGAGATGCGCCGCCCGATGATGTTGCTAATCAAATCGACGAAACAAGGAGTAAGATAGAATGATAACGGATTGAATTAACTTGTAATTAAACTAATAAACGGATGTCTCAGTTATACCGCTGCACAAATAAGGGGAAGGTGGAAATGATGAATTATTTTAACGAGGCTGTTGAGGCAATGGCTGCGCTGTATGGAAAAGACGTGGTGATGCCTCTTGCTACCGTAAACAACGGAAAGGCAAATGTAAGGAATATAAACGCGTATTACAGGGACAAGTGTTTTTACGTTACCACATACGCGCTGAGCGAAAAGATGAAAGACATTGAATCAAACCCGTCCGTCGCGCTGTGCCACAATGTTTTTGTGGCGCATGGCCAGGGAAAAAACATAGGCAATCCCCTTGAGGAATCCAACAGGAGTTTGCGGGACGAATTGAGGCAGGTGTTCTGCGCTTTTTATGACAGGCATGTGAACGAGGCGGACAAAAACACCTGCATTTTAAAAATAACGCTGACGGACGCGGTTGTATTTACCAACAATTATAAATACCGCGTTGATTTTAAAACCATGCAGGCCGGGCGGGAAGACTTTATTGTTGATATTGTTTTTTAATATGTACGCGCCGCATGCCTGGGGTCGGAATCGGGGCGGGCCGCCGAATCAGAACTCGTAATCCGCAACAACGCGGGCCTCGCGCGCGGCCTTTACAAACCCCTGCACCTTTTTGTGCTCCGGGTGGTTCTGGTATGCCTCCAGGGCTTCCATGGAATCGAACTCCGAGACCAGTACAGCGTCATATGCCATATCGGACGGGTTACTGTTTATGCCCACCTGCATGAACCTGATCTCCGGGATTTTGGCGGGCAGGGCTTCCAACCTCTCCTTGATGATGGCGGCGTTTTGCGCCTTGCCGTTGCCTTCCGCAAAATCTTTCAGTTTCCACATGACAATGTGCTTGACCATTACAAAACCTCTTAAATCTTATTTATTCCATGATAACAGAGAATCAGCAAATGATACAGTTTATTTTATCTTTCAACCGGCAGGTTTTTTTGAAAGAAAAGAACAGGAAAAACGGGAATTATGCTATAATATACAATAAAATGGAACAAGGGGGAAGCCGGGATGGAAGAATGTTTTGTACGGGGCAGGTCGCTGCCGGAGGCGTATCACAAGGCGCTGCGGGAGCTGTTTGAAAAGGGGGACGTCTTGAGCTGCAACGACTGGGAGACGCGGCAGAAGGAAGTCTCCATGACCTTTTATGTGGAGGAAGCCATGGCGGAGCCAATGGTAAGCATGTTCTGGATTGGCGGGCCGCGCGAGCTCCAGCAGTACAAGATGGAGATTTTGGACGGCATCCTTGATTTTGAGATAGGCCACGAAAACAAATGGGAATACACCTATCACGCGCGGTTTGCGCACCAGCTCCCGTTTATTATAGCTGAACTGAAACGAAACCCGGACACGCGGCGGGCGATTATAAACATCCGCGATTTTGAAGTGGACAGTGCGAACACGCATCCCGCGTGTTTGCAAAGCATGCAGTTTTTCATCCGCGAGGGCAAATTGCACCAGAAGGTGATGATGCGCTCAAACGACGCGGCGGAGGCCACGTTTATGAACGCGTTTGCGTTTATTATGCTGCAGGAGAAGATTGCGGACGAAATTGGCGTGCCTGTGGGCAGCTACACGCACCGGGCCAACAGCTTCCACTGCTACGAAAAAGATTTTGAGCGGCTGGAAGGGTATATAAAAGGAATGGAACGCCCGGTGGAAAAGCAGACCTTTGTGTACGAAGGCTATTTTAAAGACCTGATGGAGGACTGCATACCCGAGATTGAGGCCATGGTGGAGGAACTGAAAGAAAGGGTGTAGGCGGTTTTTGCTTTGCGAAAATAAAGCTGATGAATGGGAGATGTTTTATGGAGGAAAGAAAAAACAGGCTAATATATATTGATTATATACGGCTGCTGGTGATTGTGCTGGTTGTGATGCAGCACCTTGCCGTTACATACACGGGCATGGGCGGCTGGTATTACAAGGAAGGCGCGCCTCTGGACCTGCTGACGCAAGGCACCTTTGGCTTTTACCAGAGCCTGACGCAGGGCTTTTTTATGGGCCTGCTGTTTTTGCTGGCGGGGTATTTTGTTCCGGCGGCATATGACAAAAAAGGTTTTGGAAAGTTTATCCGCGACCGGCTTGTGCGCCTTGGCATACCCGCGCTGATCTACATGCTGGCGATTCATCCGCTGATTGTGTGCTACCTGCTTGGCTACGGCGTGCAGCAAGGGTTCTGGAGTTTTTATGCCGGATATATTGCCAGCCTGGACGTTTTGGGCGGCTCCGGGCCAATGTGGTTTGTGATCGCGCTGCTGCTGTTTACCGTGATCTATGGCGTTGTGCGCCTGCTGGTTCCGGCGCGGCCGGCAAAAACGGAGATGAAGCCCACAGCCAAAAGCTTATGGATGCTGATTCTGATTATTGCGGTGTGCGCGTTTTTGATCCGCATTGTGCAGCCCATTGGCACGAGCGTTTTTAACATGCAGATTTGCTATTTTGCCCAGTACATTGTTTTGTTCATTGCGGGCATATTGGCCTTCCGGCACAACCTGTTTGCCAAAATACCTTACAAGGCGGGCAAGAAGTGGCTGATATTTGGGGTTGTGTTTGGATTTGTAAGCTGGGCTTTTCTGATGATATTCGGCGGGGCGCTTGAAAACCAGGGCCCGCTGAACGGCGGGGTTACCTGGCAGAGCGCCGGATTTTCGATGTGGGAGTCTTTTGTTGCGGTGGCGGTTGGCGTGGGCCTGATTGCCGTGTTCCGGGAGAAATGCAGCAGGGAAAACAGATTTTTTAAAACGCTGTCTGACAATTCTTTTGCGGTGTATATGTTCCACCCGCCCATTATTATTGCGGCGGCCCTGCTGTTTGCGCCCGTGGAGCTGCCCATTGCTGCCAAGTTTGCCGTTATGTGCGCCGTGTGCCTGCCGCTGTGCTTTTTGGCCGCGCATTATATCATACGCAGGATTCCGCTGCTTAAAAAGGTGATGTGAGGCGGGGGCAAGAGTTCTTTTGATGAAAAATAATAAAAGAGAAATGTGCGTTTTTTAAAATATATTAAGGTAATATTAGGGTCAATACTTCCATAATATTCTCGACGGGAAAATTGTTTTTATATTCCATAAATTTGTAAGTTAATCGGCGGCACATATTCAGTTAGTAAACGGGCGATTTAATGAATGAGCCCGTTTTTGCTTTGTTTGCAGCCGCCCGCACATACAAATTAGAATGGCGCAGTGCGCTGAAGGGCAACGTTTGTGTGGGTTATAAATTTGCGTATAATGGACAGGCAGGCAGTGGAGCAAGCGCGCCGCGGAATGGAATCTGCCAGAAACATTGGCAGACGTTGGAGACGGCATGGGGAGAAAGGCCCCAGGCCCCGCAGGGCCGTTTTAAGGAGGTTACGGGGGTATCGGGGGGCCTAAGGAGGGAAATCGGAATCCCTCCTGGCCCCCTGACAAAAAGGAAGCCCGCAGAGCCAAGCCCAAACATCCGGGCAAAGGCAGATTCATCATGCGCCGGGGTTTCACGGAGCGGTGTGGCCGCCGCTCCCTACAGGAGACGTCAAAAAGCGCCGGATTGCTTTGCTTTTAATATTATCCGCCAATCACGCTGAACCGCTTTTGAATATGTTTGGCGTTTTCCAGTTCATCCACCATGGCGATTGCGTAATCCGCATAGCTGATGTAGCTTTCGCCTTTGCTGTTGAATATGGCTTCCTCGCCGCCCGGGATATAGGAACCTGTGCGGAGGCCGCTGGCATCGAGCACAACTGCGGGGCTTAAGAATGTCCACAGTACGTCGTTTCTTCCGCGGATATATTCCAGCGAATTTGCCATAGCCGTGGCCAGGGGCAGATATTCCGCAGGGAACTCTTTTGTCTGGAGCAATTGAACCGCATGGCTTGGGTCTGTGTACAGGCTGCCCGCGCCGCCGACGATCAACAGCCTTGTTTTGGTACCCGAAAGAATATCGCACAAATGGCTGGTGGTTGTGGTGAACAGCCCGAAATCCGCAGGGTTCCAGACTCCGAACGCATCTACGACCGCGTCGAACGGGGCGAGGTCTTCTTTGGTTAAAGAGAGGATGTCTTTCTCAATCACCGGAAAGGCTGCCTCCGCCAGCTTTGCCTTGTTCCGAACGATACCAGCAACTTCGTGCCCCCGCGCCAAAGCCTCACGAACAATCAGTCCGCCCGCTTTTCCGTTTGCGCCTATAACTGCTATTTTCATGTTATCAGCCTCCATATCATACTTTTTTTATTTTATAACTGTATTGGTATTGTAAACACATGCAAAAGTGAACTAACACGTAAAGTGTATTGAGCTTTTATTGGTTCTATGCTATTTGTTTGGGGGGCGCACCGGGGCGGAGCCGACCCCGCCGGCCGCGGATAAAGGGAAGTGGAAGCCTGCTGAATAGGAGGCTTCTCTCCTTCCACCGCAGAGCGCCCCAGCAAGACAAAGCAATGGAACCGGCGGTACGGATCCGCCGACGTTTAAAATGGCAGGGGAGCATCAATCGCTATTTGATCTTTTGCTTATTATTTTGTGCATTAGTGTTATATCGCTAACTGTTTTTTTTATAATTACATATTATTTAAGTGATATATCGACGCGGAGGCTGATATGAACACGAGTGAATCCGTTGCATACAGAATTAAAGAATTATGTAAAAAGGCGGGAATTACGCCCAACGCGCTTAGTTATTTGTCTGCCGTACCGCAATCAACTATTAAAAGCATCTTAATCGGGGAAAGCCTGAACCCCGGTATTGTAACAATCAAAAAGCTTTGCGACGGTTTGGATATAGACCTGAAAGAGTTTTTTGATTCCGATGTTTTTACGATGCTGGATCAGGAAATCCAATAGCTGTTTCTCGCCTTGGAATTATGTCTGGCAGGCAAGAATTTTAAAAATCTTTTTTTTTTAGTATGTTTTGATATTATTTAATGCATTTTACCAGTTTTTATAGTATAATAAAATTAACATATCTATATATTAGAGGCAACATTTAAAAATTTCATAAGTGGAGAAAAAATTATGGTAGCTACGCGAAGAGTATATAATAGGAGACCATATAAAAGGCACGGCGGATACGCTGTTCTGGCTTTTCTGATTGAAAAGAAGTTTTTGCTGATTTCCATTGCCGGGGCCGTGGTTGTTGTCATTCTGTTTTTTTATCCGGGCGTACTCACCAACCGCGCGGACACCGTGGACGCACAATCCACCATACCGCCCTTTGTGGCGGAAGAACCTTCCGAAAGCCCTTCCGCACCGCCTACCCAGGCGCCGGCCGTTACGCCTTCTCCCAGCCCCTCTGCCGTGGTGTTCAGCCGGGTTCTTAAATATACCACGCCCAACATGCAGGGGGACGACGTTTGGGCCCTGCAGGAGAAGCTGGGGCTTAAGCCGGACGGATATTTTGGCCGGGACACGGTGGCGGCGGTGGTGAAGTTTCAACTGAAGAATGGGCTGACGGGGGACGGCATTGCGGGAGACGAGACGCTGCAAAAAATGGGCCTGAAATAGCGTTTGCATGGGGCCGCATATGAATGAATACAAGGCAATGGCTGATACCGTTGCCTTTTTTTATGGGGGTAAATTTTTTAAAAAACCGCACCGGACTCGCGTTTTTTGACCCATTGAGAAAAAATGTTAATATTTATTTCATGTACATGAGAAATTTTTGTAGTATAATAAAATAAAATAGCTGTTAATGTTTGGAGAATTATTTATGGTAGCAACACGAAAAGTATACAACATGAGGCGGTACAAAAGAAAGCGCAGCGGCATGGAAGCTTTTAAATATTTCGTCTATGAAAAGAAGTTTTTATTGATTGGAATAGCCGCAGCCGTAGTTGTTGTGGTTCTGTTTTTTTACCCGGGTGTTTTAACCAACGGCAGCAAAGACGATACTTTGGTGGCAGACGAGACGCAGACCCCCGCCGTGGAGTCTGTGGAGCCGGAGGCCACGCCGCTGGAATCCGCGCTGCCTTCCGCCGAGGCTTCGCCAGAAACTTCGGCAATCGCGTCGCCGGAAGCTGCGGCATCGCCTGAGGCGTCCGCTTCGCCGGAGGCATCCCCCAGCGCTTCGGCGTCCGCTCCGCGCACATTGAAGTACACCAAGCCCAACATGCAGGGCGACGACGTTTGGGCGTTGCAGGAAAAGCTGGGCCTGAAGGCGGACGGGTTTTACGGCCAGTCCACCGCGGACGCGGTAAGGGAGTTCCAGCAGGAGAACGGGCTGCCGGCAGACGGCATTGCGGGGCCCTCTACCCTTGAAAAGCTGGGGCTGCTGAATTAAAACAATGAAACAACCGGTTGAAAAAGGCAATGGCGCAAACCGTTGCTTTTTTTATGCAGGTTTTTTCTGGTAAGCATTTCCGGCTAATGAATCCCCGGGAATGTTTCGATATATATGTTGTATTAAAATAATGGATTGGAGAGTGTGCATTTTGGCCAGTATATTTCCGAATTTATTGAATTTTGCGGATATGAATTTATATGATCTGATCCAGCTGGTAGCAACGATCATTCTGGCTGTTGCCGCCATCACCGTTGGCGTGCACGCCAGCAGGCTGAACGAGCAGTCCGGTGAAGCGGGCCGTAAGGTTGCAGAGGCGGCCCAGCAGTCCATGCAGCACGGCAAAATGATGAGGGAGACGGAACTGAACATTGCCGTTTTGGGGCGGATTATAGAAGTATACAATTTTTTTATCAAGGATATATTTGTTACCAATTTTTTTGCCAAAGAAAACGAGGAGCCGCTGCGCAAAAAGTGCAACGAAGTTTTGTATCAATCTGCCTTTTTGTTCAACCAGGAAGTGAACGGGGTGGTGGAAAGGTCTGTATACCGGATATTGGCCGCGTATACGGATGGAATACCCTCTTACACGCAGGAGGAATACGACAGGGCCAGGAACAACCAGTCGGCCGGCCTGGAGATTAAAATATACGAGGCGTTTATTAAGCGGGAAGACACCGCGGAGGATACGCGCAAAACGTACGAGAATACGCTGGAGAAGCTGGTGTTTCTTTCCAACATACGGTTTGATATAGAAAACGCGTTTGAATGCTTTAAACTGAACCTGGGGCCGGAGAGGATTGACTCCCTGTAGTTTGCAGCAATATGGAAAAGAGCCATACAGTGTACGGCTCTTTTTTTTGCCGCGGTACCAGTACCCGTTTTATTTTGAAGATACCGCAACCAAGCGATCGTACCACAAAGGAGTTATTAATTTCCAGATGTAAATATTCCCAATAAATTTTAGGCCCAAAGCCATGCTGCGGGTGATGGACAGGAAGCGGGATGTGGTGTATTCTATATACATTGTTTCACGGGATGCGGAAAGGCAGAAAATATGATACACAACATTGAACCCAGGGTGTTCAACAACAATTACCGGCAGGAGACGCCGGATGCGAATAGTTTTTTGGTATTTGTAAAAAACAGCACGGTTTTATTGAGAGAGACGCAGGGTGTGATTCTGTTTCCCCGGCTGGACGAGGTGGAAGCGCCCGCCTCCTGCACGTATCTGTTTACCATAGACGAGAGCAAATTTTTCCTGGCGCAGGAGGCCGAGCCGTGGGGAAATTTTGCGTATATGGATATAATGGAGCTGCGCAACAAAAAGCCCAAGCACATGGCGTTTGCGGCGGCAACCGCCAGCCAGCTTGCGGACTGGTACAGGGGCAACCGCTTTTGCGGCAGGTGCGGCGCGGAAATGGCGCCGGACGCAAAGGAGCGCATGCTGCGGTGCGGTAAATGCGGCAACATGGTATACCCCAAAATATTGCCCGCCGTGATTGTGGGGGTGACGGACGGCGACAGGCTGCTGATGACAAAATACGCGGGCAGGCGGTACAGGAACTATGCGCTGATTGCCGGGTTCTGCGAGATTGGGGAGCCGATTGAGGACACCGTCCACCGGGAGGTTCTGGAGGAAGCGGGCGTGCGTGTGAAGAACATACGGTTTTACAAGAGCCAGCCATGGCCATTCTCCGACACACTGCTGATGGGCTTTTACTGCGACCTGGACGGTTCCAACGCCATTGTGATGGACGAGGCGGAGCTTTCTGTTGCCGAGTGGATTTGCCGGGATGATATTGACGTTGTGCCGGACGATATAAGCCTGACGAACGAGATGATTATAAACTTTAAAGAGCGCGGCAACTGCTGAGGCTGGATACGTTATATAAAAGGGCGGTCAGCCCTTTTTTCTTGGGCTTTTGCCGAATAATTTTATCTGGTTAGCGAAAGGCACCTTTGCCAATGGAGCCTGGCATCATGGTATAAGCATTTTGTGCAACAGATATCGACGTGTACTAGATTTATTCGGTTCATAAAAGAATAATTATTTCAGGCCGCCGCAGTAATGCAGGCAGGGGAGCATACCGGTCGCCCTTACAGGGCGGTATGGAAAAGATTCTTGGAGCAAATGATCGGGACTGCGCGGAGCGGAGTGGGCATTGGCCCGTGCAAAACACATTGCACAAAAAGTGCCTGTGGCGCAGGCCAATGATTGCGCTGCATACTTCCTGATACGAAGGACTATTTGATCAATTCATTCAGTATCTTATTTGCGTTTTTTATTATTGGAGAGCCATGGCCAAACAACGCATACTCAATGGGATAGCGCAATAATTTTTTTGCATCTGTATGAACCTGATCCGTATTCACATTAAACTTTTCCGGAACACCTATTAAAAGGCCTTTATCTTTGTTGTTTCGAATAACATCACCAAAAAACATGATTTTTCTATCGGCCTGATACAAGGCTATACTTCCGGGTGTATGCCCAGGCACATTGATAACCTGCAAACCGCCGATGATGTCAATCGCGTCGCCATCTTCCAAAATGCAATCAATTTGCCCTGCCACACAGTTAAACTGCCGCATATATTTTTGTTCTTCTATCATCATGCTGTGATAAGCGCCTCCAATTACACTTTGCTGTAAAATGAACGGGGCGTCATTTTTGTGTGCCGCCAGCTTTGCACCCGAGCATCTTGCAAACTCCGCTGCTCCGCCTATGTGGTCGCAATGGCAATGTGTCAGGATAATCATTTTCAGTTCAGAAAGGGGAAGCCCGTTTTTCTCCAGAATTTGAACCAAATACTTTGTTTTCATAAAAATTCCGGTATCAATTAAATAATAGCCGCTATCAGCCAACAGCACATAAACATTTGCTTTTAACACTTCATCTTCTATAATAAATAAATCTTTAGTAATTTCTTTCATAAAATTTGCCTTCCCATATCGTTCCAAAATCCTTTGTGCATACAAAAAGGGCTTGCGAATTAAAGCCCTCCAACTTTTTAATTGTATAGCATGCGCCGGTTTTAAGCCGGGGTGCCTTCCAAGCCGCACCGCACCAAAAGCCGCATGTTGCCCTGGCTGGTGCAGGTCATCAGGGTCATGGAATAATCGCCCTGGTATTCGTCCAGCGCGGCCACGTCGTCCGGCGTTATGGTTTCGATATTATACACCTTGTACGCGTATGTTTTATCCGGCGTCTCAAGCTGCACCACATCTCCCACCTTCAGCTCGTGAAGCCTGCCAAACATCGCGCCGTCCGCGTAGTTGTGCCCGGTAACAATCATGTTGCCCTTTTCGCCGGGCAGCGCGCCCGTGTAATAGCAAATGGAGCTTTTCAGCGCGTTGTCGTCCGTCTGGCTGATGACCGGCAGCGTTTGGCTCAGCTTGCCAATGGTCAGTATCCCCAGTATGTTAAAGCCGTCAAACGTGGTGGCCATGGCGGAAGGCTCCGGCACGGACGCCGCGCTCCCGGCCGGGCTCTGCGTCTCAATGGCCGCAACCGCTTCCCGGTATCCATCCAGTATATGCTTTGCCCTCTGCTCGGCCGCGCCGCCCTCATTGTAGAGCGTGACGCCCACAATGGCCGCGGCAGCAGCCAACCCCGCGCCCGCGAGCAAAAGCGCCCTGCCCAGGGGGATTGCCCACACAGAACGGAAAAAATTGCCCTTAGCGTTTGGCTTATGTACTCCATATGTATTTGGTTTCAAACAAAAACCCCCGAATCTACACTATATTCCTGATTATACCACAATTTTCAAAAAGAAGTAGCGCTGTATTTGGCCTGCAAGGTTTTTTAACGGGCGGTATTTCCGCGCCAATGAGTTTCATAAAAATATCACGGAAAGTTCATAGTCAGTTCACATGGGTATTATATAGTAAAAACAACCAAAAAATATGGTAATACTTTTTTTCATCATTCCTCCACTCTTTAAAAATAAACCGCTGAAAAGCGGTTTATTTGTTATAGCACGTTTGTTTTTGCCGCCCCCGCGCGCCCGGAGATCTGGTCCAGCTCCTTGGCCATGGTAATGAGCATCTTCTCCGTCAGGTCGGACATCTCTTTGGGCGATTCTTTTGTGCCGTTCTTTAGCCAGGCCTCAAACAACCCAAAGCAACCGGACATTAAAAACGAATAAAAGTATTCAAAATAATCTCCGTACTGGCCCCTTGTCAGCAGCTTCCAGTAATACAGCAGGCGGTCGCGCATCAGTTCCTTTAATTTGTTCACAAAGGAAATATCGCCGTTTGGGCCAATCAGCGCCAGGCACATATCTGCATTGTCCAATACAAAGGAGTACAGATCAAATAAAATGGGCGTTGGAATATCACCGTTCGCTTTGGGCGCGTGGGACAGCACAATGTCCTTGTATTCTTCCAGCATTTCGTTCTCAAGCTGCTCAATCATGTCAAACACGTCTTTGTAATACAGGTAAAAAGTTCCGCGGTTGATGTTGATCCGCTCGGTAATCTCCCGCACGCTTATGCTTTTTGCGGGCTTTTCGGTCAGCAGCTCTGTCAGCCCCTGCCGCAGCATTTCTTTGGTGCGCCGCACGCTCCGGTTTGTACCTTTTGGGTTCAAAATAATCCCTCACTTTTTTAACAATCCAGCCGCAAATCGTATAAAATTCAACAAAATGCAGCTAAATTGATTATTGAAAAATATTTCAGATTCATTAATATTAATTGTAGTTGAAAAATCAACAACTGTAAATAATATTTTAACGTAATTTTAATTTAATTATTTTAAGGGGGATATTTTTATGGCTGGTGTAGGAAGTACAATAAAATCCGCTGGCGCAAACGTGGCTTTTTCGGCGGCTTTTAAGTATCTGGAGAAAGAACCCATCAAAAACTTTCCAAAGCTGATGAAATGGGCGGATACTTTTACCAAAGGAAACCAGTGGCATGGCGCCGTTAAGCGGTTCCAGGACTGGTGGGATGAGGAAACATGGCAGGGCGTGCTGATGAAGCGCGTGCTAACAGAAGTAAACACAACATACCTTAAAAAATTTGTGCTCAATTTCTTTTTAAACTCGGGCGTGAAGGGTCAGCCCATCGCAAAAGAAAAAGCAAAAGAGATTGGCGCAAACGTGCCGTGGGCCATTTTGATGGACCCAACCTCTGCCTGCAACTTAAAATGCATTGGCTGCTGGGCCGCGGAATATGGCAAGCATTATAATCTCTCCTATGAGAAAATGGATGAAATCATCACCCAGGGCAAGGAAATGGGCATCTATTTTTATATCTACTCCGGCGGCGAGCCGCTGGTACGCAAAAAAGACCTGATCCGCCTGGCGGAAAAACACAGCGACTGCGCTTTTGGCGCGTTTACCAACGCAACGCTGATAGACGAAGACTTTGTGCAGGACCTGCTGCGCGTGGGCAACTTTACATTTATGATCTCAGTGGAAGGCACAAAAGAAGAAACGGACGCGCGCCGCGGCGCAGGCACATATGATAAGATCATGCGCGCCATGTCCCTGCTGAAGGCTGCAGGCATACCCTTTGGATATTCCGCATGCTACCACAGCAAGAACTATAAGACCATCGCAAGCGACGAATGGAACAACCAGATGATAGAAGCGGGCTGCTTGTTTGGCTGGCTGTTCACCTATATGCCCATTGGCAAGGACGCTGTTCTGGATCTGTGCGTAACGCCGGAGCAGAGGGAATACCTGTATAAACGCGTGCGCGAGATGCGCGAATACAAGCCTCTCTTTATTCTGGATTTCTGGAACGACGGCGAATACGTGGGCGGCTGCATTGCGGGCGGCAGGCAGTATTTCCACATCAATTCAAACGGCGACTGCGAGCCCTGCGCGTTTGTGCATTACGCAACGCACAACATTAACAACTGCACGCTGGAAGAGGCTCTCAAGAGCCCGCTGTTCAAAAAGTACCAGGAAAACCAGCCGTTCTCAGATAACCTGCTGCGGCCCTGCCCGTTGCTGGATAACCCGGATGGCCTGCGCAAAGTTGTAAAGGAATCCGGCGCGCACCCCACCCAGGACCTTGACCTGGAGGACGTGGATACCCTCACCGGCAAAACAGACAAGATTGCGGAGAACTGGAAGGTAAAGGCAGACGAGATGTGGTCCTGCGGGCATTTTCCGTACAACGGCGTAATCAACCGCGCGCTGGACAAACGCGTGGATACAACCTGCGGCGGCACCGCGGACTGCGGGAACTGCGGCCGTATACACACAGACCGCAAGACAGAAAAACCAGCACACCTGCAAAACACCTGATAAAAAAGCAAAAGCCATCCTTTTATAATAACGGCGCTGTATTATGCAGCGCTGTTTTTATAGAAAAAACCCCTTCTGATTTTCCACACCGCAATGCAGGGGCGGCTGCGAAATATTAAATTTTCCGCAATAAAGGCTCTTGCCAAGCGCAGTTACTGTTTTGCTGGAACGCTGGAAGAAGCCAAAACAATGGTGGCCGGATGATTAGCAAACTATAAAAAACAGAGTGCAGGCTCTTTGATTTTGGGCAAAAAAAACTTCCACCGGGCGGGGAACCGCGGCAGAAGGATTTTATACCTAGAATTAAGGAGTTTTATGCTGTTTTAAGGAAGTTCTCTGTAAATTAGACTGCGTTGTGTACAAACGCAACGATCCTGTCTACCGGGATATCTACAACCGCGCCTACGTTGCAAATTGCATTGTTGAATCCGCCGCCAAATCCATCCCTGAATCCGTCTCTGCATCCGCCGAATCTGCCGCCGAACCTGTTGCCGCTAAAGCGTCTGCCAAGAGGATCACAGTTGTCAAATGTCGGGCAGCAGCAGCTGTTGCATGTGCTTCCAAGTGAGCAGCAGGGAGCAGGACCGATGCAGGTGATTAAACGCACGAAGCAGGGATCACAAAGGATCAAAACGCCGGTGAATCCGCATCCGGACGCACCTCCGCTGGTTGTGTATATCGTTACCGTTGTGCCGGACCATTTCGCAAGGTCAGCAATTAAGCCGTCATTTACACTGAAAATGCTTTCGCCTTCTACGTCCATTCTTTTATCTCCTTTCCTATCAATGGGTGCTTTGCCTTAAGCCCATGATATATTATGAATATGTATACTTTCATGTTAATGAATTTCAAAAAATATTTTTAAATATGCATATAAAAAAAAGGCCTTATAAAAGCCTTTTTGTTTGTTGGGGATGTGCTTTAATATTCCGCTGCCTCCAGCCTGAGGGATTCCTCGGCCTCCATTGCCGTAACAGACGAGTCAAAATGCCGGTTCTTAATGTGCATAACCTCGTGCCTGTATGTTTCCAGCTTCTTTTCGTTGGACAGGCGTTCGTCTATAAATATGTTGTAATCGCCGTTCTCGTCCAGCGCGGTTGCGCCATAAACCCTTAATGTGGGGAAGGAAACAAACCGGATAAAGATGTCTCCCATTTCTCTACCTCGCCATAAAAAAATTATATGATGTAATTGTATTGTAGCAGCAGCACAGTTCAAAAAAATGACGTCACTTTTTAATGGCTTCCAGAAACTTTGCGGCTTTTTCTATGTCATCCTTGGTGGCGGTTTTGGACGCGGAAAACAGCAGCTTCATTTCCGGCCGGACTTTTAAATACTGCAGCATGTTCTCGCATTCCTCTTCGGCAGAGGGGGAGGGGGCTTCCATAAGGTAATCCAGCGAAACGTTAAAATAGGCGGCCAGCTTTCTTAAGGTGGTCAGGCGGATATTATCGTACCCCTTTTTCCACCAACCGTCTATGGTTGTGTATGGGATTCCGCTTTCGTTGGCGAGCACGTTTTTATTGATGCCGCGCTCGCGCATCAGTTTTTCTATGACTTCCAAAAACATAGCTTACTCCTTTTTTTTCTACCCTTTATTATAACCCGCCGCATGTAAAATGCAATAATAATTTTACGACAAGGCAAAAAAATATACGCTGAATCGTAAAAAGCGTTGACATTTTACGTTAAGGGGTATATAGTTAAATTAAAATTACGCACAAGGGTAAATAATTATACAGGGAGGGGATTGATTTGTTGCCAAATCTGATACGCGAGATGAAAAGCAGGAGGATAAGCATAAACGCGTATGCGCTTGCGCTGGGCATTACGGAGGAGGAAGCGCAGGGATATATTGCAAACGGAGGGGACATGCCCCTGCATCTTTTGAGAAAGACAGGGGAACTGTTTCCCGGATGCTCGCTTTCATATTTGTTTTACGGCGGTTCAGGCCGGGAAGACCCGGCAGAATTCTTCCAGAAAGTGTAGGCTTTGCTGCAGGTCCGGATGCGCGATGGACGCGGTTACGCAACCAGAGGAGGGGTTTTTTTTCTCCACCGTGAAATATATAAAGGGACCGTTTTGAAAGTTGATGATAAATGAATCGATTCGGTCTTCGGGATTCAGTTTTTTTAGGGCCGAGAGGCTGCCGCCGATGGAACGCGTATTCAGCGAGCAGTTTACCTGAACCTCCAGGGAATCGCAGCCAGGGAACACGGTTTTTTCCACCAGGCTGGCGACCTTGATGAGGAAGCCCGGATTGAACACTGCAGCAGGGCTTACCTTGATTGATTTGGAATTCAAATACATACGCAACACCGCCTAAATACAAGTAAACCATTATTTTACAGAAAATGCAAGTTAAAAATTGTTAAACAAGGGAGATGATCCATTTTGTTCACCCCGTTTTTTTGCGCAGGATGTGATGAGCGCTTTGAGGAAGGCCAGTATTACTGGGAGTTTTACGACGAAGAGGGCGATTCGTTTTATTTGGACGAGTTTTGCCGGGACGCATATTTGCTGGACCAGCGCAGGCAGTTTTCCCGCTGTGGTTGCGACGCCGAGGAGGTGTGACCATGACGCACGCGAATATTCAAAAAGCAAAGCAGATGATTGCGGATGTGATGTGCATAAGCAGCCGCATGGGCATGTATTTTGCTACCGTATCTTTTTTTGGCAGGAGCGAAACACTGGTGATAGACATATACAAAAATATTCCCTGCCCGGAAAGCCTGTTTAAAACATACCGCATGGGCCTGGATGATCCAGACTTTGAAGAAAAGGCCGATATTGTGATGCGCGATTTGGACCTGCTGGCCAGGGACGTTTATTTGGGGGCTTAGTTTGCGGGGCGTGTCTTACCTTTTCTTGGTGAGACCGGGATAACCCAAAGTTTGTAATTTTGGGACGGAGCGAAAAGGTAAGACCAATAGAAAACCCCAATGCCTATTATATTTGCTGGCGGGGCTGTTTATGACCCGAAAATCGGCCTGGGCAACAAAATGGGCACACAGGAACAAAAAGGCCTTTAGCCGGCGAAAGTGCTTCTGCGGGCACAGGTTTGCCAAGCCAAAGGGGTTGATGCCGGCTGACAGGATTAAAATAATAAGGTTTTCTTTTTGGCAAACCTTTTTCTTTTCCTTGAAAAAGAAAAAGGTTGGAACAAGGGAGAAATCCGCAAAGGAGGAAGCACATTGCCAAACAGAATTATTAAAGAAAGCATATGCACAAGTGAAAACCTGGACAGGCTGGCGGCGGAGGAAGAGCGCTTTTTCTTTAGGCTGATGGTTTGCTGTGACGATTATGGCGTGATGGACGCGCGCCCGGCCATTCTGCGTGCCAAGTGCTTCCCGTTAAAAGAAAGCATTGACAGGGAGCAGGTGGAGCAGTGGCTCTGCAAGCTGGCGGCGGAAGGGCTGGTTTTTTTGTACCAGGCGGAGGGCAAACCGTTCCTCCGGCTTGTTACCTGGGACGAGCACCAGCGCATCCGCAGCAAGCGGCACAAATACCCCATGCCGGAAACCTGCGGCGGGGAGGCGGACGATTGCAGCGAATTGCAGCAACCTGCGGCAGATTGCGGCAACTTGCAGCAACTCGCGGCGGATTGCGGCGGATTGCCGCCTGAATCCGAATCCAATCCCGATATACAATCTAAATCCAATCCGAAGGTGGAATCCAAATCCAAATCCAAGGGCGCGGGCGGGAGGATTGCATACGGGGAGAACGTTTTTTTATCGCTGGAAGAATACGCAGCCGTATCCGCAAAGATTGGCGAAGCGGGTGCCAGGCGCGCGATAGAGATGCTGGACAATTACAAGGGCGCAAGCGGCAAAACATACGCGAGCGATTACCGCGCCATTTTAAGCTGGGTTTTGCGCCGGGTGGAAGAAGAACGCGCCAAGGGCAGCCAGGGCTACTGCCAGCGGGCTTATGACGCGGCGCACTTTGAGCGGGACAGGGAGGACAGCGACAAAATACTGGAGGGGTATTATGAATCCGGATAGGGCTGCGGCGGGCAAAAGACAACAACGCCCGCTGGGTTGCGGGCGCTGCTTGCCGGAAAAATGTTGTTTAAGTAGAGATGATGCGGAGTACAGCTTGGAAAAGGTCCCGGGATGCTTTTCTGCTACTGCGTTGCAGGTTTTGACAGCATAGTTGAATCATATGTTTATGCCATCTGGTATAGGCTATGCGGTGGGGACCCGGTTTGTGACACAAAACGCGAACGGTTTTGTTGAAAGGGGAGACAGGCATGTTTAAGAAGATGAAGGGCGTTAACATCCCTTATGTGCAACAGGGGCTGATATACTTTTGCTGCCGGAATTATTTAAACGAGCCCGCCGAGATGCAGCGCAAGATTGTGCGCCTTTGCATGCAGACGGGCGGGCTGAACTGGGCTGCGCTGAAAGAAGTGGTGACCACGGGCAAGAGCCTGCGGCTGATTGCGCAGGAACACAGCGTTTCCGAATCGTGCCTGTACAGGCTGCGGAAACGGTTTTATGAGGGGTGGGCGGGGTGAAATGATGAAAGAGTAAAGAATATAAAAACAATGTGTTAATTATTAAGTAAATATTTTAAAATACTCTAATAAAATGGCTTATTTGATAAAAATAATATAACTTAATTGATGTTGGTTTATAAAAAACTATTGTTTTTATAAATGAAATAATTTAGAATGGATTTAAATATTAAATTTATTGAAATAAGGGAATATTTTATGAAATATAAGACGCTCTCCTCTTTATATTATCAGAATAAAGAAGAGTATTTGCAGGAATATGAGAAGAAATTTGGTGGCACCGACACTTTTTTATTTCCACTGTATATTCATGATTATCAAAGTTTTATTGTTCCAAGCTGGGAAATTGTTGGGTTAGTAGAGGAAATCGGCCGATATAATACAAAAGCAGTTCAGATATTTACTAAAATGCCGAATGTTGCAAGAAAATACTATCTTAGAAAATGCCTCATAGATGAAATACAAATGACAAACGATATTGAAGGAGTTCATAGTACAAGACAAGAAATACATATTGCTTTAAAACCTAGTACTGATGATAAAATAGCCCGATTTCATGGAATGGCCAAAAAATATGAAAAGCTGTTAAGTGGCGATATGCTGGCATTACCATTAAAGACAAGCAAAGATATTCGTAATTTATATGATGAAATCGTAAATCCCGAAATTGCTTTAGAAAGTAAACTGGATGGCGAATTGTTTAGAAACAATACAGTATATGTTCTTTCGCCTACGCAACAAACAAAGCATGAAGGAGTGAATCCAGAAAAAAAAATAATTGAAATGATGGATAACGCGTTAAATATATTGAATATTGAAGATATACCGGTATTGGTTAAAATTGCAATTTTTCATTATTTTTTTGGGTACATACATCCGTTTTATGATGGCAATGGAAGAATAAGCCGTTTTATCAGCAGCTATCTTTTAAATAAAAACAGCTATGATTTACTTGCGTTGGAACTCTCACATACAATAAAAGATAATAAGAAGAAATACTATAAAGCATTCCAAGTATGCAACGAGAAAAAAAATAGAGGAGATATAACGCCTTTTGTCATCATATTTCTTGAATTTATTAGAGACGCCGCTAAAAGGATGTATGAAAATCTTTCGGAAGGTTATCATAAGCTTTTAAAATATCAGGCAATAATAAAAAACAATTTATTTAAAAATGACGGTAAAAAAATAAATGATAAGAAAAAAAATCTACTGTCTCTTTTTGTGCAAAATTCACTTTTTGCTTTAGAGCCTTTTTTGGTTCAGGAAATAGTTGATCTTATGAAAATAAGCAGGCAGAGTGCAGATGCGTTAATTAACGTATTAACTGATTCAGGTTATCCGATAATAAAAACAAAAGATGGAAAATGGAATCGGTTTTTATTTGATTTGGATCAATTTGACGACATTATTGATCAAATTGATGATACTAAGAAAACTTAAATATTTGAAACAGTTTTTATGGAGAATAAGCCTCTTTATACGCCTATTGTTTGAAAAGCCCGCGCGGGGGCATACTAAACAAAAAACGGGGAGGTGTTTGCGCGTGCAGCATATGGGAACTGTAAAGTGGTACGACGTGGAAAAAGGCTACGGCATTATTGTGGACCAGAGCGGCGAGGACGTGTTTTTGCATCACACGCGGCTTGGCGGGGATGAACAGGACGATGGCCTGCGGGCCGGGCAGCAGGTGAGTTTTGACATGGTGCTGTTTCAGGATGTGATACCGTCCGCAAAAAATGTGCAGTTGCTTTAAGTAATTAAAATCGCTTGTGTGCGGTTTTTTTTGAATCTGCGGGTTTGCATTTTGCGCCGCGGCATGGGCGCAAAAGAGCTTTGTTTTGGTATTCCCCCTTGGGCGGGGAATTTTTTTTGCGTTTGCAAAAAGTTGGTGATAACTGCATAGCAAGTTGTGATAGAGTACTATTGGAGGGTGTTGCGCAGGGTTGCCGGGAGGCTGCGCGCATCACGGCAAAACATACCGGAAAAGGGTTGAAGGGGGAAATGCCCAGATGAGCAAACTGAGCGACAGGCAGCGGATATTTGCGCGGGAGTACATGGTGGACCTGAACGCGATGCAGGCGGCTGTGCGCGCGGGGTACTCCGCAAGATCCGCAAACAACAACACGTGGCGGCTGATGAAAAATCCCACGGTGGCGGAGGAGATTGAAAGGCTGATGGCGGAGAAGGTGAAGAAGATTGAGATGACGGAGGAGGAAATACTCCAGGAGCTTACGGCGATTGCGCGGGCAAACGCGGCGGACTTTGCGGAAGTGGAGGCGCGGGAGGCAACGGACAAGGCGGGGAATCCGCACGTTGTGCTGGAGATGGATTTAAAGCCCACGCGGGAACTGCCGCCGGATAAACGCCGGGCGCTGGCGGGCATTAAGCAGGGCACTCATGGGGTGGAGCTGAAACTGTACGACAAGATGCGCGCGCTGGAGCTGCTGATGCGCTTCCGTGGCATGATGAAGGACAAGGCCGGGGAAGGCGGCGGCATGGCGGAATACCCGGAGGACGTGCAGGGGGAAGAATACTGAAACCGGGCGCATAAAATTGCCGATTATCTGCAAAGTACAGGATTGACAAAACGTACGTTTTGGATTAGCATACATTTGGAGGGATATTATGGAAGTTATCAGCGCTACCGACGTACGGAAAGAATGGAGCTACACGCTGGACAGCGTGGTTCGCGAGAAGCCGCTTTTTATTAAGCGGACGCGCGACGTGGTGATGCTGACCAGCCTGGAAGTGATTGAAAATTTGCTGGAGGCATACAGCTTCCACGCGGAGAAGACGCTGGAAGGAGACGGAAGCGTAACCCTGCGCCTGAAGGAACTGGAACTGGAGCAAAACGCGCCGGACGAGGATGAGGCCGCAAGCCGGCTGGCTGAAAAGATGCTGGGGTACGCGGAAGAGTTTTACGACGGCTTTGTTGGCTGGGGCGCGCACGCGCAGGACAAAGACCGCCTGCGCTTTGTGCTTAAGATACTTGTCTCCATGTTTACCAACGACTTGAAAATAATTGTGAACGAAAGATAAAACCGCCCGGAGGCGGTTTTTCTTTATGATCCGCATAGCCATTTGCGGGCCAGTTAATCGCGGTACAGGGTGACCGTGCGGAATTCCCGGTTGGAATACACGCGCACCATGCCCGAAGATACATAGGTGAATTCCAGTATGGTATTGCCGAAACCGGATACAAGGGCCCCATCCGTCAGGGAATAATAGTACGAAAAGTCCGACTCAAAGCTGAAGTCTATTTCCGTGGAACTCAGGTAGAAATAATCCGCGCCGGAGGACCAGTAACCATCCAGATAATATTGGATAAACGCGCTGCTTACAATTAATTCGGCGGCGTTTTCAAAACCGCTGAATGCCTCCAGTGTGTATAAAGATGACCTGGAAGGGCTGTTTTGCGCGCTGATCAACTTGAGATAGTCTGCCGACCGGCTGTAATCCTGTACCTTCTCGAAGTACTGCTGCGCACGGCCCAAATCGCCGGACCTGTACAGGTCTACGCCCCGGCTGTAGATGGAATCCTGCAGATTTGCAAGGAGGTCTTTGGCATCCGCGTAGCCGCCGATGTCCTGCAGGATGCCGTATGCGTCCAGGAAATCTCCGCTGCTGATGAGCGCCTTTGCGTGCCGGTAGCTGCATTCTGTGACCATTTTTTTGGAATCCTTATAATCGCCCAGGTTTTTGAACGCTTCCTGCGCGCCGCCAAAATCGCCCGCGTCCAGGTCTGCCAGCGCCTTTTGATAGGTGGATTCCGTTACCATGGCTTTGGAATCTTTAAAATCGCCCAGGGAGGAGAAGAGCTGGATGGCAGTGGCAAAATCGCCTTTTTTAAGGCAGTCCTGCGCGCGGGCATAGTTTGCCTCCAGGGCCATGTTTTGTGAATCCTTGTATGCGCCCAGGGTTTGGAAGGTGGCGGCCGCGGCCTCGTAATTGCCGTTTTTCAGGTCTGCCTGCGCTTGCCGGTAATCTGCTTCCGTTACCATCAGTTGCGAGTCTTTATATGCGCCCAGGGCTGCGAAGGATTTTTTGGCCGTTTTGTATTCGCCAGCCGCAAGCTGGCTTTGCGCCTTTTGGTAATCCGTTTCCGTTACCATTGTTTGCGCGTCCTTATAGCTCCCAAGGGTTTGGAAGCCTGCTTTCGCCTCGCTAAAATTGCCCGCGGCAAGCAGTGATTTTGCGGCCAGGTAGTCCGACTCCATCACCATGGCCTGCGCGTCGCTGTAATCGCCCAGCGCGGAGAATACGCTTTTGGCCTCGACGAATTTGCCCTGGCCCAGGTATGCCTGCGCGCGCTTGTAATCCACTTCCCTGGTCATGCTTTTTGCGTTGCGGTATTCGCCCAGGGAGAAAAACGCCTGCTTTGCTTCGGCAAATTGCCCGCCCAGCATTTTCGCCCCGGCTTCATCGTATTGAAGGAGCTGGGAGGCGTCCTTATAGAAGAAAGGCAGTTTTGTGGAAAATTCCGCGGCTTGCGTGTAATCGCCGCTTTCCGTATGGCGCACCGCTTCGCTGTAAGTCAGTTCCACCCAGAGGAAAAAGCCGCCCGCGGCCACGGCAACCGCGCACGCCGCGTACAGCGCGATCCATTTGCGCGTAAAATACTTTTTGTTTGGGCGCAGGGTAAGCTCGCCTTTGCGGATGGCTGCCCATAAACGCGAAAAGGCGCGGGGCACAGCTTTGAGCCGGAACAGGACCATACTGAAAAACGCTTTCATAAATCACCTGTGTTTAATTTTATTAAAAGGATACAGAAATTGCCTGTGATTATATGGTACTGCAAAAAATGGCATTTTACAACAGCTTTCGGCAATTATGGGACACGCTGCCGCGCGGAGTATTTATTTTTTTACATTTTTTTATAACAAAAAAATCCAACCTTTTCCAGCCTGCTATGAAAAGACGGTTAAATATCATACCTTTAGAATAAATTAATCCATTTACTTTATGCGCGCAGAATTTAAAATAAAGGGGATGATTGTTTTCATTTCAATCTTCCTTCCTTTAAAGAAAAAGAGCGGTGATCCAGCCTTTTTCTTTTTTTATGTGGCTCGCCTTGAAAGCGCAAGCGCGTTTTGCAGCAGTGTGACGATTCGCTGTGCGGCTGCCAGGCGGGAGAGGTATTCGCTGTTGCCCACGGCGGCATATGGCAGGCACTGGATGTGGAGCGCGGAAAGCGCGGGATTTTCCATTGTGATTTGCACGCCCAGGGAACGGCGGCGCACTGTGCCCGCGCTGCTTACGCCCAGGCTGTTTTTTGTTTTGAATTCCGCGGTTTTTTCCAGCTCGCAGACGGTGGCGGCGGTTATTTGGCCCACGCTGTAAATGCCAAAGATAAGACGCGCCGCGGGAATGCTGCCCGGCGAAGGATCGAAATAGAACCGTTTTTGTTCGGCGTCCAGGGCAAAGAACCTGGTTTCGCCTTTTGCATACGTGATATCAATTGACTGGCCGATTGTAAAGCCGTTTAATTTGAGAAGTTTAAGCCCGTACGAATGGATATCCCCTGGTTTTACCTGCGCGCGCACCACTGTGGCGGCGGACGCGGCCAAAGCTTTTGTATCCATATGTGAACCCACCCTTATATTTGCATTTTAAGGTAAAAGCGCGCGAAATACAATGATTTTATTGCTGGCCGCCGCAGGGCAGAACGGCTTTATACGTTGCATATTTGAAACAAAATGGTAGATTTTATCAATCCGGTATGATAGAATTAATTGCATAGAGATATAAATCATAAAAAATTACCCCTTTCCGTAAAAGTTGGTGATAACTGAAGGGCAACCTGTAGTATAATGCACTCAAATAAAACAATATTGGGAGGTATTATACAATGGCAAACACAAAACAGCAATGGGGAACGCAGCAGACAAAAGGCCTGCAGGCTTATCTGAACAAATACGGGTACACGGACGACAGCGGAAAAGCGCTTGCGGTGGACGGTATGGCCGGGCCCAAGACACAGCAGGCATTAATTAAGTTTGACGTTAATCAAAAACAAATGAACGCACCGGACGCCCAAACAAAGGAGATGCAAATACTGCTGCGCGATTCCGGCTACAAAAACGCGGACGGCACGCCTCTTAAAGTGGACGGGATACACGGGCCCAACACGGACAACGCGATTAATGCTTTTGAGAACGATTTTTTGGGACAGGTGGTGCCGAACTACACGCCCAAAACGGTGCAAACAACAATGTTTCCCAAGGTGCCCAATTTGAGCAAGGTGGATACGACCCCTGCCCCGGCCAGCACGGGAACGAACCTGACGGACGGATGGGGGCAGCCCATGGCGTACACGGGCAAGAGCGTATTGCAGCAGACGCAGGACGAGCAGTACCAAACCAATTACGGCACCGGCGCGGCAACCGCCAATTATGTGCCGAACGCAAACGGGAAGGTCGTGCAGCCGGAGAAGCAGACTATGTACTCGCCGTATGCTGACCCGGAAGCTGGCCAGAAAAATCCTGATGGCACATGGAAACAGATAGCGAAGCCAGGGACTTGGAACGGCAGTGGTGAAACCATTTTGGAGGCTGCTATAAAGGCGGCATCACCCATGGAAGCATTATACAAACCTTATGCTCAGGCAACGAAAAATTTTAAAGACATGCAATCAGATATGGATGTTTATAAGGAGCAGGTAAAGATATTTACGCAAAAAGCAGTAGAAGCTGCACAAAAAGTACGGATGGGCCTTGCTAAGCCAGAAGACGAGGACAACGGATTACAGCAGCAAATAAAGAGTTACCAAGCAAAGGTGGACGCTGCTCAAAAATTAGCGAATAAATATAAAATGGACAGCGATGATTTATTAAAGCAAATGAACGAACTTGCTGCAACGCAGAAACCTGCGCCGCAGGAAGGAAGCGGATTGTTTGATACGCCGGAAGCAGCAGCCGAGGATTTTGCTAAGCGGGCTATGCCGCTGACGGATAAAACGAGCCATGAATACGCTGCTGTGATGACGGAAGTAATGGTGCCCGAATATAAGGACGGTAAAATGCAGATGGTGCCCAAGTATAAATATGGGGATATTATGGCCGGAGAAATAGACAATGTTGTTGGCACGGCAGCCCTGGGCCTCTTGGCACCAACGGATGGGAAAAAGTATTTATTACATACGCACCCGGATAATGATGGATATGTGCAAGATTATTTTTCTGGATTACCGTATGACATATCAAAACCGGGCGATGCCAGTATACCTACGTTTGCTGGATCGCAGTGGTATCAAGCTCCAGAATTCTTGAATAACATATTAACCAATATAGAAGGAATGGGTAATCCGATCGCGAATGCGGCTCTCCAAGTATTAAAAAACATAACTGGAAAACAATTAAGCGGGTATGATGGCATTTATTTAGCATCTCCAAATGGATTTTTGACATTGTATCAGGGGGCAAATGGTGAATATGGTCAATTGTGGGATAGCAATCAAGACAAAAGTAAACTGCAAAAGAATCCTGTTACTGGAGTTGAAGTGCCAAAAACAAAAGGCAAATGGGACCATACAATAGGAGAATATAAATATAAAAAATAGTAACTAAAAATTTATTAAGAAGGGAAATTATATGAAAAAAAGGATTATATCATTGGTGATTATAGGAGCTGTGGCGGTATTAGCTATTACTTTTATTGTATCGGTCTTTGATTCTTTTAATATACGCCAGCGATGGCAAAGCCCGGATTATAAATACATTGGCGTGAATGATGAGATGGGCGTGATGTTTGAGGTTGGTGGAAACACCTACCGTTATCTGCCTATGGTAAGTTGGGAACCGCTGCCTGACAATAGAGGCATATATTGTGGCTCGGCTTACCATACTCCTGGTGGTTATAACATATACGTTGATTGGTCTAGGTTTGATATTTATATTTTTGAAAAAGACACAAAAAGAATATTTATTCAACTGCGTACCGCGGAACAAAGGCCGTTGTTTGATGAGAGAAGAATATATTTGGTATATTATTACCGTGCGGATATATCACTACCTTCCTTTGACCGGACAGGCATAGACGAACTTGCTTTTGCGCCTTATAGCCAATTCAACTATGAATTTATGCCTGTTACAAAAGACACAGAAATAATAAATAAATTATTTGCCGTAGTAAATGACAATGCCGGTAAGCAGGAGTTAAGTGGTTATTACCAATATTATTTTGCAACTTTATGGTGTATGAACAGTGGCTTTCCTGGAATAGGTATTGCGTTGCCTGTGTATGCATACGACCAAGATTATTGGGTATTGATAAACTATTCCGAAAGTATTTCGGAAAAATGGAAACCCAATTGGGATTGGTTGCCCGAAGAAAGCAAAGAAAGTGAAACCCCTGTTTACGCCAAAATTCCACAGCAGTTGCTGGAACAGATCGCCGGGGAAAAGCTGCCCACCGCCAGCGAGTATATAGCCAGCAAGCAAAAAACAGCCGGTTAAGGCATGCGAGGTTTGCCATCCGCGCGGGCTTCCCGTTTGAAGCCCGTGCGAATGCATAAATGAAACTTTGAAGCAGAAATAAAAACGGGGGGTGGCCCCCGCCGAGTGGGTGCACGTGATTTTGCGGATATAAATAGAGTTCTTGTACAAGGTGCAATGGATTTTCCTAAATCAAAAGTTCAATGGGATTATGATACAAATATGTATACGCCAGGATATTGGGACGCAAATGTTAAATTTATATTAACCCCTTAATTTTTATGTAAGCCATGCAGACGAAAAAAAAGTGTTTGTTATATCAAAGGCATCTCATTTTTGGTTGCCAACGAAGTTGCAGATATGTACTATAGCCGAAACGATGTAACATTACCCATATTTGATAGAAACGGGATTGACACTTTGGGACTGGTTGATGAGCAAAAGAAAATATATAAAGTTATAAACGACAAGAATTTGCTGGACAAGCTATGGGATACATTAGAGAACAATGAAAAAAAGAATGAGGACAGCGGCAATTTTTTTCCTTCCGAACAAGAGTTGTGGTTCATGAACAGCAGATACATGGGAATTGGCATTGAATTTGCGAATGGACATATTACATTGCCACAAGATTTGCAGTGGGATATTATGGAGGCAGGAAAATCTGTAGCTTATCACCAAACAGCCGGCTAAGGCATGGAGGGTTTGGCAGCCGAGTTGGGATTTCAAGCCGCTCCTTAAGGGGGGCGGCTAAAACATAGAGCAGTTTATTAAACAACATCATAATTATTGTAAAGGGCTTTCTTTAATGTTGGTAAAAAATTACCCCTTTTCGTATAAATTGGTGATAACTGCACAGCAAAGTGTGGTAGAGTGTATGTAGATGCTTAACGGAGCGATGTGGTCATCGCTCCCTACAAAAAGGGGATTGGATTATGGGTTTAGCGTTGCGGTTCTCTCCCTCAGTCGGCTTCGCGGCACCTTCCTTCATCACGCTAAGGCGTGCGGTTGGCTCTGCCCTGGCGTCGGAGGGAGGTGGCCTCTGGGTTGGACGGAGATTCCTCACCTCGTTCAGAATGACAGGCGGGGATTCCTTGTTTGTTCGGGCGGGCGTTTTGGGCATGCGGGCGACCGAAGGTCGCCCCTACCTGTTTGGGCGGGGGTTTTGGGCGCGCGGACGGCCGATGGCCGCCCTTACGTGCCGGGCAATGGAGAAGACAATCCTCAGTCAGCTTACGCTGACAGCTCCTTTGCCAAAGGAGCCTGAAATCATTGCGATACGGCACTTTTGTTTGTTTGGGCAACGGGTGCTGTTTGGGCGGGCGTTTTGGGCATGCGGGCGACCGAAGGTCGCCCCTACGTGTTGAGCGACGGAGCGATGTGGTCATCGCTCCCTACAGTATGGGAATGTGAACGCAGGCTGGCGTGAGGGGACACGATAGCCGGATAACGGTTTATAAAATATTGCTTTTCTTTTGGGCTCCACCCTTTTCTTTTCCGCCCAAAAGAAAAGGGTGGAAAAAGAGAGGAATGCATGCATTGGTAAACACAAAGGCTTACATTGAGAAGTATCTAAAGATACGGGACAAGGGGGCGCGGATCATACCGCTCAGGTTAAACGCGCCGCAGATGAAGCTGTACAACGCGCTAAAAGCGCAGGCGGAGGCCGGGCTGCCCCAGCGGGCGGTGATATTAAAAGCGCGGCAGATGGGATTCTCCACCCTGACGGAAGCGGTGCTGTTCAAGAACGTCGCCACCGGGCGGAACGTACGGGCCGGGATCGTCGCGCATAAGGAGACCGCGACCGCGAACCTGTTCAACATGTCCCGCCTGTTCTACGACAGGCTGCCGCGGGAGGTAAAACCCGCCATCCGCGCGAGCAACGCGAGGGAGATCGTCTTTAGGGACACGGGGAGTTCCATACGGTGCATGACCGCCGGGGGCGACGGAATCGGGCGAAGCGACACGTTCCAGAAGCTGCACGTATCTGAATACGCGTTCTGGCGCGGGGACAAAAAAGCGACGCTGCTGGGGCTGCTGCAATCCGTCCCCAACAGGCCGGAGACTCTCGTTGTGATTGAGAGCACGGCCAACGGGTGCGACGACTTCAAGGACATTTGGGACAGGGCCTGCCGCGGGGAAAGCGGCTTTGCGCCCGTGTTCTGCGCGTGGTGGGAGCTGCCCGAATACCGCGCCCGGTACGACGGCTTCCAGCCGGACGACGCGGAGATGGAAATGATCGCCAGCTACGGCCTTGATATGGAGCAGATCGCCTGGCGGCGGTGGTGCATCGGCACCAACTGCGGCGGGGACGCGGACCTGTTCCGGCAGGAGTATCCCGGCAACCCGCACGAGGCCTTCATCAGCAGCGGCAGGTGCGTCTTTAGCCAGGAGGCAATCGCCAGAAGGATATCGGCCCTGCGCCCGCCGGTACGCATCGGGCAGTTCCGGTGGGAGGGGAGCATTGGCGCCAGCGTGTGGGAGGACGATGCGCGCGGATGCGTCAAAATATACCGCGAAGCGGTGCGCCATCGCCCGTACGTGATGGGTGGGGACACGGCAGGGGACGGCAGCGACTTTTTTGTGGGGCAGGTGCTGGACAACACGACCGGGGAGCAGGCGGCGGTGCTGCGGATGCACGGGGACGAGGACGAGTTTGCGCAGCAGGCGGCGTGCCTGGGCGCGATGTACAACCACGCGCTCATTGGCATTGAGGCGAACTTTTCCACCTTCCCTATCCGCGAGCTGGCGCGGCTTGGGTACGGGTGGCAGTACGTGCGCGAGCACCTGGACAGCTACACGGGCAGGACGCAGAAGCGCTGGGGGTTCAAGACCACGGCGGCGACACGGCCGGTCGCGATTGCGGGGCTGATCAGTTTTGCGCGGGAGCATATGGATCTGATCCACGACCGGGATACGCTAACGGAGATGATGAGTTTTGTGCGGAACGATGCGGGCAGGCCCGAGGCGGCGCGCGGCGCGCACGACGACTGCGTGATGGCTCTCGCGATTGCGCACAAAATACGCGAGCAGCAGAGCTATGAGGATTTGAGGCCGGAGATCAGGGATGAGGAGGAAATTCCGTGGGGCAGGCAGGTGGAGAAGTTTGTGGGGTGGGGGAGGTAGGGTGAGATTTTTTTACTTATTTTAGAGGATTTTGGGTAAAAGTGAAGAATTATGATAATTAAGAAGAATACTTTATCTATTAGTAATTTAGAAAGAAGGTTCATTATGAATTATTACGCTGTTAAGACTGGACGTACAGTAGGAGTATTTGATAGTTGGGCAGCATGTCAAGAATCAATTAATGGTTTTTCTGGTGCTGTTTATAAGTCATTTAAAACTAAAGAAGAAGCACAAGCATATTTAGATGACGTTGATATTTATCTTGAAACCATTAAAAAGGATATAGCAGAAGGGTATATAGTTGCATTTTGTGATGGCAGCTTTAATGATGAAAAAGATCGTTATTCATTCGGGGTTTTAGTTGTTGATCCTGATTTGCATGAACATGAAATTTGTGGTTCAGCTCAAAATATAAAATATAAAGGAACACAAAACATTATTGGCGAGATTATGGGCGCAATTAACGCAATGGATTGGGCAATATCGAATAAATTTGATAAAATTAAAATATATCATGATTATGAAGGATTAAGTAAATGGTTATCTGGTGAATGGGAAGCTAAGAGTGAAGCAGCCAAAATGTTTGTAGCCATATACAAAAGCAAATTTGTGGATTTGTTGCAAGTTGAATTTGTAAAAGTTAAAGGACATAGTAACAATAAATATAATGATAAGGCAGATGAACTAGCCAAAAGAGCCTTATCGGATAATGCTAGGGTACCAATCCAAGGTGATAGTTGGTTTTCTATACTATATTTTAGGCCCGATGAATTACAAGCAATAATAGATTTAATTACAGCGGATTTTCCTGAACTTACAATTGAAAAAAATGAGCAGGTTAACTCAATAGTATATAAATTACATCTTGATCACAACAGGCTAACTGTTACGTTATTTAAAAGTGCAAATAGGAAATTGTTAGTGCAAGGAGCTAACACAATTGTTTTTCAAATTTTCATTACTTATGTTAATGAATTAATAGGCGTAAAAGCAGACCGTATAATTGGTGATGCATACAGAAAAAGTATTGATTCTAAGAAAATTGATGAAGGACTACAAGATATTTGCCCAACTTTCCCTGCAGATTACCCGGAAAATATTAAACGCCTAATTAGACAATCAATTATTAATTTAAGTTATTATGTAGAATGTGAAGATTATTCCCAATATGTTTTTCCTGCTTTAAGAGCGCTCGAAGGCCATATGAAATATTTGTTTAATACTTCTGGTGTCCAAATTAAATCTAAAAATGGTTTTTGCAATTTCCAAAAAGATGTTACTACAGGGTTATATTATTTGCCTCAAACCGTGATTTCTGATATAGTTATTAGACAGAAGTTAGAACGTTACTACAATTATTATAATACAATAAGGCATACAATATTTCATTTTGGGGATATTATAGGAAATACAGACTCTACACGACTGATTGAAAGTAAAAGTGAAGCGGATGGATATATAAATAGTTGTTTAGGTTATATATGTGAAGAATGAAGCGAGTTTTATGAATAAACAATATGTAGTAAAACAATTGAATAGTAATCAAATTTACCTAATATGCATGGATTATGATAGTATTCTAAACTATATCGATGAAATAGAGGATGAGAGTTTACTAAAATCTAATTCAGGTGAGATAATTATTGATCAATTACTTGTAGCGGGAAATGGAAAAAATAGATTCATTTCTTGTCAGTTTAATTATGGCAAAATTGAACTTGGAACAGCAAAAAATATAGAAGGAATTTACGATTATAGAAGGATTACAGTAGAATTATTAAAAGAGTATCAGAATGAATTAAAATATTCGATATTAACAGATAGTCAATTAAGGCAAATCCATGAGGGGCATATTATTTAATGAATGAAACTCAGTTGCAAAATGCAAGGCAACTTGAGGATGACGGAAAATGGGCTGATGCCGCCGACCAATATATTGAAATAATAAATGCTTCACCATCATCCTCACTTTATGAACGAGTAGCTTGGTGCTTGTCTCGTGCAGGTAATTATCACAAATCAATTGAATACTTGAATAAATTGCATGAGATTGAACCAAACTCTGCTAAGTGGCTCTACATGATAGGGTATCAATACTATTGCCAAAAAGACTGGGGACAAGCAATTGGATGGTTTGAAAAGGCATTAGAGAAATATCCAGATTATTTTGTTGTAAAATATCGATTAGCATATGCTTATATTCAAAGCGCAGGTACCTATAAGCAACTAACAAAAGCAGAATATTGGAAGGCGTTAGATCAGCTTAAAGGTTGTCATGGCTTATGGGAAACATTCAGTGTTGAAAAAAAGCAGAAGGAACGAAGTACATATTTCGATATTAATTTTTTACATGGTAAAGTTTTAATGGGCTTACCCAAACATCATAATGAAGCAATAAACCGATTTCAAACCGCATTAGAAATTAAACCGACAGATGAATTTGCCAAATATAATTTAGCCAAAACATATTATCTAACTGGTGATTACGAAAAAGCAAAACATAATATTCCTTTAAATAACCAATATTATACTATTGAATTGGCCGCGTATACAGATGCTAAATTAGAAGAATATCCTAAAGCAATAAAAGCTATAAATAATTTATTACAAAGAAGAACCAAAGATTATTTATATAACTTTTTAGCAGAAATATATTTATTAATTAACAATTTAGAAGAAGCCTACAAAATGACACAAAAAGCTATTTCACTTGGTAAGAACAATCATAAAAATTATTACACCCTAGCTAAAATATACATTGAATATGGGTTGTTAAATAAGGCTATTGAATGCATAGATAAAGCTATAAATCTAAAATTTATAAAATATAATGCAGATTACGAAGAGTGTAATAAGTTACGTGAGACAATTTTATTAAAAATAACTGTAGACTACCAAGATGATGATATTTTATTAAAAAAACTAAATTTGATGAACTCACTACAAGTTCAACAGGGGACTATATGTCGATATAACTCTGAGAAAGGTTTTGGCTTTATAAAGAATCAAACAAAAGATGTTTTCTTTCACATATCAAATTGTAAATATAAAGGTGTGTCTGTTGGCGACCGCGTACAGTATAAAATCGTTACTACAGATAAAGGTATTCAGGCCATCGACTTATACCAATTGCAATAAAAATCCGTACAAATTGTAATACGCACACATACAGTTTGAAAAGGGCACTTACAGCCCTTTTTTATTGCCCAAGCAGCGGGGTGCGCGCACGGAGAAAACAATCCTCAGTCAGCTTGCGCTGACAGCTCCTTTGCCAAAGGAGCCTTTTTTATTTGGCGCGGGATACACGGAGCGATGAGGCCATCGCTCCCCGCAAAAGGGTGCATCTCCGCCTGCGGAGGCGGAGAGCCTGCGTTGGGCAGAGCGCCTCAATCTTACATATAAATCTAAAAATCAACAAAATACGCACACATCCATGCGCCGCCGCATATAGTATATATGATTCTTGAATCATGGCTTTTTACGCGGTTGTTTTGTCCGCGCAGATTGGTTTTTTAACTGGCGCGGGTTTTGGCGCTTGATTCCGGGCCCGCGTTAACTAACAGAAGCGAGGTAATAATATGATTTCAGATAAATCTGAATTTTTTGATATCCTCAGGCGTGCTGCCCGCGATTGCGGCGAGAGCAGGGAATCGCAGTGCGGTTGCGGCCTTTATGAAGCATACGGGCGGTTTCGTTTTGAGCCGTGCGGCGACAACGGTTACGGGCACTTTACGTTTGAACCCGGCGGTGGATTTGGGCAGGGCAGCGAAAGCTTTGCGGGATTCGGTCTGCGGGATTATGACCCGAACTGCCGGAGAAGAAACGACGATTGCGCGCCCGGCGAAGGTTCAGGCTCGGGAGACAACGGGTTTGGATCGTGGTGGATTATCATTCTGCTTTTGCTGTGCATGAATTCGAAATGAGGCGCTGGCATGTGGAGTTCTGTCAACTGTTCAGGCAGCCGCAGCCGCTGCGGAGGAAACGGCAGCTTTGAAGGATTCGGGCGGTTCCGCTTTATACCGATTCCGCCGTGCGACCCAGATGGCTTTGGACGTGGCCCGTGGCCTTGGGAAAGCGGCGGCGTGCAGTGCCCGCCAGGCGGGCTTTTTCCGCCCGTGATGAGGCAGGCCGCGCGGGGAAACGGCTTTGTTAGCGATTTGATTGTTATTCTGCTGGCGTTTGGCGTGGTTCGCCTGTGAATAAAAAGAAATAAGGACGATAAAAACGGCCCCCTTCAGGGGACCGTTCGGCATTCATCCAACAATTCTATAATTTGTTGCGGGCGGGTTAAAAAATACTGCGCATCAATGCCTTCCCGTGTTTCCGCACCCCATAGCGCCAGCGCAAAATGCACGCCCGCGCTTTTTGCGCATAAAAAATCGTTCTTTGTATCGCCTATATAGAGCGTCTCCTGCGGCCTTGCGTTTGCCTGCTTAAAGAAGAGAAGCAGGGGGTCCGGGTCGGGCTTGTAGCGCTCGGTATCGTCCGCGCAGACGATGCAGTCAAAACGGGAAGCAATGCGGGCAAAGGTAACGTCGCCGTCCAGCTCCCTTTTATTCCGGGCGGTGGCAATGCCCAGAATTGCGTTTTTTTGCTTGATGGACGCAAGCGTTTCTTCCACGCCGCTGTAAATATTCACCTGCGTGAACGCCTGCAATACCTTGGAGTGGTATTTGGCCAGCGCGTCCGGGATATCTGTGAACCCAAAAACCTCCAGGGCTTTCAGGGTGGGGTACCGCATGCCGTGCGCCAGTTCTCCGGCGCTCACGGTTTTGCCCAGTTCCTCCAATATTACCTGACGGTATGCTGCTTTTGCGCAGTGCGTGCTGTCTACCAGCGTGCCGTCTACATCAAACACTATATTTTTATACATGACGCCTCAACATAAAAAGAATTTCCCCTGCAATTGTAATACAACGCGCGGGGCATTGCAAGGCGCAATGCGGGCGGGCGCGGCTTTTGACGGATATTCAAATATTTTCGGGTTTGGCGCGGTGACAAAAACCGCGGCGGATGGTATGATAGATAGCATTAACCTGATTGGAGGCAACCATGGAGAAAGCGTTCTTGACCCCGGCGGAGATTGCGCGGAGTTATATGGAGATTGGGTACAACAAAACAAAATTACCCGCGCTAAAAATGTTTATACTGGGTATTGCGGCGGGCGCGTTTATTGCGTTTGCAGCCGCGGGCGCAAACACGGCGGTGCATACCATTGATTCCGCCGGGCTGGCGAAAGCGCTTGCGGGGACCATTTTTACAGCGGGGTTGATTATGGTTACGGTTGCCGGGGCGGAGCTGTTTACAGGCAACTGCTTGATTATGCTCTCCTGCCTGGAACGCAGGGCTTCCTGGGGCGGCATGTTTAAAAACTGGCTGTTTGTATACCTTGGCAATTTTGCGGGCGCGCTTCTGATTGTTTTTTTGGTACAGCAGGCAGGGCAGCAGGACCTTTCTGGCGGCATGCTGGGGGGATTCGCCATTGAGGTGGCGGCAAACAAGGCGGCGCTGCCGTTTGGCAACGCGTTTTTTTTAGGAATACTCTGCAACTGGCTGGTGTGCATTGCGGTGTGGATGGCCGCGGGGGCGAGGGATATAGCGGGAAAGATACTGGCGGTGTTTTTTCCCATCTGGCTGTTTATTGCCTCCGGGTATGAGCACAGCATTGCGAACATGTATTTTATTCCCGCGGGCATACTGGCAAAGGCAAACCCAGCGTATGTAAATGCGGCGCTTTCTATGGGGGTGGCGCAGGACAAAATAGACGCGCTGAACTGGGGCGGCTTTTTTGCGGGCAACCTGCTGCCCGTAACGCTGGGCAACATTACGGGCGGCGTTATTTTTGTGGTTTTGGTATACTGGATTAGTTACCTGCGGAAAAATAAACGGGCGCGGCAGGCCGGGGAAGAATAAACCATGGTTGCGCATATATGAATTTTGGGAGATAATGGAGAATAGCTAAAATAAACCCGGAGGTATGCAGAGAGGCTTGTATGAACAGAGTGATTTGCGTATACAGTTCCAGCAGCAATTTGGTGGACAAGAAGTATTTTGACATGGCGGAAGAGCTGGGGACAGCGATTGCCAAAAGCGGAGACATATTTTTATACGGCGGCGGCGTGATTGGCCTGATGGGCGCATCAGCAAAGGCGGCGCGCGCGGCAGGCGGGCGGGTGATTGGCGTGATACCCGAGCGGCTGAACATTAAGGGCGTTGTATACGAGTGCTGCGACGAGCTGATTGAGGCCCCCGGCCTGCGGGAGAGGAAATCTGTGATGGACAGCCGCTCCGACGCGTTTATCGCCCTGCCCGGCGGCTTTGGGACGCTGGAAGAACTGATGGAAATGATTACGCTAAAGCAGCTTAAATACCACGCCAAGCCCATTGTGATATTAAACGCAGGCGGTTTTTACGACCATCTGGTAGAGCTGTTTGACACATTTGTCCAAAACAATTTTGTGCACGGGGAATACAGAGACCTGTATTTTATTACGGAGAACGTGGAAGAAGCCATCAGGTACATTGACGGGTATGTGCCGCAACAGTATGAGGACAAATGGGTGACAACCAGGAAAACGGAAGAATTTTTGGAAGATTGAGTATGAAGCAAACAGGCATTGGCGTTGCCGGAGTTTTGTTGAGCGTTTTGTTACTGGCCGGATGCACCGGATCTGGCGGCAAGGCGGCTACCAGAGCTTTAGTTTTGCTTTTTTATACAGCCGCCGGAACTCCTTGCGCTCCTCTGTGGGAACAATGGGCATGCCGTTGAAATTCACGTTGTAGAACACGCTCTGCAAAACGGAAATATCCCGCTCGCCCCGCCAGTATCCGTCCAGTATTTCAAAGTAATACAGGCTTTTTTGGATAGCCTTTTCTATGTATTCAAAGAAAGGATCATAGTTGTACAGGTCTTTTATCTGATCGTATGGGTAATACAGCATGGTGAGCAGATTGAGTACGGTGAACCGGTTTTGCAGGCGTATCCACCGCATTTGTTTTTCGCTTGGCTTATACATTTTGCTGTTGTATTTCTCAAAGTATTTATAGGCAATATGGTACGCGTTTTTTTTCAAACGGAAGCCATAATACAGCCTGTCTTTTACAAAATTAAAAAAATCACTGATTTCATTTGTGTGTACGGTTGTTTGGCGCACAAAGGCAGCGCGGTCAAACTCCATGGCGTCTATGCCGTTTTTACGCGCGTACAGGGTATCTATTGCGTATTCCAGGGTGTTGTGCTCCTTCATTGTGTTGGGCGCAAGCGCGTTAATGGGCGGATGCATGATGTAATCGAAGCAGTAGTGCGTGACATATCCCAGGAAAAAAGCCTTGAGAAGACCGGAAGGATGCTGTTTTACGTATTCCGCGCCTTCCACAAAAAAACGCTGCGTGCGCGCGCGGTGCAGCCCATAGCCAAACAGCTTGAAGGTGTGCCCGCGCAGCACTGCGTAATATTTATATAAATAAAAATAATCGCCACCCTGGGCGCCGCAATGGTAGGCGTCCATGTGTTCTGTGATTGTTTTTTTTATGTGTGGGTTCCGGAGCTGTTTGAGCACGTCTTCTGCGCCAATCATGTGGGTCAAAAAAGCTGGCATTCCATAATTCCTTACCGTTTATTTGAAAGCGTAACAGTATTGATTATATACGATAATATTGTTTTACGCCATTGTTATTCTTAAAACAACAATAAAAGGTATAATTGTTTGTAATTGCGTGCTGGCGTGCGGCTGCGCACGTTCAGTAAATATTTACCATATTTTTCTCCTTTTCTTTGGCTATACTAATATAAGAAAGGAGATCAATTATGAACAGAACTGTATTGACTTTGATTATAGTTGGCGCTTTGAACTGGCTTTTGATCGGTGTGTTTCAATTCGATCTGGTGGCCGCAATATTTGGAGGACAGGCAGGGGTTCTTTCCCGGATCATTTATGTTATTATTGGTATTGCCGGTATTTGGGCCTTTACCTTTTGGGGCAAGGTTGCCAGAGACGACCGCGCAAGCGAAGTGAACCGGGATGGATATAAAAACAGAAGAGAATCGTACAACTATGAATTTGGAAGGGATTACCGCACAAGCGACAGCAACAAAAAAACATACAAAGACGATTAAAATTTGCCGGGCACCTTGTGTCCATATCCTTTCGTTTATTCAAGCAACTAAAGGCCACCCACGCGGGTGGCCTTTTTTGTGGCCGCATTGCCGCGCGTAAAAGTGGAGATTGTGGATTCATATTAAAATATGTTATTATTTGATAGCCGGGCTGGCCGCCAAAACCGGAAAAAAGCCGCGGCGGGGGTGGCTGATATGAAGTTTAAAACCAGCAATTATTTTGCGTATCTTGTAATTGGGCTTTGCGGCGTGTTCTGGCTGCTGCTTACGTTTTATCTGAACTTCCGCGGAGTAACAATGGCGTATTATTCCGCGCTGCTTGGGATTATTGCCGCGGGGGCCGCCGTGTGCGCTGCGCGGGGGTACATTTTGCTGGACGCGCAGGGGATGGCTGTTTATTACGGGCTGCGCCTGAGGAAGATACGCTACGAAGATATACAATATATAAAGGAAGCGCGGTTTGCCATGATGTCTGTAAATATGTCCCTGGCTGTGTGCAACCTGGGCATCAAGCTGAAGGAAGGCGGCATTTGGAAGTATTCTTACATAATGGTTGCGGTGGCGGACAAGGAAGCGTTTTTGGAAGAGCTGCACAACAGAAGGCCAGAGATAGAGATTCAAAGGAAAGTTTAAGGCGGCTTTAAAGAAATACCCGGAGGATGAAGCTGGATGGAAGATATAATTAAGGAGAACCATGAACGCTTTTTTTGAATAATTTTTGAATATTTTGTTGTATTTTATACAGATTAGTGGTATAAATATTTGGGATATATGATTTCCGTGCACGCCATATACCCAATGGCATTGTAAATACAGGTAGCCTTTTTTAAAGCTCTGGCACGAGGCGGATGAAAAGGCAAGGGAGGCTCCCGGTCGACAGAAGATTCGCCCGGGGGTTTTTTACGTTTGCAAGCATTTCATAAAAAAAGTTGCAGGTTATAACAGCATACCGTTGGATGCGCCGGCAGGCGTGCAACCTGCCAAATTTCCTCTTTTTTCTGTAAAAACCGTACCTTTTCGCATGCGGCTGAATACTATAGGGTAACAGGAAAGGAGTGACTTTTATGTTTCCGTTTTGCGGATGCTGCAGACCCGTCTGCTGCGTACCCTGTTTCCCCGTTTGCTGCTGCACATGCGTTACTACATGCTGCAGGCCCTGGCCTTGGTGGCATGGATGCGGATGTGGATGCGGATGCGGATTCCGGGGATTCTGGTAATAAGGATACTTGTACAAAAGCCGGAGATGATTTTCCGGCTTTTAACTATTTACCGGGCTTTGTTTTTTGTTGAATTTTTTAACTGCGGCTTTGTTAATTGAATGGGGCTGGAAACAAAACGCCATCCGCTTGTGGTATGCGCAACAATTCGTTTTTTAAAAAATTACCCCTTATCGTAAAAATTGGTGATAACTGATGGGCAATGTGTGGTACAATGCAGCCATGATTGAATTACGAGTAATCGTAAATCAATCGATCAATCATCGAAAGGAGAAATTGAATGGCTGTAGCGGTAAACAAATACTGGACCACCGGCCAGAAAAAGAAGATGCAGGGTATGCTGAACCAGTACGGATTCAGAGACGACAACGGAAACGCGTTGGCGGAAGACGGAGTGATGGGCCCAAAATCCTTGCAGGCGCTGAAAAAGATGAACGACTATCAGCAGCAGCTTGTTCACCCGGATAACGGGGTGAAGGCCTGGCAGCAGCAATTGAACGACTGGGGGTATAAAGACGCAAACGGCGACCCGCTGAAAGAGGACGGAATACAGGGGCCCAAAACAGACGCGGCAACCAGCGAATTTGAAAACGGCTTTTTTGACGGATACACAGGAGGAACAAGCCCTAAAAAGACCGTGCCCAAGCAAACGTTTCCCTCTATGCCCAAAATGAACGACGCGCAGATATTGCTGAGCGCAGGCGTGACCGACCCGGAAGCAACGCAGCGGGACGAGAACGGGAATTGGATTCAGGTGGCGCCCAAAGGCGCGTGGGGCGGAAGCACAATCACCAAGCCGGAAGACGGGCAACTGAACCCGGACGGAACATGGAAGCAGATTGCCAAGCCGGGGGCGTGGAGCGGGAGCGATGGAGGCACTGCCACAACAAGCGCCAGCCAGGCGGGGCAGCCGGGCCCAAGTGGAGAAAGCTTTTCCGCAGAGCAACAGGACAGGCTGAATACCAAGCAGAAGATTATTGAAGCCAACGGGTTGGATTATACGGCGAATGCGGATACGCGCAAGGCGGTTGCAAGCGCGATTGGACTGAGCTCCAACGCGAGCGTTCTTGAGGTGACAAACGCGCTGCAAACGTATCTGGCGCAACGGGGAGACCAGCTCTCTCAGGATGGGTATGCCCTGACGGCCAAGAACCTGGACACCATATTTGGGGCGGGAACGGGAGACGCTTCCAAAGCGGGGCAGGCCGCGAACTATGTTCCCAGGGTTACGGAATACCTGGATGAGGCCAAAAAAGCAGGTGTTACGAGCGGATTTAATGGCAGCGGGCTGATGCAAAGCGAAATGGAGAAGCCCCCGGATATCAGCGGAATTGGCGCATACGGCCTGTACGACCATACCACCATGGACAGGAACGCGACGCAGGACGCGCAGAACACATACCGGAAGGCACTGGAGTATTTAAAACAGAAGCAGGCAACGGATACGCTGGCTCTGAATGAAGCACTGCCTAAATATGAGCAGGCTAAATCCGCAGGCGCGCCGGATGTGAATGACTGGCAGAACAAGTATATGGACGCGCAAACGGCGGTTTACGGTGATCAACAACAGCTCTATGAGATGCGAGGCCTCCTGAATTTGGTAGAGAAAAACCAGCAGCTTGCGCAGCAGGGAAACCTGCAATACAACCCGGATTATGAGACTGTTGCCCAGCAGGGCACGGACAAGGCATCGGGTGGGAAAGATGCGTATATTGCGCAAAAATCTGTGCCTTTTGACGCGGATAACATGAAGTATTTTTTTATGACGCCTGATGAGCGAAAGAACTATTTCTATATCCAAAGCAAGCAGGGGCAAGCGGTTGCCGACCAGTACATGAATGACCTGAACAGCTCGCTAGTGAAAAGGATAGCGGAGGCGTTTTCCGAAAATCCTGACGCCAACCCGGTGGCTTATGGACTTGAAGCAATTGCTGGAGGAACGGGAAGCTGGATAACTGATTTGATGCAAACTGGCAGCAACCTGATGGGCAACAGCAATTTTATTGACCCGAACGTGTACGAGCTGACGGCGCGGCTGGCGCAGGCGAAAGCCAAAGACGAAACGCTGAGAAATGTATTGGACGGGCTATATACCGCGGGACAGTTAGCGCCGGATGTTGCATCAATGTTTATACCGGTGCTTGGTGAAGGTAAGGCTGCGGAAAGCCTTGCGAATTTGGCAACCAAGCTGGGAGATATGAACAGGATAAATAAAGGAGGTAAAATTCTAAAGGACGCTGAAAAAGTGCTGGGTAAAGCGGAAGATGTTGCTAATTCAGCAGAAAAAAGTATAATTGATACTAGAAAAATTAGTGGGGCTTTAGATTCTCAAAGTAAGGCTGCTGCTAGGCACGCGGACATTTATTATAATGCGGTGCGCAAAATGAAAACAGATGTTTTACATATTGCTCAAAATACCGGAATAGATGAGAATACGGTTGCAGCAATAAAACAGTATGTTTTTATGGATAAGCATGAGCTATCAACTGGGTTTGAACATTTTGCGCCTGATTACGAGATGGCGCAATCATGGCAGCGGCTTATACAAGGAGGAAAAGCAATCAAAGAGCAGGATATTGTGCTATTGCAACATGAAAAAATGGAAATGGAACTCATGCAGAAAGGTTATACTCAGGATGAGGCACATATCTTGGCAAGTAAGCAATATGATTATAGAAGATATCTTGAGGAATGAGGTGTTGAAATGGTTGTTTTAAAAAATATAAAGCAGCAAGGAAATGTTTTAAGCTGCAATTATTATCCAGAGAGTAATGATGATGAAAAAGGTTATATTGAGATGAATATTGACAATGGGGAGTTATTAAAAATAGACTATTCGCCTTGCAAGTATTGGAAGGCGGGATATGTGGCTCATGCACGTGATGGGCTACTGAAGATAGCGCAAAGTGGTAAACCAATACCAGAAAAATATACTGTAATGTGGTATTGACAATAATTAAAGTCATTTAGAGCAAACAACGATTGCCATCCGCATGCGGTTCCCGTATGAACCTCATGCGGATGTTTTTTTGTTTATTGGGAGCACTAAAAAAGACTAGGGGTGGCAGGGAGGGCGAAGCCCGAACCGTCGGACCCGGTAAACGGAGCGACCACCGCCGGTGGCGGATGAAGAGAGCGCAGTTTACACTGAACGCGAGATGAATGCAAGCGCAGGCCCGAAAGAAAGACATACGCGACGCATGAATCCGCTGAGAAGTGGGACTGGCAAATCCCCCTCCGAGGAAGACGCCTGAGGAGAAAAAGAACTATTTCTATATCCAAAGCAAGCAGGGACAGGCGGTTGCGGACCAGTATATGGACGACCTGAACAGTTCGCTGGTGAAAAGGATTGCGGAGGAGTTTGCTGATACGCAGGTTAAGAACCCTGTGGTTGGGGCGACCGGAGCTTTTACAGGTGGAATGAACAGCTGGCTGACAGACATTTTGCAAACCGGAAATAACATGCTTGGAAACGGCAATCAGCTTGATCCGGGCTTATATGACCTGACGGCGCAGATAGCGCAGGAAAAGGCGACAGACCCAACATATAAAAATGTACTGAAAGGGTTTTATACCGCGGGACAGATAGCGCCGGATGTAGCATCAATGTTTATACCGGGCATTGGCGGCGAGATTGGGGGGAGCAGGACTCTAAATGCGCTTTCTAAACTTGGAAAAGCAAGCAAGCTGGAACGGGAAGGTGAGGCGCTGGCTGATGCGGAGAGGGCATTGCAGAGAGTTGAA
>JAEYKI010000027.1 GCA_023408315.1 Bacillota bacterium
AGGTCGCAGTAGCCTTCTTTTTGATGAAGTGCGTGCCGGCGATATACTGATCTGAAGTAATTTTTATACCTGAATGCCGGAGTGCCTTAGACACCACAGCAATATCTTCCCCGGCTTCAACCAAAAGTGCGCCGTATCTGTGCCGGCGAATTCGAATATAGTACGCAATACCCGCAACATTGATTGCAACTGTTTCTGCCCGGGGCAGCCTGGCGGGTTTTCCGTTTTCTTCCTTTAACTTTTTTGCCTCATCGGGATGCGCAGCCTTAAGCAATGCTCGCTTTTTGTGAAAATACTGTTCGTTCTTTGAGTTTTTAATTGGATTCATAATAAGCATAGTTACTATAGCGCGTATCGCCGTCTCCCTTCTGCGAAGGGAAGCCCTGGTACAACTCCGGCTATGCGTTACTTTGCTTCTATGACCGCGCAGCCATTGCTGACCAGCGTATCCACAACCTCCGGCGTGTCGTAGACTGCGTCCTTAAGATTTAAAAAGCGCAGTGTTTTGATACCGGACAGAGGCGAAATATCGCTGACTTTTATGCCGGAAAGGGTGAGCATCCTAAGCTGCGTCATACCGGCAAGAGGGCTTAAGTCGTCAATCACAAAGTCCTTAACGGCTGTAGTGTGAGAAAGGTAAAGATATTTAAGGCTGGTCAGTCCGCTCAGTGGCGCAACGCACTGCGGCACATCTATAAAAATATCGGTTTCGTTAAGGTTTAGGAATTCAAGCTTTGTCAGATCTTTCAGAGGCGTTAGGTCTTTTACCGAAGTAAGGGAGGCGTCCAGATATTTCAGGTTAGTCAGACCTGAGAGCGCACTAAGATCATTCACCAGCCCCGAGCCTGAAATATCCAGAGACTCCAAGCCGGTCATCTGAGAGATGCCCGCCAAATCTTTAGAGGTCAGCGCTGTGGGCCTGTCACCATACACGCCTAAGTCCAGTTTCTTTAGTGAAGTGATTCCCGCAAGCGTTTTGAGATTTCCCCTAAAGGAACTAAGACCTTCTAGATGCAAGGTTTCCAGCTTTGTAAGGCCTGAAAGCGCACTTAAATCGGGCAAGACCTGATTAAGGGACAACCCCAGCTCGGTCAGATTTGTTAATTTAGCGAGCGGCGCTACATCCCCAATAAAATAAATCTTGTCAGGGTCTTTTCCGGCCATATGCGCACCATCTATGATGTTTGCGGATAAATCCAGTTTTTCAAGCGACGTAAGAGACGACAAGGGCGTTACGTCCTCAATTTGGTTTGCTGATAAGTCCAGCTCTTTCAGCGCCGTGAGTCCGGAAAGCACATTCAGGCCGCTGCTTGTAAGATCGCTGCCTGTAAAGCTTAGCGACTGCAATTTGTTCAGCCCGGAAACCACGGAAAAATCTGTAGCCTTGCAGTTTGATACATCCAGCCGGGTCAAACTCGTTAACCCGGCCAGCGCGGCAAGGCTGCCAGGGTAGTTGAAATACAAATTCAGGCTTTCCAAATTGGTCAGTGCCGCTAAGGCGTCTATGTTTTCAATATTGTTCCAGCTCAGATCCAGCTGCGTAAGTTTTGTAAATGCCGAAAGTGCGTTGATATCGGTAAGACCGCTGTCGGTTACGGAAAGATCGGTGACGCCCGTCAACCCATTCAGTCCGGACAGATCAATTCCCTTGTTATAAGAAAGATCGAGCGATTGCAGGTCTGGTAACGCCGTAAGCGCGCTGAAATCTGTGAGGCCTGTGTTCCAGAGCGTGAGTTTTTTAAGCTTTTTGAGGCCCAGCAAGTCGTTTAGATCATTAAGCTTTGTGTCAAAAGAGGCTTCGGTCAGGTTTTGGAGGCTGCCCAGTTGATCAATGTCGTTGATCTGCGTGTATCCGGATATGGCAATCGAATTTAAGTTTTTAAAATGCTTGAAATCCGCGCAGCTTATTTTAGGCATCGTATATTTGCCCATCGACGGGTAAACGGGGATGCTCTCCTTGTTGACCTCGGTGAGCGCCTTTTTTGCGATTACCGCATGGATACCGTCCAGCTCGCTTGCCTTGATATCGCCCTCTTGTTTGTTTAAATAATCGCGCGCGATATGCTCTACTATGCGGTCTGTCCATTCAACCGTATAGTCGGCGGGTTCCTGCGTTGGCGATGGTTCCGTTGTTGCCTGCGTTTTAGGCGAAGCGGAGGAGGCTACCGAAGCCTGCACTGTTCCGGAGGGCTGGCATCCCGTTACGACCGAGATGAGCAACAGCAAGATCAGTGCCAATAAAAGTGTTTTTTTCATGATTTACTATCCTTTCTATAGTTTGATTACCATTGAGCGTACAATCAAAGCGGGCTGTTAAAAAAAGTGGTTCATCCGCATCACGCCCTGTCATCACTATAGACGGAGTTACCTGCGATGGATATCGTATAAAAAGTATGATTCGGAAAAAAGCAATAAAAAAGCCTCCCTATTTGGCGGAGGCGGTTACTTGGCCAGTTTTTGTATCAGTTCGGTTTTGTTTCTTACATCAAGTTTGAAATAAATATTCTGAATATGTGTTCGAACGGTACTTTCGCTCAGATACAGCTCCTGGGCGATCATCCGGTAGGTGTAGCCTCGCAGCAGAAGCGCGGCGACGCCCTGCTCGCGGCCGGTGAGGCCGTATGCCTTCGCAAGGGTTTCCACTGTGCGTTGCTGCTCCTCGGGTTGCAGTTGATGCTGCCAGGAGAAAAACGCGCTGGTTTTGAGAAACATGGTAAGCCGCTGGTACAGCGGCGGAAGAATTACCAATGCCACGAAAACCACCGCCAGGCCAACAAGAGCGGGCATGGAACCGCCGTCCGTCGCGGGCAACAGCCCGGAGATCAGTTCTCCCAGCAGTACGCCCCCCACGTTGATGGAAAGCCCCAGGCCCAGTATGCGCGCCGGGTTTTTGTGGAATTCCAGCAGTTCTCCCAGGATGGTCCACCAGAACAAGTCGTTCAGGCCGCACGCGGAAAGAAGCAAAGAGTTTACCACCAGATAGCTGCCCTCCGAACGATCCAGCAGAAAGAACGCGATGAATGAGAAGCCCATCATGGCGATTGCCGCAAATAAAATATATACGCGGTTTATTTTACGGGGTATCACGGCAAACACCGCGATGGCCACGATGTACGGAATTGCCCAGTACCAGCTGGTAAGCCAGGTTAAATGCGCGAATGCGGGGTTGACTACTTGAAACATCAGGCCCGCGTTGATGGTGATGATCACAATAAACAGGCAGAGCAGAATCATGGGTGGCGCGATGGATGGGCTAAACTGTTTTGCGTGCGCATGTTCCGCGCTTGCCTGTGGTGCGGCGGAGGCGTATACGGGCAGCCGCGCGGTTACAGCCAAAGACGCGCCCAGGCAGACAACGGCAAACGCCAGGCCCAAAAATGGGGACAGGTGGATGCCCAGCATGTTGAGGACCACCATAGTGGTTGTGGAAAATACAATGGAAGCGGCCACTGTGGTCATGCGGCCATTCGGCGGGGTGGCATTTTTGTAAAACCAGCCCCAGGCGGCATTCCACCAGCCTGCAAAAAACGTGGCCACGGGAAGCGCTACGGTCCACAGGCCGGAGGGCGGGAAAAAGAAAACAATGCTCAGGGCGGCGCATACGGCGGCGGAAAGCAGCATCACGCGCTTTGCACCGCGTTCGCTTCTGGCAATAAACCCGCAGGAGAACAGCCCGGCGGCGTGCAAAAGAATAGCGGTGAGCATCATCGTGCCGGGATCAAACACATAAGAAGCAGCCAGCGAATAAAAAATCTGCCCTTCGTATGCAAAGGATAGCAGCCATGCTCCAAACAAAGAAAATGCGGCAATGGCGAGTATGGTGGGCTTCATGAGTTTCTCCTTCCGGCATAAAGATTTGCTGGTGCCTTGGGCAGTCCTCAAAAATGTTGTTGTCTTTATTTTACTGTAATTTGGTTTGGGTATCAACTGTATTGCATTTTATAGTAATTCTTTATTTGTTTTTAAAATTGGAAAACTTATAACTTAAAGTATGATTTTATGTGAGACCTTTTTCAGTACCCTTGCCTCTTCTTAAGTGAACCGGTTAAAATATCCGCGGAACACAGAAAGGTTGAGGTTATGGAAATATCCAGTTCATATGAAAAGGAGCAGAAAAGAATTTTGGATGCAGAGACGTATTTTAACAGAATATACAACGCCACTTACTCCGCAATACTAAAATTTATCGTCATTAAGACAAACAATGCAGATGCGGTGGAGGATATCCTGCAAAACGTATACCAGAGTTTTTTTACCCGCATATCAACGAAAGGATTTGGCGACATCAGAAATCCGGAAGCATTTCTGATTCGTTTTACTCAGAAAGAGCTTTCCCGGCACTACAGAAAGAAAGCGGTCAAGGGGGAAATGGAGACCGACTTTGAAGGGATCGGAGAGCGGGCTGAAGCTGACGATATTCCGTTCGATCAAATTGTGGACAATGAAAGTGTGCTGCGCACTGTGCAGGATATCGCATTGGGGCTGCCGCTTTTATCGTATAAATCATTTGTCTTGTTTTATTATTACGATATGTCCATTGCCCAGATCGCCCAAAACTTGCATGTAAGCGAGAACAATGTAAAAAACAGGCTATGGCGCGCCAGAAACGTTATAAGAAAGGGTATTAAAGGTGAAATGGTATGAAAACTGCAGAACATGGTTTTTATAAACAGGCAATCAAATGGATCCTTCCAAATCAGGAAATTATGCGGAAACAAATAATAAGCCGGCCGGTTAACAGCCGGGTAAAAAGGCACAGGTGGCTAATACCGGTCGCGGCGTGCGCCGCCACGGTAACGGTGATGGGTACCGCCGTGCCGCCTGTGCGCGCCGCGATACTGCAGTGGTTCCAGGCGAATTTCAGCGTGCAAGACTACCTTGCAGAACCGTCCGCGGCAAGGCCGTCTACTTCCGACCTTGATTCGCTCATACAGCAGGCCAAACCGGCCGGAGTTCAGGCGGCCAACAGCATAGATATTGCAGATGTGGACCCTGCTTGGCAATCATGGGCAGACAGCCTGCATCCAACGGTAGGTGACGTATTTTTTGATGGGAAACAATTGATGGTGTCTTTTGACATGGGCGGCGGAGCGGAGGAACTTTTAAAGAGCAGCGTTTCTCCTGCACTCAAGGATCAAGAAATGCCCCGATGCGTGTATTTGGCGGGGCCAGGGTACGTTAAGATGAACGGTGAAAAGTTCGCTTATGATACTTTTTCCCATCCGTCAGAATCTGCCGTAAATAATTTCAGAAAATATTACAATGAAGATGATACGGTTATAACACAGGAAGAAAAACAGAAACTGGATGTACCCGGTTCCGTAACGTTTACGGCTACGACCGATTTTTCAAAACCAGGGGGCAATTATATCCCTGGCTTTGACAAGCTTGCAGAGGAGCAAAGGGCTTTGATACTGCAAGAAATCCAGCAGCAGCAGGTATACGACCCTGAATTTACATTTTTTGATTTTAAAACGCTAAATCCAGAGCAAACGCTGACAGGCGTGCAGAAGGTTGAACTAAACATACCTCTCTTCGCAACGGATACCGAAAAGCCGGCCGGAGACGGCGCAAATTACGCTAGCAAATGTATAGCTGTGCTAAAACTGCGCTTTAGCTTTGACCCGCAAGCGGGGAATGATCATAAGCAGAGCTACGGTGTCAATAAAACGGTTGTTTTCAGCGGCATGGGGCGGTACAAATGGGTAGACCGCCAAAGCGAGCCGGGATACGCAACATGTACCAATAAGGTGGCCGATATGTCGGGCGTCAAGCTGACGGTGAAAAAAATGGACGTTTACGCATCGGGAACAGACATTTACCTGAGCTATACCTGTCCGGCTGATTGGGATACGCTGGATAAGCAATGCTTTTTAAACAGCATTACTCTTAAGGTCAGGGGTGACGGAACTGATCTGCAAATAAGCGAAGAGCAGTTTGGGCTTGAAGAAAAAGGCGAAGACGTTGGAGAGTGCATTCGTTTGAATATTCTGCCCTACGAACTGAAAGCCATAAAAACCTTTGAGGTTTTGCCTGTTTTAAGTTATTATACCGGATACGATGCAGTCCCGTATCAGGAAGGCAAATCCGTTCGCATTAAGGCAAGCGAACTAAAGGGGTGGCAGGAAGGCTCCACCCAACTGGCGGACTGCGCGCTTACATTCAGTCTGGAATAAAATAAAGAGCCGTTTGTATGAGAGGGGTTTTCCCCGCGGGAAAGCCTCTTTCATATAGCATATTCGCATTGCGTATCAATTTTACATGCCGTCCGGTTGGGGCGGCCTTTCTTCTATTATGGGATTCTGCAGCAAAAACAAAGCCCCTTTACATCATTTTTTCAATCGCATATAATAATAATGGGCCTGCATACAAAATTGTTTGGTTGCACAACCAAATTGTTTGCAGCTTTGGAAAATTGAATAGGGGAGGGAAGATCCATGAAAAAGATCGAGGCCATCATTCGTCCGTCTAAACTGGAGGATATTAAGGATGCCCTTCTGGCAATCAACGTTGGCGGAATGACCATCACGCAGGTAATGGGATTCGGCAAACAGAGAGGCCACAAGGAATATTACCGGGGCGTGGAAATGATGATTAACGTTCTTCCCAAAGTTAAACTCGAAGTGACGGTAAGCGACGAGGACTTTGAAAAAACGATCCAGGCCATCGTTGAAAACGCCAGGACAGGTGAGGTGGGCGACGGGAAAATATTCGTTTCCACATTGGACGATGTGATCCGGATACGAACGGGAGAATCGGGAGACGTAGCGATCAAGTAAGCTTCAAGAGGGATATCAAAGGTTTCTCAAATACAGCAATGGCGCTGTGTGTCTGATGAATTCAGATGCATAGCTTTCCTTTTGTTTTTTCATGGACACTGCCAATTATATAAAAATCCGGGTATGTACAGCATTGGCGCTGTTTTTTCATGTTAGGGGGAAGAATAGGGCTTTTATACCGTCAATACAATGTAGATATAGGCAGCAACGGCGCTGCTTCCCTTCAATGGGGAGGCGGCGTTTATTTATAAAGATATTAAAAAGGAGCGTTTTGAGATGAAAAAAATAGAAGCGATCATCCAGCCCTCCAAGCTGGAAGAGTTAAAGGAAGCTCTTGCGCAGATGAATACGGGCGGCCTCACTATTTCCCAGGTGATGGGCTGCGGCAAACAAAAAGGGTTTAAGGAATACTACCGCGGAACAGAACTGCTTTTAACCGTTCTGCCCAAGATAAAAATTGAGCTGGTTGTAGACGATGACGATTTTGACAAAACAATTAAAACCATACAGGAATACGCAAGAACCGGCGAAGTGGGAGACGGTAAGATATTCGTTACAACCATAGATGATGTCATTCGCATCCGCACCGGCGAACATGGCGCCGCTGCTCTTAAGTGAGTGTATTGGAGGCTTTCCGCCTCCAGGCCTCTGCCAAAGGGACGCTTGTCCATTTGGAATCCCGCTTAACTGAAAAATGCTGCGCATTTTTCGGAATAGTGAATAGCTTATATACAAGCAAATTATCAAACACTCTATGCCAGTGGCAGGCTGGCCTTTATTGTTTCTTTGCCATAATACCGCATCGCGGTATTATGGCATATTGGATTCCGAAGGGTTGAGTTGTTACCCTTAGGTTCCTTTTTTTGTGTGCCGGGTTATAATAGTGGAAGCAAAACAAACGGGAGGCGTTATGGGCGGCTGGATGTGGGAGCATTTAAAAGAAACGGAAAAACCAATTGTGCTGTATGGCATGGGCAACGGCGCGGACAAGATACTGGCCGTGTGCGAAGAAAAGAACATTCCGGTTGCGGGGGTGTTTGCCAGCGACGGGTTTTGCCGCAAACATACGTACCGGGGATTTGCCGTAACAAGCTACGCACAGGCAAAAGAGGCTTTTGGCGCAATGGTTGTGCTTGTGTGCTTTGGCACGGGCAGAAGCGAAGTGCTGGAGAATATTTACAGGATTGCCGGCGAGCAGGAACTTTATGCGCCGGACGTGCCGGTATACGGCGAAGGGCTGTTTGGCCGCGAGCACTGGAGCCAGCATGAAGAAGAGTACGGCAAAGTTTTTGCAATGCTGGCGGACGAAGCATCCCGGCGGACATTCCAGAACCTGCTGGCATACAAAAAAAGCGGGAAAACCGAATGTTTAAGAGACTGCGAACTTTTGGAAGAAGAGGCTTATGAGTCGATTCTTCAATTTGCCGGGTACGAAGTTTATTTGGACGGGGGAGCCTATACAGGGGACACGGTGCTGCGGTTTGCAAACCGCGTGAAAGAATACGAGAGGATAATTGCCATAGAGCCGGACGCAAAAAATTTTGCCAAGCTTCTTTATAACACGGCGCAGATGAAAAGAACGGAATGCCTGCAATTGTGCCTGCACAGCGCGAAGGGGCAGATTCCGTTTGCCGCCCGCGCGGGGCGGCATGCGTCTGCGGACGAATGCGGAGAGATGTGCGCGGCGGACTGCATAGACAACCTGCCGGGCCGCCCGGCAACGTTCATTAAGCTGGACGTGGAGGGGCAGGAGAAACAAGCCGTTTTTGGCGCGCAAAAAACCATTGCGCAATACAAACCCAAACTGCAGGTTGCGGCCTACCACCGTACCGGGGACTTGTTCTCAATCCCGCTTCTGGTAAAAACAATCAGGCCGGACTACAGGGTATACATGCGGCACCATCCCTGCGTTCCGGCCTGGGATACATATTATTATTTTGTATAGATCAAGTCTTAATTAAGCCTTACTCTTTTTTTACAGTGAATTCCAAAGTTGCGTCCGGGGTTTCCCGCTCGTCCACATAAACCTCCACCTTATAGCCTCCCGCATTGGTGAGACCCTCCATGCGGCTGTCCATATACTGATCGCCCATTGTGCTGGCCAGGGTTACTTCACCCAATTTTGCGTCTCCGGAATACCATTTAAAAGTAACCTTGGTATCTTCCAGCGCGTTATGGAGTTCAACCGAAGCGTAAACGGGCGTGTTTGCGGTTAATTCCGTAACGCTGTCCGCAGGTTTGCCGTCCGGGTCTATGGATGTTGCCACAACCGCGTTTTGAATTCCGGGCGCGGCCAGGCTGCAGCTTGACCCTATCAGCAAAAACGCGGCCAGCAAGACAGCCAGTATTCCCGAATAACCTATGGCCCTTTTTTTGTTCATTTACTATCCTCCAGATCTTATTAGGGGTTCGGCACTTGCGCTTCAAAAACGCTTACAGGCCGGTTGCGGCAAATATGCCGCGAAAGGCTTAAAAACACTATACCATAAATTTAGAAGGGTTTAGGGATAAATAAACAAAAGTTTTTAAACATCTCACATCCGCACAAGCCGCTCGCCGGTTCCATATATTAAAGTAAAAGCAAATGGAGGTGGAACCATGCCGACAATCAGCCTTTGTATGATTGCACGGGAAGAGGAGGAAGGGCTGGCAAGAACATTGGATTGTGTTCGCGGAATTGCGGACGAGATTGTGATTGTGGAAGCAGGCGCAACGGAGAGAACCCGCGAAATTGCAAAAGAGTATACGGATAAAATATACGGATTTGAATGGACGGATGATTTTTCCGCCGCGCGCAATTTTTCTTTTGCGCAGGCCACAGGGGATTATATTCTCTGGCTGGACGCAGGCGACGTGATTATGGAGGAAGACAGGCAAAAATTTGCGCGGTTTAAAGGGGAACTGAACCCGGATGTGGACGTTGTGATGATGCGGTATACCGTAAACCCGGATGATTGCGGCGAACCGGCGTTTTTTTATTACAGGGAGAGGCTGGTAAAAAGAAGCTGCGGGTTTGTTTGGAAGGAGCCTGTGCACGAGTACCTGGAAATTGGGGGAAATATACTTACCAGCGATATTGGCATTGTACATAAAAATGCATATAAAAATGGGAGTTGCCAAAACATTTCAATCTATCAATCGTGGATTGCAAAGGGTGGGGAACTCTCTCCCCGGGGTTTGTATTATTATGCGCGGGAACTTAAGGAACAGGGCCGTACAGACGAAGCCGTAGAAAAACTCAGTATATTTCTTAATATGGGAGAAGGCTGGGCGGAAGACAATATCAGCGCCTGCTATGAGCTTGCGGACTGCTACAACGCCCAAAACAATGCAGACCAGGCGCTTATAAGCCTGCTGAGAAGTTTTTTGTACGACCTGCCGCGCGCCGAAGCCTGTTGCCGTATTGGATTTATACATTTGAAAAAGCACGAATACAAAAGCGCCGTATTTTGGTTCAATCTGGCGGCAGAAGCACCCTCCAGCCCCGGCTGGGGCATTGCTCGGCCGGATTATTCTGATTATATACCGTATATGGAACTGGCCGTATGCTATGACAGGCTTGGAGACCCTGCGCAAGCGGAGGCCTGTAACGACAAGGCGGGAGAGATTAAACCGGATGCGCCAGAGTATTTATACAATAAAAAATACTTTACGGCACTGAAAAATAAACAATGCGCGGGCCGGCCGTTGGCAAAAACAGAGGGAACATATGGAATGGCCAATTTGTAATGGGATGTGATAACAATGCAAATCAGATACATAGAACCGCATTTGAAAAACATGGCAAGATCCCGTTTCTCCAGCCGTTTTGGGGGCGTTGCAGGCCCGGCCGGCGGGGACGGCGTTACAGCGGAGCACGCAGGGATGGGCGCGCCGGTGGGGGCGGATAGGCCGCCGGCAGCAAAGAACGGAACAACGGGCGGCGTTGCTCGTCCGGGGTACAGAGGCATAATGGTAAAAAGCGCTGCGCCAGTCACAGAGGTGGCGGGCGCGGCAGGCCTCGCTAACCCGATAAAGGGAATGGGCGCGGGTCCTGCGGGTCCGGCAGGCGCAATGGGCGCAAGAGGCCCCGCGGGTTCTATAGGGCCGACAGGTCCTACAGGCCCAACGGGAGTAGCAGGCGCGGACGGAAGCGCAGCCGTGATTCCGTTTGCATCAGGCGGTCCGTTTGCCATGACGACGATTGCCGGTGGGCTGGCGGGAATCCCTGGTTTTATTGCATTTGGCTCATCCGCACAGGGAGCGGTTCCGCTGGGAGCTTCCATAGACCTTTCTGTACTGCCGCATATGGCCGTTATACTTCCGCGAAACGGCACCATCAATTCCCTGGCAGCCTTTTTCAGCACAACCGTGCCGCTTGCCCTGGCAGGATCAACCGTTGTGGTTAACGCGCAGGTATATGAATCGGAGGGGGGCGGCAACCTGTTTACGCCCGTATCCGGCGCAGGCATAACGCTCTCTCCGGCGTTTGCGGATTCGGTTGGCGCGGGGGGCGTATGCAACGGCGTTGCGGAGGGCCTTGCTATTCCCGTGCGCGCAGGTTCCAGGCTGCTCATGGTGTTTTATATCACGGCGGCAGGAGCATCCCTGGTGCATACCGTAATTGGGCACGCAAGCGCAGGCATATCGCTTATATAATTAGAAAGGCAAATAAAAATGTTCCCGCTTTTGCGCCGGAACATTTTTTGTGTGCGGGCCGGACAGGCCGGAAACCGCTGCCGCAAGAAGAAAAAGGCATCAATTAAAAGACGCCTTTTTAGTTGGCAACGGTATCTGGTTTGTTTTTTACGTATACGGCGCCGGGAGCGTGGCTTCTAGTCTTCCTTGTCTCTTGCACCCAGTAAACCCAGCAGCGCAAAATATCCCAGCAGGCCGAATAATCCAAGTACGGCGATCAGTTCATCTTCCTCAAAAGTATCCAGTTCGGCCAGTAAATCGTCGTCTTCAACGTTCATGCCCAGCTGACCCAACTGGGAAAGGACGGAATCGCGCAGGCGTACGGTCCTTGTTTTGGAGGAAGTATCTGCATTGTTCCGAATGACCGTCTGATCTGACCTGATTTGCATAAAAGCAAAACCTCCTTTGATTTTTGTACTGCATAGTATGAAAAAAAAAGGAACAACGTGCTTTATCCGGCAGGCTGGAACGAAAAAGACGCCCGAAGGCGTCTTTTCAAGGAAGAGCTAAATATGGTTGCTTATATATTTTATCATCTGTGTAGTATAACATATGCGCATTTTGCAAAATTGGTTCTTAATCGACAAAAAAATAAAAGGCCGGATTATACTGGTATCCGGCCTGATTTTAAGGTTGCAGTATTTTTGCCTGGAAAAACTTCAGGTAGCGGAAGCGGAGGCTGCAGCGGATGCATCGGGCATTTGGCCCTGACCGCCGGGGCCGTTCCCGCGTCCGCCGAATCCGTTCATTACCGTAATGGATTTGATGGTTGTATTGTCCGAATCATATACAATTTTGATGGTTGACCCTGTCTGGATGGCTGCCAAGCCTGTTTTGGCGCTGGCGGAAGCTTCGGCCGAAGCGGACGCGCTTTCCTGGCCGTTCTGCTCCCTGTTGAAGCTGGGCGTGGTGATTACGCTTTCATCCGTAACTGTGATGGTTTTTGTTTCCCCGGTAAGCGTCAGCATGGAACGGCCCTCCTGGTTGCCGGATGGCTGGGCGCCGTTTTCACCCGAACCCTGCGGCATCTGCCCGTCTCCCGGCTGTCCGCCCGATGGCTGCCCGGAAGCGTTGGAATCCGGCGGATTCTGGCCCATTTGCTCTTTGTTGCCACCTTCGCCCGAAGGCATGGTTCCCTGCTGGTCTCCGCTGGGGCGGGCCTGCTGGTTCAATGTACCTACGGATATTGTGATCTCGCTTCCGTTTATTGCGGTTACCTCGCCGTAAATTGCATTTTCATCGCTTGCAGAAGCCTGTTCGCCGCTGCTCTGGGCCTGGCCGGAAGCCGCCGCATCTGCGCCTGTGGCGGCATTTGTACCTGCGGACGAAGCGTCGCTTGGGGACTGCGTCTGCCCGCAGGCGGTAAGCATCAGGGAAGCAATTAGAATTGTAACAATCAATACTGTTTTGGTATTTTTTTTCATATAATACTCCTTTGCATGTCATTTTCTGTTTTGCCTTGAGTGTAATGCCGCAATGTGACGGCAATGTGTCTGGGAATCGAACATTCAATGAAACATGAAAGAAGCCTGGCAGTAAAAAATGCCGTATTGAATCAGTAAATAGACTTTTGCGCCATTTGCAGAAGCCAGATAAAGAAGTATGTTTCCCGCATATGGTGGTCAGACCTGAGGGGAAGTATAAGAGACTGTATGCTGCAGTCCATGATTCCACGGGTGGTTTGTATCTGGAAATCCTGCAGGCGCAATGTGGCGTCCAGCATCTGCCCCGTTAGCGCTGGTATGGGGTTCTGTTGCTGCTGCGTGGATTTTGCCGCTGAAAATAGAGTATCAAACTCTTCCGCGTAATGCAGTGAGTTTTGAATCAGGTTCATTTCATACGGGTCCAGGCGATTTGCTGTGAACCTGGAATGGTCGGACATGATATGGGCAAAGAACATTTCGTTGTCCTTCAACGTATTCAGATTCATTACATTTTTGCCGGTTTCCAGTTCTTCCAGCATCCGTATGTATTTATCCGCTTCTTCCCACATATGATGTATTTCCATAGAGTAGTTTGCCGTATACATTTTGCATTTTGTAACGTCCAGCAGCAGCCTTTTTTTAAAGTCCGCCAATTGCTCGGTCAGGCGCAGCGCGGCGCGGGAGAGATCTTTTGCCTTTTCGTCCGTGTGATCCTGAGCCACGCCTTGCTCCGGTCGTATGGATTTTTGCTGTGCCGTAATGGAAGTGTCTATGGAGATTCCGGTAAAAAAAGTGGTCTTCCGTTCCGCATCAAGCGTAAACGGCGTAACGTATTGCTGGGACCCAAGCGCGCTTTCGCTCAATATTCCGTTCGCAAGCGCAACGGCTTGCTTCAGCAACAGGGCGTAGCGGTTTTTAAAACCGTCCGCAGTTGCCGCCAGTTCCTTGTCTTTGGGCGTAAACCCGGCCTGCAAAAAGATGCTGTGCTCCATCATAATGCGCAGGAAGAAAAGGTTTATGTGGATGGAAACGGCCGATAACGAAATGCCCGAAGCCAGTCTGTTTGGTTGATATTGCATGTACATGTGAATTTCTCGGCAAGGAAAAAGCGTGCGGCGCATACCTTTTCCGTAGGCCGAGCCGCTCCTTTCATAGCTTATTCCATACTATATTCCTGCATTGCATTCTGTGTTACCGCATGCAAACGGCGTTTTGGGGATCTAATCCGAACGCCGCTTTTGTTCGGAAAAAAAGAAGCAAAAGGCTTTTAACGCTAAAATGCCGCTTGAGCGGCATTTTAGGGGCGGGCAGTTTGAAATACTATTTATATTATTCCAGTTCCGAAAGCCATTCCGTGGCAAAAGCGTCGGAGGGCATGCGCCAATCTCCGCGGGGTGAGATGGAGGCGGAGCCTACCTTGGGGCCGTCCGGAAGGCAGGAGCGTTTGAACTGGGAAGCAAAAAACCGTTTGTAAAAAACGCGCAGCCAGTCCAGAACTTCCGCATCGCCGTAAGCGCCCGCAAACGCGCGCCGTGCCATAAACAACAGCTTTTTGGGCGGAACGCCAAACCGTATGGTGTGGTACAAAAAGAAATCGTGAAGCTCGTACGGGCCGATTGTTGATTCCGTGTTCTGTATGCCGTTTTCGTCGGGCGGCAGAAGTTCGGGGCTGATGGGCGTATCCAGAATGCCCTGCAGGGCCTGAGCAAGATCGCTCCTTGCCTGCTGGAAATGCCCTATTAAATACTTGACCAGCGTTTTGGGAATGGAAACGTTCACGCCATACATGCTCATATGGTCCCCGTTATATGTGCACCAGCCAAGTGCAAGCTCGCTCAAATCACCTGTGCCAACCAGCAGCGCGCCCTCTTTATTGGCTATATCAAACAGAATCTGCGTGCGTTCGCGCGCCTGGGTGTTTTCGTATGTAATGTCGTGCGTGGCGGCATTGTGCCCTATATCCGCAAAATGCTGCAGGCATGCAGGGCGTATATCAATCTGCCGGACGGAGACCTGCATTTTTTCCATCAGGTCCAGCGCATTTTTAAGGGTGCCTTCCGAAGTGCCGAATCCCGGCATTGTGATGCCCAGAATCCCCTGAGACGCAAGCCCAAGTTTGCGGAAGGCCTCTGCCACAACCAGCAGGGCCAGGGTGGAATCCAGCCCGCCGGATATGCCCACCACCGCTTTTTGAAGGCCGGTGTGTTCCAGACGCCGGGCCAGGCCCGCGGCCTGAATGGATACGATCTCCCGGCAGCGCTCCGCCCTTTCCGCCTCGTTTTTTGGCACAAAGGGCCGGGGGTCTATGTTGCGGCTAAAGGACTCCTGGCTAAAAATGCTCATTCCGGCTTGCACCGTTACATACGGCGCAATATTTAAATGATGCGCGTTGTCGCAAAAACTGCTGTACCGGCGTTCCAGCGCCAGATTCTGCAAGTCTATGCAGGCGGTTACGGTACCGTTCGCAAACCGCTCGCCCTGCGCCAGGAGCACGCCATTCTCCGCTATGTAGGTGTTACCTGCAAAAACCAGGTCTGTGGAAGATTCGCCGTCCCCGGCGTTTGCGTATATATAGGCGCACATGCACCGGGCGCTTTGCTGGCGCACAAGGTCGCGCCTGTATTCGTTTTTACCCGTAAGCTCGTTGCTTGCGGAAAGGTTTGCGATAATGTTTGCGCCCATCAGGGAGAGGCTGCAGCTTGGCGGCACCGCCACCCACAGATCCTCGCATATCTCGGCGCCAAGAACCGCTCCCTGCCCCAGATCAAACAGCAGCCTGCCAAAAGGAACCCGGCTTCCGCAAAGGGCAATGCGCTCGGTCTGCGCCATATGTCCCTGTGAAAACCAGCGCTTTTCATAATATTCACGCGCGTTGGGAAGATACATTTTGGGAACCACGCCCAGAATGCACCCATTGCGGATGACGGCGGCGCAATTGTAGAGCCGCCCCTCCGCACGCACAGGCAGCCCAATAACGCCCACCACGCCGCAGTTTTCCGTTTCCGCAAGAAGCCGGGAAAGGGCTGACTCTGTGCTGTCCAAAAGCTGCTGCTGGGAGAAAAGATCGCCACAGGTATAGCCGGTTAAAAAAAGCTCCGGAAAAACGAGAATTTGAACGCCGTCCGCCTCTGCCTTTTTAAACGCCTTTTTTGCGCTCTGCGCGTTGCGGAGCGGCTGGGCCAGCCATACGCGCGGGCTTGCGGCCGATACCTTGACAAATCCAAAATCCATTTAAAGTCTCCTTCCCTTACGGAATTTGCGCTATTTTATCATAAAAACAAATTCTTATGATTTATTATAATAGCTTGGTTCCGGAATATCAAAAAAATTTTAAAGAACATTTGCCAGACGTAGCCTTGTAAACAATATGGAAAGTAGACTTGACATCAATATAAATATAAACTATAATGAAAAAAGGAAAGCTAGCTTTACATATTTCGTTGGGAAGTATGGAGGACCCATGAAAAACCATTTGGAAGAGTTGCGAAGGCAACATGGAATCACACAGGAAGAACTTGCTTTGGCTTTGGAAGTATCCAGGCAGACGATCGGATCGCTGGAGTGCGGCAGATACAATCCGTCCATCTTGCTTGCGTTTAAAATTGCAAGATACTTCCGCACAACCGTGGAAAGTATATTTATTTATGAGGAGGAACAGGAATGAAAAATTCTGGTTTATATTTTTTTTGGATTGTATTGGGCGCTGCTTTTATAGCAATTGCCTTCAGCATTCGATCTGAAGAATTTAAAGCCGTCAGCGGCGTACTTATTGGAGTGGGCGCAGGGCTGGCGGCAAGTAATTTTTCAAGGCTAATGGTTTGGCGGTACGAAAAAAAGCATCCGGATATTTTTAAACAATCGCAAATTGAACGGCAGGACGAGCGAAACCAGCAGATCAGGTGGAAATCAAAGGGTAAATCCGGGGATATTACCCAGTGGTTTATTCTGGGGCTGGCCTATGTAATGATATTGCTGGACCTGCCTCTTTGGCTGATTCTGGTTACAATTGGAATTTATGTTTTAAAAAGCATACTGGAGGCCGTTTTTATCTACCGTTTTCAAAAAGAAATGTAGGGCCGCGCAAAATCCGGCAGCAATATAATGTGTGTAGAATGGCCCGGCCGGCGTATAATACTATTGGTTATGTAATATGCGTTTGTGTGATACAATAAAAGCATAATATGTACCAAAGCCGCGAGCGGCTGTAAAAATATAAGCGGAGGTTTTTTAATGCCGGACCAATATTTGCGCCAGAGCAGGCAAACGCTGAATTTGGGAATCATAAAAGTTGTGCGTGATCTTTTTCCGGAGAATCAGCTCAAAATAGCCTATTCTGTGCCCCAAGGGATTTTCTGCAAGCTGGTGGATTCCGTGCTTTCCGAGCGGGAAGTATGCCTGATAGAAAAAAGTTTGAACGAATGGGCAGCCGGCAACAGTTCCATTGAATTTCTGGTGAAGAAAAAAGGGTACTACCAGTATGAAGTGGGAGATACCATTATAAAATCCATCTATCCGGCAAACGCCCTGACCACCATGATAGGGCCTTTTAGGATCATTCCGTTCTGCGGGGGATTCATCGTTGAGTTTGAGGACTTAAAGCCAGGGGAGCAGGGGCCCCTGGTTATTCCGGAGAAGCTCTCCGCAACGTATGAAAAAACGCAGAAATGGCTGCATAACATTAAAATAGAGCTGTTGTCCGATGTGAACGAGTATATAGACGCGGGCAGGAGCAATGAGCTCATAGGAATTGCCGAAGCGCTGCAGGAAAAAGAAATATCGGATATTGCGGACGTGATCCTGCAGCAGAAACGCTCTGTGCGGGGCCTGCTGATTTCCGGGCCGTCATCTTCGGGCAAAACATCCTTTGCGCAGCGCATCTCTACGCAGCTGCAGGTAAACGGCCTGAAGCCGACCCCGCTTTCGCTGGACAATTATTATTTGGACCGGGACCGGGTTCCAAAAGATGAGGAAGGCAAATACGATTTTGAATGCCTGCAGGCCTTGGATTTGGAGCTGCTTCAGGACCATATTTCCCGGCTGATCTGTGGAGAGACCGTGGAAACGCCCATATTCGACTTTACAACGGGAAAACGTTCGGCGCGAACCATTCCCATGCATTTGGGAAACATGGAACTTCTGGTAATAGAAGGCATCCACGCGCTGAACCCTAATTTGCTGCCTGCTCTGGACAGAAGCCTTTTTTTCAGGATTTACATCAGCGCGCTTTTTTTGCTGAACGTGGACCTGGTGAACCGCATACCCACGACCGAGGTGCGGTTGATACGCAGGCTGGTGCGGGACGACAGGTTCCGGCGCACAGGCGCGGAAGAAACGTTGGACAGGTGGGCGAGCGTACGTAAAGGGGAATACAGTTTTATTTTCAAGCATCAGGAAGAGGCGGACATGATGTTTAATTCCAGCATGATCTACGAACTGAATGCCCTGCGCACGTTTGCGGAAGCCTCGTTAAAAAAGATGCCGGAAAATAGCCCGCATATACTGGCGCGGGACCGGCTTTTGAATCTGCTTTCCTTCGCGCGCCCCATGGATACCTCCAAGGTGCCGTTCAATTCCATACTGCGGGAATTCATAGGGGGCAGCATTTACTTTTAAGGCTTCTTTAATTTCGATTCCAAAGAGTCTTATTATCAACTAAAAGACGCTTGACCAAGCGTCTTTTTTGTTTAAAACGTGAAGAATGTTGATCCAAAAGGCGGAATTTTAAAAAATAATTGTAAAATGGAAGTAACAAGTATATATTTATAATATATGGCTGCCATTATGTTGAAGGGGCGGCATCCGACAACAATTCCATTAAAGCAAAACCGGCACGGGCAAGATACAGGTGTTGGCGTGTTCGCTTCAAATTTGCTTACGGCTCAGTATCTGGAAAATTAAATAATAGGAAGGTTGCGTATGCTGAAGATCTTTTTGGTAGAAGACGAGTACGTTGTCAGGGAAGGCATCAGGAACAACATAGACTGGATGAGCGAGGGCTATAAATTTTGCGGCGAGGCATCGGACGGGGAGCTTGCGTTTCCACTGATTCGCAGCGAAAACCCGGATATCATTATCACGGATATTAGAATGCCTTTTATGGACGGTTTGGAACTGAGTCGGTTGATTAAAAAAGAATTGCCGCAAACAAAAATTATCATATTAAGCGGGCATGAGGAATTTGTGTATGCACAGGAAGCCTTAAAAATAGGCGTTACGGAATACCTGCTTAAGCCTATCAGCAGCGCAGAGTTGGTTGAAGCAGTAAAGCGCGTGGGAAAGCAGGTTGATATTGAGCATGAGGAAAAGAAAAATATAGAACGGTATAAGCACGAGATGGAAGAAAGCGAGACGGACGGAAAACGCAAGCTGTTCATTAATATGGTCTCCGGCACGCTGCCCATCGCCAGAATATTGGATAATGGCAAGAAGCACCAGCTGGATTTAAGCGCGCTTTGTTACCAGATTGTATTGTTTAAATACGATATACCGGGCGGCGTGGAAAACTATTCAAGCGAGATGTTGGACCTGGGCAGGGAATTGGGGGAGGTAAAGCCGCAGGCCGGCGTTATTGTGTTCGACAGGGCCATAGAAGGTACTGCGCTGCTTATAAAAGGCGAAAACGGGGAGCAAACGGAGCGAATCTGCGCAGAGTATCTAGCGGAAATCAAAGCCATACTGGATAAATACCCAACCGTGCATTATTTTGGGGGCATAGGCAAGCCTGTTGGCAGGCTGACGCACCTGGCTGAGTCGTTTGAGAGCGCGTCACGCGCTTTTTCCCTCCGGTTTATTCTGGACAAAAATGCCTTTATGGACTACAGGCAAACCGCATCGCAGCAGCATATCCAGGACGACGGGCTGCAGCTGGATGTTTCGGAGATGACGGGAACGGACCGTAAGAAGATAGAAGCCTTCCTTAGAAACGGCGAAGAAGAAGAGATCACTTTTTTTGTGGAAGAATTTTTAAAAAGCATAGGCAGTGCAAGCCAAAAATCTTTTTTGTTCCGCCAATATGTGCTTCTGGATATATTTTTTACAGCCCAGATATTTTTAAAGGAAATAGGCGAAACGGATGGCCTTACGGAAGAACTGTTCCCCCTGCCCGACCGCATGAACGAGGCACTGAATGATACGGAGCGGGGAAGGGATTATATTGAACGGGTTTTTTTGGCCGCCATACGCCGCAGGGACGAACTCCGCAAAAAACGGAACCACCGGCTGATGGAGCAGGTAAAAGAATATTTGGGCGCGCATTATTCGGACGAGACCCTTTCACTCAACAGCACGGCGGCCTGCTTCAACATCAGCCCCAGTTATTTCAGCGCCGTCTTCAGCCGGGAGACTGGCCAGAGCTTTATTAAGTACCTGACGGATCTGCGCATGGGTAAGGCAAGGGAGCTTTTAAAATGTTCTAATATGCAGTGCTCGGAGATCAGCGTGGCGGTGGGCTACAAAGACCCCCATTATTTTTCGTTTCTGTTTAAAAAAACGCAGAATTGTTCGCCCATACAATACCGGATGTCAAAAAGCTGATCCGGCGTTTTGAAGGTGGAAAGATATGAAAAAAGCAATCTGGAAAAAAAGCGGTGAATTTTTGGGCGACATGCGGCTCACCAGCAAGATACGCTTTTTACTTATTCTTATTATGGTACCGCTGTTTTGCGTATTCGTTTTTCAATATGTCAGCATGTATAATTACAGCCAGCAATACGACCGTATTATTGCTAACGCATCCAAGGCGGGCAATTTCAGCATCAGTTTTAAAGAAGAATATGATAAAAAGATTTACCTTCTGATTGTGGGAAACTCCTCCTTTGAGAAAGAAAACCCTTACGCGGAAATAGACTCAGCCCGGGCGATTATCCGGGATTTGATGAAAAACACCACTATGGAAGACAACAAGCACCGTGCGCAGGTTATTTTAAATTTGCTGGACAACCTGGAAAAGTGCACAAGAATCATCCAAAACAATCAAATTAGAATCAACCAGGAACTTGGCGCCATTGAACTGTACGATGAAACCATCTCCATTTGGGAGAACGACGTGCAGAGCGTAACCGGCCTGATACAGTTTACGGTTTTGGAATACTCCTATTATGAGACAAAGGATATGGAAAATTTAAGGCAGGCAATGTCCGCCAGCCTGGGAGTGAACTTTGTTATTTCCATGACCGTATTTGTGGTTCTTGTAGGGTTTGCGCTTATCCTGTCTGTTGTAATCCCAAACAGCATTGCAAAGCCCATTTATCAGCTGAGCACCGTAACCGACAAGGTGGCGGGCGGGAACCTTACGGTACGCGTAAAGGAAGTGCACGGCGCAGAGGTAAGCAAGCTGGGCGCGTCTCTCAACAGTATGATTGAAAAAATACAGCAGCTTTTGCATACCGTGGAGGTGGAGCAGACAAACCTGCGAGAAGCGGAGCTGGAACTGTTGCAGGCCCAGATCAACCCGCATTTTTTATACAACACGCTAGATACAATCATCTGGCTCACCGAATCCGGAAAAGCACAGGATGTTGTGGGGATTGTGCGTTCGTTATCCGACTTTTTCAGGACTTCATTAAATCACGGAAACGGAATGTTCACCCTGAGCGAAGAAGAGCGCCATGTGCGAAGCTATATGGAGATACAGCAGGTGCGGTACCAGGATATACTGGATTATGAGGTGAATATCCCGGAGGAGCTGAAGGACGCTGTGATTCCTAAAATAACCCTGCAGCCGCTTGTTGAAAACGCACTGTATCACGGGATTAAAAACCGCCGCGGAAAAGGACTTATCAGCATTGGCGCTTACCGCGAGGAGAAGGACGTTGTTATTTTTGTAAAAGACAACGGCATTGGCATGACGGAAAGCCAGCTGGAAGAAGTGCGTGGCAGAATACGCCACAGGCCTGATTATTCCAGCCACGGGTCCAGGCACGAATCATACGGGCTTTATAATGTGAACGAAAGGATCAAATTAAAATTCGGTCCCGGCTACGGCCTTGCTTTTTCAAGCGTGCACGGGGAAGGCACTTGCGTATATGTAAGGATACCCTTTGGTGAGTGAAAAAAGCTTAATATCATGCATAAATACGCAAAAAAATATTCAGTTTGGAATTTAAAACAGGCAGTAGCGTAAAAAAACCAAATAATCGTAAAAAAATAAACACCGGTTAAAATGTATCATAGAAATTTAGAACAAGTCCATAAGAATATTTATTGTTTTCAATTTTAAAATCAATATAATCATGGTACAGCAAGAATTGTGGAAAAAAGCCACGGGAGGAGAAATATGAAAGTTCTTAAGACAACGATTGCAATTGTGCTTGTTGTTGGACTGGTAATCACGTTCGCTTCGTGTTCCGCGACTCCGGCTGACAGTTCCGCTGCAGCACCCGCTAGCTCGGAAGCCGCAGCCGGCAAACCTATCTACGTAGGATTTGTGCAGGTAGGAGCTGAGTCTGACTGGCGCATGGCAAACACCAAATCGATGCAGGAAACCTTTTCAGCTGAAAAAGGCTACAAATTCGAGATGGTAGACTGCCAGCAGCAGACGCCTAAGCAGATCACGGCAATCCGCGACTTAATTCAGAAGGGTGTAAATTACATTGTTCTGGCTCCGAACACCGAAGCTGGATGGGACACCGTGTTAGGTGAAGCCAAGGCTGCCAAGATTCCGGTAATTATTGTGGACCGTATGATTAAGACTGGCGACGAAAGCCTTTATACCGCATGGGTTGGCTCTAACTTCAAACAGGAAGGGCTTGATGCCGCAATGGCTCTGGAGAAGATACTCACGGACAAAGGTGTAAAAGATACTGACACAGTTAATATTGTAACGCTGCAGGGAACCATGGGTTCTTCCGCTCAACTGGGACGAACTGATGGCTTTGCTGAAGGTTCGGCGGGACACTCCAACTGGAAAATGCTTGATAAGCAGTCCGGCGATTTCACGCAGGAAAAAGGTCAGGAAGTTATGGAATCCTTTTTGAAATCTCACGGCGATATTGATGTTGTTATTTCTGAGAATGATAATATGTCGTACGGCGCAATCGCCGCTATTAAAGCTGCCGGCAAGACCTGCGGCCCAAAGGGAGATATCGTTCTGGTATCCTTCGACGGCGGCAAAGCTGCATTCCAGTGTATGGTTGACGGCACAATTAATGTAATCGTTGAATGCAACCCGCTGCATGGTCCCCGCGTGGAGCAGATTATTAAAGATTTGGAAGCTGGAAAGACCGTTGAGAAGAAAGCTTACGTAAAAGAAGAAACATTCTGGCCTGACAAGGCTGCCGAACTGTTGCCCACCAGATTTTAAGTAAAGATAAAGGAAAATTAATAGTAATGTGAGCAGAACCGTCGGAGAGCCGAAATTATTAGGTTCTCCGGCGGTTCTTTTTAGAAAGGGTGAGGCTATTATGGAGAAAGGCAGAGAAATATTACAAATGCGCCGCATCCGCAAAAATTTTCCGGGCGTAAGGGCACTCAACGGTGTCGACTTTACATTGCGGTCTGGAGAGATACACGCCCTGTTGGGTGAAAACGGCGCCGGTAAATCGACGCTAATTAAGGTATTAACAGGCGCCGAAGAATTTGAGTCTGGAAAAATTATATTGGCCGGCAAGCCTATTATCAATGCCTCGCCCCAGAAGGCGCAGAATAACGGGATCAGCGCGGTTTACCAGGAAATCAATCTGTGCCCGAACATATCCGTAGCGGAAAACCTGTATATCAGCCGCGAACCGATGAAGAAAGGCATGATAGACTGGAAAACCATGAATAGAAACGCTGAGGAAGCTTTTAATAAGCTGGATATCCATCTGGATGTTACGCTCACGCTGAATCATTATTCTGTTGCAATTCAACAAATGGTAGCCATAGTCAGGGCGGTGGACATTTCCTCCAAAGTTTTGATTCTGGATGAGCCTACATCCAGCCTTGATGACAATGAAGTTAATAAACTGTTTTCTATTATGAGAAAACTGAAAGAAGACGGGCTTGGGATTATCTTTGTTACGCATTATATTGATCAGGTATACGAAATTTGCGATAAAATCACCGTTTTGAGAAACGGAGAATTGATTGGCGAATATGAAGTGGAAAATCTGCCGCGTCTGCAGCTTGTCGCCAAAATGATGGGCAAGGAGCTTGATTACCTGGCGGCGGTAAAGCATGCAAATCCGGCATGCGTAGGGAAGAATGCGGAAGCTATTATAGAAGCGAATAACCTTGGCTGTAAAGGGAAAGTAAAACCTTTTGATGTTATTGTGAATAAAGGAGACGTAATCGGGCTGTGCGGACTCTTAGGCTCTGGGCGCAGTGAATTGGCGCGGACAATATACGGCGCGGAAAAACCGGACAGCGGCGAGTTGAAGGTGAAAGGCAAAAAATTAAAAATGCACGCCCCGGTGGAAGCAATGAAAGCAGGCATGGCCTTTTTGCCGGAAAACCGCAAGGAAGAGGGCATCATACCAGACCTTTCCGTTCGTGAGAATATTATCATTGCACTGCAGGTTTTAAAAGGCACATTTAAATTGATGGACAGAAAAGAACAGGAGGAATTTACAGACAAATATATTGACCTGCTGAAAATTAAAACAGCAGACCGTGAAACGCCGGTTAAGCAGCTCAGCGGCGGAAACCAGCAAAAAATAATACTGGCGCGCTGGCTTCTCACGAATCCTGATTTTCTCATTCTGGATGAACCTACTCGCGGTATAGACGTAGGCACAAAAACAGAGATACAACGACTGGTGGTAAATCTTTCGGAAGAAGGAAAAACGGTTATGTTTATTTCTTCCGAGATAGAAGAAATGCTCCGCACCTGCAGCCGCATGATTGTTATGCGCGATGCCTCAAAGGCGGGCGAGCTTTCAGGAGAAGAGATTACGCAGGTAAACATTATGAAATCTATTGCGGGAGGCGCTGTACATGAAAAAACCGGCAGATTTCTTTAAGCGCTTAACGGCTTATAAATTATTTTTGCCAATCATATGTTTGATTGCGGTGTTGGTATTAAATCTCATTCAAACGCCTGCGTTTTTTGAAATCACCCTTAAGAATGGCGGACTGTACGGCTATATCATTGATATTTTCAACCGGGGCAGCGGCCTCATCATTATGGCGGTGGGCATGACGCTGGTTATAGCGTCTTCCGCCGGTACGGATATTTCGGTAGGCGCTGTGAGCGCACTGGCCGGATCCATCTGCGTGGCGGCCCTTGGCACAGGCGCCGCTTATCAAATGCCGTATGCTCTGGCTGTTCTGATGGCTCTGCTGGCGGGCGTCGCCTGCGGCGCGTTCAACGGTTTTCTTGTTGCAAACATGAGGATACAGGCCATGGTGGCAACGCTCATACTGTTTACTGCAGGGCGCGGCATTGCGCAGATTGCCACAGGCAGCTTTGTTTTGTATGTGAAGCCCGCTGATTTTCAATATTTGGGGAACTTTATTCCGGGCATGCCTATTCCCACGCCCTGTATTGTAGCGGCATGCATCGTTTTAATCACTTATCTGGCGCTCAAAAAAACCCCACTCAATATGTTTGTTCAATCTGTAGGCATTAACGCGAAGGCGAGCCGCCTGGTGGGGCTGAATGCCGTGCGGATTCAGTTTATGACGTATGTGGTCTGCGGGTTGCTGGCGGCTGTTGCGGGGTTGATTTCGGTATCCCGTACCGGATCGGCAGATGCAAACAATATTGGCCTCAACACAGAGCTGGACGCTATTTTGGCAGTTACGATCGGCGGAAACAGCCTGATGGGAGGAAAGTTTTCCCTGGCGGGCAGCGTGATTGGCGCTATTACCATACAGGCGCTTACCACCACGCTGTACGCGATGCATATCAAGGCGGACCAGATACCTCTGTTCAAAGCAATCATGGTTATCATCATTGTAGCTCTCCAGTCTCAGGGGTTGCAGCGGTGGTTTGGCAATTTAAGAGCAAAGTCTTCCGAGAAAGCTGTGTTAAAGGAGGCGGATAAAAATGCTTAAGGGTGAAGAAGCCATTCCTGCTCCAAAAATAAAGGTGAATAACACGCTTTCCGAAAAACTTTTTGGACATAATTTTTTGCTGTTTGTCACAATTATACTTTTTATTGCTATGTATGTCGTGGGATTGTTTGCATTTGCGGACAAGAACTTTAACACTGTACAGGCCTTTTTGAACCTGCTCATCAACAATTCCGGCCTGATCATTGCCTCTGTGGGAATGACCATGGTGTTGATAACGGGCGGCATTGATATTTCAGTTGGCGGTGTTTTAACGCTTACCTGTGTGGCGCTTGCTTCCATGATGGAAAAAGCGCATATGGATCCGTTTTCGTCCATAGCCATCATGATCGGCTTCGGTATTGTGTTCGGCCTGTTCCAGGGATTTCTGGTGTCTTGCCTCAACATTCAGCCGTTTATTGTAACCCTGGCCGGCATGTTTTTAACAAAAGGCCTGGCGGCGGTGATTAGTCTGGAAATGATCACGGTTACAAACCAGACCTTCCTGCATATGGCGCAATATAAAATTTACCTGCCCTTTGGAGAGGCAACCAATGCAGCCGGGGCTACGCTGTATCCGTTTGTGTACCCCACGGTTATATTGTCCTTGATTATATTGTTAATTGCTTATGTTATACTCAAGTACACCAAATTTGGCAGAAGGATATATGCGGTGGGTGGCAACGAGCAGTCTGCGCTGCTGATGGGCCTGAACGTGCGGAAAACAAAACTTGCGGTTTACATGCTCAGCGGAGTTCTTGCAACCATAGGCGGCATTGCGTTTTGCATGAATACGGTGGGCGCGTTTTTGGAGATTGGCAAAAATTTTGAAATGGACTCTATTGCGGCAACCGTTATTGGCGGCACGTCGCTTATGGGAGGCGTAGGCGGCGTGATTGGAACGTTGTTTGGCGTGCTGATCAAAGCCGTTATAGAGGCGTTTGTCTCCTTCCAGGGCAATATATCTTCCTGGTGGGCCAAGATCATTGTTTCGGCTATTTTGGCGTTCTTTATCGTACTGCAGAGCCTGCTTGCAAGCCGAAAGATGAAACGCAGGTAGTCTCAAATAAAACGGCTATGGCCAAGCGGTATTCAACAGGGAACAAGGTGGCAGGCGCCTGTTCCTATTATAGGTGAAGGCTTGCGGAAACCGGGAATTGGCTGGTTGGAGGAGGTATGCATATGCAAAAAAACAACAACGTAAATTTAAATGGGGAGAAATATCTGGGCATAGAGCTGGGCTCAACGCGCATCAAAGCGGTGCTTACCGACGGGTTGCACAACCCATCCGCTTCGGGGAGCCACAACTGGGAGAACAGGCTGGAG
>JAEYKI010000019.1 GCA_023408315.1 Bacillota bacterium
AAGAGTATTTGGATGTTTGGGTAGAAAATCATGGCAAGGCCAACCTGCGCCCCAGCACTTTTGCTGGCTATAAGAGCCATATCAAAAACCATATCGTCCCCTATGTCGGCAGTGTTCCCTTAAAGCAGCTTACTCCCGCCATGCTGGATAACATGTTTCAAAAGCTGTTTGAAAAGGGACTTTCCCAAAGTACGGTTCGATATGCCCAGCGCATTTTGAGCGTGTCATTGGAGGCGGCCCGGAAATATCGCTACATCGAAACCAATCCGGCCCGCGACATTATCACCAAGTTTGGCAAGCAGGGCAAAACGCCTGACCCGTACACCGTAGAGCAGATGCAGCAGCTTATGGGCAACTGCATAGGCACAGAATGGGAAATGATACTTGTTTTAAGCGGAATGTACGGATTGCGCCGGAATGAGGTTTTAGGGCTGCGCTGGAACAGTGTGGACTTACAGAACAGGACATTTTCTATTGTGGAACAACTGCCCTATAAAGTACCGCCGGGAACTACCATAATAGATGAAATGGCCCCGACCAAATCCAATGACAGGGTATTGCCGATTACCGATGTAACTTTTACCTATTTTGAACGGCAGCTTGCATTACAGCAAAAGCAAAAGGAATTGGCCCAACTATCAGGGCAGGAGTATTTCGATAACAATCTTGTCGTGTCAAAGCCCAATGGTGTACCTTTACGGGCTGACCGTGTGACAAATAACTTTGGACAAATGCTGCGTCATTTAGAGATGCCGCACATACGTTTTCATGATTTGCGTCATTCGGCAGCCACTAACATGCACCAGCTTACGGGGGACTTCTACACCGTGGGCGAGATTTTAGGCCATACCTTAAAGGGCATCGGCATATCGCTGGGCATTTCCACGAACCTTGAAGCCGTAACAGCGCAGTATGTAGATGTCCGGCTGGATAGAAAACGGACTGTCCTTGATGCCTACCATAACGATTTGCATCCGAAGGAGGCGGCTAAAACCGCTGGCAAGAAGCCTGTACGAAGAAACCGGGATATGGAGCGATAGCCTGAATAAAAATCCAAGCCCATGTTATCCTGTTGTAAAATTGTTATCAAACTCCCCCGGATAACAAGACAAAACGATATGCGGACATATAAATCCACTTTGAAAAATCCCCGTGAAATCAAGATTTGAGCGGTGAAGATACGAGAACATATAAAGAGAAACGGGCGAAAAGACAGCCAAATTGCCCCTCGAAACCGGGTGTTTGAAACCCGGTCCCGAGTGCCCGAAAAGCCTTTGATATAAGGCAAATTGCTTGATCCTAAGCCCCACAATAGAAGGGCGCTTCTAACACCTTTCTAACACATCTGCAGAAGCCGCATAAGCCCCCTGCAGGCCCTAAAACTTAATATGGAGGAGTATCGAAGTGGTTATAACGGCCTCGACTCGAAATCGAGCGTGCCCCCTGAAAGGGCACCGTGGGTTCGAATCCCACCTCCTCCGCCAAACCCCGTCAAGTATCTACTTCTCGGGGCTTTTTATAGGTAGCATTCGGTGTTCTTATTGCTTTGAGCGTAGGGATGTCGGTTGATATGATCTCTCTCCTTGTAACTCTTATAGGGATATTTTGGGAGGTGACTGATCATATGAATACAGTTACTAGAACGGTGGGCTACGGCGCAAATGGGGTGACCAGTTCAACTGGACTTTTTTGCAATCAATAGTTTTTAGAATGTCGGATGCGTATTTGCGCCTAAGGGGTTCGAATCCTCAGCACCCCACCAATGCCTGCGAATTATTATTCGCAGGCATTATTTTTTCCCTAAAATTTGTTCCATTGCCGCCGCACACTGTTCCTGAGCCTTGAAATCCAGATGGGCATAAATGTCCGCCGTGGTAGAATAATTGCTGTGCCCCATCCAAAGCTGAACCTCTTTCATGGATACGCAGCCGCTTGCCGCAAGCAGGCTGGCACATGTGTGCCGCAGGTCGTGGAAGCGGATATGCCGCAGACCGTGTTTTTTCAGCAGAAGTCTGAAATGGCTGGATATGAAGTTTGGCCTGAAGATTTTTCCCAGCGCGTCGACGCATACATATCCGTTTTGATCTTGGGAATATTCCTTTTGGAATAATTTTTTGCGTTCCTCCTGCAGGGCCTTTTCCTTCTTGAGTTCTTCCGCGACGATGGGGATCAGCGGCATGGAACGGCGGCTTGCTGTGGTCTTCATGTCATTGTATCCTTTCACTACAGTTTGGCCGTCCACCCTTTCCTCCAGAACTTTGTACTCGATACTGATACGGTTTTCCGTAAAGTTGATGCTCGGCCACCGCAGGCCCATAACCTCGCTGCGCCGCAGTCCGTAATAGGTTGCAAGGAATATGACTATAAAGATAGGATCGTTCTTGATTGCATCAAAGAGCTGCTGGACTTCTTCCCTGGTATAATGATCAGCCGCATAGCGGCCCTTCTTGGGCGCGTCCACCTTATCCATGACGTTGTATAGGAGTATGTCCTTTTTGACCGCGTAGGCGAGCGCCTGGCTGATGATCCGGTGATAGTGAAGAACCGTGCTGCCCGATAGGTCTTCGTCGTACATCGTGGCGTAGAAGTCCTCAATGTCATCCGGCGTCAGGTTGCCCAGCGTGCTTACGCAAGCCGTGAAATAGCTGCTGACACGCCCTTCGATCATCTGCTCATAGCCCTGGTATGTAATTGTTGAGATGCTGTTTTTTTTAGTCTTGAGCCACATCCGCATAAAATCTACGAACGGCATGTCGGCGTTTGCGTCCTTCAGGCGGGAGGGCTTATTCTTTTGTTCATTGCGTTTGCAGAGTTCCTTCTGTAAAAATTCCTGTGCGTTTTTCTTATTGCCTCGAACCGGGAAGCCGGTGTAAACCCAGTCCTGTTTGCGCTTACCGTTCTCGTACCCGTTGATAACGGCGTAGAATTTGCCGTTCTTTTCCTGAATGCTGCCAGTAATCGGCCTTTGTGTTTTCATTCGTCTATCTCCTTTCTTCATTGGTTGTCTGCTGTCGGCAAGTAGAGAGTAGCACGGCCAGATAAGCAGCGCCAATGTGCGGATGTAAATTTTTTAGTCAGCTGGCAGGCTTGACATCGCTGCCGATCAGATATTCTATAGCTTTTACCTTGGGTATCCGGTAGGATTTGCCGACCATCAGCGCGTAGAGCTTGCCCGAGCTGATCAGGCTGTACACTTGATGACGGCCGATACCCAGCATCCGCTGTATGTGGCTGACGGTTAAAACATCCGGATACTCCCGGAACATGACCTTATATAGTTCATTTGTGCTAGACAATAAAATCATTCCTTTCGTAATTTATTTTGTTTTTTTAGAATCTCCGATGGCCCTGATTATGGGCCTCATAGGAATTTCACCTCCCCCGGGATCTCCGCGGGCGGCCCCCATTGCCTGGGACGGTTTTATCACGCTCGGGCTGTAGCTGGACCGAAGTATCATTATCCCTCTGCATTTGTCATCGCCTTGGAGGTTATCACCCTCGTATTTCCGCTTAGGATTTTATCGCTCGCGCTGTTTGGGCGGTCCTGGCGCATCCGCGGTATTGGCTTGCCGTTGTGCAGCAATGCAGGGAACGTATCGGGTCTTCTGGTTATTCAGTTTTCAAAGTCCGTGCCTCGGTTATACTGAGACTGTGTAAGATCGTTGTTGCTGTTTAAAGGTTGTACACGGAACTATACAAGGTATTGCCAAAAATTTCAATAGGGTTTATACTGTTTATAATTAAATAATGTGTATAATGATTTTACACAAAAAATCAAGCAACGGATTACACGGCAAACCGCAGGCGAATGACCGAACAGGAGCCCAGAAAATTGAAGCAGTATATCTACTTTGAGGACAAAACCGAATACATAATCCATGGCAATAAGGTAGAGAATTACCCCGTTGGAAAGCTGATGTTTTCTTTGCTGGATACCGATTGGATTGCTTTGGAGGCCCAGGCGGAAGCGGTTCGTAAAGAAATGCAGAGCAGTGAAGAAAAACCCTATTTCCTCGTTGCAGCTCTGTATCAAAGGCAACGTGAGGTTCTGCAGGAAATCCATCCATACCTGTATCAGTTGGTCGATGCCTATCTTAACGATGTGATTGAAAACCTCTATCAAGAAGAATGGCCAGCGGCGCATGATTTTGCTTTGCGTCTATTCAAGAAATATCCAGAAGCGCCGATGACGCCCGAAGCCTTTCATGAATTCATGTATGGAACGGAGCCTGTACTTCCCGATCAGCCGCTGAAAGATGTCGCGGCCAGCTTTATGGAGGCGATCGTAAGGTTGTATCATGATTTGACACAATACAGTGCAAACCTCAAGGATATGATCGAATTTTCACTGGATGATGCGGGCATGCATTCATCCCTCAGTTCAAAGCAGCGGTTTTATCTGATGCAGATCAGTGAATATGCACCTTTTGTGGGAAGCAAAAAGCTGTATGAAAATATCGGTATCGAGCGCCGAATTTTAGAAGATACGGAGCTGGATTATGGCCGGTATGAGGAGGTTACTCCGGAACTGATTCAGCAAGTACAGAATTATGCACTGAATGCTTACACTTTTTATTACAGTACAGATATCCGTGTTCTTGTATTTATGGAATTTGAATTTATGTGCACTAATGACCTGACAGTACGTAAATGCGAAAACTGCGGGCGGTATTTCCTTCCGTTCTCCAAGGTCTCTCTGTTCTGTGACCGATTGGTGGAAGACTCTGATAAGACTTGCAAGGAAATTGGAGCTCTGATTAAGCATAACCAAAAAGTAAACGCTGACAAATCCAGGTCATTATTCCGCCGTTTGAACAACGCTTATCAGATGCGTTGCAGCAGAGCGCCGGAAGGATATAAGGAGAAAATGCATGCCCAGTATGAAGAATGGAAGAAGAACGCGAGAACGCTGTTGAAACAGGTTGAGGAAGGTGTCCTTACAGTTGAAAAATTTGAAGAGTTGGTTCGATTGTAAAGGAAATAATATAAATTCGTTTGAAAAGTGTAGTTATACAATAAATATCTTTGAATTTTTGTAATGAAATAAAAACTGAGGTGAGTATATGTCCCAAAATAGCTATATCGATCTGAAAGATAATGCCCAGGAAGCATGGATTTTATTAAAAGACTTAACTTTTTCTCAAGTGCCTTTTTTTAAAGCGGAAGCAGAAATATCACATTTTAATCAATTTGTTACAATACAGCTCTTTACAAGTCTTTATTCAACAAGTGAGAGCATTTTACTATTGATCGAAGAAAATAGTATCTGGGAAGCAGATATTCTATTAAGAACAGTATTTGAGGGTACAATAAAGTATTTTTATTTAATGTCTGATCGGCTTAAGGAAGATAGTGATACAATAAAAGAATATTATTTTACTCTTCCGGAAATGCAGAAAATAAAAGAGCACAAAAAAGCATTGGAAGCATTAGAACAGTATCATATATTTTCAGAAGCAAAACATCCATTTGAAACGAGTATTTTATCTGCAGAGGATTTAGAAATCTTGGAACAAAAATATCCAAGAAATATGCAAAAAACATTAGAACAGAAATGGGGTTTTGGAAGCTTATTTAAATTTTTAATTGAAAAAGATAAAAAGTATGAATGCCTGGCAGGAATATTTTATGCTTATAATTTATCAAGTCACTTTGTACATTGTGATGGCTCATATATAAAAATGAGATACGAAAGTATGAAGGATGCATCAAATGACGATGTTGAACTAGATATCGGACATGGGATTAGGATAATTTCCAATGTACTTAGTCTTGGATATCTGAGAGTGACAGAATACCTTTCAAAGTTCAAGATAAATGCTAACAAATATCGTGATTTAATCGATGCTGTAACATCTTATTTGGATAAGTTGGAGAGACAACTTCATGATATTGTTGACGATAGATTATAATCGTACTCCAATTCTATGTTGCCATGCGTAAGTTTTTGAAACTATTTCAAGAGTTAATGCATCAAGCCTGTCTGATACTGCATTTTTCTTAAGCTCACATTCCCATATCACAATTACCTTCCAGCCTAAAGCTTCCAAATGAATATAATTTTCTCGATCACGTTCAACATTTCCGGTTATCTTTTTATGCCAATATTCAGCGTTTGTTTCAGGCCATACGAATCTACTGCATCCTGTGTGCATATGCCAAAAACAGCCATTCACAAAGACAACAGTTTTATATTTTGGTAAAACGATATCTGGACAACCGGGCAACTTCTTAACATTTTTTCTGTATCGGAAACCGCATGAGAATAAATATTTCCTTACTGTTTCCTCTGGCTTTGTATTTATGCTTCTTATTCTTGACATATTATAACTTCGAATCTGCGGAGAATGCGTGTCCACTTATATTGCCTCACTAATTGATTGTTTTTGTTCTAAATCCAATAGCTCCGCAACTTTTTTAGCAATTGATTGGGCTAACATAGGAGGAACGGCATTACCGATTTGCTGATACTGAGCATCCTTAGGACCGCAGAATTTGAAATCATCCGGGAATGTCTGAAGTCTTGCAGCTTCACGAATACTCAATGCTCTGTTATACAGGGGATGTATCCACATCGATTTTCGAATGTTTACAACGGTTCCTGAAGGCTCGTTATATTTCAGCCGCAGGTAAATCGTGTTTTGAGTGCGCTCTGCATCAGAATATGTGGTTTTTAATAATGGATCCAAATTGTGGAAGTTCTCTCCCTGCTCTAATGCGGAAAAGCGGCTTTTAGCTGTATCTGTTGAACTCGTTGTTATATGATTATACAGTATAGTATTATTGCCTCGCAGTTTTTTCCCTAGAGGGCTAATATAATTTGGTGCCTTCTTAAGCGGAATCCCTTTGTCTGCAGCAACATCATAACCTACAATTAAATCTGAAATATCCTCAATGGCATCTTTAACGGTTGCATATTCAGAAGGAGCAAGATAGCCTTTAGGAAGTTCCACCTTCGTACATTCAGTTCTGATGCCTAAAATAACGAATCTCTCTCTTTTTTGTGGAACGCCAAATTCGATAGCTCGAAGGACATCCTTATCAAGAGTATAACCATGGGCTTTTACAATACAACAAATATAGTCTAATACTGTCATTGAATCAACATGAGCAATTAGGTCCCCGTCGGCTGAGAAATGACTAATAACTATATTATTATCATAGAGCTCTTTTACTTTTCCAAGCATACGCTGAATCATTATGGCGTGCTCAATCTCGTTAATTATCTTATTGTCTGCATAATGTTTATCATCAAAATACTGAATTAACGCATATGCTGCTCTATGATTTTGCTCTGTGATGTAATTGTTCTCAGCATCTTCTTTTAATAGACGTTCAGATAAATGTAATAATTTTTTCTTGTATTTAATTAGAGCCTTCTTTTGTTTATCTTTATTTTTACGAATTTTATAAATTATATTTAATACCAAGTAATCTGATTCAGGCCAAATGTATTCTTGAATCTGATTTCTGCTTTCAATAATAGTCTGTACACCGTTAAAAACAAAATCTTTTTCTAGTAAAATGATTTCTGTTGCTTCGGTCGGAATTTCATATTGAATAATTTTTTTTGTATCTTCATTATCAACAAAAAATTTATGTGTGTCGGATTTTAACATGCTTACATTTTCCATAACAAATGCGTCTGGGGCCAAATCGACAACAGCTCTAACAAATTGTTTGACAAGGGTATTATTTTTGCTTATTGCATGGTTCTTCTGACGATTCGCATTCGAAAATCCTTGGCAAGGCGGTCCTCCAATAACCACATTTATGTGCCCAAATTTTTCTTTAAGCTCATTGTAGTCCGCAGAACAAACATCTGGGTATACTTCCGTGTTTGGATGATTGAACTTGTATGTTTTCCGTGCGTGGATATTATTTTCATAGGCCGCTGTTATAATAAATCTGCCTGTCTGCAAGAAACCGCAACTTAGTCCGCCTGCTCCGGCAAACAAATCCACAACTGTGTATATACTGCTTTCTTTCATAGCTTAAATCCTTCTTCCTGTAACCGTTCCAGAACAGCAAGAAGTCTTTTGCATTGGATCGGGGTCGGTATTTTTTGAGGTATTTGACATGCAATCCGCAGGGCGGTATGTTCATCTGGTGTAATCATTCTTTTGCTCGTAGCAAAACTTAGGGTATTCTGCCATTGTTGTGGAGTGATATCTATGATTCTTGTCATAATTTCCGCATCCGAAACTGTTCGCTGATCAGCCTTAGCTTCCCGTTCGGCGGCCTTTTGATCTTCCCGTCCAATGAGACACACCTCGATTTCAGGTGACAATCTATAGTCGATACTTTGAACGCTTCTACAGCATCCTTCTTGTTTGCACCATTGAGTAACATTTTCAATTCCTCTTTTAGGATCGGTCAGCTTATCATAAACAAGTTCAGATAATTCCGTCAGAGCATTAGCAACAGAATCCGGGACATTTTGGCGTGTCCAAATAGTCATCAAATCCAAATCCATTCCCGGGAACTGTTTCTGTATAAGCATATGAAAAAGAGCAATCGTATAGGTTACGATATTGGCGCGATAACCTTGTGAATACCACGGTTGATGCGTTACCATTAATTCAGTATACCTAAATAGCAGGACTAAAGCAACGCTTTCCTGAAAATATTTCTCGTTGAAGATAAGTCCGTCATCAGATGCTTCCCACTCCTCGCTTGTTGTTTTTGCGAATTCGGCAAAATTTGTTTGTGCACCACGGCTTACAATATGGGGCAAACCCCTCCAGGTGTTCCGGACCTTTGCAAGATCGGTTTTTGTTATAAGCTGATTTTTCGGATTCTGGAGTAGGAACTTCTTTTTTTCGCCCGCAGTCATGCGCATCTGTTTTTGCAAGTATTGTCCGCGCGCCCGCTCATAAAACCACTTTGTTTCATGCTGAAGGCCGCCTACCGCTCTTGCGTACAGACGCTGAGAGAACCTCTCCATACGGACATGGAAGGGATGTGTCGAGAAAAAATCGGCATCGCTGACTTTGTTCTGGCTGTTGGAGGAACGCGAAATGTTTTGAACAAGCTCGGTTGCTTCCTCTTTTAGCGTTCGCTCAATTACCGTTAGCTTCATCTGTACAAAGATGGTGCAAAGGTTGACCTTATCACGGAACCTTGCATTTGACAGCGATGCGGTAGTCTGCCCGCCGTTAATTATCTGAAAATCCCTTGCAGAGACAAGAAATTGTCCCTGTGGAGTGGATTCAATTTGAATATCCATTGCGGTAGCAGAAATGCCATTGTTATAAGCGAAGAACCTTTCAGGGGACTGCAGAATAGTAGCGCGTATTTTTTTGTTAACAGCTACTTTAGTGGAAAGAAACGACCGTATATTACCCTCAAGCAGACCGCTCCCGTATTTATCATAAATATCCGCCAATAGAGAGCCGGGGATAATGCATAGGTAACTTTTAAAGTCTTTTGTTGCGGTACCGCTTGCCTCCAGGCATGGTATGCCATGCTCGGAATGTTCTTTGAAATTAATCTCAATGATATGTCGCCCCGTGTCCGAACCGCAGACCTTGAATAAGCGGTTAATATCCCATATTTGGCATTCAGACGAAATCTCGTCAATATCAGAGGACTCGAGTATGGTTATTGCTGTACTGATGGTAGCAGTTGTAAAAATTAAAAGCTGATATTTGCGGATTTCTCTGCGCTTTTCTCGCAACAAGTCCACTAAGTCAGAGCAGGGTCTACTCATTTCAACTTCACGATGCAGGGTGGAGTTTAATGCTTGGTCGACAAAATAGTTGAGCCGTTCCTGTAGCTGCCTCGCCTGAGTTCTGGTAAGAATCCGTTCGCTTTCAGAAGCATCGTAGTCAGCGATTATCAGGCTCATGGTTTTGTCAAACTCATCGTAAGCGTATCCGTCAACACGCAGTTTCCGGTTGCGTTTTCCTGTCCCCTCAAAGTAGGCAGCAGTAAAGTCCATTAGGAATTCTGCTTCCTGCAGATATTGAGCAAAAGCGCTCACGAAAGACGCACTAGAACCCTCGCCGGTAGCTGCCGCCTCAGCTTTAACTCCTTCTATGAAATCTTTTCGGAATTCCTGTACGTCCATATTATTCAACTTTTTAGCCAGTCTGCCAATGAGGACAAGCTTAATTCGTAATGCAAAGATTCAACTTGTATTGGAACATTTTGCCTTATGAGCCTTGGGAATGTGCCATCCACGCTGTACCGTTGCAAACCGGAACAGTAATATTTCTGTTCAGAATATTCTTGTAAATCAATATAACCGCATGCACACAGTTTTGAGTGAAATAAGTCCAGCGCATCTGTGGCGGCGATTAACTTGCTGCTGATCTGATGTACCGCATCGTTAAGGGACAACGCCCCAGCCTTATCCGGAGCTGCCTTGTCAATACGCATTACTACGAGTTCACCTTCATCAGCGCAGTCAAGTTGCTCAAGTGAAGAAATGGTTACGCGCGTTGAAGAGGAACCAACACTTTTTACTTCATACCAGTGATCTTTATATATAAAGTCTTGGTCGGCACCGTCGGCGCCTACCCAGCCCTTTATTGCAGTCAAGGCGGAACCGCTTTCTTCAATTCGTCCCTGCAAAAACAAGAGTTCGCCTAACAATCCTTTACGTCTGTTTTCGTCAATCAATCCGCTTTTTTGTGATTCAAGTAATCGGCTCCATTGCTTGTAGCGTCTGATGACTAGTTCCAATGCTTCTTTCTCATTTGATGCTAAACGTGAGTGCTCAATAATATCAGAGCAAAGGATGGCAAAAACGCCTTCTTGTTCGTTGCGGAGAAGTTCAAATGAAAGCGCCCAGCGATTATCAGTCTCCCTCTTGCGGCGAGTTACCGCCATAGATTTTGAGGATTCGATTGCTCCAACATCCTCGTTATGAATAAGTAACAGGGTTTTTTGGCTTACTGATTGATAACCAATGTGCCATTCTAGTGGATGCTGGGTATCAATCTGCAGGAATCCGCCATCCTTATAATCAATGCTGGCCCATTGCCTCTGGAGGATCTCAGGCGTTGTTTTCATTCATCGTTATCCTCCTCTGGATCATAGTAGCTGCCCAACTCTAACTCAACCATATTTACTACGTAACTGGCTGTTTCTTCAGGCACTCCTGTAAACGGAAAACCCGCACCCAACGCGAAAAGAAAATCCGGCACTTGGCATCCTTCTTCGATTTGTGTCCGTATCTTGCCATTTTTATCTGTGCTGGTTCGGTCAACGGCGATAACGTGTAACATTAGAATGGGAGCACGTCCTTCAATGAGGTAAGCACTATCGGAAACGTGAGGTTTGTCGGGGTGTTCCCGTTTGAATTCTGCTTCCGCTTCCTCTCGTTGCTTTTTCGTTAACCCCAGCTTTGTTGCGCCGCCGGCGCCGACACGAACCTTGGTTCCACTGACACTGATTTGTTCTGGTGTTGCAATAATGGTGCGGTTTTCAGGTTTCATCAACAGTTGCTCAGAACCGCAATATAATTCTGTATATTCATCTTTTGAGGAACCTTCAGCAATAACAACATCCCAGGGTGTATTACCCATTTTGTCTCTTATAAAGTCTGCAAGTGCTTGTCCCTGGAACGAGAGATGCCAAGGATGAGTTTTGAAATCACGGAGAAGTTGCTCAACTTCATCTTTACTAACATTCTTCCAGAAATAGTGTGCGTCTTCACGAGTAGTCCGTTGTCCTATGGTATCCAGCCGATGAACAAAATCCTTGAAAACATCCTCATTAGTTTTCAAAGATGCAAGGTCGGCTTTTAGTCGTGGAGTTTCCAGCAAACGCCCGGAAACAGCAACGGGGCGTTTGACCATCTTCCCTGTTCGCATTTTGTTTCTTGCAGTGACAATTAGGGAAGCGGGGTCTTGCCGAACCTTCAGCCCAAATTCCAGTGGTGTAAGGTTGGCGTTCTTCATCCTGGCAATTTCGAGCTTGAGTTCTTCCGCTGCTGCCGTTATGTACCCGTACCAGTCGATGGCTTCCGCACTTATCCAAAGCTTGAACAGATCATCATATCCGGGACGGTAACCGAACCAACGTCCCATTTGCAGTAATGTGTCGTACATTTGTGATTTTCGGTAGAAGTAGCTGACGCATAATCCTTCAAGGGTTAACCCTCTGGACAGGCTGTTGCCGCCCACTGCGATAACACGCAAACCATCCTCGCGGTGGTTGAAGTAATCAAGACTTGTGGATCCGCTCTGCTGGTTTACCGCTCGTACATCTATCGGTGCTACAGACTTAAACAGATACTCCGAAAGGAACGTGTGCCATGGCATGGGATTTTCTGGCGAACTAGCTTTTTCACCTAGTAAATGCTTATCCCAGATAACTTTTAAGTAAGCAATACCAGGTATTTTACTACTTTCTGTTTCAGACAAACGCGAGTAGTTTTGCAAATCAGAACGCGTTTGCAAAATCCACGCAGTCGCCAAATCACGGATTTGGTTTTGAACGTCCGTGAATCTGCTGACATGAATCATCATGGAACGGTGAGCCTTGTAATCTCCGCGCACATCACGAATGCCGTTTATAAGCAGAAAATACGCCATGGCTTCTTTCATACTTGGAGGCAACTCGGTAACCAAGTGTCCTTTCTTATGATCGAATGGAAAAAAGGCATCCATTTCTGACGGGTGCAATTCTTCAAGTGCATCCCTGAAAGGCGCCTCCACACCGAAGATACTGTCAGCCCCAATATAGTTTGACGGCGGCGCTAGGGAGTAGATGAAATCCCGCGGGAAAAGATCATCTCCACACATCTCGTCAGTAGTTTCAGGATTGATAAAAATATTCGCATATGGCGTTGCGGTAATGCCTAAATATGATGCTTGCCGAAATAACGCCAAAAGTGTTCGAACAGCTTCGTTAATAGCCGTTGGGTCTTCGTCTTCCTTTTTGGTGTTGACGGAAGCATTATCAGCCTCATCGTCAATCAGGAGCATAGGTAAATCAATTTTTTGTCCGCCGACAGTATTATTATTCCTTAACCATCGAATGAGGTTGTTGAGTATGCTCTTGTTTTTTTTAACAACAAATATGACAGGATCGCTGACACTGAGCAACGACAAGTCGTTGCTTTTCAGTACATTTATGTCAAAATCCTTAACTACAGATGTAAAAGAAGCAATTCGTTTATTCGTTCCGTATCTTCCGACACCTACGGGTTCATTCCTGATTTCCTTTTTAGTTGGGTCAAGAAAATATTCACTCTTTCTGCCAGAAAACTCCCCATCCAGCCGTTCCTGCGTTTGTTGACGCAAATTTTCCATCATACCCGCAAGCACAATGATAGCGCGGTAGCCCGTGTCTGCTGCCTTGTTGCAGATGGCTGTATAGTTTGCGGTTTTCCCGGATTGCACATCGCCCAGTACAAGACCGCGCCGCTGGAAGTCATCTTTCACTTTTGGGTCACCCAGAAGGTCGACAATCTCATCAGAAACACGTCCGAGATTTCCTGTTACTCTTGGATTCCAATGCTTTATCTCTTCAAGATACTTTTTGTATCTGTTCCAAAAGAAAAAGTCGAGTTCAGAACGCCGTGACGGCAACCATGACTGGTGCGGCCGTTTGTCATCTTTAATTACTACACCAATATCCATGACGACTACTATGTTGGCTTTGAGCCTTCGCTTCATGTCCTCAAACTCGTCGTCTGCCACAGGACAAAACGAGGCAAGTGACTGTCTGAGCGTATCCGCTATCTTATCAAATTCAGCTTCACTGGGGGGTACTTCCTTAAACTGCGTATTTATGCTGGCAGAAATCATACCTTCTAACTGTTCCACATTATTTGCCGCCATTATAAGGCTCCTTCCTTCTGGTACTTTTCAATAATCCAAGGATAATTCACAAACGGGTCAGACAAAGCAAGCCTGTCCAGCAACTCTTTTTTTGCCGCATTTGATGGCATCTGACTGAGCAGCAATTTCAGCATATTTTCCACATCGAGTGACGTTGTATCGGTTTCATTCTCTATTCGCTTTTCTGTTGTTAAGTCGATATAAAGCTGGTTAAGCGGAATGTCGCTTTCAATTGTTTTCAACAATGCTTCTATGTTCCGCTTAGTTTGCGGCGGAGCGTCCGAAAATATTTCGACTAAAGGATGGTCGCGATTAATGCCATAAAAGAAACCGCCTTGCTTTCCCTTGAACCGTTGCCAAATGTGAATAACGGAATCACTTACCTCTTTCTTTCCTCTGAATATCCATGTCTGTTTGCTGTATCCCGCCATTCTTTCAATGACAGCCTCCAGATTGTTTCGAATAACTTCCGGGGGAACTGCCGTAGATTTTTTAATGTCAAGTGTCCAGAGGCTGTCCAAATCATTAGGTATGTCGACTTGAATACGAGCCAGTTTTGAAAGCTCTCCTTGACGCATCATGCGAAACCACGTTCCCCAAACCAAAAGGCGCTTATTTCGATACACATAAAATCCCTGACTTTTGCGCAAGCCCTCCGTTCCACCCAGTTCCGCGATCTCTTCTGCAGATAAGTTTGAAATATGAGGCAGTATATAAGGGCGAAGAACTACCTTAGCGCCCTCGATATACAACTCTTCATCAGCCATTACCTGCGTATTTCTGCGTGTCAGGAAAGGGTCAGAACTATCAATTGGTATACCATTCATTTTAATCTGGAGCTTTTTAAGACCGGTTTCTCCGCTGAGATATCGATGAAATACCAGAGAGAGATGGGCACGGACATCATCCATCTTTCTGCCCATAGAGCGATCGAAATTCAATTCGCCGACTTTAAGCCTATCGAGATTCTGCCATACAACCAGTGTGCCGCTTTCAAATTCACGTAGGTTATCAATGCGGGGTATTGCGTTAATTTCGTCTTCGGTTTCCAACGCAATGAGCGACCATTCCCTAGTCTCGATTACATGATCAATATCCCATCGGCGGACTTCAATATTGCTGCCTTGCTTGCTGGCAACTGTTAATGAACGGCATTGAGACAAAGATGCAGTTTTTAGCCCAAGCCCAAAACGCCCTAAATCTGTGGCTGCACGTTTGTCATTTGGATTCTGGCTGCCATAACGCATAGCTGCTTCAAGTGCGGCAACATTCATTCCGCCGCCGTTATCCAGTATTGCGATATATGAATCCCCAATTGGGAAGAAGAAGATTTCTGCACACGAAGCCAATGCTGAGATACTGTTATCAATAATGTCGGCAATCGCCGATTCCAGCGTATAGCCGATAGCTCTGGTTGACTCTATCAGCGTTGGTGCGTACGGTGGGATGTTTATGCTTCTCAATTAGTCACCATCTCAATCTATAGAAAACTCCTGGCGCAGTAAATCAACAAGCTTTTCGGCCATTTTTTTGTCAATTTGTATAGACTGGCTAATCTTTTCAGGCATAACGCGTTCTGTAGTGCCAAAAGTATCAATTTGAAAATATTTCTTGCCATTAAGCTCAAATACTGTGAATGCCGCAGTTGCGGGTTTATGGACAGTGTTTCTGTACTTGTCGATTCTATCAAATGATTCTGGATAAATTAATGCCATAGATATAACCCTTTCCATTTGTACTAACAAATGCCTTTTCCTTGACATTAAAGAAAATATTTACAACTATATATATAATATAAACAAAGATGTACAGGATTTCAATGTGCAGTTTGAATATTTTTGAATTATTATGTTGAATTTTAGATCAGATTATAGTCGTCATCATAGGTCTTCATTTTCAAAGTATAAAAGGAGAAAAGAGCAGTCCTGATTGGACTGCTCTTAAAAATCCGGCTAATATTTAACACGCTTATATTTTAGTCGAAAAAAATACCAGCTTACGAAAGAATTCAAGTGTTTTTTGCATCTTCAGGCAGCATCGCTGCCTGAATGTCAAGTAGTATTTGTTTATATTTCATCATTTCTTTTTTCAGAAGCTCCATATCGTTTTTATCAAACTGCCTTGTGATATGGAGCAGATGGAACAGGGATGTGAGTCGCATTGAAACACTCTTCAGCTGGGTAATCAGTTCGGGATATTCCGCCGAAGGGTATTCCTTGGGCGAATGGTCATAGATTAGCGAACGGATATAGTCCGACGCGGAGAGCTGTTTCGGGAAAGTATAGCGAGGCACCGGTTGACTAAAAAGTATTTTCTAAAGTTTTTTTCCAACGCAATGGTCTTTCATCAGTACATAGGCAATTAAAATGAAGTTCGCTTTATCACGCCAAGCCGTTGCGCAGCAGCGGCTGGTCATCTTTACGGCTTTCTGGCACAAACGACCCGTGTATGTCCAGGACTGCCTTTCGTAAACGGTTGGCTTCATATTCGAATACTGCTCTGTCAATATGTCCGGTTGCATTTGCCCTGGCCGCAATCTGGTTCAGATTTGCACCGATTGCATGAAGCTCCCGAATCATATAATGATAATCCAAAGGGGGCAGTTCTTTGGGCATATAGCCGCTGATAAGTGAGCGCAAATAAGTCTCTTGCGGTAACCCAGACCTTTTCACTTGTTTACTGAGAAATTCTTTTTCCTTTGCATTAAGGCGTATAATGATTTGGATATTCCGTTTTCTCATCGCTCTAGCTCCTTTTAATTATTTCATCCACTTTTTCTTATCATAGTAACGTCTGAGATTTCTCAGGCCCGCATGAATTGTGGAGCATACTACGCTGTTGTTTACACCCTCCTCGTGGGCAATCTCTACTTTTTTCATACCGAGTATGTAATGGGCATATACGCGCCGCGCCTGAATAGGTGGCAGGTGTTCCAAAGCCTCCTGAAGCTGTTCCAGCGACACCTTACGGAGCAAGATTTCTTCAGGTGTCGGTTCTGTATAGAGAATGGCGTTTTCTATACCATCGTCACGGTCCAGCGAATAGTAGGCTTTATGATAGCATGTTCGCTGACGGTAATTGTTTTCCTGACGGTTGGCAAAAAGAAAAACGTCAGCAACATCGTCAGGGACCTCGATAAAACTGTCTGCCTTAGAAAACGGATAATGCTTGTGCAGGTTGATAATTGTCATTTGTTAAACCTCCAAAAGAACATAGAGGACAGGCGGCCTCAACACGCCTGTCCCGCCTGCAGATCGATAGGGCAAAAAGCCCTTCACTGATTAGCCAGAAAGTCCCGTTTCGTGGGGTTTCGTTTAAAGAAAGTCCTGAATTTTTTACGCACTGCCGCTATCGAATCCCGTGCGGCGTATTTGGAACAATTACACTGTCTTCCGATCTTCGAATAGCTTAATCCATCTAATGCAAACAGAAAAAATCGCTGATGCTGAACTTCGGTACAGCTTTCCAGTACCATCATAATTTCCTGCAAGGTTTCTTTACGGATAACCCACTCTTCCGGCGTTTCTGAATAACGGATAGTACTTTCACGGGCTATAATGGATTCGTTAAATTCCCTGCCATCCCAATGCCGCCGCTGTTCATGCGACAGGTTCTCGGCTTTTCGGTCTGCCTGCTCAAGATATTCATATACTTCGATGGATATTTCAGTTGATATGGTTTGTCCTTGAATTTTGATATATACTTTCATGTTTTCATGTCCTTTCTGAAAGATTTGGGGCATTCAGAAATAACAGGAGGAGAATGGCAGTGCAAAAAAATAGGTACAAAAAAACCCGGCTGAATAATCGTCAGCCGGGTAAATTGGTAAGCATACCTAATTGCATCACATGTAAATCTGCATAAAGGAGTATAGTACTCCACTGATTCAAAATAGCTTTTTAATTGGTACCAAATAAAGCGATACATGAGATGACGTCCTCTTCATCACGCCGCGCTGCTGTTTGGCAGCGGCTGGCAGCTCTTTATGGCATGAAGAATACGCATTAAAATACCCTTCAGACCTGCAAGCTCGGAGGGTTATTTCTCATTATTAAGATATAGGAAAAAGGCCTGCCAAACTTACGTTTTTTTATTTGGCGGGTAACGCCTATGTGTTGTATTATTACAAGAAAAACTGCCGTATGAAGGCAGGTTGACATAATGCATTTACATCTTAGACCCTATGGCTTTGCGTCCTTGCCTTTCGGCAAGTTTGCCCATAATATCATCAACACGTAGAAGGGAGTAAAAGCCATTTGTTTACTCCCTGCATCTTTATGTTAAATTATTTATTAAGCAAAGCTTGCGCCTCTTCGCTAGATATCTTAACTAACTGATCAATTTCGCCGTTGGCCTTTCTAATAACTTTAAGCGATACACCATTACTTAAAGCTTTTTCACTGTTGTCAATGAATGTTGCGTTATCACCGTCACTTAAAAAATGAACCGGTTTATTGTTGAATATCCATTGCTTATTGGCCTTATCATAGGAAATGCCATAGTTTATATAAGCGTTTAGCGAGTTATCCGCGTAATTTGGATCACCTTCAGAAGATGCGGCAGTCTTACCGTTGCCAGCATTCCCGCTTTCTACAGACTCTGAACCAGTTGTCATGCCATTAGCAACGCTATTGTTGGAATTTTCTTGTGAAGCACCTTGAACGGATGCATTCTGTGCTTTCTTTATTGATTCAGTGCGGCTATCGTATTCTTCCTGAGTTTCGGGAGTTATACCTATAAGTTCATTATTAGAATTACGGACTGCAACTAAATCAACAATTCCATCTGATCGGGTAAAAGAATTATAGATGCCCGTTGCTTCAAGTTTATCAGAGAAATACCGTACCAGCTGATTATTGTAATAGAAGTTATCTGAAGCTTTATCGTAAGTTAACCCAAACTGTTTGTACATTGCATATTTTTCAGCAAGTTCTTCTTTGTTTTGCTGATCAAGCTGTTCCTTTTCCTGATCCGATAAAACCGTATTCGTAGAATATGACCCTTGATTGTTGGTTTCATTATTACTGGCTGCATACGCTATTCCAGTTCCCAACGTACAAACAATCACTAATGCCAGAATAACTATTCCAACCTTCTTTTTTGTTGTATCCATAATGGAGAAGATTCTTTTTTTCATACCTTTCTTACCTCCATAAAAATTTGTTGAAAAGGCTGTTTTTATTTTGGATTGTTTTTTAATAACAACGATTATGGTCTCACTATACCGCTGCCGCTCGTCAATATCAGCGTCCTTCACTACTTCCGCATCGCAGGAAATTTCGCATTGCACTGCAACTGCCTTCGCCATCAGATAAACCACAGGATTGAACCAGTGGACAGCAGTCGCAAAAAGCACAAGGCTTTTGTACCATAGATCCCTACGCTTAAAGTGAATCAGTTCATGTCTGAGGATTAGTGACAGTTCATCCTCGGGGAAGTTATCCCCAGGCAATAAAATAATGGGACTGAATAAACCGGTCAGCATCGGGCTGGCAACACAGGGGCATATCTTCAATCTTATCTGTCTGCTTATTCCCATGTCACGCATTATCCCTTGTACTGTTTCAAGCACCATCGGATTGGTTACGTGCTCGCCCCAGCGATTGACCATCTTCATAAAGCGATAATGCTTCCATACGTGATAAAAAATAAAAGCGGCTGCTCCTATGACCCAAATAATTCCGGCAATCTGGTACCCTGGAACGGATGAAAATCCTTGGCTCGATGCGCCGCTTGCGGTAACTGACTTAGCAATACCTTCGACATTTTGGGGTATCAGGTGTTGAATATAAGAAGCGGTATTAATCTGAATGATAGGGATATCAAGATGAATCCTGAACGGAATAATAAGGGCGACTGCAATGATCAGCCAAGTGTAGTAAACCCACTTCGCAGTATATCTTTTTGATAATAATGACGTAAGAGCCATAAGGCCAAGTATAAGTACCGACATAGAGATGGAACAATCAATCAGTGCAGTCAGAAAGCCTTGCATATCATTCTCTCCGTTCTTTTGCCCATTTCATTAATTCTTCAATATCGCTGTCGCTAAGTTGCTTCCCGTCGTAAAGGGTATTAACAAAGCTGAGAAAGGAGTTCTCATGGTAAAGCTTCATAAAATTGCCCGTTTCAAACTTCAGGTAATCCTCTTTGTCCACCAACGGAAAATAAGTGCGTTCCTTTCCGTTTTTCTCAGTCCTTAAGTATCCTTTCTCCACAAGCCGAAGCATCAGCGAAATCACAGTAGGCGCTTTCCATTCCCGCTCATTACCCAACTGTTCCATAATCATGTTGGTTGTAATCGGCGGCTCATTGGCCCATACGACCTTCATTATCTCAAATTCCGTATCCGGTAACTTTTTTAAGCTGTTCATTTAACCATCTCCTTTTTAGGCAATTGTCTAATTTATATTTTACAGTTGTCTAAATTTGATGTCAATAGATTTCAGAAACATTTTTTACAGTTGTCTAAAATATAATAGCCGAATATTTCACAAGTCATCTTAAAAACTATTTTACATTGCTGAATTCGTCCATTATGAAATGAGCGTGTACTACTTTTTAGATAATTTAATTTTATGTTGTAAATAAGGGGATTTTAAGGGGGTGTACCCCTTAACAAGCGACTTTGGCTATCCAAAGTCAGTGCTTGCTACAACACGAGACAGTATCTCGTGTTGCAATTCACTTACAATTGTTCTCTAATTCACCAGCCGAAAAGAGAGATGTATTTACTAAAAAAATATTTGTTTTTGGTTTCGTTACAGTCTTTAATGCTCTTGTAGATGTCCAAAGTCAATACCGCTTATGGCGTTTTCGTACAAAAACACCTTGATGTCTTTCATATCACCTTTGTAATAACTCACCAGAAGATTGTTGAACTGCTCCATATTATTCTCTTTGATTGTTAATATGCCATTGCCTGCCGTCACCAGCAATTTGTTTGCAAGCAGGAGCGACGTACGTTTGTTGCCGTCCCAAAAAATCTGAAGACGCATGCCCCAAAGAAATACTGCAATTGCCTTTTCCGTATTTGTGATATCTGCGGAAAGAAGTTCGGCCAGTTCTTTTTCCGCTTCTGCGGCCACGGGTATGGGTGGTTCGTATTCCACACCCGAAATACCAATATGGCCTGTCCGTAATTTGCCCCATTCCAATGCCTCATTGCGCGCGACGAACTCGTTGAGCTTGCAAATAAAAGGCAGGGTAACCGGTTCGTCAATATGATCCAGCAAAAACCTCCATGCGTCGCGTATATTAAGCACCGCCTGGATATCGTCAAGCGTCACACTAGGTACATTCACGCCATCTAATATCGTTTTGGTTTGTGGGAATGTGATATTCCGGTTTTCCATCTGCATTCCACAGTAAATATTCTCGTCCATCTTTTTCTTGGCAAGAAAAATATTCTGTTCTCTCGTTAAACTGTATCTATCTTGAAAGTTTTGCATTATACCCACCTCTAACCATACATTAAGATTATAGCTAATAGGTAAAATCTATACAATGAGAATACCTGATTATATCCTTGAGTCTATCAGAACGATTTCCGATCCGTTTTTCCGTGCGTAATTTACGGCGTGTCCGGTTGCACCTGGCATACCGTTCCATATGGCAATCATATGGCCGGAAACGTCCGCCATAAAGCAGCCACAGCTGTGTGATGGGATTCTTGCGTAATACGTCTGTAGTATGATTGTTTGGTTGGCTCTGTCTAAAATATCTAAATAACGAATGCGGTAATTTTGGGGCCAGCGGCTGACCCATTTATTATTGGCAGTGACCACAACCAGACGTATCGGATCGTCTGGATAGGCTCTTTTAAAGTCAAGAACGATCTCTGCTCCCCAAATGCCCACAATCTGTGCCATGCTTGCAAGAAATGTGGTTACGCCCTTTTTGCGAATTTCCTCAATCTCAACCGCTAGTTTCATTTTTAGTTTTGTACAATCTTCTTGCGCCTCGTCATATCTGAAAGTAAACTTATTAAGTTGGCGTCCTGTAATACAACATATATTCTGTTTGGTATCCATCCGCTCCTCCGTTTAATGCGATAATCGCATTATTTTTTATTTTACTGCGTATATCGCATTAAAACAATTGTATTCTCAAATAAAATTTGAATAGTAAGTGTCGGAGGTTGACAATGAAACCACGGAATAGTCCACCAGGGAATAAAAACATTATTGGTACCAAGGTCGTTGTAATAAGAAAAGCAAAAAAAATAAAACAGAAAGATTTTTTGGCTAAGCTGCAAACATTAGGTATGGATATTAGTGCAACAAGCTTATCGCGTCTTGAAGGTCAATATCGCCTCGTTCAGGATTATGAAGTGGTTATTGTGGCAAAGGCCTTGGATATAACGGTAGAAGAGCTACTTAACATACGCAATTAAACCTTAAAGCGGACTCCATTATATTCTCTCTGAAATATTAAAACTTAATATATTATACTTAAATGACTGATTCTAATAAGCTTAAACATTATATCTAAGCAATAATAAACTCAAACTTTTTTATAATACTTAAAATTGGTTTTCTATTTTTGTTAAATGTTGTAATTGATTGTAGATTGATGTATATTAAATGTACAAGTTCTAAATCGAAGTATTATTTAATCCCCATAGACTAAAGGTAAAACAAAAATGTAAAATTACTCATTTGAGTCACATCTAAAAAGAAAAGCTAACTTAGTATTGGGGGGGTAGAGTTGGAAAGAGATTTTAGATATTTGAGAGACCAACACGGAGATGCTGGTGCTCGTGAAATTTTTGAAAATATATGTACTCAACTGATGCACGCCTGCTTCGGAAGTGATGCTCACAACATTCGAGTTAGCAAAGGCGATGAGGGCATCGATATTTTGATCGGTGATTTTGAAAAATCAATAGAAAATTATCAGTGCAAATACTTTATAGATGGATTAGGTGACTCTCAAAAAAAACAAATTAGAGACTCATTCAAACGTGCAATTGAAGCCCCTGACTATAAAATGAAAAAATGGGTGCTTTGTGTTCCATGTACTCTTGATGCAAAAGAATTCAAATGGTGGAGCGAATGGAGTAATCAGAAACACAAAATCCACGGCATTGAAGTTTCCTTATTTGATGGCGGATATCTTATTTCACAATTAAAGAAATACGATATTTACAATGCCGTATTTGATGATGATATGCGTCAAAAACTCGATCAAATTCTTTCATATATTGAATCGGAAAAAATTCGTATTTCTAATGAGATTATTCTTCTTCTTGATGATGTTGATATGGACAACTATGATGATATGCTGTTCGTAAAAAAATTGGAAAACGCCAAAATCGAATTGATTGATGGATGTAAACGCGACTTTTTTAATGCGGAATTTGCAGAGTATATTATTAAGAGCAAAGGAGATTCCGAAAGAGTACGTCTGTTTAATAATCTCAAAAGTAAAATATATGGGTTTTGGCAAACCCAGTATAGAAGGTATCAGGATGAAGAAAATGGGAATGAATTGTTGACCAGAACATACGAGAGAATCGAAGATGCAGATACAACAACTTTGAGCTGTAGCCCATTACCTGAAGTTAGTTTACTTGCGAAAAAAGGAATACTCCATCAATGGGCAGAAGAATGCAGCATAGGTTGGCTTAAGGATTATAAAAGCAAATTAGAAGAATACCTTAAGCACAGGGAGGCGTAGTATGGAAGCTGGTTTTTCCGACTATATCAATGATGCAGTTCGTATTCTGATATTATTAGACTCAGTGAAAGATCGAAAGTCTTTGAAAATGACTGAAAGTAGAATTAAATTATACGATTACTTTTTAAAATTTCCATGTACAATGCTCGGCAGTGATTTGCAGAACCTAGGCACTAAGTGGAACTTTGATGAATACTATGCTTTTTTTCACTGGCAGCCAGATTTAATTAGATATAGACAAAGTTTGAACTATTTAATTGCAAAGGGCTTTATAGAGAAGAGCCTAGCGGATAGCACCATTCTTTATACAATAAATGATTTGGGTATTGAAGCACTTAATCACATTGAAAATTCATACAAAAGTGATCTCATAGAGTTGGCAAAGAATTTTATCCCAAAAGTTGAGAAGCTTTCGGATTCTAAAATTGAACAACTTATACGAGAAAAGTCAAATTTATACTTGAGAGCGGGAGGGTTTAGATGTGAAAGTTAAAATTAAATTGGTTTCTTTAACCCTTATCGGCGTTAGAAAAAACTATACAATTGTATTTCGGGATGGCTTCAACTATATTTCTGGGCCGACATCAACGGGTAAAACGTCAATTTTGGAGATGATTGACTATGCACTTGGTTCTAAGGGGCATAAGTCATACATTGAAATTGGTAGTTCTTGTTCTCATGTAGAACTGGTATTATTTATTGGTAATGTAAAGTATAAGATAAGGAGACAATTGCCCGATTTTAAAGCCTCTGTTGTTGTTGAAGATTGGAACGAGGAAAAGCAAAAGTATCTTTTCTATAATCGCTTTGAAATTGATAGCCCAAGTAATCCAAAATCTCTTTCTGCGTTTTTGATTGAAAAAATAGGCCTGACTAATATGACGATTTCCGGACAAACTTTTAGCTTCCGTGATTTATATAAATATTGCTATATCAAGCAAACTGAGATCGATAATGAAGATATTCTGGAAGAAAAATCTTGGGAGAAAAATTTCAAGCGAAAAGCTACTTTTGAAATTATATTTAATATTTACGATAAAACTTTGGAAGAGTTTAGATCAAGTTTAGAGCAGAAAAAAGAAGAGGCAAAGGAACTGGCAATTAAACTGACAGGAATACAAGACTTTTTAGCTTCAGTTGATATAGCCAACTTACAAGAATGTACACAAAAAGACTCTATATTGCGGCAAGAAGTAACGGCATTGCAGCAGCAATTATCTGCTTTAAAAAAGGATAAGGGTGTGGACTCTGCTGCGTCAATGGCGTTAAGAAAAGAGATCGAACATATCAAGATTGCCCTTGAAACAGCTGCTGAGGAGAAAATGGATCAAGAACAATACGTAAACAAATTAAGGCTTCTTTACAACCAATATAATAGCGAAATAGAGAAGAAGGAGCTTGCTATAGACGGCTATATGGCATTTAATCAGTACGAATTCCTTTTTTGCCCTAATTGTTTAAAACCATTGCCCCGTTCCGACAGTGTAGAGGTTTGTTGCCTATGTGGTAGTGAAAAAAGTGATGATAAGAGTGAGCTAATATTGCTGAAAAAGGATATTTCTATTATAAAAAGAAAGGCCAATGAGCTGTTAAAATTTATTGAGGTTGAAGATCGCAAATACGATGACATCTTACGAAAGGAGTCTGAATATAGGACGAGGCTTCAGGAGTCAGAACTGGAATTGCAGCATCTATCAAGAGACTATGTAAACCCTAACATGGAGCAAATCGAATATATTAATTATGAAATAGGAAAGAAAAATAGGCTTATATTTGAATTGCAAAAAGACTTAAGTATGTTTGAAGAGGTTGAGCGTTACGAGCAGTTAATAAAAGATAAGGATTCGTCCATCAAAAATTTGAAAGATAACATTAAAGTCATAACGGAAAATGCTGTAGATAAACAAGAACTAATGACATCATTATCACAAACTTTTGAAAATATCTTAAGAGGATTTAATTACCCTAAATTAAGTATGGCATATATTGATGAAAAAAACTATCTTCCTTATGTCCGCGGACATAAGTATGATGACATTGGAAGCTCGGCGGGTGTCACCTTAATTACAATGGCGTATTATTTTGCAATTATGCTTGTGGGCTCCAATATAGAATTCAGTCATCCAAATTTATTAATTATTGATTCTCCTAGAAAAAATCTTGGCTCACAGGCGGCCAAAAACGAGGAAGAAGAATTCAAGGATGAAAAAATATTTAATGCAATAATTAAGTATTTATATGATACCGCAGAGAGCATGAAAGATAAGATTCAAGTTATTGTTGTAAGTAATGGATATCCCGAATTTCTAACCAAAGACTGCATCATAGCTGAATTTGATTCTGATGGTCGGGATGGTTTGTCCAAGGGCCTAATTGACGACGCGATCAATTAAAAGTGACTTGAGCTTTCTTATTCATCAAATTTATCCTATGCTAATTTGGAGAGAAACAATGAAAAGGGATATGGATTTAGTCCGTAAAATTTTACTTTCAATTGAAGAACAATATGAAGATGTTGCATTATACGATTTTAAAATTGATGGATATGATATGAAAACGGTGGCTTACCATTGCAACATTCTTTATACTGGTGGATTTATTGAGGATTTTGCAGGGAATTACTCAGACAATGAAATATGTGATTTTGCTATTAGCGGATTAACTTGGGAAGGTCATGAATTTCTTGATATAATCCGCAATGATGAAGTTTGGAATAAAACGAAAGATACTATAAAGCAAAAGAAATTGCCTTATGCATTAGACATTTTTAGAGATATAGCAAAAGCAATTGTGTCTGCTGCTACTCAAGCAGCCATAAAGTCTTTGATCAATCCAACACCATAACGAATCCGATCCATTCAAGTACCGTTTTTTTTATTTTCATCATAATGTATATATAATATTTGATACATTTAGGGCTAGGCATTATTGTAAATTGTTTTCTTGGGGTGATACAAAAGTGAAGTTTATTAAATGGATCGATGAACACAAGGCTCTTTCAGTATTAATTGCACTAGTTTTGTTTTTTGTACCAATAATAATTGTGCATATCTTATTTAAGATAATTGCTCCGTATAAATGGCTTATAGCCGATTGGAATTCTGGAGATATATTAGTTTATTGTGGATCAATGTTCGGTGCGGTGGCAACTATTGTAGCGATTATTTTGACCATTAGATTTACAGAATACAATCAAAAGCAAGAGAGGAGACTCTCTTCAAGACCTTTATTACAAACAGAAAATTTGTATTGTTCTAAGGAAAAGGCCCTAGAAGAAAAGGCAAATCTAGCCATATATATTACATATCCATTTAACGAAAATAATGAAATTGGAAGTAGTCGTGAACCACAATATGTAATAACTAAGCCGCAAACACAAGATAAAACAAAGGCCACAATGGAAGGTTTATATTTTGCTCGTGATTATTATTTATTTCAATATAATGTAAAGAATGTTGGTGCTGGAAATGCAGCAAAACTTTTATTTACAATCGATAAGAAGCCTGTAATGCCGCCATTTTCAATTGCAGTAAATGAAACCAAGATATTTGTTGTTTTGCTTAAGGCTGAATTAATAAAAGATGAGGAACGCTTAATTTATTTTGAATTTGAATTCGAAGATGTTGCTTCACTTGCAAAATATGAACAGCATGAACAATTACTCTTTTATAAAGATAAAGAAGAATTTTTAACTTCAAGTCAAAAAATGGCTGATATAATTACAATGCCTCGTGAAATCCCAACGAGATCTTTAGGCGACTACACTTAAAATATAGAGCCTTTAAAAATTAATAATCATACATATATTGTCAAGTAACTTCTCGTTTGAATTGGAACAAAAGCGGAGGAAAACCTCCGCTTTTGCCCTGGTTCTTAGTCGACATGATACACGACCTCATTTAACACAATTTCCTCCATACTGTGTTTTAGATTATTCATGTATCCGACCCATTCCATTTGCCGCGTTGCCTTATCTGGCGCGGGATGCTCTTTCAGATAGCTTTGCACAAGTTCGTCCAGCAGGGCTTTTGAGCGTTCGTCAATTTCGGCAAGATGCTCATTTAACCGGCCGGAAAGAATCAGGCTGCTGTACAGTCCGGGTCTGTGGTTCTTTAAATAGGTTTTGCGCAGCATCCCGTATTTGCCGTAAAACGACTGTTCCCCAAGTGTTAAAGCGGGAATCAGGTAATCCCCCTGCCGCATATATTCTATCTTCTCCATGATCGTTCCTCCTTCTGCCTTTATGGTAAGGGTTTTCAGAGAATTGTGCAAAGCTGTGTCTTTTTAATCGCAGTGTATGAAATCTAGGATCGCCATTTGCTCCAGACCCTTTATGACCTCAGCCATATCGCATACCCAAACAACGATGCTGGATACTTCGTTATCGCTGGGGAAGGGATACCGATTGAGCGAATACTCAAAGATGTTATTGACCCACCCCTGGGCCGCCTTCTGACGTTCCGCCAAATGCTTCTCAAGCGTACCGTCTTCAACCATGGCCTTGTATTGTTCCGGATGCCATTTTTCCAAGTACTCTTTTCTGGCCTTTCCAAATTTGCCGTACTTCTTCTGCATGGATTCCTGCATGTTTATTTACCTCCAATTTATTTGTAGCTACCAGCCGAAAAACAAATTTTATTTTCGGCCAAGTAATATATAGGGGAGTAGTTTAAGGAGGGGGATTTTAACGCTCATCTTCGCGGTTGCGCTGCAATTTGCGCTGCCGTTCCTCCAGCATTTTGACGATGCTTTCTTCCATCTGTTTTGGGGAGTAGCCTTTGGGAAAATATTGCTTGATTTTCTCGTAGTTAAAGTTGATTTTTTCCCGCTGATTGGCTTTTGCTTCGCCCAGTATCTTAACGATCATATCCAGTTCAAGTTTGCCCTGCTGGTACAGAGTTTTTATGCGCTGAGCCTGGGAGAGCGAGGGGGTGCACTGCTGGACTTCCATGGCCTCCAACAGCGCTTTTTGTGCCTCTTTCGGCAGGTAGGAAAGCTCGACTGCTGGATTGAAGGCGATGCGTTTTTCATCCACCATTTTAAGAAGTCCCGGGTTTAAATAAGTGAGGCGGATATAACGGCGAAGAGTATCCCCGCTAATACTGGCCTCTTTTGCAACCTCATCATCACTTCGAGACTTCGCCGCAACTTGCGGCGAAGTTAAATCTGTGCGTTTGCCCTGGCGTTTCAATGCGTCCAGCTTCATTTTGTAGGAAAATGCTTTTTCACTGGGCAGCAGGTTTTCGCGTTGCTGGTTCGAATCAACCATGACGATGGTCGCGGCATCGTCGTCCAGTTCTCGCACGATGACGGGCATTGTTTCCAGACCTGCCAACATGCACGCGGCCTTACGGCGGTGCCCGGCAATCAGTTCATAGCCGCCTTCCGGGCGCTTTCTTGCAATGGCGGGGGAGACGACGCCGTTTTCTTTGATGCTTTTGGCAAGCTCCTTCAATTCCTCATTTTCATTTACCTGGAACGGATGGTTTTTGAACGGATGCAGTTCGGAAAGAGGGATGTCCAGTATTTTTTCCCGCATTTCGTCTGTGCGCTGTTCCTGGGTGGTGAACAGGTCGTCCACCGAGGTGAGTTTCATTTCGTTTCTGAGATCGGTTCTTTTAATGGCCATGGTTAAACTCCTTTCATTTGGACAAAAATAAGTGCCGACTTCAAATCGACACTTTGTTGTTATCTGGCTGTTGTTTGTTATACTGCGGATAGAAATAAAGCACTGATTATTTTGAGAGTAGGTGTTACAATGGGCTGGATCACTATTGATAACGGTCGCACTATTAATACCATTGGGTCGGAAAACGGCATTATACTTCGGGATGAAGAATATAACGGCAATTGCAGAATCACACTTGAAAAAGATGGGTACACTCCTTTTGGAATCACATGTGGAGTCTATGGTCTTATGTGCCATACAGTATTTGCAGGTACGCAAGCAGAAGCGGACGAGAAATATAACAATATGAAAATGGAGCTAGAAAAATTCATCGACAGTGATGACACTGTCGATGAGGCTGAGTGGTGTGAAGAATTCACAAATAAGTTTTTCTAGTCTTCGCTTAGTTTTTCTGTTGCCACATACCGCTGCCTGACGTGCCCAGGGTTATCCGGAATGGTCATGGCGATGACGCCTTCTTTGAGAAGGGGGTGCAGCACGGTATCCATAAAGAATTTTTTGTCCGACAGGTCCAGGAATTCCTGAATCTGCCTCCGGCTGCGCGGCTCCTGGCAGTAGACCGTCACCGCAGCGCGGCGCTGTGCGTTGAAGGAAATCAGGCGCTGAAAACCGTACTGCTGGATGTATTCAATCACCCAGAGCTTGGGTACGCGGATGGCCCGCTCGTACTTCATGCTTTTGAGCTCGCCCGCGCGGATCATGCGGTATACGCGCTTGTTGGGCAGGCGGAGCATGCTTGCCACATCGTCCACAGTGAGGATATCATCGTAGTTGGAAAACATCATCAGATAGCATTCGTCTATGGTGAATTTGGTTTGTTTCATGTTCGAACCCTCCGTTTGATTGCTTGCCAACAGCAGACAAACCGAGGTTTTTAATAAATTGCGGTGGGGTAGATTTCCGTACATTGTCTAACAGTTTTCTACCAGAACCGCTAAGAGGCTGGAAAATCGGGGGATTTGGAGCGGTTTTCCGGGAACCCGTCCATTAAAGGAAAAATCGCCGGAAAGCCGCTGAAACAGCGCTTTTGCGGGCCGCGCAATCGGCCTCGTCGGGCCTATGAAAACCTCTCCCGGCCCTTCGGTTTTACGCCTCGAAATCGAGTGTGCCTGACGAGGGCACCGTGGGTTCGAATCCCACCTTCTCCGCCAAACAAAAAAACATCTACACGAAGTGTGGGTGTTTTTTTGTTTGGCTTAAGGAAGAGTTCGAACCTAACCGGGAGGCACGACAGCCCAACCGCGAACCATCTTGGTAGCTCGCGGTTTCTATACCCGGGCGAATAACTACCCTAAAATTTGTTCCATTACCGCTGCACATTGCCCCTGTGCCTTGTAATCCAAGTGGGTGTAAATATCCGCCGTGGTGGAATAGTTGCTGTGCCCCGTCCAAAGCTGTACCTCTTTCATGGATACGCAGCCGCTTGCCGCAAGCAGGCTGGCGCATGCGTGACGCAGGTTGTGGGAGCGGATATGCCGAAGGCCTTTAACTGTTGCTGAGAGTATGCTCTAACTTCTTCCATTACCAGATATCCTCTTTTGAATTTAGAAATTAAAAAGAACCTAGAAGCCCGATGTTAAAATGATATCGTTAGTGCTGTTTTTTTAGTACAGAACTACTTTGAGCTATTTAATGAAAGTAAACAAATGTTTTTTAAGAGCAACCGGATTTATCAGGACGATTTCCAGCCCGTTTTTTTGTGCGTACTTTACCGCGTGCCTGGTGGCGCCCGGCCCACCGTTGAATACGGCAATCATATGGCCGGAAACGTCCGCCATAAAGCAGCCGTAACTGTGCGATTGGATTCTTGCGTAATGCGTCTGCAATACAATGGTTTGATTGGCTCTGTCTAAAATATCCAAGTAACGGTTGCGGTAATTTCCGGGCCAATGGTTTAGCCGTTTTTTATTGACAGTGATTACGACCAGGCGTATTGGATCGTCCGGATAGGCTCTTTTAAAGTCAAGAACGATCTCCGCTCCCCAAACGCCCACAGTCTGCGCCATGCTTGCAAGAAATGTGGTCACGCCCTTTTTGCGCATTTCCTCGATTTCAACCGCCAACTTCATTTTCAATTTAACGCAATTTTCTTGTGCTTCGTCATATCTGAAAGTAAACTTATTTATCGGATGTCCTGTAATGCAGCAACACTGTATTTTATATTGCATATGATTTCTCCTGTATAAAATTAACCGCATACGGTTATAGTATTATAGAAATTGATAAATGTCAACCGTATATGGGTAATGCCGAAGACGCATACTTGCTACTATTTTATTATACTAACCGCCAACGGTTGAAAGAGGTAGCAATATGACGTATGCAGATGCTATTGCAAAACGTATCGAGAAAATATGCAGAGACAGACAAATTACGCTTAATAAACTGGCGACGCTTTCAGGATTACGCCAATCAACACTTGATAATATAGCAAAGGGGCATACCAAAAATCCTACGTTGAAAACGCTTCATTGTATCGCGGTTGGGCTTGATATGACTGTTTCAGAATTATTAAATTTTGATGCAATGAACGAGACGGTCTTTGAAGATGAATAAGCTGCTATGCTTGGTTACTTAAAACTTATTTTCTATTTATTTATATAATGAAATTTGTTCATTTTATTTTCACACAGCCTGGTCTATACTGCGAAGGACAACAGTATGTTCGCAACCTTCGATATGACATCTGACTAACTTCCTGAAAACTTTGAAGCAGGCACAACACTCACAATTCATTCCGCAAAGCTATGGCTTAATTAATCGCATTTTATAATCTAGGATCGCCATTTGCTCAAGACCCTTTATGGCCTCAGGAATATCGCATACCCAAACAACGATGCTGGACGCTTCGTTATCGCTGGGGAAGGGATACCGCTTCCCTTAGCATTGTTGATATAGAAACAAAAGTTTACTATACTATTATTAATGTACCAGCGGGTGGGAGGATTGGCCATGAACAAAGCTGAACAGGTCATAACGGGTTTCAGGGATTTATATAACAAGACGGTTTTTTTGAATAAGTTCAAAATGGAAGAAAGTCTTAAGGGGTATAAGGCTTCTGAAGTACACTGCATTGAATACGTTGGAAGAAATACAGATTCCAATGTGACAAAACTTGCGGAGTCCTTTTATATGACCAGGGGCGCCATAAGTAAAATCACCAAGAAGCTTATAAAAAAAAGCATTATTGAAAGTTATCAGAAGCCGGATAACAAGAAAGAAATTTATTTCAGGCTTACTGAGCCGGGGAAAGCAATTTATACAATCCATGAGGAACTGCACAAAGAGTTCAGGGAGCGGGATAAGGCTGTATTTGAGCAGGTAACCGAGGCGCAATTTGATAGCATGCTTGGCTTTATAGAGAATTACAGAAGGCATCTGGATGCGGAAATAAAAAAGGCAGGCGTGGATGTGACAAACCGAAATGATTTTGAATAATAGGTTGCATTAAAAGCAGCTTAACGGGGGCTGTATCAAAACACTGAAATAAACAGTGTATGATACAGCCCTGCTTTATTGTTGACAGGGAAACAATAATACGATAAGATAACTATGTTTCCTGAGAAACGTAATTGTCTTTTTGAGGTAAGATTTGAAATGAACACACAATATATAGAACAGGCCGTAAGCAGACCGGAGGTGCAAGAAGGGAAAAGGATGAATATCATCGGAATTATCGCAAGCCCGCGAAAAGAAGGCAATACCGCCTGGATAGTAAAAAAAATACTCGAAGGGGCTAAAGAACAGGGTGCGGAAACGAGGGCTTGGCATTTTTGCGATCTTAATATTAAACCGTGCCAGGGTTGCCTTTGCTGCCATAAGAGCGATGGGGGGTGTGTTATCAATGACGACATGCAGATACTTTACGACGCGCTTGAAAAAGCCGATGCGCTTGTTCTGGGCTCGCCGGTTTACATGGGGCAGATGAGCGCACAGGCAAAGATAATCACCGACAGGTTGTTTGCCAAAATCTCTCCAAGATTTTCACCATATTTCAAAGAAAAAACCGTCAAAAAAAAGTTGATTCTTACGTTTAATCAGGGTAATCCTGACCCCGGCATGTTCAAGCCGTATATTGATTACACAAAACACATGTTTGAGTTGCTGGAATTTGATGTTAGAGAGGCACACGTTGTTGAAGGTATGCGAAACGGACCGGCGCATGAAAGAGAAGACCTGCACACTGTCCTAAAGAATATCGGCTTATCATTGGCTTCAAAATAATTTCCCGGAATGCAAATGCAATAGAAGAAAGCAAGTGCGCTATTCAAAGGTTTTTGGGTTGGTATAGCCCGGCTTGATAAGCACATTGTCTTTACCTTTAACGCACTCGTTATACACACCCTCCCACTCGCCAAAGGAATATTCCTCCACCGACACGGAAATATATTTTTGCGGCTTGCCTAAAGTTTTGTTAATAATGGAAGCTATTTGCTCGGCGGCCTCTTGCAACTGTCTCTGAGACGGACCGCTGATTGTTTTGATTACAACATGAGGCATATTAAATCTCCTCCTTTATAATTTGTTTTTTCTTCTTTATTCATTTTACCGGAATTTTGAGAGTTAGTAAATGTGGTTTTAAACAGATTCTGGCGGATATATTCAATGTCCACCTGATTTTCTTATAATTTGGAAATGCAAAATATAATATTGCAATATTTGTTATTGCCAAATATATAAAAAAGCAATTAACATATACCTAGGTTAAAAAAAGTATACGGCGTTAAAAACGTGCAAGCTTGAGCTGGGCCATACAAATATGGTAGGCCCCCGGATGGGTAACCGGTTATTAGGAATCTTGGCATGAAGCGGATTGAGTTGCCCGGCAAAGCTGCAAACCGAGGGAATGGACATCCGTATCCCTGCGCTTTCATTAGTGGAAGGGCAGAAACATCCATATCCATTTTGAGATTAAAGCTCTTTCAAACGTTTTTGGCGTATCCGTTGGCTGGCTATTGCGAAAAGAATAATTCTGCAAAATAGCTTAAGTGGGCGTTTGCCTCTGTTTTATTTATTTTATTTTTGCTATATACATATTATGCCAATGCTGTAATTTGATTTTGGCATTGTGTTTCACACGTCCATGTATCCGGCCCAGTTATTACCGTGCGGTCTCATTCCTGCGCAGGCGTATTTATGTATGCCCTTTGCACCAGGTCAGAGTATTTTAGCCCCAGCGGATATCAAGCGGGGATCTGCATTTCCATATCTTTGAGCATGTTTTGAAAAGAGGCGATGGTTCATGACATAGAAATAGAGTAAGAAAGATAACAGCAAAAGGTTAACAATACGGGGCAAAAGCACAGATGATTTGTTGGATTATAAAAACAGGAGCTTTATAAATTATGAGCATATAAGCTATTATATTGTCCATTGCGCAATTGAAGTAATAAGCATAAAAAAATATAATTTAATCACAGTCAGTAATGACCGTAAATTTATATTCTCTGATTGGTTCGTAAAACAACAATATTATCTTTGTTATTTGTTAGGTTCGTACTATGCAAGTGTATTTTGTTAACCTTGTGAATGGATTGCGGTTAATTTAGGCAAAGATTGAGGTTTTTATGACAGAGTTCGAAGAAATTACTTTTAAAAAAATTATAAAGGATTATCTGATAGACAAAGTGTACTATCAAATAAATTTAATATGCGGGCGTTTTGGAATAAGCAACGCGGAGATAAGCAAAAAAATTGGTTGGGACCCTGCGGTGTATAACCAGAAATACAACCGGAGCAACGATCTTAGGATTACCACGTTTATAAAAATATATGTGGCGATAGACGAGATCATTGAAGAAAAAGAAAATGAGTGCCATATTTACGGACTTGAGAGAGACAGAGTTACGCTGGACGAACTGATTACAGAAGACTCCCTGCAGGTATGCAGATTGTTCAACCATATAAGCGCGGCGGCGGAAGGCAAGATGGAGTTTTTGAATACGCCACAGCTCAGAAAAATATATTCATCGCTTAAAACGTTTGTAACGTTGGGCAAAAAAAGCAAAAAATTTACCCAAAAAGAAATTGAAGCTTATACAAGATATTATCAACATGCTGAAAACGCAAAGAATGCAAACTGACCCGGAGGAAGAAATTGTATGCAAAAGTTTGTAAACGATCCTGCTGAAATGGTACTTGAGTCAATGGAAGGATTTGCAAAAAGCAATCCGGACATTGTGCAGCTTTTAGAAAAACCAAACGTGTTATTCAGCAAATCAAGCACCCAAGGCAGGGTTGCCGTAGTGACCGGCGGCGGAGCCGGGCATGACCCGGCTTTATACGGATATGTTGGACAGAATATGCTTGATGCGGCCGTTGTGGGCGAAATATTCACCACGCCGCTGGTAGAAGATTTTTATTATACATTTAAAAAAGTGGATTCTGGAAAAGGGGTAGCCTGCCTTTTTGGCAATTACAAAAATGACAGAAAAAATGTTGAAGAAGCCGTAAAGCTTGCAGAAAAAGAAGGAATAAGCGTTAAATGTGTGATTGCGCAGGACGATGTTGCGATAGATGAGGAGCAGGGAAAGCGCGGTCTGGCAGGCGAGATTTTGATGTGGAAGGTGGGCTGCGCCGCCGCCATGAAAGGATATGACCTTAATATGGTGATAGAACTTGCACAGAAAGCCATAGATAATACAAAAAGCATTGGCGTGGGGCTATCTTCCTGTATTATTCCCACAGTGGGCAGGCCGAATTACCTGATTGAAGAGGGAACCATGGAAATAGGGATTGGGCATCATGGAACGGCAAGCCGGGATACATGCAAGCTAAGAACGGCAAACGCAACCGTGGATATTATGATGAACTCCATTTTCAGCGAAATGCCGCTTGCAGGCGGCGACGAAGTGGTTGTTCTGCTCTCCGGAATGGGAAACACCATTTTAATGGAACTTAATATTCTGTATAACAGGGTTTTTGACATTTTATCGGAATTAAACGTAAAAGTTTACCGTTCTTTTGTGGGCAATTATTTTACATCGCTGGATATGATGGGGGCGACAATTAGCATTATGAAGCTGGACAATGAGCTGAAAGAACTCATTGATGTTCCCGTTAACACGTCGGCAATCAGATAAAGCACGAAAAATCAAGCATTTAGCTTCACCGGAGGTTCAGTTTTAATGGCAAATTATTTGGTAGGATGCGATATTGGGACAAGCGCCACAAAGTCAGTCGTAATAGACGAAGAGGGCAAGGTTCTGGGTAAAAAGACCGTCGGCTACCCAACGCTTTCCAACAGCAAGGGCTGGGCGGAGCACGATCCTGAGTGGTACTGGCAAACTACGGCGGATACGATTCTGGCGGCAATTAAGGAAGCCGGAATAGATAGCAAGGATATCAAAGGCGTATGTTTAAGCGCCCATTCTCCCGCGTGCATACTTGTGGATAAATTCGGGAATCCGCTTCAATTGAGCCATTTTTGGATGGATCGCAGAGGAACGCAAGAAACGAAATACATAGACGAAAAAGTGGGCAACGACAGGGTGTTCGCACTCAGCGGGAATATTATTGACCCGTATTACGCAACTGTGAAGCTTTTATGGGAAAAAAACAACAGGCCGGACTTGTATAAAAAAGCGTACAAGTTTTTAACGGTTGTGGATTATCCCAGGATGAAACTTACAGGAAAAATGGTGGTAGATTACTCCAACGCAAGCCTGGTGGGCGTTGCGTTTGACATAGTGAATAAAAAATGGGATACCAAAATGCTGGAGGAAATAGGCCTTGACCCAGAAAAATATCCCGAACTGGCCGCCTGCGACAAAATTGTGGGCGAAGTAACAAGAGAAGCAGCCGAAAGAACCGGCCTTAAGGAGGGCACTCCCGTGCTTGCCGGAACAGTGGACTGCAATGCCGCCTGGGTGGCGGGCGGCATGCTGAGCGACGGAGATATGTCTGTTGTGATGGGTTCGGCAGGCGTGATGGGAATTGCCCATAAAAAGCCCAGGTTTACAAAAAACCTGATTACCATTGTACATGCGGCCCAGCCCGAAACAATGTACACCACTCTTGCCGCAATCTGCGGCTGCGGGTCTTCCCTGCGGTATTATAAAGAAACCTTTGCGGGTCTGGACAATATTGTGGCAAGCGAGATGGGAGAAAACGAGTACGACTATTTGTGCGAAAGAGCCGCCAAGGTGCCGGCGGGAAGCAACGGGCTTATAACTTTGCCCTATTTTATGGGGGAAAGGACTCCTATCTGGAATCCCATTGCGCGCGGCGTTGTGTTTGGAATGACTTATTCGCATACGAGGGACCATCTCTTAAGGTCTTTGCTGGAGGGCGCTGCATTGGCGCTTAAACACAATTTTGAGCTTTTCAGGGAAACGGGTATAGAACTCAAGCTGCCGCTTATTATGGGCGAAGGAGGCGCGCAAAGCCCCCTGTGGAGGCAGATTGTCTGCGACTGCATCGGGATACCCGGCGCGTATATAAGCGACGCGATGAGCGCGCCGTTTGGGGACGCCGTAATGGCGGGTGTTTCCACCGGGGTATTTAAAGATTTTTCAATGATTAAGGAATGGAACCAAATCTCGGACATTACAAATCCAATCCCCCGGAATCAGGAAATATATGAAGACCTATATAAAATTTACAGAAACCTGTATGAAGAGGTGAAGGGAAATTACCAGGAGCTTGCCCGGGTAGTAGGCAAAATGGAAAGCAGAAAAGAAACCGGAGATTAAGTATTTAAAGCTTGCAAAAAAGCAAGAAAAATATAGATGAAACTGGAGGAAAGAAATGAAAAAGATCATTAGTTTATTGATTGTAGTCATCGTAGCTGCGGCTATGTTTACTGCATGCTCAACTCCCGCCCCGGATGCTTCCCAGGCACCCGCTTCATCTGAAGCCGCTGCACCTGCATCTTCGGGCGCTGCCGCACCCGCATCTTCGGCTGCCGCTGCTGCAAAAGACAATAGCGAATACACTATTGTTATGGTAGCCAAACACGAGGGTATTTCGTGGTTTGACGACATGCGGCTGGGTATTGAAGAGTTCGCCAAGGATACGGGCGTAAACGCATACCAGATTGCTCCCGAAGGCGGAGATCCGGCCAAACAGGTGCAAATGGTTGAAGACCTTATTGCCCAGGGCGTAGACGCGATCTGTGTAGTTCCGAATGACACAAAATCTATGGCACCTGTTCTGCAGAAGGCAAGAGATGCCGGCATCGTTGTAATTGGCCACGAAGCTCCGGACATCCTTGATTCGGTAGACTACGATCTGGAAGCTTTCCCGAACGAAGAGCAGGGCATCCGTTTTGGCGAGAACCTTGCAAAAGCAATGAACGGCGAAGGCAAATACGCTTCCTTTGTTGGTATGCTCACCATGACGCCCCACATGGTTTGGTGGGAAAGCGCAGTAAAATATCTGAAGGAAAACTATCCCAAAATGGAATGCATCACCACAGAGCCCATTGAAGATAAGAACGATAACCAACTGGCTTATGACAAAGCTCTGGAGGTTCTGAAATCCAACCCGGATGTAAAAGGCTTTACAGACAGCGCAGCTTCTGGCGCAGGCATTGCACAGGCTCTCAAAGACAAGCAGAGGAAGGATATCGCTCTTGTAAGTACGGCTGTTCCGTCGATGTCCGGCGCGTACATTAAGGAAGGTTACATGTATGCAGGTTTGGCATGGCGTCCCGCCGATGCAGGCTATGTCAGCTGCGAAATCGCTCTGAAAGTTTTGAAGGGCGAGGAAATTAAAGCCGGCGTAAGCTTCTCCAAAGACGGCTACAAAGACATCAGAATGGACAAAAACCTTCTGATTGGCAGTGCGCCGCTGGTATTCACAAAGGACAACATCGACCAATATAACTTCTAGGAATTTGGTACTCAAAGATTATTATGCCCTTCCTTTAGCGGGGGGGCATAATAATTTTAAAGGAGGAAACTAATAGTGGATAATACTGTTTTGGTTGTAAAAAACATCAGCAAAAGTTACATTGGCGTGCAGGCCCTTGACGGAATCAACATTACCATTAAAGCCGGAGAAGTGAAGTGCCTGGCCGGAGAGAACGGCAGCGGAAAGTCGACTTTTGTTAAGATCATTGCCGGAGTTGAAATGCCCGACAGCGGAGAGATTTACATTGACGGCAAACACTATCCTAAATTAAACGCCATCAGCGCCATAGACGCGGGCGTTCAAGTGATATATCAGGACCTGTCCCTTTTCAGCAATATGACGATAGCAGAAAATATTGCCATGAACAAACTTATTAAGGAAAAGAAGAAAATTATCAACAAAGAAGAAGTAACAGAAATCGCGCAAAAGGCCCTTGCAATGATAGACGAAACAATGGACCTGAATGCTTCTGTTCAGGGAATCTCTATTGCAAACAGGCAGATCATCGCAATCTGCCGCGCCCTGGCGCTTGACGCGAAAATTTTGTTTATGGACGAACCCACTACAGCGCTTACAAAAGCCGAGATTGAAAAGCTGCTGAAAATTGTCCAAACCCTAAGAAGCAAAGGTTTTGCCATTGTGTTCATCAGCCACAAGCTGGACGAGGTGATGTCTGTCGCGGATTCCATAACGGTTTTTCGAGACGGAAAGCAGGTTGCGGATCTGATGAAAAACGAGATAGACAAAATGAAGCTGATTAATTTTATGACGGGAAGAGACATCAAATACGCGCATTACGTAAGATCAAACCCGGCCACAGAAGATATGATCAGGCTTGAAAACCTTACAAGGGAAGGGCACTTTAACAACGTGAATTTGAACGTGCGTCCCGGAGATATTATGGGAATCACAGGGCTTTTGGGTTCGGGCAGAACGGAGCTTATGCTTTCCTTGTTTGGCCTCAATCCTCTTGAAAAAGGGAAGATATATCTGAATGGAAAAGAAGTAAGAATAAAATCTCCCGTTGACGCCGTTAAACTGGGAATCGCCATGCTGCCCGAAGAGCGTGCAACGCAGGGTTTGTTTTTGAACAAAGACCTGATAGACAACACATCTTCCGTAATACTGGACAGAATGGTGAACAAACTGAATATGCTGGATGAAAAACAGAGGCTTCAGTTGGCGCAAGATTCAAAGAAACGTTTTAAAATCCGCATTCCGGGCCCACAGACAATGGTAAAAACGCTTTCAGGCGGAAACCAGCAAAAGGTTGTGATTGGAAAATGGGTTGCCACCGCTCCCAAGCTTTTTATTCTGGATTCCCCAACGGTGGGCGTGGACATTGGTTCAAAATCCGAAATATATGAACAAATTCAAAAACTCGCTCAGGAAGGGCTGGCGGTCATTTTGATCTCAGACGAGATTGAAGAAATAGCTGCCAACTGCAACCGCGTTTCCATTATGTTCAGAGGTGAAATTATTAAAGAGTTTGGCGAGGACGTTATGAAAGAAAAAGATGCGATGGAGCAGATTAACAGATTTATCAATAACTTGCATCTCAGAAACAAGAGCGAGGAGGGTAGGGCCGTATGATAAACGATAACCTGTTAAAAAAATCAAAATCCAGGAAAGAACTCTCCACGGAAAAATTTTTGATTTTAATTATTGTTGTTTACTGTATTGTTGTTTCCGTGGTAAATCCGGAGTTTTTAAACGCGGCTACGGTTTTTGATATGGTTAAATCCGCCGCGGGAACAATGGTCATTGCAATGGGCCTGCTGTTGGTAATTATATCCGGGGGCATAGACGTTTCTTTTACCGCCATTGCTATTTTTGGCGGATATGTTGCCACAAAAACATTGATGGGAACGGGTATAGACAATATTGCCCTCTGCTTTGTGATAGCGTGCTCCATTGGCCTGGGGCTGGGGCTTTTGAACGCCGTGTTCATCCATATAACCAAAATGGAGCCGTTCATCATCACCTTGGGTACTTCCAGCCTGTATCACGGCATTGTTACCACATTCATTGGCACAAAAAATATCGGATCGCTGGATATGCCTTCGTCTATTACCAATTTTGGCGAAGCAAAACTTTTCACCATGCCGGACGGTTTTGGCGGCGTGATGGGGCTTTCCGTATTCTTTGTAATTATTGTGGCGGTTGTTGCGTTCACCTGGTTTATTTTAAAGAAAACAATGCTTGGCAAAAGCATTTTTGCCCTGGGATGCTCTCCAGAAGCTGCAAGAAGGGCGGGGTTCAACATCTGGAAAACCCACCTGTTTGTGTACGGCTATATGGGCGTTTTAAGCGGAATCATGGGCGTTTTGTATATTGCTCTGGTAAATGGCTGCAACCCGGTGACGCTGGTGGGGACAGAACTCACGGTGATAGCGGCCGTTATCATTGGCGGCGCAAAGGTAGCCGGCGGGCAGGGAACCATTCTGGGAACCATACTTGGCGTATCATTAATGTATATTATGAACACCACGCTTATTTTCCTTGGGTTTTCGTCCTCGTGGAACAACCTGTTCCTGGGTATTGTGCTTCTGTTCAGTATCATTATGACGTCGTATCAGGAGAGAAAGAAAAACAGAAGGCTGTTTATCTTTACGGAATAGTCTGCCTAAACTGAAACGGAGGAAAAAATTATGCCTAAACTTAAAGCATTTTTTAGAAGAGATTTACAGCTTACCATCCTGATATTTGTGACGATTGGAATTCTTGTGGCAATGGCGATTGTGTTAAAAGAAAAAATGTATAACACAAGAAATTTCTCAAGTATGTCTTTTCAGATTTCGGAATTTGCTGTGTTGTCCATAGGTATGGGGCTTGTAATGCTGCTTGGGGGGATTGACCTTTCCATTGTGGCGAATGCAAACCTGGCTGGAATTCTGGGGGCTTTTGTGCTCTCAAACAAAGGCCTTGAAGGAACGCTTGGAACAAGCGGGCTCATTGTGCTGGCTGTTATCGTCGCCGTTGGGGTTGCCACGTTATGCGGCGCATTTAACGGTGTGCTGATAGCAAAATTTTCTGTTAACCCCATTGTGGCAACGCTGGGCACAATGATTTTATACAGCGGCGTGGGCATGGCGACTACGGGCGGCCAGGGAATCACCAATCTTCCGGCAGAGTTTGTGTCTTTTGGAACGGGAACTTTTTTTGGGCTCCCTTATGTTTTCCTGCTGTTTATAGCAATTGCCATTGTGCTGGTAATTATAATGGAGCGCACGGGCTTTGGCCACAAAATATACATGATTGGCGAGAACCACACAGCCAGCAGGTTTTCCGCAATAAACAATGAGAAAACGCTTATAACAACCTATGCCATTGCCGGGCTTATGGCCGGTTTTTCGGCGCTTATGATTGTTGCCAGGGTAAATTCGGCAAAGGTGGGATACGGAGATACTTATCTGTTGCAGGCGATTTTGGTATGCGTACTGGCAGGAATAAGCCCGTCCGGCGGCAAAGGAAAAGTGATAGGGATCATTCTTGCGCTGTTTTGCATCCAAATACTGCAAAGCGCGTTTACACTGTGGCAGTTTACGCCCTACGCAAAGAAACTTATATGGGGCATTATGCTCCTGGGGCTGCTGTTCCTGAACATGGCGATTGACCGCATGGATGTAAAAAAACAAAAGAAACTATTAAAGCAGCAGCAGATGCTGGCGGCAGGGGACGCCGTATCCGGCGAGACAAAGGCATAGCGCCGGAGGGTATTATGAAAATTAAAGAAACGGGAAAAACAATCCTGACGGAATACCAGGCGGTTCTGGACAAACTTGATCCCGAAATGACGGACCGGTTTGCAGCGCTCATCCGCAGTTACAAACGAATATTCTTTATAGGCGTGGGCCGAGAGGGAATGATGACGCGCGCTTTTGCGATGCGCATTATGCACATGGGGAAAGAAGCCTACTGGATATGGGACGATACAACGCCTTCCATTGGGCCGGGAGACCTTCTTGTTGCAACAAACGGCTGCGGAAACATTGGGCACATTAAATACGTTTGTGAAAGGGCAAAGAGCAGCGGCGCAACAATCGCGGTTATCACCGGCTCTCCCAGCGGCGAAGCCTGCAGGCTGGCGGATTTTGTGTTCTTTATTCCTGCAAGCGTATACCTGGGCAGGGACGAAGTGGTTCCGTCTGTGCAGCCCATGGGCAATCTTTTTGAACAGTGCCTTTTGATTATAGGCGACATGGTTATTATGAAAATAGTGGACGAAGACCCTGATATTTCGTTTGAGAAAATGGAAAAACGGCACAGAAATATTGAATGAAAATTTTTAAAACAAGCTTATTATCCACTAAATGGGGGAGCGGGAAACGCTTGCTTGCTTTCCTGCTCTCCCAAAAAATTAAAAAAAGTGAGACGCCGGTATGAATAAGTATTTTATTGGTATAGACTCAGGTACAACAAGCATAAAAGCAGTTTTGTTTGACGAAAAATGCAATGAAATAGGCAAAAAGGCGTTTCCGCTTACGGGCATTTTTCCGCGCGAAAACCAATACGAAGAGGACATGAACGAGATATGGGAAAAGCTCTGCATGTGCGTGGGATGGATTACCTCTAAATATGGAAAAGAGGGAATTCTGGGCATTGGGATAACCGCGCAGGGAGACGGGCTTTGGCTTGTTGACGAAAACGGGGAGCCTGTAAGAAACGGCTGCTGCTTTTGCGACGGAAGGTCTGAAAGCGTTGTGGACGAATGGGTAAAAAACGGGACTGCCGATAAGCTTTTTAAAATAACGGGCACGCGCATTTTTACCGGCAACCAGAACAGCATAGTAAAATGGATGGCCCAAAACGACGCGCAGAGCCTGGACAAAGCGAAATATTTTTTGCATCTCAAAGATTATCTTTTCTACAAGCTGACCGGCGAATTCATTACGGATTCAACAGACCAGTCGCTTGTGCTGATTGATCTTGAAAAACAGGAGTATTCACAGGAGGCATTCGAGATTTGCGGGATTGGGCAATACCGCTCAAAGTATCCGCCGATTAAAAAAACAAAAGAAGCTAAAGGCGTCATTCAAAAAGATATTGCGGCAAAACTGGGGCTTCCTGAAGAAACGCTGGTTACATCCGGGCCTATGGACGTTGTAGCCTGCGCGCTTGCGAGCGGCGTAACCCAAAGCGGCGAATGCTGTTCCATTATTGGCACGGCGGCGCTGCATGAAATGGTGATAGCGGAGCCTGCATGGGGAGACGTGAACTGCGGGATGACGGTAACGCATATTGAAGAGGGCAGGTGGCTGCGCCTGATGGCCTCGCTTGCGGGAACCCCCAATGTGGAATGGATGCTTGAGGTTTTTGGAAAACAAATTAAAAGCGGCGCCGCCGCTCAAAATATGAATGTGTATGATTATATTGAAAAGATGATTTCAAACGTGCCTATTGGCGCAAACGGCGTAATGTACCACCCTTATCTTCTTGCGGGCGGCGAACGTGCACCGTTTACAGATTCCCGCGCGCGCGCAAGTTTTACCGGGCTTAGCATTAAGCACACAATTGCGGACGTTGCGCGGGCTACATATGAAGGCGTTGCATTCGCCATGTTCGACTGTTACCAAAGCATGCCGCAGGAGGTAAAAAGCGTAACGCTTTGCGGCGGCGGTTCGCACAGCGCTCTTTGGTGCCAGATGTTTGCGGATGTGCTGGGCATAGAAGTGAAAACGATTAAAGGCGAGGAACTGGGCGCCAAAGGCGCGGCTCTGAATCATATGGTGATTCAGGGAGTTTACAAGGATTATAAAACAGCGGTTGAAAAAACTGTTGCGGCTGATAAAAGATTTAAGCCCGATGCAAACAGGCATTGGGAATATATGAAATACTATCCGCTTTTCAAACGTTCCAGGGAAGTTTTTGCAGAGCTTTGGAAAATGCGGGCTGAACTGATTGAAAGGTGAGTGCGGTCAAGAATGATGTACCTCCGGCAGAAAACAGACATCATCAATATGTGCAAAAAAATGCAGGATATGGGGTATTTTTTGGGTACCTGGGGCAATATCAGCTTGCGCGAGGGAGACCACATTATTCTTACGCCCAGCAGGATCAATTATGACGAGATTACGCCTGAAGACATGGTGGTCATCCGCCTTGACGGCACAAAGGAAGAGGGCGACAGATTGCCCACCTCCGAAAAAGAAGTTCACAGGCAGATTTATATTGAAAGAGAAGATATTTGCGCCATTATACACGCGCATACCCCAAAAGCAATGGCGGTATCCGCGATGAACATCAGGGAAGTGCCCTGCATGGTGGAGGAAATGTCCCAAATGCTGGGCGGTGCGATACCGCTTACCGAGGCATACATAAACGCGGAACAGCACGCGCTTCTGGGTGTTGCGGCAGGCCGCGCCATAGGAAATAAAAGCGGCGTTATTTTAAAAAATCACGGGCCTGTTGCCTGCGGCAAAACGCTTGGGGACGCCGAACTGACGGCCATCGTAATGGAAAAAGCCTGTTCCATATATCTTTCGCTGTGCGGGGCAAGCAAAATTTCAGAAATACCGCAGAAATACATAGAGTCTGAAAGATACAGGTTTGTGAACACATACGGAAAAGAAAAGAATTTATAATACATGGGAGGAAAGATGAGAAAGGTTTATATTGCGTGCGATAACGCGGCCACAGAACTCAGGGACACCATCAGGGATTACGCCCGCAGCCTTGGTTACGACGTGCAGGATCTGGGTGTAGAAGGCAGCCTGAACCCCACGGAATATCCGCTGGTTGCGGAAAAACTTTGCGGCAAACTGATTGCGGAAAATTATGAACCCCAGGGGATTCTGATTTGCGGAACGGGCCTTGGCATGGCCATCTGCGCAAATAAGTTCAAAGGGATACGCGCAACGGTGTGCCACGACAGTTATTCTGCGGAACGCGCGAAGCTGAGCAACGACGCGAATGTGCTTTGCATGGGCGCAAGGGTGATAGGACCGGAGCTTGCGAAAAAGATTGTAAAAGAATGGCTGTCCCTGGAATTTGTGGACGGCAGTTCCACACCAAAGGTAAACTGCATCAAAGAGCTGGACAATAAAAATTTTAAATAAAAAATAAAATATATTGCAGAGGTAAGATTATGAAAATTGGTGTAGACAGTTTTATATGGAGCGAATTTTTTTCTGAGAAAGATTTATGGATTATTCCCAAAGCAAAAGAGCTGGGCTTTAGCGTTGTGGATATTGCAATTGCCCGCCCGGAACAATTTCCCACAGAGAAAGTAAAGGAAACCGCCCAAAAGACAGGCATCCCGCTCATTACCTCAACAACGCTCAACAATTCGACAAATTTGATCTCCCCGGATCCGGAGGTTCGCAAACACGGCGTTGCGTCCATGAAACTGCTGATAGATATCAACAGGGAAATTGGCTCCGGCCTGATTGGCGGAATGACCTACGCGGCATGGGGATACCTTACGGGCAAGCCAAGGACGCAGCAGGAATGGGACTGGTCGACTGCCGCCATGCGCGAAATTGCCCGGTACGCAAAGGACACAAGCGATGTTACCATTACGGTTGAATGCGCGCAAAGATTTGAAACGCACTTTTTAAACGTGGCCGCGGACGCTGTGGCATACTGCAAAGACGTGGGTTTTGATAATGTTAAGGTCCATTTGGACAGCTTCCACATGATCCGCGAAGAGCTTTCTTTTGAAGACGCAATCTCTGCCTGCGGAAAAGAATATTTGGGATACATGCACCTGTGCGAGAGCAACAGGGGGATACCCGGCACGGGAATGGTGCCGTGGGAAAGGCTTTTTGCCGCTCTGAAAGCAATCGATTATCAGGGGTATGCGGTGATTGAATCTTTTGATACAAACTTTACCGAGCTTGTTGGCAACTGTGCGATCTGGAGAAAATTTGCAGATTCCGGAGAACAGCTTGCCGTTCAGGGGCTGGCAAACCTGAACAGGATTCTGGCAGAAATGAAATATTAAATTTTATATATTTGGAGGAATGTTATATGCAAAGGATTATGAACGATCCGGACAGCATTGTGGACGAAATGCTGCAGGGTTTTCTGAAGACGCACGGTGATCTTGTAGAGGGAATTGAGGAAAACAAACGGGTCGTAAAATCCAGATTTGCACCTAAAGGCCGCGTTGCGGTGGTAACGGGCGGCGGCTCGGGGCACAAGCCCGCATTTATAGGCTATGTGGGCAGAAACATGCTGGACGCTGCAGCGGTGGGAGAAATTTGTTCTTCACCCACGGCAAAAGCGTTTTATGACGCGTTTAAGGCCGTACATGCGGGCAAAGGCGTTGCCTGCATGTACGGCAACTATTCCGGTGACAACATGAATGTTAAGATGGCTGTAAAAATGATCAGAAAAGACGGTATAGAGGTAAAAACCGTTGTTGCAAACGACGACGTTGCCTCCGCTCCCAAAGACCAGCGTGAAAAAAGAAGGGGCGTTGCGGGAGAAGTGTTTATGTGGAAAGTGGGCGCTGCCAAGGCGGCCGAAGGCGCGGACCTGGACGAGGTGGTCGCGGCGGCCCAAAAAGCAATCGATCACACCAGAAGCGTAGGGATAGGCCTTACCCCCTGCACGCTTCCCGCGGTGGGCCACCCCAATTTTAAAATAGAGGAAGGCACCATGGAAGTGGGCATTGGACACCACGGAGAACCGGGAATAGAAGTCTGCCCCTTGGAATCGGCCCAGGGCATGGCAAAGCGCATGGTGGACATTGTGGCGGACGATTATCCGTTTGCAGCAGGAGACGAACTGGCTGTGCTGGTATCCGGCCTGGGCGCCACGCCTGTTATGGAACTTTATGTGATATATAACGAGATAGAAAAAATATTGGCGGAAAAAGGCATTAAAGTATACCGCTCTTATGTGGGCAACTACTTTACGTCGCTTGAAATGATGGGGGTTTCATTAACGGCAATGAAGCTGGACGATGAATTAAAAGCCCTGCTGGACAAGGAAACAGACTCTGTTGGGCTCAGGCAATTTCAAAAAGGGGAGAAAACAGTATGAGCGCATTTAAAAACGCGGACGGGAAACGCATTGTGCTTGCAATGGTGAGGGAGGTACAAAACAACCGCGAATATCTTGGCCAGATTGACGGGTTGATTGGGGACGGCGACCATGGCATGAATATGAACAAGGGCTTTTCCATGTGTGAAAAAAGCATAGCGGACAGGGATTTAAGTTTTTCGGAGTGCCTTGATCAACTGGGGAATATTTTGTTAACCGAAATAGGCGGTTCCATGGGGCCCATTTACGGCACCATATTTATGGATATGGCCGGGAGCGCCCAGGATGAAATAGACGGAAAAGTTTTTTTACGGATGCTGAACGCCGGACGCGACGGACTGTATGAGATTATAGACGCGCGCACGGGAGACAAAACGCTTGTGGACGTGCTTGCCCCCGCGTGTGATTCTTTTGAAAATGCCATAAACAATGGAGACGATTTTGCACAAGCGCTTACCAAAATGAAGCAGACAGCAGAAGCCGGAAAAGAGTCCACCCGGGAGCTTATAGCAAAATTCGGCCGGTCCAGCAGGCTTGGCGAACGTTCCAGGGGCGTGCTGGATGCGGGTGCAACTTCCTGCAACATTATTTTGCAGGCAATGGCAGACGAAATACTGACCCTTTTGAGCAAACAGTAAAAGCGGGTAAGAATGAACACAGGAAATTTCAAAACAGCGCCGGGCAGGGTGAGAAAAATTACTGTAAAAAGCGGGCTTATATTTGCTGCCGCTGCTGCGGCAGCGGCGGTATTTATTTTCGGTTTTTGTATTCCATTTTCCAATTATAATCTTGCTTTGCAGGCGGAAGAAAATAAAGATGTAAAAGCTGCGGTACAGTTATATTCAAAATGCGCCGGTTATTTTGATTCGGCGCAGAGGCTGTACGGGATTGCGCAAGCATATGAGCGGGAAGGGCAATACGGCCTGGCAATAGGCGCGCTCCAAAGCATAAGAAATTACCTGGATTCAGAGCAAAAAATAAAGGAAATGCTGCCCAAAGTGAAGGGCATTGCAATAGCCGCCGGCAATTACCACACCGTGGGATTAAAGCAGGACGGCAAGGCTGTTGCAGCGGGCAATAACACCTTTAGGCAAACGGAAACGGAAAAGATGGAGCGTGTGCAGCAAATTTTTGCGGGAGGATTCAGCACGCTTGGCCTTACCGCAGCCCAGACTGTTACGAAGGTGGGAGACAATGCTTACGGCCAGTGCAAAACAGACGCATGGACGGATATTGTTTCAATCGCTGGCGGAAATTATCATACGCTTGGGTTACGGGCAGACGGCACAGTTGTTGCGACGGGTGACAATGATTTGAACCAGTGCGATGTTGCGGGCTGGACAGATGTTGCAGCGGTATCCGCAGGATTGTACCATTCTTTAGGATTAAAACGGGATGGAACCGTTGTGGCCGCGGGAGACGATTATCTTGGACAGTGCGATGTTTCAGGATGGAGGAACATTGTTGCCATATCGGCGGGCGGGCTTCATTCGGCGGGTATTCAAAAAAACGGAACTGTTGTTGCAACCGGAGACAATCAGTTTGGGCAATGCAACGTATCTGGCTGGACGGATATTATTGCCATATCGGCGGGCGGATACCATACGGTTGGCCTTAAAAAAGACGGCACGGTGGTTGCGGCCGGTCTGAACGATTATGGGCAATGCAACGTATCCGGTTGGAGGGATGTGGTTTCCCTGGCGGCCGGACGGGCGCATACCGCTGGGTTGAACGCAAATGGAACGGTTTATGCGGTTGGCAAAAACGAACATAAACAGCTGGATGTTTCAGGCTGGCAGCTCTGGAATTAGTTTTGGTTCAAAAATTCCGCTATTTTAATCACGTCAGAGGGATGCTTGGCAGAAAAATTTGGGGCTTGTATCGCGCTGTCGTCGATGCAGCCCCATTTTGCCAGCACAAAATCTATTTTGGCTGCCTCGCACGCAAGATAATCGTTTACGGAATCACCAATATATAAAATTTCGTTTTGGCAAAAGCCTGTTTTTTTCATAAAAAGATGGATCGGCTCCGGGTGGGGCTTGTGGTTTTTTGTATGGTCCGCAACAATGATGCAATTAAAATACCGGACCAGATCATACCTTTCTATTGCGTCGTCCAATTCATCCTTTACACGCGAGGTAACAATGCCAAGATAATAGCCCTGGCTGTGAAGATTTAGTATAAGTTCTTTTATTCCCTCAAAAAGCTGCATTTCTTTGGACATTTTAGATAAAAGCCCGGTATAAATCTGAAAATACGCGGGAATCTCCGCCTCTGGAACGCCTATCCTGCGTAAAATGTTTTCTGTGTTCACACCGATTATTTTAAAGCATTGCTGATATGCAAGCTTTTTGCCCAGGTATTTTTCCGCAATCACTTGCGTTGTTTTAATGATGATTTCTTCGCTGCTGATAATTGTTCCGTCCACATCAAAAATGATACATTTTTTCAATATACATTACCTCTATTCCGTTTGGATGCATAAATAGTATAGCATATTAAAAACAGGAAAAGCGCAGCAGATGAGCCAATACGCACATTTTTAAAGAATAAAGTCTCTTTGAATAATTGCCAGAACATGATTGCTGTAACAGTTTTTCATAAATGGCTTCAATTGGTATTTAATTGCTTGGCGTATATTAAATTACAACAGAGCTATTTAATTCTTTTTAATTCTATTAAATGGAAACGGCATCCAATATTGACATCCTATGGAAAACAAGTTATACTGTTTAATAGTACCAGCTTACATTTATAGAGAAGGTTTTGGGCTGCTGATTAGTGATTTTTAAAATCTTAATTTGGGAGGTTATTTAATGAGCATTCAATTAATCAGAGCATCTTACGAACAGATGATCAAGCAATTGATTTATATAGATGAAAACAGAAAAGATATTACGGACACGCTGCTGGCCAATAAGCTTTTTTTATCGAAATCCGGCGCACATAAATATTTGAAAGGATATGTTCACGCGGTGGAAGCTATTCTGGCAGATATTTCTGTGGTTGAGCAAATCTGCGATTTTTCCGGAATGCGCAATGGTTTTTTACCCTTTGTAATCATAGACAGTGACGTTACGCTGACAGATAAAAATAGTGAGGCTTATTGCTGCCATTTGACTTCCAATATCTATGAGCAGTCAAGCGGCAGCGCCAGAATGATTTATGCGTTCTCTGAATCCGGCCTTGAACTTTTGTTGAAGGAAAACGACGCAACCTGCATTATGGACATTGGCAAAGGCTACGGAGAATATACAATCCATTCTGTAAAAGTGTGAATTTTTGGAGGAAATTATGGCAAGGAAAATTTATATAACGGAATCAGATAAAGTTAAATTGCAGGAACTGGTGGATGAACTTATTCAGTTTCACTTAAACGGAAAGGAATATGTGAAGGATTTAAACAAGGAACTGGGAAGGGCAATTATTGTAACAAGCGGCAATATACCGCGAGACGTAATTACCATGCATTCAAAAGTCAGCCTTTTGATGGACGATTTTGAAGAGGAGGCTCTAACCCTTGTATATCCGGATGAGAACGACATCACGGAAAATAAGATATCGGTTTTGTCTCCCATAGGGACCGCTATTCTTGGCTATCGAGAAGGAGATTTGATTGAATGGAAGGTGCCGGAAGGCGCGGCCAGAATTTTTGTTAAAAAAGTACTGTACCAGCCTGAAGCCGCGCTTGCTTCTGGCAACGGAGGTTAATAATGAAAACGCTTGTTACAAACGAAATACACAGGTTCCTTCAATTTCATGCCCTTGAAATGCAGGACAACAAAATAAAAATTGCCAACCGGTACCTTGCAAATTACGAGGAATATATCCGGGTCTTAAGCTTTTTGAATTCTTACATAAAAACGGTGGAAAAAGCGCTTGACCTTCTGGATATATCTATTGGGGAACATATACCGCCTTTTGTGATTATTGGAAGCAAGGTGGAACTTAAGGATGCAAACGCAGAGAGGAAATACGTGTTTCTGACAGATGAATCCGGGGAATATGCCCCTGTGAGCGCTCCCTGTGAGGCCGTGCCCTTTCATTCCGGTTTGGGGAAAGAGTTGCTTTTTAAAGAAGTTGGATATACCATAAAGACAGAAAAAGGCGGAAATGAGTTTATGGGAACAATTGAGCAAATCAGCTATGATTTAATTTTGTGATGAAACAAGCCATGCCAGCATATTAGCTTGTTGTTTTTTAGGGTTGATAAAATACATGTTTACGGAAAGGCAAATATAGTTGATTAATTATCCGTACCGGAATAAACTTTAGAGAGGTGTTTTATATGCCCAAAATCAGCCTGCCACAAACTTTAGAAGTTAGTCAAACAACCCGAACGGAAAAAACGGATAAAGAAAAGAAGCATAAAGAGAAAAAAACTAAAGCGATGGGCCGAGGGCCCCTGTGTAAACTGGCTAAAAACGGATTTTTGGACGGTCATTTTAAGGAATACCAGGCATTGGTGAATCCACCCGCTTATATATGCAAAAAATGCGGCCGTGCGGCAGCGGATAAAAAATCGCTATGCAAGCCGGAGCGGATAGAGCAATAAATTCAAGTTTTGCAGAAGTGAACTTTTCATTGGAATCATGCATTCGGCCCGCAGGCAATTTTTGCCCGTAGCCGCCATATTATAATTGGCATTATTCTTTTGGTGGGAGAGGACATTTTTGAAAAACGTTGTTATCTTTTATTTTAGCGGCACGGGCAATACGCGCGAAGTATTGTCCATGATTACTTCCGCCCTGCAGGGCGAGGGCGTTCATACCCAATGCCATGCAATAGACGGCTGTATGCTGCGCGGCAAAGCACCGGACGTATCCGGCGCGGACGGAATTGGAATAGGCTACCCCATTTATGCGTTCAACGCGCCCGGTATGGTGGAGGCTTTTATAAGAAAACTGCCCCGCGCAAACGGCACTCCGGCTTTTGTTTTTAAAACCGCTGGCGAGCCTTTGCCTATAAACAACGCTTCTTCTTTTTGGATTCATTCACTCCTTAAAATGAAGGGGTACCGCCTAACATACGAGAGGCATTTTTTGATGCCGTACAACATTAAGTTCCGTTTCCCTGACGAAGTGGTAAAGCAGATTTATACGCTTTCAAAAAAGCTGGCGGTTAAGCTGGCGCGTGATTTTGTTGGCGGTGTTTCGGATGGGCCAAGGTATAACCTGCCCGCGCTTTTGGTGGCTTGGGTTATGCTGATATTCAGGCCTCTGGCCAGATTTAACGGCAAAATGTACCGTGTTGGGGGCGCGTGCAACCAGTGCCGGAAATGCCAGCGGGAATGCCCCGCGGGCAATATACGCATGCAGGGCGGCAAAATAACGTTTGGATGGAAGTGCACCATGTGCATGCGCTGCGTGATGTATTGCCCACAGGAGGCCATGCGCGCCGGATGGATAGACGGTTTATCCGTGCGGGGCGGATATGATTTTGAGAGAATTGTAAACGATCCGGACATACGGGGAGACTATGTGCAGAACTGCAAGAAAGGTTTTTTTAGAATTTTTAAAAAATATATACAAAGGATGGAGAAATTGACGGCTGCATTATAACACGCATTTACCGACCCGATACAGATTTTATCAGCTCCTCGCTCCCTTCCCACAATTCCTTTGTTTTTTCCAGATCAAACGCAAGCGGGCTCGGGTCCGCTTCTTTTGCGCCTTTTTTGTAAGAGCCTATCATGGCGTAATACTTCCCGGTAATTCCTTCATATTTGTCCGATACGGCCAGTTCGGCCATCGCGCGTGCGGAAGCGGCGGTTGAGCTCATGTTGGGAAGCAGGCGGGCGGCTGGCCAAACAACGCGCATCGCGCCTTTCACAAACGGGCCGTAGTCCCGGACGATGTCCGTGGGCATTGCGCCGGGATCAAACACCAGAGCCTGTACGCGCCCTTCTGCCTGCAGGCGCCGCGCAAGCTCAAAGCCGAACATGGTGATGCAGAGCTTGGAATTGGAATAGGCGCGCACACAAAAAGATTGTTCGCTCATGCCCTGCGGCGGATGCGGGTCGGCCAGTTCGGCGGGTTTCTGGTAGATGGGTTTTGGGAAAGGGGAAACATCCCGGTAATCGTGTACGCGGCTGGAAACAAACAGAATGCGGCCTGCCTCCGCCATATGGGGGAGCAGCAACTGCGTAAGCAGGAAATGCCCAAGATAATTCACGCCAAATACGGCTTCAAAACCATCCCGGGTTACCTCTATTTTTTGCGTGGGCCGGATGCCTGCGTTGCAGACTAGGCAGGATAGGGGCGGGATGCCCGAACTTTTGAAATCTTCCGCAAATTTGCGGACAGAGTCAAGGGACGCCAAATCCAGAAGCATGGGAATAAACTGTGCGCAGGGAGACCACTCCTTTAATTTTCGCGCCGCTTCTTGAATACGCTGCGCATTGCGCCCCGCAACAACAACAATGCAGCCGGGGATCATCTGCGCTATGCTTTTAGCGCAGGCAAAACCAAGCCCGGCATTTGCGCCTGTGATTAAAACGGCTTTTTGCGGATTTTTGTTCATATATGTACCCTTCAAATAATAAAGATAATTGCGCATTAAGCGTATTTGATTTTTGGCTGCCTGTCAAGCATAAGTATTTAAGATAAAAACAGGAAATATTTTATAAATATTTAATCTTTTTTTAATTGACATTCTTAAAACTGAATGCAATACTGTATATCATACAGCTGTTAAAAAATGGGGTAAGGTGACATGGAAAATGCAAAAGAACGAATGGTGAACGCCACCATTGAGCTGATCTGCCAGGGAAACAAGCCCAGTGAAATCACTGTTGCGGATATTACAGAAAAAGCCGGCGTTGGCAACGGCATGGTGAACTACCATTTCCAGAGCAAGGATAATCTGATGAAAACGGCGGTAAAAAAGGTGATGGGGTGCACAAAAAAAATGCTGTCGGAGGGCCTGCATTTTGAGGCGGACGCAACGCCCACGCGAAAAATGACCGCCGCGCTGCAAAGGATATTGGACTTGTGTGCGGAGAACGCGGAAATTAGCAGGATTGCAATGCTGGAAGACCTGGAGAACGCAAGCAGCGTGCCGCATGTTGTGGGCCAGTCTGAGTTGTTCCAAAGCTGCCTGGCAGAGCTTTGCGCAAACGACCCGCGGCAGATGCATATCCGGCAAATGGCTACAGAAGGCTTTGTAAACGCTCTGTTTTTAAAGGCAGCCGTTAACTTGAATGAAACGGGTTTTGATTTTTATGACAAGGCGCAGCGGGATCAGGCTGCGCAGCAGTTTATTGCCGCGATGTTCCCCTAAACGGTATTTTCCGGGAAATCACAATCAGGAGGTGTGAAAATGAACCACGAACTATATGAAGCCATATTTTACAGAAAATCGGTTCGGAAGTATGATATGAATCCACTTCCGGCAGAGGCCCTTGCGGAGATTGAAGCCTTTGCAGCGCAGGCAAAGCCTTTGATTGAGGATATTTCATACAACATTCTGCTTATAAACGCACAGCAGATGGGCATGGTATCCGTAAAAGCGCCGCATTATATTTGCTTTTATTCAGAGAAAAAAGAGGGGTATTTGCTTAACGCCGGGTTTATATTGCAGCAGGTGGATCTTTGGCTCTCCGCAAACGGATATGGAAGCTGCTGGATTGGAATGGGCAAGCCTTCGGGCAGCGCGCCTGCAATAACTGGAATGGAATACGTGATTATGCTGGGGTTTGGCAGGGCGGCGGAGCCTGCCCGCCGCTCGCAGGTTTCGGAATTCAAACGGCTGGCGCTGGGTGAAATATCGCAGGCGGGGGGCTCGAATGAATTGCTGGAGCCGGTGCGCCTTGCGCCGTCTGCAGGAAATACGCAGTCCTGGCTTTTGGCAGGCAGTTCCCGGGAAATACTGCTGTACCGCAAAAAGTTTAACCCCATTAAAGGGGCGCTGTATGGAAAATTCAACCGTATAGACATGGGAATAGCCTTGTGCCATTTGTGGCTTGCCATTGAGGAGCATGGAAACCATGCGGCATTTGAATTTACCAGCCATGCGGCGTTGCCCGGCGCAGAATTTATAGCGAAAGTGAGTGTACGATAAATGCTTACAAGAAAAAACCCCAAAAACGGGGACGAATTATCCATCCTGGGATTTGGATGCATGCGCTTTCCCACAAAGGGCGGTAATGGGAACATAGACGAGCCCAGAGCCATTGCCATGATACGAGATTCCATAGAGAAGGGCGTAAATTATTTTGACACCGCCTACGTGTATCATGGCGGCAAAAGCGAGGTGCTTCTTGGTAAAGCCCTGCTGGACGGCTACCGGGACCGCGTAAAGATTGCCACCAAGCTGCCGCCCTTTATTGTGCGCAAGCTGGAAGGCGCAAAAAAGATATTTGCCACCCAATTGGAGAGGTTGCAAACAGACCGGATTGATTATTATCTGCTGCACATGATGACGGATAAAACGCGGTTTGATTTTTTGAAAAGCATTGGCGTGCTTGGCTGGCTGGAAGAACTCAAGGAAGCCGGGACCGTTCGGAACATTGGATTTTCTTTTCACGGAAGCAAGGCGGATTTTGAGGAGCTCATCCAGGCGTATCCCTGGGATTTTTGCCAGATACAGTACAACTATTTGGACGAGAACAACCAAGCAGGAAAATCTGGCCTTTTGCTGGCCCATCATCTGGGCGTTCCTGTAATGGTGATGGAACCCCTGCGCGGAGGCAGGCTGGTGAACAGGCTGCCCGAGAGCGTTAAAAGTACTTTTGCAGCGCACAACGCGGAGCGGACGACAGCGGAATGGGCTTTGCGCTGGGTGTGGAACCACCCGGAAGTAACGCTGCTGCTCTCCGGCATGAGTACGGAGGAGGAGATTGCGGAAAACATCCGCATTGCGGGAGAGGCGCTGCCGGATTCTCTGACGCAGGAAGAACTGGCGATGTTTGGCGCGATTAAGGCGGAGCTGCTTACAAAAACCAGAGTGCCCTGCACCGGATGCGGCTATTGCATGCCCTGCCCGGCGGGCGTGGATATACCGGGCTGCTTTTCCATTTATAACGACAGGTATTTAACCGGTAAAAAAGGAAACCGCAGTGAATACTTAAAATCGTTGGGCGTGCTGAGCGCGCAGCCGGCCGTTGCTTCACGTTGCAGGGAATGCGGCAAATGCGTGATCCATTGCCCGCAGAATATAAAAATTCCCGCGGAATTGAAGAAGGTGGACCGCGAGTTGGAGGGCGCACTTAAACCGTTTTTTGGACTGGCGCGGGTTCTTTTGCGCGTAAAAAAAGCGCAGTAACGGGTGCACAGAAGGCTTCGCGGGAAAACCGTATGGCTGGATTCCAGCGGCATTTATATAGCAAGCAAATTGCTCTTCTGAGAGGCAGGCCTTGTGGCCTGCCTGTTTGATTTTCCGGGAAATCCGGCGCAGCTCTGCCCATGCGTAATACTGGCTGAATGGCTAAATTTTTTATGAATAAGTACGATAGATTAACGTAAAGGATCAGTATCTTTAAAAAAAGAGGTACCATGAGAATCGGCAGTTCAGCGGTTCGGTTGTCTGCAAGTTTAGCGCAGAAGTGTTCCGTAATTGAAACGGTACTCCCCTATGGAGGCGGAATAGGGGCGCCGCACAGAATGTTGATATTGCGGTTTGAAGCCATATAAAGTGCGTTACAAATAAGAATAAGAATTTTTCTGGCCGCTGTTTATTTTCCGGAAAATATCCGTATGCGCCAAAGCGTCTCATGCACAGAAGGCCGCCGTACGGCGCGGGCCAGAAAAACGGATTAAAGGGCATTGTTTTTGAAAAAGAACCGGCAAGCAAATTGCAACATTGAAAGGAGAATAAACATATGCAGTGGAACCCGAATCTTTCAATCGGCGTGGATGCGATTGACGAGCAGCACAAGAATCTTTTTGAAATGACGGACCGGCTTTTTGAAGCAACCAAAAGCAACAAGGCTATGGAGTTTATTGTGGATCTTCTGAATTTTTTGGACGAGTACACTAAAAAACATTTTGCAGACGAGGAAGCCTATATGCTCAAGATTGGTTTTCCGGAGTATCGGCACCAGAAGAAAGCCCACGACGAGTTTATACAGCAGATTGCCATATTAAAAAAAGATTATCAGGTCTCCGGCGGCAACATTGTACTCATCATCAACGCCAATCAAATCATTTTGGACTGGCTTTTAAAGCACATATCCAAAGAGGACAAGAAAATAGGAGACTATGCTAAATCGGTTAAAGGTTAAATTTCCCGGTACATAAAAAATGATAAGGAGATAAGAGTTATGCCCTGGACAAAAAATTTAGCGGTTGGAGTAGAACTGATAGACAGCGAGCACATCAAGCTGTTTGAAATGGCGGACCAGTTGTTTGAAGCCGGGCGGAATCATAAGGCCGCGGAGTTCATTGGCGAACTGTTTGGCTTTTTGGACGATTATACCAAAAAGCACTTTGCGGATGAAGAAAAATATATGCAGCAGATTAATTACCCGGATTATCCTCTTCAAAAAAAGCTGCACGACGAATTTATTGTTAAGCTGGGTGAAATGCGCAAAGAATTCAATGAATCCGGCGGCAACATTTCTTTGATCATCAGCGCAAACCAGATGATTCTGGATTGGCTGGTGAAGCACATATCCGTATTGGATAAAAAAATAGGGGAATATGTAAGAGAAAAAAATCTGTAGGCCTGCTGCAGGAAAGAGAATTTCAGACCGGTTTGCGCATACCGTTCAGGATGCACGCGACGAGCCTGGAAAAGCTTTCTTCAATATCATATTCGGTCTTAAAAAAACCGGCTGCTTCCAGCGTGATGAATCCGTGAATGGAACTTTTCCATATGCGGATCAGATGCATGGCATCCGGTTTTTCTAATTGGTACGGTTCCAAAACCACCAGCAGCGTGCGCACCACCCCGTCTACGGATTCCCGCAGGGGTGGAGCGTCAAACCGGGGCAGGCTCATGATGCATTTGTAAAGCTCCGGATTTTGTTTGGCGAAACGCCGGTATGCAAAGGCGAGCGCAAGCAGCGCGTCGTCTTTTGATTTGCCCACCGCCGCGTTCCGAATGGCCTCCTCAAACTGCTGAAGGCCAAGAGCAGCTATTCCCGCCAGCAGGTCTCCAAGGCCGCCGATGTGGTTGTACAGGGAGGGGGATTTTATGCCAAGTTTTGTGGCAAGCCCTTTGAGGGTAAGGTTTTCCAGGCCAATCTCTTCCGCAAGGGCTGCGGCGGCTGCCAGAATGACGGCCCTGTTCAATGATCTTTGAGGCATAGCATCTCCTAACGCGCGTATTGCGCGATGAAGCTGCGGAGAGCGCCGTTCATAATGGCGGGCTGACCGTGCGCGGGGCAGATCCATTCTGTTTCAAAGTTGAAAAGAAGGCCGATGGAACGTTTGGCCTGCTCGTAGTCCCAATTCATGTATTTGGGGCTGAGCGACGGGACCCCGCCGCGGATGCGCAGCAAATCTCCTGCAAACGCTATTTTTTTATATATAAAAATTGTGTGTCCTGGCGTGTGTCCGGGTGAGGCAACTGCTTTTACGCCGTTTATCTCCCAACCCGGCGGTATGGGTTGCAGACTGCCCGGAATTTTTGTTTTGAATATAGCGTTGATTATGCGCTTTACGCCGGGGCGCTGGCTTTCCCGGGCAATATAGGGGATATCCTGCGTGGGCGCCCAAAGCTGCGCGCCCGTTGCTTCCGCCATCTGCGCCGCATTTCCAATGTGGTCGACATCGTGGTGCGTAAGCAGGATATGCCGGATGCTTTTTGGATCAATGCCAAGAGGGGCAAGTTCCTGCAGAATTTTGTTGCCCTGGCCGGGCATGCCGGTATCAATCAAAATATTTTCCTCACCCTGTATCAGAAAAACATGGCTGTGCGGGCTTGCTTCCAGCATAAAAACGCCGGTTTGAATCTCCATGTCCATTCCTCCTTATTCTATTTTAAAACAATCAGAATTCCCATTACTACCGTCAGACAGAAAAGGGCGGGTTTCAAACCCTTCTCAAATTTGGACTTGTTTACTTTTTTTAGGAGGTGCGGGCCGGTAAGCGTTCCTGTAACGGTTCCGATCAGCAGCAAGCCTACCAGGGGCCAGTCTATATTGCCAAGCTGCAGGTGCATCAAAAACCCGGAGGCAGAGACGCCTGAGAGCACAAAAAGAGAGGTGCCCACAATTTGCAGCGCGCTGCAACCCAGCACGGAAAGGCCGACAATAATGGGTCCGCTTCCGCTGATTCCAATAAGGCCGGACATGGCGCCGCCCATAACTCCGTATAACAGAGGCAAAAGCACCGCCGTTTTGCGGGAAGCGCCCGCGCCCTTCTGATCAGCCTTCCTGCTTTTGAGTATCTGCACAAGCATCTGCACGGACAAGCCAATCAAAAATATGCCCGTAATTTTGGCGTAAATGTCCTGCGGCAGCAGTCCGGAGCACAGGGAACCCGCAACCGCGCCCCCGGCTGCCCCGGCCAGCATCCATAACCCGTATTTCAGGCTGAGATTGCCGGACCGCCAGTGAATACCCGCGCCCACTGCGGTGGTAGGGATCATGGTGGCAAGGGATGTGGATGCGGCTATTACGGGGGGAATATTAAACAGCCCGGTGAGGATGCCTACATAAAAAACGCCTCCGCCTCCGCCCATAATAAAGACAAAAAGTCCTATGATAAACCCGACAAAGGGGAGCAAAATCATCTCTGCCATGACGCATCTCCCAAAAAACTAATGTAATTATATTATAAACTAACTTAATTAGTTTTGCAATAAAGAATATCTGCCCGTGATTGCAGACCGCCGGGTTGGGCGGCGGATATGATTCAAGTAATTTGTAATTGCGGAAAAGCGGCATTTACGAATATAATAATATGGAAAGTATATAAAGGGAGTTATTCATGGAAACCCGCATTGCCCAAAATGGCGAAAATAAGGTGGCGGTTGTTACCGGTGAGGGAATGGTATTCATTGGCGTGCAGGGCGCGCTTGATTTTATGATGCAGATACGGTATGATACGGATTGCGACTGCGCGGTTGTGCCCAAAACTTCCGTTCCCCAGGAATTTTTTGATTTAAAAACCGGTTTTGCCGGTGAAATATTGCAGAAGTTTACCAACTACGGATTCAGGCTTGCGTTTGCGGGAGACTTTGCAGCTATCAAAAGCAAAAGCCTGCGGGATTTTATATTTGAATCCAACCGCGCGAAACGGTTTTTATTCGTTGCAACCGAAGAAGAAGCGCTGGATATTTATTTGGGCCGGGAATAGCCTTTTACCGGACTAAATATAAAAAAAGCAAAAAAAGCACATAGTATCAATAGGAGAAAAACATGGCTATCAGAAATATCAGAACGGGCGACGACCCGCAGCTCAGAAAAAAATGCAGAAATGTGGATGCGGTAGACGCCCATGTAAAGGAAATATTAAAAGACATGGCGGATACCATGTATAAAGAAGAAGGCGCGGGGCTTGCAGCCAACCAGATTGGAATTTTGCGCAGGCTTGTTGTTATGGACGTTGGCGAAGGCTTGATTCAGCTTGTGAATCCGGTGATGGTCAGCCAGGAAGGTACGCGAGAAGTGCTGGAGGGATGCCTTAGTTTTCCGGACGTTTGGGGAAAAGTAATCCGCCCCGTGAAGGTATGCGTACGCGCATTGGACGAAAACGGCCAGGAAATTACACTGGAAGGGGAGGGGCTTCTGGCCAAATGCCTTTGCCACGAACTGGATCACCTGGACGGCATTGTTTTTACGGACAAGGTTACAGAATTTGTGGAGTTGGGAAGCCCTGAAAGCGAGACCAGGGAATAGTGTGTTTAACCCTATAAATCATATAAAACTTGACAAATAGTACGTTTTCTTTTAGTTTATAATAGAAAAAAGGCTAAAAAATTCAATTGTTTTGCGAGCGTTTGATGAGAAAATATATAAAAAAAGCTAAAAAACTGCTTAAGTTTATCAGGGAATTTTTCAGACAGACCGCAAGGCCCGGAAAGCCCGGCCTGGTGATTCCGGCGGATGTGAGCGAAACGCCTGCGGAGGCTGTCTGCATGTCTGTTGCGGCTACCGAGCAAACATGTCCCGATGCGTTTAATTTGACGACCGGCGTTTTGGTTGGATCTCAAATTGTGAAGGATTACAGCCGGAGTGAGCCTATCTGTTTTGGTCCGGGGAGCGAATACGCCCAAGTGCAGGGCATTGTGACGTTTCGCGGAAACAATTACCGGGATACGGCGAGCTTTGGCAGGGTAAAGATTGAAAAAGAAAAACTGAGCAAGGTCTGGAACATCAGGACAGGCCGGGTGGCACGCAGCTCCACCACCAAACGCAAGGGCCGCAGTTTTTGGACAGGCAGCGGCTGGACAGGCCAGCCCCTGATGATCCGCTGGCCGGGCGATATCAGGCGGCGCATGAACATCTGCCCCGAAAAAAAGGCGGACCGTAACCTGGTGGAAGTGATTTATGCCTGCATGGACGGCATTATATACTTTATGGATCTAAAGGACGGCAAACCGACGCGCCCGCCCATCCACACGGGGGGCGGACCCATCAAGGGCACTGCCAGCCTGTATCCGGATGGTACGCCCATGCTGTTTGTGGGCCCCGCAGACGATCCGCCGGGCATGGAAACGGTGCGCGCGCGTATCTACAGCCTGATTGACCAGAAGCTGATTTATACGTTTGGGCAAAAAGACCCGGATTCGCCCAGGGTGTACCAGAGCTACGATTCCAGCCCACTGTTTGACATTGCTACGGATACTATTATAGAACCGGGTGAGAACGGCCTTTTATATACCATAAAGCTGAACACACGGTTTGACAGGCAAACGGGTGCCCTGAGCGTGGCGCCGGGCGAGCCGGTGAAGTTCCGTTATGCCACGCCCGAATACAAGGACGGACCCAAGAACACGCCGGAAGCCCGCTGGTGGGGTATGGAGGATTCCGCGTGCATCTGGCGTAATTATTTGTATATTGCGGACAACGGCGGCAAGCTGATGTGCCTGGATTTGAATACCATGCGGCTTATTTGGGCGCAGGATGTATTGGACGATACAAACACTTCTCCGGTGTTTGAGGAGTGCCCTGAAGAGAACGCGTGCTATATTTATATTTCCACATCCCTTCATATCACGGCAAACGGAGGATCCGAACCTACGAGCGGCGGCATACCCATCTGGAAGATTAACGCGGCTACGGGCGAGATTGTTTGGCAAACACCCATGTATCCCTGCCAGCGCGTTACCGGCGTATCGGGCGGCGTGCAGGCAACGCCTGTGCTTGGTAAAAACGACATTGCGGACCTGGTGATATATCCTGTAGCGCATACGCCCGCGTTTGGGGCGGGCTTGCTGGTGGCATTGGATAAAAAGACCGGCAGGGAAGTATGGAGAACGCGTTTTGAGAATTATTGCTGGAGTTCTCCAGTTGCTGTTTATACACCAAGAGGTAAAGCGTACATCATTCAGTGCGATTCGGACGGCAACATGTTTTTAATGGAGGGAACAACCGGCAGGGTTCTGGATCATGTATACCTTTGGTCCAATATAGAAGCATCGCCCGCCGTGTTTGGAAACACGGTGGTGGTGGGAACAAGAAAACGCCGCATATATGCTGTGCGCATCAGCTAAGAAGCCTTTGAATGCCTTGTTTGCCAGCAGGGATTCAATAAATAGGTTGAATAATCTTTGCCATTTCATTATAATGAATGCGTTGCGCAATGAATTGGGTTGTTTTAAACGGAAGGGATACGGGTTGGCCCGTATGAAATAATGAGAAGATTAGGCGTCCAGGAAAAGGATATTGGGAGCAGATACAAAGGCACCGATAGCGTAAGAAAGCCAAAAACGCATGGCGACGAACGTACGATCAAGACCGCCATGGCCGTTTCTTTAGTGATTATTTTAAGCAAACTGGCCGGTTTGGCACGCGTGATGGTCTTCTCGGCCATGTTTGGACAGAATATAGAGACAGACGCTTACAACGCTTCTTATAAACTTTTAAGCGTTATATATATAGGATTTACCGCCGCCATCAGCGTGGCGTTTATACCCATTTACACAAAAATACGCCTGAACCAAAGCGAGCGCCAGGCCAATTTGTACGCAAGCAATATACTTAATTTTTTTATGGCGTGTGGGCTTGTTTTAAGCGCCATATGCTATTTTTTTGCGCCCCAGATCGCTCCGCTGATGTACCAGGGCCCTGCGGAAGGCCTGCAGATGACGGCATTGCTGACGCAGATTATGTTTCCCACCATTTTCTTCTGGTCCATCCAGGGCACCATGACAGACCTGCTTGACGCACGGCGTGTGTTTATCCCCGAACAGTTGGTGGGATTTCCCCTTTCCGGCTGCATCATTGTCGCTTCGCTGCTTTCCAAAGACATCCAGGTCATCGCGTGGGCCACGACGTTATCTGCCGTAATGCAGGTGATCATTGTTCTGCCGTTTATGCGGAAAAATTTTAAATACAGGGCAAGGCTGGACCTGAAGGACAGAAACCTGCGGCAGACGTTCAAGATTGCCGTGCCCGCCCTGCTCAGCACAGGGTTTGACGAGATTAATACCTGGACGGACACGCTGTTTGCCTCCAGGCTGGTTACGGGAGCCGTTACCGCTCTGAATAACAGCTTTTCCATAGCGCAGATGATTATTGGTATTTTAATAACGCCCATAACCACCATTATGTTTACGGAGCTCAGCAATTTTGCGGCGCTGGGGCAGATGGAAAAGCTGAAAAGCACTGTGCGCAAATCCACAGAGGTGGTGGCGCTGCTCACGTTCCCTGTAATCGTCCTCTCCATTATCTGCAGCACAGATATTATAGGCGTTATTTACCAGCACGGAAAATATACGGCGGAGAATACCCTGTTTACGGCACCTGTATTTTCTTTTTACGTTGCGGGTATATTTGGTTTTGGAATGCGCGTTTTCCTTACGCGTGTGTTTTTCGCGCTTCAGATGCCCAAAACACCCATGTTTGTGGGACTGTTTTCCGTATCCCTCAACATTGCGCTGGACATAATCTTGATGGGCCCCATGGGGCCGCAGGGCCTTACGTTTGCCACCTCTATTGCCAGCCTGGCTTCCGTTGTTGTTATGTTTGGCGTTCTCCGTAAAAAAATGGGTAAAATGGGTTTTGGAAAATCGGTTGGAGAATTTGCAAAAATATTTATTGCCACCGCCGTATGCATGGTTGCCGCCTATTTTGTGCATGGCTTGATTCCGGCAGAAGAAACCGGTTTTACCGCACACCTTGCCCGGTTTATAGAGAGCTTTGGTGCAGGTCTGCTGGTTTTTGCGCTGTTGGCAATGCTGCTTCGCGTAGAAATGTTCGGGCGCGTTATGCGCATGTTTACCAAAAAGTTTTTCCGCGGGCGCGCCGCTTGATATATGGCGCCCCATACCCCTCCCGTCTTTTTTAAAATGGTTAAAGAATTTAATGTTGAAAAAAAAACAAGCAGTTAGTGCATTAAGCTTATAAATGAAACTGCTTGTTTTTTTATTTAATCTTACATTTTGGGGCCAGGATATGAGGGCGGCGCCCTCATAAAACACAACGGCTATTTCATTAAAGCAGTAATATCGTTTGTGAATTCCATGGGATCCTGAAGCGGCAGGCCTTCAATCAAAAGCGCCTGGTTATAGAGAAGGCGCGTATACATCTTAAGCTTCTCTTTGTCACCCGCAAACGCCTGTTTCAGGGTTTGCAGCACGGCATGGCTTGGGTTGATTTCAAGCACTTTGTCCGCCTTGACCTGCTGGTCGCCCGGCAGAGTGCTCAGCACTTTTTCCATTTCAATGGAGAGAGCGCCGTCGCTGGTAAGGCATACGGGGTGGCTTTTTAATATTTTGGATAAGCGAACCTCTTTGATTTTATCGCCCAGGGTTTCCTGCATAAACGAAAACAGGTCCTTTTCTTCAGCAGACTGCTCTTTTTGCTCTTCCTTGTTTTCTTCATCCAAGCCTAAATCGCCGCCCGCGGATACGGATTTAAATTCTTTCTCCTTGTAGGTCCCCAGCATGCGGATGGCAAATTCGTCCACGTCTTCCGTGAAGTAGAGAATCTCATATCCCTTGTCCGCAATCAGTTCGGTCTGCGGCAATTTGGCAATACGTTCGTTGCTTTCTCCGGCTGCGTAATAGATGTATTTTTGCCCCTCCGGCATGCGGCTTGCGTATTCTTCCAGGGTAACCAGCTTGTTTTCCCTGGAGGAATAGAACATCAGCAAGTCTTCCAGCGTTTCTTTTTCGCTGCCGTAACTGCTATACAGACCATATTTAAGAGAACGGCCAAAGCTTTTGTAGAACTCGCCGTATTTTTCACGGTCTTTTTTCTGCAGGGCCACCAGCTCGGATTTGATCTTGTCCTTTATTTTTTTAGAGATTACTTTAAGCTGCCTGTCGTGCTGCAGCATTTCCCTTGAAATGTTCAGGGAAAAATCCTGGGAATCCACCAACCCCTGCACAAAGCCGAAATAGTCCGGCAGCAGGTCCGCGCACTTGTTCATGATCATTACGCCGTTGGAATACAACTCCAGGCCTTTCTGAAAATCTTTGGTATAAAAATCAAACGGCGTTTTGGAGGGTATAAACAGCAGGGCTGTGTAGCTTGTTGCGCCGTCCACACTTACGTGGATGGTCTTAAGCGGTTTGTCGTAGCCAAAGCGTTTGTCGTTATAAAACTTCTCGTAATCTTCTTCCTTAAGCTCACGTTTGTTTTTGCGCCAGATGGGCACCTGGCTGTTCAATACTTCGTCTTCCGTGTAATTCTCGTACTCCTTTTCACTGCCCTCTTTCAGGCGGCTTTTGGAGATTTCCATGCGAATGGGATAGCGGATGAAATCGGAATATTTTTTTACCAGGTTTTTAATGGTGTACTGATCCAGATATTCGTCGTATTTTTCGTCCTTTGTGTTGGGTTTGATTTTAAGAATAATGTCCGTTCCCACTGTGCCACGCTCAGCAGGTTCAATGGTGTACCCGTCCGAGCCGGAGGATTCCCATTTATACGCCTGTTCGGAACCGAAAGCGCGGCTGATAATGGTAACAGACTCTGCCACCATGAAAGCGGAATAAAAACCAACGCCAAACTGGCCAATGATCTCCACACCGTCTTTTTTCTCGTTTTCGGTTTTAAAATCCAGGGAGCCGCTTTTTGCAATGGTGCCTATGTTGGTTTCCAGCTCTTCCTGCGTCATGCCTATGCCCGTATCCGTTATGGTCAGCAGGCGGCTTTTTTTATCCGCGCTGATACGGATATAATAATCCTCCTTGCTGAACGCCACGTTTTCATCCGTTAATGCCTTATAATACATTTTATCAATGGCGTCGCTTGCGTTGGAGATCAGTTCGCGTAAAAAAATTTCTTTATGGGTGTAGATGGAATTGACCATCAAATCCAGCAACCGTTTGGATTCAGCCTTGAATTCCTGTTTTGACATAGCTTCCAATCCTTTCGACAGATACAAATTATGTTAGCACTCTGTTTAAATGAGTGCTAAAGATATTGTAGCACAATCCTATTTTTTGTCAATACTATTCAAAAGAGTTAAAAAAATTGCCGGCATGCCGGCAATTTGAAGGGGCTATATTTATTCAACAACGTTTAATTGTACGTCCACATTTCCGCGAATGGCCTTGGAATACGGGCAGAACGCATGCGCTTTTGCCGTGTATTCTTTTGCCTGCTCAATAGGCAGGCCTTTTATGGAAACCGTAAGGGTTGCCCCAATTTTAAACCCGTTGTCCGTGGGATCCTCCACCAGGGAAACATCTGCGGTAACGGTGCTGCCCTCGTACTGGATTTTATCCTGCCGCAGGATATGCTGCAGCGCTCCGTTGAAGCAGGAGGAATATGTGGCTGCAAAAAGTTGCTCCGGATTGGTGCCCTGGTCTTTGGGATTGCCGCCCATTTCGGCAGGTGTTACCATCTGCAAAACAAAACCGCCGTCCGGCGAGATTGCCTGGCCTTTGCGCGCGCCTGTATTTATCATGGTCGCCGTATATATTGTTTTCATAACAGTGCCTCCTTAAAGAATTAATTTATGTATTATATATAATCCATTTTTACATAGGGAAAACAATTTCGTGCTGCATATTGTCCATAGAATAATTGTCCTTATAGATCAGGTCAAAGCATGCGTTTACAATTTCCGCGTTGTATGCGCTGCCCGAATGCTGCATAATTTCGTCCAGGGCTGCGTCTATGCCCAATGCCGGGCGGTAGGGGCGGTGGGAAATCATTGCCTCCACAACGTCCGCAACCATGATGATTTGTGCTTCTATATTGATTTCGCTTTGTTTTAATCCCAGAGGATAACCGGTGCCGTCGCAGCGTTCATGGTGCCTGTAAATAGTGTCTGCAATAATCTCCGGCAGGTCCGCCTTCCGGAGCATCCTGTATCCGTTATATGGATGTTCGCGTATGATCTGCATTTCAAGAGGAGTGAGATGGCCGGGCTTGGATAATATTTCAATGGGAACGCCTATTTTCCCTATATCGTGTATATAGCCAATTACCTGAACAATGTCCATGGTTTTACGGGAGAGCATCATTTTGCGCGCGATATCTGCGGACAGGTTGCCCACCCTGAGCTGGTGCCCGGCCGTATACGGATCCCTGGCCTCCACAACGTCCGAAAGCAGGGAGATAATGCCGGACATGCTGTTATGCAGGGCCTGTGTTTTATTGCGCACAATCTCTTCCAGGCTCCGCTGATAGAGCAGGTTTTCGTTCTCCAGGCGCCGCTTCTCATCCAGCAGCGTTTTCATACCCGCTGCCTGGCGGACAGCCTTGATAAGCGTGTCCTTTTTGATCGGCTTGGTTAAATAATCGTTTGCGCCGCTGCGCACAGCGCGTATGGCTGTATCCACGGTAGGTTCGCCGGTCATGATGATGAGCTGCATGGTATCCGAATGCAATCGGATCTCTTCTATCAGTTCAATCCCGCTGGACTGGGGCATTACGATATCTGTGATTACAACGTCAAATGTAATCCGCTCCAAATGTTTTTTAGCCTCCGGTACATCTGATGCGGTGTCTACACTGTACCCCTCTTTAATCAGAAATTCCCTCAGCGTAAGGCGTATGCTTTTTTCATCGTCCACAATAAGTATTCTGTACATAAACAAAAGCTCCTTAATTGGTCTCCAGGTCCCAACCGTTATCTACGGGCAGTTCTAAAAAAAAGCGGGTAAATTGTCCTTCTTTGGTCAATAAATATAGCCTTCCGTGATGGTCTTTTACAATGCCAAAACTAATAGACAAACCAAGCCCTGTGCCCCTGTCTTTGTTTTTGGTGGAGAAAAAGGGCTCAAAAATTTTTTCTTGTATAGATTCCGGAACGCCATTGCCGTGATCTTCCACCATGATCCTGATCCATTTGCGGTTGTCCCTGTGGAGTTGGTCGCATGTGAGAAGTATGATCTTGTTCGCATGAACCTGCGGGTATTTTTCGTTGGACGCGTCCCGCGCATTGGTCAGCAAATTCATCAAAACCTGCTGGATCTGCTGGCTGCGGCATTTGATATCCGGCAGATTTTCCTGCAAATTTATTTGAAAATCAATTTGGTCCTTTTTTATGATGGTACGGATCAGGGAAACCGTCTGGTTGATAATGTCGTATATGCTTGCGTAGCTGTGCGCCTGTTTTTCATTCCGTGAAAATTGCAGAAGGTTTTTGACAATTTCGGAAATACGCTCTGATTCATGAATGATTTCTCCTGCGTATTCAACAACGCTTTCATTCCCCGTGTCCGAATCCAGAATAAGCTGCGCGTAATTGATAATACCATTAATTGGATTATTAATTTCATGGGCAACGCCGCCCGCAAGTGTTCCAATTGCCTCCAGCTTTTGCTGCTGCCGGAGTTGCGCTTCAATCTCCGCGTTGACTGCCTGAAGCTTCCTGCGCGTCGTCAGGTCGTGCGCAAATACTATTGCGCCGTCCACATCGCCATAATTAATGGGGATTGCCTGTACTTCAACCCATATGGGTGTGCCGTCCAGTTGTATATATACTTCCTCAACCAGAGGAACGGGTTTTTTATCCTGCCTTAATATTTCAATCCTGTCCTGAATGAGCCCGTGATAATCCGGATGAAAAAAGTTCATAACCGGCTGGCCGATCAGCTGGTCTCTGGAAACCGCGCCAAACAGCCTGATTCCCGCTTTATTGATAAAACTGAATTTTGAGTTGGTTTCAATAAAAATAGTATCGGGAGCTCCGTCCACCAATGAACGGAAGCGGTTTTCGCTTTCCTGTAAAGCCTCTATGGCAGCCATGCGTTCGGATATATCATGAATGATTGCATAGATAATCGCTTTGCCTTTGACGCAGATGGGGCCGCTGTATACCTCCACCTCTACAATGCTTCCCGAGGCTTTTTTATGTTTACATTGAAAGCAACTGGCATCCTGGGAAAAAGCCCGTTCTATTTTATGTTTTATTAACTCTAGGGGAAGAACGTTGATATCTTCAATAGTCATGGCTTTTAGTTGGGATACAGGCCAGCCGTAAAACTGGCTTGCGGCATTGTTTGCCTCTACAATCTGGCCGCTTGCCGGGTCCACCAGCAGCATCACTGCGTGATTGTCTTCAAAAAGGCTTTTATAGAGGCTTTCCGCTTCTATGATTTTGAACAGTGACTCGCTCCGGTCTTTCTGGCGCAGCAAAAGCATATAAAGCAGCACGGTTATAATGGGGAAAATTAAAATAACGGGCAGCGCAAGCATATCAAAAACAGGCATACGGGAGCTTTCCGGAAGCATCAGGATGCATAACAGCATGGAGGAATGGATGGCAAGGCCGCATAAAAAAATATTGGCCCATCTGTGGCCGGGGTGCTTTTTCAGTAAAAACCGGTTCCATAAATAGCCGATGGCGGTGCTGAGTATCATAATGGTAACGCCCATGTAAAGGCCTTCGCCGCCAATGGCGCAGCGGTACGCGATAGCCAGGGCAGTGGCGATAAGCGCTGGGATGCCTCCGAAAATGAGGACCGTCACGCCCAACAGGATGGTACGTACGTCAAAAAAAATGCCGGCTGCATACTGCATGGGAAATGACATGATCAAAATGGCAAACACGCCAATAAACAGGCCGTTGATGATTGGCGCTAATTTTTTAATTTTTGTGGGGAGTATGTAACTGACTTCATAAACAACTGTTAGGGCTATGAGCAAGAGAATATTGTTGACTAAACCGATTAGAGCCGAATTCATACAAGTCCTCCTGATGGATGTTTTGCAAAAAAACGAACTGCGGATGCATTGCACGACGTTGCACGTATAATAAAAAATACCAATTATTTATTATATCGTTTAAATTTTGAAAAAATAAGCAAAGAAATACCATTTTTTAATTTAATTGAAAAGGGTTTTTATTGGGAAGAGGCTGTTTAAGGAACAAAGGCTGTGTGTATTTTTAAAATGCATTGTTTTTTTAAAAAATAATACGATACAATAGGATATAGGAATGGATGCGCTCCTTTTTTGCGCACACTAATATAAAAATATGAAAGGTGGTAAACAAATGTTTAAAAAAATTATATTGGGTATTGAGCAGGAACAGAGGATTGAGACGGCTACGGCGGTGCAAAGTATTTTAACTGAATACGGCTGCCATATAAAAACCAGGCTTGGCCTGCATCATGCGGCAGCGGATTCCTGTAGCTCCAAGGGGCTGATTCTTCTGGAACTGGCGGATCATGTGGACAAGGAAGCCGACGAACTTGAAGGAAAACTGAAAGAAATTAAAGGGATTGTTATAAAGAGGATGGAGTTTTAGGAGGGGAAATGGCATTCATCAAGAATTTGGAGCCCTCGCAGGCAATTGCGTTTAAGTCTTTGGTGGAATATGGCCAGGGGCAGGTTGTCAGCCGGACTCTTTCCCAGAACAAGCATGTGAGCGTTACACTGTTCGCATTCGACAGCGGGGAAGAAATTGGTACCCACGCATCCGGGGGGGACGCGCTGGTATACATACTGGAAGGCGCCGCGCGGGTCACCGTTGGGGAGGGCACGCATACGGTGCACGAGGGGGATGCGATACTGATGCCTGCGCAGATAAGCCATTCCCTTTTTGCCGTGGAACGGTTTAAAATGCTTCTTACGGTTGTGTTTCCCTCTGATTGAAAGGGCAATTGTTATGGTAAATAATAAAAGGGACATATGGCTTGCGGGCGGATGCTTTTGGGGCGTGGAGGCTTTTTTTAAAAGAATTCCGGGCGTGATTAAAACAAGCGCCGGGTATGCCAACGGTGAAACCCAAAACCCGGGATATTACGATATCCCCAAAACGGGCCATGCTGAGACGGTGCAGGTAACCTATGATGCGGGGCAGGTTTCGCTCGCGGAGTTGCTGGAGTATTATTTTTTGATCATAGACCCAACCAGCCTGAACCGGCAGGGGAACGATGTGGGGAAGCAGTACCGCACCGGTATTTACTATGCGGAGGTGCAGGACCGGGAAGAGATTGAGCGTGCGGTGGCGGCGGAGCAGGAAAAACATAAAAAAAAGGTGGCGGTGGAGGTTCTGCCGCTCCGGGGCTACTTCCCTGCGGAAGAGTATCACCAGGATTACCTGGGCAAAAACCCTCACGGGTACTGCCATATAGACCTTTCCCTGGCCAAACAGGCGCTGAAACAGAAAAAAGAAGCCGCATATGCAATACCAACGGACGCGGAATTGAAAGAGAAGCTGGCGCCCCTGCAATACAGGGTAATCCGCCAGAATGCGACCGAGCCGCCCTATCAAAACGAATACTGGAACAACCACGCCCGCGGCATTTATGTGGACATTGCGTCCGGCGAGCCTTTGTTTGTATCCGCGGATCAATTTGATTCTGGCTGCGGTTGGCCGAGCTTTACCCGGCCCATCTCGCCGGATGCTCTGGTTACAAAAACAGACCTGAGCGCGGGTATGGTGCGCACGGAGGTGCGCAGCAGCCATGCGGATTCGCACCTGGGGCATGTTTTTGGGGACGGCCCCAAAGACAAGGGCGGCCTTAGGTATTGCATCAACAGCGCTTCTCTGCGGTTTATTCCGCAGGATAAGATGCAGGAAGAAGGATACGGCGCTTATCTGCATTTGCTGGAGGACTAAGCGGGCAGGGCCGGTGGGAATAATATCCATGCGCAAAACAGGCGAAAATTTTGTCGGTTCGTTAAATTTTTGTTTAAAATTGCCGAGAAATATGGTATACCATATTTACAGGACCGTTTTACTCTCTTCTGAGATAAAATCGGAAAGGAGGCAATTTATATGGAAATTGAAACAGACGTATTACACAAGATGGCAAATTACTTTGGCAAGGATACCAAACGGATCAACCATGCGCTTAAAGTCTACGGATTTGCCGCCATGATAGCAGGCAGGGAGAAACTCTCCAAAGCGGAAGCGGACACGGTGCGGATTGCGGCCATATTGCACGACATTGGCATTCATGAAGCGGAACGCAAATATGGGTCTTCGTCCGGCGTTTATCAGGAGATGGAAGGGCCTTCTATTGCCTGGGAAATTCTATATGAATTTAACCTCGATACGGACATGCTTGGCAGAGTTTTGTTTTTGATAGGCAACCACCACAGCTATTCCGAAATAGACGGGACCGATTTTCAGATTCTGGTGGAAGCGGATTTTTTGGTAAACATATACGAAGACGGCATCAAAAAAGAAGCCATTACCAAAATAAAAGAGAATATATTCAAAACAAAAACGGGCATCAGGCTTCTGACGGCCCTGTATATTGAGAAAGTGCCTTTTAATGCATTTTTGGCTGAGTTTTTGGAATCGGAGCAGCCGTTTTTTGCAGGCGCCATTAACGCTTTTTCTGATATCATGGATTAGGAATGCAATATAAATAATACCAATGTATATAAATAAATATCTGTATTTGAGGAGGACCGCCCTAATGGAGCAAATTAAGATTGGCGTTGTTTCTACGCGCCGGAATGTTTTTTCTAAAGAAGAGGCAAAGAAATTTAAGGACAGCATACTGAAAGATTTAAAAAAGTTTGATATCCAGGTGGTGGATATTGAGGATATCAACGAGGAAGGATTGCTGTTTGACGAAAAAGATGTTCCAAAAGTAATCAGTAAAATGAAGCACAGCAAAGTGGACGGCATTTTTTTGCCCCACTGCAATTTTGGTTCTGAAGCGCTTGTTTCCATGGTTTCGTCCGCGCTTAAAAAGCCGGTGCTGCTTTGGGGCCCCAGGGACGACGCTCCGCTTGCGGACGGCATCCGCACCAGGGATACGCAATGCGGGCTGTTTGCCACCGGAAAGGTGCTCAGGCGGTTCAACGTACCTTATACATACCTGACCAACACCAAGCTGGAAGAAAAGAGCTTTCAGGAAGGCTTCAAACGGTTTATAGGCGTATGCGCGGCTGTAAAAGCATTTTACGGAACCCGCATCCTGCAGATAGATACGCGTCCCAAGGATTTCTGGACGATGATTGTGAACGAAGGCGAGCTGCTCGAAAAATTTGGCATTCCCGTTGTTCCCATTACCCTGCCCGACCTGCAGTGGCGCATGGAAAAGATTTTAAAAGACAGGACCCCCGATCTGGAAGAGACTATCAAAAAAATCGGCAGAGTGGACTGTTCGCCTATTGGCGACGAAAAAGAAGTTGCCAAGATTGCGGCGCTTAAGTGCGCCATGAAAGAATTCTGTGCGGAACTCAACTGTAATGCGGTGGCCGTGCAGTGCTGGGATGCCATGCAGGACATGATGCATCTGATGCCCTGCATGTCCCACGGATTGCTGACCGAGGAAGGCATTCCGGTTACATGCGAGACGGATATCCACGGAGCCATTACGGCCCGCATGCTGAGCGCCGCGGCAGCGGGCGGCACCATTTTCTTTGCGGACCTGACCGTTCGCCATCCCAGCAACGACAATGCGGAGCTGCTTTGGCATTGTGGAAATTTCCCCATGGAGCTCGCGAAGGATGTTAAGAAGGCTATGGGCGGCAGGCATTTTATTCTGCCCTCCAAATGCGCGGGTACAGGGGAGTGGGAGCTAAAGGAAGGAAACATTACCATTGCGCGTTTTGACGGCGACCATGGTGAATACAAGCTGTTTATTGGAGAAGGCAAGGCTACAGACGGCCCTTCTACCCGCGGCACGTATGTGTGGTTTGAGGTTGGCGATTGGGCAAAATGGGAGCACAAGCTGGTTACCGGCCCCTATGTGCACCACTGCGCCGGCGTATACGGCAACGTGGCGGCAATTCTGCATGAAGCCTGCAAATATGTCCCCGGACTGGCGGCAGATCCCGCGCAGCCCACTGAATGCGAAATTAAAGATACCTGGCTTAAAGGCTGAAAATGATAAAAGAAAGAGCCTCCGTTAACGGAGGCTTTTTGAAATAAGATGCTGCGGGGTATTTTAATAAGATATTTTAGTTTAAACAACTGCCATTTGGTTATATAATAAAAAGTATGCTGATTCAAAATTGAATGAAAAAATTATATAGGGGGTTCCTAAGAGATGAATTGCGAAGAAAAAAAATTTTATGTGTGCAAGCATTGCGGAAATCTGGTTGGAATGATTCACAGTTCCGGCGCGCCCATGACCTGCTGCGGTGAGCAAATGACCGAGCTTGTGCCCAATACGGTGGAAGCGTCTCAGGAAAAGCATCTGCCGGTGATTGAGGTTTCGGGCAACACGGTGGTTGTAAAGGTTGGCAGCGTGCCGCACCCCATGACTCCAGAGCATCATATTGCTTGGATTTTTTTGCAAACCGAACAGGGTGGACAGCGCAAATGCCTGCCTGTGGACGGAGAGCCCAAAGCCGAGTTTGCCATTACGGAATCTGATAAAGTTGTTGCTGCTTACGAGTATTGCAACCTGCACGGCCTTTGGAAGACAAACGCCTGAGTTTGGAAACAATAAAAAGACTGTTCCTCAAAAAAAAGCGGAACAGTTTTTTTATTTGTCTGAATTTTAGAGATTAACGGGGAGTTCCTTAAAGGAATCGAATCCCATCTGCAGTTCTTCGTCTGAAGGCGTGTAGTCCACCATTTCTTCAGTATTGTACTGCATATATGCCGCCATATCAAAATAACCGGTTCCGGTGAGGTTGAACAGAATGGTCTTCGCCTCGCCGCTTTCCCTGCACTTGATGGCTTCGTCTATGGCTACGCGCACCGCATGCGCAGATTCGGGCGCGGGCAGGATGGTCTCAACACGGGCGAACAGTTCTGCCGCTTCAAATACGCTCTTCTGACCCACGGCGCGCGCTTCGTCCACATACCCGTCATGATACAGCTTGCTGACCAGGGGAGACATGCCGTGATACCGCAGGCCGCCCGCATGAATGGAGGAGGGTTGGAAATCGCTGCCCAGGGTATACATTTTGGCAAGAGGGGTCATTTTGCCGGTATCGCAGAAATCATACGCGTATTTTCCACGTGTCATGGAGGGGCAGGAAGCAGGTTCCACAGCAATGAAGTATGGGTTGGCTTTACCGTTCAGCTTATCCGCCATATATTCGCAGATAATGCCGCCAAAGCTGGAACCGCCGCCCACGCAGCCAATTACGATATCCGGATACTCTTCCAGCTGGTCCATGGCGATTTTGGCCTCGCTGCCTATAATGGACTGGTGGAGAAGCACCTGGTCCAGAACCGAGCCAAGTACATAGCGGCAGCCTTCTGTTTTTACGGATAATTCAATGGCTTCGGAGATGGCTGTGCCCAAGCTGCCGGTGGAATTGGGGTGCGCTGCCAGAATAGCGCGGCCCGCGTCTGTGGTATCGCTGGGGCTGGGGATAACCTTTGCGCCGTACGTTTCTATAATGGCTTTGCGGTAGGGCTTTTGCTGGGCGCTTACCTTTACCATGAATACGGTCAGCGGGATGTGGAAGAACGAGCAAGCCATGGAAAGAGCGGTGCCCCACTGGCCTGCGCCTGTTTCTGTTGTCAGGCTGGTAAGCCCCTGCTTTTTAGCGTAATATACCTGTGCCACGGCAGAATTGAGCTTGTGGCTTCCGGAGGTGTTGTTGCCCTCAAATTTAAAATAGATTTTAGCCGATGTTTTGAGTTCTTTTTCCAGGTTATAGGCCCGGATGAGCGGAGAAGGGCGGTATGTGCGGTAGAATTCCTGCACCTCTCCCGGAATCTCTATATACCGGTCCGTTGTATTCATTTCCTGCTCCGCCAGGTCGCGGCAGAATACCGGAAGAAGGTCTTCCAGCTCCACGGGCGCCATTTTGCCGGGATGAATGTAGGGATCGTGCTGCTCCTTCATATCGGCGCGCAGATTATACCAGTATTTGGGCATTTGCTCCTCTGTTAAATATGTTCTGTACGGAATTTTTTTAGCCATGATCTTTACTCCCTTTCTTTTAATAAAATAAAAAACCCTTATCCTTACGCTGAAGGATAAGAGCTTTTAAAAACTTTTCACTGGTTAACTGACGCTAAACGGTAATACAATCCCTTCGCGTAAGTCCGTCTTCCGCTTTGGAGAACGGATTCACTGAGAAACTATTGAATTGATATACAGTTTTGCGCCACCAAAATCTCATTGCTTTATTTCCTTTTAACCGGGTTCATATTATATATGTTCCCGGGCGCGGGCTTGTGCCAGCTACCAGCCCAAGTGTACCTAAAATTTGAATAAAAGTCAAGCAAAAAGAAAAGGATATGTTTTCTTTTCCACCCTGTTTTAAACCAATAAAGCCTGGACACTAAAAAAGGCGCCGGTTGGCGCCTTATGGGTATTTTTCTGGTTTAAAGTGGTCTGCGGCCGCAAATCCAGTTGCTGGTCCAGTAATTGGAGGCAAATATATTGTTGGAAATAATCACCTTACCGTTGCTGGAGGATGCATTGATAACCTGGCCGCCGCCCAGATAGATTCCCACATGTCCGCTCACGCATACAATGTCTCCCCGCTGCAGAGCGCTCATGCTGCTTATACGGGCATACTGGTCTGCGCCCGCCCAGCCGCCGGATGTCATATAGCCGATGCCGTTGCCGCTGAGCTTAAGCGCGTAATACACAAGGCCGGAGCAGTCGAGCGAACTGCTGCTCTTGCCGCCCAGGCGGTAAGGAACGCCAAGCTGGTTCATGGCGGCTTGAATGAATGCTTCCACGCTGCCCGGATTTGCAATATGCGTAGAGTTGCCGGTTTTTCCGCTGCTGCTGCTACTACTGCCCGAACTCTTTGGCCCTTTGGCTTTGCTGGAATACAACAATTCTTTTGTCTCCGCGCCAATGCTTCCGTCGTCTGTTATATTGTTTCGCTTCTGGAATGCAATAACGGCTTTCTTGGTATCTGAACCGAAATAGCTGGTTGTGCTTACATCATAGCCAAGTTCGTCCAAGCGGTCCTGAATGGATTCTACATCCGGGCCGTCGTCACCCTCGGATACCGTATAGCGCAGCGCATTGTTGGAGAACAATAGCTCCAATGTTGCCGGGCCTGCGGAGCCGTCAACCGGAAGACTGTTTTTTCTCTGGAAAAATCCAATGGCCTCTGAAGTGGTAGGCCCAAAAAGTGTTGTGGTTTCGTCGCTCTCCATATAATACAGGTCCATCAAACGCTGCTGAATCATTCCCACAAACGGATCGTTATCGCCCTGTTTGAATGTCAGGAAAACGGATGACGCCAACGCTTCAGGAGAAGCCGAAGCGGTTGAAGCCTGTTCTACAGGCGAAGCGGCAGGAACTTCCGGTGATGCCGGAACGGATGCGTTGGGGTCCGCCTGCGCCGCAGCTGGCTCAACATTCACCGCAGCGGCGACCGGGGTGGCCTGCGTGAGCGTTTCTGTTAAATCGCCCGTCAGCTCGCCGCCTGTTGACTCTGATTTGGGAGTAGCCGCAACGGCTGCCTGCAAGTTGGCGGATGGGGACGGGGACGACAGATTGATTTCTGCAATTTTAGCCACTTCGTTGCTGTTGGCTGCGGTTGCAAAAAATACGGGTATTGCCACCGCGGCCACAATAACCGAACCAATAATGGCCAACCGTGATTTGCTGACCCTGGATGTTCTGACAATTTCCCGTTTTTCAGGGATCTGCCTGACCCTGCTGACAGGAGGGGTGTTGCTTTGTCTATATTGAAAATCAGAATAAGAAGCCGCGTTTAATACGATCTTCTTCGCCTGGGTACGGCTGGTATGCTCTCTAGTATTCTTTTTGTTTTTTTCAAAAATATTGAATACCGATTTTTTCATTTTAATCTCCCATATTTTTTTATAATTTTGAGATTGGGTTCATTATACATCAAGCTATTCAATATGTACAGTCTTATTAAGGAAATTTAATACTTTTGTAATATTTAACCTATGCAAATTAGACAAAAAAGGTGCATATTTCATGCACCTTTACATAAAAAATAATAATGCGGCAAAACAAGACCTTTTAAGCCTTGCCTGCGCAGCCCAATACACTGTTGATTTTATGTTTTACCATATCGCAAATCGCATCGCGTGCGGGCGAGAGGTACTGCCGCGGGTCAAAGTGGGAAGGATGCTCTGCCATGTATTTGCGGATTGTAGCCGTCATGGCGAGGCGGAGATCAGAATCTATATTGATCTTGCACACCGCGCTTCTGGCAGCCTGCCGGAGCATTTCTTCCGGAACGCCCTGCGCGCCAGGCATATCGCCGCCAAATTTATTGATGATGTCCACAAATTCAGGAATTACGGAAGACGCGCCGTGCAGAACGATGGGGAAACCGGGCAGACGCTTGGAAACTTCGTCTAATATGTCAAAACGCAGCTTGGGTTCTCCCTTGAATTTAAACGCGCCGTGGCTTGTCCCAATTGCGATGGCAAGGCTGTCCACACCTGTTTTGGAAACAAATTCCTGTACTTCGTCCGGATGCGTATAGCTGGAATCCTCTGCGCTGACTTTGATATCGTCTTCCACGCCGGCCAGCCGCCCAAGCTCGCCCTCCACAGAAACGCCGTGCGCGTGCGCATATTCCACCACTTTTTTGGTAAGAGCGATGTTCTCCGCAAAGGACAGATGGGAGCCGTCGATCATAACAGACGTGAATCCGCCCTCGATGCAGGAAACGCATGTTTCATAGCTGTCGCCATGGTCCAGATGCAGGGCAATGGGAAGCCCCGTCACTTCTATGGCTGCTTCTACCAGTTTTCTCAAATAAACCGGATTGGCGTAATTACGCGCGCCCTTGGATACCTGGAGAATCAGGGGAGCGCTCAGTTCCTTGGCTGCGTCTGTAATACCCTGTATGATTTCCATGTTGTTTACGTTGAACGCGCCAACCGCATAACCGCCTGCATAGGCTTTTGCAAACATTTCTTTTGTGGTTACTAATGGCATTTTAGAAATTTCCTCCTGACTTGAATTCCTTGAAACTTTCAATAGATAAGATTATACTACAGAAAAGGGAAAAGCAAAAGTTTTTTTGCCAGATACGGAAAATTGGCAAATGGAGGCCTAAAAATCGCGTCAAACGTATAAAACGGTATTATTTTAGTTGCAAATGCCGTTCGCTTCCATTATAATTTTTTTGAAAAGTTTTAAGTAAAATATATTTTACATATGAATTTAAGGAGGATAAACTCAAAATGGCAATTAAAGTTGGTATCAACGGGTTTGGAAGAATTGGGCGCCTTGTTTTTCGCGCGGCGCAGAAAATGGACAATATCGAGATCGTGGCAATTAACGATCCTTTCATTGATCCGGAGTACATGATTTACATGCTGACATACGATACCGTGCATGGCCGCTTTGACGGCGAAGCCTATCACGAAGGCGACAGCATTGTTGTGAACGGCAAAAAAATAAAGGTGTTTATGGAAATGGATCCTGCAAACATCAAATGGGGCGAAGTGGGCGCAGAATATGTGGTTGAATCCACCGGCGTATTCACAACCATTGACAAAGCAAGCGCGCACATCAAAGCCGGCGCCAAGAAGGTTGTTATTTCCGCTCCTTCGGCCGACGCTCCCATGTTTGTTATGGGCGTTAACCAGAAGACATACAAGCCGGATATGACCATTGTTTCCAACGCTTCCTGCACTACAAACTGTCTGGCTCCGCTTGCTAAAGTGATCAACGACAATTTTGGCATTGTGGAAGGACTGATGACCACCGTTCACTCCACAACGGCCACCCAGAAAACCGTAGACGGCCCTTCCAAGAAGGACTGGAGAGGCGGCAGGGGCGCTGCGTTCAACATTATTCCTTCTTCCACCGGCGCTGCCAAAGCGGTTGGCAAGGTTATCCCAGACCTGAACGGCAAACTGACGGGCATGTCTTTCCGCGTGCCCACTGCGGACGTTTCGGTTGTTGACCTGACCTGCAGGCTGGAGAAAGCCGCCAAATATGACGATATCAAAAAAGTAATGAAGGCAGCTTCTGAATCCGAAGAATTCAAGGGCATCATTGGCTATACCGAGGACGCCGTTGTATCGAGCGATTTTATTACCGATCCGCGCACCAGCATATTTGATGCGGACGCCGGCATCAGCCTGAATGACCACTTTGTGAAACTGGTTGCCTGGTATGACAACGAGTGGGGTTATTCCAACAAGGTTCTGGAACTGATCAAGTATATTGATACAGTAAAATAATCAAAGCAAAGCAATTGAAAACACTTCTTTCTACTTATGAAAGAAGTGTTTTTTTATTAGACAGAAGCTATATTCGTAGTCCGCTCAAAAAAATATGAATATGATGGGCAATAAAATCGTCAGGGCTGCTGTTATACCTGGAAAACGGTATAATTTTCTCCATAAAGACATATGAGAAAAGAGTGTTTATAAAGTATTTGGCCGCAAAATCCGTATCTTTGCATGCAATTCTGCCTTCTTCATTCAACTTGTTGAGATAAGCGGCAATTTCGTGATGCGCATAGCCGATATGCCGGTTTAAAGTGCTGTTTGCCGAGGGGGGGAATCTCTTTGCCTCCTTGATTCCCATTTTTATAAGGCTGATACGGTGCTGTTCTGTCATCATTTGAATAAAATTTGATGCAAATGCAGATAATACTTCTTCAACCGCGTTATTTGAATCGCTCAGTATGCTCTTAAAATTGATATTTACAGAGGTTTCATTCACAATTGCATTAAAAAGCTCCTCTTTGTTTGGAAAATATTTATATAAAGTAGCTTTTGAAAAGCCACACAGCGAAGCGATTTTATCCATGGACGTTTCCCTGTAGCCATGCTCCGCAAAATATTCGGAAGACTTCAAAATAATTTTGTGCCTTTCAATATTATAATTAGGGCGGATATCCAGAAGGTCAAGGCGGTCCAGACTGTCGAAAATCACTTTCTTGCCGGGAAAGTACTTGTAGATGGTTCCCACGGACAGACCCGATTTTATTGCGATATCGGTTATCTTTGTTTCGTAATATCCTTTTTCCTGGAATACCGACAAAGCGGCCTCTTTGATACGGCTTATCCTATCTTCCACATCCTTGCTCCTTCATTTGTTTTGATTGCGGGTGCTTTGCATGACTTCCGGCGTGATGCGCTTGATTTTATGTTCTTTTGCATAGAACTCAATCTTTTGGATCGCAGATTTCCGGATAAACGCCGGAATGTTTTGCAGGGATTGCTGCGCCTCGCCGGACCAGTCCATATGCAGCAGGGGCTCTTCTTTTTGAACGAATGCAGCCCTAACCCTGCCGAGCTTTTCATTCGTTATTCCAAGCAGCTCTGCAGCGTTCAAACCCAGTACTTTTGCCCGCATTTCGTAAGTCCAGTCGGGGAATCCCGCCTTTCTCAGTATATGGGGTACTTTTTTATATTTCAAGAAGTGGATCACTTCTTTTTGGTTGGGCGAGGCGGGAAAATCGGACCCATAGAGAATTTTTTCTATTCCGGCGTGGATACGCATTTCCTCCAGCTCCTGCCATGCAAGAAATGTATTGTGATGGACAAGATCGTTAAAGTGCCAGGCCAGCGTGAGAAAAATATTTTCATATTTTCTGCACATTGCATAGGCCTCATATTTAAACGGAAACCCATAATGCTCTAAAATCAGCACCAGATCAGGATATTGCAGCGCAACTTCTTCCAAAAGCAAAGGGTTTCCATAGGCGATTACGCCTGTGGGGTCTGTGCCGGTATGCACATGAACAGGAACCTTCAGCCGGGCGCACTCCCTGTAGATAGCCATCACTTTTCGATCGTTTAGCGGGAAAGTGCCCCAATCGTTCGGGTTTATTTTTATGCCGGTAAAGCCGCATTCGTTTATATAGTATTCAATCTTTCCCTCCTTTTCACTGTCCGGCAATCTGGGGTCAACGCCAGCGTAAGCGAGGTATTGATCTCTTGGATAGTTTTTTAAAATATCTGCCAGGAATTCGGATGAGCAAAGCTCAATGCCTCCCAGTTCTTTGCTGAAGCTTAGCATGGCAAGCACGCTTAAATCCGTGCCCGATTCCTTCATCGTCGCCAAATATTTATCCGGCGTACCATTGAGCCCCATAACCCCGCCGTGCCAGCCTACGTGTTTTTGCAGCTTTTCAAATGACTCATAAACCTTTTGGACCCCCGGATTGGCTGCTCCTTTTTCGGCAATTTTGGCTGATACGGACAAGTCGCCGACGTGACAATGCATATCAATCACATAATATTCTTTCATAACAGGCCTCCCATATAAAAAAATATATACCATATAGTATAGTATATATTCATTATAAATTAAATGAATAACAAAAACAACAGGAAGTTCAAAAACCTTTCAGCTCTCTTTTTGTTCTGTTTCATAATTATACGATTATTTAGTCAAATATTGCAAAAATGCCTGTTTAAATGCATTCGGTATTGATTTTCCACGCCCGGATGTTATAATTATACGATATAAATCAATTGGTTTAGTAAACCATTAAAATTTTTATGGAGGAAATAGAAATGAAAAAGACACTGACACTCGTTATTGCGATTGTTCTTTGCGTCGCTCTGCTCGCTTCCTGTGCAGCCGCGCCCGCTGCGTCTTCTGCACCTGCATCTTCTGCTGCGTCTTCCGAGTCTGCATCGGCAGCACCTGTTGTATCCGAATCCGCAGCCGCTTCCGCTTCGGAAGTTGCATCTGCTAAAATTGATGCTATTAAAAAAGCAGGTAAACTGGTTATGCTGACTAACGCGGCTTTTGCGCCCTATGAGTACCTCGGTTCCGACAACCAGGTTGCAGGCGTGGATGTGGAAATTTCCAAGGCAATTGCCGAGAAACTCGGCGTTACGCTGGAAGTGGTGAACATGGACTTTGACGGCCTGATTGCCGCTCTTGCAGGCGGAAAAGGCGATTTGATTGCCGCCGGCCTCACGGTTGACGACGAACGCAAACAGAGCGTTGATTTTTCTGATGTTTATGCGGACGCCACGCAGCTGATTATTGTTCCTGAGAGCAACACCGATATCAAAGGCCCCGATGACCTGAAAGGCAAAACCATTGGCGTACAGCTTGGAACAACCGGCGACATTTATGCTTCTGACATTGAAGAAGCGACAGTGAAGCAGTACAAGACCGCGATTGAAGCCGGTCTGGACCTGAAAAACGGCAAGCTGGACGCGGTGATCATCGACACGCTGCCCGCCAAGAACATTGTTGATTCCAACGAAGGGCTGAAACTGATTGACACCCCCCTGACAGACGAGCATTATGCAATCGCCGTTCAGAAGGGTGACGCAGGCTTTGTGGCTCTGATTAACGAAGTAATCAAAGGACTACAGGAATCCGGCCAGGTGGAAAAATGGACGGAACAGCACGCGGCGGAAGCTGCCGTTGCCAGCCCCAGCGCCAGCTAACAGTAATACGTACATGCAAGATCCGCAAAGAGACAAAATTTCTCTTTGCGGATTTTTGTTTGTTTGATATAATATTTATTAGTTTTTGTATATTGTCCCATGGTTTTTATGCTATGGGATTTTCATTGCAAAATATAAAAAACAACATATAGTGCCTCCCGGGATCCTTGTTTTTGGGATGGGCGGTACAGGAGCGGATTTATGTTTAACGATATTCCGGGTCAAATTTATTCCACATTAATTGTAAACAGCCGTTGGACTCTGTTTGCAAACGGTTTGCTTGTAACCCTTATGATCGCGGGCATTGCCGTTGCGCTGGGCGTGGTGATAGGGTCTTTTGTTGCCATTGCAAAAGTAAACGCAAGCCAGCACAAGAGCATGAAGTGGCTGGAAGTGATTTGCGACGTATACATTACGGTGATTCGTGGAACGCCCATTGTGGTACAACTGCTCATTATGTATTTTATTATTTTTGCGGCAGCGCCCACCGAGGCGGCGCCCTATGTGGCCGCGCTGGCGTTTGGCATTAATAGCGGCGCATATGTGGCGGAAATTGTGCGCGCGGGCATTCAGTCCGTGGACAGGGGGCAGACGGAAGCGGGCCGTTCCCTGGGACTTACGCGCGGTATGACCATGCGGGAAATTGTGTTTCCGCAGGCAATCAAAAATATTCTTCCCGCACTGGGCAACGAGTTTATCGTTTTGTTTAAAGAGACGGCCATTGTGGGTATGGTGGCGGTGGCGGACCTGACGCGCGCCGCAGACCTGGTGCGTTCGCGCACGTTCTTGCCCGTGGTTCCGCTTTTGTTTATAGCGCTTGTGTATCTGGCGGTTGTTCTGATCATCAGCTGGGCGCTTAAGAAATTGGAACGAAAACTGGCGCAAAGCGAAGCAAGATAATCCCTCTGTTTGTGGGAAGAAGTTTGGGAGCAAACAATATGATCGTAACTAAAAATTTGGTTAAAAAGTTTGGAAACGGCCCCATTGTGCTGGACGATATATCTGAAACCATAGAAAAAGGCGAAAAGGTAGTGATTGTTGGGCCATCCGGAAGCGGCAAGAGCACGTTTCTCAGGTGCCTCAATCTTCTGGAGCAGCCGACATCCGGCGAAGTATGGTTTGAGGGAAACCAGATCAATCAGCCGGGCGTGGATGTTGATAAAATCCGGCGGAAGATGGGCATGGTGTTCCAGCAGTTTAACCTGTTTCCGCATAAGACGGTGCGCCAGAACATCACTCTTGCGCCCACTAAACTGGGCATTATGACCGAGGAGCAGGCAAACGACAAGGCAACTGTGCTTTTAAAGCGGATTGGCCTTGCGGACAAAGCGGATTCTTATCCGTCCCAGCTTTCCGGCGGTCAGAAACAGCGGGTAGCCATTGTGCGCGCGCTTGCGATGGAGCCGGACGTGATGTTATTTGACGAGCCGACGTCTGCTCTGGACCCTGAAATGGTAGGAGAAGTTCTGGACTTTATGCACAGCCTGGCAGACGAAGGAATGACCATGGTGGTAGTGACCCACGAAATGGGCTTTGCGCGCGAAGTGGCAACGCGAATGCTTTTTATGGACCAGGGAAAAATTCTTGAGATAGCGCCTCCCGCCGAGTTTTTTGGCCAGCCCAAAAACGCAAGGCTGCAGGACTTTTTATCCAAGGTATTGTAAAAAAGACTTTACGTATGACCGAAACGCGTATATAATTAAAAACTGCCTGCAAGAATGAATAGGCAGATAGCATGTGCCCGTAGCTCAGCTGGATAGAGCGTAGGACTCCGACTCCTAAGGCCAGAGGTTCGAACCCTCCCGGGCACGCCACAACAAAGCCTGCACATAGTACAGGCTTTTATTATATAAAAACGGAAGATCCGTACTGCAAGGAAACCAAAGGGGAACGCCCGCTGTGCGGAACGATGCGGTCTTATTTTCATTGAGCATGAGATGGGCGCAAGGAAGCGTTAGGCTAAGCACGCATCCATGAGTGAAGCGGATAAGAGCATGGGAGCCGTTGCCCCGAAACAAAAAAGAACAAAGAGAGCAAGAATTTTCAAAAAATAGGATAAAAAAACTTTGTGTTTTATAAATAGTACGCTATAATTTAGTCAACAAATAAATAATCAATATCGGTGCTTTGCTTAAAAAGGGAAGCGGGTGAGAATCCCGCACAGGACCGCTACTGTGATTGCATGCTTTGCATGCATAAGTCAGGTCGCTTGCCGTTATTGCTGATAGAGAACCCCACGGTGTCTGAGGTATTAGATTATAGCAAGTTTGATTTTAAGACGTCCGCACGGGACGTCTTATTTGTTTGTATGCCGCCGCAAATTTGCGGCGCAAACCGAACCGATTTATAAAACAGGTGCCGGGAGAATTCCCGGTGAAAAGAGAAGGCGGGTGAAAATCCCGCGCGGTCCTGCCGCTGTAAGGTGGAGTTCAATCTATTATGCCACTGGGTAACCGGGAAGGCTGAAAGGACGATGAAACCAAGCCAGAAGAACTGCCTGTTTTGCCGCCTGCCCAATGCAGCGGCCCGCTATGGCTCTACCAGGATGGAGGATATAGTAATGCGCTTAAAGCAACGGTATTTCTGTTATTTTTGCTGTATTCTTTCTCCACGGAGAATAAACAGCAAAGGAGTATAAATATGAGAAAAACAACCAAGCTTGAGAAAATCGTACTGTCTGTTGTGGTTGCGGTTACGGCGGTTATGCTGATGCCCGTTCATAACGCAAACGCAATGCACATTATGGAGGGGTATTTGCCCCCCCAATGGTCCATTTCCTGGGGGGCCGCCTGCGTACCCTTTGTAATCGCGGGGTTTCTTTCCATCCGCAGAAAGGTGCGGGTAAATTCCAAACATCTGGTGCTGCTGGCGCTTTGCGGCGCGTTCGCATTTGTTTTGTCGGCGCTTAAGATTCCCTCCGTTACGGGCAGTTGCTCGCATCCAACCGGCGTTGGTCTTGGCGCCATATTGTTTGGACCCGCGGCCATGTCTCTCATCGGCGTTATTATATTATTATTCCAGGCGCTGCTTCTGGCGCACGGCGGGCTCACGACCCTGGGCGCCAATACGTTCTCCATGGCCATTGCCGGCCCGTTTGTATCTTACGGTATTTACAAGCTGGCAAGAAAACTGGGTGGCGGAACCGGCATAGCGGTATTCCTGGCTGCCTGCCTGGGCGACCTGGTTACATATGCAGTCACATCCATACAGCTTTCGCTTGCTTTTCCGGACGCTACAGGTGGCTTTATGGCGTCCATGATCAAGTTTATGGGCATATTTGCCGTAACACAGATACCGCTTGCCGTATGCGAAGGGCTTCTGACTGTGATTGTATTCAATGTATTAAAGAAATACAGCGAAAACGATCTGAAACAGCTGGCCGTTATTTAAAGGAGGAAGTGCAATGAAACTGTGGGTTAAAAATGTTATTATGCTGGCCGTTATTGTTGTGATTGTACTGATACCCCTTATATTTCTGCAGGGGGCTGAGTTCGCAGGTTCGGACGACCAGGGACGGGAGGCAATTACGGAAATCAATCCGGATTACACGCCCTGGGCATCCTCCATACTGGAGCCTGCCAGCCCTGAGATTGCATCCCTGCTGTTTTCGTTGCAGGCGGCGATTGGCACCGGCATTGTTTGTTTTATTCTGGGCAGAATGACGGCCAAGAAAGATAAAGCGGGAGCAAGCAAGTGACATTTATTGACGGATACGCATACGCGTCACGGATAACAAAAGCGGATCCAAAAGCAAAAGTATTGTTTTCCATTGCGCCTTTGGTTATTTGCCTTGCAATGGATTCCATTTTTGTGAGTTTATTGGCTTTAGCTGTCATGGGCGCTGCCACCATGTGGTTCGCACGGCTGAATTTGAAACGTTACCTCCACTTTTTGCTGATTCCCTTTGGCTTTTTGGTAATTGGCACGATTACCATCATGGTGAATCAGTATATGGCCGGAACACCGCTGCTGCTTGGCATACAGATGGGCGATTACAGCTACGGAATCAGTACTGCTTCCCTTTTAAAGGGCGGCGGCCTGATCTTAAAAGCGCTGGCATGCGTTTCCTGTATGTATTTTCTCTCCTTTAATACGCCCATGACCAGCCTTTTTTCTGAACTGGGAAGAATCAAACAGCTGGACATAGTGGTGAGCCTGATGGAACTGATATACCGATATATTTTTGTTTTGTGGGATGAATCCGAGCGCATCCGCACGGCGCAGGAATCCAGACTTGGATACAGGAATTTGAGAGCGGCGTTTGCTTCCACCGGAACGCTGATCAGCATGCTGTTTTTCAGGGCTTACCAGCGCTGCGACCGGACGTTTTCCGCCCTGGAATCCCGCGGATTTCAGGGGCAATTGGCAGTGGTGGCGGACGATTATACCGCTTGCCCCCGGCTATATTGGGGAGCCGGCGCGCTTGCAGCAGCGCTGATTGCAGCAGGCGTGATAAAGACTGCTTTTATAGGAGCGATTTTGTGAATATCATAGAAACAAAGAATCTCTGCTTTGCCTACCAGGACGGCGGGCAAGTACTGGACCGTGTGAGTATAAGCATTCAAAAAGGAAAATTTACCGGAATACTGGGAGGAAACGGGGCTGGGAAATCCACCCTGTTTTTGAACCTGAACGGCGTTTTGATTCCTCAGGGCGGGGATGTACTGTTTGACGGCAAAAAGGTTGTATACGATAAAAAGTCTATTGCAGATATGAGAAAAAGGGTGGGGATTGTATTCCAGGACCCCAACGATCAGCTTTTTTCTGCGAGCGTGCGCAAGGATATCTCTTTTGGAGCCGTGAATCTGGGACTTGGCGAAGAGGAAATTTGCAGCCGGGTGGACGAAGCGGTTTTGCAGACAGGAATAGAAGAGCTAGTGGACAGGCCCACACATGCGCTGAGCTTTGGACAGAAGAAAAGGGTATCCATCGCGGGCATATTGGTGATGCGTCCGGATGTGATTATTCTGGACGAGCCAACGGCCGGGCTTGACCCTGCTGGCGTAAGCGATATACTAAAGCTGTTGGTGAACATAAAGGAAGAAAGCAATATTTCCATAGTCATCGCCACGCATGATATGGATATTGTACCCCTGTACTGCGATTACGCGTATGTGATGGACCACGGGAAAGTGGCGGCGCAGGGTACCGCGGAGGAACTGTTTGCGGATGCGAAGGCGCTCAGGCAGCATGACCTGCGGTTGCCACGCATTGCGCACCTGATGCAGATTATGAAACATAAGGACGGAATTGCTGTGGACGAATCCGCCGGGACCATTTCGGCTGCCCGCCGGAGCATCAAAGAGATTTTGAAGGCACGGTAATGAACAAAAAAACGGCTGGCAAAAAAGACCGCGCGGATGCGCTATGCATGATAAAGAACCATAAACAGTTGCGGTGCGGGTTTACAACGGGTACCTGCGCGGCGGCTGCGGCAAAAGCGGCGGCAACCATGCTGCTCGCCGGAATTGAATTGCAGGAAGTAAGTGTGGATACGCCCAAGGGGGTGCCCGCCCGGTTTGCGGTGGAAGGCATTTGCATACAGGCGGGGCTTGTGTCTTGTTCGGTCCGCAAGGACAGCGGGGACGATCCGGACGTAACGGATGGAATCGAAATTGTAGCCTGTGTTAAAAAAACCGGCGCAGGCATTGAGATAGACGGCGGAGCGGGCGTGGGCCGCGTAACAAAAAAAGGGCTTTCCTGCCCTGTGGGAAGCGCGGCTATCAATCCGGTTCCGCGGGAAATGATCGCCAGGGAAGTAAAAACTATTTGCAGCCGGTTTGGATACGCCGGAGGGATGCGTGTGGAGATTGCTGTTCCGGAAGGGGAGAGGATTGCGCGTAAAACCTTCAATCCGCGGCTGGGGATTGAAGGGGGCATCTCCATACTGGGCACAAGCGGCATTGTGGAACCCATGAGCGAGGCCGCTTTAGTGGATTCCATATTGCTGGAAATGGACGTTCTGCGGGCGGGCGGCCAGAATATTCTTGTTCTGGTGCCGGGAAATTACGGTGAGGATTTTATTAAAAGCCATACGGCTATACCGCCCCGCGCCGTGTTGAAATGCAGCAATTACATTGGCGAGGCGTTGGACCACGCGCTGGATATTGGGTTTTGCGGCGTGCTGCTGGCGGGTCATATTGGAAAAATGGTAAAGCTTGCCGGCGGGATTATGAATACGCATTCCAAATACGCGGATTGCCGCATGGAGATATTTACGGCGTACGCAGCGCTGGGCGGTGCGGGCAGGGACGTGCTCTTGGAACTGGCGGCGTCTGTGACGGCAGACCACGCACTGGAAATACTGCGCAACGCGGGACTGATGGAGGAGACGATGCAAAGAATAATGGAGCGGATTGAATACCATATCAAAGCCCGCCTGCAAAACAGGATTTCCGCAGGCGCGCTGGTTTTTTCTAATGAATGTGGCCTTCTTGGCCAAACCGGCGGCGCGGAGAGATTGATACAAGAATTAACGGCTGGAGGAAACGAATGACGGGAAAATTATACGGCGTGGGCGTGGGCCCGGGCGAACCGGAGCTGATGACCATGAAAGCCGCGCGGATCATGCGGGAGTGCGATGTGATTGCGGTGCCGGATACGGGGGAAACAGAGATGACGGCGCTTTCTATTGCGCAAAAGGCGGTGCCGGAAATACGGGATAAAAAAATTATTTCGCTTAGTTTGCCTATGAGCCGGGACAGGGCGCTGCTGCATGCCAGCCAGACAAAGGCGGCCAAGCAGTTGATTCGGCTGCTGATGGACGGATGCAGTGTTGCGTTCTTAACGCTGGGGGACCCCACGGTGTATTCCACTTATATGTATATCCACAAGCTTATTCTGGATATGGACGGGCAGGCGGAAATTGTTCCCGGTGTTCCTTCTTTTTGCGCGGCTGCGGCAAGGCTTGGAATTCCCCTGGCAGAGGGCGGGGAAGCGCTGCATATTCTGCCGGGGTCTTATGCGGGCGCAAGCGAGGGCCTGGACCTGGCCGGAACAAAGGTGCTGATGAAAACAGGAAAATCGTTTGATAAAATTAAAACGGAACTTACAGGCAGAGGCCTGCTGAATAAAGCCAAAATGGTCCAGCGCTGCGGAATGGAGGGGGAGCGGGTGTTTACTGATCTGGCCTTGGCGGACACGGACGCAAGCTATTTTTCTATTATTATTGTAAAGGATGCAAAGGGATGATTTTTTTTGTGGGAGCGGGACCCGGAGCGACGGACCTGATTACCGTGCGGGGGATGCGCCTGCTTGGAGAAGCGGACGTGATCATTTACGCGGGCTCGCTGGTGAATAAAGAATTGCTGGGATATGCAAAAAAGGAATGTGTGGTTTATGACAGCGCTTCCATGACGCTGGAAGAGGTGCTGGCCGTAATGACGGAAGCGGAGAACAAAGGGAAACGCACCGTACGCCTGCATACCGGAGACCCCTGCCTGTACGGGGCCATCCGCGAGCAAATGGACGCGCTCATGAATGAAGGGATGGCATACGAGGTTGTGCCCGGCGTAAGCTCGTTCTGCGGGGCCGCCGCTGCGCTTAAGGCGGAATACACCCTGCCCGATGTTTCCCAGACCGTGATTATTACGCGCATGACGGGGCGCACGCCTGTTCCCCAAAAAGAAGCAATCCCCTTGCTTGCGGCTCACGGGGCTACGATGGTGGTTTTTTTGAGCACCGGTTTGCTTGGGGAGCTGCAGAACCAGCTTATGGAGGGCGGATATACCCCGGATACGCCCGCCGCGATTGTGTATAAAGCAACCTGGCCGGATGAGCGGGTATTCCGCTGCACGGTGAAAACCCTGCAGGAGACGGCGCAGAAAAACAATATCATTAAAACCGCTTTGATTGTGGTGGGGGATTTTTTGGGCTGGGAGTACGCCCGTTCAAAATTATATGACCCCGCTTTTGCGCATGAATTCCGGGAGGCCGACAAATGAAGATTGCCGCCGTGGCTTTTACGCGCAGGGGCGCGGAATTGTGCCGGAAACTGTGCGGTTCCCTGGCGTTGGACGAATGCGCGGGGTATGCTCCAATTCATTATGCGGACGGCCTCATACCCATGAATGCACCTGTTGCAGAGTGGGCGGCGGAAGCGTTTAAAACCTACAACGGTATTGTGTTTATATCGGCCTGCGGCATAGCGGTGCGGGCGGTGGCTCCCCTGCTGAAGGGCAAGACAAAGGATCCGGCGGTGGTGGTGCTGGACGAGGAAGCGCGGTTTGCCATATCTCTGCTCTCCGGCCACATTGGCGGCGCAAACGGTTTGGCCGGGCGGGTTGCGCATGCCGTGGGAGCAACACCGGTGATTACAACGGCAACGGACGTGCGGGGGGTTTTTGCTGTGGATACGTGGGCGGCGCAAAACAACTTGTTCATCATAAACCCTGAGGAGATTAAAATGGTTTCAGGCGCTTTGCTGAACGGAGACCCGGTGGGGTTTATAAGCGATTTTTTAATTGCGGGCATCCTGCCAGACGGCATAGGAGAAGCGGACGGGCAGAATTGCGGCATATCGGTATCGTTTGATTTAAAAAAACAGCCGTTTGCGCATACGCTGCAGCTGGTTCCGCGAATATTGCACCTGGGAATCGGTTGCAGGCGGGGCGCCAGTTGCCAGCAGATCGAAGAGGCGGTTGAAAAAGCAATGCAAGGCACGGGATTGCCCGCGCAGGCGCTAGCCGGAGCCGCCTCTGTGGATTTAAAAAAAGAGGAGCCTGGGATTTTGGAGTTCTGCAGTAAAAAGGAGCTCCCGTTTAAGGTGTTCCCAGCGCAGGAACTGGAAGAATTACCTGGCGCATTCAGTGAATCCGGTTTTGTAAAAAGCGTGGCGGGCACTGGCTGTGTTTGTGAGCGCGCGGCCTGCGCACTTGCGGGAACGCACGATTTGCTGGTTTCAAAAACGGCGGCAGGTCCGGTGACAATTGCCGTTGCCAAAAGCGACTGGAGGGTTGGCTTTGAATATTAGAATGGCGGGTATAGACCACTCCAAAGCTTCGCTGGAGGTGCGGGAGAAGTTTTCTTTTACCAAATCGCGCAAAGCGGAAGTGTTGCAACGAATCAAACAAACATATCATCCGGAGGGCTGCGTGCTGGTACATACCTGCAACCGCACGGAACTATGGCTGACCGGGGATTTTGTGGAAAAGCCTTATGAGATTCTTTGCCATGCTGCGGGGCTTGATACCGATGCGTACAGGCCGTATTTTACAAACCGGTGCGGCAAACGGGCGCTGCGCCATTTGTTTATGCTGGCCTGCGGGTTGAAATCCATGGTGTTTGCTGAAGACCAAATTCTGGCGCAGGTGAAGGAATCGCTTACGTTTGCGCGGGAGCAGAACTGTACGGACGCGCTGCTGGACAAGACATTTTTAACGGCGGTGAGCGCTGCCAAAAAAGTGAAATCGGGGCTTGCCCTTGGAGGTGTAAACGAATCCGTTGCCGCGCTGGGTGTTCAGAAATTGGCAAAACATTTTGACGATATGAGCCGGGTGCGCTGCCTGGTGATAGGCAACGGTGAAATGGGCCGCCTGGCGGCCCGAATATTACTGGATATGGGATGCGGCGTTTGTATGACGGTGCGCCATTACAACCACGGCCAGGCCGTTATTCCGCAGGGGTGCGCCAGTATTCCCTATGACGACCGCTATGCATACCTGCCCCAGGCGGATGCGGTGGTAAGCGCTACGGCAAGCCCGCACTACACCTTGAAAACGGAGAGATTTGTTGTGGACGGCAAACCAAGGGTGCTGGTGGACATGGCTGTTCCCAGGGATATTGAGCCGGGAATTGCGCAAACGCCGGACACAGTGGTATATGACATGGACGATCTTGGTATGCAGCCGGACAAAAATGTCCAGGCAATTGCTCAGGCAATGGCCATTCTGGACGAATACCTGGAAAAATTGATGGATTGGTATTATTTCCGCGATCTTGCGCCGCAGATAGACGAGATCAGCCGGATTACCGCGCAGGAAACGATCGCGCGTTCTTCCCTGGCTTTTAAAACAATTAAAATGGATGAATCCAGCCGCGAGGTCCTGATGCATATGGTGCGGGAGGCATCCAAAAACGCCGTAAGCTCGCTGCTGTACGGCTTGAAGGACGGGCTTCCGCGGGAAGGCGTGCAGGACTGCATGGAAGGCCTCCGAATTTCGGCAATTAAACAGAAGGGAAACAGCAGATGAAGGTATACGTGGTAGGGATAGGACCAGGAGACGAACAGCAAATGACGCCCAGGGCAACGGAAGCGCTTGCGCGCAGCAATGTGATTGCCGGTTACGAAGGATACATACGTCTGATTCGGGACAAGTTTGCGGATAAGCGGTTCATTGCCACCGGAATGACAAAGGAACAGGACAGGTGCATGGCCGCGCTTGCGGAAGCGGCGGCGGGCAATACAGTCTCCATGGTTTGCAGCGGAGACGCTGGAATTTACGGCATGGCTGGCCTGATGCTGGAGCTTGCCCAAAGTTTTGAGGACATACAGGTTGAGGTGGTTCCCGGCGTTACGGCGGCCAGCAGCGGAGGCGCTCTTTTGGGCGCGCCCCTGGGGCACGACTTTGCCGTGATCAGCTTAAGCGACCTGCTGACGCCATGGGAAGTAATAGAAAAAAGGCTTAGGGCAGCCGCGCAGGCGGACTTTGCCGTTTGCCTGTACAATCCTTCCAGCCACAAACGCAGCGGATACCTGAAAAAAGCGTGCGAAATTATTATGCAATACCGCAAGCCCGGCGCCATATGCGGCATAGCGCGCAATATAGGGCGTGAGGGCGAAAGTTATCGGGTTATAACGCTGGCGGAGCTCAAAGATACGGAGGTGGATATGTTTTCCACCGTGTTTATAGGAAATTCACAAACCAAAGAAATCGGCGGCCGCATGGTTACGCCCAGGGGATACCGTGATGTATAAGGTGCTGTTGTTTGCAGGCACAACAGAAGGGCGGCTGCTTGCCCGGTTTCTGGTGCAGCAGGGCGCGGAGGTGTGCGCGTGCGTGGCAACGGAATATGGAAAAGAAGCGCTGGAAAAACAGGACCGTTTGGCGGTAAGAACGGGGCGCCTAAGCGAGGGTGAGATGACCGTCTGCATGCTGGATTATGACTGCGTGGTGGACGCGACCCATCCGTATGCCACGCAGGTTTCTGCAAATATCCGTTCCGCCTGCCAGAAAACGGGCCGGGAATATATACGCGTAATCCGTGGGCAGCAGGACGCAGATAACTGTGTTTTTGTAAAAAGCGCCGCGGAAGCGGCAGGCTATCTTGCCAAAACGCAGGGGAACGTTTTGCTGGCAACGGGCAGCAAGGAACTGGCCGCTTATGCGGCGCTGCCCAAGGAGCGGCTGTATCCGCGCGTTCTTCCGGCAGAGGGAGCGGTTGAGCATTGCCGTAGCCTGGGGATTCCCGCCAAAAATATTATCTGCATGCAGGGGCCTTTCAGCGTGGAACTGAACCTGGCCATGCTGCGGCAGATGGACGCAAGCTATATGGTTACCAAGGATTCGGGCAGGGAAGGCGGTTTTACGGAAAAACTGCACGCGGCCAATATGGCGGGCGCAACGGTTGTTGTGATTGGCAGGCCTGCCTGCGAAGAAGGCGTAACGCTGGAAGCGGCCAAAAAATTGTTTGCGGGCAGGATTGGGGTGCGGCAGCAAAACATGTTTCCCATGTTTGTAAGCCTGGCGGGCAAAAACTGCATAGTGATTGGCGGGGGAATCATTGCGGAGCGCCGCGTGCGGACATTGCTGGAATTTGGATGCACGGTGCTTGTGGTGTCACCGGAGATATCGGACGGGCTCTGTGGTTTGCTGGAAAGAATATTATGGACGCAAAGGGAATACCGCATGGGCGACTGCAAAAACGCGGACATTGTATTGGCGGCAACCAGCGACAGGGCGGTGAACCACTGCGTTGCGGAAGAATGCGGGCAACTTGGCGTTCCGGTTAGCGTTGCGGACTGCCACCGGGAATGCACGTTTTATTTCCCGGCAATTGTGCGGCAGGGCAACCTGATTGCAGGCATTATATCAAGCGATTGCGACCACGCCGCCGTTAAAAACGCGGCCAGGAGCATGCGGGAATGCCTTGCCAAAACAAATGGGGAGGGCGTGGAATGAAGGAAAAAATTGTGATTGGCAGCCGGGCGAGCAGGCTTGCTGTGCGGCAGGCTGTAATTGTGATGGAAAGCATCAGGAGCGCTTACCCGCATATTGAAATAAGTATGGAGACATTTGTGACCACGGGCGACAAAATACTGGACAAAAACCTGGACCAGATAGGCGGCAAGGGCCTGTTTGTGCGGGAACTGGACCAGGCGCTGCTGGATGGGCGAATAGACGTTGCCGTGCACAGCTTAAAAGATATGCCTATGGATACGCCCGGGGAGCTGCCCATTCTGGCGTATTCCGGGCGCGAGGATCCGCGGGACGCGCTTATTTTGCCGCGGGGAACCGGAGTCTGGGATGGCAAGGGCGTTGTAGGGTGCTCCAGTGCAAGAAGAAAGCTGCAGCTAAAGAAATTATTCCCGAATGCAGTTGTTGGCGGTATCCGCGGCAACGTGCAGACGCGCCTTGATAAGCTGGACCGCGGCGAATACGCGGCCCTGGTTCTTGCCTGCGCGGGCCTGAAAAGGCTTGATTTGGAAAACAGGATCAGCCGGGTGTTTGAGCCGGAGGAAATGCTGCCCGCGGCAGGGCAGGGGATACTGGCGGTGCAGGGCAGGCGGAGCGAGGGCTTTGAGGAACTGCTTGCGTGCGTAAACAACGCGGAGGCGCAGGCCTGCGCCATTGCGGAGCGCGCGTTTGTGCGGGCGCTGGGCGGCGGGTGCACGGAGCCCGTGGCGGCTTTTGCGCGCATGAGCGGAAATACTCTGCGCCTGGACGGATGGTATCTGGACGAAACAACAGGCAGGCAACCCTTGGGAAGCATAGAAGGAGACGCAACTGACGCTGAACGGCTGGGCCGGGTTCTTGCGGAAAGGCTGAAGGGTGCGTGCAAATGAACAACGCAGTGGGAAAAGTTTGGCTGGTTGGGGCAGGACCGGGAGACGCCGGGCTGTTTACATTAAAAGGCGCGCAGGTGCTGGCCGAAGCGGATGTGGTGGTGTACGACCGGCTTGCCGGGCAGGAAGTGCTGGGTATGATGCCGGACGGAGCGCTTAAGATAGACGTTGGAAAATGCGCCGGAAACCACCCCACGCCCCAGAATGAAATAAACAATATTTTGCTTGCGCATGCGCTTGAAGGCAAAAAGGTGGTGCGCCTGAAGGGCGGGGACCCCTTCCTGTTCGGGCGGGGCGGGGAAGAGCTGGAGCTGATTGCGGCAAACGGTATACCGTTTGAAGTAGTGCCCGGCATTACTTCTGCCATATCGGTTCCGGCGTACGCGGGCATTCCGGTTACGCACAGGGAGTATTGCTCCTCTGTGCATATCATTACCGGGCACGCAAAAACCGGCGGCACGGAAGGGATTCAATTTAAGGCTCTGGCGCAGGCGGGGGGCACGCTTGTGTTTTTGATGGGCCTCTCAAACCTGCGGGAGCTTTGCGCCGGTTTGATTGATGCGGGAATGCGGCCAAATATGCCCGCCGCCGTGCTGGAAAAAGGAACCACCGCCGCGCAACGGCGGGTGGTTTCCACATTGGAGGGTTTGCCTGACGAGGTTGTGCGGGAGAATATCCAGTCCCCCGCGATCATGGTGGTGGGGGAGGTGTGCGGCCTGGCGGAAAGCATGAGCTGGGCGGAGCAGCGCCCGCTGGCAGGGCTGCGGCTGGTGAATGTGCGGCCGGCTGGCCGGAATTCAACCCTCACGCAAATGCTGCGCAGCCGGGGCGCGGAGGTTGTGGAATACCCCTGCATCCGCACAACCGCAATCGAGAATAACGGGGCCCTAAGCACCGCTTTTCGTGAGATCGGCGGCTACGAATGGATCGTTCTCACCAGCCCGTTTGGCGCGGAAGTGTTTTTTCAAAAACTGTGGGAAGCCGGGTTGGACGTGCGATGCCTGGCGGGCATCCGGCTTGCGGCCATCGGCAGCGCTACCGCCCGCGTCATAGAAGAACGCGGGATGCGCGTGGATTATGTTCCCGGGAAATACAGCGCAAAGGACCTGGGTCTTGGCCTGGCGGAACGTGCGGCGGGGCAAAAGGTGCTGATCGCACGCGCAAGGGAGGGCTCCCCCGAACTGTGCGCGGCGCTGGATGGGGCCGTTGCTTATGACGACGTTCCCCTGTATGAAACCGTGTATGAGCAAAGCGGCAACCCGGCGGCGAACGCGGCGGTGCGGGAAGGCGCGTTTGAGTATGTGCTGTTTACCAGTGCGTCCACCGTGCGGGGATTCGCCGCGGCGGCGGGCAGCCTGCAGGGCGTGAAAGCCGTATGTATTGGCGAAGAAACGGCCCGGCAGGCGCGGGAATTCAGCGTCCGGGTTTGGGTGGCGCAGAAAGCCACGCTGGAGAGCATGATCGAAACATTGATTGCACTGAAAAGTGAGGAGAAATAAAGACATGGATTTGCTGAAAAGGCCCAGAAGGCTGCGCGGCAGCGCCGCCATTCGCGGCATGGTGCGGGAGACGCGCGTTTCAAAGTCCGCCTTGATATACCCCGTATTTGTGCGGGAAGGCAAAAACATCAGGGAAGAGATTGCCGCCATGCCGGGGCAGTACCGCTGCAGCCCGGACAAGCTGTGCGGGGAACTTGAAAATGTGCTGAAAGCAGGCGTAGGCAGCGTGATGCTGTTTGGCATTCCGGATCAAAAGGACGAGGCGGGCAGCGGTGCGTGGGCACAGGACGGCGTGGTGCAGCAGGCGCTGCAAATGGCCAAAAAGGAATTCCCGGAATTGCTGCTGGTAACGGACGTTTGCCTGTGCGAGTACACCAGCCACGGGCATTGCGGCATGCTGCGCGGGCAAAAGGTGGATAATGATTCCACACTGCCCTTGCTTGCAAAAACAGCCCTTTCCCATGTGCAGGCGGGCGCGGACATGGTTGCGCCCTCCGATATGATGGACGGCCGGGTGCTGGCGATCCGCCATGAGCTCGATCAAAACGGCTTTGCGGATATCCCCATCCTGTCCTATGCTGTGAAATACGCATCCTCTTTTTATGGGCCTTTCCGGGAGGCGGCGGGCAGTGCGCCTGCGTTTGGGGACCGGAAAAGCTACCAGATGGATTTTCACAACAGCAAAGAAGCATTGAAGGAAGCCGCTTTGGATGTTGAGGAAGGCGCGGATATTTTGATGGTGAAGCCTGCGCTTGCGTACCTGGATATTATCAGCCGTGTAGCTGAGCGGTTCTGCCTGCCCGTTGCGGCCTACAGCGTGAGCGGGGAATACGCCATGATCAAGGCGGCGGCGCGGGCCGGGTACCTGGACGAGGCCGGAGCTGCGTGCGAATCCGCCGCGGCGGTGTTCCGGGCCGGAGCGGACATTCTGATTACCTATTACGCAAAGGAGCTGGCCGGATGGATAGGCGAAGGGAGAATCGGATGACGCGGACGGATTTGTTTGAACGGGCAAAGAAAGTGATTCCGGGAGGGGTGAACAGCCCGGTACGCGCGTTTCTGTCCGTGGGCGGAACCCCCCGGTTTATCAAACGGGCGGAGGGTTCGCGCATTTGGGATGAAGACGGCAGGGAGTACACGGATTACGTAGGCTCCTGGGGCCCCATGATTCTGGGCCATAACCATCCCGCCGTGCTGGAAGCGGCAAAAAAGGCGGCGGAGAACGGCTTGAGCTTTGGCGCTGCCACCCGCGCGGAGGTGGATATGGCGGAACTGTTCTGCCAAATGGTTCCCTGTGCGCAGATGGTACGCATGGTGAACTCCGGAACCGAGGCCGTGATGAGCGCCCTGCGAGCGGCGCGCGGGTTCACGGGCAGGGACAAGATTATAAAGTTTGAGGGCTGCTACCACGGCCATTGCGATTCCATGCTGATAAAAGCCGGTTCCGGGCTGATGACAGGGGGCGTGCCCGCGAGCGGGGGCGTGCCTGCATCTGTTGCCGCGAATACGCTGTGTGCGGAATACAACAATTTAAAAAACGTGGAAACATTGTTTAAAGCAAATCCAAACAGCATAGCGGCTGTGATTGTGGAGCCTGTTGCCGCCAACATGGGCGTCGTTTCGCCCGAAGAAGGCTTTTTGCAAGGATTGAAAACCCTTTGCGAAAAATACGGCGCGCTGCTGATTTTTGACGAGGTGATCACCGGGTTCCGCCTGTCTGCCGGCGGAGCGCAGGAATACTGCGGCTTAACGCCCGATCTTGCAACGTTTGGCAAGATTATCGGCGCGGGCATGCCGGTGGGCGCATACGCGGGGCGCAGGGAGATTATGGAGACCATCGCGCCCCTGGGCGAAGTGTACCAGGCGGGAACGCTTTCCGGCAACCCCGTGGCTATGGCCGCGGGAATGGCGCAGCTTTCCATTTTGCATGAAAACCCGCAGATATACGGCCATATCGGCCGCCTGGGCAACCGCCTGCGGGAGGGGCTTTTGAAAATAATACTGCGCCATATGGCGCAGGCAAGCGTAAGCGGCGTTGGATCTTTATCCTGCCTGTTTTTTACGCCCAACTGCCCGCGCAATTACGGCGAGGCGCTATGCGCAAACCGGCAGGCGTACGCAAAATATTTTCATTATATGCTGTCGCGCGGTATTTATTTGCCGCCCGCGCAGTTTGAGGCGCTGTTTATTTCTAACGCGCATACGGAAGCGGATATAGACAGTTTTTTGGATAGTACAGAATGTTATATAAGGGAGGAAAACCTTTGACGGGAGTATTGGTGCTGGCGCATGGCAGCCGCAAAAATGATACGGAAATTACCATGGATAAAATTGTGGAGTATGTGCGGGAGGAACTCAGGATAGAGCTGATACAGGCGGCGTATATGGAATTCCGCAAAGTCAGCCTGGAATCCGGCTTGCTTGAACTGATGAACAAGGGCGCGGACGATATAAAGGTTGTTCCATATTTTTTGTTTGACGGCGTGCATATCCGGGAGGATATACCGCAGGCGATCGATACGTTTAGGGAACAGCACCCGGAAGTGCGCGTTACAATGGGCGGCACCCTGGGGCCGGACAAGCGGCTGGCGGGCGTGCTTGCCGACCGCATCCGGGAAGCGCTGCAATGAAAAGGCAGATACTGATTATTGGCTGCGGCATGGGCCGGGAGGACTCATTGACGGGCGAAGCCAGGGAGGCCATGCAGGGCTGCGATTGCCTGATAGGCGCGCCGCGGCTGCTGGAGGGCAGGGGTTTTGCGGCCAGCTACCCCTGTTCCAGAAACAATGATATATTGCAGGCGATAGAGGATCATCCGGAACATCGGAAAATCGGTGTGCTGGTCTCGGGCGACCCCGGCTTTTTCAGCGCGGCGCGGGAGCTTGCGGAAAAACTGGCGGAACACGAGGTGCGTGTGGTCAGCGGATTGAGTTCGCTTTCTTATTTCTGCGCAAAGCTGAAAACGTCCTGGGAGGACGCTGCGGTGCTGAGCGTGCACGGCAGGCAGGCGGATGTGGCCGCGTTTGCCGGATCGCATGAAAAGGCGTTTATCCTCACGGGCGGCAGCCAGGACGCGGCTTGGGTGCTTGAACAGTTGTGCCAAAACGGGCTTGCCGGCAGCCGGGTGTTTGTGGGGCAAAACCTTGGATACCCCAACGAAAGGATTACACAGGGAACAGCTGCGGAGCTGAACGGGCAAAAATTTGAGCCGTTGAGCGTGATGTTTATGCTGAACAGTGCCTGTGCGGTTGCGCCCGCGTTCGGCATCCCGGACAGTGAATTTTTGCGCGGGGATGTACCCATGACCAAGTTTGAGGTGCGGTGCGTATCCGTAGCCAGGCTGGGCATCTGCAAAACGGATACAATATACGACATCGGCGCGGGCACCGGGTCCGTTTCCATAGAGATGGCGCGGCTGTCCAGCGCGGGCAGGGTATTCGCAATCGAACGGAAAAAAGAAGCCATACAGCTTTTACATCAAAACAAAGAACAGTTTGGGGCCTATAACCTGACCGTTATTGAAGCGGAGGCCCCTGACGGGTTGGAGGCGCTGCCCCCGCCGGATAAAGTATTCATAGGCGGGTCATCCGGCCGGATGGATGCAATTTTTGAAATCGTATTCAAAAAGAATCCTTCAGCAGCCATTGTGGTAAACGCGGTTACGCTTGAAACCCTCGCACAGGCGCAGGATTGTTTTAGAAAGTATGGAATGGAGCCGGAAATCACTCAAATTGCCGCTTCCCATATTAAGAAGGCGGGGGCGTACCATATGCTCACGGGAGCAAACCCGGTGTTTATCATCAGCGGCAGGAGGGACGCACGTGCAAAATAACACACCCCGCCTGATGATTGCGGGCACATCGTCTGGCAGCGGCAAAACCACCGTTACATGCGGCCTTTTATCTGCTCTGGCTGCCAGAGGACTTAATATTGCGTCCTTCAAATGTGGGCCGGATTATATAGACCCCATGTTCCATTCGGAGGTAATTGGCGCAAAGTCTCGGAACCTGGACCTCTTTATGGCGGACGAAAACACGGCGCGTTATCTTCTGTGCAAAAACGCGGCCGGGTGTGATGCTGCGGTACTGGAAGGCGTAATGGGCTACTACGACGGGCTTGCCGGGAAGTCCACCGAGGCAAGTTCCTGGGCTGTGGCAAAAGCGACGCAGACGCCTGCCGTTCTGGTGGTGGACTGCAAGGGCATGTCCGTATCCGCCGCGGCGGTTGCAAAAGGGTTTCTTTCGTTCCGGGAGAGCGGCATTGCCGGTTTTCTTCTGAACCGCGCGCCCGCAAGGCTGTACGCGGAACTAAAGGTATTGTTGGAAAGCGAGCTGGGGATTCCCGTGTTGGGATACCTGCCCGCCATGCCGGAAGCCGCATTGCAGAGCCGCCACCTGGGGCTGGTGACAGCCGCCGAAGTGGAAGATTTAAAAGGCAAACTGGGCCAAATAGCGGCGCGGATGGAAGAAACAGTGGAGCTTACACGGTTGCTGGAAATTGCCCAAAGCGCGCCTGCGCTCTCCTGCAACGCGCCAGACATCCCCAGGCTGGAGCAAAAGGTGACCATTGCAATTGCGCGGGACAGCGCGTTCTGTTTTTATTACCAGGACAGCATAAGCCTGCTGGAAGAGATGGGGGCAAATATCATTGATTTCAGCCCCCTGCGGGATACAGAGATACCAGAAGAGGCGGACGGCCTGCTGCTGGGCGGCGGATACCCGGAACTATACGCAAAAGAGCTGGCTGCCAATCAAACCATGCTCGCCTCTGTGCGCGGGCGCATTGCGGAGGGCATGCCAACAATTGCGGAATGCGGCGGGTTTATGTACCTGCACCAATCAATGGAAGACTGCAACGGCAAAAAACACACAACGGTGGGCGCGGTGCCGGGGGAATGCTTCCGCACAAACCGCCTGAACCGATTCGGATACCTTACATTAACCGCAAGGCAGGACAATATGCTTTTGCATAAGGGCGAATCCATTCGCGGGCACGAGTTCCATTACTGGGACAGCACGGCTCCGGGGGAGGCGTTTGGGGCAGGCCAGCCCCTGCGGGACAGTAGCTGGAGCTGCGGCTATGGCTCGGATACAGTGTACGCGGCCTACCCTCATCTGTATTTTTACGGCAACATTCCGGCGGCGTTCCGGTTTGTGCAGGCGTGCGCCAAATACGCCCAAAAGGAAGGGCGTGCCGTATGATTGTTTATTCTGCTGCCGCCATTATTGCCGGGTTTATATTGGACGCGTTTTTGGGCGACCCGCGCCGCCTGCCTCACCCCGTGCAGTTGATTGGCCTTATGATATGCAAGGGGGAGAAGCTGCTGCGCCGCCGCACCCGTGCTCCGCGTGCAGAGAGGGTTGCGGGAGCGGTATTGAGCATATGCGTGATAGCCGTTTCGACAATCATTCCCGCCGCGATTCTGCTGTTTGCGCGGCAATGGTTCTGGCTGTGGTTTGGGCTGGAAATTTGGATGTGCTACCAGGCGCTGGCCGCAAAGTCTCTCCGGCAGGAGGCGGCTGGGGTGTACCGTGCGCTGGGCGGAGACATTGGGGATGCGCGCAGGGCGGTCTCCATGATCGTGGGACGGGACACGGAGAGCCTGACAAGGGAGGGCATTATTAAGGCGGTGGTGGAAACGGTTGCGGAAAACACCTCGGACGGAATTGTGGCGCCGCTGTTTTACACGGCTATCGGCGGGCCAGCGCTGGGGTGGATGTACAAGGCGGTAAACACGCTGGACTCCATGATTGGCTACAAGAACGATCAATATTTGCACTTTGGGCGGTTTGCCGCCAAGCTGGACGACGCGCTGAATTTTATCCCCGCGAGGCTCTCTGCGGTATTGATGGTCGCAGCGGCGTTCCTGCTCAGGCTGGACGCAAAAAACGCGTGGCGCGTCTTTAAGCGGGACAGGCTGAACCACGCGAGCCCCAACAGCGCGCAGACAGAATCGGTTTGCGCGGGGGCGCTGCATGTGCAGCTGGCGGGTGACGCGTATTATTTTGGAAAGCCTGTTTCCAAACCCACGATTGGGGATTATCAGCGTTCCGTAAATGCGGAAGACATCCTGCGGGCAAACCGGCTGTCCGCCGCAACATCCATCCTTGGCCTGGCGGCGTTTTGCGCGGCAAAACTGCTTGCCCTGTATCTTGTTTTTGGCGGTGGCGTATGGAAATAATACATGGGGGAGACATTTATTCGTTTGGGGACGCGGTGCTGGATTTTTCCGCAAACATCAACCCCTTGGGCCTGGCTCCGGGCGTGCGGAAGGCAATCATACAGAGCATTGAGAATTGCGTGAACTATCCCGACCCCCTGTGCCGCAAGCTGAAGAAAAGCATTGCGGAATGGGAAGGTGTTCCGCAAGGCGGCATTGTTTGCGGGAACGGCGCGGCGGATGTGATTTACCGGCTGGTGCAGGCGGTTCGGCCAAAGAAGGTATTGCTGTTGGCCCCCACGTTCTCCGAATACGAGTGCGCGCTTCGGGCGGCCAGATGCGCATGTGAATTCTACTTGCTGCCGGAAAGCCGGGGTTTTGTGCCAGATGAAGACATATTGGATTCCATACATGCGGGGCTGGATATGGTTTTTATCTGCAATCCAAACAACCCCACCGGCGTACTGGCTCCCCCGCCCCTGATGCGCAGGATTCTGAAAAAATGCACGGAGATGAAAGTGCTGCTTGTAGCGGACGAATGCTTTAACGACCTTCTGGACGAACCGGGCAAACATACCATGAAGCCGTATCTGCAAGAGTGCCCTAATCTGTTTATTCTCAAGGCGTTCACCAAGCTGTTCGCCATACCGGGGCTGCGGTTGGGATACGGGCTGGGGGACGCGCCTCTGATTGACCGGGTATCCCGTCAGGGGCAGGCGTGGAGCGTATCCGTACCCGCGCAGGAGGCGGGCGCGGCCGCAGTACTTGAAAAAGAGTATGTGCGGCAAACGCGAGAACTGGTGCGGGGGGAGCGGGAATATTTGACAAGCCGCCTGCGGGCGCTGGGCTGCATTGCGTATGATTCACAGGCAAACTATGTGTTTTTTAAAGCACCGGGCGGAGCGGGGATGCAGGACTATTTAAGAACAAAAGGGATACTCATCCGCTCGTGTGCAAACTACAGGGGACTCGGAGCCGAATTCTTCCGCATCGCGGTGCGCCTGAGGGAGCAAAACGAATTGCTGGCGGGTGCAATGGACGAATTTATAAACGGAGACAGATAGATGGCAAAATCGATTATGGTACAGGGAACAACCTCCAACGCAGGCAAAAGCTTTGCGGCCGCCGCGCTGTGCCGCATATTCGCACAGGACGGCTACAGGGTTGCGCCTTTTAAATCCCAGAACATGGCTCTTAATTCCTTTATTACAAAGGAAGGGCTGGAAATGGGCCGCGCACAGGTGATGCAGGCCGAGGCTGCGGGCATTGAGCCTTCCGTGCTGATGAACCCCATCCTGCTAAAACCCACCAGCGAGAGCGGCTCACAGGTTATTGTGAACGGCGAGGTATGGGGCAACATGAGCGCGGCGGAATACTACAAACATAAAAAAGAGCTGGTTCCGCATATCATGAATGCATACGAGGCCCTTTGCAGCCGGTACGATGTAATCGTGCTGGAGGGCGCGGGCAGCCCCGCGGAGATCAACCTGAAAGAGCAGGACATTGTGAACATGGGTATGGCCAAAATGGCCCGGTCTCCCGTGCTGCTGGTGGGAGACATAGACAGGGGCGGCGTGTTCGCTTCTCTGGCGGGAACGCTGCTGCTGCTGGATGAGGATGAGCGCGCAATGGTGCGCGGCCAGATTATCAACAAGTTCCGCGGCGATGTGGAGATACTGCGCCCCGGCCTTTTGATGCTGGAGGAAATTACGCAGAAAAGTGTGCTTGGCGTAGTTCCCTACCTGCGCTTGGACCTGGACGACGAAGACAGCCTGTCTGGCCGGCTTGAGCAGACCGAAGCGGACGGGTTGATTGACATTGCGGTGGTACGGCTGCCGCGGATATCCAATTTTACGGATTTTAACGTGCTGGCAGGACTGCCCGGCGTATCTGTGCGGTATGTGGAAAAGCCGGGTAAACTGGGAAGCCCGGATATTGTTTTTTTGCCGGGAACCAAAAATACAATGGCAGACCTTATATGGATGCGGGAAAACGGTCTGGAAGCGGCGGTTAAACAGTTTGCCTCCGCAGGCAAGCCGGTATTTGGCATATGCGGCGGCTACCAGATGCTGGGGAAGCGGCTGAGCGACCCGCACGGCGTGGAGCACGGGGGAGAGATGGCCGGCATGGGCCTTCTGCCAGCGGAAACGGTGTTTTTAAATCAGAAAAAAAGAACCCAGGTAGAGGGCGCTTTTTGCCAAATGCAGGGATTGCTTGCGCTTCTTTCCGGCGAGCAGGTGCGCGGGTACGAGATACACATGGGAACAACAAAAGCTTTGGGAGAGGCGCTGCCGCTGGTGGAAGCGGGTGGCGGAGTGGACGGCCTGTATTGCGCAAACGTATACGGAAGCTACATCCATGGGATTTTTGACGATTCCAAAGCTGCGCGTGCCCTTGCGCGTGTCCTGTGCGGCGTAAAAGGAATAGACGCGGGCTTTTTGAATGGCGATACGGCGGCTGAAGGAAAGGAGCGCCAATACGGCCTGCTGGCGGACGCGTTCCGCAAAAGTGTGGATATGGAAAGGGTTTATCAAATACTGGAGGAAGGGTTATGAAAGGGCTGGTGCATATTTATTGCGGAGACGGCAAGGGAAAAACCACCGCTGCAATGGGGCTTGCCCTGCGCGCCGCGGGGAATGGCTTTAAGGTGCTGATAGTGCAGTTTTTAAAGAACGGAAAAACGGGCGAGCTTGCAAGCCTGGAACAGCTTGAGAATATTACCGTTATACGCGGCAAGGGCGGCATGAAGTTTACGTTTAAAATGAACGAAGAGGAGAGGGCGGAAGCGCTCCGGGTGCATACGGAGAACCTGCAAAAAGTGATTGAGCTGGCGGAAGAGTTTGATATGGTCATTCTGGACGAGGCGGTTGGGGCCTGCGGCTGCGGGCTGCTGGACCAGAATATGCTTTGCAAATTTTTAGATAGCAGGCCCCAAAAACTGGAAGTGGTGCTGACGGGCAGGAACCCCGCGCAGGAACTGCTGGACAGGGCGGACTATATATCCGAGGTTAAAAAGATCCGCCACCCGTACGATAAAGGAATACAGGCCAGAAAGGGAATTGAACGGTGAACATTGATATAGAGAATATGCTGCCCGCGGATATAGAAAAAAAGAGCTTTGAGATCATTGGCCGGGAACTGGGGGGGATTGCCCTTGACCCGGTAAACGAGCCCGTGATTAAACGGGTGATTCATACGACAGCAGATTTTGATTATGCTCAAAACCTGGTGTTTTCCCAAAATGCTGTTATTATAGCAAAGGAAGCCATTCAAAAAGGCGCGGCGATTGTGACGGACACCCAAATGGCAAAGGCCGGTATTAACAAGAACAAGCTTGCGGCATTTGGCGGCGAGGTGTTCTGCTTTATGGCGGACGGGGATGTGGCGCAGGCAGCCGCGTCCAGGGGGACGACCCGCGCCGCAGTCAGCATGGAAAAGGCGGCGGAGCTGAAACGCCCGCTGATATTCGCAATCGGCAACGCGCCCACGGCGCTCATCCGATTGTATGAAATGATAGAAAAAAAAGAGATTGAGCCTCTGCTTGTTGTGGGCGTGCCCGTGGGCTTTGTGAATGTGGTGGAATCCAAGGAGCTTATATTGCGCGCAAATGTGCCGCATATTGTGGCCAGGGGAAGAAAGGGCGGCAGCAATGTTGCAGCCGCAATTATAAACGCGATATTATACCAGATATAGTTTAGAGAATATTGAAAGACCATGCTTTTGAGCTATGATCTGCTTAGGAATAAACCGGATGGAGGCGCTGAGGGTTGAAACTGAATAAAAACACCGCAATGCTGTGCGCGCTGCTGTCCGCGCTCTTGTATGCAATCAGCATACCGTTTTCCAAGGCGCTGCTTGCCCAGATTCCGTCTACCCTGCTGGGAGCCATTTTGTACCTTGGCGCGGGAGCGGGATGCGCGCTGATTTTGCCTGTTCAGCGCAGGCGCAATACCGAGCCAAAAGAGGCAAGGCTCAAAAGAAGGGATTTTCCTGTGCTCCTGGGCATGATTGGCCTGGATATTGCGGCGGTAATCCTGCTGCTTTTAGGCCTTGCGATTACAAACGCTTCCAACGCCTCCCTGCTGAATAATTTTGAAATTGTGGCGACATCCCTTGTGGCTGTTTTGATTTTCAGGGAAAAACTGAGCAGGCAGATATGGCTGGCGGTTCTGCTGATTACTGTTTCCTGTATTATTTTATCGTTTAACGGGGAGGGGAGCTTCAACTTTTCATTGGGGTCGCTGCTTATTCTTCTGGGCATGGCCTGCTGGGGGTTTGAGAATAACGTCACCCGTTTGCTCTCCGTAAACAATCCGCTGGAAATTGTGGCGTTTAAAGGTATTGGTTCGGGTTTGGGAACCCTGGCGATCGCTTTATGCCTGAACCAGGCAACGGGAAATATTGTATACATTCTTTGGGGGCTTGCGCTGGGGTTTTGTTCATATGGGCTCAGCCTTTTTTTCTACATACTGGCGCAGCGGGAACTTGGCGCCGCCAGAACGAGCGCTTACTGCGCAATTACGCCTTTTATTGGAGCGGGGCTTTCATTCGCGGTGTTCAGGGATATGCCGACCATAGCGTTTGCCGTGGCGCTGCCCATTATGATTGCGGCTATACTTTTTATTGCAAAAGAAAAGCACCAGCACAGGCACTGCCACGTTGCCGTTACCCACGAGCACAGGCACAGCCACGACGACGGGCACCACAGCCACACGCACGCGCCGCCCGCATTGGGCGAGCACAGCCATATGCACACGCACGAAGCGGTTACGCATGCACACAGCCATCTGTTTGACGTGCACCACACGCACGCGCATTCATAAATTTGAAATTGCCTATTAGAAAGTTTAATATTTATAAATTTCAAATATTATGTATAAAGCGGAAAATAATGCATAAAAACATTTAAAAATGAATAATATAATATATAAATTTCATTTTGGCATTGACAAAGCAAACAAAGGCCGGTATAATAAAATTAATAAAGCAAAGGCGCTGCGGACGGATATTCCGCGGCGTCCTGTTTTTTCTATGCTTTTGCATTGCCAAACTGCACTCCAAACTTGGTTGCAGGAAGGCTGCAAAATAAATACGTTATCAAGTTTAACTGAAGTGAAAGCTTCTGGTTAATGGACCTCCAATTCAAGGCATTTGTAGGGAAACGGCTTAGCAAAGACATTTGCTAAGCTTTTTTCTGTGAATGGGAAGCAAAACGGCGTATTATTTTGTATGTGGGAAACTGAATGGAAGAATTATGATATAATAAATATTCAGAAGAGTTTGGAAATGAAAGATTAAGTGAAGGAGAAACCAGTATGACAAAGATAGATTTGGTAAGACAGGAAATGATGCAGGCGTTGAAAGATAAAAACATGGAGCGTAAAAATACATTAACCATGCTTCTTTCCGCCTTAAAAACAGCGGCTATAGACAAACGCTCGGATTTAACGGAAGACGAGGAAAATGCGATTGTGTATAAAGAAATCAAGGCCGCGCAGGAATCTATTGACACAGCGCCCAAAGAGCGGACGGACGTGATTGAGGAATGCACGGCCAGAATCAAGATACTTTCGGAATTTGCGCCCGAACGGATGGGCGAGGATGAAATTAAACAGGCGATTCAAAAAGTTCTGGACGAGCTTGGAATTTCCAGGCCTATTGCGCAGGACAAGGGCAAAATTATGAAAACGCTGATGCCGCTTGTAAAGGGAAAAGCGGACGGCGCACTGGTTAATAAACTGGTTGGCGCGCTGTTTCAATAATTAAAGCGTATCCCTGCAAGTTGCAGTTACAGCCGTTTTTAATTTTAGATGTAAATTAATATGAATCCCCGCAGGCCACTGCGGGGATTTGCTAAAAAAAGAATTTTTTAATATACGGATGGGATTTCAAAGCTTTAATCGGCTCTTTTGCGGGGCTTTAGAGGCAAAGCCTCCCGGCGATGCATATTACAGGTTTTTCCCGTTCTGGCGGACGGTTTCCGCATACCAGCGGCCGGAATCCTTAAGAGTCCTGTCGCCTGTGGCGAAGTCCGTGTATACCAGGCCAAAGCGTTCGTCATAGCCGTTGTTCCATTCAAAGTTATCCATGAGGCTCCAGTGAAAATAGCCCAAAAGGGGCACGCCTTCGTCCGCCGCTTTGCCCAGTTCTTTTAAGTAGCGGTGGAGAAAGTCTATCCGGCCTGGATCGTGCACCTGGCCGTCCAGATGAATTCTGTCCCTGCAGGAGAGCCCGTTTTCTGTAATAAAAATGGGCAGGCGGTACCGCTTGTGCATCCACAGGCAGGAGTAATGCATCAATTCCGGCGTGATGGGCCAGTTGAACGCGGTGCGTGGAAATCCGGGACAGGGCGGAACCTCTTTTCCAAATTCGTTAACCGCCATGCCATGGTATATGTTTATACCCATGAAATCGAGGTCCTGACGGATTGTTTTAAAATCTTCCGGCGGAACGGAAGCGGCAAATTCCTGCATAAATGAGGGGGCCTGCTCCGGGTAATGGCCCAGCAAGGCGGCGTCCCAGCACCAGTGGTGGTTGTATATCCAGTTCTCTTCGTTCAGAAAAAACGCCCTGGATTCCGCGGCGGCAAGGCACTTGGGCGTTTCTGCGGCCGGATAGTAAAGGTTGCCGGTTGAAGCCATGCTGATTTGAAGGGGGGCATGGCTTGCGCCTCTGAGAGCCTGCACGGATTCGCCGTGGGCCAAAAGCATGTTATGCATGCACTGGAGCACTGTGGCGGGCGGAAGCCTGAGCCCTGGGGCATGCACCCCCAGGCTGTAGCCGGTGAACATGAAACACTGCGGCTCGTTGATTGTGATGTAATTCTGAATGCGCCCGTCAAAATGCTTTGCTATGACATTGGCATACTCCGCAAATGCATGGGCGGTATCACGCAGCAGCCAGCCGCCTTTTTTATGCAGCGCAAGCGGCAGGTCCCAGTGAAAAAGCGTGGCGTAAGGGGTTATGCCCCTTTCCAGCAAAAGGTCTATTAGTTCGTCGTAATACGCAAGGCCTTTTTGGTTGATCCTGCCCTGCCCTTCGGGCAGAATGCGGGGCCAGCTGATGGAAAAACGGTATGCCCCAAGGCCCATCTGGCTCATTAAATCCACGTCTTCCGAAAACCGGTGGTAGGCGTCGCAGGAGACGTCTCCCGTATGGTTGTGCAAAACGTTGCCGGGAATGTGCGAAAACTCATCCCATATGCTGGGTCCTTTGCCGCCTTCCTTCCAGGCCCCTTCGATCTGATAGGCCGAACTGGCGGCCCCCCAAATAAAATTATCCGGAAAAGACATATGATACCCCTTTGCTATAAACCTTGTTTTTATAATTGCACGTCTATATGGTATTCTTTTTTACCTTTTTTAAGCGGAACCAGGTTGCCCTGGATGTTTTCTCCGTCCACCTTTATGGAGAACTGCTGTGAGCCGCTGTTTGTAACGGATATAATAAATTTTGAGCCCCTGAAGATGCGCGTCGCCTTGTAACCGGAGAGCGATACGGGTATGCAGGGATTGATGCGCAGGCCGTCGTAATCGGGCTGAATACCCAGAATGGCCTGGCTGATGTTTACGAATGACCAGGCTGCCGACCCGGTAAGCCAACTGTTTTTTGCTTCCCCGTGGCGCGCGGATTCATGCCCGGCAATCGTCTGGCTGTATACATAGGGTTCCGTTTTATGAACGCCGCTGGATTCTTCGGTGTATGCCGGGCAGATGCGCGCGTATATGTCAAAAGCTTCCTCCGCATTACCCAGCACAGTATGCGCTATGCTAATCCACGGGTTGTTATGGCTGAAGATGGAGCCGTTCTCTTTATATCCCGGCGGATAACTTGAGATTTCGCCCAGCTCAGGATAGTATTCCGTAAAGCAAGGGGAAAGGAGTTCCACGCCGTATTTGCTCTTGAGCCTTTGGGATACGGAATCAAGTGCTTTCTGAGCCAAACCCTCTTTTATGCCCACGCCCGCCATTATAAAAAAACCCTGGGGCTCTATAAATATCTGGCCTTCCCGGCATTCGCTGCTGCCCACCTTGTTCCCGTTGGCATCGTATGCCCGCAGGAACCATTCACCGTCCCAACCGTGTTCAAGAACGGCTTTTTCCATCAGGTCCACTTCCTGCAGCACGTCCTGCGCCTCCGCGGCGGACCCGAAACGGCTGCACAGGTCTGCGTACTCCCTGCCGTATTTAATGAACATGGCTGCGATAAACAGGCTTTCCGCACGATAACCGTCTTGGATGGTGCATGTCTGGAAGCTCTCGCCCGGATTCTCGGAAAAACAGTTAAGGTTCAAACAATCGTTCCAGTCCGCGCGGCCTATGAGCGGAAGCCCGTGGGGGCCTTTGTGCTGCGCTATAAAACGCACACTGCGCCGCAAATGCTCAAATAATGGCTGCCCGCTGCCGGGAATATTGTTGAACAGAACGGTTGTGTTTAAAACGGAGGAATCGCCGGTTTCCCGTATATAGGCGGCGGCCGCGGCTACAAGCCAGAGCGGGTCGTCGTTGAACCCCGTGCCCACGTCCGCGTTGCCCCGTTTGGTGAGCTGCTGGAACTGGTGGTAGGTGCTGCCGTCCTCAAACTGAATGGCCGCCAGGTCCAGCAGCCGTTCTCTGGCCAGATTTGGGATGAGGTGCACAAAGCCCAGGATATCCTGGCAACTGTCCCTGAACCCGATGCCGCGGCCCGTACCGCTTTCAAAATAACTTGCGCTGCGGCTCAAAAGGAAGGTGATCATGCACTGGTACTGGTTCCATATGTTCACCGTGCGGTTCAGCTTTTCGTCCGGGCTTTCTATTTGAAAGCATGAGAGCAGATTCTCCCAATAACTGCGCAGCCCGGCCAACGCCTCCTGAACAGACGTTTTGTCCGGATATTTGTCTATGATGCGCTTTGCGGCGGATTTATTGATCACGCCCTTTGATTCCCACTTTTGGTCTTTGGGGTTTTCAACATATCCTACTATATATATGAAAGTTTTTTCTTCACCCGGGTTTAAATCAAGGTCTATGCGGTGGCTGGCAATGGGGGCCCAGCCGCTGGCTATGCTGTTTTTACTTGTTCCGGCCATAACCGTTTCCGGCGACTGGAAGGTTCCGAAACGCCCCAGAAACGAATCGCGATCCGTATCAAAACCGCCAATGGGGGCGTTTACGCTAAAAAAGGCATAATGGTTCCTGCGCTCGCGGTATTCTGTTTTGTGGTACAGCACGCTCCCGTCAATCTCCACCTCTGCCAGGTTTAAATTGCGTTGAAAATTTGCCGCGTCGTCTATTGCGTTCCACAGGCACCACTCAACAGCGCTGTATAATTGCACCGTTTTTTTAACGTCACTGTTATTTTTAACGGTAAGCTGGCTGATTTCGCATGTTTCATCCAGGGGCACAAAACATGCAAGCTGTGCGGACAGGCTGTTTTTTTCGCTTTCTATAACGGTGTATCCAAGCCCGTGCCTGCACTGGTAAGCATCCAGCGGCACCATACTGGGGAGATATCCTGGGCTCCATATGCTGTCCGCTTCTTTTATATAATACATTCGGCCGCCCGCGTCCAGAGGCACGTTATTGTACCTGAAGCGGGTGATGCGGCGGAGAGCGGCATCCCGGTAAAAAGAATAGCCGCCTCCGGTGTTGGAAATCAGGCTAAAGAATCCGCCCGTGCCCAGGTAATTAATCCACGGATACGGCGTAGCAGGCGTTTGAATTACATACTCTTTTGCAGCATCGTCAAAAAATCCGAATTTCATGGGAGACTTCCTTCTTAAAAAATAATTACGATAACGTTTTCGTAGGTAGATTATTAATTCATATTCTATAATACATTTTAAAAAAAATCAAAGCAAATTTTATAAAAAGAATAATAATTTTTTGAATACGGAGCGGATAATGTAAAAATTTTGACAAAAAAATCAAAAAAAAGATATTGACATGTTATGGCACACTATTTATAATAGAGTTACGAAAACGATTAAGTTTATTTCATGACGATTACCCAATATATTATGATGAATTTGTAAGAAAACGATTGCGAAAGTGCTGTTTATTATGGTTACAATCAAAGATATTTCTAAAAAATGCGGCGTATCGTCGGCTACCGTAAGCAAAGCTTTAAACGGCTACCCGGACATCAGCGAAGAAACAATTGAATTTATACGGAACGCTGCAAGAGACATGGGATATTTTCCCAACGCGACTGCCCGCGCGCTTAAAACAAACCGTTCTTATAATCTGGGCGTGCTGTTTATAGACAAAACGCAGAGCGGCCTTGCGCATGAATATTTTTCTTCCGTATTGAACAGCTTTAAAGTGCAGTCCGAAGCGCTGGGCTACGACATCACGTTTATCAGCCAGAATATCGGAAAGTTCAGTATGAGTTATTTTGAGCATTGCCGTTACCGCAAATGTGACGGCGCGGTGATTGCCAGCGTAAATTTCAGCGATCCGGCCGTGGTTGAACTGGTGCAGAGCGATATTCCTACCGTTACCATAGACCATGTATTCAATAACCGCACCGCCATACTCTCAGACAATGTGCAGGGCGTTTCCGACCTGGTGCATTACCTGGCAGGGCGCGGCCACAGGAAAATTGCCTTTATCCACGGTGAAGATACGGCGGTGACCCAAAACCGTCTGGCCAGCTTTTATAAAACATGCGCGGACGAGGAGATAGACGTGCCGGACGAGTATATAAAAGCTGCAATATACCACGACCCAAAATCCAGCGGCCATGCAACGCGCGAGCTGCTCGCGCTGGCAGACCGCCCCACCTGTATCATGTTTCCGGACGATTTTTCGTTTATCGGAGGCATGAACGAGATAGAAAAAGCGGGCTTGGTGATTCCGCGCGATATCAGCGTGGTAGGATACGACGGTATCTACCTCTCCCGGGTGCTCCGCCCCAAACTGACCACCTTAATGCAGGATACCGAGACGCTTGGCCGGGAGGCTGCCATAAAATTGGTGGAAGCGATAGAAAAGCCTAAAACATTCATTTCCCAGCAAATCATGGTTCCAGGGCGCATTCTGGAAGGCACATCGGTAAGGAACCTGCTTGAGAGCAAGGAAACCATCAGCCTGGGCCGTACCGGCACCATTTAATTGTCCAATAAGCATGGGCTCCTTTTGGAACTGTGCTTAAATAATAAGGAGGAAAAACAATGAAAGGGTTAAAAAAAGTAATTGTCTGTGCATTAGTCCTGGCATTACTGGTAACAGCCTTTGCATGCACGCCCGCTCCCGCGGCGTCATCCGCTGCTCCCAGTGAAAGCCAGAGCGAGGCCGCCACTGCCGCACCGGCAGCCAGCGAATCCGCCAGCGCTGCGCCCGAGCAGGGAAAAGTGCTGAGGATTTATTGCTGGAACGATGAGTTCAAATCCAGGTTCACCGATTATTTTGAGAAGGCCGGTAAAATTCCGTCCGACGTCAAAGTAGAATGGGTGATCACTCCCAACGAAAACAACGGCTACCAGAATAAACTGGATGCGGATCTTCTGAAACAGGATGCCGCCGCTGCCGACGACAAAATCGATTTGTTCCTGATTGAAGCGGACTACGCTCTCAAGTATGTGAACACCGATTACGCGCTGGACGTGGTGAACGATGTCGGCCTGACCCAGGATGACCTGAAGGACCAGTATCAGTACACCAAGGATATCGCGACCGATTCCAGCGGCAAGCTGAAGGCTGTTTCCTGGCAGGCAACTCCCGGTCTGTTTGCCTACAGGCGTTCTATTGCCAAAGATGTTCTGGGAACGGATGATCCGGACCAGGTACAGGCAGCTCTCTCTGATTGGGACAAATTCAATGCGGTAGCCGAACAGGCACAAGCCAAAGGCTACAAGATGCTTTCCGGTTATGATGATTCTTACAGAACATTCGCCAACAACGTGGCGGCTCCCTGGGTTGACGCCAGCAGTAAGGTTGCAGTTGACGCCAACATTATGAAGTGGGTAGACCAGACCAAAACATTTACCGATAAAGGCTACAACAACAAGACCTCCCTGTGGGATACCGCGTGGCAGGCAGACCAGGGCCCCAAAGGCAAGGTGTTCGGATTCTTCTATTCCACATGGGGCATCAACTTTACTCTGCTTGGCAACTCTCTTGCAACATCCACTGCCGATGGCGGTAAAGAAGAAGTTGGCAACGGCGCTTATGGCGACTATGCCGTATGCCCGGGCCCGCAGCCTTTCTACTGGGGCGGCACATGGTTGGTGGCGGCTAAAGGTTCCGATAACCTCCCGCTGGTAAAGGATATTATGAAGACCCTGACCTGCGATCCGGCGACCATGAAGAAGATTACAGAAGACACGCAAGACTACACAAACAACCAGACCGCTATGAAAGAGATAGCAAGCAGCGATTTCAAATCCGCGTTCCTGGGTGGGCAGAACCACATCAAACTGTTTGCGGACGCTGCTGCCAAGATCAGCCTGAAGTACATCAGTCCGTATGATCAGGGATGCACCGAAGAATTCCAGAAGGCCATGAAGGATTACTTTGACGGAAACGTTACCAAAGATGCTGCTTTGGATAACTTCTACAAAGCAATCATCGAAAAATACCCCAACTTATCCAAGTAAACCCATTTGCCGCGGCGGAGCCTTGAAAAAAGCTCCGCCGCAGGCTGAGATTTTCATAAAGGGTGATTGACAATTATGCAGGCGGGCGCGCGCACGGCGCGCCCCATACTGCATAAAACTCTGATCAAGCATTGAAACTGCATACCTGAAAGAGGTACGTGTTATGGCAACATCTTCTGAAACAAAAGTGATTCAATCTTCTATGACAGATAAAAAAGTTAAATCCATCAGCTATGCAAAATGGGGCTACATATTTCTGGTGCCTTTTTTTATAGCTTTTATTATTTTTTCACTCTATCCGCTTATATCAACCGTTTACAACAGCTTCTTTGAAAACTACAGGGTAGGGCTTATGCAGGTTGGCCCTAAATTTGTAGGACTTGACAATTACACGGCAATATTGTCGCAGGGTGATTTGCTGTCGTATTTCAACAATACAATGATCATTTGGCTTCTGGGCTTTATACCGCAGATTGCGATTGCATTGTTGCTTGCTTCATGGTTTACCGATTTGCGTCTTAAAGTCAGAGGTTTGGGTTTCTTTAAAACGGTTATATACATGCCCAATTTGATAATGGCGTCTGCGTTTTCCATGCTGTTCTATGCGATCTTTACAGATCAGGGACCTGTTAACGATATACTGATAAGCCTGGGAGCAGATCCTATCCGGTTTTTTGCAAGTACGGATTATACAAGGGGCATCATCTCTTTCATGAACTTTTTGATGTGGTTTGGCAATACAACCATCCTGCTGATGGCCGGCATTATGGGAATAGACAATGCGCTGTATGAATCGGCGCAAATTGACGGAGCCAAAAGCTGGCAGATTTTCTGGAGGGTCACCATGCCGCTCATCCGGCCGATTCTGGTGTATGTTCTGATTACGTCCTTGATCGGCGGCCTGCAGTTGTTTGATGTGCCGTGGGTAATCACAAACGGCAACGGCAATCCGGACCGTACGTCCATGACGCTCATCATGTTCCTGAACAAGCATTTGTACAGCAAGAACTTTGGAATGGGCGGAGCGCTTTCCGTGCTGCTGTTTGCCATTACTGCCGTGCTTAGCGTCATTGTCTTCCGCGTGCTGTCAGACCGGAAAAAGAAAGGGAGAGAACTGAAATGATAGATACAAAAAAAAGCCGCAATGACAAGGCAAAGGTTGCTTTAAACTTTCAACGGGGCGGCGTATACATCGCCTTAATCGTCATCACTTTTTTGTGCCTGTTTTCGTTCTACATACTGATTGTGAACTCAACGCGTTCCCATCCCGATATTGCAAAAGGGTTCTCCTTTATATTCGGTGGTTCGCTGCTGAACAATCTGAACAATATTGTGCACAATAGCGATCTTCCCGTGCTGTACGGCCTTAGGAACAGCTGTATTATATCCGGAAGCGTTGCCGTTATTACCGTGTATTTTTCCGCTCTTACCGCGTATTCCATTTATGCGTATAATTTCAAGTTTAAAAATTTGGCGTACACATTTATCCTGTTGGTTATGATGATCCCCAACCAGGTATCCGCGCTGGGCTTTTTGCAGTTGATGGATAACTTCCATATGATGAACAGCTTTTGGCCTCTGATACTGCCCGCGATTGCTTCGCCAATTGTATTTTTCTTTATGATTCAATATATGAAAAGCGCGCTTCCCCTGGAAATTATTGAGGCTGCCAGGATAGACGGCTCCAGCGAGTTTAGAACGTTCAACAGGATTGTACTTCCCATACTAAAGCCCGCGATGGCGGTTCAGGCGATTTTTTCCTTTGTTGCGGCCTGGAACAACTTCTTCCTGCCCATGCTCATACTGGAGTCTCCCCAAAACAAGACGCTCCCCATTCTGATCGCCCTGCTCCGCAGCGCGGATTATCTGAAATTTGATATGGGCCAGATTTACATGATGATATTTATTGCGATTGTTCCTATTATTGTTGTTTATATTTTCCTGTCCCGGTACATTGTACGCGGAATCACTCTGGGCAGCATCAAAGGGTAACGCATGTGCCGGCTGGGAATTAAAACCCTAAAAAAGGAGTTGCCTGTTGCCACTCCACTCACTGGCGCAGGCATCAAAAAGAAGGAGGTTGGATTAAAACCGTTGCGGTTTACGGTGCGGCATTGTGGAGACATGCCGTAAGGCTGCCACGAAGTAATCGCGTGGCGGCGAGGAAAGCGCCTGGGCGAGGCCCACGTTTTTTAAAACCGGATCAAATGGCAAGTGTAACACTCAAAAACATCAAAAAAGTATACGACAAGAACGTTGTGGCAGTTCATGATTTTAGCCTGAACATAGCAGACAAGGAGTTTATTGTTCTTGTTGGGCCTTCCGGGTGCGGAAAGTCCACCTTGCTGCGTATGGTTGCCGGGTTGGAGGAAATCTCAGGAGGCGAGCTGTATATTGAGGACGCCGTTGTAAACCACATAGCGCCCAAGGACAGGGACATCGCCATGGTGTTCCAGAACTATGCGCTGTATCCCCATATGTCCGTATACGAGAATCTTGCGTTCTCCCTGCAGCTTAGAAAAATTAAAAAAGAAGAGATTAAAGAAAAAGTGCTTGCGGCTGCGCAGATACTGGGCATTGAAACTCTTTTGAGCAGAAAGCCAAAGGAGCTTTCCGGCGGGCAAAGGCAGCGTGTGGCGATTGGCCGCGCAATTGTGCGGCACCCCAAGGTGTTTTTAATGGATGAGCCTTTATCCAACCTGGACGCCAAGCTGCGCAACCAAATGCGTGCAGAGCTGATTAAGCTGCATCAGCAGGTGGATACTACGTTTATATACGTAACGCACGACCAGACAGAGGCCATGACGCTGGGTCAGCGCATTGTTGTAATGAAGGACGGGTTGGTTCAGCAGATTGGAACGCCGCACGAAGTGTTTCATGCGCCTGCAAACCTGTTTGTGGCCGGCTTTATAGGCACCCCGCAAATGAACTTTTTTCCGGTGGAACTGGCGCGGGCGGGAGACAAATATATTGTTAAAATGCTTAATATAGAGGTGGAAGCCACATTGGAACAGGCCGAACGGCTAAACGCCCTGGGCCAGCTTCCCAAAAATATTATTATGGGCGTGCGTCCGGAGAATTTTACCATTGTGCCAGAAGGTAAGGAAAACAGCCTGCAGGCCAAAATGGACGTTACCGAAATGATGGGGAGCGACGTTCATATTCACGTGGAAATAGACGGAAAGCCCGCAGTGGTCATTGCGCGCACGGTGGATGTTCTGGATGTAAGGAGTACCCTGCAAAGCAAGGAATCCATACAGCTGACCATTTGCGGCCAGTGTATCCATCTGTTTGACGGGGATACGGGATTACGCCTGTAGCGTCCGGTCAAAAAGCATCCAATAAAAAGGCTTGAAACGCATTGTTTTAAGCCTTTTGTTATTCTTTGAGGGGGTGTTTGCAATGAGAAGCCCGGCCGGTCAGTCGGATTGCTTTTTGTTTTTCTTTTTTTTCAAGGAACCGCCGAGGGATGCGCCGATTGCAATGATAGTGGCTATAAGCACCACAATAAATATAACGGAAAAGTTGTCTTTTATAACGGGGATGTTTGCGAACAGGTAACCGAATCCGATTACAATGGGTACCCAAGCTATGCCGCCAACTACGTTATACAGAATGAACTTTTTATAGTTCATCAGGCCTACGCCTGCAACAAAAGGAGCAAAGACGCGAATGAATGCGATAAACCTTGCCACAATGATTACAATGCCGCCGTATTTTTCATAGAATTCATGAGTGCGAAGCAACATTTTTTGATTAAAAAAACGTGCGTTTTCCCTCTGGAACACCTTGGGGCCAATTGCTTTTCCAATGTGGAAGTTGACCGTGTCGCCAAGAATAGCGCCCACTATCATTACTGCCGATGCAGCAAACACAAAATGGGAACCCATTTCATCCGCCGCTCCGGTAGCAACCAGACCGCCCAAAATGAACAGCAGGGAATCGCCGGGCAGAAAACCCATGACAATAATTCCGGTTTCAAGAAAGATGATCAGGAAAAGAACCAAATAGGTCCAGTCTCCCAGTGTGGAAAACAGGTAGTGCCCGAGGTATGTGTCCAGATGAAAAAAAACATCTATAAAGTTCATGCATTTCCCCTTTGTTCAAAATGGAACCGGCATTGCCGCGGGTTTCTGCTGCCTTTAGCATTGGCTTCTCATGAGTTCACAAGCCATGTGAGCAGAAACTGACGCTTTGCGCAATCAGTATTTATTATATCCGAAAGCGCATTGTTTGCATAGCTTACTTTTCGTATCCAAAAAGTCTACAGGTCAAACAATAATTGCTTTACTGTAGGAACCCTGCGGACTGAAGCCGCTTCGTGAACAGCCAGAGCGGCGGGAACGGCGGCAAGAAAAGGGGATGGGCTGCGGGAGGTGATCACAATAAGTTCGTCCTGCGCCCGCGTCATGCCTACGTATAGCAGCCTTCGTTCTTCGTTTTCGTCCGAGCCGTGTACATTGAGCGGAATGATTCCTTCAGACGCGCCGCAAAGAAACACCACCGGGAACTCCAGACCCTTGGATGCGTGCAGCGTCATAAGAGTCACGGATTCGTGTGTATATTTTTTGCCGCCACAGCGAACAATGTCTGTCTCGCCGCCAAGCAAAACATTTTGGATGAACGCGCGCATGGAGGCGTGCAAAAGCGCCGCTGCCAGCAGAGAATCCATTGGAGCGTATCCCGGCAGGCTGGCCTCTTGTATCCAGGATTGCAGCAATGCGGCTGGTTTTTCTTTATGGACCAGCGGCCTGAATTTTTCCAGCAAATCAATAAACTGAAGCGAGCATGCAAGGTCGTGGCCGGATACCGGGTCTTCCCGCAGGAATTCCACAGTGGATTCGAGGCCGCCGGATATGTACCGGCTTTGTATGATGGAACGGTGGATGGGGTGAACGCCCGCCGCCTGCAGGGATTCTCCCAACAGGTACGCCCGGCCTGGCTCCAAAAGAAACCGGAAAAAAGCGAGAACGCCGCGCACCTGCCTGTCCTGCAGAAAGTCGTCCCGTCCGGCAACCGTATAGGGTATGCCTTCCTTTTGCAGGCATTGCTCCAGGATGTCCGCCTGCCTGTGCGTGCGGTACAGGATTGCGAGCTCAGAAAAGCTTTTTGCGCAGGATGCGGCTTTTTGTTTGCCGGGGGTATGGGCGTTCAGCATATCCGTGCCGCCCACAAGGCGGCGTATCTCCCGCACAACAAACAGAGCCTCTCCAATAGAGGCATCCGCCGAAACCACTCTCACCTTGGTTCCGCTCTCTCTGTATGTCCGCAAAGATTCAACGGGGGAGCGGCTGAGTATGGGCAGCGCGCAGCCCAGTATCTCTGGCGTGGAGCGGTAGTTACAGGAAAGGCGTATTGGCAGGGCTTCCGGGAAATCTTTGCCCAGCTTATCAAAGCAGCGGGCATCCGATCCCCTGAAACCGTAAATGGACTGATCTGGATCGCCAATTACAAAAATTCCACGGCTGGCCTCGCCCCATTTTAAAACCAAACGGTACTGAAGATCGTTAATATCCTGGAATTCGTCCACCAACAGGTGGGAAAAACGGGAGGCCACAGGTACATCGGCGGCAGATTCTTCAAATCTTTGTAATACACGCAACAGTATGTCGTCAAAGTCCATTAGGTTATTCTCAGCCAGCAACGCGCAATAGCGTTCATATACAGGCGTAAAGGAGGATGCAAGCATGAAACCGCCGTTTTTAGCCCTGGATATATTCTGAAGATAATCGCGAGGCGAGCCCTGGCACTGCAAATATGAAAGGGCGTCCTGCACCAGGGACTGCGCCTGGAATTCGTCGATCAGGGTGGGGACATCCCCCCACTGGGAAAGCAGGTTCAGGCAAATGGAATGAAATGTGCCAATCTTCATGGAGTGAACCAGCTTTTTATTTCCAAAATGTTTTTCCAGGCGTAAGCGCATTTCTTCCGCGGCTTTGTTGGTAAACGTAACGGCGGTGATCTGCTCGGGCGGAACGCCGCACTGCTCCACCAAATACGCGATCCGGCAGATCAGGGTGCGCGTCTTTCCCGTTCCCGGCCCTGCCAGCACTGAGACCACACGGGAAGATGCGGAGGCCGCCTGCCATTGTTCTCTGTTCAGCCCATAGCCCCCGGACTCGGTTTCCACCTGGGGCTCCACTGCGTTCTGCTTGGGCACAGGTTTTTTGGCAGCCGCTTCCCGGTGTGGAGCTGCAGCAGGCTTGGCAACCTCTAACCCGGAAAAAAGCAGCTGGCCCATCAGCCCGTCTATCTCCGATTTTTCCAGTATTTTTATTTTACCGTATTCCCCGTCGAAACCGGGAGTACAGTCAACCTTGCCATCCCGCACTCTGCGAACAGCCTCCGCAAGGCAGGGACCGGCCTGGCGTTCTATGGCTTCCAGGGGAACGCTGCGCAATATATGCAGCTCCGGCCCCAGAGCGCCGAGTAATTCAAGATATAATTGCGCTACCTTTTTGCTGGCGGTTGTGAGCCCGGCAGAGGCGGCAATAACCTCGGGCAGGGGAACCAGGTTTTCAAACTGCGGCGCAGCCTGGGGAACATAGCCTTCCGGCCTGTCCGCAAGCGTTTCCACGCGGGCGAGTACGCCCACGGTGATTTTATGGCCGCATACGGGGCATATACCGCCCAAAGCACGGGTCTCCGCAGGAGAGAGGCATTGGCCGCATGCGCGGTGTCCGTCGAAGTGGTATTTGCCTTCTTCAGGGAAGAATTCTATGGTTCCCGCAAAGCCCGGGTTGCGTTTATCCAGGGCATGGCGGATAGAGCTGTAGGATAGTTCGCAATCAAACAGGTTGGCCTCACGCGCCAGATTGGCGGGAGAGTGCGCATCCGAATTGGAGACCAGGGTAAACCGGTCCAGCGAGGAAAGCCGCCAGTTCATGGGCGGATCGGAAGAAAGGCCGGTTTCCAGCGCGTGAATATGAGGCGTTAGATCTCCAAAGCAGTCTTCTATCCGGTCAAAACCGGAGTTGGCGCCAAAAATAGAAAAATGCGGGGTCCAGATATGAGCCGGAATAAAAACAGCCCGCGGGCAGGCATCCAAGGTGATTTCGAGTAAATCGCGGCTGGACAGGCCCAGAATGGGCCTGCCGTCTGAATGCAGGTTTGCTCCCAAATCCTCAAGCCGTTTGGAGATCGCTTTGGCGTCTGCAATAGAGGGCAACAGGATAAGATTGTGTACTTTGCGTACCCGTCCGTCCGCTTTGTATATGGAGCTGATTTCGCCCGTGACTATAAAGCGGACCCGCCGCCCGGCACCAGCCGTTTGATCCGGCATGGACAGATTGGCCTTTAATGTGTACAGGCCTTCTTCCGCAGGCTCAAGCTTTTCCTCAAGTTCTTCGCGCCAGGCGGCATGGGTAAAATCACCGGTACCAATGAGATCAAGCCCTTTGCGACGAGCCCAAAGATCCAGCATCTCCGGTATGCATTCCCTGCTTGTGGCCCGCGAATATTTGGAATGGATATGAAAATCTGCTGTAAACATATGAACACCTGTTTAAAGATTTATTTTTTAACGGCATTATCGTATCATAATTTTGTGAGTTTTGATATATTGGGACAAAATTAATGAAAGAAGTTTAAAAAATGCTATAAAAAATAGTATTTTAGTAGGAATTAAAAAGGATTTCTTTGCTACCTTGTAGAATTTTTTTTAATTACAAATTGTATACACAAGAGGTTAATATGAATTCCCTGCTGCATTTTTCCCTATTATTGCTGGATGGTTCTACGCTTGCGGAAAAGATAAGCTGCATACTCAAAATAAATAATCGTTATTCGGGCGACATGGACGTGGCTAGAGACAAGGCTTTGTTTATCGATAAATTTTTGCAAAAGGAGTACGACATATTAATTGCAGAAGTGGCGCCATGGCTGGCCGATCCTTTTGAGTTGCTGGCCTTTGTAAAAGCGGTACGTAAAGAGATTCCTTTTGTATTTGTTGGAGACCCGGTTTACGAAGATATCGCGCTTGGGTTGCTTGCGGCCGGGGCGGACGATTTTGTATTTACAGACAGGCCGCAAAGAATTGCAATGGTCATTCCCAGGCTTGTGCGCTGGACTCAAAGGGAGAGAGAACTGGCGCTGCAAAGGGAGCGACTGGAGAAAACCGCGGCAAACCTGGAATTGGTTCAAAGTATAGCCATGATAGGAAGCTGGGAGTGGAATATGCAAAATGACGAGACGATCTGGTCAAGCCAAACATACAGGCTGTTTGGGGTTGAGCCGGGAAGCATCACTGTAAAAAAAGGCCTGTTTTTAGACCGGATGAGTCCGAAAGACCGAGAAGCAGTATCCCGGATAATAAACGAGGCTCTGGAAAAAAACAAGCCCTATGAGGTGGAATTTTGCTTTACAGGCGCGGACGGAAAGCAACGAACCGTCCTTTCCAAAGGGGGGGGTGTGTATGACGGAGGCGGCAAACTGGCGGGAATGAAGGGCACGCTGCAGGATATAACCGGGCGCAAAGCAGCGGAAGAGGCCTGCCGCCAGAGGGAATACCTTCTGCAGAAAATTATAGACAACTCCAATGATATTATTTTTTTGAAAGACTGCCATAGCAGGGTGATACTTGCAAACAGGGCGATGGAAAAACTGCACGGCAGTAGCCTGGACAAAATAATTGGCAAAACGGCTCTGGAATATTTTATTGACCGGGAATCTGCGGAAAGAATGATGGATGGCGACAGGCGGATCATGGGGCAAAACGAGGCTATGGTAACGGAAGACCGCATCCGCACAAAAAACGGCGAAGAGATATTTTTCACTTCAAGAGTGCCCTGGCATGACGAAAACGGAAACGTAATGGGTATTGTGGGCATAGCCCGAAATATAACGGAAAGAAAGAATCTTGAACTTACGCTGGAGAAACAAAGAGCGGAACTGGAAGAAAGAAACAAACTGACGCTGGATTTCTTTATCAATATATCGCACGAGTTTAAAACGCCCATCTCCGCCCTGATGCTTGCGCTGGAAATAGTGAGCCGGGGCCTGGAGACAAACGAAATAGACGGCAAAGCGCTGCTGGATCAGGCAGAGGTAATTCGGCGGAACGCCCTGCGATTGAGCAGACTGGTGGAAAATCTGCTGGATATTACAAAAATAGACGCGGGGTTCATGTCGCCCAAATTGAAGCTGGTGGATATTGTAAGCCTGATTGCAGACATTGTTGCCTCCATGAAAAGCTATACGGAGCAAAAGGGGCTCAAACTGTCGTTCTTAAGTTCTGTGGACACATTGTTTGCGGCTACGGACAGCCAGTTTATAGAGAGAATTGTTTTAAATATTGTATCCAATGCAATCAACCATACGGCAACAGGGGGTACAATCAAAATAAAACTGCAAAACAATAAGCGTACATTTACAATCACGATCCAAGACAATGGGAAAGGCATCCCCCAGGATAAACAGGCAATTATATTTGAACGGTTCAGGCAGGTGGACGCTTCCTTTACGCGTTCTTCAAAAGGATCTGGTATTGGACTTGCAATCACAAAATCACTGGTTGAACTTTTGGGGGGACGGATCAGCTTAAAAAGCGCCATAGGCAAAGGAAGCGAGTTTAAAATATGCCTGCCGCGTACAGCGACAGACAACGCATACAGCAGCGACAAGGATTATATGCAAATGCAAAAAAGGATAGAGACCGAATTCTCCAACATAGATTTTACTTAAATGAAACGCCGCTTTAAACTGTGTGTAAATTTAAAAACATACATTGGACGGTCTTTGAGGTAACGGAATTGAATGTTTTGATATGTGATGACAGCCCGTCTGTTCACCAGGCATTGGGCGCATGTTTTTCTGTAAATAAGATTGATTACGCCTCCGCATTTGATGGCGAAGAGGCTCTGTTCTGGATTAGATCCGGGCAATTCGACATGGTAATACTTGATCTGGTGATGCCCAAAATATCGGGGATAGACGTGTGCCGCGAAATACGCAAAACCAGCGATATACCAATTATTATGCTCACGGTGCTGGGGGAAGAGATGGAAAGGATATTGGGTATAGAACTAGGGGCGGACGATTATATTGTAAAGCCTTTCTCGTCCAGGGAAGTTTTAGTGCGAATGAGAAATATTTTAAAGCGCACCTATCCGCCCGGAAGGAAACATCAAAAGCTTGTTTTTAAAGAGATATCCATAGATATGGACCGTTATGAAATACTGGTGCTGAATGAACCCCTGGAAGCCACGCCAAAGGAAGTGCAAATTATGTACCTGCTTGGGCAGAACAGGGAAAAAGTACTCTCCAGGGGAGAGATTCTCTCAAAGGTGTGGGGATATGAATTTTTAGGGGATACCAGGGTGGTGGATACGCATGTAAAAAGGCTGCGGAAAAAATTTGCAGATAAAAACGTGCAGTTTTCCATTCAAACCATTTATGGTGTGGGCTATAAATTTATAGAAAACTGACAAAATGGGCACATGTACAGGAGGCATAAGGCAGCCGCAAGCAAAACCATACCATGATTTGCTGAAATCTGCCAAAAATTCGTATTTATTGTAATTTTTTATGGAATAATTGCTTGAAATATTGTATATTAATTTTAGAACATTTTGTGATTACGTGTTTTTTAATGGGTGGGAGATAAAAATACAATGATCCAGAATATCTTTTTAATTATGTTTCTTTTTGCCGTCGGAATTTTTCTGCCGGTTGTAGTTCTGCTTCTGAAAAAGTCCAGAAAATTAGAGTCTGAGAATAAATCCTATCAAACCAAAACCAGCCGTTACAGAACATTTATAGATGCGGTTGATAGCAAGATTTATTTAAAAGACGAAAGTTTGCATTACGTTTTTGTGAACAAAGCGTTTTGCGAATTTGCCGGAAAACAGGAAAAAGAGATACTGGGCAAGGACGATTATGGCATTATGGACCCGGAACTGGCAAAAAAAAGGCATGCATTGGGGATGGAAACCCTGGAGAAAAAGATTCCGGTTCAAACCGAGTTTGAGTGGAATAACCAGGTATTCAGGGAAACAGAATTTCCCGCATGTATGGAAAACGGCAAAACGGGTATAGGCGCTTATATGCGCGATGTAACAGCGGAATACCTGAACAGAAAAAAATTACAAAAAACGGTATTGAGAAACAACATTTTGCTGGATGTGATCAACCGTCCGTTTGAGACTACCAAGCTACAGATGGATTATGTTTTAAACGAGGCCTTAAAGCTTACGGAGAGCAAATATGGGTATATTTTTCTGTTTGATCAGGAAAAAGAAGAATTTACCCTCAACACCTGGTCTTGCGATGTGGAGATTTCGTGCCGCCTTTCAGACCAGGCCAAACATACGCTGAAAAACGTGGGATTTTGGGGAGAAGTGGTACGCCAGAAAAAGCCTGTCTTAGACAACGATTTTAAAGCGCCCGGTCCTTTGAAAAATGGCCTTCCCCCAGGGCATGTTGAAATAAGCAGGTTCATGTCTATTCCCGTGCTGATAGACGACAGAATTGTGGCCATCGTTGGGCTGGCCAATAAAGAAGAGGATTACGATGAGAATGATGTTTTTCACATGACCGTGCTGATGGCCGGTGTTTGGAACGCAAAAACAAGAAAAGAGTTTCAGGAAAAATTGTTTTTTGAGAGAAATGAATACCTGCAAACGCTGGTATCCATTGGCGACGGCGTTATGGTGGTTGACAGGCAGGGCAGAATTGAAATGCTCAACCGGACCGCGCAGAACCTGACCGGATGGTCCCTGGAAGAAGCCGTGGGCCAACAGTATCACAATGTCTTTTTGGTTTCGGTGGAGGACGGGATAAACATGGTTAAAGACCCTATTCGCCAGGCAATGATAACAGATTCTGTTCAGGTTCAAAAAGACCCGGTAATTTTGATTTCCAAAAATGGGGACAAGTGCTGCGTGGAAAACAGCGCGGCGCCCATACGCGACGAGAAAAACAATATGATTGGCGTTGTGCTTATTTTTCGCGATGTTACGGAAAAAAAGGAGCAGAGGCAGGAAATTGAATATTTAAGCTTCCATGACCCTCTGACCGGCCTGTATAACAGAAGGTTTTTTGAAGAGGCCATGCTGTGTTTGGACATACAGCCCAACATTCCCATTTCTATTATAATGGGTGATGTGAACGGGCTCAAACTGACAAACGATATATTCGGGCACTCATATGGAGACGTGCTGCTTAAAAAGTTTTCCCAGGTGCTGCAAAAGGTGGTGCGCGCGGATGATATCGTCGCGCGCTTTGGGGGCGACGAATTTGTGCTTCTGCTGCCAAAAACCAGCCGCGAAGAAGCCATGCAGATTATTAAAGACGTAAAGGCCCGGTTTGAATTGGAACAGGTGAAAGCAATCAAAGGGAGCATATCCATGGGCCTGGATACAAAACAGGAAGAAACCGAGGACTTAATGCACGTGCTTGAAAATGCGGAAGAAAAAATGTATATAGAAAAGGCGCTGGAGCGTAAATCTGCCAAAGGAACGGTAATCAATGAAATTGTGCAGATGCTCCACCAGAACAGCGAGCTTGAAAAAATGCACGCGCTGCGCGTGAGCGCCATATGTTATGCGTTTGGGCGCAGGCTCAATCTGCCGGACGTGGAACTGCGCAAATTGAGAGACGCGGGTTATTTGCACGACATTGGAAAAATAGGCCTGGAAACAAAGATTTTGAACAACAAGATGGTGCTTACCACCAAGGAATGGGGAACGGTAAAAAGGCACCCCATTATTGGCTTCCGGATACTGAACGCATTTGATGGGACGCTTGATTTGGCTGAATCTGTTTTGACGCATCACGAAAGATGGGATGGTTCGGGGTATCCAAAAGGCTTAAAAGGGGACGAGATACCGCTCATCGCCAGGATTATTGCCCTTGCGGAAAGTTATGACAGGATTGTGTTCTCGGGTGAAGTTTCTCCGCAGGAAGCGCACGAGGCTGCTGCGGAATCCATCAACAAAAATTCGGGCGTGCAGTTTGACCCTATCATAGCGCAAACATTCCTGCGCTTTGTGGACGAACCGGAGAGGCTGGAAACCGAATTGAAGGATGCGGTGCATATCCGCTTTTAAAGGTTTATTTTTTTGCCGGATTCACGGTAATCTATTGAATCATTGATGCGTAAGCATTAAAATAATGACAGAAACTGAAAGGGGAAAGTGTTATGGTACTGGATATCATTATTGCCATTGTTGTGATCTATTTTGTGATTATATTCTTCGCGGGGATCCGGATTGTTCGTCCTACTTCCCGCGGCCTGGTTGAGACGCTTGGTAAATACAGCAAGTTCGCAAATCCGGGGTTTCACTGGATATATCCCGGTATTCAAAAAATATACCTGGTGAATGTTACGGAGCAGATGTTCAACGCGGACCCGCAGGTAATTATAACAAACGACAACCTGAACGCCACTGTGGACGCGCAGGTGTATTTTCGTGTGCGGAGTGATGAGGAAAGCGTTAAAAATTCCATGTACAATGTAAACAATTATAAGGTGCAGATTGTGAATCTGGCCAGAACAACGCTTAGAAACATCATTGGCACCATGACCCTGAAATCTGCCAACAGCGAACGAGGACGCATCAATATGGATCTGCAGGAAACGCTGCGGGAAGAAACAAAATTTTGGGGTATAGACATTGTGCGTACCGAACTGAAAGAAATTGATCCGCCCAAGGACGTGCAGGAAACCATGAACAAGGTTGTAAAGGCGGAGAACGAAAAGGTTTCCGCCGTAGACTTTGCCACGGCGGCAGAAACGCAGGCGGACGGTATGAAACGCGCGGAGATCAAAAAAGCGGAAGGAATTAAGCAGGCCAGAATTTTGCAGGCGGAAGGCGAAGCACAGGCCATTAAGCTGGTAAACGAGGCGGCGGAGCAGTACTTTAAAGGCAACGCGCAGTTGCTGCGCCAGTTGCAGGCAGTGGAAACCGCTCTTAAAGAAAACGCAAAAATTGTGGTGCCTACAGATTCCGAGCTGGTAAACGTGATTGGCGAGATGGCGGGTATTCTGCCTCTTAAAAAATAAGGTGCGGAATTAATACAAATTCTTGAATTTAAAGCGGAGGCGCGCAGTCTCCTGCCAGAAACGGGGCCGTATTTTTATGGCCCCGTTTGCATACAGTTTAAAAAGCAGGAGGAATACGCATGAAGGAACTGCATGTAACGCGAAAACAGTATAAACAGCTCTGCGGCGTGGGAGGAGGGCTGGCGCTGGTTGCTCTCAGGCTTTTTGCGGGCGTGCTTGTATCATTTTTAAATGCTTTTTTGGTGCATTCATATCTGGATTGGGGGTTTTACTACCCATCTTTTTTTCCGCATATATATATTGGCCTGGGGATTATGTATATTGTAAACGCCGTTTTGCTGTTTAATAAAAAGCAGATTTTTATTCTGCTATATTTGGTTACGGCGCTTGTTTTTGTTACGGTCAGCGCAATACCGGGCGGCATGGGCTTTTTGCTGTACGCGGGGCTGGAGATTCTGGTCATACTGTATTTATTTAAGTCCAAGCGCGCGGCCATAACATTTGAAACAAAAAAAGTTTTTATTATAGACCGCGATTTTGGCGCGCTTCCTTACGGCAAAGCAAAGGGATAAAAAAACGCTCTTTTTGCAAGGTATACCCCATACGCGCATTTTGTGTTAAAGTAGTATTCATCAAGGCATCTTGAATTCTAACAGCAAATTGATTTTGCGGAAAGGCGTTCAGTATGAAATTGAAGTTTTTAGGTGCGGACAGGCAGGTAACCGGAAGTTGCCACCTGATTGAAGTGAACAAAATCAAGTGTTTGATAGACTGCGGCATGCAGCAGGGCAGCGACGAGGTGGCGGGCAACGCGCTTCCTTTTGACGCTAAAAGCATACAGTATGTTATTGTAACCCATGCGCATATAGACCATTCGGGCAGGCTGCCCCTGTTGGTGAAGAATGGGTTTACGGGAAAGATTATAGCGACGGGCGCCACCTGCGACCTGCTTTCCATTATGCTGAAGGACAGCGCCAAGATACAGGAATTTGAATCCGAATGGAAGAAACGGAAGGGTAAGCGGGCGGGCAACCCCAATTATGATCCGCTGTACGATATGGAGGATGCGGAAAAAACGGTCCGGATGCTGGCCCCTTGCAGATACGGAGAGATTGTGCAGATTGCAGACGGCATACAGGCGGAGTTTATTGACGCCGGGCACCTGTTGGGCTCGGCTTCCGTACGGCTCACCTGCCTTGAGGGCGGCGTAACCAAGACTGTTGTTTTTTCCGGGGATATCGGGAATAAAAACCAGCCCATCATCCGCGACCCGCAGTATTTTTATGCGGCGGATTATGTGCTGATGGAGTCCACGTACGGCGACCGCCTGCACAGCGATATCCCTTACAAGAACGAGGAACTGGCTAAAATATTCGACGAAACGTTCCGGAAGGGCGGCAATGTGGTGATCCCTTCTTTTGCGGTGGGCCGCACACAGGAGCTTTTATACCATCTGCGCGAAATAAAAGAGAAGGGCCTGGTAAAAAGCCTGCCGGATTTTCCTGTGTATGTGGACAGCCCTCTGGCGTTTGAAGCTACCAGCATATATAACCGCGATATGACAGGGTATGTGGACGAAGAGACGATAGCCGTTTTAAACCGCGGGTTTAAACCCCTGCAATTTCCCAATCTGAACCTGTGCCGTACAACGGAAGAATCCATTGCGTTAAACCAGGACGACGCGCCCAAGGTGATCATTTCTTCCAGCGGCATGTGTGAGGCCGGCCGCATCCGACACCATTTGAAGCACAACCTGTGGCGCAGGGAATGCGCCATTGTATTTGTGGGATACCAGGCAAACGGCACCCTGGGGCGGATGCTGCTGGACGGCATCAAGCAGGTTAAACTGTTTGGAGAATTGATTGCTGTAAAAGCCTCCATCCACAACTTTGCGGGGCTTTCCGCGCATGCGGATAAAAACGGCCTTCTGGAATGGATTGGGCAATACAAATCGAAGCCGCAGAAGGTCTTTGTGGTGCACGGAGAGGAACAAACCTGCATAGCGTTTACAGAGACGCTTAAGGGCCTGGGATATAAAGCAATAACGGCGAATTTTGAAATGGAATTTGACCTTATAGCGGACGCTGTGGTGGCGGAAGGCGTGGCGCTGGACGAACTGCAGGAAAAACGGGATTTGCTGCGTAAGGCTGCTCCCTCGTATGTCCGGCTGCAGCGCGCCGGCGACCAGTTGATGGAGCTGATCCGCCAGAAACGCGGCATGTCCAACCGGGACCTGGAGCAGTTTGCGGATCAGATTGCGGCGGTTGTAGCTCATTGGGAAAAATAATATTCTATGAAGGCTTTGCCGCCAGGCCCCACCCAAGGGACATTTGTCCCTTGGGAACCCTGTTTGTGAAAAATGCCATTAAAAATGGCATTTTTCGAAACAATACAGGCTGGCCTGCCTCTGGCATACAGCATTTTTGATAATCTGCTTGTTAATATTTATTTTTAAAACGCCGTGCAGCGGCGTTTTAGCATTAAATTCTTTTGCTTCTTTTCTTTTTTAAGAAAAGAAGTGGGGCCTGGGGTGAAACCCCATAAAAAAGTGGTTTAATCTGCCCGTAAGCACGGTATTATATCTCGGATAAGTTTTTTTTGACATTCGAAGGACCTTAAGATTGGTAATGTTATAGGAGGTGTTTTAAATGAATGCAGAAAAATATACGCAAAACGCCCTGAAAGCCGTGCAGGAGGCGGTACAGACCAGCATGCGGTACGGGAACCCGACGGTGGACCCGGACCATATACTGGACGCTCTGCTTAAAGAAAAGCAGGATTTAATCCCTTCCGTTCTCGCAAGCCTGAAAGTGGATGTGGCGGGGCTTAAAAGCCAGCTTGCACGGAATATTGAGAATAAACCAAAGATTGGCGGGCAGGCGCAGCAGCCATACCTGGCGCGCGAATCGGACGCGGCATTAAACGCTGCTGAACGTGAGGCGCAGGCAATGGGAGACCATTACACCAGCGTGGAGCACTTGATGCTGGGTATTATGGAGCAGGCGCGCGGCGAGTTTAAGGTGCTTTTGAACAGATACGCCATAGACAGGAATTCATTCTTGGTTGCGCTAAAGCAGTTTCGCGGTAATCAGAGCGTAAAGAGCGACAATCCTGAAGGCACATATGACGCCATGAAAAAATACGGTGCAGATTTAACGCAACTGGCCCGAGACAACAAGCTGGACCCGGTGATCGGGAGGGACGACGAGATACGGCATTCCATCCGTATTCTGTCCCGCAAGACAAAGAACAACCCCGTGATGATCGGCGAGCCGGGCGTGGGCAAAACGGCTATTATAGAGGGCCTTGCCCAGCGCATTGTGCGGGGAGATGTTCCCGAGAATTTAAAAAATAAAAAGCTGTTTTCGCTGGATATGGGCGCGCTGGTCGCGGGGGCCAAGTACCGCGGCGAGTTTGAAGAGCGCCTGAAAGCCGTGCTGGACGAGGTAAAGGGCAGTAACGGCGAGGTTTTACTGTTTATAGACGAGTTGCATACCATTGTGGGCGCAGGTAAAACAGAAGGCAGTATGGACGCGGGCAATATGCTAAAGCCCCTGCTGGCGCGCGGGGAACTGCGCTGCATAGGCGCGACCACGCTGGACGAATACCGTAAGTATATAGAGAAAGATTCCGCGCTGGAGCGGCGGTTCCAGCCCGTGATGGTCGACGAGCCCACGGTGGAGGACACCATTTCCATTCTGCGTGGTTTAAAAGAGCGTTACGAGATATTCCACGGGGTAACAATACACGATACCAGCCTGATACAGGCGGCCGTGCTCTCCCACCGCTATATCACGGACCGGTTTTTGCCGGACAAAGCGATTGACCTGGTGGACGAGGCGTGCGCGCTGATTAAGACCGAGCTGCAGTCTATGCCCACAGAGCTGGACGAGGTGAGCCGGGACATTATGCGTATGGAGATTGAAGAGACCGCCATGCTTAAGGAGACGGATGAAGCCAGCAAAAAGCGGCTGGACATCCTGCGCCGTGAGATATCCGAGAAAAAAGACGTTCTGGTTGCGCTGAAAGCGCGTTGGGAGAAAGAAAAAGGCTCTATCCAGCAAATTCACGATTTAAAGGAAAAACTGGAAAGCATTAATCACGAGATACAAATGGCGGAATCCACATACGATTTGAACCGCGCGGCAGAGCTGAAATACGGCAGGCTGCCCGCGGTGGAAAAGGAACTGGAAGCGGCTAGAAAATTGGCGCAAAAAAGTGAGCACACCCTGCTGCGCGAAAGCGTGACGCCAGAGGAGATTGCCAAAATCGTTTCCCGCTGGACGGGTATTCCGGTGGCACGCATTGTACAGGGCGAGCGGGAAAAGCTGCTGCGCTTGGGCGAAATACTGCACAAGCGGGTGATTGGCCAGGATGAGGCGGTAGATAAGGTGGTGGATGCCATCATCCGCTCGCGCGCGGGCATCAAGGACCCCAACCGGCCCATCGGCTCCTTCCTCTTCCTGGGGCCTACCGGCGTGGGCAAGACCGAGCTTGCAAAATCTCTTGCGGAAGCGCTGTTCGACAGCGAGGGCAACATGATCCGCATAGACATGTCCGAGTACATGGAGAAGCATTCGGTGGCGCGCATGATCGGCGCGCCTCCGGGATACGTGGGGTACGAGGAAGGGGGCCAATTGACCGAGGCTGTACGCCGCAAGCCCTATTCCGTCATATTGTTCGACGAGGTGGAGAAGGCGCATCCGGATGTGTTCAACGTGATGCTGCAAATACTGGACGACGGACGGATTACGGATTCGCAGGGACGCACGGTGGATTTTAAGAATACCATTCTGATTATGACGTCCAACATCGGTTCGCAGTATTTGCTGGAGGGCGTAGACAGCGCAGGCAACCTGAAACCCGGCGTGGGCGACGCGGTGCTGGGCGATATGAGCCGCTATTTCAGGCCCGAGTTCTTGAACAGGCTGGACGACGCGGTGCTGTTCAAGCCGCTCACCCAGGCGGAGATTGCCAGCATTGCGGACCTGATGGTTGCAGCCGTGCAGAAGCGCCTGATTGACCGCGGCATCCGCATCCATCTGGACGATTCAGCCAGAAAGATTGTGATTCGCGAGGGCTACAACCCCGTATACGGCGCGCGGCCATTAAAACGGTATATCCAGCGCTCCATTGAAACTTTGCTTGGACGCGCCATCATTGCGGGCGAAATAGAGGATGATATGGACGTGCATCTAGTTGCCAAAAACGGAGAGATTGTTATACAGAAAAAATAAGAGGGCCTTTTTGAGGGCTCCGCCCTCAAGCTCCCGCTCAGGGTCAATTGACCCTGAGAATCCTTTTGCAAAAGCCTGCGGCGTTTTGCAGAAATAAAAAAACAAGCAGATTATCAAAATTACCATATGACAAAGGCAAGTTAGGTTTAATAAATGGGATCCCCAAGGGACCATCGTCCCTTGGGCGGGGGTATGGGGGCGGAGCCCTAAAATAAACGCAAATCAGAAAGGCGGAAAACATGAAGATACTAAGGTATGAGTCGCAGGGGCAAATCAGCTACGGAGTACTGGAAGGCGACTGCATCAAACAACTGGCGGGCGGGCCGTATGAGGGGATTGCCTGCACGGGGCAGAGCGTTCCGCTGGTGCAAGCGCGCCTGCTTGCGCCCAGCGAGCCAAAAAGCATAGTGGCGGTGGGCCTTAACTATAAGCAGCATTCAGTGGAATTTGGAATGGATTTGGTACCCGAGCCCCTGGTTTTTTCAAAGGCATTGAGTTCCCTGCTGGACCCGCTGGGCAAGATACAAAAGCCTGCGGCGTGCGAACGCCTGGATTATGAAGCGGAACTTGCCATTGTGGTTGGCAAAAAGTGCGAGCACATTAAACCGGAGGAAGCAAAAGACCATATCCTGGGGTATACCTGCTTGAATGATGTGACCGCGCGGGACATCCAGAAAAAAGAGAGCCAGTGGCTCAGGGCCAAGGGCTTTTACACCTTCTGCCCGGTGGGACCCTGGATTGAAACGGAGCTTGACCCGCGGGACTTGCGGTTGCAGGCCATATTGAACGGAAAAGTGGTGCAGGACGACCAGACTTCCAGCATGATTTTTGATGTGTATTACCTGGTATCGTACATCAGCGGCTTTATGCGGCTTATGCCCGGAGATATAATCGCCACAGGCACGCCGGGCGGCATTGGCCCTATGCAGAGCGGAGACGAGATTAAAATCAAAATAGAGGGCATTGGCGAACTGGTCAACACGGTTGAGTAAACGGGAGTGGCAGCATTGAAAAAACAGGTAACGGCGGCCATCATACGCAAAGGCGGCAAAATACTCATTGCGCAGCGCGGCAGGGACGACGATGAGCTGCCCCTTATGTGGGAGTTTCCGGGCGGCAAACTGGAGCCGGGCGAAACGGAAGAGGAATGCGTAGTCCGGGAGATTAAGGAAGAGCTAGATCTGGACATCAAACCGCTGGGCGTATACCAAAAGATTATTTACCGCTTTGACGGGCGGGAGATACCCATTACTTTTTTTAACGCGGAGATCACAGGCGGGCAGATGCGTCTCAATGTGCACGAGGATGTTCGGTGGGTTATGCCCGATGAAATTAAAGAGTACGATTTTATGCCTCCCGATGAAGATGTTGTAAGGCAATTGGAGCGGGAGCAGCACGAAAATAGCAAAAGGATCAGGAAAGGGGATTAGAAAAATGGATGTATTCGGTTTTGCGATTCAAATGGAAGTGGATGGAGAAAGGTATTACAGGGAACAGGCCGGCAGGTTTGCCGGAAGCGGGCTGCAAAAAGTGTTCTTGATGCTGGCGGAGGATGAAAAACATCACGCGGAGATACTGGAAGGCAAATCAAAAGGCGGCGTGTACGCACTTGCAGACAGCGTAACGCTTGCGGAAGCAAGGAACATTTTTTTGGGCATGGGGGACTTTAAGTCGGAGATACAAAAGATTCCCAGCCAGCTGGATGCGTATGAAATCGCTCTTGATATGGAGAAGAAAAGCATAGCTTTGTATACGGATTGCCTTTCCAAATCTAAAGATGATTCCGAAAAAGATATATTTGAATATCTGATTGGGCAGGAAAAAGACCATCTGGCCATTATGGAAGAATTGATGGAAGCCGTCCGCAACGCGGTAAGCTGGGTGGAATCTGCGGAATTTGGCATACGCAAAGAATATTGATTCATTGCGGCGCTGCCGTAAATAAACTTTGGTCAATCAGTAGCCGGTCATACCGGCTATTTTTTGTTTAAAAATTAAATGAGTATTGACATTTTATTAGTATCGTAATAATATATCAATAAGATATATATCAAATTGATATATAAATAAACGATATAAGGGTTAACAGAAGATGCTGGAATATATTTTGCTTGGATTTTTAAAAGAATGTGAATTGAGCGGATATGGGCTTAAACAGTATATGGCCGGGAGTACGGCGCATTTTTTTGACGCCAGTTTTGGGAGCATTTATCCCGCGTTAAAACGAATGGAAGAGCGTGGATGGATTGGCGTGCGGGAAGTTGTAGAGAGCGGAAAGCTAAAAAAACTATACGCAATCACAGAATCCGGCTCAGGAGTATTTATGGATTGGCTGGCCAAACCCATAGAGTTTGCTAAAACCAAGCCGGATCCGCTGGTTAATCTGTTTTTCTACGGATTTCTGCCAAAGGAAACAGCTATAGCAAATATTAAAAAATATTTGGCGGATACGCAAATTGTTTTGGACGCACTGAGATCCTATGAGCCCAAGGTAAAGCAAATGGCGGATGTATACCAGTATGCCACCATTGTATACGGGATTGGGCAGTATGAGTTTGTAATGCAGTTCTGCAAAGATTTGATTGAAAAGATTAAAGGAGGCAAATTATGAAAATTTGCGTTTTGAACGGAAGCCCCAAGGGGGCTGACAGTACCACCGTACAGTATGCCCGGTACATGGAAAAAAAGATTCCCGGGCATGAATTCGTTTGCTTTCATGTTGCGGCAGAAATAAAAAAGATAGAAAAAAATCATGAATATTTTGCATCTGTTATGGAAGCCGTTCGCAGCAGCGATGCGGTGATCTGGACGTTTCCGTTGTATGTGCTTTTGGTGCACGCGGGCCTTAAGCGTTTTATTGAGCTGGTTTGGGAAAGGGATGCAACGGGCGCGTTTAAGGGAAAATATACCGCGCTGATAGCCGGTTCCATCCATTTTTTTGATAATACGGCCATCAATTATATGCAGGCTGTTTGCGACGATCTGGAGATGCCGTTTGCGGGGTTTTACTCTGCGGATATGCAGGATTTTCTGGACGAAAAAAAGCGCGCCAATTTTCTGGTGTTTGCCGGGAATTTTATAAATGCCGCCCAAAACCGGCTGCCCATGCCCAGGGTGTACGCCAAAGTGACCGAAAAGAAAATAGACTATGTGCCTGGAATTGTTTCCGTATTGGATACCCGGGGGCAAAAAGTGGTGATCCTGACAGACTGTTTGGATACAGGAAAAAACATAGGCAAAATGGTGGAACGGTTCCGGGCATTAACGCAGGCGGATGTGATTGATATATCTGAAATTAAGATGCTGGCAAGCTGCCAGGGGTGTATTCACTGCGGGTTTGACAACGAGTGCGTATTCCGTGGCAAGGACGATGTTGAAGAGATTTACGGGCGGTTGAAAAAATACGACGTGATTGTATTTGCCGGAGAGATACGGGACCGGTATTTGTCCGCCAGGTGGAAAATGTTTATGGACCGCAGGTTCTTTAAAACACACCAGCCGCATTATGCGGGAAAACAGATAGGGTACATAGTATCCGGGCCGCTTGGGCAGAATCAAAACATGCTGGAAATATTCAGGGCGCTGGCGCAGTTGGATTTTTCCAATTTTTGCGGTGTACTGACGGACGAATATAATGAGTCCCCGGAAATAGACCAGCGGATGGATGCGCTGGCAAGCGGGATGATTGCGTATGCACGGCAAAAATACATTGCCCCCAGCACATTTTTGGGGGTTGGCGGGTTCAAGATATTCAGGGACGATATGTGGGGGCGGCTGCGCTTTCCTTTCCGCATGGATTATGCGTATTACAAAAAGCACAAGCTATACGATTTTCCGCAAAAGGATATTAAATCCAGGCTTCAGAACGCGTTTATGCTGCTGCTGATCAGATTTCCCAAAATAAAACAATCCATTAATCAAAAGATGGAAGAGTATATGATTATGCCCTATAAAAAAATACTGGAAAATGAATGATTTGTTTCAATAAAGGCGCCGCAGGCGCTTTTTTTATCAAAATTTATTGACAATGGGAATAAAAAGATGTATAAATATATCACGGCATAATATATTATATTGTGATACATTTAAACGTGATATAAGGGGGCGGTGAAATGGATATTAAAAAAGCAGAGAAACGGTTTATCCCCATGAGCGAGACAATGTTCTATATACTGCTTTCCCTGCAGGAAGACGCGCACGGGTACGGAGTAATGCTGCATGTGCGGGAAATCACAAACGGCAGGATTGTTCTGGGAGCGGGAACCATATACCAAAGCATTGCAAAGCTGCAGGAAGACGGATTGATTGCATCTGCGGGAGAAGTTGACCGCAAAAAGATGTACCGGATCACAGAACTGGGGAGAGAGATTTTAAAAATTGAGGCAAAGAGGATTGCCGAATTGTATAAGAATCTGGAGGGATTGAGATGAAAGAGAAAAAGGCCGTATGGTTTTCTGCATTTAAATATGTGGTTCCTGCGGAATATGAGCAGTGGTTTGAAAGCATGGAAGCGCAGGGGTGGCACATTGTAAAAATACGCCAGTGGAGCTCAATCCGCATGGTTTTGCAAAAAGGCCGTCCCCGGAAATACAGGTATGTGTTTGATATGCAGCCTTTTCCAAAGAAGGATTACAAGCAAACTTATGAACAGTTTGGCTGGGAGTTTGTGGGGCAGATGGCCAGCGCAATGATCTGGCGCAGAGAGTATGAGGGCGAAAGGCCCGAGGCGTTTACGGATTCGGAGAGCCTGGAAAGGCGCGGCACAAGAACCGCGGGAGCCGCCAGCGTTTCCATGATTATGTTCTGGATAGCCGCTATTGTCATTGCGGTTGTATTGCTGCTGCTTTATAATGAAATGCCTTGGGAGCATAGCCTTGAGCTTATTATTCTGGATGTTTTTATGGGTACGCTTGCTATACTCATGACAGTTGTTGTGCGTAAAATTTATAAAAACCGTAGAAAATGATTTGAAAAAATTTATTTGATATCCCCCTTGACAACTATCGGAAGCCGATATATCATTATATCGAAAGGCGATATAACAAAAGCCGATATAACGATAGCTGATATAAGCAAGGGGGTTTTTATGCCTGAAAGTACAGACAGAGGCGCGCTTACGGAAGCGGTTTATTATATATTGCTCGCGTTGATGCAGCCCATGCACGGATACGGGATTATGCAATATGTTTCCGCAATCAGCGGCGGGCGTGTGGCGCTTGGGCCGGGCACATTATACGGCGCGATTGGCACATTGCTGGAGAAAGGCTGGATTGAGGCTGTATCCGGAGAAAAAGATTCGCGCAAGAAGGAATATATCATCACCAGCATGGGAATAGAAACCGTGCGTGGTGAAACGGCCCGGCTCCGCGAGCTTTTGGAAAACGGTGAAAGAGTATTGGGAGGATAAAGCAATGAAATATAAAGTATGGAAGTTGTTTTTAGATTTTGAAAAAGAGGAAAAGTGGCTGAATAAAATGGCGCAGAAGGGGATGCACATGATAGACTACACTTTCTGCCGCTATCTGTTTGAGCAAGGAAATCCCGGCGAATATATTTACCGGCTTGAGCTGCTCAAAGAACTTCCCGGTCACCCGGAGAGCAGCTCATATTTAAGATTTGTGGAAGAGAGCGGCGTGGAAGTGGTTTCCACCTATTTAAGATGGGTTTATTTCAGAAAGAAAGCAAGCGAAGGAAACTTTGAAATATATACGGACCGGGAAGGAAAGATTCAGCATGCCAAGCGAATCATCAGCTTGGTTGGGGTGTTGTGCGTCTTAAATATCGGAGTGGCGTGCTATAACCTGGGAATCGGCCTGGCATCCGGCGCAACCCACTTTAACGCATATTTTTCTATTTTAAACTTTACAATAGGGGTGTTGCTGCTTCGCATCCTGGTTTCGCAATGCAGGCTTATCATCAGGCAAAAAAAAGAAACCGGTATACGCGAGTAAGTAAAAAATGCCGAGATTTGGTTGATTTTGCCTCTGTTATCAGATACAATATTTCTGTTAATTCATTGAAGCAGAGGTGTTTTTTTATGGGCGCTGATAAACTGTATTTCGGGCGGCTTACCGGCAAACAATTGTTTCTTGTCTTGATGCCGGCATTACTCATAATTTCCACCTTTTTTTCTTTTCAGTATTTTGTGGGGGCTTTTGGACTTAAGCCTGGCTACCTTGCGGGATTCCTGTTTTACTGGATATTCTGGTGCATCATCATTCCCTTGATCTTGGTTGGGCCGGGAGGGGTAGCCGGTCTGTTCAAAAAGCCGGAGAAGACCCGGCTGAATTGGCTCAATATCGTTCTGCTCATCATTCCCTGCGCGCTTGCCATATTCGGCGGGCCTTTTTTCAGCAGGCTGCCCAAGACGGACCTGGGGATAATTTTGCTTTCGCTTGCCATAGCGTCCGTGAACGCCTTTGGCGAAGAGGTGATATGGAGAGGCCTGTACTTCAAGCATTTTAAAAAGCCTTTTAAGGGGTTCTTTTTCCCGCTTATCGTATTCGCACTTTGGCATATTTCACCTAATTCCGTAAACCCGTCTTCTTCCGGCGTACCCATGTTCCTGCTGTTTTGCGGGATTCTGGGCACTTTTTGGGGCGTTGTGGCGTACCGCACAAAATCACTGCGGTGGACGCTGATCTCGCATATCATCGTAGACTTTTCCGGGTTCGGCGCGCTGTTTTATTTGAGCTAGGGTTTTTATGGGGCGTTGCCCCATGCCCTGCTTTTTTTTAAAAAAAGAAAAGAAGCAAAAGAATTTCATGTCAAAACGCTGTGCGTTTTGGGAAAATAATAACAAGCGGTTTATCAAACAAGCGTTTGCCATTGGCAGGCTGGTTTTTATTGTTCTTTGCAATACCGCAGGGTCAATCGACCCTTTTTATCTTATAAACATGACATGTTTTTGTCAGGTTATTATGATATACTGAATGCGGGGTGAAATGATGCAAGTCGGAAGATTATTTGAGATTGTATACATACTGATGCAGAAAGGCTGCGTTACGGCGGGGCAGCTATCCGAGCGGCTTGGTGTTTCCGAGAGGACGATATACCGGGATCTGGACCTTTTGAGCGGCGCGGGCATCCCCGTATATACGACTCAGGGCAAGGGGGGAGGAGTGCGCCTGCTGGAGGGCTTTGCGCTGGATAAATCCCTGCTTACCAAAGAAGAGCAGCAAGAGGTTCTGGCAGGGCTGCAGAGCCTTGGGGCCGTGCGGGAATCTGATACTGGGAGCGCGCTGGAGAAACTGGGCGCCGTTTTTAGGCAGAATACGGAGAGCTGGGTGGAGATAGATTTTTCAAACTGGAGCCCTGCCTCCAGAGAGGGGTTCTTGCTTTTAAAAAACGCGGTGCTCCAAAAAAGGGTGATAGATTTTGACTACTTTAACAGCCGCGGAGAAAAAACACGCCGCCAGGCGGAACCTCTGCAGTTATGGTTTAAGGACAGGGCGTGGTTTTTAAAGGCGTATTGCCGTTCCAAAGACGGCTTGCGCATTTTTAAGATATCGCGTATGAAGAACATAGAAACAACGGATACCCTGTTTACCCGGCGGCTTGCAGATATACCTTATGAACCATTGGCCGTGATGCAGACGGTTAGCCTGAAACTGCATTTGAGCGCCAAAATGGCATACCGGGTATACGACGAATTTGATGAAAATGAGATAGAAAAAAATCAGGACGGCAGCTTTACGGTGCGGGTAACGTATCCGCAGGGAGATTGGGTGTACGGTTATGTGCTTTCCTTTGGCAGCGCTGCCGCCGTTTTGGAGCCTGCGGATATAAAAATGGAAATACAGCGCAGGATACGGATGATGCTGCGAAATTATTCTTAAAACATGACATACATATGTCATGTTAGAAATGGTAGCATAAAAGTAAAGGAGGGATAAAGCGTGGAAAAACAGGATTACGCAAAGGAATATAAAGATTTATATCTGCCCAAGAACCAGCCGTCTATTGTGGATGTAGGGCCCATTACCTTTATTTTGATAGAGGGCAGGGGAGACCCCAACGGGCCTGAATTTGAGGAGGCAGTGGGCGCTCTCTACAGCTTTGCCTATAGCATCAAATTTTTAAACAAGAGCAAACAATCGCCGCCGGGATATTACGAATACCGGGTATTTCCCCTGGAGGGAGTCTGGGATTTGGGGGATGTAACAAAACCGGTTACGGACAAGAGCAATTATGTGTACAAAGTGATGATCCGCCAGCCCGATTTTGTGGACCAGGCGCTCTTTGAGCGTGTAAGGGAGGAACTGAAGGTAAAGAAGCCAAACAAGTTTTTGGACAAGGCTTTACTTGCCGTTGTCACCGAAGGGCTGTGCTGCCAGATGATGCATATTGGCCCGTACGACAACGAGCCCGCCAGCTTTGCCCGCATGGCGGAATATTGCAGCCAGAAAGGGTATATCCGCACGAAAATGACGCACCGGGAGATATATATATCCAACCCCTTAAAAACGCTTCCTGCTAACCTAAAAACAGTACTGCGGTTTAAGGTGGACAGGAGATAACTTATGGAGTTTGTACCCGCAAAAAGCATCCTTTCGGGCTACAGGGAAAACACCCCGTGGTTTGGCGTTAATTACAATCTTAATATTTACCGTGGCTGCAGCCACGGATGTATTTATTGTGACAGCCGCAGTGAATGTTACCGGGTGGAAGATTTTGACCGGGTTCGGGCCAAGCGGGACGCGCTTTTGATTCTGGAAAAAGAGTTGAGGGGCAAGCGAAAAAAAGGCGTGGCGGGAACAGGCGCCATGAGCGACCCGTATAACCCGTTGGAAGGAGAGCATAAACTTACCAGGGGAGCGCTTGCTCTGCTGGACGCATACGGATTCGGAGCGGCGGTCTGCACCAAGAGCAGCCTTGTGGCGCGGGATGCGGATATACTTAAAAGCATATCCGCGCATTCGCCTGCGCTTGTGAAGATTACAATTACAACGGCCAGCGACGCGCTGTGCGCCAAACTGGAACCCTATGCACCTCCGGCTTCCGCTCGGCTGCAAGCTATCCGGGAGCTCTCTCAGAAGGGAATTTTCGCCGGCATCCTGCTGATGCCTGTGCTGCCGTTTATAGAGGACGATGCAAAGAATGTACTGGATATTGTACGCGCAGGCGCCGCGTGCGGCGCGCGGTTTATTTTTCCGGCGTTTGGCGTAACCCTGCGGCAGAACCAGAGGGACTGGTTTTTTAAACGACTGGATGAGTCTTTTCCCGGTGTTAAGCAAAAATATGTTTCGCGGTTTGGCAATGCGTATGCATGCAATTCGCCCCGCGCGAAAGAGCTGTACGCCTGCTTCAGGGATGCGTGCGCACGCGCGGGCATTTTATACAGGATGCGGGACATTGTGGAAGCGTACAGGAGGGGCTATTCCCGCAGGCAGATTTCTTTTTTTGAAGGAGGAGCCCAATATGAATGTGGAGCTGGAGGCAATCAAATATTTGAGCAGGGAAGAATTGACGCAGACGGCTGAGGGGCTGGATGGGGCGGAACTGGGCGGCCTTGTGGAAACGCTGGCCTCCAAGGACGACGGAAAAAGGTACGGCGCGTTTTTGCTGTTGCTGGAATATTCGGAGGGCTGGAACGGCCTGTACGCATATTGGGATTTGTTTGTGGAAAAAATGCGCAACCTAAACTCATATCAACGCAACATAGGCCTGGCATTGCTGGCAAGAAACGCAAAGTGGGACAAGCAGAACAAAATAAATGGGTGCATAAACCTGTATCTGGAACTTTGCGACGATGAAAAGCCGGTAACGGTGCGGCAATGTATACAAAATATCAAGTATATTCTGCCGTATCACATAGACCTTTGGGAACCTGTGATACAAAAGTTGCTGTCTGTTGATATTTCCATTCGCAAAGAAACGCAAAGAAAACTGCTGTATCAGGATATAGAGGCGGCTTTTAAAGTGATTGCAACGGAGAAGCCTGACAGCCGCATGGAAGCTTATTTGGCTGATAACCGTAAATGGGCTCAAAACCGGTAACGAGGCTTTTAGCTGTTTATTCATCCGGATACGGTTTATAGATAAACCGGGAGGATTGGAAGGATGAAGACAGTAAGGATTAATCCCGGCGTATGCGGCCTTGCCACAACCGTTCAGGCGGACTCTGAGGACGGGATGGAGGTAAAAATTAAGGTGGCCTCCGGCTGCGAGTCAGTGCGGCGGATGATGCAGGAGTTGGGGGATACGTTTGACGCGTTTGCTCTTTGCCTGACGCAGCCCGGCAAAAACACACTGTATGAGTATGCGGCGGAGCATTTTCCGGCGCATGCCGCTTGCCCCGCCATTGCCGGGATTATTAAATGCGCGGAAGTGGAGTGCGGGCTTGCGTTGCCCCGAAACGCGGAAATTATTTTTGAATAGGCTTTTGGACCAAAGCCGGTATGGTATGCCATACCGGCTTTTTTAGCATAAAAATAACTAATATTTAACCAGCGTTTTACAATAAATTAACAGAATTTTATGCGGAAAGCATTATAATGAGAGACGTATATCCCAATTAACAAGAGGGCCGCATCATGATGGAAATGGACGCAGATAATTTGCAGGCAATGGACGCAGAAAACAGGCTGAAGGAACTATTTTTAAAGGTTGTGAACAACAGGGAGATCAAAACCGTATTCCAGCCCATTATTTCCCTGCGGGACGGAATGCCCTTTGGGTACGAGGCGCTCAGCAGGGGGCCGGTAAATACGGATATGCACAGCCCGGAGATGCTCTTTAGGTATGCGGAAAAATGTGACGCCCTGTGGGAGTTGGAGCTCCTGTGCCGTTCCAAGGCGCTGGAAGCCGTTGCGGAAGGCCAGTATAAAATTCGGCTGTTTTTAAACGTGTATCCCAATGTGATGCACGATATAAAGTTCCGCAAAGGATTCACCAGGGAATATCTGGACCGGTTTGGGATAGATCCGCAGAACATTATTTTTGAGATCAATGAAAAGGCTGCCGTGCAGAACATCACGGAATTCAGAAAAACCGTAAGCAATTACAAAGAACAGAATTATAAAATAGCAATTGACGACGCAGGCGCGGGATATTCCGGCCTCAATATGATCTCGGACATCCACCCGCATTTTTTAAAGTTGGACATGAACTTGATTCGGGATATAGACAAAGACCATATGAAACAGGCGCTTGTGCGCAGCATGGTGGAATTCTCCAAACTCTCCAACACCTTTTTGATTGCGGAAGGCATAGAAACGGAGCAGGAACTGGCCAAGCTGATTGAGATTGGCGTGCATTACGGCCAGGGGTATTATATCCAGCGGCCAAGCCCAAGCATTATGCCTGTAAGCGAAGACATTACGGAAACGGTCCATACTCTTAACATGAAGCGTAACCATTTGTTTGGAAGCAGGATATCTGATATATATATCAGCAACATTACAACGCCTCTCAGGACAGTAAGCCCCAACATTATGGTATACCAGGTGCAGGAGATGATGAAGGCAGACGTGAATATTCCGGGATATTGCGTTACAGAAGACGAATCGGTGCTGGGAGTGATTACACGGGACCAGTTGTACGGGAAATTGAGCACCCAGTACGGATACAGCCTGCATTATAAAAAACCTATTTCAGAGATCATGTCTCTTGATTTTATGAGTGTGGAACACACCACGCCCATAGACCTGGTAGCCAAAACAGCCATGCAGCGCAAGGCGGACAACCTGTACGATTTTATTACGGTCACCAAGGAAAATAAATACTTTGGCATTGTAACGGTGCGCGACCTGCTGGAGAAAACAATTGAAATAGAAATAGTAAACGCAAAGCACTTGAATCCTCTCTCCGAATTGCCGGGGAACCTGATTATAGAAAAACAGCTGGAGAAATGCGTGGATGCGTGCTTACCATATTATATCCTGTATTTTGACATAGACAATTTCAAATCTTACAACGACGTGTACGGATTTGAAAAGGGAGATATGGTGATTCGCTCCCTGACGTTTATTTTAAAGGAGAGCATTCCAGCAGACCAGTTTATAGGGCATATTGGCGGCGACGATTTTATTGCGGTTGTGGAGAATACGGACATAGAGCCCATATGCGCCAGAATTATCAGCCAGTTCGATTCGTCCACCGTTAATTTTTACAGCGCGCAGGACCTGAAAAAGGGCTTTATACTCTCCAAAAACAGGCATGGCGTGGAAGAAAGCTATCCGCTGATGAGCATTTCTATTGCGTGCGTATTGAGCCGCAATTTCAATAACATCTATGAGCTTTCCGAGAAAGCGAGCCTGATTAAGAAAAAATGCAAGCAGGTTGCAGGGAGCGTATTTTTAATGGAAGCATAGCGCTTTGAGAGGCCGTGGAATAATTGGCCCAAGGGCTTGTTCCAGTGACTTTAGAAAAGTAAGCAAGATTAAAATTGGTATGAAAAAGACTTTATCGTCAAGCCGGGGCTTCTTTCAGAAGTTTTTTTTATTTAAAAACAGGTTGGTAAAACAAACTGCTATTTGAAATATTTGTTATTCTTATATATAATAAGTATAATTATACTGTCCATTAGCAGAATTATAGTATCAGGCGGCTTCTATAAAGAATGAAAGGTGGTGCAGCATGGCATCCAGAAACAACAGTTTTTTAATATCCGCTGGAATCATGGGGTTGTTAGTGATTGCGCTGCTGGCGTTCGTTCTTTTTGAAAACCTCATTGCCTTCTGGATCGGCATGGCCGCTTCCATTGCTTTTGTGGGGTTTATTATAGTATCTTTTCATAAAAGACTCCAGCAGTACGAAAATCAAATGCTAAGAGGCAAGACGCAGGTGGAAGCCCTGATTGAGTCTATTGGGGAAGCGGCGGTTGTTGTGGATGCGGAGCGGAAAGTGATCCATTTGAACGCCAAGGCGGAAGAGCAGACGGGTTGGTCGGACGGAGACGCTTTTGGCAGGCCGCTTTTGGAGGTGTTGGGTACGGCCGAGTTGGCCGATCCTATCCAGATGGCTGTAAACGTAAGCAATGCCGTCCGTTTTGACGAGCCGGCGGCATATGCGTCTGCGGACGGCTCTAAAAGATATGCTGTCCAGAGCGCGGTTCCCATCCGGGATAAAACCGGGAGGACATACCAGGTTGTTCTGATACTGCGGGGCCAGATGGAGACCAAGCAGCCTGCGCAGGCGTCTGATTCTTTCGAGAAAAAATACCAGATGCTTTTTCATACCATGCTGAACGGATATGCCCTGCTGGAAATGATTTTTCAGGACGGAAAAGCGCATGATTATAAATTTATAGATATGAACCCGGCATATGAGGAAATGACGGGATACAGCAAGGAAGAATGTATTGGTAAAACAGCCAGGGATATTCTGCCTTATATAGAGGATTTTTGGCTGGATATCTACGGCCAGGTGGCCATAACGGGCTCGCCGGTGCGTTTTCAGCAATACTCCGTTGTTCTGGGCAAATATTTCGAGGTATATGTTACCCGCACGGCGTATAACCAGATAGCCGTTTGCCTGCTGGATAATACGGAGCACAAAAGAACGGAAGATTCGCTTTTAGACAGCGAGAAAAAAGCGAGAACCAAGCTGAACAGCATCCTTTCACCCAAGGGTGATTTGGGCAGTCTGGATTTTGCGGAGATATTGGACATACAGGAGATTCGTCCCCTGATGGACGACTTTTATAAAATTACCCAGCTGCCCGCGGCCATTACGGACAACAACGGCAAGATTCTTCTTTCCAACGGCATGCGGGACATCTGCACCAATTTCCACTGGACACAGGAAGAATCCAGGCTTTGCTGTCCGCTTTCCGCCGGGGAGAGGATTACGCCAAACGCGGACAAATACGAACTGCGCAAATGCCAGATGGGGCTCTGGAACTTTTCCGTACCCATTGTGGTGGACGGAAAACAGCTGGGCTTTTTGGCTATCTGCCAGTTTGTTATGGAAGAAGAAGATCATCCCGCCGAACGATTTAAACTGCAGGCGCAAAAATACGGTTATAACCTGATGGAATACATGGCTGCATTGGAAAGCGTGCCGCGCATCAGACGCCTGGCGCTTAAAAATGCCATCTCTTTCTATATCAAATTTGCAGAGCTCATTTCTATTATGAGCATGCGTAATTTGCAGCTTGCGCGGTCTTATGCACAGGCGGAAAATACAAAAATGCTGCTTAAATCCAGTATAGAGGGCTCCCGCGAAATCACCATGCTGATGGTGGATAAAGAATTCCGGTATTTGTTCTTTAACCAGGCGTATTGGGACGCCATGAAGCATTTATACGGCCGGGAACCGCAGACGGAAAAGAGCATATTTGACGTGATTGTATCGGAAGCGGACAGGCTGGAGATTCGGGAAAGTTTTGAACGCGCCCTGGCAGGGGAATCCCATTATTTAATCCGTGAATACGGTGTGCTGGAGAAACGGTATTTCGAAACATTTTACAGTCCCATTTACAATAACCAGCACGAAGTGATAGGCGCTACGGCCTTTACGCGGGATATCAGCGAGCGCAGGCAGATGGAGATGGCTATTGCCGCCAGCGAGGCCCGGCATAAGGCCATGATTGCCAATATTTCGGATGCGATCATGGTTTTGGACGAAAACGGCTGCTGCCGGTATGTAAGCCCCAACGCGGCGGAGAAGTTTGGCCGCGCGTTTGAGCTGGGTGAAAAAGTGATTGAACTGAAGTATATCCATTCCAAAGACCGCAGGGTAGCGCAGGCCGAATTTGAGAACCTGCTGAGAGGCCCCAGGGGCAAGATTAATATGGAACTGCGGTTTGTGGGCCGCGACGCAAGGTTTCATTTTGTTGACCTTACGGGGGTTAATTTGATGGCAGACCCGAACATACGCGGCATCCTGATTAACTTTCACGATATTACGGACAAGAAACGCAAGGAGCGTGAGATTGTATATCTAACGGAGCACAATTCGCTTACCGGGCTATATAACCGAAGGTTTTTTGACGACCAGCTTAAAAAATTGGATACGCCGGAGAACATGCCCCTCTCCGTGGTGGTTGGCGACATCAACGGCCTTAAGATGATCAACGACGCGCTGGGCCATGAGGCGGGCGACAAGATGATTATTGAGATATCTCAAATACTCAAAAGCTGCATTCGCAAGGGGGACGTTCTGGCCAGAACGGGCGGAGACGAATTCAGTATCCTGCTGCCCCGCACCACCAGCGAGCAGTCTTTTGGGCTGATCAAACGCATACACGCAAAATGCCGGGAGCACAAGTCTAATTCGGATGTGTATTATCTAAGCATTTCCATGGGCTTTGCCACCAAAACAAACGAGAACGAGCTGATTGGGGTAAAGATCAAGGAAGCGGAAGACAACATGTACAAGCATAAGCTGCTGGAGCACAAGAGCCTGCACAGCTCTGTAATCTCTTCCATTAAAACCACTATGATGGAAAAGGATTTTCAAACGGAAGAGCATGCGGAGCGGCTTGTGCTTTTATCCAGCGCGCTGGGAAAGGCCCTCTCTCTTACCACCGAGCAGATGGATGAACTGGAGCTTTTAAGCACCCTGCACGACATTGGCAAGATTGTTGTGGAAGACAGGATTTTAAACAAGCAAAGCCCGCTTACGAACATGGAGTGGGAGCAGATGAAGAAACATCCGGAAGTGGGATACCGCATTGCCATGGCTTCCCCGGAATTGATTTCTATTGCGGATTTTATCCTGTGCCACCACGAGCGCTGGGATGGCTCGGGCTACCCGCAAGGATTGGCGGGAGAAGATATACCGCTCTTGTCCCGCGTTTTGGCAGTAACGGATTCCTACGACGCAATGACACAGAACAGGCCCTACAGAAAGGCCATGACCAGGGAAGCCGCCATGGAAGAGATACGCAAAAACGCCGGGACGCAGTTTGACCCAAAAGTTGCCGAGGTATTTGTAGAAGAAGTGCTTTTAAATAAAGACTATTGAAATTTGGAATGACAATCATATTCGGGCAGACGGTGCGTATATAATAGGGATATAGAACTCTTGGCTCCGGTTCATTCGGTTTGCACAAATTCTGATAAGTTGAGGTGCGAAAAAAATGAAACATTCGTTTGACAGGCGTGACGAGTACGAACAGGATGTTTTTGCCGGCGAATCTCCGTTGCGGCGGGGCAGAAGCTGGGACGATTTTGACAGCGCAAGGCAGGAGGAACTCGATGGGTATGACGCTTTTGATCTGGACGAATTTGAACGGGAAGCATATGAGGATGAAGAATAACGCATGCTTGAGACACAATAGTTTATCAGGAAATGGCCGGTGTGCAAAACGCCGGCTTTTTTATAAGCAAAAACACCCGGCGGCGGATAGTTTTGCAGCTTGCATGCAAGAATATTTTTGAGACACAATGGGAGATTGGGGGACAAGCGGAAGGGAATTATTGTATAATACAAACAATAAGGCAAGGAGACGCATATGAAAAAGCTGATATTGGTTACTTCCCCGCCAGCCTCCGGCAAAACCACGCTGGCAAAAAAGCTGGCAAAGGCGCTGCGGGATACGGTTTACCTGGATAAGGATACGCTGGTGCCCCTTTCCATTAAAGTATTTGAAGCGGCAGGGGAACCGGTAAACCGCAGTTCCTTTTTTTTTAAAAAAATGATTCGGGATGTGGAATACCAGGTGATACTGGATTTTGGCGCGCAGGCAATAGAATACGGTTCCAATGTGATCATCAACGCTCCTTTCAGCCGGGAAATCCGCGACAAGAAATACATGGATGGCCTGCGGGACCGGTTTTTGGCGCTGGGCGCGGAAGTGTGCGTTATTTGGGTCAGTTGCTCCGTGGAAACGACGCATAAGCGCATGCAGGAGAGAAATTCCAGCCGTGATACCTGGAAACTGGCGCATTGGGACGAATACGTCAAGATGGAGAACTTTGATCCGCCGGAAATAAACGGCCTGCTGATCTATCGGAACGACACCCAGGAGCAGGCGGACGCGGACCTTGAAAAATTGCTGAAAAGGCTGAAAGAATGCTAGTTAGTTTTTAAAGCAGTTTTTTAATGTTGAACATGGAGCGCAACACCAGCCAGTTTTGGGGAAAAGGTCTGCCAATCGTCCAGTAGCTTACGCCGCCTAGCCCGTATTGGCTTACCAACTGCAGGCTGGCGCGCACGCTGCGCGCGTCCTGGAACCAGACTTCGTGCCTGTTTTTGTTGCCATCCGTATACTGAAAAAAAGGAGCCTGGGATTCCTCGTCGTACTGTATGGCAGCGCCCACTTCCGCGGCCAGTGTTACGGCCTCCGTATTTGAGAGGGAGCGGGCGGATGAGCCTTTTACAAACGGGAGTTTCCAGTCGTAGCCGTAGTTTGGTATGCCCAACAGTATTTTTTGAGGCGGGATAACGGATATGGCGTATTCCACCACTTTCTTGACCTGTGGAATGGGGGAGACAGCCATGGCGGGACCCTTTGTGTAGCCCCATTCATATGTCATCAGAATCACATGATCCGCGTTTTTGCCGTGATGGGCATAGTCGTGCGCCGTATACAAGAGGCCCTGCTGTTCTCCGCTGGTTTTGGGCGCAAGCGCCGTGGTCAGGGTTGTTTGCCGGGGAGTAAGCGTTTCCTCCATGCGCGACAAAAAGCTGTTATACGCTTCCCGGTCGTTTGGGTACACATATTCAAAATCAATGTCCAGCCCATAGTAGTTCTTGGCGCGGAGTGTTTGCATAATGTTCCTGATGTAGTTTTCCTGCACATTCTTATCTGTTAAAAGGGTGTGCGCAAGGCTGCTATTAAATCCGCCGTCTCCATCCATGTTGGTGACCACCATCATGGGGGCGGTTTTGCCCGCGCGCGCCGCTTCTATTAAATTCATGTCGTTCAGGGGCATCAGGGCGCCTTCGGGCGTGGCGTGATGACTGAAAATGCTCAGGTATGTAAGGTAGGGCAAAACCTCCTTAACGGGGCCGGTGTCTTTCTGCGGAAAAACATACCCATTTACCAGTATGTTTTTTTTATTGTCGTCCTTTGGAATCAAAAGATGCATGCCTGGCCGCAGGCGATAGGGGGGGCGGATCTCAGGGTTGGCGGCCTGCAATTTTTTTGGGGTTATTTTATATCTTCTGGCTATGGAGAATAAGGAATCGCCTCTCCGAACCAAAACCGTCTTTTCGTCGGGCAGCAGCACCAATGCCTGGCCTGTTACAAGCGTATCGGAAGGGAGGCCGTTATCTGCTATAATTTTTTCGGCGGGCAGGCCGGATTTTTGGGATATGGAATTCAGAGTATCCCCGGGCTTTACTTCATAAATGGTCAATAAAGTCACTTCCTATCCGTTTTGGCAATATGGAGCAATCCTTTTTTGATAGATTACTTTATGCCCCAAAAACAAAAAAAGTGACCTTAATGGAATTTTTTATTCCACGTATTCATATCCGGCTGTGTTGCTGGCACCCTCAAACAGAATGCGCGCGCCTTCATAAAAGATAATATGCGCCGGGCAGCTGGGATTTTCATGTATGGCCCGGGTAAGCGCTCCGTTGCCGGGAGCCAGCAGTTTTTGGCCCGAGCTGCTCTGGGTGCAAATTTGAAGGGTGTATTTGCCCTGGCGGAGGACGATACTGTTTTGCAGCCACTCCAGTATCCGCACGCCCAGGTATGTGGCCAGGCGGTATTCCCGCGTTCCAATGCGCAATACGCAGATGCAGCCGGTAAAAACGCATCCCAAATACGGGATTCTGGCAATGGAAACAAACAGGCATGCGTTGCCTGCAAGATCATTGGCTTGCAGCCATGCGTATTTTGGTGGAAAACTTCGGCCCCAGTCCTGCTCAATATATCCCTGCCCGCCGGAAAAGCTGAGAGAGCGTCCGTTTAAAAGCAGGGAGCCCCAAAGCGTATGGCGCAGGCTATGGACGGCATGGCTGCATTCAATAAAGGGCATGAGCGCAAAAGGCCCCATGATGTTGTATGCAATGGGCGTAAACGGCCCGTACCGGATATGTCCGGTAAGGGATATGCCGTTTTGGCATATATCCAGTTCCGCACCGCTGCTGCAGAAACGGTTTGAGCCTATGCGCACGTCGAATACTGTTTTGGACGCCCAAAATTCATTGGCGGAAAAATTAAAATGCCACGAATCCTGGGGCGTGATTACCTGGATAAAAGCCGACCGGTTGCCTGCCGGATTCATTTGTATGCCCGGAATAAAAGCAACGGTGGCATCCGCCTGGTGCTTGCAGTACCAGCCTTCAAAATAATTTTTATTGCGGCGAGTGCCGTGGTAATTTATAATGAGCGTATTCCTTTCATGGCCGGATTATTGATCAGATTGCCTTTATAGTCAAATCTGGAGCCATGGCATGGGCAGTCCCACGAACGCTCGTCCGGGTTCCAGGCAAGCTGGCATCCCAAATGCGGGCATTTGGTGGTGACGACGTGCGCTTCCCCGTCTTTTGTTTTATACACCCCCATTTTATGCCCGTCATATTCCACAACGCCTGCCTGCCCGTTTGGAATTCCAACCATTTTATCGGCAGGTATTTCAAAAATTTCTCTGGCCAGCCCCTGCATCACCTCTGCGGTGTTTTCGAGAAATTTTTTGGCGGAAGCCGCAATATCCACCCGATGGGGAGAGAATACATCCGCATAGCTGCATTCTACTCCGGCAATCAAGCTGGACAGGATGGTGGCAGAGACCATGGAACCCGTCATGCCCCATTTGTTAAAGCCTGTGGCCACGTACCAGTTTGGCGTTGCAAGAGAATATTGGCCAATATACGGAATGGAATCCAGGCTCATGCAATCCTGCGCGGACCATGCGCATACTTCCTGCGCCTGTGGAAACCAGTTCTGGCCCGTGCGCCGTAAAAGGTCATACTTGCCTCCATCGTTTTCGCCTGTGCGGTGATTGCCGCCGCCCAAGAGCAGAATATCTTTGTAGGTGCGCAGGGAAAAACCGTTTTCATCCGCATCGCGGTACATGCCGGATATATGCCCGGCATTGCGCAACGCCAGTACATAGGACCGCTGCTGGTGCATTTTCATAAAATAAAAGCCCGGCGTATTCACAAAGGGATAATGCGAGGCAATCACAATAAAACGTGCGCGCACCCGCCCGCCTGTTGTATGGACTGTGTTTTCTTCAATTTCCTGTACAAATGTGCGTTCGTATATGGTAAGTTCCCGGCTGATAGCGGCCAGAAACTTGAGCGGATGAAACTGCGCCTGATCCGGGAACATGGCCGCGCCCCGGACCGGGAAGGGCAGCGCGGGGCTGCTTGCAAATTCTGCGGGAATACCTGCCTGCCTGGCCGCTTCCACTTCATCCTGAATTGCTTTTTCATCATCCACAGAATACAGATAAGAGGGCAGGGTTTCAAAATCACAGTCGATTGATTTTCTTGTAATCAAGTCCCTGTATTTTTTTACCGCCTCCTGGTTTGCCTCAGCATATTGCCGGGCTTTTTCTATTCCCTGGCCCCGCAGTATCTTGCCATATACAAGGCCGTGTTGGGACGTTATTTTAGCCGTGGTGTTTTGTGTTACGCCGCACGCCGTGCCGTCTGCCTCCAATACTACGGTTTTAAGGCCTTTTTCCTGCAAAAAATACGCTGTCAGCAAACCCGCCATGCCGGCGCCTATAACGCAGGCGTCCACAGCCATATCGGATGCAAGAGGCTCTCTTGCCGGCAAATGAAAGCCTTGTTTCCAGATGGAATCCATTTAATCTCACCCCCATAATAGTTTTTCACCAAAACAGCGCGTTATGCGCAAGATCTTTATAACGTTTAAAACCGCGGGCAAAGGGGATGTTAAAACACATCTTTGGCCCGCAGAGAATATAATGAAGCAGCTTTGAATATGCTAAAAGGAGAACGGATATGTATAACCAGCCTTTCACGCCCGATAAAATACAAACACTTGAGGATATACACGTAACCATAGACCTGCTGTACATAACGCAATGCAGGGCCACCAAGAACGCGCTTTTAAACCGCTTAAGGCGTCTGTTGGCGCAAATGACAACGCCGTACCCCAATTACAGTTACGGCGGCAATGCAATCCCCGTAGACTGGATACCCAGGGTGCCCGCGTATGCGTCCGTAGAGGGGGCGCAGGGCGCGCAGCAGGGTTTGCCGCAGCCGGAGATGGCGAAGCCGGAAATGCCGCCACAGCAAGTTCCGCAGAACATACGGGAAAATATACCTCCATACATTCCGCAGGGTATGCAGTCCTCAACGCAAATACCGCCGCCCAGCCGCCCGCAGCAGGCTCCCAGGGAGCAGCAGGCGCCTTCGCAGACGCAGCAGCCCAGACCCAAAATACAGGATCTAAAAACTTTTACCATTGAAGAGCTTGGCAAGTATGACGGCAAGGGAGACAATCCCGCTTATGTATCCGTAAATGGCATGGTATACGATGTTACGGACCAGCCTGGATGGGCGGCGGGGTCGCACTTTGGACTAAAAGCCGGGCTGGACCAGACCGGCGCGTATATTTCCTGCCATACTGGGCAGCCCATGATAGACCGATTGAAATTAGTAGGAAGGCTAGCTAAATGAACGAAGCTTTATGCCCCGTTTTTATGGAAAGTCAGTCGAATGCGAATAAACTGTTTCTGGAAGCGGAGGAGAAGCTTAAGGAAGGAACGGTTTCCAAACAAAATCTGGTCTGGCTGGAGCTTTGTGGATGTTCGGGCAACATCATATCCCTGTTGGATGGCGCGGATCCAGGTTTTAAATACATGCTTGAGCAAATGGTAAATTTGACATACGAAAACAGCCTGATGAGCGCAGAGGGCAGCGACGCTATGGAAAAGCTGTTTGGCGCGCCGAAAGGCAGCTTTATTCTTGCTGTAGAGGGGGCCGTATCCACCGCAGATAATGGAAATTATAATATTGTCGGAAGGCTGGAAGGAAAGCTTGTCAGTGGATTTAGGGCGGTAATGGAATTGGGCGAACGGGCGTCCCATGTGATTGCAGTGGGCGCTTGCGCATCCCACGGGGGCGTTTCGGCGGCACGGCCAAACCTGGGCGCGTGCATGGGGGTGCAGCGCATTCTTTCCCGGCGCGTAATCAACCTGCCCGGATGCCCCTGCCATCCGGATTGGTTTATGGGAACGCTGGCGCATATCCTGTTGTACGGGGAGCCCGAGCTGGACGGCAAAGGGAGGCCCCTTATGTTTTATAAAGATACAATACACGACCGCTGCCCACGCCGTTCTTATTTTGATAACGGGCTGTTTGCGAAAAAACTGGGGGATCCTGAATGCCTGTTTAAGCTGGGATGCAGGGGGCCGGTTACACGTTCGGACTGCCCGATAAGAAAATGGAACCAATATGTAAACTGGCCTGTGGGGAACAGCTCGCCATGCATTGGATGCGCGCAGTTTGGCTTTCCGGATGCAATGGAACCGTTTGTAAGCTTCGACACGGTGCGCGGAGGAAACAATGGCTGAACAAATTGTTATCAATCCGCTGACCAGGATCAGCGGTTTTTTAGAATTGGATGCGTGGCTAGAGAACAACCGGGTGGTGGACGCAAAGGCGGAAGGGCTGCTGTTCCGCGGATTTGAACATATTCTTATGGGCCGCAGTCCGTTTGATGCGGTGTTTATCACCCAGCGTATCTGCGGGATTTGTTCCACCGCGCATTCCGTCGCTTCTTCTCTGGCGCTGGAAAACGCTTTGGGCGTGCCGCTGACGGAACAGGGAAAGTATCTTCGGGACATATTGCACGGTTGCGAGTTTCTGCAAAACCACATCCGTCATTTTTACCAGATGACGGTGCCGGATTATGTGCACCTGCCGGAGAAAGCGTCGCTTTTTGAAACGCAGAATACAGATTGGCGCCTCCCCAAGGAAGAAAACAGCCGGATTACGAAGCATTATTTTGATTCGCTTGCATTCAGCAGGAACGCGCATGAAATGGTGTCCGTGCTTGGCGGAAAAGTACCGCATAACCACGGCGTTTTTGTGGGCGGCGGTATAGCGCATCCGTCAGCGGATAAAATCATCAAGTTAAAGTCGCTGCTCAAAGGAATACAGGATTTTATCAATGGCAGCATGATACCGGATGTGAGTACAATCGCCCGGTACTATGGCGATTATTTTAATATGGGGGGCGGGTATGGCTATTTTCTTTCTTACGGGTGCTTTAACGGATACCGTCAGCTTGGAACGCTGTATGTGGACCCGCTGGTGTATACGGAAGGGAAGCTGGCTCCGTTTGACCCGGATGCCATAACGCAGAATATAGAGTATTCCAAATTTAAAGCCCCCATGAATACATATACCCCGTTTGAGACCATGACGCAGCCGGATGCGGATAAAGAGTCCGCCTATTCCTGGGTGAAGGCGGCGCGGTACAAGGGCCTTGCCTATGAAGTGGGCCCATTGGCGCGGCAATGGCTCAGCGGGGAATACAGAAACGGCGTTTCCGCCATGGACAGAACGATTGCACGGGTGTTGGAAGCAAAAAAAATAACCCAGGTGATTGATGTTTTGCTGGCGCAGCTAGACCCCGACGCGCAGGTGCAGCAGGCTTACAGGGTGCCTGAAACAGCCCAGGGCCAAGGGCTGGTGGATACCACGCGCGGCGCGCTGGGACACTGGCTTAGGATACAGGACCGGGTGCTTTCGTTCTACCAGATCATCACTCCTTCCGTATGGAATCTTTCCACGCAAACTAAAAACCTGAAGGGTACAGCGGAAGAAGCGCTTATTGGAACCCATGTGCAGGATATCAACAATCCTGTGGAACTCGGCATAATTGTGCGCTCGTTTGACCCCTGCGTTTCCTGTGCCACACATATATACGGCGGCAATGCGTCCAAAACGTTTGTGGTGGTGCCATGAGAATGGTGGTGCTGGGAATTGGCAATCCTCTGATGCGGGACGACGGGATTGGCGTGCAGGTGGCGGGAGCGCTACGGGACAGGCTGGCGGATAAACATGTAAAAGTGGTGATTGGCGAAACGGACGTTGCCTATTGCCTGGATTGCATTTGCGCCGCAGATTTTGTGGCGGTGCTGGACGCCGCGCGCATGGGGGCAGAACCGGGCAGCGTGGGCCTTTTGCCGCTTCAAAAGGCAGATTCCGGCTGCAAAAAGCCTTTTGCCATGCACGATATAAATGTGCTGGACGCTATGGCGGCGGAATATCCCGCAATAAAAGGATGCCTGATTGGTATTGAGCCGGCGGATGCTGGCCTGGGCCTCGATTTAAGCGCGCCTCTGCAAAACAGGTTTGAATGGATATGCGCAGAGGCTGAGAGGCTGATTGTTTCTATTCGGCAGAAAATAGACGGTGCACTTGAACAGGCATGAGGCGGATTGACAATTGCCGGCTCAAACGATATCATAAAAGCATTCGGGCAAGGGAATGATTCCGGCGGAATCATCTTTTGTTTTTTTAAGAGGCGGTTTTATGGAAAAGCAGAAGCGCGTGGCAGCCATTCATGATATATCCGGGTTTGGAAAATGTTCACTTACGGTTGCCCTCCCTATTCTCTCCGCAGCCGGCATTGAGACAAGCGTGCTGCCCACGGCCATTTTATCCACGCATACGGGCGGGTTTACAGGGTATACATTCCGGGACCTGACGGACGATTTAAAACCCATCGCTGCGCACTGGCGGTCTCTTGATCTGGAGTTCGACTGCCTGTATTCCGGTTTTCTTGGTTCCATAAGCCAATTGGATATTGTTTCAGAGATATTTGGCTGGTTTGAAAAGAAGGGCGCGATGATACTGGTGGACCCGGCCATGGCGGACAACGGCAGGTTGTACACAACTTTTTCGCCGGATTTTGTGCGGGGCATGGCCGCGTTTTGTTCCCGTGCGCACCTGATTGTGCCCAATCTGACTGAAGCGGCGTTTTTGCTGGGCGAGCCCTACCGGCCCGGGCCGTATGACAGGCCCGCCATAGAAAGGCTTTTGCGGAATTTAAGCGCCATGGGCCCCCGGCAGGTGGTTTTGACAGGCGTATGGTTTGGGGACGGCCTGCTGGGCGCGGCGGTATTTGACAGGGATACGGACGAAGTCAGCTACGCGTTTCATAAAGAAATAGACGGTTTGTACCACGGCACGGGGGATGTGTTTGCCAGCGCTTTGCTGGGCGCGCTGCTGAACGGCTATAACCTTACCAAGGCGGCGCAGATAGCGGTGGATTTCACCGCGGACAGCATAGAGCGCACAAAACTGGCGGGTACAGACGCCCGGTTTGGCGTTAAGTTTGAGCAGGAGCTGCCGGGGTATATCCGCCGGTTGGCACTGCTGTAAAGCCTGTACCTTATTTGCAGCAAGATCAACCCTGGCGGCCTTGCCGCTTTTTTTGTTACCGGGTGTTTGTGGTGCAGAAACAAAAGGCTTTATGCAAATAACTTGTTTCAAAGACGATTCAATTGTATATTATTATACGGGATTTTATGCGAAAACCGTGATCGCTTCCCAAAAGAAAAGAGATTTGAGTATGAGCAGTTTTGTAATGAAAGGGAATATAGTACACGCGCCCAAAATGGGAGAATTGTCTGTTACCAAACAGGGCTTTATTGCGGTGCGGGACGGAAAAGTTGCGGAAATACTGCCGGAATACGGCGGTGATGCAGTTGATTGGGGCAACAGCCTCATTATTCCCGGCCTGTGCGACATGCATGTGCACGCGCCGCAGTACGCCATGGTGGGCATGGGCATGGACATGGAACTGCTGCCCTGGCTGCAGACCTATACCTTTCCGGAAGAAAGCAAATACGCGGACGCCACATATGCAAGGGAAGTATATACCCGCTTTGCGCGGGCCCTGGTGCGGGCGGGAACAACCCGCGCATGCGTGTTTGGCACCATACATACGGATACGGTGCTGATGCTGATGGACATTCTGGACAAGGCGGGGATTACCGCCTATGTGGGCAAGGTGAATATGGACCGCAACGCGCCGGAAGCCCTTTGCGAGGAAACGGAGCAGTCTGTGGCGGAAACGGAGCGCTGGCTGGCAGCCTGTATGGATCAATATAAGCATGTGAAGCCTATGATTACGCCGCGGTTTATTCCAAGCTGCTCTGCGCCTCTTCTGCGCGCGCTGGGCGAGATTGCAGAAAAATACGGGTTGCCGGTGCAGTCCCACCTGTCCGAGAGCATGGACGAGGTAAAGTGGGTTTCCGCGCTGGAGCCGGAATCACAAAATTATGGCGCTGCTTATGGCCAGTACGGCCTGTTTGGCGAAAAACCAACAGTGATGGCCCATTGCGTGCACAGCTGCGAAGATGAGCAGAGGCTTATGGCCCAAAACCGTGTGCTGATGGCGCATTGCCCGGATTCCAATTCCAACCTGGCAAGCGGTATGGCGGACGTGCGGGGTATGCTGGACGCGGGCGTTCCCGTGGCTCTGGGGTCCGACCTGGCGGGGGGAAGCTCCATCTCCATACTGGAGGTTGCCGCAAAGGCAATCCGTATATCCAAGCTGCGCCAGTCTGTGGGCGGAGGCAAAGGCCTCTCCCTGCCGGAGGCGTTTTATATGGCCACATCCGCCGGAGCCGCATTTTTTGGCGATCCTCCCGGCTTTGATATGGGCGCGCCTTTCCACGCCGTTGTGCTGGACGATTCCCATATGGTCAACACGCCCATCCTGAGTATTCCCGAGAGGCTGGAACGCGCGTTCTACCTCTCCCGTGACGTACGTATTCAGGCCGTTTATGCAAACGGCAGAAATATATTGTAAAGGGCTTTTTTGGGGTTTCATCCTGCGCCAGGCTTCTTTTCTTTTAAGAAAAGAAGTAAAAATGCTTTATAACAAGCAGGTTATCAAAGATTTTATGCAAAAGGCAGGAAAGTCTTTATAATTTTTTCCAAAATGGGAAAACCGTCTCTTTGGCGGGGTTACAGGGGAGAAGCACCTGTGCTTTCTTTAGATTCATAAACCACTTCTCCATTCACGATCGTATACAGTGTTTTTGTAAATACTTCCATGGGGTTGCCGCTGAAGATGGCAATATCCGCGTCCTTTCCCGGCTCCAGGCTGCCGATGCGGCGGGAGACGTTGCATATCTCCGCGGCGTTGATGGTGACGGCCCGTAAGCCTTCCTGAACACCCAGGCCTTCCCGCGCGGCAAAACCCGCGCAAACGGGCAGATCCTGAATGCGCGTGACAGGGTGGTCTGTAGTTATAGCCACTTTTACGCCTGCTTCGTGCAGAATGGAAGCGGTTTTAAAATCCGCGTTCTGCGTTTCCACCTTGTTCCGGCAGGTCATGGCAGGCCCAACGATAGCGGGAAAACCGGACGCGGCAATTTCTTTTGCGATCAGATGCCCTTCCGTGCAGTGGTCCAGCGTGAGCTTCAGGTTAAATTCTTTGGCTATCCGTATGGCGGTCAGGATATCGTCCGCGCGGTGCGCATGCGCTTTTAATGGAACCATTCTGTCCAGCACGGGTATCCAGCATTCCTTTTTAAATTCCTGCTTAAAAGGCTCCCCTGCTTCTTTCGCCGTTTTTTTATCTTCGTAATACTGCCTGGCTTCAAACAATTCTTCACGCAGCATGGCGCCAATGGCCATGCGGGTAGTGGGCATTATGTCCTTTTTGTGGTAATTAGCCTTTGGATTTTCGCCAAACGCTATTTTCATGGCGGCGGGCTGCAGAACCGCCATATTGTCTATGGAACGGCCGTATGTTTTAAGGAATACAAACTGCCCGCCCACAATGTTGGAACTGCCGGGCCCGGCCATAACGCCGGTGATACCCGCGGACAACGCGCAGTGAAATGCGCAGTCCATGGGGTTTATGGCGTCCAGCGCCCGCAGATAGGGGGTTATGGGGCGTGTTTTTTCGTTGCAGTCGTCCCCCTCAAATCCTTTGCGCTCTTCTATAATGCCTATGTGGCAATGCGCCTCAATCAGGCCGGGCAGAACCCAGCAATTGCTGGCGTCAATCACCCGTGAGACTGGCAGGCCGGTGGTATCAAAGTCTCCAACCTGTTGAATGGTCTGGCCGTCAATCAAAACAGCCCCTTTTTTGTAATCTGTTCCCGTCATGGTCAGCAGTCTCCCGTTTACAATCAGCAGCATGGCTACGCCTCCGCGCCTGCTTGTACGGATATATCCGCTGCAAGGCTTCTGTTACTTTTTCCAGATTCAAGCGAATTATGCAGGCCAAAGGTAATAAAAAAGGCTCCAGGCAGAGTTGCCGCCGAGCCCCGCAATGGTTTGTATTCAATCTTCGGATGATGTTCCGGCGTAGCTGTCCAGAAAATTGTGCACGCCGTTTCTGTCCCGGTAACCGATCACGGTCTCCAGGTTTACGTTGTGGATACTGTTGAATATGTTCTGGTCTATGTGGGGATTGGTCTGGCGGAACTTTTTAACCAGCGTTTTCATCTCCTGCCGCTTGGAACCAATGCCCGCGTCCCCCAGAACGCAGTTTTCCGTCAGGCGGCAGGCGCACTGGATAAATGCAAGTTCGTGGTACCGCTTCCAGTGGAGTATATCCGCCTCCCGTACCTTGTACATGGGCCGGATCAGTTCCATGCCCGGAAAGTTGGTGCTCTTGAGTTTGGGCATCATGGTGCGAATCTCTCCGCTGTACAGCATGCTCATCAGAACGGTTTCTATCATGTCGTCAAAATGGTGGCCCAAAGCAATCTTGTTGCACCCAAGCTCCCGCGCGCGGCTGTACAGGTAGCCGCGGCGCATGCGTGCGCACAGGTAGCAGGGGGACTCGTCCACCGTGGCCACAATATCGAAAATCTGGGTGTCAAAAATCTGGATGGGGATATTTAAAAATGCCGCGTTGGATTCAATGGCCTGCCGGTTGATCTGGTTATATCCCGGATCCATCACCAGAAACACCATGTCAAAATGAAATTTGCCGTGCTTTTGTATCTCCTGCATGCATTTGGCCATAAGCATGGAATCCTTGCCGCCGGACATGCAGACTGCAATTTTGTCGTTTTCTTGAATCAGTTCGTACTGCACCACGGCGGAGACAAACGGCTTCCATATCTCTTTGCGAAATTTTTTAATAATGCTCTTTTCCACGCTTTGACGTTCTTCCATGCGCGCCTCCTAAAGCCTGTTCATGCAGACGGCCAGGCTCTGCAGAAAGGCCTGCACGTCTTCTTCTGTTGTCAGGTGGCTCAGGCTCACGCGAAGGGTGGAAAGCGCGGCTTTTTTATCCCGTGTCAGCGCAAACACCGGCCTCGATATGGCAGTGGGTGCGCAGCAGGCAGATTTGGCGGAGAGGATGAATCCTTCCTTTTCCAGTTCAGCAAGCAGCGACTGTGTGTTCGCGCCGGGCATGCTGAGGTTCAATATATGGGGAACGGAATTCTCCGTGCTGTTGATGCGGATACTTTGTTGTTTGGCAAGCGCCGTGCGCAGAATTTGGTTTAAATTACGCACATGTTCCAGGTTTTTTTGCATGTCCGCCCAGGCAAGCTCCAGGGCTGCCGCAGTGGAGGCGATTAACGCCAGAGCCGGGGTGCCGCTGCGGTATGGCGTGGTGCTTATGCCGCCGTGGATCAGGGGTTCCAGCTGCACTTCCGGGTTTTTCAGCAGAACCCCGCAGCCGTTCAGGCCGTAAAACTTGTGCGGTGCAAACGTAAGCAGATCGATATTCTTAAGCGGAACGGGAATTTTGCCCACAGACTGCGTCGCGTCCACATGAAAGCGGCAGTTTGGATAATCTGCCAGCAGTCCGCCAATCTCGCCGATCTGCTGAGTCAGGCCAATCTCGCTGTCCACATGGCATACGGAAAGCAGAACGGTATCCGGGCGGAGCAGTTCGCGCAGATGTTCCAGATCCACCAGCCCTTCTTTGGTGATGTCCACATAATCCACCTCAAAGCCGTCTTGTATAGCCGCTTCCATCGCTCCGTTCACGGAGGAATGTTCCAGATATGTGGTAATCATATGCCGCCCAAATCTGCCGTATTTTTTGGCAATTCCCTTGATTGCCAGATTGTTGGATTCGCTTGCGCCCGAAGTATAGACCGCCTCAAACGCCTGCGCCCCAAGTATGCGTTTTATCTGCCCGGTGTATTCGGCCAGCTTTTGCGCGGCCTCCCGGCCCATAGAGTGGGGAGAATTGGGATTCGCAACGTATTGGCGGGCAACCTCTGCAAATATATTCAAAACTTCTTCGCGGGCCGGCGTATTGGCCGCGTAATCCAGATAAATCATTTCATTTCTGCCTTTTATTCTGTTGTTCACAGAAGCATTATAGCCGTTATGGGCCGGATTGTATAGCATGAATATTCCGGCCGGGGCATTGTGAAAAAAATACACGGCGCGGTATGGCTGGGTGTAACCATGGCAACCGGCTTCGCATAATATGGTACTACATAAAGAAATATGTAGAATAGCCGGAGCGTAGATATGTTGGACAGATTTGCAGTTATTATGGCGGGAGGGTCCGGGACGCGGCTGTGGCCTTTATCCCGCGAAGCCATGCCCAAGCAGTTTATAGCGGTGGATAAGGATAAAAGCATGCTGGCAGGCACAATAGATCGGCTTTGCGCGGTGGTTGCGCCGGAGAAGTGCTTTGTGGCAACAAATAAAAAGCTGGCGGAGATTACACGGGAAACCGTAAGCGGTTTGATTCCGCCCCAAAATATAATAGAAGAACCCATGCAAAAAGACACATCCGCCTGCGTTGCGTACTCCGCCATGTATTTGCGGAAACAATACGGCCCTGGCCTGCTTTGCTGCGTGCCTGCGGACGGTTACGTGAAAGACAAAAAGGCGTACGCAGCCGCGATAGCCCAGGGGATTGACCATTGCGAACAAAACGGCGGTTTGGCGCTTGTGGGGCTGATACCAACCTGCCCGGCAACGGGCTACGGATATATGCGCGTGAACCCGGACACACCGGTATCCCCGGTGTATGCTTTTAAGGAAAAGCCGGATGAGGCGGGCGCGGAACAAATGGTGGCCTCCGGCAATTACCTTTGGAACGGCGGGATTTTTATGGGAGAACTGGACGCCTTTATTGCGGGCGTGCGGGAACACTTGCCCATGTACGCAGAGAACCTGGGCCGGGCGCTGGAGTCTTTGGGGGGGCCGGGTTTTAATGCCGCGCTGGAAGCGGCTTATGGGCGGCTTGACGGCATTTCTTTTGATAAGGGCGTGCTGGAAAGGATGAAGCAAGGTTCCATTTACGCGGTGCGGGGAACATTTGACTGGGATGATATTGGCAGCCTGGACGCGCTTGCCAGGATAACGGACGCGGGTGGAGCAAGCAACATTGTATTGGGAAACCACTGCGGTCTGGATACGGAAGGCTGTGTGATTTACGGCACGGAAGATGTGATTGCGGCAACCATTGGACTGCGCGGTATTATTGTGGCGGTTACAAAAGACGCCGTGCTGGTTGCGCCGCGTGAAAAAGCCCAGGAAGTCAAGGAATTGGTTAAAAAGCTGAAAGCCGGCGGGTTTGAAAAATTTGTTTAAAACAGGCAGGTAAAATCAAATAACAATTGTTACAAGGTAAACATAGTATAGAGTGTATCAAGGAGGTTAGAACAAATGGACCGGCTCTTACTGATAAAGGCGGGAAGCAACGATTTATGGGGCAATGTGGAGCATGTGACCGTTATGCTCCTGGCTGCGGAAATGACCAACCGGATCCCCATTGTCTTTTGGGGCACCAATTGCATGTACGACGGCAAGATACACAACAACGCGTTTGACATGTATTTTGCGCCCGTATCGCCCTATACGATTTTTGACGCCATGAAGAAAGGCTATACGTATTACCCGCCCGTCTGGAACAAGGATAACCTGATGGCCGGCGATCCGGACCGGGACAGCCGGGCCTACCGGAATATTGGAGACATGATGGCCTCGGACGCCAATGTGCTGGTAAGCGACAAACCCGTATCAATCAAACAGTTGCTGCCCTGGATAAACAAGGATCATCCCCTGTACGGAATGACGCCCCTGCAGATGTACCGCATTCTGCTTAAAAAATTTATCCGTTTAAAGCCGGATATTGAAGAAGAACTCCGCAAACAAATAAATGGCACGCTAAGCGGCGCGCCGGTGCTTGCGGTTCATATGCCCGGTAATTTTACGCTGGGCATATACCAGCAGTTGAGCGCGTTTACCAAGCTGAATATTGCTTACCATTCCAATCTGCGCGTTGCCAGGGAAGACCGGTTTGAAGTGGACGAAACAATAGACCAGCACCAGATTGTCCGCCTGATAGACGCAGCCAAATCGCAGGATCCTTACAAAACGTACCGGGACGAAATACGTTCCATGCTGGGCAGGCATTCCATAGGAAAGCTGTATTTGATTACAGACCGGGATGAGATTGTAAAATATTTTTTGGATTCGTACGGATCCATGGTGATGTATAACGAGTGCGAACGCATCCCGATAGGTGAGAACGCAAAAACGGAACAGATGGAGACTTTTCTCAACCGGCGCAGCAAGGGCATTGAGATATTTAAGGATACCTTGATTGCCGCGCAGAGCGGTTTCTTTTTAGGATACGGCGCTTCCAACCTGTCCCACGCGGTTATCCGGCTGAAGGAATGGCCCGAGACCAACGCCAAGCTGGCTTACTGGCACTTTGACAAGATATATGATTTTACCTACGAATTTGTAAAAACCGGGCGCAACACGCCGGAAGAATCGGACGGAAAATATAAAGTGTTACTGAAGAACATGGAAAGCACCATTAAAAAAATTGCCATTGTCTTTCAATAATGTGCGGGAAGGAGGGTTTGCATGGCAAGACGGTTTTTATTGATTAAAGCGTACGGATGGGGATTCTGGGCGGATATGGAGCATGTTTTGGGGCAGCTTTTGGCTGCGGAACTCACCGGACGCACGCCTATTGTGCATTGGGGAATGAACAGCCTGTATTGCGACCGCTTTGGCGACAACGCATTTGAACTGTATTACGAGCCGGTATCAGACTGCTCGCTGCGGGAGGTGCTGCGGCCCGGGCTTAGTTTTTATCCGCCCATTTGGAACTACAAAAACGCGCTGGTGGAGGATCTGGATAAAACGGCAAAACAGTACCGCAATTTGGGGGATATGATGAACAGCGACGCGGATGTGCTGGTAAGCGACACGCACTGTTTTCCGCGCCCCATACTGGAATATGTCAACAAAGACCATTGGGCGTACGGAATGACGCCCATCCAGATATACCGCGTTATAGCGGAGAAATACCTGCGGCTTAAAAGCGACATACAAAAAGAAATAGATGATTATTACAACAAATATATCAAGGATAAAGGCCCGGTTTTGGGCGTTCATGTCCGCGGAACGGATAAAGTGATAGAGGTGGCCAATCTGTCCGCACTTAACAGGAGATACCATATGGAAATAGGCAGGTATATCCGCGACTACGGAATTAAAAAAATATTTCTGCTTACGGACAGCAAGCAGATTCTGGATGTATTCAATCATAAATACAAGGATATGGTCCTGACCACAAACTGCAACAGAAGCGAAGGTTCCGCAGACAAAGCGGTACAGGTTGAAAACTATGTAAACCGCAGGAGAAAAGGTATTGAGGTAATTGTGGATACCTATGTTGCCGCAAAATGCGATTTCTTTGTGGGCAACGGCTATTCCAACGTATCCTTTGCCGTAAACCGCCTGAAAGACTGGCCGGAAAGCCACATTGTATTGTTCTACAATACGCTGGAGCAGGAAAAGATGCTCTCTAAAAAAAGATCAAGGCTGGAGCTGCTGCGGAGAAAATCCAGGGAACTGGAGCACAAACTGAATTATCCTGAATTGTATGGAGGTGCATTATATAAATGGCAGGAAAACGATATTTACTGATAAAGTCCTGGGGGTACAGCCTTTGGGCGGACGTGGAGCACGCGATGGGGCAATTGCTGGTGGCGGAACTTACCGGCAGGACCCCGGTTGTATACTGGGGCATGGAAAGCATGCACAGCGCCTCCATTCATACAAATTCGTTTGAGCTTTATTTTGAACCCGTTTCAGACAGTACGGAACAGGATTTGATCCATCCGGATTTTTCGTATTACCCCGCCGTTTGGAATTTTAACAACGTATTGCTGGAAGACCCCGATAAACTCAAATGGGAGGGCCGTGAACTTGCCGGTATGATGAGAAGCAGCGCGGACGTGGTGGTGAGCGACGTGCATTATCACGTAAACGCTATTCTGCCCTGGATTGGCCCCGGGCATGCGCTGTATGGCAAAACGGCGCACCAGATATACCGGTACCTGTATGACAAGTATTTAAAAATAAGGCCCGATATTAAAATTAAGGTGCAGAAGTTTATTAATTCCCACCCCAGCTTTCGGGACGAAAAGCCCATTGTAGGGGTGCATGTGCGCGGAAACGCGCTGGTATGCGAAGGCAACCAGTTGTACAGCAACAATGATTTTTATCATCCGAATATATGGCAGTTTTTTCATAAATTCGACGCGCGCCATATCTTCCTGATCACGGATTCTACCAGGATGGTAAAGGAATACAAAGACCAGTACGGGTTTAACGACGTTCTTATATTAAGCGACAGCAAAAAGAAAAGCTTCCGCGGGCCTGTGCGCCAGTGCAATACCAATTATCCAAACAAACGGGCCAAAGGCGTGGAACTGGTGCGGGACACCATGGACATCATCAAAGACACGTATTTGGCCCTGCAATGCGATTTCTTTATTGGAAACGGGTATTCCAGCCTTTCAAACGCCGTAATGCGCTTGAAAGAATGGCCGGAAACCAACATAAAGCTATTATATTGATACTATGTATACTGAAGGGAGTATTAAACATGAGCAGCCAGGCGGACATGATATTGAAAGATGCGGAAATGATTCTTAAAACCGTTGATCTTGCCGGACTGGACGGCAAGACCATTCTTATTACCGGGGCATCCGGGCTGATAGGCGTGCATATGCTTGCCTGCCTGAAATTGGCCGGATTTAAACAATCCCCCAGGGTGATTGCCCTTGTTAACCGCGAACCGCAGCCGCACGTGCTTGAAATACTTGCAGGCCAGAACGCACAGTTTTTGCGCGGTGATCTGACGGACGTTGACTTTTGCAGGAGCCTCCCCATGGCGGACTGCATCATCCATACAGCCGGATACGGGCAGCCCATCCGGTTTATGGAAAATCCCTTAAAAACGCTGAAACTGAATACGCTGAGCACGTATCTGCTGTTTGAAAAGCTTTTGCCGGAAGGAAAATTTTTATTCATCAGCACAAGTGAAGTGTATATTGGGCTTCAGGCGCCGCCTTTTGGCGAATGGCAGATTGGAACGACCAATACGGATCACCCGCGGTCCTGTTATATAGAAGCGAAACGGTGCGGAGAAGCCATTGTGCAGGCCTACCGGCAAAAGGGTGTGGACGCCAAATCCGCAAGGCTGGCGCTGGCATACGGGCCGGGAACGCGGCAGGACGACAAGCGGGCGGTTAGCTCCTTTATATTGAAAGGGCTGGAGGGGCAAATTACCCTGATGGATACAGGTTCGGCCAGGCGCGCTTACTGCTATGCGGCGGACGCAGTGGAACTGATGTGGAAAATACTTCTATACGGCGCCGCGTCTGTTTATAATGTGGGCGGCGTGGAGGTAATGTCCATTGCGGAGATGGCGGGCAAAATAGGCAATATGCTGCGCGTGCCGGTGATATTGCCGGATCATCCGCACGAGGTGAAGGGCGGGCCGGATGCGGCATGGCTGGATATGAAAAAAGCAAATACGGAATTTAATAAAACCAAGTATGTGTCTCTGGATGAAGGTCTCAGGCATACGATAGATTGGTACCTTTTGCAGCAGACGTGATTGAATAAATTGGGAGAGATGAAATATGGGAAGTTTTGAATCAAAGTATATGACAGAGGAGCTGCAGAACAGAAGAATTGAATTTGAAGAAACAAGAAGCATCGGCAGAACATTCATCTCTGGAAAAGCCAAATATATAGGCGGGCATGCCGAAATTACGGGGGAATCCGCAGGCAAACTTACGGTTACCAGCAGAGGCGTTTTTTTTGAAGACGCAAAGGGAAACGATTTCTTTTATATACCGGTTGAAAGGATACTCAAGGCGGAAAGCAAAACGCTGGACGAGATAGCGCAGCACGCCATTTTTGCAAGGTACCTGGCGCTTACGGGATTCGCTCTGGCGTTTAAGAAGAAGCTGAAGGGTATACCTGTTTTTTTTACTGTGGACTATGCGTCCTACGGGATTGAATGCAGCGTATTGTTTGAGGCGGAAATGTCCGGCGCATTTTCCGTAGCCACTGCCAAAGCCTGCGACGAGTATCAAACCCGGATGAAAGAACTTGCGGAAAAAGAAAAAGAACCGGAAGAAGAAAAGGTGTTTTTTGAACCCAAATCCGTTTCGGAACTGATGGTGGAAATCAATGAGTTGTACGCCCGTGGGATATTGACTTATGATGAGTTTTGCACAAAAAAGAGAGATTTGCTGTCCAGAATCTAGCATGATGGAAAGGAGGGATGCGCCGTGCATTATACGCCGAAAGATTTGGAAAACCTGAGTTTGCGGAAAGATTTGGTGTTTGGTTACAACAGAGACCAGATTGACCGGATCTTTGAAAAAATAGGCCAGGATTACCGCTTTCTTATGAAGGAAAACGACGAGCTGCGCAGGGAAACGGACAATATGAAGCATACGATTCATCATTACCGGCTCATAGAAGAAGCATTGCAACATACGCTGGTTTTGGCGCAGCAAACGGGTGAAAGCATTAAAAACAACGCGCAGGAGAAGGCCGATGCAATTTTAAAGGAGGCTGAAACAAACGCGCAAAAAATGATTAAGGATGCCAACAGGCAGGTGACACGCATCAATGCGGAATTTGAAATTTTAAAAAGCAACCTGCAGTCGTTTAAAATTAAGTCGCAGTCCATGCTGGGTACCTTGCAGGATCTGTTGAAAAGTTCATTTGAAGATTTAATAGATTAGTACTATACGCGTTTTTAAACAACAGGCCCTGCCTCGAATCTGGCAGGGCCTCTTTGCGCTGTTTTACGTTTCCCGGATCATGCGCAGGTAATCCTGGTAAACCCTCCGGATGCCATCCCTGAAGCTTACCTTTGGTTCCCAGCCCAGGCTGCTCAGCTTGGATGTGTCCAGTACCTTTCTGGGCGTTCCGTCTGGTTTGGAGGCGTCAAAACAAAGCTCGCCCGTATAGCCAACAGTTTCTTTCACTATGGCCGCTAGATCCCGAATACTGATTTCCACTCCGGTGCCAATGTTGATGGGCGCGTTTTCGTTGTAATGGTCCATAATAAACAGGCATGCATCCGCCAGATCATCCACGTACAGGAATTCGCGCAAAGGCGTACCGGTGCCCCACAGTTCAACAGCCGGTTTCTCCTCCAGCTTGGCAGTATGCATTTTGATGATCATGGCTGGAATTACATGGGAATGATAGATGTCGTAACGGTCGTTTTCGCCGTAAATGCTCGCCGGCATGGCGGCTATAAAATTGGCGCCGTATTGGGTCTTAAAATGCTGGCAGAGCCTGATGCCCGCAATTTTTGCAAGCGCGTAGGCCTCGTTGGAGGATTCCAATTGCCCGGAAAGCAGGTATTCTTCCCGTATGGGCTGCGGGCAAAGCTTGGGATATATGCAGGAACTGCCCAGGATTAAAAGTTTCTTAGCTCCTGCCAGATATGCGCTTTGAATGCTGTTTGCTGCAATCAGCAGGTTTTGCAGCATATAATCCGCGGGGTATGTTTTATTGGAGAGGATCCCTCCAACTTTAGCTGCAGCTATAAATACATAGTCTGGTTTCTCTGCCCGAAAAAAATCTTCCGCGTCATGCTGAACCGTCAGGTCTAGCTCCGCATGTGTGCGCGTGATGATGTTGGTGTATCCGTTTTTTGCCAGGCAGCGCACAATGGCCGAACCGACCATTCCCGTATGCCCCGCAACATATATTTTACTGTTTTTATCCATATTTTCACTCCTTACTTGTTATGACTAGACAAACAGGGGGGAGGCGAGGTCTTGCCGCACCATCATTTCCACCAGTTGTTCGTACGATACTTTTGGTTCCCAGCCAAGATTGGCTTTCGCCTTGGCGGGATTGCCCAGGAGAAGGTCCACCTCGGTTGGCCTGTAAAATTCCCTGCTTACGGTTACCAGCACACGGCCGCTATCCCGGTCCAGGCCCACTTCGTCTTCTCCGGTTCCCTTCCAAACCACTGAATATCCGGCATGATGAAAGGCCAGCTCACAGAATTCACGCACCGTATGCGTCTGGCCCGTGGCGATCACATAATCGTCCGGTTCCTGCTTCTGAAGCATCAGCCACATGGCTTCCACATAATCGCCCGCAAATCCCCAGTCGCGTTTGGCGTCCAGGTTGCCCAGCACAATTTTTTCCTGCAGGCCCCGCGCAATGTTGCTTATTCCCAGCGTTATTTTTCTGGTTACAAAGTTTACGCCCCGCCTGGGGGATTCGTGGTTGAATAAAATGCCGTTGCTGGCAAACAGCCCGTAGGCTTCCCTGTAATTGATGGTGATCCAGTAGGCGAACAGTTTGGAGACCGCATAAGGGCTCCGCGGATAAAATGGCGTGGATTCCGACTGAGGGGTTTCCGCCACTTTTCCGAACAATTCGCTGGAGGTGGCCTGGTAAAACCGGGATTCCGGGCAAACGTCCCGGATACAGTCCAATAGCCGCAGCGTGCCCAGTGCGTCTACGTCCGCCGTAAATTCCGGTATTTCAAAGGAAATTTTTACATGGCTTTGTGCGCCAAGATTGTATATCTCGCATGGGTTAATGGAAGCCAGCAGGCGGCACAAATTGCCTGCGTCCGTTAAATCCCCGTAATGCAAAAAAAATCTTTTGTTTATGTCCGGTAAATGGTCGATTCTTGGTGTATTGTGCGTGCTGCTTCTGCGAATAAGGCCATGCACTTCGTATTCCTTTTGCAGTAAAAGTTCCGCCAAGTAGGAACCGTCCTGGCCCGTTATGCCCGTAATGAACGCTTTTTTCATTTTATTCTCCTGCCTGCTTATAATGCTTGCGGCCCGCGCAAAAATTGGCGAACACGCGCTGTGTTTGCTGTATTATATGTGCTCAAAAATGGTTTTGTGATAGGTACAAAAAGGCCTTTTGCGCATAGAATGCAATAGCGAAAAGGGAAGGAGAATGAACAATGTTGTATCCTTTTGTTTTGGAGCCGGCCTACAAGGAATACCTGTGGGGTGGCAGAAGCCTGGAAAAATGGGGAAAAAGCCTGCCTGAGGGAATTGTGGCCGAGGCATGGGAAGCTTCCGCGCATCCGGATGGACTAAGCCGTGTGAGCAATGGCATATTTGCGGGAAAAACGCTGAAAGAAGTAATAGACGCGCATCCTGAAACAATCCTGGGCCGGGAGGCGGCGGAACGGTATCAAAACCAGCTGCCCCTGCTGTTTAAGTTGATAGACGCGAAGGACCGGCTCTCCGTGCAGGTGCATCCGGACGACGCCTATGCACGGAAGATGGAAAACCAGCCGTTTGGAAAATATGAAGCGTGGTATATACTGGAGGCTGCTCCGGATGCAAACATCGTATATGGGCTTATACCGGGTACGGACCGGGAGGCATTCCAAAAAGCGTTGCTGGATGGCCGCGTTTCAAATTGTCTGAAGACCGTCCCGGTGCGAGCCGGAGATTTGTTTGAAGTTAAACCGGGAGTGGTTCACGCCATTGGCAGCGGAATTGTTCTGGCAGAGCTGCAGCAAAACAGCAACCTGACATACCGGGTGCACGATTACGGCCGCCTGGACGCGCAGGGAAACAAGCGGGAGCTGCATATTCAAAAAGCGCTGGATGTGATTGATTTTGAGGATTCCGGCAGCGGCGTCAGCGGTTCGCCGGGATTGACCACAAATAAAAAGGCAATTTTGCGCAATGAATATTTTACGCTGGAGACTTTGAAAATCAGAAACCGGCGGGTGCGGGAGGAACTGAACGGTTTTAGGATACTATTTTTATGCGAAGGATATGCGGACATTTGGTATCCGGGAGGCGTAGTGCATGCAAGCCGCGGAAAAACGGTGTTTATATCCGCCTCGCTGGGGCGTTATTCCGTAAGCGGCCTGTGCAGAATGCTCAGGATGTATGCAACCGCTCCGTTGCGCACAAACGCCAAAAGAAAAAAACAGGAATAGGTTCTGAGGCGGTACTCCCGGGCAGGCTTATCATTTAAGAATAAAATAACCAAATCCCGTTTATTTTGCTGCAAAAATGGAGCGCCTGCCCCGCGCGCGCCGGAATTTTTTTTAAAAAAGATTGATTAAATGGCAAAAATGAAATATATAAATTTAAATATTGCAAAAATAAATTAAAATAATAAATAAAATATAATTTTATAGATTATTTTGAATATTCAAATATTAAATATTGCATTTAAAAATCAATCATGGTATAGTGAACTCAATAAATTCAAAGCAAAGTGAAACAAGGAAGTTTTTATGGAAGAGATTCCAATAAAAACTTCTTTTGTTTTAAATAGAATTTTAAAATTTGGAGGTATAAAAAACAATGAGGCAGGTAGCTATTTACGGAAAAGGCGGCATAGGAAAATCTACCACAACGCAGAATCTGACGGCGGCGCTGGGTGAAATGGGTAAACACATCATGATTGTGGGTTGCGATCCCAAGGCTGATTCCACCAGGCTGATTTTGGGAGGCCTGGCGCAGCAGACTGTTCTGGACACCCTCAGGGAAGAGGGGGAGGACATTGAGCTGGAGGAGATAATGAAAACCGGCTTCCAGAATATTCGCTGTGTGGAATCCGGTGGGCCCGAACCAGGCGTTGGGTGCGCGGGCAGGGGCATTATCACTTCTATCAACATGCTGGAAAGCCTGGGCGCTTATACGGATGATTTGGATTACGTGTTTTACGATGTACTGGGCGACGTTGTGTGCGGCGGTTTTGCAATGCCCATCCGCGAAGGCAAGGCGCAGGAAATATATATTGTGGCCAGCGGCGAGATGATGGCCATGTACGCTGCCAACAACATCTGCAAGGGTATTCAGAAATACGCGAAAACCGGCGGTACGCGCCTTGGGGGCATTATATGCAACAGCCGCAAGGTAGATAACGAGCGGGAGATGCTCACCGCGTTTGCAAAAGAACTGGGTAGCCAGTTGATTCATTTTGTTCCCAGGAACAATGTTGTGCAGCATGCGGAGATCAACAAAAAAACTGTGATTGACTACGACGCGGCGGATGAACAGGCAGACGAATACCGCAAACTTGCAAGAGCTATAGATGGAAACGACATGTTTGTGATTCCGAAGCCAATGAAACAGGAACGCCTGGAAGAGATACTGATGGAACACGGCCTGCTGGGCTGATGTGCAAAAGACTTAAAATTTAAGTATTTGGGGGATTTGAGAAATGAAAATGATTAAAGCGATCATCCGTCCGGAGCGCGCTTCGGACGTGCTTACTGAACTTGCGGACGCAGGATTTCCGGCAGTGACCAAAATGGACGTTGCGGGGCGCGGCAAACAGCGCGGCGTTAAAGTGGGCGACGTGTTTTATGAAGAAATCTCCAAAGAGATGCTGATGATAGTTTCGGAAGATGAAAACGTGGATGAGATCATAAAAATTATCCTGAAAAAATCCAAAACGGGGGAAGCGGGCGCGTTTGGCGACGGGAAAATTTTTGTCCTGCCCGTTGAAAAATCCTATACCATCAGCAGCGGAGAAAGCGTGCTGTAAAGAAAGGAAATCCAAAATGAAAGAGATTATGGCGGTTATCCGCATGAATAAGATCAACGCCACCAAACAGGCGCTGTCTCTGGCGGGGTTTCCTTCTGTTACCTGTAGAAAGGTACTGGGACGCGGTAAAAAAAAGGTGGATTACGAGCTCATCAACAATCTGCTGAACGGTAGCGAAATCACCACACCGCAAATTGCAGAGGGCATATCCGAGGGCCACAGGCTGGTGCCCAAACGGCAGCTGATTATGGTTGTTCGGGACGAAGAGGTGGATGAGGTTGTAAAGATTATCATCCAGCAGAACCAGACCAAAAGCGCGGGAGACGGCAAGATATTTGTTTGTCCCGTAGAAAAGGCAGTTCGTGTGCGCACGGGCGAATTGGACGAAGCCGCGCTGTAATACGAGGAGGAACATCAATGCTCAATGAAAAATTGATTGATCAGATATTGGATACGTATCCCGCAAAGGTGCGCAAGAACCGCAAACAGCATATCATATTGCGCAATACGGGAGCGGAGCAGGAAATATCCGCCAATACGCGCACCGTTCCCGGCATCATTACAAACCGTGGATGTTGCTATGCGGGCTGCAAGGGCGTGGTGCTGGGTCCGCTGATGGACATGGTGCACATTGTGCACGGGCCCATAGGCTGTTCGTATTACGCCTGGGGCACCCGCCGGAACAAAGGCAGGCAGGAGGATGGCGGGCAGAATTTTTTGAATTACGCCTTCTCTACCGACATGCAGGAAAGCGATATTGTGTTTGGAGGCGAGAAAAGACTGCGCCAGGCGATTACCGAGGCAGTCGATATTTTTCATCCCAGAGCCATTACCATTTCCGCCACCTGCCCGGTTGGCCTGATCGGCGACGACATCAACGCCGTTGCGGAGTGGGCCAAGGCCGAGTACGGCATTCCTGTGCTGGCTTTTAACTGCGAGGGATACAAGGGCGTCAGCCAGTCGGCCGGGCATCATATTGCCAATAATAAACTGATGTCCGAAGTAATTGGCAAGGGAGACGCGGAGCACAAGGAGTTTGCCATTAATGTGCTGGGCGAATACAACATTGGCGGGGACGAATGGGAGATATCACGCGTGCTCAAGAAAATCGGGTACAACGTTGTCTCGGTGATGACCGGAAACAGCACCTATGAAAAACTGACCAACGCGCATACGGCGGACCTGAATCTGGTGCAGTGCCACCGCTCCATTAACTACATAGCCACCATGCTTGAAGAAAAATACGGCATTCCCTGGCTGAAGGTAAACTTTATCGGCGTGGAATCCACCATTGAGTCCCTGCGCAACATGGCCGAATATTTTGGCGACACGGGCTTAAAAGAACGAACAGAGCAGGTGATTGCGGAAGAACTGGGGGACATACAGGAGCAGATGCAAAAATATAAGGCGATTTGCGAAGGCAGAAAAGCCATGATTTTTGTGGGCGGATCGCGCGCGCACCATTACCAATCGCTGTTCCGCGATCTGGGAATGGAAACCCTGATGGCGGGCTACGAGTTTGGCCACCGGGACGATTACGAAGGCCGGCAGGTGATCCCTTTTTTAAAGCCGGATGCGGACAGCAAAAATATTGAGGAACTTACTATAGAAAAAGACGAGAAGCTCTATAAGATTCGTGTTTCAGAGGAACGGATAGAACAGCTAAAAAAGATTATGCCAATAGACCATTACGAAGGCCTGATGCAGGCCATGGGAGACGGCACCGTTGTGATAGACGACCTGAACCATTATGAAACAGAGGAATTCATCAAGGCCATCAAGCCGGATATATTCTGTTCGGGCGTAAAGGACAAATATGTGGTGCAGAAGATGGGCGTGTTTTCAAAGCAACTGCACTCCTATGATTACGGCGGCCCTTACGCCGGATTTAAAGGTGCGGTGAATTTTGCGAACGATATCATTGCGGGCATGTTTACGCCCACCTGGAGTTACATTGTGCCGCCGTGGAAGAGCGCGCCGTCTATTGAAGGCACGCTGGTTGAAACTCTGGCGGATATAGCGGAGGACTAACGTTATGTTGAATCATACACCAAAAGAAATAAGCGAAAGAAAGGCTCTGGTTGTAAACCCGGCAAAAACCTGCCAGCCCATCGGGGCCATGTATGCGGCGCTTGGAATACACAGGTGCCTGCCGCACAGCCATGGGTCGCAGGGCTGCTGCTCTTACCACCGCATGCACTTAACACGGCATTACCGCGATCCCATTATGGCTTCCACCAGCTCGTTTACGGAAGGAACGGCGGTGTTTGGCGGAAGGTCTAACCTGGAGCAATCCATTAAAAACGTGTTTTCAATTTATAACCCGGATATTATTGCGATCAACACCACCTGCCTTTCCGAAACCATTGGAGACGATATTGGCAGCATTGTGCGGGATATGGATATACCGGAGGGGAAATACGTAATCCACGCCAACACTCCCAGTTATGTGGGCTCGCATATTACAGGATTTTCTAATATGGTGCGCGCCATGGTGAATTATCTGGCGCAGGGAAAAGCGGGAGAAGACAATTTTATCAACATTATTCCCGGATTTGTGGAACCTGCGGATATGCGCGAGATCAAACGGATTGCAAAACTGATGGGCGTGCCGTTTGTAATGTACCCGGATACCAGCGGCGTGGTGGATGCGCCCTTAACCGGAAGGCACGAAATGTACCCCAAGGGCGGAACAAAAATTGCGGATATAGAGCGTTCGGGAAACGCCGCGGCCACGCTTGCGCTTGGGCGGTTTGCTTCTGCGGAGGGCGCGTATGCGCTGGAGAAAAAATGCGGCGTTACGCCCTATATTCTGCAGACGCCTATAGGAATTGAAGCGACGGATGCGTTTATTATGCAGATGATTAAACTGACCGGAAACAGCGTTCCCTATGAACTGGAGGAAGAACGCGGGCAGTTGGTGGATATTATGACGGATACGCATTTCCACTTCCACGGCAAAAAGGTGTCCATATTCGGGGATCCGGATATCGTAATCTCCATGACGCAGTTTGCGCTAAGCCTGGGGATGGAGCCTGTGCATATCCTGACGGGTACGCCCGGAGACTATTTTGTAAAGAAAATTAAAAAACTGACCGACGCGGCCGGCATTTCGCCCAGAATAAAAGCTTCGGGGGATTTGATGGAACTGCACCAGTGGATCAAGAACGAGCCTGTGAACCTGATCATTGGCAACACATACGGAAAATACATTTCCAAGGCGGAAAATATCCCATTGGTGCGCATTGGGTTCCCGGTGCTGGACCGCACGGTGCAAACATATCTTCCCATCACGGGTTACCGCGGGGCCATGCGGATTATAGAGAAAATAAGCGGCGCTCTGCTGGATCAGCAGGATATGAATGCGGCGGATGAAGATTTGGAACTGGTAATGTAGTTAAATGGAACATGGAGGTACCGCTTATGAACAGGGTTATTGATATAGACATATTAAGCGACCGAAAAAATTCCATTGTTCTGAATACAAAGCGCCGGAACCAGCAAATCAGTTGCGGGCAGGACAGCTCGGCGGGATCGGTCAGCCAGCGGGCATGCGTATACTGCGGCGCGCGGGTGGTATTAAATCCAATCACCGATGCGTATCACATCGTACACGGCCCCATCGGATGTTCCAGCTATACCTGGGACATCCGCGGGAGCCTTTCCAGCGGGTCTGAGGTGTACCGCAACAGTTTCTGCACGGATATGCGCGAGCACGATATTATATTTGGTGGAGAAGACAAGCTGGCAGGCGCGATTGAAGAGATTGCAAGAGCCTATACGCCCACAGTGATTTTTGTATATTCCACATGCGTGGTGGGCGTGATTGGGGACGATATTGACGCTGTTTGCAAAGCCATGGAAGAAAAAACGGGGATACGCGTGATCCCGGTGCGCTCCACGGGTTTTGCGGGCAACAAGGCCAGCGGATACCGCGCGGCCTGCGATGCGATAATGGACCTGATTGGGGATGCGGAGCCGCCCAAAACAAGGCGCGGCCTCAATTTTCTGGGGGACTTCAATCTTGCCGGAGAACAATGGATTGTAAAAGGTTATTTAAATGAGATAGGCGTTCGCATGCATACCGCCATAACGGGGGACGCAACCTGCGCGAGCCTTAAAAAAGCGGCGAAAGCAAAGTTCAACATTGTACAGTGCGCGGGTTCCATGCACTATCTTGCGCGCAGGTTGGAGGAGAAGTTTGGAACGCCGTTTGTTTCGGTAAGTTTTTGCGGCGTGGAGGATACGGTGAAATCCTTGCGAACCATCGCAAAGATGACCAGGGATAAAAATGTGATTCAGAAAACGGAAGAATTTGTGTGCGCCAAGCAGCAAGAGACCGATGAAAAGCTTGCCCGCTACCGCGAACGCCTGGCTGGGAAAAAAGCCGCTATTTACGTTGGCGGCGGGTTTAAGGCCATTTCTTTGATCAAGCAGTTTGCGGACCTGGGTATGAAAACGGTGCTGGTGGGAACGCAGACAGGCCGGGAAGAGGAATACCAGACCATACGCAAGATTTCAGACAAGGGAACGGTTATTTTGGACGACGCCAACCCGTTTGAACTGGAGGCGTTTATAAAGGAGACCGAGGCCGATATCCTGGTGGGCGGCGTGAAAGAACGGCCCCTGGCGTACAAACTGGGCGTGGCGTTTTTGGATCACAACCATGAGAGGAAACATCCGCTGGCGGGATTCGACGGTGCAGTAAATTTTGCGCAGGAGACGGACGATTCCATTAACAATCCCGTTTGGCGGCTGATTAAGGAAGATTGGGGGATGCAGCGTGAGCCAGCGAAATTTTGTCAATCTGAACGTTAACCCTTGCAATACCTGCATGCCCATGGGGGCTGCCGGGGTATTCAAGGGCATTGAAAATTGTATGATGCTGATGCACGGGTCGCAGGGCTGTTCCACCTATATCAGGAGGCACATGGCAACCCATTACAACGAACCCGTGGACATTGCGTCTTCGTCATTAAACGAAAAAGGCACGGTAATGGGCGGCAGCGCCAATTTAAAAAAGGCCCTGACAAACGTCATTCGGCAGTATAAGCCGCGCGTTATAGGAATCTCCACAACCTGTTTGTCCGAGACGATTGGAGAGGATGTGGAGGCGATTGTGCGGGAGTTTGCGGTGGAGGAAAACATTAAGGGCGTAGACTTTGTTGCGGTATCTTCTCCCGGCTACGGGGGGTCGCAATATACGGGGCATTACCGCACTGCGCGCCGTGTGATAGAGCATTTTGCGCAAGACGGCGGCAGGATACGGAACATTAACGTAATCGTGGGAAGCATGTCACCCGGAGATATCCGCCACGTCAAAGAGCTGCTGTGCAGGTTTGGCGTAAAGTACACGCTCTTCCCGGATATATCCGAGACGCTGGACGGTGAATATTACGCCAAATACAGCCGGATTCCTGTGGGCGGTACTAAAGTTTCCGATTTGCGGGATATGGCAAAAGCCGTGCTGACCATTGAGTTTGGCCAGATGGTGGATGAAGCGGATTCGCCCGGCGAATTGCTGAAACAGAAGTTTGGCATTCCTGTGGTCAGGCTGCCCCTGCCCATTGGGCTTAAGAATACGGACGCGTTTATAAATACCCTGAGTGAGATAACAGGCAAAATTGTTCCGGACAAAATAAGGCACGAGCGGGGACGGTATCTGGACGCCATGATTGATTCCCACAAGTACAACGCAAAGGGCCGTGTGGGCGTGTTTGGCGACCCCGAGCTGGTGTATGCGGTTACCGGCCTTTGCCTGGAGAACGGAATGTCTCCCTGCCTGGCCGCTTCCGGGCCCGCCAACAAAAGGCTGGCTTCGGAACTGGAAAAACTGGCGCAGGAATATAAAAAGGAAATTCCGGTGCTGACGGATACAGACTATGAGAAAATTGCGGAGACGGTGCGGAGCGCTAACGCGAATCTATTGGTTGGCCCTTCGGACGGGTCTTTTATGACAGAAAAATACGGGATTCCCCTGATTCGGGCCGGATTCCCGGTACATGACCGGATAGGCGCGCAGCGGAAAAATTTTATGGGGTATGTGGGGTCAATGAATTTAATGGATGAACTCACCAATACCCTGTTGGAGCAGAAAAAATCCACTTACAGGAAATCGCTTTATAAAAAGTATTACAGTAAATAAAGCCTGTAGCCCGCATGGGAGGGCGGAAGTTATGTCTAATATAATTGATCTGGCCATTAATGAGAATGGCGGCAATAAAAAGCACCCCTGTTTTGGCTCTAACGCGCATATGTATGCAAGGATGCACGTGCCGGTGGCGCCAAAGTGCAACATTAGCTGCAATTACTGCAACAGGAAGTACGACTGCGTAAACGAAAGCCGGCCGGGTGTTACCAGCAGCGTGCTCTCACCCAAGGAAGGGCTGGAATTATTCCGGGCCGTGCGGGAGAAGGTGGAAAATTTAAAAGTGGTTGGCGTGGCCGGACCCGGAGACGCGCTTTGCGATTTTGAAAAAACAAAGCAAATCGTTGAGCTGATCCGGGAGGAAGCGGCGGACGTATCGTTCTGCCTTTCCACAAACGGCCTGTTGCTGCCCAAGTACGCTTTTCAGCTGATTGGGATGGGAATAGAGTACGTGACCATAACCATTAACGCGGTGGACCCGGAGATTGGCAGGCTGGTCTACCGCAACGTCCGATTGGAAGGACAAACGCTGGAAGGGCGGGAGGGCGCGGAAGTGTTGATGGCGAACCAGTTGGAGGGGTTGCGCTTTCTTGCCAAGAACGGCGTGGTTTGCAAGGTAAATATTGTAATGATTAAGGGTGTGAACGATACCCATGTTGATGAAATCGTAAAAACTGTGCGGGACAGGGGGGCGTATATTGCCAACATTATGCCCCTGATACCAACGGAAGGCACGCCTTTTGCAAACATTTCCGCGCTTTCAAAAGAAGAGCTGCACGCCGCGCGCATGCGTTGTTCTCAATATTTAAAACAGATGCATCACTGCAGGCAGTGCCGCGCGGACGCCATAGGTACCCTGGACAACGACCGTTCGGTGGAATTCCGCAACCTGGGTTGCATGGCGGAACCCAAAACAAAAGCCCCCAAAAAGGAGATGGTATTATGAACAAACCAGAACACCACATTTTTGTATGCTCCAGTTCCAGGATCAACGGCCAGCAGAAGGGATTTTGCATATCCAAAAACGCGGGCGGCATTGTGAGCCGGTTTTTAGAGGAAATATCGGACCGTGATCTTGATTCCAAGATTATGGTGACCAATACGGGCTGCCTTTCCTTGTGCAGCCAGGGCCCCATTGTTGTGGTATACCCTGAGAACGTATGGTACGGCGGGGTTTCAGACGATGACGTGGAGGATATACTGGACGCCATTGAAAACGGAGAGACCGTGGAGAGGCTGGCGATATAGCAGAATATATGGGAAAGGGCCGTTCGCTGTTGCGCAAATGGCGCATGAAAAGCAAGGGAGGTGAAGCCCGGATGGACAGAGTAAAAATACTGGATACCACCCTGCGGGATGGGGAACAGACGCCGTTTGTTTCCTTTACCCAAAACGAGAAACTGTGCATAGCAAAAAAACTGGATGAGCTGGGCGTAGATATCATAGAGGCGGGCATACCCGCCATGGGAAAAGCGGAGATGGAAGCGGTTTCCGCGCTTTTGGAACTAAAGACCCGCGCACAGATACTCACCTGGAACCGGATGGATATACGCGATGTGGACCGGTCGCTTGCATGCGGCGCAAAAAATATCCACATTGCCGCGCCGGTATCGGATCTGCATATCAAAAAGAAGCTGAACAAATCCCGCGAATGGGTGCTATACACCATTCAAAAAGCAGTGGAATACGCTGTTTCAAAGGGCTGCACGGTATCCGTGGGGGCGGAAGACGCATCCCGCACAGACGAAAGCTATCTGGCGGCATTTTATAACGCGGCGGTTCGCGCCGGCGCGGTGCGCGTGCGCTATGCCGATACAGTGGGAGTACTGGACCCTTTCCGCACGTATGAAATAATTAAACGCCTGAAGAGTCAAGTTTCTGTGGAAATAGATTTTCATGGGCACGACGACTTTGGCATGGCTACGGCAAACGCGTTCGCAGCATACCGCGCGGGCGCGGAGGTAATCAGCTGCAGCGTGAACGGCCTGGGGGAACGCGCGGGCAACACGGCCCTGGAGGAGTTTGCGATGGCGGCAAAGCACATAGACGGAGCCGAGGTTGCCATACGCACCGAAAAGCTGCAGGAGGTATCCGGACTGGTTGCAGAGTATTCGCGCAGGCGGGTATACGAAGGAAAAGCAATCGTGGGCAGCCAGGTGTATTTTCACGAATCCGGCATTCATGTGGACGGACTCCTGAAAGACCGGAAGACTTACCAGGCGTTCTCGCCCGAGGATGTGGGTGCAAAAAGCCGGTTTGTTCTGGGCAAGTTCTCCGGATCAAGCGCGCTTGAATATTTTTGCAGGCAAAAGGGATTGGAATTGAGCCGCGAAAAACAGGACGCTTTTTTAAAAAATTTGCGGGATGCCTGCCGGAGCGCCAAGCCCGAGGCGGACGGGATGCTGGAGGAGTACCTGAAAGAAGGCGGCGTATAGGGCTGCTTAGCGTACTTAAATTTTAATTTTGCAAAAAACCAACCTGAGAGGATATATTTATCCGGATAAGAGGTCCGCTTAATTATATCCTTTCTATTATTGCGGAATTACAATGAAGGCGCGGTATGATACAATGATAAAAAAACAGACGGGAGTAAACAAATGGGTGATTCAGCGGATGCAAGGCTTCGTTTTGCCGTTTGCACCAAATCCGGAATATTGGTGGATCAGCATTTTGGCCATGCCGAAATGCTCAGTATCTATGAGTATGAGGGCGGTGCAATTCAAAAAGTAGAGGTGCGGCCCGTGCGCCCATATTGCAGCGGAGCGGATGAGTGCGACGCGGACGGGCGGATACAGGGCATATTGGACGCGCTTGCAGATTGTGTTTGCGTTATCTGCATGCGTATAGGGCCAGACCCGACCGATCGCCTGGTGAGCAGGGGTATTGGTGTTGTGATAGCATGCGACCTCATTGAAACCGCAATAAAAGAGGCCGCAAAGCAGTACGCGGCCTCCTGAGGTTCTATAGAAAACTGTTGAATCAGCGCCTATTTTTTGACGCCAAACAGCGTGGCCAGTTTGTCCCAGAAGGTTTGCTCTGCGGGCTGCTGCTGCACTTCTTCCGCTTTGGCGGTTTTGATTTCCTGCGTCATCAGTACAAACTGAACGGATTTTATGTTTGTGTTTTTATCGGAGACAAAGCTTACAGGCGTAAAATCGCCGCCCGTATAGGTCTTCATCATTTCGTCTATTTGTTCCTGCACGTCCGAATCCATGTTTTGCGTCTGGCTGTTCAGCTCGTTCATGCCGCCGGAGAACTCCCTGGTTCCATCCGCAAGGGAACTTGCGCCCTGGGAGAGCTGCGCGCTGCCTTGGACGATTTTGTTGAATCCTTCGCAAAGCTCACCGTAACCGTCGTACAGGCTTTTTGCGCCGTTTGTATACTGCACCAGCCCGCCGTTAAATGACGCGTAATTGGAGACAAGCTGGTCTATGCCGCCTTTGAGCTGCGTCATGCCGGAGGCCATGGAAGCCAGCTTGGTGGGCAGCTCCTGTATGCCTGCGTTAAAGGTGGCGTACTGGGTATTGAGAGCAGCCATGCCGGCAGAAAGCCCGGGATTGGAAGCCGTTCCGTTTCCAAAAATCAGTTGGTCGTTCGCACCCAGGACCGTATACAGCAGGGCCTGGAGCGAGGGATCTGTAATTCCGGAAAGCTGGGATAAAGCCGCCTGGTTGGCCGCGTGCAGCGAAGAGTATGCGCCGCCCGTGGCGGAACTGATTCCCGCATCCGCCCCCGCAAAGCTGCCCGCCAGTTGACTGATGGCCGAAGCTATTTGCGCCGAGCCTGTAGCAAGGCTGGAGAGGTCGCTGGTATCGATCGCCATGGAAGAAAGATTCGCCTGTATCTGCTTGAGAGCGTCCAGAATCTGCTGCGATCCGCCCTGCAGGCCGGGGTTTCCGGCTACCAGGCTGGCCAGGCCGCTCTGGATCTGCCCCAAGCCGCCCTGGAATTCCTGGAGGCCCTTGGTTACGCTGCCGGAACCTTCGCTGAGCTGCTGTGCGCCGCTGCTGAGTCCTTCCGCGCCCGAATCCAGTTCGCCTATGCCATCCTGCAGATCGCCTATGCCGCTGGTCAGGTCGCCGGTATCCGGCGTGCTGATCCCAAGCGATAAGGGAAGAGCGCTGATCTGAATGCCTTGCATTTCAAAATCCTGCACATCCATCGTAACCGTATAGTCGCCCTCGTTATCCGGCATTTTGACAAAGTTGATTACCTTGTTTTTGCCGCTGTTCGCGACCGTGGCGCCGTTTGCTGTTATGTTGCTGCATTTTTCTGTGTTCAGCGTCATGGAAGTTTGCAGCATGTAGTTGCCTGTAAACGCCCGGTTTGCCTGCGAACTGTTTTTGACCTGTATATTGATCTCCAGACGCCCCTTTGCGCCGGCAAGACTGCCCGGCTGTGCGGGTGAGCCGTCCAGCGAATAGGTAACAGAAACGCTCCAGGGAAGGCTTAAGCTGCTTAAATCACCCTGGTAAAAAAAACGCCCCTCAGGCGCATTGGCCGTGATCTGGTCGCCCTGTTTGCCGATTTGATCTGTCGTCGTCAGGTTGGTTACAGAATCGTAATTACCAAAATCTATAACCTGCCCGGCCTGGGAAAGATCAAACGAATTGACCACATAGGCCTTCTGAAAGCTGCCGTCTGCCGCAAGAGACGCATATATAACTTCTTCTTTGGGAGTGTTTGCCTCCTGCGCCATTGCGGTTCCGGGAATCACCGCCAGCAGGGCGAAGGCCGTTGCCACGGAAGCAAATTTTAGAATCCTTTCTTTCATTTTTTCAAATCTCCTTTTTTAAATGACGCGCGAAGCGTTGTCTTTTGAATAAGACCGTCCAGCAGCATTAACAGGGCGGGCAGCACCATAAGCACCATGGCGGTGGAAATGGCGGTACCGCGGCCCAGAATGGAACCAAGCTGGCTGATGATGCCATTGGAAGAAAACAGGCCCAGCATAATGGCGGCGAGTATCAGGATGCCCGCAGGGGTGATCACCGTTGGGGTGGACCTGGTGACCGCCTCCACAACGGATTCCTTTTTGTTCGCTAAGCGCCTGCTGGTCAAATAATGGTGGGTAAACAGAATGCCGTAATCCACGGTTGCGCCAAGCTGTACAGCGCTGATGATCTGATAGCCAATATAGTTCAAACTGTCTCCCGTAAAATATGGTATACCCAGATTGATCCAGGTGGCGCTCTCTATTGCCAGAAGAAGAATAACGGGCAGGCTTATGGAGCGGAACATGATGAGCAGGATGATGCCAATGGCAGTTACCAGCGCAATGGTTACCGGCGTGTTGTCCGCTGTGATTACGCTCTTCAGGTCATAATTCACCACGCTCTGGCCCACCAGGTAATATTCGCTGTAATGCTGCCCCGCGGCGGCGCGCACATTTTCCACGGCGGCAAACGCCCGGTCGCCCTCGTCCGGCGTGGATACGCTGAGGATCAGCCGGCTGTATCCTCCAGAACGGAATTGGGACACAACATCGGCGGATAAAATTTGAGACGGTATCTGTTCGCCCACGGCGGTATCGTAAGACACTACGGATGTAACATCCGGAATTTCTTTGAGCGCAGCGCCCAGCTTTGATTCCTGCGCAGGATTATTGTCCGGCACAAGCAGCACCATTTGCTGTGATTCGCCAAAAAGACTGTTGATGCGGTTTGCGTCCAGGGACGCCTTGGAGCCGCTGCTTTGCATGCCGGAAGAGCCAAAAACAAACTGGTTGTTCTCTTGCGCCAGATAGGAAGGCGCAAGAATCAACAGAACAACAACAGCAAGCGGTATGCATATTTTGACTACAAGTTTGCCGAATTTGGCAAAGGATGGCATGAGCGGCCTGTGATGCGTTCTTTCTATCAATTTGGAGAATGTCATTGCAAGAACAGGCAGCAGCACCATGACGCAGATAAAACTGATGATTACGCCTTTAGCCAGCGAAAAACCAAGATCCGGTCCAATTTTGAAGCGCATAAGTCCCAGCACCGAAAACCCTGCGACGGTTGTGGCCATGCTGGATGCAATTACCGTAAAACTGGAAGTCATTGCGCTGGACATTGCTTTTTGAACGGATTGCCCCTGTTGCCTGAACCGCGCAAAACTGTGCAGAAGCACAATGGCATAGTCCATGGATATGGCAAGCTGCAAAATGGATGTGGTGGATTGCGTTACAAAGCTGATTTCTCCATGCAACATGTCTGTGCCCATATTAATCACAATTGCAATACCTATTGCTGCCAGAAATAAAACAGGTTCAAACCATGAACTGGTGGAAATTAAAAGGATGATGAATATCAGGGGGATCACCATAATCATAATCCCGCCGATCTCCTTGGATACGGAGGTCTGCGCATCCGCGCGGTTAACCGCATCTCCGGCAAGCGAGCCGTCGTTTCCGGCTATGCTTTTAAGGGAAGAAATGGCTTCCACAATATTGTTGTTGTCAACCGTTACGGAGAAAAGGGCCCCGCCGTCTTTATACCAGGCGTTCACGGTGTCCTGGTCCAGAAGCGAAAGCGGCTTGCGAACGTCTGTTACATCGTCCAGCCAGAGCACATTGTCCACGCCGGGCGCGGCTTTCATTTTTTCTTTGTATTCCATAGCCTGAGGTATGCTTACGTTTGGTATATAAACGGATGTATTCGGAATGTCCTCGTCAAAGCTTTTTTCCATCATATGAAGCGCGGAGGTGGAAGGAGCGTCGTCCGGAAGGTAGTCTGAAAGATTATAATTGATTTTGACCAGTGATGACAGCAGCGCACAAATAATGGCCGCTATGATAAATACCGCCAATACGGTTTTGCGGTGATTCAGTATTCCGTTTGCTAGTTTGTTCATTCAGGCTCTCCTCCATTTATGAACATGATGTTGATTTATAATCATATGTAGATTATAATGAGGGCACGCACGGCGTGCAATCGTCAATGCTTTGTTTTATGTGCGATTACTGGACAGCAAAACACAGGTTTGTTGATTAAGGGGAGTTTTTATGAAAAGTGTTGATTTGGGGCAAAATTGTGTCACCGCCGTGCGCGGCGAAACGGACCGGCGCAAGCGCAGAACAAAGGCCCTTTTGGGTAAAACGCTGATACAACTTTTGATGCAAAAGGATTTAAAGGATATCACGGTTCGGGAATTAACAGAAATGGCTGACGTGAATCGCGGGACGTTCTATCTGCATTATACAGATATATACGATCTGTTCGACCAGTTTGAAAAGGAACTGCTGGAAGAATTTTCTTGCGTAATCTCAAAGCATAAACAGCAGACGGACGCGTTCGCGTATCCCGCCATGGTGGATACGTTTAAATTTATTGCCGTAAACGCCGATTTGTTTATTGCGATTCTCCGCACCAAGGAAACGAATTTTTTTGCCAAGATTGTGGAGATGAATAAGCCGCAAAACAAGGAAGAATGGAGAAAACTGGTTGGAGGCACCAGGGAAGAATATCATGAATATTATTATGCGTTTATTACTTCCGGCCTGTACGCCATGCTGAACCGCTGGTTTTCACAGGGAATGCAGGAATCGCCCGAATGCATGGCCAGGCTGGCTGTAAAAATGATGGAGAATTGTGTGCGGGGCTTGGGGTAAAGCTTGTACTGCCGCGGAGTATTATAGAAAATGCTCGCAAAGTAGTATCTTTCTTTGTGTAAGGCAACAATCTGGAGATTCGGCTATATTTGTGAAAAATAAAGAGAGACAGATTATGCAGAATAAAAAATGGTTGCGGCTGCCGTTCGGTTTTAGCAATTGTATTGTGAACGAACGGCGGCTGTTTTATAATGAATACATAGAAAACAAGGAGATGGCCAATGAGAATAACGGTTGTGGAGGACAATAACGGAAAAACCTGCTCTATTTTTAATCCCGGTTGGGTTGTTACATACTCAAACGAATTCGGAAAATGGGCGGAAATAAACCGTTTTGAAAATCCCGTGCCCAAAGCACAGGGAATCGCCGGAGTCCGGGCCGCGTTAAACGAGGCGGTGGACGGGATCAAGGGAAAGGTGATTGTAGCTTTGGAAATTCCCGGCATAGCGTTCAGCGTATTTGAAAGCGCGGGGTTTGAAAGTTATACGGTGGACGCACAGGCTGCAGATGTGCTGGAGCCGGTTAAAGCGGAAACGGAGGCGGCAAAGGCAAAACAGGAAAAAAAGCCGGCGGATATTCAATCTTATCTGCAGCAGGGTAAAAGGCCGGGGGAATATTTTTTGGACCTTCACAAGATGCTGGGGGAAAATTTGCAGCTAACCACCAAGGGCGTCCTGCTTCCGTATCTCAGGCAAGGCGGTTTTGCAGCGCTGGATATTGTTTTTGGGCATGTTCCGCCGTGGTTTGACGCTGAACTGGCAGCAATGGGACTGGCCTATGAAGTTGTGGATACACTGGAGAACAAAAAGACCATACGCATTGAGCGGACGGATGAAGGCGGAAAAAAATAGCCTTGTAGTGTGGCGGCCAGACGCACGGCGGTATTGACATATACAATAACAGGGTTATAATTTTTTATAAAGGTAACATTTCTTCTCTTGAATTTTGAGAGCCGTTTGGTTGGAGGTAGTGCTATGCTGACCGGGATATCAAATCTCATCACGCCTGAAATTTATGAAGCAATTTTTAGAATGGGCCATCTGGACGAACTGGTTATTGCAGATGCAAATTACCGGGCGTGCGCAATGAGCAAAAAGGTCATATATTCCGATGCCCAGCAAAACCATATACTCCTGGGCGAGATATTAAAATACTTTCCGCTGGATGTGGATGAAGAGTTCCCTATTACGGTGATGTCTCTTGATTATGGCATTTATGAAGAGCCGCTCATTTGGAAGGATTTTGAAAGTGTTATTAAAAACACTGCCGCGGCCAGCCCTTTGATTTTGAATAAGGTATCCCGCAAAGAGTTTTACCAGCGCACCGGGGACGCCTATGCCACCATACAGACCGCGGACACCCGCGTTATGGCAGACATCATCATCAGAAAAGGTTTTGTTTTTTCTGAGCCTGCCAAAGGGTAATTCGTACAAATGAATATAGAATGAATATAGAGAATATATTGCAAATATGGCCTTAAAAATTAAGTGCGCTATGGGAAATAAAAAAATATAAGAGACTAAAGAATGTACTGGTGGACAATAACTCCATTGTTGAAGAAATACAAAATGTTTCGTAATTGAATCATCAGGATACAACCGCGTCGCAAATTACCGGCGCGGCGAAAGTATAAATGAAAAGGTGGAAAGGAACCATAGCGCACATGAAAGTAATATTAATCAACGGCAGCCCGCACCCAAAAGGGTGCACGCATACAGCGCTTTTGGAAGTGGCCGATACTCTGAATAAGAACGGAATTGAAACGGAGATATTTCAGATTGGCGTTAGGCCGGTGGCCGGCTGTACTGCCTGTGGAACCTGTGAGACAAAAGGAAGTTGCGTTTTTCAGGACAAGGTTAACGATTTTCTGGACCTTGCCCGGGGAGCGGACGGATTTGTTTTCGGCTCTCCCGTATATTACGCTTCCGCCAACGGTGCATTGATCTCTTTTATGGACAGGGTGTTTTTTGCGGATATGTGCTCTGGCGGGCAAGCGTTTTACCTGAAGCCCGCGGCGGCTGTGGCCTCGGCCAGAAGGGCCGGAACAACGGCGACCTTTGATCAGTTGAATAAATATTTTACCATATCGGAGATGCCTGTAATTTCATCGCAATACTGGAATATGGTGCATGGTTTTACGCCCGATGATGTGAAGAAAGATTTGGAAGGTTTGCAGGTCATGCGTACCCTGGGCCGGAACATGGCGTGGTTTTTAAAATGCAAGGAAGCGGGCGTTAAAGCCGGGGTGCCTTTGCCGGAACGGGAGGAAGCAATCGCCACAAACTTTATCAGATAAATACTTTTTCTGGCGGAAGTGAATCCACTTCCGTTGTTTTAATTTTGCGGATACCCCTTGGGATTTGTATCCGTGAACGAATATAATCAAATATACAATGGATTTAAAAATAATCATCCAAATTCTATTGACAGCTAACATGTGTTAGCCATATAATTTAGATAACGATTGTTAGCTAAAAGAGGCTGGTATGAAAGAAAAACAAAAAATATCGACAAAACAAAAAATACTGGACGTTTCAATAGATTTATTTGCACAAAATGGGTTTAAAGAAATATCTGTGCGTGAAATCGCGAAGGCGGTTGGAATAAAGGCAAGTTCATTATACAAGCATTATGAAAGTAAAGAAGAAATATTGGCAAGCATATTTGCACTTTTTAAAGAAAGAATGGAGAGAACGGAATTTCCAAAAGAACAATTGAAACAATACGTTTTGACAGTTACGCCGGAAGAATATTTAAATGAATCTTTTAAAATGTTTAAGCAGGTTATGTGGGACCCCGTTGTAGTAAAAATTGCAAAAATAATTACGGTTGAGCAGCGGCACCATCAGACTGTGAGGGATTTCTTCATCAGTGAATTAATAGAAAAGCCAAACCGGCTTCTGCAGTATGTGTTTGATATTATGGTGGAGGAAGGATGTATTCCCCCAATAAATACAAGAGTGCTGGCGGAAGAATATAGCGCATATATTATATCTTTATACTTTGAACAAAATTTTTTGAAAGACAGCCTGAATCTGGACGAGATAGAAAGTAAAATGAAACTGCATAATGATTTTTATGTTTATAATATTTTAAAAAAGGGGAAGGAAGAATGAAAATTATAGCCATAATTGGGAGCCCGCGAAAAAAGGGGAACACATACGGCGTGGTTGAAAAGATTAGATTACAACTGAAAAAATATAACAACGATATAGATTTTGAATATATTTTTCTGGCGGATCAAAATATTCAACTATGCAAAGGTTGCTTTGCCTGTATCGCCCGGGGCGCAGATATGTGTCCTTTAAAGGATGACCGCAATGCAATTGAGAAAAAAATTCTGGACTCTGACGGCGTTATTGTTGCCGCCCCAAGTTATGTTATGGGAGTGCCTGGCATCATGAAGAATTTTCTTGACAGGTTTGCGTTTGCGTGCCATAGGCCGCTGTTTTTTGACAAAGCTTTTTTGGCCGTTACAACTGTCGGGGGCATTAAGGGGATGAAACAAGCGCTTGAACAGCTTGCAATCCTGTCAGCCGGAGCAAAGTCTATCATAAAACTTGGCATTACTACGCCTCCGATTACCATGGCCGGATTACACAAAAAGGCAGATAAAAGGATTCACAAGGCATCCGGGGCTTTTATGATCGCCTTGCAGAAACAGCAAAGGAAGCTTCCGGGCATAGCCGATTGGGCCTGGTACCATTCGTTTAAAACGTTGAGTTCCTATGAATCGTACCAAAAAGTTTGCCCGGCTGACTTTTCTTATTATCAAGATAAAAATGAATATTTTTATAACTTGAACGGGCATCCGGTCAAGCGGATGATAGGGAAAATATTTGGGGGCATTATGCGGTCAAGCCTTAAATTTATGATAGAAAGAGAATAGGCATGTATTAAGGCAGCCTTGGATTATACTGCTTGTTCCTGATTTTCTGTAACATGAACCAGTCTTCTTATCGCCGAAAATATAATATATACCCTCCGCACAAGAACCTTAGATTGGATTAGCTCATTAATTATACCATTGGTTACGTCCCTATAATCTTTACTGCATAATACCAGAAAACGAATAAATATTGTTTAAATTGGAACTTCTAATATTAACATTAATATTAAGAGGTGATGCAAATGCCTGTTGCCACGGAAAAAAAGACAAACAGACTGATTCATGAAAAATCTCCATACCTTCTGCAGCACGCTTACAATCCTGTGGATTGGTATCCCTGGGGTGAAGAGGCTTTCCAAAAGGCCAAAGCTGAGGATAAACCCTTGTTTTTATCCATAGGTTATTCAACATGCCATTGGTGTCATGTGATGGAGCGGGAGACGTTTGAAGATGCGGATGCGGCGAATGTTTTAAACGGTTCCTTTGTGTGCGTTAAGGTTGACAGGGAAGAGCGGCCCGATATAGACCATGTGTATATGGAGGTTTGCCAGGCCATGACCGGCGGCGGAGGCTGGCCTTTGTCTGTTTTTATGGATGCGGAGAAAAGGCCCTTTTTTGCGGGCACCTATTTTACAAACGCCCAGTTTCAGAGCCTTTGCACGCAGATCAGCAGCCTTTGGAACACAGAACGGAATAAAATTGACGCTGCTTCGGCGGATATATTGAAATTGTTGCAGGCCAGGCCGGAAAAGAAGGGCGAGGTGAACGGAGATTTGCCACGCATTGCATTTGGCGATTTAAAAAAGAGTTTTGATCCCGTGCACGGCGGTTTTTCACAGGCGCCCAAGTTTCCTTCCCCGCATCTGCTGCTGTTTTTAATGGAGTATGCAAAAGTGTTTGGCGAACAGACAGCGCTTGCTATGACCCTCAAAACGTTGGAGGGCATGTACCGGGGAGGTATGCACGACCACATTGGTTACGGGTTCTGCCGGTATTCTACAGACAAACAATGGCTGGCGCCTCATTTTGAAAAAATGCTGTATGATAACGCGCTGCTGGCGCTGGCATATGCCGGGGCATTCCGCATCACAAAAAAGCAATTCTATGCGGATACGGTAAAAAAGACTCTGGGGTTTCTTCTTGGTACCATGCGGTCCCCCGAAGGCGGTTTTTATACCGCGCTGGATGCGGACTCAGAAGGCGTGGAAGGCAAATTTTATCTCTGGACCACAGAAGAGGTCGGGGGGCTTTTGGGCAGCCGTGCAAAAGAGTTCTGCCAGGCGTACGATATTACGCCTGAGGGCAATTTTGAAGGCAGGAACATTCCAAACCTGATCCGTAATCCGTTTGGGGTGGAGGAACTGCCAAAATTTGAGGAAGAGCGGCAAATTTTATTTTCCGTGCGCGAGAGGCGCGTGCATCCTTTTTTGGACGACAAGATTTTAACCTGCTGGAACGGCCTTGCAATGGCTGCTTTTGCCTATGCGGGAAATGTGCTTAAAGCCCCGGAATATACGCGGGTGGCCGAAGATGCCTGGCGGTTTATACGCGGGCGGCTGATTGGCAAAGAAAGCGGGCTTCTGTCCTCCTGGCGGGATGGGCAGGCCAAAAACCGGGCGCACGCAGACGATTACGCATACCTCATTTGGGGGTTGCTGGAGCTGCACGCCGCAACGTGGGATTTTGAATATCTGTCTTCCGCTGTCCGCCTGAACGCCGACTTTACAGAACAATTTGCGGATAGGGAGCAGGGCGGCCTTTATTATACCGGGTGCGATGCGGAAAGGCTGATAGCGCGAACCAAAACGGCATACGACGGCGCAACTCCTTCCGCTAATTCGGTGCAAGCCATGAATTTGCTGCGCCTGTGGAACCTTACGGGCGATATAGGATTCCGCCAGGCCGCGCAGGAGGTTTTTGGGGCGTTTGCTGCGGAAACCGGTAAATATCCTTCAGCATTTGCGCATATGATGGCTTCCATGCTGTATGCCCGGGAACAGGTGAAGGTTGTGCTTGTTGGGAAGACAAAGAACGATCTGGAAAAAATGTGTGCGTGTACCCACGGCGCCGACGCGTCCGTTGTGGTGATTGCGCGGGACGAAAATATTCCTGAGAATCTGGAGAAATATTATGCGGAGTATCATGCCCAGAACGGCAGGCCCACGGCCTACGTATGCCGGGGCAGGGTATGCCTTCCGGCCGTAACCAGTGCTGCCGGGCTCCGTGAATTGCTTGATGATAAGTGAAAATTAATTTGTGTAGTTAATGCAAAAATATTTTTGCCTGGCAGGGTTTGCTGCCAGGTTTTTTAATTTTAATAATAATATAAATATTATAATATTATATTGACAATAGTGTATGATATACAATATAATACGGATGAGGTGATGAAAATGGTAGACGATACCATGGAAATCGTAGAAAATCTGTTGCTGGAACTCAGGCGCGGAACCTTGGTATTAAGCGTGTTAAGCCAGCTCGGGCATCCTAAATATGGCTATTCACTCGTACAAAGCTTGGAGAAAAAGAACGTGCGCATAGAGGCGGGAACTCTTTATCCGCTGCTGCGCCGGCTGGAAAAACAGGGGCTTTTAAACGGAGAATGGGAAGTCTCGGGAGCAAAACCCAGAAAGTACTACGTTTTAAGCAAAAAGGGAAAAGAGGTTTATGAAAAATTGTGCAGGGAGTGGTCCGGGATGGTGGACGGCATGAATCGTTTATTGGAAGGTGAAGGTGACGAAGATGAGCAAGGATGAAAAATATATTCGGGACGTGATAGAGCGGTATATATACCAGGTGGTGCGCCGCTTGCCCGCATCCCAGCGGGAGGATATCAAAAAAGAGCTGAGGGGGTTAATAGAAGACATGCTTGCCGAACGTTCCGCCGACCCCGCGCGGGAAGATATCGACTCTGTTTTGCTGGAGCTGGGAACGCCGTGGGATATGGCGAACAAATACCTGGATTCCAAGCAGTATCTGATTGGCCCTGAGTATTTTAGCATGTATATATTCCTGCTAAAAATTGTACTGGGAGCGGTTGCCTTTGGTATGACAATCGCGCTGTGCATTGGGTTCGTCATGTCTCCGCCCGAATCCATTGTGGCGGGAATTGCTTCGTATATCAGCTCTGTTTTATTTGCGCTGCTGCAGGCGTTTGCGTGGCTGACGTTTGGCTTTGCCGTTGCGGAGAGGTACAGCAAAAAGAAAATCAGTTTTCAGGGCGGCAAATGGAAGCCTTCCGACCTACCCCCCGTGCCGCCTGTGGAAAGCAAGCCCATGAAACGTTCCGATCCCATAGCTTCCATGCTTTTCACGGTAATTGTGATGATTGTGTTTAATGCCGCTCCGCAGATTTTAAGCGTGTATGTGGGCGGCGATACTTTAACGGTGGTGCCCATCTTTAATTTGAATAACTGGCCTGCGGTTATAGGAGTATTCAACGTGCTGTTTGCGCTTGGGCTTATCAAGGATTTTTTGCGGCTGTTGTTTGGACGGTATACGATTACGCTGGGCATTTCCATTGCTATAATAAACATTGTGTCTCTTGTTATTGCGGTTATGCTGCTTACAAGCCCAATTTTATGGAATCCATACTTCGCGCAAACGCTCCAGGATCTGCATGCTTTTGGCATACCTACATGGTTTGATTTGCAATATTATGTGGATCTGTTTAAGAAGATATTGGTAGGGCTTGTGATTCTGGGGAACGTTGTGGACACCATTACTGTACTGGTTCGGAGCATCAAACAGAGTGTTTCTGAGCGCGAGTTATAAAAAAAACCAAAAATCGCGCGTTTGCGCGTTTTTTTGTGGAGTAAAAAGTTCGCTTTTTGCTTGCTTTTCCGTAGTTTTATGATATAATGAATACGTGGAAATCCACATGTGTTTTAACTATGTTTCTGAAATGTTCTTCCAAGTTATTTGAGAGATACGTCCAAGAACCTGTTAAAATCAAACAAATATAAGGAGGAACTTTTAGATGCCAGACAAAACAATTGTATGCAAAGATTGCAACCAGGAATTTATTTTCACTGAAAACGAGCAGGCTTTTTACAAAGAAAAGGGCTTTGAGAACGAACCCATGAGATGCCCCGCTTGCAGAAAAGCAAGGAAACAGCAGAGAAATAATTTCGGCGGCAACAGGAACCAGTCCAGCCGCTGGTAAGCAAGCCCAACAGATTTCTGATAGGCAATTAAGAGAGAGCTTTTGCTCTCTTTTTTATTTGCGCGTTTGCGGCATTATGCAATAAAAAGAGCTACATTCCGGCAATAATTTCGGTTTTCAGTTTTCAGCGTTTTATGCTATAATTTGAGTATCAACCGCAAGGAGGTTGTACATGGAAAGTGATAAAAACATCGCCGTCTTGATAGACGCGGATAATGTATCGTCCAAATATATCAAATTTATTTTTGATGAAATATCCAACCACGGGACGCCTACCTATAAACGGATCTACGGCGACTGGACCAAGCCGCAGCTGGCCTCCTGGAAGAATGTTCTTTTGAATTATTCCATCACGCCCATTCAGCAGTACAATTATACAACGGGCAAGAATTCCACAGACGCCGCGCTGATTATAGACGCAATGGACATTTTATATTCCAAAAATGTGGACGGGTTCTGCATTGTTTCCAGTGACGGAGATTTTACGAAACTTGCCGCCCGTCTGCGCGAAGCGGGCATGTATGTGATCGGCATGGGCGAGAAAAAGACGCCAACGCCTTTTATTGCTGCCTGCGAAAAGTTCAAGTACCTGGAGGTGCTGGAATCCGCCACCAGTCCGGAGAAGGTTCCTGTGGAGGAGTCTGAGAAAAATGGCGGTCAAAAGGCAGGCATGTCCAGCAAAAAGGAAATTATAAAAGCCGTCCAGACCATTGTGACCGAAATATCGGACGAAGACGGTTGGGCGGGCCTTGGGGCGGTGGGCAGTACGCTCAGCCGCCGGTACCCGGATTTTGACACCCGCAACTACGGGTATTCCAAACTCACGCCGTTTATTGCATCTCTTAAAATATTTGAGGTGCAGTCCCGCAAAATCGGGGATTCCAATACGCACCATAATTATGTGCGCAACAAAGAATAAAACCTACGCAAGGGACAGCAGATCAGTTTGACGCCGCTTTTGGCGCTGTCTTTTATTCGGTTGGGGTTGTAATAAAGCGCGTGCTTCTGTATATTGAAATATAAGTATGTTTTAATAATATGTGTATGCATATCGCGTTTATGGGAGGGTTTGGTATGCAAGATATAACAAAAACAGAAGAACTGATTCGGGAACGAAGGTCCTGCAGAACATTTGGCGAAAAGGCGATTGAGCCGCAGAAAATAAAGCAGTTGCAGGACTTTATAGATGAAGCAAACAAAAATGCAAAACAAATGCGGTTTGCCTTGTTTGCGCTCAATGCGGGCGGAAGAATTGGCACATACGGCATGATTTCCGGCGGGCATACATATATTGCGGGAATCATTCAAAAAAACAGGGAGCACATAGAAGAACTTGGCATGGAATTTGAAAAAATCATTCTGTTTGCAACTTCCCTGGGCCTGGGGACCTGCTGGCTGGCGGGGATTGACCGGAAGACTTTTACTGAAAAAATAGAACTTGCAGAAAACGAAGTGGTCGCCGTTGCTTCGCCTGTTGGTTACGCGGCCAGGCCCCGCATAAAAGAAAGCCTGGCAAGAATGGTGATTGGAGCGGATAAACGCAAACCGTGGGGGGAATTGTTTTTTTTAGAGGAACCAGGGCGCGTTTTGCCGCGTGAAAAAGCGGGAGAAATGGCGCGTGCGCTGGAAATGGCGCGGTTGGCTCCTTCGGCTTCCAACAGGCAACCCTGGAGAGTGGTGCTGGATGGAACTAAATTCCATTTTTGCCTGGCTCGCACGCCGGGGTATGGTGCGGAGCAGCCGTTTGATATCCAGAAAAGCGATATAGGAATTGCCATGTGCCACTTTGAACTGTTCGCCGGGGAGGGCCAGTGGGTGTTTTTTGATACAATCCGGTTTAAAGAACCATTTGTGTACATAAAAACCTGGGAGGCATCCTTAACTGCCGGGCATACGGAGTCCGGCGAATCAATGCAAAAAGATTGATATTGGCATTTGCACGGCGAATCTTTTTGGCCTTTTATTTGCCACTGTTTTTCGCAATCCCGCAACCGCATGATGGACAAAAAAACAGGGAGGATCTGCAGGCAAACCTCCCTCTGATCTGAACCATTTAACAGGCGGTTGCAAAGAGCATACCGCTTGTTACCGGAATGGATATTTTGCATGGAACACTTTAAAGGCAAAACACCCATACCGTTTTTGGCTGTCTGTTCGTAAGAACTCTTTTTGGAAAAGAGTTCCGCTGTTGTTTTCTTCTGAAGCCTGGGCATGCCCTACAGGCTGGATTCTGTGCTTTCGGACGAAATAACGGTGGCGCCTTTGAAGTAAGCGCCTTTCTCAACCGTAAAGCCGCATGCCTTAACATCGCCGTTCAGCTTGGCGCCGGAAAAAAGAATAAGTCCGCCTGTGGATACGATGTTGCCGTTTACTGCGCCGGCGATCTGGATATCGGCCGCGGCGATGTTGCCTTCTACTTTTGAATTTGCTCCAATATGCACGTTGCCGCTTGCATTCACATTGCCGTTTACCGAGCCTTCAATCACGATGTTGCTTTGCGTCTGCAGATCGCCCGTAATTGCCGATTCCGCAGAAATGTAAACGTCCATGCCAGAAGGAGCCGCCGTTTGATGCCTGTCGCTTTTTAATGCCATTTTTTAATCCTCCATTAAAATACATGTTTATTTAAAACGGGAGCAAAACCAATGCGCCTGCAAGAGTGTATTCCCGATTCAAAGCCTGACCGCGCGGTGTGGAGTTTTTTATGTATAATATCCGGTTAATGGATGCAGCGCTGTGAGCAGCCTGTTCTTTCGCCTTTGAAAAAGTTTCTTTATATTCATTATTTTCGCTGCAAAACAGGAAAAAATCAAGTTGGATTATGTTAAAATTTTATAAGAATCGTGTAAAAATGTCAATCATTTTGAATTGACAGACAATAGTTTTTATTATATACTAAATTAGTAATTTAGTAAATAGGAGGAAATATATGAAAATACCAACGGGATTAAAACACAAACCCGTGATCGTCTCGGAAAATTATGAGAATATAGACGGGCGGTATGCCTACAAATCTGATGCAAAGGGGCTTTCGCTGGGATTAGCCCAGTGGAACGACCGCGGCAAGGTGGATATTTCTGCTAAAGTGTGGCGCTACACGGGCGAAAAATGGTCCCGCCAGTCTGAAGAGATGCCCATGCACCGCGTGATTGACCTGGCGATACTTATTTTGCGAGCCAAAATGTATTTTAGGGAAGCGTACAGGCAAAAAGGATTGTATGACTCCGCAAATCCGGTGATCGATCGTGTGGGGCTGCAGGGTGATGCCATGACGGTGGCGGTGTGTGCCGATAACCCTATGATTGACGAAGATATTCAATTGTTCGACAAGGCCCTGCACCAGGACGACGAAATGATTAGTGAGCGCCTGCGGGTGCTTGGCGCTATGCTCAAGGAAATGGGCTACGCTTAATAAAATGCGGCAATTATTTTGCGGGGCTACTACCCGCACCCACTTTTTTTTGAAGGAAAGAAGCAAAAGATTTTTACTGTCAAAAATGCCGTCATAGATTCATTTTGGGGTAAGCGTATTATTATAGACAAATCAAAAAAACGCCGTTAGGCGCTTTTTTGCAATAGGCTTCCAAAGGCACACCTGTCCCTTTGGCGGAGGTACGGAGGCGGGGAGCCTCCATATAATTACTGAATTTCTTTGGGTTTTTTGATAAATATCGCCACAATCATGGCGACGCCGGCCAGGGCTGCCGCGACGATAAAGGAAATGGTATAGTCGGAGCCTATATTCACCCATTTTACCATAAAGGGCGTAAAGATGGCGGCAATGCCAAAGCCTATAAGCACAATGCCATAATTGACGCCCGCGTTTTTCATTCCAAAGAACCCGTTCGTAAGGGCGGGATAGATGCCCAGGTAACCGCCGTAACAGAACGCCACCGCTGCAACCAGCACCAGAACAAACCAGCCCTGCGCAATAATGAACAACAGGATTGCCGCAATGGTTCCGGCCATTAAAATGTAAATGGTCTTTTTGCGCCCAACTTTGTCGGAGATCCAGGGAGCCACAATGCGCCCGGCCGAGTTGAACAGGGAGAGCATCATTACCGCCACCACGGAAGCCATATCTGCAGACAAGCCACGGTCTTGCCCAATGCTGCCAATCAGCGGAGAAATAATGAAATACGCGGGGACGGCAAGCAACAGGGAAATGGTGATTGCGTAGAATGAAGAAGTTTTGACCATCTGGCCAGCCGTATATTCAACGGCGGCCGTTGCACCGGCAGCAGGTTTGTAATTTTTAGGCATATAGTCCTGCGGCGGATTTTTAAGAAAAAAGGAGCCTACAACACATACAGCTGTAAAAATAATGGCAAAGTTTACAAAGGTATTGGGAACGCCCACCGTGGAAAAGAAGTATTTTGCAAGGGGGGTAAATATAACGCCTCCAAATCCCAGCGAACCAACCACAACGCCTGTCGCAAGTCCCATCCGGTCTCGGAACCATTTCTGGCAGCAGGCAATGATGGTTGTATAAGTCATGCCCATGCCAAAGCCACCCAGCATGCCGTAAGTGACATACAGGAAAAAGGGATTGTCCGCAGGCGTAAACGAGGCAAGGAACGTGCCGATTCCAAGAATAACGCCGCCAATCAGCGTAACAATGCGCGGAGTTGTCTTGTCCTGTATGCGTCCGCCAATGATGCTGCCCAAAACAAAGAATCCCAGCACAATAGAAAAAGTTAATGAAGCCGTGGTTTTGTCCCACTTGAATAAATCCATAACAGGCTGCTGGAATACGCCCCAAATGTAAACCGTGCCCAGGCACAGTTGGATAACAACGCCGGCTATAAGCGGCACAATACGGGGGAAGGCTTTGGAAGTTTTAACCAAATTCATAAAGCTTTTCTCCTTGACTTTATTTAAAGGGCCTAGACGGGCGTGCCGCAGGCCCTTTTTGAAAGAAATATTCTTTTGTGTCAACTGCGCGCAAAGCGGCAGAATATACGGCCGATAATTGCAATCAGTAAAATAATATAAGTTTGTTTTTGGGGTATATTGGCGGTATCATATCACAATTCAAAAATGTTGTCAATTGATTATTTAATGTCCACCAGCCTGATGCAAAAACAACAAAAAAGTGCAGATAGTGGCGAAATTGTGTATTAACATAATAAAACGCTAAATCTTCCAAAAAAAACTACGATAAATTATTTTAGAAGAATTAACAATTTTATACAGCAGCACCACATATACGTTTTTCTTAAAAGATTCTTGTAAAAAAGGAGATTCTAAAAAATGTTAAAAAACGTAAAAATTAGTGGGAAATTAAGTGCAATGATGCTCATATCCATCGTTGCATTTATTGTATTTCTGGTGGTTTCCCAAATATGCCTGAATACCGTTCGTATCAATGGTGATATATATAATGATATTAACAATGGCAAAGACCTGGTTGCGGATATACTTCCGCCTCCTGCGTACATTATAGAGCCGTATCTGATTGCGCAGGAGATGTATCAGGATATAGGCAAAACAGCAGAAATAGATGAATATGTTGCGAAAATACAGCAGTTGGAATCGGACTACGACGCCCGGCACGAGTTTTGGACAAAAACACTGGGCCCCGGCAGTATACACGACGCTTTTTTAGTGGATTCATACCCGCCTGCCAAGGATTTTTTTGGTGTGATGAGCAGTGAGTATATACCGGCTGTTAAAAACGGCGACAGGGATTCTGCGCATGCGCTTTTAAACGGCAAGCTGAAAGAAAATTATGAAGCGAACCGGAAGGCGATAGATACCGTGGTAACGCTTACCAACGCAAGCAACGAGGCGCTGGTTAAAAATGCGCAGCAGGTGCTGGATATAACCAACTATGTCAATTATGGCATTGCGGCTGCGGCCGTTGCGCTGATCATCTTCCTTGGGTTTGCCATCGGAAGGTCTATTACCAGGCCCATAAAGAAGCTGGTGACAGCGGCAAACGATATTGCAAACGGCAATTTGAACATTGTGATTGACACACAGGGAAAAGATGAAATAGGAATTCTTTCCGAGGCGTTTGTAAAGATTAAGGAATCGCTGGGACGGCTGATTAAGGATACAGATACGCTGAGCAGCGCCGCGCTGGCCGGTAAACTGGCAATCCGCGCCGATGAAATGCTGCATAAGGGAGATTACCGCAAGATTATAACGGGATTCAACCATACGCTGGACGCGGTTACGCAGCCGCTCAACCTTGCTGCGGACAGGATTATGCGGATCAGTCAGGGGGATATCCCCGAACTGGTCACAGAAGAATACGCTGGAGACTTTGAGGTGCTTAGGAATAACATTAATACGCTAATCAGTTCTATTAACGCGCTGCTGGAAGACGTGAGCGTTATGGATGCGGCGGCTGGTGGCGGCAATCTTTCCATACGCGTGGATGAAAACCGTCACCAGGGAGATTATAAACGGATCATCAGTGGATTAACAATACGTTTTTTGCGCTGGCGGCCCCGCTGGAAGAAACGGCGGCAGTTTTATTCCAGCTTTCACAGGGCAACCTGAACGCCAGGATAGCCGGGGACTACCGGGGCGAATTGGCTCAGATGAAAGAAAATCTGAATGAAACGCTCAGAACCATTTCCGGCTATATAGAGGAAATATCAAACGTGCTGAACGAAGTATCCAGGGCGAATTTTACAGCTGTGATTATCAGCGAATATATGGGTGATTTTGACGCCATTAAAAAATCCATTAATAATATAAACCATTCTCTTAACAATCTTCTGGAAGAAGTATTGGGGGGGGTAAAGCAGGCGGCGGAGCAGATATCCTTAAGCTCGGGAGAGATTGCAGAGGGCACGCAGCACATTGCGCAGGGCGCAACGGAACAGGCTGGCGCGCTGCAGCAGCTTACCGCTACGGTGGCGGAGGTGTTCCGGCGCACGGCGGAGAATGCGGGGCAGGCGGAAAACGCAAGCAATTTCTCTGAGACTGTGGGTATAAATGCGGACAACGGGAGAAAACAGATGGGCGAAATGGTGGGCGCGATTGAGGGAATCAGCGAATCATCCGGCAGCATACAAAAAATAATACGCGTGATAGACGACATTGCTTTCCAGACCAATATCCTTGCGCTCAACGCGGCGGTGGAGGCTGCGCGCGCAGGAAATGCCGGAAAGGGCTTTGCGGTGGTTGCGGAAGAGGTGCGGGCCCTTGCAGGCAAATGCGCAGAGGCTGCCAATGAAACGGCTCAGTTGATCGAGACCACCGTGGTTAGGGTGGAGGGCGGTAAAAAAATTGCGGAAGACACCGCCAGCACGTTTGAAAGCATTGTGGAGGGCGTATCTAAAATCAAGAGCTATGTAACGGAAATCAGCCTGGCTTCCGCCGCGCAAAAAAACGATATTGCCCAGTTGGAGCAGGGCATATCCCAAATATCGGGTGTTGCTCAGGAAAATATTGCTACTTCACAGCAAAGCGCGGCTTCCACCCAAATGCTTTCCGAGCAAGCGGTTATGCTTAAAGAACAAATTGGTAAATTTTCCCTAAAATAGAGGCGGGCGATTTTCCGCCGAACTATTCTTATAAAAAGACGGTTATGCATCGGCTTTGGCGTACGTGAATTTTGAACCAGCCGCATAGATTGCGTTACATATAATGTAAAAAATGGGCGTTTTATGGGGATAAAGCTGTAGACAAGAAGATTTTGCGTGTGATATCATTAACCTAGAATAGTATTGGTTGCCGCAAGCTTGAACAGATTCACTGGAGGGGCCACATTGAAACAGTACGCAAAATATCCGGCGCCGGTTTTTAATAACCTGAGAGAGTTTGTTTCCTACAGCGCAGATAAGCACGGCGGTCACGACGCTTTCCGCATACGGCAAAACGCAAAAGAATACTTAAGTGTAAGTTACAGCCAGTTCTACACCCATGTGCGCGCACTGGGGACTTTTTTTATTAAATTAAATGCGCCCCAAGCAAAGATAGCGGTTTTGGGAGGAAATTCTTATGAATGGGTGGTAACATATCTTGCGGCTGTCACTTCCAACCATACCATTGTGCCCATAGACAAAGATCTGGAGCCGGGAGCCATACTGGATATCATCCGCAAAACCGGCGCAGGGGCTTTTTTCTTTACAGAGGCCTATGTTGAAGTTGCAGAATACGTGCAGGCAAGTAAAGCCTGTTCGCTGTATGTGAACATGACGCCAAAGGCGAAACCAGGGAAGGACGTTGGCGCTTTTGCCGGATTGCTGGAACAGGGCGAAGCCTGGCTGCAGGCGGGAGACCGTTCCTATGAGGATGCCGAAATAGAAGAAAACAAGGTGTGCACCATTCTATACACATCGGGAACCATGGGCGCAAGCAAGGGTGTGATGCTTACCCAAAAAAATCTAACGGCAAACTACAGTTCGGCCGTGCGGTATATCTGGGCCAAGCAATACGTGGACGTCATACTCTCCGTTATGCCCCTTCACCACACCTACGAATTTATTGGCAGCGTAATGGGGCCTATTTTTTACGGCTGTCCGGTCTGCTTTAACGACGGCCTTAAAAATTTTGCGGGCAATCTTAAACTGTTCCGGCCCTCCATGATGTTTGTGGTACCCCTTTTGGTAGAAGCGCTGTACAAAAAAATATGGGAATCCGCAAAATCGACGGGCCAGGATAAAAAGCTTGCGGCGGCAATCCGCCTGAGTAATTTTTTGCTGCATTTTAGAATAGACGTACGGCGCATTTTGTTCAGGCAGGTTCTGGACGGCGTTGGCGGAAGGCTGCGGTATTTAATCTGTGGGGGAGCCCCTTTGAACAGGTATCTTTCCAGGCAGATGCGTGAGCTGGGTATTTTGCTTTTGCAAGGGTACGGCCTTACCGAGTGTTCTCCCCTTGTTTCGGTCAACCGCATTAAATATTACAGGGACAACACGGTTGGTGTGGTGATTGACTGCTGCGAAGTGCGGATCATGGACGCAGCCACCCATACGGAATGCCCGCCCGGCCATGAAGGGGAGATACAGGTACGTGGAGACAGCGTGATGCAGGGGTATTACAGCGACCCACAGGCAACGGCCGCCGCATTTGAAGACGGATGGTTTAAAACCGGCGATCTGGGTTATTTTGACGTGGACTTTTTGGTGCTTACCGGCAGGCTAAAAAACGTGATTATATTAAAAAACGGAGAAAATATCAACCCGGAAGAGCTGGAACTGCTGCTGTTGGAGCACGATGTAATTAAAGAAGCTGTTGTAACGGCGGGGAGCGGGGACCACGTGCGCGCGGTGATTTATCCGGATGACGCGGAGGTAGGCGGTATGGACATGGATTCTATAAGGAACAGGGTTCAGGAGGCGGTAGACAGCGTGAACGACCGGCTTCCCTACTATAAGCAGATTGCGGGGTTTACAGTGCGGGATACGGAATTTGAGAAAACCACAACCAAAAAAATTATGCGTTACAAAATACAGTGATGTACGCTGAGAAATAAAGAGGTATCAAAATGCTGTTTGAAAAAGTACGGGGGTTGATAGCAAGCTACCTAAAGGTAGACCCTGAGTCCATATTGCCCCAAACCGAGATGATTACGGATCTGGGCGTAAATTCCCTGGACCTGGTGGAGCTGGTGTGCGCGTTTGAAATGGAATTTGGCGTAGAGGTGCCGGAAAAGGATATCCGCAAATTCAGAAAGGTGGAGGACATTGCAGCGTATATTGAAAAAAAATTAAGCAATGTGCAATAAATTACGATAAATATTGCATAGATTGAAAACCGTATAAAAGGAGTATCTTTTATGGACGGCAATAAATTGTATCCGCTCACGCATCCGCAGCAGCGCATCTGGTATTCGGAGAAACTGCATCCGGGTACCGGCATGTGGAACAATGCAGGGACAATCAAGGTAAAAGGGTCATTGGATATAGGACTGCTGGAGAGAGCCGTTAATCATGCAATCAGATACAATGAGGCTTTACGCATCTGCATTACACAGGTGGACGGGGAGCCTTTTCAATATGTCAGGGATTTTGAATATACGCGGCTGGATGTGATTGATTTCAGCCGGGCGGGCATTTCGGCATTATACGAGTGGGACAGCGCGCAATCTCAGGAGAACATGCCCCTTTTGGACTGCGGCCTGTTTTATTTTGCCATTTTAAAAACCGGGGAACAAGAATTTGGCCTGTATGCCAAAATACACCATATCATATCGGACGCATGGTCCATTGTGATGGTTTGCAACCAGATTCTGGAAAGCTACGACCGGCTGCTTTTGGGAGAGGGGCTGCAGGAACTGCAAAGGGGCTCCTATATTGCGTATATTGCCAAGGAGCAGGAGTATCTTGCGTCCAAACGCTTTGCCTACGACGAGGCTGCGCTGAGCGAAATTTTTGCCGGCCTGCCTGAACCCACAGTTTTAAAGCAGAAACAATCGCGCTATATAAGCACCCGAGCGCGCAGGAAGGCCTGTATTCTCAATAAAACCATTACGGAGGGGATGCGCGCATATTGCGAGCAAAAGGATTCCACCATATTTGCGCTGTACCTGGCGGGCCTTTGTGTGTATATCAACCGTATATTGGGCAAGGACGATATTATTATTGGCGTGCCGGTATTCAACAGGACGACGCCTGAGGAAAAAAACACGGCGGGCATGTTTGTGAGCACTGTGCCCGTCCGCATTCAGGTACGGGATGATATGGATTTCGACTCGTTTGTGGAAGCCGTGTCCAACGAATGGTTCCGCATGTTAAAGCATCAGAAATATCCGTACGAGATGCTTCTGGCCGGCCTGCGCAGCAAAAACAAGAACCTGGATTCGCTGTACGACGTGACGCTTTCCTACCAGAACGCCCGGTTTGAAAAGCACACTCAAAAATTCACCTATGAGGGCAGATGGCATTTTGCAGGCAGCCAGGCGCATTCGCTCAGCATCCACATCAACGACCGTGAGGGCGAGGGCAGGCTGATTGTGGATTACGACCATTTGGTGCCCCTTTTTTCCAGCAAGGAGATAGAATATATTCATACGCATTGCGAAACCATTTTGCAGGACGCGCTTTTAAATCCCTCCAAAAAATTATACGAGCTGAACGTTATGCCTGCCGAAGAGCTGGGCCGCGTGCTGCATTCGTTTAACGCAAGCAAGGCGGAATATCCTATGGACCGCGGCCTGGACGCGCTTTTCAGGCAGCAGGTAAACCGCACGCCTGATGCAACCGCCCTGGTGGCGGACGGCGAGGCTTTTACCTACAGGCGGCTGGACAGCATGGTGAACGCCATGGCGCATTATTTGATTGGCAGGGGTTTGCAGAGAAACAGCATTGTGGGCATTATGATCTGCAGGGATTACACCCTGTTTGTATCTATATTGGCGGTTCTGCGGGCGGGAGGGGCGTATCTGCCCATAGACCCGGAGTTTCCAGCGGAACGCGTTCGGTTTATTTTAACGGAAAGCGCTTCGCGGTTTGTGATCGCGTCACCGCAGGCAGCCCCTAAATGCGGCGATGCATGCCCGGCTATACAAACGGATATCATAGAGTCCCTTCCGGCGTATGCAAAAGAGATACCCGCCAACAACAATATGGGAGACCTGTGTTATGTGCTGTATACGTCCGGGTCCACCGGCAAGCCAAAGGGTGTTATGGTTGAGCAGGGGTCTGTTGTGAACTTTTTTTATGCAGTGTGCGAAGTGCTGGATTATACGCAGGGCAACAACGTGCTTTCATCCACAAGCATAACGTTTGACGTTTTTGCCATGGAACTGTATCCCACGCTGCTGGCCGGAGGAACGATTGTTCTTGCGGCCGACCACGAGCAGAACATACCACGCAACCTGATTGCGTTGATTGGCAGGACGCAGATTAACAAATTGATTCTGACTCCGTCCCGCATGCAGCTTTTTTTAACGGACAAGGGCGCGGAAGAAGCCTTGAAAAACGTAAGGGAGATTATACTGCTGGGAGAAGCCCTGCCCCCAAGGCTGATGCGCGAACTGCAGGAAAAAACGCCCGCCAGACTTTATAATTTTTACGGCCCAACCGAAGCCACGGTGGTTGTAACCTATAAAGACGTCACAAATTCCAGCACGGTAAACATAGGCAAGCCTCTGCCCAATGTATCTGCGTACATCCTGGATAAGCATAAAAATCCCGTGCCCATCGGCGTAATTGGGGAACTGTATTTTGGGGGGATTGCGGTGGCCAGGGGATATCTGAACAGGCCGGATCTTACCCAAGCGGCGTTTATGGAAAATCCGCTGGATACAAACGACAGGATATATAAAACCGGAGATATTGCCCGCTGGTTTCCCATGGGGGAGATTGAATTTTTGGGCAGGATGGACGAGCAGGTTAAAATAAGGGGCCTGCGCATTGAGCTGGGGGAGATTAGCGCCGCTGTTTCAGAGTGCGCGGGCGTTGAAAAAGCCGTTGTGGTGGATTTTCGCAAAGACGACGCGCATTTTTTATGCGCGTACTATACAAAAAACGGATTGGTGGACGAGGCTGAACTGCGGCGCAGCCTGCGAAAAAGACTGCCGGTTTATATGATCCCCTCATTTTTTATAGCGGTGGACTTTTTTCTCATGACTCCCAGCGGCAAGCTGGATAAAAGCGTTTTGCCACGCCCCGAATCTTCCGCCGCTCCCGGCAGCAGGAAAACAGACGCCAGGCGTATGTCTGAAACGGAAAAGAAGATGGCGGGCATATGGAGGAAAGTGCTCAAGATTAAAAAAGTTGCGAGGGAAGATAATTTTTTTGAACTTGGCGGCGATTCGCTGGCCGTAATACGGGTGCAGAACGAACTGCTGCAATACGGGATAGAGCTGAAAATACAGGATTTTTATGAACTGCAGACGCTGGACACCATATGCACGCATATAGACAGCGGGGTAAAAAGTCCGGGTGCTTCGCCGGACGGCCCGAGTATCCTTTTGGGAGCCAGGGGACGCAATGCAGGCCGCCATCGGGCAGGTGAGACCCTTGCAGAGCGCATTCTGGCCGGAGGACTTTCCGGGCTGGATTCGGCGGCGCTTACCTATCTTCCGGATGATCCAGGCATTCCTTTGAACGGCCTGGATGCGTCTCCGGTACTGTACAACTATATGGATACCGGTTTTGGCGTGATTGGCGTAATTGCCCTGCCTGTCTCGGGCAGGAACATATACAGCCATAAAAACAAGCTTGTTTCCCTGAGCGTCCGGGGAGCCGAGCTGGCAAAGGAGCTTGGCGCAAAAGCCGTTTCTCTTACGGGACTGATTCCATCCGCAACCGATTACGGCAGGGAACTGGCCCGGGCTTGCGCCGGTGTTCCCGGGGTGCGGCTGACAACCGGCCATACCACAACAGCCGCTTCCGTGATTCTTTCCCTGGAGAGGCTTCTCAGGGAAAGCGGCCGCAGCATTGCGGATGAAGACGTATGCGTGCTGGGCCTGGGTTCCATTGGCACAACGGTTACAAAACTGCTGCTCTCCGTATTGCCCCACCCATCCTCGGTCACACTCTGCGATATCGCGCAGAAGAGCGCATATTTAAACGCCATGGTAAGGGAATTAAAGGAAGAGTACGGGTTTGGCGGGCGCCTGCGCATTGCCTGTGCAAAGGGAACCGCGCTTCCGGACGAGGTATATGAGGCCACACTGATTATTGGGGCCACAAACGTGCCCGATCTGCTGGATGTGAACAGGCTGCGGCCCGGTGCTTTGATTATAGACGATTCGGGGCCCCATTGCTTCTCCAAAGAGGCGGCAATGGCAAGGCTTAACAACGCGGGGGATATATTGTTCACGGAGGGCGGCGTTTTGCACACGCCCCGGCCGCTGACCAAAAAAATGTACCTGCCGCCATTTATCAACCCGGATATTATTAAGTTTTACCGCCAGCATTTTTTGGGCAAAAACGAAATTACGGGCTGCATACTTTCCGGCCTGCTTTCCGTTAAGTATGAACAGCTTGCGCCTGTTGTGGGGCCGGTTGCCATTGCGGATTGCCAAAAGCACTATAAGGTGCTCAAGCAACTGCATTTTGACGGCGCGTTGCTCCACTGCGACGAGCATGTAATCCCGCAAAGCGCTGTTGATGTATTTAAAAGCAGGCGTTACCGGGCGGCCCGGTAACGCGGATTGTTCCTTGGAGAGCGGTATTCTGGCAAGCCGCCAAGCGCCGGTATATAAGAAACAGGAGGGCCTATGGATTCGGGAATTGTTGTTGTAACGCTTTTGGCAAACATGTGCGTTTTAATTGTTATGATGGCCCTGATTATTCCGGCAAAAAATAAAACGCAGTTGCACTATATATTCCTGGTATTGGTTTTTGAGGCTTTTGTCTGGGTTTTATTTGCTTTTCTGGAGGCTTATTTTACCGCTATTGATCTCAGCAGCCCCATCATCATACAGATGGATTATTTAACCTATATTGGCATTTGCACCGTTCCGGTGCAGATTCTGCTGATTGGCAGGACGTTTGCTTATTCCAAAATAAAAATAAGCTGGAAAATAGCAGCTTTATACGCAATACCGGCAATTACACTGGCCATACTTTTTACGGGCGATCCGTACCATGTGTTTTATGCTGATTACCGTTTTTCCAGTTTAAAATTGGAGCTGGCGTACGGATGGTATTTTTATGTGCACACCATTTACTCGTATGCCTGCCTTGCGATAGGATTCAGCCAGTTGATTTATTTTTCCATAAAAAACACCGGCATATTATCCAAGCAGGCGCTGCTGATTATAACCGGAACCGCTGTGCCCGTAACGGTGAATATTCTGTTTACAATTGGCGGAAATTTGACTATCTTTTTCACCCCTATTTCTTTTACGGTTGCCATTTTTTTATTTATGTTTGCCATGTTCAAACTCAACTTTATGAAGATCACCCCCGTGGCGCTGAAAACAGTGGTCAACCGCATTTCAGACAGCTATGTGGTAGTGGACGACAGGCTGACCATCGTAGATTTTAACAAAAGCTTTTTGGATAATTTTCAATTTTTGCATACGGCAAGGCAAAACGAGAGCCTGTATAAACTGATACGGGAATATTTTGATCCGTCTGAGCTGGATGCGGAAGCAGTGTTGAACAATGTGCTGCTCACAAAACAAACAAACAGTATTGTAAAAACAGAGATCCATTTAAAAAAGGATAAAGTTTACGACAAATATTTCGAAGTAGAGTTTACGCCTGTTTTTGCATCGGGCAACGAATATGTTGCCACCATTATTCTTTTAAAGGATATCACGCAACGTAAGAAAGACTTTGAAACCATACAGGAAAATCAGGCGGTTATGATGGAGAAGGAAAGGCTGATTTCACTGGGGGAACTGGTGGGCGGCATTGCCCACAACCTTAAAACGCCCATTCTTTCGGCCTCGGGCGCGCTGCAGCAGATAGAGCTGCTGGTTCGGGAATACGACCAGTCTATTGGCGACCCGGAAGTAACCAGGGAAGACCACCACGAAATTGCGGCCGAGATGGTGGCGGGCATAAAGAAAATCCAAACGTACATCGCCTATATGTCCGATGTGATTTCCACGGTAAAAGACCAGGCCTCCAAACTCAACTCCACCATAGCGGGCGCTTTTACGCTGCACGAACTGATTCACCGCGTGGATATACTGATGCGCTACGAGCTGATCCGTACCAATTGCGTTTTGGTAAAGGAAATATGTGTTGACGACAGGCTGGAGATCAAGGGGGATGTAAACAGCCTTGTACAGATTTTCGACAATATTATTGTGAATTCCATTCATGCCTATAAGGGGAAAAAAGGCAAAATTATACTGCACATTACCAGGGAAGACAACAACATTGTTTTTGCGCTCCGGGATTTTGCAGGTGGGCTGGACAAAAGCGTTGTGGACAGCCTGTTTAAAAAAATGGTTACAACCAAGGGCAGAAATGGCACAGGCATTGGCCTTTATATGTCCTATTCAACCATTAAGGGCATGTTTCGCGGCAACATGTGGTTTGAATCGCAGGAGAACGTGGGTACGGAATTTTTTATTTCAATTCCAATGAACGAGGAAGGAGAATTGCTGCATGCGCAAAAACAAGCTTCAGGAAGTGATCAATGAAAATTTCAGGCTGATGATCATTGATGACGATGAAGGCATTATAGACTCCGTCTCTGCCCTATTGCGGAGAATGGGATATATGATAGACGGGTTCACAAATCCGGTGGAGGGATTAAAGCATCTTAAGGAAACCCATTACGATCTTTTGATTCTGGATTATTTTATGCTGCCTATGCACGGCGACGAAGTGGTGGAGAATATCCGGTTTTTTGACAAGGAGCTGTATATTTTGCTTCTCACCGGATACAAGGACCTGGCTCCGCCGATTGATACTATAAAAATGCTTGATATACAGGCCTATTGTGAAAAAAGCGAACGCTTGGACCAACTGCTTTTATTGGTGGAATCCGGCATTAAGTCCATTTCGCAGATGCGCACTATTAAAAAATTCAGGGACGGCCTGAACAGTATTCTGGGCGCGGTGCCAAAAATATACCAGCTTCAGCCTATTGGCAATATATTGGAGGAAATACTGGTGCGGATTCTGCCGCTGGTAAACAGCCGGGACGCGTTTATTTTGATGGATAATTTAACGGAGATTGGGAGCTCGGACAAGAGCATATTTAAAGGAATAGGCGCCTACAATGTGGATGTGGAAAGCCTGATGGCCATGCTTGACCCCAGATTGATGGAAGCCATAGGCACAGCGCGAACCAAGCTGGAGATTATGCTTCTGCCAGATGGCGTGGTGCTTCCGCTGATTAACGAACTCAGAAAATCCATTGGCGTGATTTATGTAAACAGCCGCGAGGTGGAGCACGAAGGCCTGAAGCTGCTGGAAATATATGCGGGCCAGGCCGCGTCTTCCATTAACAACGCGTTTTTGCATTCCCTGGTGAATGTAAAAAACGAAGAGCTGAACCGCACATACGCCCAGCTGAAAACCAGGTATATGGATACCATAGAAGCGCTGCGGCTGGCGGTGGATGCAAAGGATATGTATACCCGGGGGCATTCGGACCGGGTTGCCTTTTTTTCCATGCTGATTGGCGCTAAAATGAACATGAGCGAACAGGAACTTGAAACCCTGCGCATAGGAGGCGTGTTTCACGACATTGGCAAGATTGGAACGGCGGATGATATATTGCTGAAAACCGATAAACTGAGCCAGAGCGATTACGAGGAGATCAAGCGGCATCCCATGAAAGGGGCCCTTATCCTGTCTGCAGTCTCCATGTTCAGCGATGTGGTACCCATTGTGCGCCACCACCACGAACGGGTGGACGGCACGGGGTATCCGGACGGTTTGGCGGGAGAGGCCATTCCTCTTTCCGCAAGAATCATATCTGTGGCGGACGCGTTTGACGCAATGACTTCGGACAGGCAGTACCGTGCGCGGCTTTCGCTGGAAGAGGCGGTTGTGCAGCTTAAAACAGGCGCGGGAACGCAGTTTGACGCGCAGATTGTGGATATTTTTTTAAAAGCCATCCAGGAAGAAGATGTGCTGGAAAATATAGAGCAGCATTTACAAGAGAATGCGGGCTGATTTTATAAATATAAACCCAACAGTTTTTTGCGGTTTTGATTCCTAATTTTGTGCAGATATTCCAGATGTGCGCGCGGATGGTGTTATTGCTGATGCGGAGCGTTTGCGTAATTTCATGATTTGTTTTCCCCTGTGCAATCAGTTTCAGTGCTTTTTTGGTAATCAATCACCGCGTCGTAAAATTCTGCTGGGAATGCAATTGCAGGCTGGCGGATTAAGATGCCTTTGCCGATTGCTTGCAGGCGAAAATCTTTCAGAAATACGGGTTTTGTCGAACCTGTATTTTTTGTTGACAAGCGTAAACAGCCACATTATAATGACAATACATAGTGGAAAAAGACAAAAATTTACTGGAATAAAATCTATAAAAAGGCAAACCTGTCGAAAGGCAGGGACGCAAAGCCGTAAGCCTACAGGAAATCCCAGGGCGGTTTGGCTGCTGTAGATTACTTTTTTTATAAAAAGGAAATATACAGCGGCTTTTTTGTGTTCAGAAAAGAAGCCGGACGAGGGGGTATTCAAATGAAAAAAAAGGTATTGGCAGTGGTCATTGTGTTGGCGCTGCTGTTTACAGCGCTGCCGGGAGGAGCGTTTGCGGACGAATCGGCGGCGGTAAGCGGGTCTGCGACATTCAGCCCGCAGGAATCGGCGTCAGCGCCTGGGCCGGAAGGAACAGCGAGCGCGGAACCGACTGAAACGGCAAGCGCAGAACCGACAGACGGGGCAAGTGCAGAACCGACGGTAACAGCGAGCACGGAACCGGCAGGTGAGGCAAGCGCGGAGCCCACAGAATCGGCAACGCCAAGCCAGAGTGTTACTAAAATGGCAGCTATGGCGGCGTCTCCAATGGGCATTAGTAAAATAACCGTAAGTTTTGATTCAAACGGCGGCTCTGGCGTGGAAGCCCAAAGTGCCTATTTGTTAGTAACTGTGTGGAGTTCTCCGGATACAACGAGAGGCGGATATTCATTTGATGGATGGTTTACGTCTTTGTCAGGAGGATCCAAAATAGGCTTTCCGTATACTACAGCATCAAGTGTAACGTTATACGCACACTGGACGCGCATGTATACAGTAACATATAATACCATGGGCGGTGATTCAATCAGCAGTAACCAGGTAGCCGAAGGCACCACGTTTACGTTCGCTACACCGAATAGAGACGGCTATACATTTAAGGGATGGTATTTTGACCAGAATTTGACGCAACCGGCCGGATCATCTATGGTGATGACAAAGAATATAACGCTATTTGCAAGCTGGCAGATTAATCAATATACAATAACGTTTAATACCAACGGCGGAAGTTCTGTTAATTCGGTTACTCAAGACTATCGTACGCAGATTGTATCTTTGCCAACTACAACCAAAACAGGTTATGCTTTTGAAAAGTGGTATTTGGACGACGATTTTGATCATGCTGCATCTTTTCCGTATACCATTACAAAGAATGCAACGTTATATGCCAAATGGACCGCAAATTCATACGCATTGACGATTACAGCCGGGCCGAATGGAAGAATTACGACGCGCGGGCTACTAAAGGATGCCTACGACTATGGGACAAAAGTTTATCTGTGGTATTCGGGGGCGGCAGCAGACAATAATTATGACTTTGACTACTGGCTGGACGAAGAAACGGGCGCGCACTTGGGCGGAGAATTGGCCGACACCCAGATTACGATCGATACGGACAACCGGTATAAAGCCATATTCAAAGGCGAACCCAAGCACCTGCATACCTATGCGGGAGACAACGGGACATTGGGCAATGACCTGGATGGGTTTTATCCGTATGGTTCTACGGTGGATTTAAACAGTGCGAATCCGCAGCCCTCAACCGGCTATAGGTTTGATCACTGGGAAGAACAAGTGAATAGTATTTTTGGTCCTTGGAAGCCAATGGGCAGCAGCATAGCTACAGTAGGATGGCTGAACGAGTACCGTGCGGTGTTTGCCAAGGAGCAGTTTACTGTTACATGGAAATTCGGCAACGGCGCGCCGGATAAGACCATCACCAGGGATTATGCAGCGAACATTACTTCTGAGGTTCCGGCCAATCCTTCCAAAGACGGCTACGAGTTTACGGGCTGGTTTTATGACGGCGGGACGGCGGCGGACATTACCAGCCTGAAGCACAATATAACCATAACGGCTACCTACAGGCAACTGACGGTAAGCGGCATTACTGTTGAGGGCTACGACAAGCCTTATGACGGGCAGCCGCACGGGGTGAAGATTAACGGTGATTGCACGGGCCTTACGGTGGAGTACAGCATGGACGGCGGCGCCACATTCACCGGTACCGCGCCCGCCTACACAAACGTGGTCAGCCAGCAGGTTGTTGTACGGGTTTCCAAGCCGAACTACGCGAACTATGAGCAAACGGTAACGGTCAATATTTCAAAGAAACCGCTTACGGTAACAGCAGAAGCCAAAGAGACTGCGTTTGGCGAGGCAGCTCCACCGTTTACCGCAACATACAGCGGGTTTGCAACAGGTGAAAGCGAGACAACGTTGGGAACCGCAAGCCTGGCGTTCGACTGTGGCTATTCCGTTGGCAGTGGCGTGGGGACGTATGATATTACGCCCAAGGGATTGGATTCGTCCTGGACCAATTATGATATTTCCTACCGCACCGGTACGCTGACGGTAAACCCGGCAAGCAGCGACAGCCTGGCCGTCAGCGGTCTGGATATAACATATGATGGGAAACCCCATCAGGTATCCGTGCTGAATCTGCGGCCTGGAGATACAGTTGAGTACAGTGGGGATAACGGGGCAACCTACAGCTCTGACAACCCGGTCTTTCAGAACGTAACGCCGGCTGAGGGCGCAACTGTAACAGTACGGGTAACAAACCCGAACTATGCGTCCTATACTGGAAGCGCGGTGGTAAAAATTAACGCAGCCACCCTGACGGTGCAGGCCAACAACAAGACTGCGACATACGGCGGAACCGCGCCTGTGTTTGACTACAGCATTACAGGGTATGTGAACGGCGAAGAAACAGCCGCGACCCCTGTGGTATCGGGCAGCGCGGCATGCGGCGTGAGCGGTTATGCAGCTAAAACGGCGGTTGGCAACTATACGGTTGGTTTTACAAGCACGGGCCTTTTGGCAAGCAATTATATATTTGATTACAAGACGGGAACGCTGACGGTGAACCCGGCTACCCTGACTGTAACGGCCAACAATAAAAGCGTGACTTATGGAAGCGTGGCGCCCACCTTTAACTACAAAATTGAAGGATTTGTGAACGGAGAGACAAAAAAGCTTGTTACAGGCACGGCGGCATGCGGCTATGCTTACATGCCCACAACCCCCATTGGGAGTTATCCCATTTCGTTTACAACCCAAAGCCTGGCGGCTCCCAACTATACGTTTACATATGTGGACGGGACGCTTAAGGTAAACAAGGCTACATTGACGGTAACGGCCAACGACAAGGCGGCCACATACGGCGATGCCGTCGGGCCGGCATTCGACTACGCGATTACGGGTTACATGAACGGTGAAGATACAGCCGCAACCCCTGTGGTGTCTGGTACTGCGGCGTGCGGGTTTGGCTATTCTCCCTCAACGGAGGCGGGTAACCATGCAATCGTGTTCTCGCAGAAAAAATTGAAGGCAGATAACTACAAGTTTGCGTATGTGGACGGAACGCTGACGGTGAACAAGGCAACTCTCACGGTAACGGCAGGCGACAAAACGGCCACATACGGCGGAACCGTACCTGTGTTTGACTACACAATTGCGGGATACTTGAACGGAGACGATACAGCCGCGGCCCCTGTGGTATCGGGCGGCGCGGTATGCGGCGTGAGCGGTTATTCCGCTAAAACGGCAGTTGGCAGCCATACGATTGGCTTTATAAGCACGGGCCTTTTGGCAACCAACTATACATTTGATTATAAGACGGGAACGCTGACGGTGAACCCTGCAACACTAACGGTGGCGGCTGGCAGCAAGACTGCGACATACGGCGGAACCGCGCCTGCGTTTGACTACGGAATTACAGGGTATGTGAACGGCGAAGACGCAACAACGGCGGGAATCACCGGCAATCCAACATATGCTTGCGCATATAACACAGCCGATCCGGCGAACAGGGCGGTTGGCTCATATAATATTGTACCCGACGTTTCGGCCATGGGCTCTGCAAACTACATATTTACGCCGGCAAACGGCAGCCTGGCGGTGAATTCCGCGCCGCTGACCATAACGGCAAACAGTGAAGTGCTGACCTACAATGACGATGTACCAGCCTATTCGGCAAGCTATACCGGTTTTGTGAACGGAGATGGTCCGTCCAGCCTGGGCGGCGCGCCGGTATTTGCCTGCGGCTATGCTAAGGGCAGCCCGGTTGGAAGTTATCCCATTGCCATAAGCGGATATACGTCCTCCAACTATGCCGTAACGTTTGTTTCCGGTAATTTGACTGTGAATGAAACGCCCGCAAGAGGGTTCAGGGTTGTGTTCCTAAACTACGACGGCACGCTGCTCAAGGTGGAGTGGGTCGGCGCGAACAACCCGGCGACCGCTCCCACGGCGCCCACGCGGCCCGGATATACGTTTACCGGATGGAGTACAGCCTTTGACAAGGTGACGAACGATATGTCCATAACGGCGCTGTTTGCACCCGTTGCCGCTGCTGCGGCCGCGCCTTCGGCACAGTCCACCGTAATCCCGGAGCCCAGTGTACCCGCGGCTGCGCCATCGGTAAGCCCGTCCGCACCGGCGTCTCCATCCCAGGAGAGCATTGGTGAGAACCAGGTGCCCCAGGCCGCGCCTTCGGCAGGCGCGCAGGAGCAGCAGTCCCAAAACGGGTTCCCGTTGTGGCTGTGGATCATTATTGCGGCGGCTGTAGCTGGATTCCTGATTTGGCTGTTTGGGTTCAAATTGCGAAAAAGAGAACAGTCATGAAGATTTTAGAAAATAATTGAAGAAAAAGTAAAAAAACTGTTGACATTTGCAAATAGATGTAATATGATACGAAAATAAAGAGTTATGTCCATCGATAAAGGCAAACTTACGGGAAACCTAAGGGCGCAAAACTAGAGGGCCTACATGCCTAAAAGCATATGGCAGCCAGTTGCCGAAAGGAAAGCAGAGATTATGAAAGCTTCCCTTTCACTAAAAGGGGAGCTTTTTTCATCCGTACAGGATGTGGACGCTGCAGGCACCCAAGTGATTTAAATATAGACGCATTCATCGATAAAGGCAAACCCGGAGAAATCCGGCGACGCAAAGCTACAGGGCCTGACGCCGCAAGCGTTTGGCAGCCAGCCGCCGAAAGGAGAGCGTCCGCTGCGAACCAATAAAAGTTCCAGGCGGCAAGCGCTTCCTTTCAACAAAAGGAAGCTTTTTTATTTTACCCGGCAGAAAAGGCCGGGCAAATGAAAGACTTCAAACGATAAAGGCAAACCCGGAGAAATCCGGCGGCGCAAAGCCAAAGGGCCTAACCGCTTAAAACAGCGAAAGGCAGCCTGGCCACCGAAGGAAGTTGTTTTTCATGAAGAAGAGGAGCAAACAATTTAAAATACTGGCAGTTGCAATTCTGTGCGCAACTCTTTTTATAACCACAGCATGTTCCGCTGCCGGTGGCGGCAATCTTGTTACCATTCAGGATAAAGTGCCTCTGGCGGGCCAATCGGCTGCCGCAACGGCCGCAGAGACATTTAACAATGGCGGGAGCGTAAGCACCGCACCTCTTCAAAACGGCACTGTAACCATTAACGCAAATCTTGCGGACAAAGGTATTGTTGGCATTCAGGCGGATGTGGACGGCAACCAAAAATTAAAGGTAAAGGTAAGCCTGAACAACCAGTCCGTTTATTACGATATTGTTTCCGGCCAGATGATCAAGGTGCCCATGCAGCTTGGCAACGGGCAATACACCATTGAGCTGTTTCAGAATATAAGCGGATCGGAATACCAGAAGCTGTATGGAGAGAACATTGATGTTTCCATAGCCAACGCAAACGAAGTGTACCTGCTTTCCAACCAGATTGTGAACTTTGAAGATTCAAAGCAAATATCTTCTCTGGCCGCGGGCATGCTGCAGAACAAAAACAGCGGCGCGGATAAACTGCGCGCCGTATACGATTATGTGGTTGAGACCATTTCTTACGATTACAACAAAATGAGCCAAATTGATTCCACATATATTCCCAATGTGGATCAGGTTATAGAGCAAAAAACGGGCATCTGTTATGATTATGCGGCGGTGATGGCCTCCCTACTCCGGGAGGCCGGGATCCCCGCAAAACTCGTGATGGGCTATAGGTCAGATTCGCCTGATTACCATGCGTGGAACGAGGTTCTGCTTGACGGCAAGTGGATTACCGTGGACGCCACATGGGATTCCGTTTTAAAACAAAACGGGCAATCCTTCCAAATGGAAAAGGACGCGGGGCTGTATACTACCGAAAAAGTTTTTTAAAAGTTTGCGGCAGACATAAATATATTGACATCCGGGTGCCGCGATAAGAACCAAAAAGCCGAGGGGTTGGCTTTTTGGTTCTTATTTTTCCTCTTCCTTCAGAAAGGGGCCGTTTTGATGGTATAACGGGCTGTCCTCTGTTCCCTGGCCCGTCAGTTTTTCATACATCTCGTCTCCCACGCACTCGCGCGCATAGCTGCACCAGCGAATGCAGGACTGGATATCGTTAAATACCACAAAACCGCATTTACCGCAGGCAATCTGAGTGTCTGTGGAAAAAAGCTCCACTTCGCTTCCGCACTGGGGGCATTTTTTTATTTTAAGGGTGGGCGTTCCGCTGATGTTTGCAGCGCCCGGGCAAAATTTCGCCGGCATAAATTCCGCTCCTTTTTATTGTTGTACCATTACTATACCTGTAATTGCAGCAAAACAAACGCAAATATTTTAGGGGACGTGCCCCGGCACACAATTTTTTTCAAGAAAAAAACAAAAGATTTTAGATGCTATAACAAAGGGCGTTTTTAAAAATGGAATTACCCAAGGGATATTCGTCCCTTGGGCCAAAAGTTTGGAGGCGGGGAGGCTTTGAATAAAAGCCTCAGTCATCGCCCCGTAAAAGATTTTCAGCATAATCCTGCAGGCTGTCCATGGAATTGATATGGCTTTTGCGCTGGCATATGCTGCTCTTTACATAATCGGGCAGAGAGTCCCAATACTGGGCGGCGGAATGGTTTTCCGCAAGCAGGCTGTCCAGCCCGCTGTATTTTTGCTTCATAAAAAATACCTCCTTTCGCGTTATTTTCTGCAAAGGGTTTGCTTTTCATACCCCGCGCAAATTCCGGCCTTGGGCATAAAACGGCATAGAACTATGAATAATAAGAATCGAAAAAAAATATGCAGCGCGTCTGCCGGATGTTTCTTTAATCTTTGCATGGAGGATTGACTTTGAAAATTGGAGTGCCCCGTGGGCTTTATTACTACAAACTGGACGCATTTCTGGATACCCTGCTCGCTCTACCTGGCGTAGAAGTGGTTGTGTCGCCTGATACGAATAAAAAAATACTGAACGATGGTGTAAACGCTTGCGTGGACGATGCGTGCCTGCCCCTTAAAATTTATCACGGGCATGTGCGGTATCTCCGGGATAAATGCGATTTGATCATTATTCCGCGCATCATGGAGGTAGAAAGAAAGGAATTTGTCTGCCCAAAATTTTGTGGGCTGCCCGAAATGGTGCAGAACAGCATTCCGGGGTTGCCCCCAGTGATCTCCGGGCCCATGTATTTGCACGATATGCAGAAAATTTTAAAATGGGCAGAGAGCATAGGGCGCGCGGCGGGCGCAGATAAGGCGCGTGTGCACGAGTGTTTCCGCTGTGCAATGAAATCGCCTGCCAGCACATACCGTGGCATAAACGACGGCACAAAAAAGTTGAAGGTGGCTCTTTTGGGCCATGTATACAATATATACGACAATATGGCAAATATGAACGTGATTCAAAAACTTTCCAATCTGGATGCGGGCGTCATAACGGAAGAATGCGTGGCGGAACGGGATAAAGCGGAGGTATACCGTTCGTTGCTGGTGCATCCGTTCTGGTCCAGCATCAAGGACACATTGGGTACGGGTATCCATCTTGCAAAGCACAGCCTGGTGGACGGAATTATATATTTGTCCTCCTTCCAGTGCGGGATAGATTCCGTAATTGTGGACTTGCTGCGCGATTTTGTGGAACCTTTTCCCATGCTGGTTTTAAAGCTGGATGAGCATTCGGGCGAGGCAGGACTGGAGACAAGGCTGGAAGCGTTTATAGACATGATTCAAAGGAGGCGGTTTATTGAAAGTAACATTTCCACACATGGGCAATATATATATGGCAGCTAAAATCAGCATGGACGGGCTTGGGATTGATTATGTGATTCCGCCGTTTTGCAGCCGCAAATCTCTGGAGATTGGCTCGCGCATATCGCCGGAGGAAATGTGCCTGCCGTTCAAAATTATGATGGGCAACTACGTGCAAAGCATTCAGCAGGGTGCGGACGCTATTTTGCTGGTGGGGAGCCGGGGACCCTGCCGGTTTGGCGAATACACGGAGCTGCAATACCGGCTGCTTAAAAAAGCAGGCTACAATGTGGAATTTGTTGTGGCAAAATTTCCGGAAGAAGAAGACAAAGAAATGAACGTAAAAAGCCTGGCGGCTTTAGTGGAAGGCAACGGCATGAGCAAGGGGGCAATGACGGCCGCGCTGCTCAGGGGCCTTAGAAGCATGTATCTGGTGGACTGGTTGGAGCGGCGGGGCCACATAAACGCAGGGTATGAGGAAAATCCCGGGGAATCTGCCAGGCTGTACAAGGAAGCAATGAAAACGGTATTTGCGGAGAACAACGCGGCGCGGGCTTTTGCAATGCTGAAGGATTACAAGCGCCGGATGGAAAAAGTGAGGCTGAGCAAAGGCAAACAGCCGCTTAAAATAGCGATCATAGGAGAAATTTATACGATTATTGAGCCGTTTTCCAATTTAAATATTGAGGATAAGCTGACGGCAATGGGCGTTTCCACCACACGCAGGCTCACGCCAAGCTGGTGGATTACAGATACCATACAGCGGTTCTTCCGGGTGAACGGCCTGGATGTGATCCGTTACGCAGGGGAATACCTGCCGCAATGGATTGGCGGGCATGCGCGGGAGTGTGTGGCGGAAGCAGTGATGGCGGATGAGCGGAATTATGACGGCGCCATACAGGTTTATCCAATGGGGTGCATGCCGGAGGTGGTGGCAAGGTCGATTTTGCCCACTGTATCCAAGGACAGGGACTTTCCTGTTTTGACGCTGGTGGTGGACGAAATGACGGGCGAAGCAGGTTACATGACCAGGATAGAAGCGTTTTTGGATTTGCTGGAAAGGAGAAAAAAAACTTGTATTATTTAGGATTGGACATTGGCTCTGTAAGCACAGATTTTGTGCTGCTGGATAAAAGCCTGGAGGTTGCGGACGAACTGTACCTTAAAACCAACGGGTCGCCCATTGAAGCGATTCGGCGCGGGCTGGAAATATGGGGGGAGAAGTACGACGACAGGCAGATCACCGCGGTGGGCATTACGGGCAGCGCCAGGCATATTGGCGCGTATATTGCGGGCGCAGACATTGTAAAGAACGAGATTACAGCCCATGCCGTGGCCGCCCTGCAATTGGAGCCGGGCGTAAAAACCATTATAGAAATTGGCGGGCAGGATTCCAAGATTATTGTTTTGAACGGCGGGGTGGTTGTGGATTTTGCAATGAACACTGTTTGCGCCGCGGGTACCGGTTCTTTTCTGGACAGGCAGGCGGAGCGGATGCAGATACCAATTGAGCAGTTTGGGGATTACGCGCTAAAAGCTTCACTGCCCGTGCGCATTGCGGGGCGGTGCAGCGTGTTTGCCGAATCTGACATGATCCACAAGCAGGCGATGGGATACGGTGAATGCGATATCATTGCGGGCCTGTGCGAGGCGCTGGTGCGCAATTACATGGTAAATGTTGCCAAGGGGAAAGAGATACGCGAAACTGTATTCTTCCAGGGCGGGGTGGCCGCCAACAGCGGGATGAAGGCGGCTTTTGAAAAGGCGCTTGGGTATAACGTTGTTGTTCCTCCGCATTATCATGTGATGGGCGCCATTGGCGCGGCGGTTCTTGCTTCCGAATCCTTGCAGGGAACTACCAGTTTCAGGGGATTCAAGACGGCAAAAAGCAAGTTTGAATCCTCCAGCTTTGAGTGCGGCGGGTGCGCTAACTGCTGCGAAGTGGTGACAATACTGCAGAACAAAAGCCTGATTGTAGGGCGTTTTGGGGATAAATGCGGAAAATGGAGCGAGGCGGGCGCACAGGAAAATGAAAGCGGTGCAAAATTGAACTAAAAAGAGCAAAATTATTAAAAAACCCGCTTAAATGTTGCGTTCCCGGGGACTTTGTACTATAATGTGTGAGTATCAGGCTGAATTGTTCAGCCGGTACAAAGGTTTTACTTGAGAAAGAAAAGGAGTAAAAATTTTGTACTTCATCGGATTCTTCATATTGTTTCCATTGATCTGCGCTCTTGCACTGTATGCCATACGGCATAACGGCGCCAGAAAAGCCGTTGTCAATGTTGCCAGCGCCATTACCATAGCTGGCGTTATTTTATTTATCGCCAATTTTTTCACAAGCGGTAAGAGTTCTTTTCTGAATATGCCTGAACCGGAAATGATGAACATGATCATGCTGGTTTGCGAACTGTTTATTACCGGACTTATTGTTTTTCTTTGCTGCAAATATAAAAGGTATTATATCATTCCCCTGCCCCTGGTACAGACAGGGCTTATGATTTGGCTGGAGCATTTCAGCGGTATAACCGTAGAGGAAAGCTCCATATTTTATGTGGACCAGCTTGCGGTGATCATGTGCTTTGTCATCGGCGTGGTTGGCTGCCTTATTTGCATCTATGCGCTCGGGTACATGAAAAGCTACCATGAACACCACAAAGAAGTGAAGGACAGGAGGCCTATGTTCTTCTTTCTTTTGTTTTTGTTTTTATCCGCAATGTTTGGGCTGGTGCTTTCCAACAGCCTGGTATGGATGTTCTTCTTCTGGGAAATCACAACCCTTTGCTCTTTTATTTTGATTGGATATTCCAAAACGCAGGAAGCCGTGCGCAATTCGTTCCGCGCGTTGTGGATGAACCTTTTGGGGGGCCTTGGATTTTCTATTGCGATTGTATACTGCGCCGTGGTTTTGCATACGGAAGGGCTGCAGCAGCTGATCCAGATGGGCAGCGCAGGCGCGGCCATCATTGTTCCGGTGATTCTGCTCTCGTTTGCCGGGCTGGTCAAATCAGCGCAGTTTCCTTTCTCCCGCTGGCTTCTGGGCGCAATGGTGGCGCCCACTCCTACGTCCGCCCTGTTGCATTCGGCAACCATGGTTAAGGCGGGCGTATTTCTTTTAATCCGGTTGTCTCCGGCGCTGGGGAACAACTGGGCGGGTATTATGGTGACCACTGTGGGCGGATTTACGTTCCTGGCCGGTTCTCTTTTAGCCATTACGGACAGCGACGGCAAAAAGGTGCTTGCATATTCCACCGTTGCCAATCTGGGCCTGATTGCCGCATGCGCGGGCGTTGGCGCCAACGAAGCGGTTTGGGCCGCAACACTACTGCTGATATTCCACGCGGTGTCCAAATCCCTTATGTTCCTTTCGGTGGGAGCGGTGGAAAACAACACCGGCAGCCGGAACATAGAGGACATGCACGGCCTTATCGTTAAAATGCCGGAGCTTGCATTTGTGCTGGTGGTTGGCATTGCGGGCATGTTCCTGGCGCCGTTTGGGATGCTGATTTCAAAATGGGCCGCACTCAAAGCTTTTGTGGATGCAAATAACATCCTTCTCATTGTATTTCTTGTGTTTGGCAGCGCGGCCACGCTTTTTTACTGGACCAAGTGGCTGGCAAAGCTGGTGGCGGTTCTGCACCACAGCGACCGGCTGGATAAAAAAGTGCGCGGCGGCGAATGGTTCTCTCTCATAACGCACGCGGTTTTGATGATCGCGCTGTTCCTGTTGTTCCCTGTGATATCCACCTATATGATTGAGCCCTTTTTGCAAGGGGTGTTTGGCGTCGCTACGCCTATTATCATTGGCCAGGGCAATGTAAACATTATGATCATCATGCTTTTTATGATCATCATTCTGCCGTTTGGCATACGGATATTCACGTTTGGCAAAAAGCCCAAGGTTGTCGCCTCCTATATGGGCGGCGTGAACTACGGGGACGACCGCGAGTTCATAGATTCCTTTGGCGGGCGCAAAAAGATGTACCTCTCCGGATGGTATATGAAAAATTATTTTGGAGAAAAAAAGCTGCTGATCCCCTCTGAGGTGATTGCCAGCGCTGTTATCATTACTTTAGTGATTATCTCGATTGGGGGTGCCATCCATTGAGCCCGACATTGACTGCAATTTTGTATGTTGTGATAGCGCCCTTTGCGGGCGGCCTGCTAGCGGGTATTGACCGCAAGATTTCCGCGCGCATGCAGGGGAGGCAGGGCCCTCCGCTGCTGCAGCCGTTTTACGATCTGGGCAAGCTGTTCTCTAAGGAGTCCGTTGTTGTTAATTCGCTGCAAAACGTATTTGTAATAGGATTTCTTGTGTTTATTGTATTTACCGGCATCCTGTTTTTTGCGGGGGCAGACCTGCTGCTGATGATTTTTGCTTTGACTCTTGCCAGCATTGTGCTGGTTTTGACCGCTGCCTCTGCAAATTCGCCGTACAGTTCCATGGGGGCGCAGAGGGAACTGATGCAGATGATGGCGTACGAACCCATGGTTTTGATCGTTGCGATTGCGTTTTACATGACCACCGGCAGTTTTACGGTGCAGAATATTGTGGGCGCCCAAAGCCCGGCCATTTATACGGCGCCGGCCGTGTTTGCCGGATACCTGTACATTCTTACCATCAAGCTGCGCAAGTCTCCGTTTGACCTCAGCACATCGCATCACGCGCATCAGGAAATGGTAAAAGGCATCACCACAGAGCTTTCCGGCAAAACGCTGGGCCTGCTGGAAGTTGCCCACTGGTACGAGAACATATTTCTGCTGGGAATCATCGCGCTGTTTATCATCAACGCAAACCCCGTCAGCTGGATCATAGGCATTGTGGTGGCGCTGGTGGCGTACTTTCTGGAGATTGTGATAGACAATACGTTCGCGCGCGTGAAGTGGCAGGTTATGCTCAAATCGGCATGGGTTGTTGCGCTGGTGGCCGGCATTGTGAATCTGCTGGTTATAAGTTTGATGAAATAAGGAAGGTTTTAAATACATGTCAAGCATTTCTAAATCCCCATGGGTAATCCATTACGACGGCTCAAGCTGCAACGGCTGCGACATTGAAGTTCTTGCCTGCCTGACGCCGGTTTACGACCTGGAACGCTTTGGGATACTGAATACGGGGAACCCCAAGCACGCCGATATTTTTTTGGTAACGGGCGGCGTAAACGCACAGAATGCCCCGGTGATCAAACAGATTTACGACCAGATTCCCTCTCCCAAGGTGGTGGTTGCGGTGGGCACGTGCGCCTGCGACGGCAATGTGTTTAAAGACTGTTACAACATTATGGGCGGCGTGGATAAGGTCATCCCCGTGGACCTGTATATACCCGGCTGCGCCGCCCGCCCGGAAGCGATTATAGACGGCGCGGTGGCGGGCGCTAAGCTGCTGGAAGAAAAACGCAAAAAGCTGAAAGCGGCCAAGAGCGGGGCTAAGGAGGCGAAAAACTGATGGACACACAGAAACAGGAGATTCGGGTAATCTCGCACCACGAACTGGTGCAGAACTCCCTGCTATTAAAAAATCAGAACTACCGGCTGGTGCATATATGCGCCACCAGGACGCTAGGCGGGTTTGAACTCTCCTATGCGTTTTCGCTGGGGTACGACCTTGTAACCCTGCGCGCGCAGATTACGGAGGAAGACGAACTTTCCAGCATTTCCACCGTTTTTGCGCCAGCGTTTTTGTATGAAAACGAAATGAAAGACCTGTTTGGAATCAAAATCAGGCTGATTACGCTGGATTACAACGGCAACCTGTACCGCATAGAGCAAAAGGCGCCGTTCAGGAACGGGAAGGAGGCGGAGTAATATGTCAACAAGAAGCATCATTCCGTTTGGGCCGCAGCATCCTGTGCTGCCCGAACCGATCCACCTGGACCTGGTGATAGAAGACGAAAAAGTGGTGGAGGCCATTCCTTCCATTGGCTTTATCCACAGGGGCCTTGAAAAGCTGGTGGAAAAACGGGATTTTACGGAAATGGTTTATATTGCGGAGCGCATCTGCGGCATCTGCAGTTTTAAGCACGGCATGGGATACGCCAGCGCCGTGGAGAATATTATGGAAATAGAGGTCCCGGACCGTGCAAAGTTCCTGCGCGTTATTTGGGGGGAAATGTCCCGCGTTCACAGCCATCTTTTGTGGCTGGGCCTGCTTGCGGATGCATTTGGGTTTGAAAGCCTGTTCATGCAGTCCTGGCGGCTGCGCGAGAAGATTCTGGATCTGTTTGAGATGACTACCGGCGGCCGGGTGATTTTCTCGGTAATCAAGGTTGGGGGCGTCCGGCGCGATATAGACGCGGAGACCCTTAAACTGATGGACGGCATTTTTAAGGATATGGATAAGGAAATACGGGAAATTGCCCGCGTGTTCCTGGAGGATATGTCCGTGCTGTCCCGCCTGAAGGGCGTTGGGATACTTACCAGGGAGGCCGCGCACGATCTGGGCGCTGTGGGCCCCATGATGCGCGCAAGCGGCATTCAATATGATACCCGCAAACTGGGGTACGCGGCTTACGGACAGTTGGATTTTGATGTTATTACATCCGAAAACTGTGACAGCTACGCGCGCACAGAAGTGCGCATAGCGGAAATATTCCAGTCCCTGGACCTTATCCGCCAGGCGATTGCAAAGCTTCCGGAAGGAGAGGTTGCGGCGGCGTTTAAAGGCAACCCCAGCGGCGAATACACCATGCGCGTGGAACAGCCCAGGGGCGAGGCCATTTATTACGTTAAGGGGAACGGCACCAAGTTTATAGACCGGTTCCGCGTGCGCACGCCAACCTTTGCGAATATCCCCGCATTGCTGGAAACATTAAAGAACTGCCAGCTTGCCGATGTTCCCATTTTGATTTTAACCATTGATCCGTGTATCAGCTGCACCGAGAGATAAGACCATATTAAGAAGGGAATTTAGTGAAGTGGCCATTATGAATTTTACGGGCAGGGTTCTGAAAAACCTGTTTTCACGGCCTGCCACAACAAAATATCCGACTATTAAAAAAACGTTCCCCGCGGCAACCAGGGGGCATATAGAGATTAACGTGGACGACTGCATTTTTTGCAGCATGTGCGCTAAGCGCTGCCCGTCCGACGCCATTGCGGTGGACAGGGCGGCCAAAAAGTGGGAGATCAGCCCTTACAGTTGCTGCCAGTGCGGCGAATGCGTGGCGGTGTGCCCCAAAAAGTGCCTGTTTATGAAAAACGAGTATACGGCGCCGGGGGCAGGCAAAACCAGCAGCACGTTTATCAAACGGGAAGCAGAGGCAAAGGAGCAGTAAATAAATGCACGAATATCATGAAGCCATTCATATCATAGAGCACGCCATAGAGCAGGCGCAGGCGGAGGGCAAGAAAAAGGTTACAAAAATTAATCTTGTAATTGGAGAGAATTCCGGTTATTCTGGGGATACAATCCGCATGCATTTTGAGGACGCGGCGGCAGGCACCATTTGCGAAGGGGCGGAAATCAGCGTGCGCCCGGTACGCGCCATGCTGAAGTGTCCAAACTGCGGCGAACTGTTCATGCGCAAGCCCCTTAGATTCGACTGCCCCCACTGCGGAGAGCAGGGCTTCCCCAGCGAGGTGGGGCGCGAAATGAGCATTGAAAGCATAGAGGCCGAATGAGTGACAAGAAAACATATGAAGTGCATATTTTAGGTCTGGTGCAGGGGGTGGGTTTCCGCCCCTTTGTGGTTCAGTCCGCCAAAAGGTTCTCCGTATCCGGCTGGGTTAAAAACAGCGGCGGCATCGTAATCTTGGAGGCTACCGGCGCACCGGAAGATATGAAGAATTTTCTGCGGGCGTTGCAGAATGAAGCGCCTCCCGGCGCGGACATCACAAATATACTTCTGAAGGAAATTCCCTACCGCGAATTCTACGGTTTTGCCATCAGCGCCAGCGGCGAGGAGGGGACCGATACACCTTTTATTCCGCCCGACCTTTCCCTGTGCGGCAAGTGCAGGGAAGAACTGTATAACAAGCAGGACCGCCGTTATATGAATCCGTTTATCAGCTGCGTATCCTGCGGCCCCAGGTACAGCATTATAACCGGGCTTCCCTACGACCGCTGCCGCACCACCATGGGCAAATACAAGCTGTGCGCGGCATGCACAAAGGAATACCAGGGGGGGGGCAGGCGTGATTTTGCACAGACCATCTCCTGCAACGATTGCGGCCCTTTTTTGGTATTCAAAAAAGATCAAACCGAGCTGACCGAAGGGCCCGCGCTGCAAAAAACAGTCGCGCTTCTGCGGGCTGAGGCCGTGCTTGCCATCAAGGGAATTGGCGGATACCATTTTGTATGCAGCCCATTTTCAGAGGAAGCGGTCAGGCGGCTCCGGCTTTTAAAACAGCGGGACAAAAAACCATTTGCGGTGATGTTTAAGAATGTGGACGAGATACGGAAGTATTGTGAGGTGAGCGAGCGGGAAAGCCGCCTGCTCCTGTCGTCCCCCAGGCCTATTGTGCTGCTGCCATATGGCGGAGACGGGCTGCAGGCCGGAGTGTGCGCAGAAAGCAGGTATTTGGGCGCGTTTTTGCCCTATACGCCCTTGCAGGAGATGCTGATGGACCTGTGCGGCCCGCTGGTAATGACCAGCGCCAATGTGACCGACCAGCCGATTCTGACGCAGGACCAGGATTTGCTTGCCATAAAATCGCAGTATCTGGACGGTGTTTTGTATAACACGCGGCGCATTGTAACGCCCCAGGACGATTCCCTGATGCGGGTGGCCGCGGACAGGGAACAGGTGTTGCGCCGCAGCCGGGGCATTGTGCCCCTGCCGGTGCAGATGAGCGTAACCGCCAAAGCGCCCCTGTTTGCGGCGGGCGCGGACCTGAAGGCCGCGTTTTGTTTAATGGACGGCGACAGGGGATACGTGAGCCAGCACCTGGGCGACCTGGAGAACGCGGACGCGCACGCCTGTTACCGCGATACATACAGGCATATGGCCTCTTTATTTTCCATCAAGCCGCAGGCGGCGGCCTGCGACCTGCATCCGGACTATTTCAGCACCCGTTTTGCGCAGGAGACAGGGCTTCCGCTGGTAACCGTGCAGCACCACCACGCGCACATTGCGTCCGTTATGGCGGAGCATGGAATCACAAATAAAATTATTGGCGTGGCGTTTGACGGCACGGGATACGGGGAAGACGGCGCTGTTTGGGGCGGGGAATTTTTGGTGTGCGAGGGCGGCCATTATAAGCGCGCCGGGCATCTGGGATACGTACCCATTTGCGGCGGCAACAACGCGGCCCGCGACGCGCTTGTATGCGCGAATTCGTACCTGATTGCCGCGGGCGTGGGCAACATGCTGGCAGACCAACGGTTTTCACTGGTGGAGGCCGCCATTAAAAACAACCTGGCAGTGCAGCGCTATTCCAGCATGGGAAGGCTGTTTGACGCGGTGAGCTCCATTTTATGCATCAAAATGTATAACAGCTTTGAGGGGGAGTGCGCCATTGCTCTTGAAAACCTTGCGTACCGGGCGCTGGCGGAGGGAACGGAAGCTTTTCCCCTGCGGTTTGAAATCAGTCAGACGCCCGAAGGGCTTATGGCCGACCAGGCAAAGCTGGCGGGCGATATTGCGGAGGCGACGAGAAAAGGAGCAGGCAAAGGCAGCCTGGCGCTTGGGTTCCACCGCGCGGTTGCAAAACTGGTTCTTGGCATGTGCACATGGGTTGGTAAGGAGCAGAATACCAGGCAGGTGGCCCTTTCGGGCGGCGTGTTTGCGAACCGGATGCTGCTGGAAGACTGTGCGGGCCTGCTTGTGGGCGCGGGGTTTGAGGTTTTTCTGAACCACGAGGTTCCCATGAACGACGGTGGGATTTCACTTGGGCAGGCGTTTGTGGCCGCCCAGAAACTGGATTGAAAGGATAACACAGAAATGTGCATTGCAATGCCGGGCAAAGTTGCCCGCATAGAGGGAAACCGGGCTACCGTGGATTTCAGCGGCAACCTGGTGCAAGCCCAGGCGGGGCTGGTGGATGTAAAAGTGGGAGACAGCGTTCTGGTGCATGCGGGATGCATCATTCAGGTTCTCTCCCAGGAGGACAGCGATCTTCTGCTGGAGCTGCTTGCCCAGATGGAAGAGGCGCAATAGGGGATTCTTCATGCAGTTTGAAGAAGTCTTAAAGTTTTTGAAAGAATACGGCGGGCCGGAGACCGCTATTATGGAAGTTTGCGGCACGCACACTGCGGCCATTGCGCGGTCCGGCATCCGCAGCCTGCTATCCGGCAGATTGCGGCTGGTATCCGGCCCGGGATGCCCTGTTTGCGTTACGGTTTCTTCCTACATAGACCGGTTGTGCGGGCTTTCCCTGACTCCGGGGCACGAGGTGGTTACTTTTGGCGACATGATGCGCGTACCGGGAAGCCGGGAAAGCCTGCTGGACGCACAGTCAAGGGGCGGCAGGGTGCGTATGGTGTATTCTCCGTTTGAAACGCTCAGGGCAGCCAAGGAGTATCCGGATACAACCTATGTGTTTGCCGCGGTGGGGTTTGAAACAACAGCGCCCATATATGCGCTGATGATAGAGGAAGCATTGCTGGAGGGTATCGGGAATATCCGCTTTTTAATGTCTGTTAAAACAATGCCCCCGGCCATAGAGTGGATCTGTTCGGAGAGCGGCGGGATTGCGGGCATGATTGCGCCCGGGCATGTAAGCGCCATCATAGGCAGCAACCCGTACCGGCCGCTTGCTCAAAAATACGGGATGCCTTTTGCGGTGGCCGGGTTTGGCGAAAAAGAAGTGTTGGCGGCCATATACGCGCTGGTCAAATTAAAAGGACAGGGAAAAGTGCTCAACCTGTACCCAAGTGTTGTGCGGGCGGAAGGAAACTTAAAAGCGCTGGCGCAGCTTGAGAGGTATTTTGAGCCGGGCGAGGCGCATTGGCGGGGTATGGGCGGCATTCCGGGTTCCGGGCTTTATTTGCGGCGGGAATTTATGCGGTTTGACGCGGGCAGCAGGGGCCTTGCGGACGATGCGGAAAACACAGGCTGCATGTGCGGCAAGGTGCTCACCGGCAGCAGCCCGGCAGATTGCCCGCTGTTTGGAAAGACTTGCACGCCGGATCATCCCAGGGGCGCGTGCATGGTTTCACTGGAGGGCGCGTGCTATTCCTGGTATAGTTATGAAAGGAAGTAAACGTTGAAAATTACTATGGCCCACGGCAGCGGGGGAAGGGCAACCTCCCGGCTGATTGCGGATGTGTTTGCAAAGCATTTTGGCAATGCCATATTAAACGCAATGGAAGATTCCGCGGTGGTGGATGCGGGCGGCCGCATTGCCGTTACCACGGACAGTTTTGTGGTGGAGCCGCTTTTTTTTGCGGGCGGCGATATTGGCAAACTGGCGGTTTGCGGCACGGTAAACGACCTGCTGATGAGCGGCGCCGCGCCCAAATACCTCACATGCGGGTTTATACTGGAAGAAGGCCTGGAAATAGAGGCGCTGGATAATATCGCCCGTTCCATGAAGCGGGCGGCGGATGAGGCGGGAGTCTGCATTGTGGCGGGGGATACAAAGGTGGTTGGCGGCAGCGGCGGGCTGTATATCAATACCACCGGTATCGGCCTGATGACGGAAGGCCGCTGGGTAAGCCCAAAACGTTGCCAAGAAGGGGACGTCATTATTGCTTCGGGTACAATGGGAGACCATCACGCGGCTATTTTGAGCGCACGCATGTCCATTCAGAATACCATTGCGAGCGACTGCGCGCCATTGGGGCAACTAACACAGGCGCTGTTTGAAGGCGGTATAGATGTTGTGGCAATGCGGGATATAACGCGCGGGGGCCTGGCAACCATTTTGAACGAGTTTGCGGCCGCGTGCGGCCGCGGGATTGAGATAGAAGAAAATCAAGTACCGGTGGATGCCCAGGTTGCGGCGCTGTGCGGCATTCTGGGCCTGGATCCGCTGTATATGGGCAACGAAGGTAAACTGGCAGCAGTGGTGCACGAGCGGTGCGCCCAGAAGGCTGTGGAGCTTCTGCGGGCTCAGCCCTATGGCAAAAACGCCGCGATCATTGGCCGCGTGACGCAGGATGGCGGCGTGGTGCTGCGCACCAAACTGGGCGGCAAACGAATCCTGGATGTTCTGTACGGGGAAGGCCTTCCCCGGATTTGCTGATTTCTTACGGGGCTTTGCCCACACCCCACTTCTTTTATGAAGAAAAGAAGCAAAAGACTTTAATGACAAAATTCCATTATAGATGGTATTTTGGGGATGGGATTCCAAAGGGACAAGCGTCCCTTTGGCGGAGCCTTCACAAAAAGTTATATCTATTATTTAAAAGAGCCTCTTCATAGGCTTTTTTTGTTGCCTCGTTAAAGCAGACCATGGTGACGCTCATGTCCGGGCGGGTTTGCAGGAATTCCAGGATAACGCCGTTGGCAATTTTTGCAGCCCTGGCAAGGGGAAAGCGGTATGCGCCGGTGCTGATGGAAGGAAAGGAAACAGTTTTGCAGCCATTTTGCGCGGCCAGCTTAAGGCATTCTTTATAGCAACTGCAAAGAAGCTCCTCTTCGCCGCTGCCGCCGCCACGCCAGACGGGGCCTGGCGTATGAATGACGTAACGCGCAGGCAGGCAGTATCCGCCTGTTATTTTTGCCTGGCCTGTTTTGCAGCCGTTCAGCGTCCTGCACTCGGCAAGCAGGCCGGGGCCCGCGGCGCGGTGTATGGCGCCGTCCACGCCCCCGCCGCCCAGAAGGGAGGTATTTGCCGCGTTTACAACCGCATCCGAAAACTGTTTGGTTATATCGCCCAGAATTACATGAAAGCCCATTATACACCTCATATGTATTGTTTTAAATAGTATACTCCTGCGCCGCATGAATACAACCGGCAGAGGCAAAATAGTAAAGTCTGATTAAAAAATATTGTGCCGGGCCGTGGAATCGTATAAAATAGTCTTGCGTGAAATTTCAGCAAATACCCGGTTAATGGAGTGGGCATTTATGAATTTGGAAAAATTTAGGACATATTTCAACAAAAACGACGCGTTCAGCGTTAAAAACGGCGTGCGGCTTACGCATCTGCAGAAAGGCTATGCGGTTGCGGAGATGGATCTTGCGCCGGAAGTGTGCAACCTGATGGGCACACTGCACGGAGGCGCGTATTATACGCTTGCGGACGTGGCCGCGGGCAGCGCGGTGATCCCTTACGGCAGGCTGTGCGTTACCCTGAACGCAGACGTTCATTATTTGCGCCCGCCCTCCGGCGGAACCGTAAGGGCAACTGCCAACTTAATTCAGCGCGGGGAGAGAATAGCCGTATGCAAGGTGGATATAGAGGATGCCGCGGACAAGCTGCTTTGCACATGCACCATCACCATGTATCAGACCAGCAAGGAAGTACCGGAGGAATTCAGGGTTTAAAATGAAGGAAGCACAGGATACTATTTTAACATACAGCAAAATTCGTTTTGCGCCGCTTTCGCCCAGAGAGGCGGATATTAAATTGCTGGATATTGCGCATTCGCTTTCGCTTTTGTGCCGGGCAAACGGACATTTTCCGGAGTTTTTTTCTGTGGCGCAGCATTGCATTAATTGCGAGCGAGAGGCGCGGGCGCGGGGGTATTCCAAAAAAGTGCGTCTCGCCTGCCTGCTGCACGACGCGAGCGAAGCGTTTATTTCGGACGTCACCAGGCCTGTTAAAAAGAATCTTCTGGAATACACCGCCATAGAAAGCAAGCTGCAAAAAGCTATTTGGAATGCGTTTAATATACATCTCTCGCCGGAAGACCAGGCGTTGGTTTACAGTGTGGACGACGCCATGCTGTATGCGGAATTTGACGCGTTGATGGGAGAAAAAGTTTTCCCTGAGCCGCCCCTTTTACAAAGTGAGCCGGATTTTTCTACCCGCAATTTTAAAAGTGTGGAGCAGGAATTTGTTATGGCTTGCATGGGCCTGATGGGCTGAGGGGTACGCATCCGGGTCCGCTTTGTATGCGGTTCCGTCCAGCGGCTTTAGCCTCGTACATCGCACGGTCCGCATTTTCTATGCATTTGCTCACCGTCTCAATGCTGTCAATCTCCAGCAGGCAGAGGCCCATGCTTACCGAGATATCTGCCGGTTGAAAAGCGCCGTCCCCTTCATTGTTCAGGGTAAGGATTTTTTCGCGTATCAGGCATGCAAGGCTTGCCAATTCTTCCGCGTTCCTGCTGAAGGAAGCGCATATAAATTCATCGCCGCCCCATCTGGCCGCAAAATCCAAATGCGGATTTATGCAGGAATCGATGTGTTTTGCTATTTTTTTAAGCACTTTATCGCCCGCCGTGTGGCCGTGTTTGTCGTTAAGTTGTTTAAAATGGTCTACGTCTATCATAATCACAGAAAATGATTCCGTTTTTTCTGGCTTCTTTTCAAAATGGTAGTCAATAAAATAGCGGAAGCTCCTGCGGTTGGGCAGATGTGTTAGCTCGTCCAGCATGGAGAGCTTTTTTAAATACCGGTTGATTTCCTTAAGCCTTGCGTTGTTTTTTGTATTGATTTTTGTCTCCGCTTCCAGTTCTTCCTTGGTGCGCTTGAGTGCAATTGTATTGGTAAGTTGCTTGTAATGCGAGTTAAAAACAATTCTGGAAGCTATCCAGCCCATGATCAGGAAAATGCACAGGTTTACATAATGGCCCACCAATATATCGGAAGAGGTTTGAAAGAACGGCAGGCCAATTGCCACAATGGCGGCGGAAGCGGCCACCGGCAGAACGATCTTTCTGGTTTCCAGATTGTAAATCACCAGGCAGATCAGGGCGTTGATCATAAATGCGGAAAGGCTGGAGTACAATTTTTGGTCCATTAATGTAATAATGCTTCCCCAGCATAGCATGAACGCAACATACAGGATAAAAAACAGTTCAATCCGTTCAATCTGGGATATTGTTTTGTCTGAGAGACTGGTTCTTGGTTTTGCCCAGAATAAAAATGCTGCGTTCACAGCAAGCATAATCAGGTACATAAACAGGTAATTATGGAATTGAAAGCGCTCGTCAACTTTCAGGAGAGAGGTGGCGATATCGGCCGCGGCCAATGCGGTTTCCATGATAATCACAATACTTGCCAGCAGGGTTCCTCTTTTTAGATTGGTTTCAGCCGTTACCGCTCTGAATTCCCTGCTCCTTAAGATTTCTTTATCCATTGTATTGTTTAAATATTTCATTTTTCGATACCTGCAGCTACCGATGGATTTACAGTTTTAACAGACAAAAAGATGATTCTACGTATACAGTCAGTATAAACGAATTTATAACAAAAATCAAAAGAAGAATACCGCGGAGCTGGTAGGCCCGGCTTTTCTTTTACCGGGCTGTTTTTTTTAAATACCTGCTGATTTTCGCGCACGGCTCCTTCTGAAAACATTTCATTCTATTGCTGTATCGCTATAAATACAGTCTTTAAAAAACAGTATTTTGCTGGTGTCGCCGGAGGGGAATAAACGTGGCCCGGAGCTTATAGGACAGGGTTTTTTGCCCTTGATATACTAAATAAATACATGCAAATTACTAGGTGCAAGCTGGTAATATAGACCGGTATTTTGTGTTTTTGTAATCGGGCATTTTTATTGCTGTTAAAATGCCCATATATCCGCCGGATTCCGGGCGCGGCGCGCGCATGGCAATGCAAACAGATACGAGTTCCGCCGCCTGTTACCAGAATAGCGGTTCTTGACAACAAAAAAACGGATGGGTACTATGGGAGTAAGTACAAGAAATGCAGATGCTTTGCAGCAGACTTGCTGAACAAGGGAGTTTTTTATATGAATCAAGAAGGGCTGTACAGCCTGCCCGAACAACTGGGCCAAATGGAATATCTTACGGCTACCTATTATTGCGAATTTCCGGAAGGCACAAACGTGATTGCAAAAGCGGCTTCTTTTGCCGTCGGTCAAACGGTGGGCACGTGGCTGCCCGTCCCCGGCGTTACGGAAGAAATGCGCCGCAGCCACATGGGGCGGGTCGCAAACATATTTGACGTGCCGCCTTCGGAGCTTTCCACCCAGCTTGCAGGAGGCAAGCGGGCGTATTTGATTGAGATTGCTTTTCCCGTTGCGAATTTTGGCAGCGAATTTCCCATGATGCTCACCACCCTGTTGGGGAACGACGCATCCACATCCACCCAGGCCAAACTGGTTGATCTCCGGATGCCCAAAGCGTTTGTAGAGGGATTCAACGGGCCTAACTTTGGCATAGAAGGAATCCGGAATCTGACAGGCGTGGAAAAACGGCCACTGCTTTTATCCATGATTAAACCCTGTACGGGCGTTACACCCAAAGCGGGCGCGGATATACTGTATGGCGCGGCAATCGGCGGCGTGGATATTGTTAAAGACGACGAACTGATGGGAAATATGCCCTTCTCCACTGTTGTTGGAAGGGTTGCGGAATACAATAAAGCCGTAGACCGCGCGTTTGAAACCACAGGTTCCAGAACCGTTTACGTGGTAAACATAACGGGCGAAAACCTGCTGGAAAACGCCGCAAAAGCGGTTGACGCCGGAGCCAGGGCTCTGATGGTGGCGTTTCCCGCGGTGGGATACAGTGCGCTGCATAGCCTTGCAAAAGCAGCAAAAGTACCCATTCTGGGGCATTACGCAAGCTCCGGCATGTATTACGAAGGCATGCTGAGCGGTATGGCCTCGCACATTGCCGTCGGCCGTTTTCCAAGGCTTGCGGGAGCAGACATGGTTGTAATCAACACGCCGTTTGGCGGATATCCGCTGCAGTATGAAAAATACATCAAGACCGTGCACCAGCTCACGTTGCCGCTTTTTGATAAAAAGCCGGTTATGCCTGCGGTGGGCGGAGGCGTGCATCCCGGCATGAGCGAGCAGTATATAGGCGACCTTGGGCCGGATATCATTCTGGGCTCGGGCGGCGCGATTTACGGACATCCCATGGGCGCGACCGCGGGCGCAAAAGCCATGCGCCAGTCCATAGACGCTGTGATGCAGGGAATCCCGCTGGATGAATACGCGAAGGATCATGCGGAATTGGCCAAGGCTATTGAGCTTTGGGGCTATTTTAAAGGAAAGTGATTTACAGTGAAAATTGACATACACGCACATCTCTGGCCTGCCGATACCACCACGCAGGCATTAAACGAGTATTTTGCGGCCAGGGGGTTGGACCCTTCCAATGTTTTGTCCGCAGAGGGGATTATTGCCGCCATGGCGCCCGGAATGGAGAAATGCGTGATTGCGGCGCTTGCCATGCGGGAAGGCCAGACGAACAGGGAACTTGCCCTGGTGAACGCGTATGTGCTGGAACAGATAAAGCGTTCAGGCGGCAAACTGGCAGGACTTTGCACGGTGGATCCGTTTGGGGGCAGAGAGTCTGCGGATGCGCTTAATCAATATATATTAAAAGATGGCTTTAAGGGTTTGAAACTGCACCAGAACATCCAGTGTTTTTACCCGAACGATCCCGTATTGTTTCCGGTTTATGAAGAATTGCAGTTTTTGGGCCGCCCCGTGCTGTTCCATACGGGCGGGATTGGCATAAAACCCCTGCAGGATAAATATTCTGATCTGGCCTGTATAGAAGAAGTGGCCTGCCTGTTCCCCAAAATGCCCATCCTGCTGGGGCACGCGGGCAGGGGCAAATATGACGACGTTGCCTTGATGCTTCGCAAGCATGAACACATGTATGCGGACGTGAGCGCGAATTTTGCAAAGCTTGGGGGCGCGGAGCATCTGCCGCTTACTGAGCTGATCCGCAAGGTAAAGATATGGACGGGGAGCGTTAATAAACTGCTGTTTGGGTCTGATTACCCATTTTACGGCCAGGCGCAGACGCTGGAGCTTTTAGAACGGACAGCACAGGAGGACAGCCTGATTACGAGGGACGATACAGATAAAATTTCTTCTGCAAACGCAGATGACTTTTACAAAAAATACATGCTTTAATCATTCAATCAACTGTTTAACAGTTCTGTAAATTATCCGTTTAATGTATTTACAAGATGAGAGGAGAAATAAAAATGGCAAAGCGTTATACCGCCAAAGAAGTAAATGAAAGATTATGGGCGGAAATAAAGACCGGAAAGCCTTTATTTATGCCCAATTGCGGATGCGGGCTTACCGCTAAACTGCAGGAAAAAGGAGGCTCCGACCTGATTTGCGTTTCACCCACAAGCTGGTGGAGGATGAAGGGCTGCGGCTCGCTGGCGGCGTTTCTGCCTTACTGCGACTGCAACCAGATTATATTTGACCTGGCCCCGGAAGTTCTGGCGAACGTATCGGACGCGCCTGTTATTTCGCTTTCGGGCGGGCACAACCCATTGCTTGACCATAAAGAGCATTTGAAGAAATTGTGGGACATGGGCATTTCCGGCATCAATCCCATGATGGCAAAACTCTATGATCCGCCGTTTAACGAGCAGATAGAAGCGATAGGCATGGGATTCTCAAGAGAAGTTGAATTTGTTAAAGTTGCGCATGAGATGAACATGTTCACATTCTGCTATGCATATTCGCCGGAGGAAGCGACCGTATTTGCGGAAGCTGGCGCAGATGTGATCGCCGGGCACGTGGGTACAACAGCGGGCGGCCTGATTGGCGCGGTGACCAAAATGACGCTGGACGAGGCATGCCAGCACACGCAGGAGATATTCGACGCAGCGACAAAAGTGAATAAGGATATTATTCTGTTCTCGCACGGCGGCCCCATCACCACTGCGGACGATGCAGCCGTTGTGTTCCGCAACACCAACGCGCACGGTTTTGTGGGCGGCAGCGCGGCGGAAAGGCTTCCCATAGAAATAGCGGTTTTGGAAGCAACCAAGAGTTATAAAGCGTATACAAGATAAATGCGTCCCAGAGGAGGGCAGGAAAATGAGTAAAAAACCGAATATCGTTGTTCTAGGCATGTGCGATACAAAGGGCGTGGAGATTAAATTCATTGCCGATCAGGTTGCGCATTATGGCGGAAATCCCATTGTTATGAATATGAGCCTGGGAAAGGACGTCGACTGGGCGGATGTTTCCCTGGACGAGGTGCTGGCGTCAAACGGCACGGATAAAAAAGAAGTTTTTGCGGCGCCCAGGTCTTCCGCCATTGAGATGGTGGGCAATGCTGGCGCGGTAAAGATTATGCAGTTATATGCGGAAGGCAAATGCGACGGCGCTATATCCTGGGCCGGCTCCATTGGCACCACAACCGTTTGCTACGCTCTGCGCGCGCTGCCGTTTGGCGTGCCCAAGATGATGATGACGGACATGGCGTCCGCGGACGTTTCCATGTGGATTGGCAACAAGGATATATACATCATGAACCCCACGGCTGAGATGGGGATCAACATTGTTACGCGCAAGATGGTGGCCAACGCGTCTGCCGCCATTGTGGCTGCGGCACAGGTTGGCGACGAGCCCATGAAGGGCGCGCGCCCGCTGATTGCGCTGACGGCGTACGGCACAACCACGCCGCCCGTAAACCGTATTGCTAAGGATATGAACGACCACCGCGGCTGGGACTCTATTACCATACACCAGGTGGGCGCTGCCGGAGCGACCATGGAAGATTTGATCCGCTCCGGCCATATAACGGCGGTAATTGACCTGACCACCGGCGAGCTGACCAACACCATGTATAACAGCCCATACGGCATGCCCAAGACGTGGAACGGCGAACGCCTGACAGCGGCCAGCGACGTAGGCATTCCGCAGATTGTATGCCCGGGCGGCCTGGACCAGAGCGCGTGCGGCGCGATTGATTCACTGCCGCAGGAATACCTGAACGATTTTAAAACCGGGAAACGCAGGGGTTTCCACGGTACTGATAAACCTTATATACACAACGCGGGCGTTACGATTATGGTGCCCACGCTGGACGAGATTGAAGAGCTTTGCCATTACATGGCCGAGCGCCTGAACAAAACCAACGGCCCCACGTGCTTTATCCTGCCCATGCAGGGATGGTCTGCCTACGACCAGCGTGAAGAGATAGCAACCAGGGCAAGAGGCTGGTCTGAAGGGAACGGGCACGGCCCCGTATGGGAGCCCGATGAGCAGGAGCCCAGGTGGTCCCGCCGCGCTACCCTGATGCGTCCTCTGATGCACAAGCTGCTCCGAAAGGATTACGATAATCTGGATTACATCGTCTGCGATATGCACATTATTGATGTGGAGTTCTCCGATTTCTGTTACAAGGTGATGGGCGATATGCTGGACGGCAAATGGAAAAAAGGCATGTATCGGGATATCCCCGGCGTGCTTGAGTGATAAACGAGTGCGGGGCTTTGCCCCGCACCCCACTTCTTTTCTTAAAAAAGAAAAGAAGCGAAAGAATTTTAGGCAAAACGCTGTGCGTTTTGAAAAATAAAGACAAGCAGGTTATCGAACATACCAAATTCCAGAGGCAGGCTGACCTGGATTTTTCTAAAATGGCGCGAAGCGGCATTTAAAACATGAAATTCTTTTGTTCCTTTTCTTTTAAGAAAAGGAACGGGAGGTTTGGAGGTGCGAAGCCTCTAAAAATAAAATTAACGAGGTTTGAAATGAATAAAAAAACAATTGTGATCGGGTGCGACAACGCGGCCGTATCACTGAAAGATACGATCAAAAAATATGTGGAATCGCTTGGGTTCACGGTAGAAGACGTTGGATGCTTTGCCAGCGAGGACCCGACGGTATACCCGGTGATTGCGGAGAAGCTGTGCCAGGAGATACAGAAGAGCGATTTTGCCAAAGACGGTATTCTGATCTGCGGCACGGGCATCGGAATGGCAATGAGCGCGAACAAATGCAAGGGCATACGCGCTGCGGTATGCCACGATAATTTCTCCGCGGAGCGCGCTAAACTTTCCAACGACGCGAACGTGCTTTGCATGGGCGAGCGGGTCATTGGGCCTGAACTGGCCAAGAAAATCACCAAGGAATGGCTTTCACTGAGCTTTGTGGACGGCAGCTCCACCCCCAAAGTGAACGCAATGAAAGAGATTGAAAGGCAAAACTTTAAATGATGGACAAGATATACATGGGCTCAAACCTGAAGATGTATAAAAACATTGCGCAAACGCAGAACTTTCTGGCCCGTTTGGCAGAGCTGACGGCTGATATAGACCGTAAGGAAGTCACGTTCTTTATCATCCCGTCCTATACGGCGCTGGACAGGGCCAGGCAGACGGTGGCCGGGGACCAGATTCTGCTGGGCGCGCAAAACATGCACCCGGAAGAGGAAGGCCAGTTTACAGGCGAAATATCGCCCTTGATGCTCAAGGAAATCGGGATGGACATTATAGAGATAGGCCATTCCGAGCGGCGGCATGTGATGGGCGAGACGGACGAGCAGGAAAACAAAAAGGTGCTTTCCGCACTGAACCACGGTTTTACGGCGCTTTTGTGCGTGGGGGAAACCGGGGAGCAAAAAGCCCTGGGGCTGAGCGACGAAGTGCTGGCGACGCAGCTTAAAATTGGCCTGCACGGCGTAGCGGCCGAACAGTTGGACAGGCTTTGGATCGCGTATGAGCCCGTTTGGGCCATTGGCGTAAACGGCGTGCCCGCAAGTGCCGAATATGCGGATGAAAAACACGCTGTAATTAAGAACGTTTTAAAAGGCCTTTTTGGAGATGACGCTGAAAAAATTCCCGTATTGTATGGCGGCAGCGTGAATTTGGAGAACTGCAAAGAACTCTCCGCATGCCCGCATGTGGACGGGTTGTTTGTGGGACGCACCGCCTGGGACGCGGACCGCTTTGATAAACTGATCCGTATGTCTATTGCCGAATTCCGTATCAAGAGAAAATTTGAGAGCGGGAAGCCAAGCTGCTGGAACGGTTCAATTTTCTAAGCTTAACAGAGTTTCACCCCGGGCCCCGCTTCTTTTCTTAAAAAAGAAAAGAAGCAAAAGAATTTATTGCAAAACGGCGCTACACGCCGTTTTGGAAAAATGCAAACAAGCAGTTTATCAAAAATACATATGCCAAGGGCAGGCTGGCCTCTACTGTTTTTCACAATGCAGCGAAGCGGTATTGCAGGCAAATGGGATTCACAAGGGACAATCGTCCTTTGTGCCAGGGTCGGGGCCCCAAAAATCTTTGATTTTGGGGTGAAGGCGGGAGGCGGGCAGCCTCCAATAATATCCTTACAAATGTGTTTCCAGATAGGTACGCAGGTTTGAGGTGCGGGGTAGGTTCAGTTTTTTGCGGATGTTGAGCCGGTGGTAATCCACGGCTTTTTGCGTAACAAACAGCCTGTCCGCAATTTCCTTGGACTGGTATCCTTCTTTAATAAAGGTGGCCACCTGCAGTTCCCTGGGCGTCAGTTTGGTAATGGAGGGCGGGCGCTTTTTGGTAATGGGATATACAATCTCGTCTATAATTCCGTTTACCAGGTCAATGTCTTTAACGCCTGCAGTTTTCTTTAAATAATTAAGAGACGGCTTGATGAAACGCTCCACGTTTGTGGAGATTGTTTCCTCCAGGTCGTTCTGGGACTTTTCCCGCTGGTTTAAAATTTGTATCAGCATTTCGTTCTGCTTTTCCAGCGCCTTGAACCGTTGCTCTATTTCGTTTAGATTATTGCGGATAAATTTTTGGAACGTGATATCCCGGATGTATTCAATGATCAGCACAATCTCGTCCTGTTCGTTAAACACGGGAATGGAAAAAAGTTCATGCCAGCCGTTCTTTTTGTCTTTGCGGTTGTAACTCACCACGTCCATATGCGGCGTTTTTGTCTCCAGCGTTTTCAGCGTGGGGCAGTTGTCGCAGGGGGTGCCTCGCTGGTGGTATATGCAGTAACACTTTTGGTTAATGGCGTCCACCCGGTTGTCTTGCAGGTACAGGTTGGATATGGTGGTGTTCACATAAAGAACGTTCAAATCCCTGTCCAGCACGCTTACACCGTCCTGAATAAACTCAATCAGCGTATGGAAAAAGCTGGAGCTGTTAAAAAAATCCGTTTCACTGTGCACAACAATCTTTTTTGCGGCATCGGGAGCAAAAATCCATCCAAAACCGGTATCGCTCATAAGAACACCCCCTAGTATATATATACTATACTAGGTTTGTGTGGAATAGTAAATAGCGCGCTATTAAAATAAAATTGAAAAAAATACTAGAAATGGGCTGGTATGAACATTACTAGCCATACTCTGGTATTATACCCGTGATTTCATGGTATAGGCGTATATGCCGGGCACGGATATAATAGAATCAACGGATAATTTCATATAACAATCAATCAAATCTATAAAAAAGGAAGGATCAATGTTTATGAGTAATAAAGATACTTTTTTGGCGAAACCGATTAAAGTTGGAACCAAAACAGCAAAAAACCGCTTCACCATCAACGCGATGGAATGCTGCGACGGAAGCCCGGTCGGCGGATTTTCCGATCGGTCTATCGAGCGCTACAGGAATCTTTTTGAAGGAGATTCCGGCATCATCTTCTTTGAGTCCATTACGCTGCAGTATGACAGCCGTGCAAGGGACATGCAGATCAGCCTGCAGAAAAACAACAAAGACAACATTAAAGAATGGGCAAAATTCATTAAAGATATGAAAGCCATCAATCCCGATCCGTTGCTGATCGTTCAGTTGAACCACTCGGGCGAAATCTCCGGGGGTGGAGATCAGAAACGCGTTTGCGTAAAACCCCTGCACGGTTTTGGCGGAGACCTGGTTGACGACGCATATGTTGACAATGCGATTGACGAATTTGTGGAAGCTTCCAAAATTCTGTACGACCTGGGCGCAGACGGCGTAGACCTTAAGTTCTGCCACGGTTACTTTGGCTCGCAGGTGCTGCGTCCCTATAACGACCGCAAATGGAAGTACGGCGGCGCATGGGAGAACAGAAGCCGTTACGCATTTGACATGGTGGAAAAAGTGCGCAAGGTTGTGAACGATCCCAGCTTTATTGTTGGTTCCAAGGTTTCCATGTGGGAAGGCTTCCCCGGCGGACAGGGATCTGCTGGCCCGGATACCGCCATTATGGATTTGACAGAATCCATCGATCTGGTAAAAGGCCTGGAAGCACGCGGCGCAAACTTCATTCTGGAGTCCACAGGCGCGCCTTCCATCACAATGGCGCTGCATATGCCCGACAAAATTAAGCCGGACGATGTGTACCTGCACTTCACAATGGCGAAAACAATCAAAGAAAACATGAAAAATCCGGATACGGTTGTTGTGGGCGGCGCTTACTCTGTGCTGAACAAAGGCAAAAACAACCTGCAGGCGGTTAGCCCGGAATGGAACAACATGTTCCACTGGGGCAATTACAATATTGAACACGGCTATGCGGACATGATCTCGCTGGGCCGCCAGTCTCTGGCCGATCCCAAGCTGCCCAAGAAATATTGCGAAGACAACGAAGAAGCAATCCATTGGTGCACAGCCTGCGACAGCTGCGTAGAACTGCTGATCCGTCAGCAGAACGTAGGCTGCGTGGTGCATAACAAACCTTACACAAAAATTCTGCAGGACGTGCGCGCAGAAAAAGGCAAGCTGAAATGGAAATTGACCTGATAAGCGCATAAATAGTACACAGTTACCCAGGCCCTTTGGCGGTGAAAAACCAATCCACCGTTTAAGGGCCTTTTTTTACTCGAAGGGGAACCAGCCCCGCTTCACTACGGGTTTATTCTTCGCGTTAGTTTTTCTTTTGCGCATGCGCTCGCATACGCCTCACATTCAGCGTAAGCTGCGCTCCTTTCATCCGCCACTGGCGGCGGTGCCAACTTTTTTTCTCTGCGGCACATTGTATATGGAAGTAAATTGATTGCAATATGGGCAGTATGCTTTATAATAAATCTATAATAAGATGGAGACAAACAAATGGATGCAAAAATAAAAATAACGCCGGATGGGCCGTATATGGTATCCGGCAGCGTGCCGCTGGAAGAAAAAGTTATCAAGGCGAAGGGGTTTGGTTCGGAGTATAAACAGGGCAAAACCTATCCGCCCATGAAGACCTATGCGCTTTGCCGTTGCGGGCATTCCGGCAACATGCCCTTCTGCGACGGACACCATAAATATACTGATTTCGACGGCAGGGAAACGGCGTCCAGGGAACCGTTTTTTGAGCAGGCCGAGATTACGGAAGGCCCGGATGTGATATTGGCGGATGTGGAGAACCTTTGCGCCTTCGCGCGCTTTTGCCATCAAAAACATGGCGACGCATGGGAACTGGCGGAGGAGGGAGGCCATATGGAGGAGTGCCTGCAAGCCATTTGCGAATGCCCGGCGGGACGGCTGGTGGCGCTGGACAAGGAGACACGGCAACCCATAGAACCCGTATATGAGCCTTCCATAGTGATTATACAGGACCCCGGCGTGTATTGCAGCGGCCCCATTTGGGTGCGCGGCGGCATTCCTATAGAATCTGCGGACGGCAGTGTGTATGAAGTCCGCAACCGTGTGACGCTGTGCCGCTGCGGCCGTTCGGACAACAAGCCGTTTTGCGATGCAACCCATGTTTCTATTGGGTTTACCGATCAAAAGTAGCGGATGAATAGTATATCAAGCAAAAAGCATTTCAATGGGAAGACCGCTGAAATGCCTTTTTTATTTAACAGGGAGTTATGGTTATAGTAAAAATGGCAGTTCATATATTATACGAAAAAATTTATATTATAATAAAATATAAAAATTAAAAAAATATACATTGACAGGCGAGGTATACTATGTTAAATTATAGATACAATAAAGAATATATATTACAGATGAGAGGAGATGACTTGCTTGTCTATTACGTCCGATCTGGTCAGGGGACACACCGAAACGATCATACTGGCGCAGCTTCTGCAAAAGGACAGCTACGGGTATGAAATCAACAAATGCATCCAGGAGAAGACAAAGGGTGAGTACGAACTGAAGGAAGCCACGCTGTATTCGGCATTCAGAAGGCTTGAGGAAGGCAAAATGATCGAGTCTTATTGGGGCGATGAAACAACGGGGGCCAGGAGACGCTATTACCGGATCACAAAACTGGGAAGGGTGATGTACGAGCAGAACAAAGAGGAATGGGAGAAAACAAAGAGGCTGATAGACAGTCTTTTGTAAAAGGTTTGGAGGAGTGATTTAAAAATGGAAGAAAAATTACGCAAGTATGTGGAGGAGCTTTTCGCAGGAGCCCCCAAGAACAAAAAAACCGTTGATATGCGGGAAGAGATTCTTTTGAATCTGAATGAAAAATATCAGGATCTGCTTCAAAAGGGTGCAACTGCAGAGGAAGCCTTTGAAATTGTAAAGCGGAGCATAGGAGATGTGGACCAGCTGATCCATGAGATGAGCGATCCCATCAGCAACGAGCAGATGACGGAAAACCGCAAAAAATCAGGAAAATATATTGCAATGGCGGTTGCCCTGTATATTCTGAGCCCTGTGGCTGTAATTCTGCTGGCATTGTTTAACCAGCCGGTAGTGGGCGTTATTCTGATGTTTGTGCTGATTGCCGGCGCCACCGCGTTGCTGGTGTACAACAACATTGTGCATCCCAAATACAAAAAGATGGACGACACGATGGTGGAAGAATTTAGGGAATGGAAAGCCAGCAACGCCGAAAAAGCGCACAAACGCGATATGTACGGCAGCATTATCTGGCCGGTAGCCGTGTTGCTTTACTTTTTGATCAGTTTTACAACCGGCGCTTGGTATATTACCTGGCTGATCTTTATTATTGCGGTTGTGGTGCACCGGATTGTACGAATCCATTTGGACTGATGCGGGGAGTGGTAAGCAATGAATAAAACAGCTAAACTGATCATATTGATCATAATTGCCGCCGCCCTTTGCGCGGTTCTGGTTTGGGGAATCGCAATCAGAAACGTGCTGTTTATGCCGTTTGGCCCGTTTTTTGGCATGCAGACCGGAGACGTTGTAAAACAGACGGAATTTGAGACGGACGCGCAGGGTATCAAGAATATCTACCTGGATTTTATAAGCGAGCAGATCACGGTTGTTACCACGAACGATTCAAAGATCCGCATTGAGGAAAGCAGCAACGGGCAGTTGGATCAGGACGAAGTGATGCAGTGCGGGGTAAACGGAGATACGCTACGGGCCAACAGCGGCCTTGGAGACAAAGTGTGGTTCTCCTGGGGCCGCATCCGCGATATTCAGGTAACGCTATACCTGCCTGCAAGCTACAAAAACAACATTGGGCTTCATACCGTATCCGGAGAGATCAGTGCGCAGGACATAAACGCTGCGCAGCTTAAGATTGATACCACTTCCGGAGAAATTGAGGCAAAGAACATCCGGGCAGACAGCGTGGAGGCCAGTTCCATCTCTGGCGAAATGAGCCTGCGGGATATTACAACGGGTTCCATCAACCTGCATGAAACATCCGGCACCATCACGCTCATGGGCGGCAGCTGCGAGTCTCTTTCTGCCCGTAGCACATCAGGAGAAATTATGCTGGATGCAGAACGAATACAATCGGTTGACGCGGGGTCCACCAGCGGGTCGGTCAGCCTGTCCGTAAACGAGATGCCAAGCAAAATCAACGTTGGGACGGTTTCCGGGGAAGTAATGCTCAAACTACCCGAGAATGAGGGATTTACGCTCAAACACAGCAGTGTAAGCGGCGACCTGAACAGCGACTTTGCAATGGCCCATGGCGTGTATAAAAATGGCCAGAACAGTGTAGAGGTGGGAACAACCTCCGGCAACATCAATATTATTAAAAGATAGTTAAAAAAAGCCAAACCTGCCCATGCAGCCATCGTCTGCATGGGCTCCCATAAGCCGCTCCCAAAAGTCTGCGACTTCTGGGGGTGGACAGGAGCGCCTGTGGTTTGCGGGCGCTCTTTCTATTTTTAACAGGATATATCCATAAAAAAGCTCCCGCACTTAAATAAACGGGAGCTTTCATTATATAAGCGGTCAGGCGGCAGCCTGGTCCAGTGCGTTTGCCACGGCTTCCATAATGCCCTGGCTGCTGTATGTGGCTCCGGATACGGCGTTTACATCGGCGGACTGGCTGCTTACAATCCGGTTGGCAATTGTACTAAAAGCCCGTTGATACCATTTTTGGTCATCCTGCGTGGAAACTGTGACAACATCCGTAACCTCGCCGTTTTGTATAGTAACGGAAACCTTTGTCTGGCCCCTGAACCCGTAGCCTGTGCCGGTATAGGTTCCGTTCTTGTAAGCGGATGTTTGCACGGAATCTGCCTGCGTGCCGTTTGTTACGGCGGGGGTAAGGGTTGCCTCGGGCTGGATGAGTGCAGAGGAATCAAACAGGTCCTCCTGGAGGGAAGGAATTGCTGAAGATTGCGAGGCTACTGCTATGGCAGATTCATCTGTTTTGGCAAGTGCGGCACCGGAAGTACCCCACAAACCCGTAATGGCAATGGCAGCCACGGCGCCTGCCACCAGAGGCCTTGCGTCCTGGCCTGCCACACGTAAGCTTACGTTTTGCCTGGGGCAGGATGAAATGCATTGCAGGCATTCGATGCATTCACCCGAATGAACGAATTCCATTTTGTACAGAGAAATACCCATGGCGCAGCTTTGTGTACAAACCCTGCACTTGCCGCAGTTTCTGGCCGGTTTTATAACTCTGGATATCCTAAGTGCGGAGAGTATGGCAAACACTGCTCCCAGCGGGCAGAGATACCGGCAGAAAAACCGCTGCACAAACGCCGAGCCGACAGAGATAAGTATAAAAAAGATGAAACCCGGCATCAGGTTGGAAAATATAAGAGAAAGATTGGGGGCCGTGCCCACTGTTGCGAGCATGCCAAATACGTCCCAGGGGCTGGCGGAGGAGAGACCAGGCACGTTGTACGTCCAAAGGAATACCACCGCAAGGGCAAGCAGGCCGTATTTTACAGATTTAAGTGCCCGGTCTGCCTTTTCATCTATCCTGAACCGCACGTGCAAACCCTTTTTGGCAATGCCGAATATAAAATCTCCAAAAGAACCAAACGCGCACATCCATCCGCAGAAGAAACGCCCTAAAACAAGGGTAACCGCAACAACAGCCGCCAGTTCCAATACCTGTGGCAGAAGGGCCGCCACATCGAACGTTCCTTCCATAACGGACTGGTAGATGAATTTTAAATCTGCAAATGCGGAGATATACAGTGCGGGCAGAAAAATAAAGAATGCTGCCTGCACGCAGGCGCGGATGATGCGCAGGAGGGATGGCTTTTTTTTCGCCGCTGTATTTGTTTTGCTCATATTACGCCGCCTTTCATACTGATTTGTCCGGATAAGCCGGGCGTTAAAAGCACTTCCAGTTTTTCAGTTACATATGCCGCTTCCGCCCCCGCGTTGGCAAGCAGCAGGGAACCAAAATCCGAATGCTTTTTTAATCCCAACACAAACAGCGCCGTGCTGAGCGCGTCTGCATGAGTTCCTGATGGGCAGACCACGGTGACTGAAAGGAGACCGCTCTGCGCGGGCGCTCCCGTACGGGGGTCTATAATATGGTGCCAACGCCTTCCTTCCCTTATAAAGAAGCGCTCGTTGACGCCCGAGGTTACAACGCTGCAGTCCGAACATTGCAGGGTAAACAGGCTTTCGCACCGCGGCCGCAGAGGGTTCTGTACGCCTACACGCCACGGTGAACCGTCCGGCTTTAAGCCAACGGCAACTATGTTTCCGCCCAGGTTTGCGAGCGCGCTTTGCACGCCGTTTTTTGCAAGGATTCGCCTCACTTCGTCTCCCGCATACCCCTTGGCTATACCGCCAAGGTCCACTGCCATGCCGGGTTTTTTTAATTCAGCGGCAGACTGCTCCGGGTAAACCAACAGGCCTTCGTATCCGGTATATCCCAAAGCCTTGTTAATCTCTTGGGCAGAGGGAAGGTAATTTCCTTTTTTGCCAATGCTCCAGAGAGTAGTGAGAGGCCCTGCAGTGACGTCAAACGTGGCCGCTGTCAGTTGGGAATATTTACGGGCCAGGCCCAGAAGATACAGCGTATCTGCATGCATTTTTTGCGGGCCTGTGCCTGCTTTTATGTTCAGCTTATATATATCGCTGCCTTCCCGGTAAACAGACATCCGGCCCGATATTTCGCATACGCGCTGCGCCGCCAGTTCAACCGCCCGGTGATTTCCGGAGCCATAAATCTGAATGGTATTCATGGTTCCCAATGCAATGAATGTTTTGCTGGTGGTCTCACAAGGCATCGCCAGTCCTCCTTTTTGTTGCTGGCTTTACTATAAACAGCAAATATGTAGGGCCTATGAACCTTTTTAAAATATTAATGAACGCAAATTGAATTGTCTGTGAATTTTTTTGAACAAAAAGCCCGGCATTGCTGAAATACCGGGCGGCGCACCGTTATATTTGGGGCGTTTTTAGTGGTTGCGCATATAGGCAATATAACCGAGGCAGTACTCGTCAAGCCCCGCAACAGCCAGGGAAGAGAGTAAAGCGGATTTTATGGTGGGCGAGGTGATATCCAGAATAGCGGCGGAAAGCCCCAAGACAATAGCGGCGGAAAGAAAAGAAGCGTTTATGTTGATGCGTTTGGGCAACCCAAAAGACACGTTGGATACACCGCATACGGTTTTTACGCCGGAGAATCTTGCGCGCATGGCGGCAACGGTGTCCAGCGAGCGCTTGAGATTGTAATCGGATACGGCAAGGGATTCAGCCAGAACGTCTATCAAAACCTTATCCTGCGGGATACCGGCCTGCGCGATTTTATCCAGCAAGCGGCCTGCGTTATCCGCGCGTTTCTGCGCAGTATCCGGAATGCCTTTTTCATCAATAGGCAATCCCACAACCCAAGCGCCCGCCTCCGCAATCAGGGGAAGCAGTTGGGTGCGCTCTGCCAGGGAAACCGAATTGACGATAACGGGCCTGCCTCCCAGCATGCCCATGGCCTGGGCGATTACATCCGGCGAGGGGGAATCCAGCATAATCCCAACTCCAGACTGTTCCAGTACAAGGCCTAAAAGCCATTTCATACTTGCAAGCTCATCATCTGTCCCCGCGGCTGTATTGATATCTAAAAAATCTGCGCCGGCTTCGACCTGAGTTAAGATCAGGTTTTTTAAATAGTCCGCGTCCCTGGATATAACAGCGGCCTGCGTTTTGGGAATGGAGGTGTTCAGCTTTTCACCAATAATAATCATTTATTCAAAACTCCTTATTTTTTGTATCAGCGCGCATACCATATCCGTCTTTTTTAGAGGCGTTATAATATAGTATCCGTTGCAGCTAGAATATGTTTTTTTAACAATCTCCATGCAATACCGGATGGATACTTCCGCAGCTTCTGCCGCCGGTTTGCCCTCCAGTTCACAAATCAAATTACCGGGTATCTGGATGCCAGGCACCTCATTGTTTAAAAAAAGTGCGTTCTTATATCCGGCAACAGGCAGTAGTCCCGCCAATATGTTGCAGTCCAGTTCTTTTTTGGCCAGAAAGAGGTTTTGGACCGCCGAATCCGAAAAAACGGGCTGGGTCAGCAGGAATTCCGCACCGCTCTCAATCTTCTGGCTGGCACGTTTAAGCTCCGCAGAAAAATTGGCGGCGTTGGGGTTGAGCGCGCCGCCGATGCAGTAAGGCGAATCCAGAAATATCTCGGCGTTCAAATGCCGGATAAAGGAGATAAGGCCGCTCGCGCTAAAATGATAAACGCCTTTGTATTCGCCTCTGTCCCGCAGAGAAACAGGATCACCCGTCACAACAAAAATATTTTCAAGCCCTTCCATTTTTCCAGCAATAAGCGCTGCCTGCAATCCAATCTGGTTTCGGTCCCGGCAGCACAAATGGGGCAAAACGTTTATCCCTGTTTCCCGTTCCACCCTGGCCGCCACCATAATGCTGTCCGCACGGCTACGTGCCAGCGGGGAATCCGCAATGGTGGCCAGGTCCGCTCCGGCGGCCTGCGCTTTTCTGGCAGAATCAATCAGAAAAGCGCAGTTGGGATTCAGCGGTGCGTCCAGTTCAACCGCAAGCAATTTTTTGCCCTGCGCCAATTTTTTCAGCAGCCTGTTTTTGGATGCTGTTTTTTGATCCGTGGGGGCATTTCTTGGTGCTGCGCTTGGGGGGGCCTGCCGCGCCCGCACACGCCTTACGGTCTCTCGAATGTGTTCCGGCGTTGTTCCGCAGCATCCCCCCAGCACCTGCACGCCCAGCCCGTAAATATCCGCCAGTCGGGAGGAGAAATATACGGCGTTGTCCTGATATACGGTGCGGCCGTTTAGGGTAGTTGGATAACCGGCGTTGGGCATGGCTGACAAAGGCTTTTGAATGGGCCCCAGGGCCGCGAGCAGATTGTACATATGGCTGGGCCCGCACGAGCAATTGAGGCCCACAATATCCGTATGGGGGCATTCCGCAGCTACGTGAAGCAGATTTTTATAATACATGCCGCTATTGGTATACCCTTCCTGCGAAACGGCGAAGGATACAAACACAAGAGCATGCGGGTTGTTTTTCTTAATAAGTGCAAGAGAGGAATACAGCGGATCAAGGCAGGCCTGCGTTTCAAATAAAAAATTGGTTGCACCGCATTCTATAAAAATACGCGTGATATCCTGGTATTCGCCGCTTACCGGTTGATCTTCCCGGAGGATGGGGCCGATATCCGCAAAAACGCGTGCGTCAGTACCCTGCACGGCTTGCATTGCGATGGCGTATCCCCTTTGTATAACGGAAGAAACCTCGCCGGGGCCGCTTAAAAACTGAAGATTGGCTGCAAACGTATTGGTCTTTATGGCAACGGCACCCGCCTGCAGGTAGGCGCGGTGTATACCTAGGACAATATCCGGATCGCTTTCGTTGGCGTATTCACATAAAGCCGCTTTTTTGGCGAGCAGACTGTAATAGGTTCCAAACGCGCCGTCAAAGAAAAATGGCGTTTTAAGGGGTGGAGCGTTCAATTCTATACCCTCTCCTGTTTTTTTCTTATTTTCTAATATATCACAAATAGCGTGTTAAGTATAATTTTCGTATTATTTTTGCAAGAATATTGTGCAGATAAAAAACATGTTATAATATATAATCATGCTCTCAAAGCCGCAGATTATGACAGGCATGCAGGAAGGAAACAGTTCATGAACCTTTTGAATTCAATAAGCGTTTATCTTTTCGTAGCTGTTGTCCTGACTGCTTTTTTAGCCATATACGCCATCGCAAACGGAAGGTCTAAACCGGCGTGTTCGTTTGCCGTTATGTGCCTTTTAATTTCAATATATGTATTCGGATACATGATGGAGCTGAACAGCCGGGATGCTGCATCGGCGCTGTTCTGGAATCAGATACAGTATCTGGGGCTGCCATTTTTTCCCGCCATGCTGCTTATTCTTTCGATGCAATATGCAAAAAAAGAACGGTATTTAAAACCGGGCTACATAGTCTTGTTTTTGGTTGTTCCGGTATTTGTATTCTTGATTCATTTAACCAACGGCTATCACCATTTGTTTTATTCTGAAATAGTATACCGTTCCGGAGGCCCCCTGCGGGTTTTGATTTTTGGACGGGGCGTTTTATACTATGTTCAGCCTGCGTTTGTTTTTTTCAGCCTGTTCTGGTCTGTTGCTCTGATTCTGGGAAAGTTCAGAATTACCGAAAAAGTGGAGCGCAAATCTTTACTGCTCACCCTGCCCGCTGCCATTCTGCCCTGCATTGGAATGGTTATGATCGCCTTTAACGCATTTTCTTTGGATCTGGATTTTGCCGCCATCATGTCTCCCGTATCCTGCCTGCTGCTGATGGTCTCTGTTTTTAAATTTCAATTTTTAAATTTAAAACCTTTGGTGTACAGGCGTGTGTTTGAGAGCTCGGGCAACGGCGTTATTGTGTTGAGAGACAATATGATTATAGATTTTAACGAAGCGGCCGCCGGGATATTCTCAGAACTGGGGAAACATGCCCTGCATAAAAATATATTTTGCGTACTGGGAATATACGAGCCGTTGCTTTTGGCTGTTGCAGAAAAAAAGGAAGAGCAGATAGAAGTGCGGAGGGAAAATAAGTCCAGATATTATTACATAAATGTTTCCAACATTGTTGAAAACAGGGTGTCGTCCGGCCTGTTGATTATTCTTACTGAAATCACCCGCAATATAGAAATTATGAAGGTTCTGGAGAAAAGCGAACAGAAAAACAGGTTGCTTTTAACCCAGATGAGGCAAGGCCTGCTGGTTTGCAAAATGGTAAATCCCGGCGGAGAGAGGGATTTCATATGCATAGACGATAACCCGGCGTTTGAGGCCATTACGGGCTTTAAAAAGCAGGATATACTGGGCGGTTCCATATTCAAGCTATATCCGGATATGCGGGACAAGCTGTTTATGCGGTTTGAGGATATTTGCCTGACCGGGCGGTCGTATCAGGTGGAATACCGGCTTCGTGAAAAGGGCAAGTATTTTGACATTGTTCTGTATTCGCCCCAGCCCAGGCAGTTTGCCATGATTGTTTCAGACATTACAGAGCGCAAAGAAATGTACGAAGTTTTAAAGGAACAGCGGACGGTGTTGACGGCAATAGCAAAGGCAAACGGCGAAATGCTCTCCAACCGGGGCCTGATGGGCGCCCTTGCGGAGGGACTCAGGCTGGTGGGCCTGTCCACGGAGGCGGACAATGTTTCGCTGTATGTGAACAGGTACGACGGGGAGCAGAGGCGCTTTACGGCAAGCCATCAGATTGCCTGGAGCGGCGAGACAGGAGAGATTAGCCTGAACCACGCGTACCTGCAGAGCTTTTTTCTGGAAGAGACGGACGATTTTGCGCATTGTCTGGCAGCCGGAAAGCCTTTTTCCAACCTGGCGGCAAGCATGCCCGAGTCCGGCTTAAAAAAATTTTTTGAGGCAAATCAAATCAAATCATACCTTGTATTCCCCCTTTTCGCAGAAAAAAGCCTGTGGGGGTTTATTGCCTTTTATAACTGCAAAGCGGCAAAAATATGGACGAGCAGCGAGATATCCGTATTGACACTGTTTGCGGGCGCAATGTCCGGTGCGGTGGAAAGGCATTCGTTTGAAAAGAAAATAGAAGACTTGAGTTACCACGACCAACTGACCGGCCTGTATAACCGCAGGTTTTTTGAGGAGGAAATGCAGAGGCTGGATACACGGAGAAACTACCCCCTTACTGTGATTATTGCGGACGTAAACGGCCTTAAGCTTACAAACGATGCATTTGGCCATTTTTTGGGGGACAAGCTGCTTCAAAAAGCATCCGACGTTTTCCGCAGTGGGTGCAGAGCCGATGATATCATCGCGCGCATCGGGGGAGACGAGTTTTCTATTCTTTTGCCCAAAACGGACTCCAGAGAAGCGCAACGCATCATTAGGCGCATTCAGAACACCATTGCAGAGGATTCCACGGAGAATATTATTTTGTCCGTCTCCTTTGGGCATTCCACAAAGTACGAGCCCGAAGAATCCATGATAGACGTGATTAAAAAAGCGGAAGACCATATGTATAACAACAAGCTTACCGAAGGCATTAAGATACGCAGCCGGACGCTCGAGATTATCAAGAAAAAGCTGTACGGCAAAAATGAGCGCGAGCAGAGGCATTCAGAACGTGTGCGAAAATTATGCGGCGAGATTGGCAAGGCCATGCAAATGAATCCTCTGCAACTAAAAGAACTGAAAACAGCCGGAATGCTGCACGATATTGGGAAGGTTGCGGTGGAAGACAGGATTCTGAACAAGGAAGCCGAGTTGGACCAGAACGAGACGCTAAAGATTCGCAGGCACGCGGAGATAGGTTACCATATCCTCAGCTCGGTGGGGGAACTGGCGCAGATTGCGCATTTCGTTCTGGCCCATCAGGAGCGGTGGGATGGAACGGGCTATCCCAAACAGCTTAAGGGCGACGACATCCCCATTCAGTCCAGGATTATTGCCATTGCGGACGCATTTGACGCGATGACAAGTCCAAGCCCCTTCAGGGAGCCTAAAAGCGAAGCCGAAGCGGTGCGGGAACTGGAAAAAAACGCGGGTTACCAGTTTGACCCGGCGATTGTAGAAATATTTTTGCAGCAGGTTTTAAACCGGCCCATATCAGAAAATAGCGGAGAACGGAACCAATAAAAATCAGTCGGGCTCCTCTTTTTTTCTTAAAGCAGGTTTGATTTTTATAAAATAAGTTATCATTACAATAATGGCTTGTCCCATTGACATTGAATGCGCGGCGGGATACAATAAATGAGAATGATATTCATTCTCATTTAGGAGATTTAAAATGAGTAAACGCAGTTTTACATTAATGGCATTGTTTCTGGCCACTGTTCTGCTGATGGCGGGATGCGGCGCAGCGCAGGGGACGCAGAGCCCTTTGGGTACCACCGCAGGGGAAAGCGGGCAGGCAACCGTCGCGGCCTCTTTTTACCCCATGTATATCATGTTGCTCAACGTTACAAAGGATACGGATATACGGGTGGTGGATATGACGCAGCCCACAACCGGGTGCCTGCATGATTATTCGGCGACGCCAGGCGATATGAAGAACCTGGAGGGAGCAAGCGCGCTTGTAATCAACGGGGCGGGCATGGAATCCTTTATGGGCAAGGTGCTTGCGCAGTTCCCGCATTTGTCCGTTATTGAGGCCAGCAAGGGGATTGAACTGATACAGGGCGAAGGGGACGAGGGTGAAAACCCGCACGTCTGGGTAAGCGTCTCTGGCGCCATTCAGCAGGTGAAAAATATAGGCGAGGGGCTGGAGGCCTTGTTTCCGGCGGAAGCGGATAAAATAGCCGCCAATACGTTGGCATATGCGGCGAAACTGGAAGACTTGCGCACCCGCATGCACCAGGAACTGGACGGCCTGCCAAACCGGGATGTGGTTACCTTTCACGAAGCTTTTCCATACTTTGCGCAGGAATTTAATTTGAACATAGAGGGCGTGATTGAGCGCGAGCCGGGTTCCGAACCAAGCGCAAGGGAACTTGCGGAAACCATTGACACGATCAACCGGCTGCATGTGAAGGCTTTGTTTGCAGAGCCCCAATATCCGGCGACCGCGGCAAACACCATTGCCAAGGAAACAGGCGGCAAGGTTTACACACTGGATCCCGCCGTAACGGGGCCCGTGGATGCGGATGCCTATATAACCATTATGGAAAGCAACCTGCAGGTTTTAAAGGAGGCCCTTCAATGAACAAAGAACCGGCGGACAGGCCGGGCGCATGCGGTTGCCTTTGCTGCACGCGGATTGAACGGTTTGGCGTGGTGCTTGGAAAAGAAGAGATATTAAAAGACGTTAATTTGCATATTCACTGCGGCGAACTGACGGCCATTATTGGCCGGAACGGCGCGGGGAAAAGCACCCTTCTAAAAGCGATTCTGGGAGAAATACCCCACACGGGCGAACTGACCTTTCTGGACGAAAAAAACAAGCGCACAGGTACGCCATTGGTTGGCTACGTGCCCCAGAAGCTGGAGTTTGACAGCAGTTCCCCCATCAGCGTGTACGATTTGTTTGCGGCGGCGCTTTCAGCCAAGGCCGTGTGGTTTTTCCGCCCCAAAAAGTTGTGGGAGGCCGTGCGGCAAAGCCTTCAGGTGGTGGAAGCCGGGCATCTGCTGGAAAGGCGCCTGGGGGCGCTTAGCGGCGGAGAGCTGCAGCGGGTGCTGCTGGCTTTGGCGCTGGTGCCCCTGCCCGACTTGCTGCTTCTGGACGAGCCGGTATCCGGCGTAGACCAGATGGGCCTGCAACTTTTTTATAAAACGGTGTCCAGCCTCAGGAAGAATTACGACCTTTCCATTATATTGGTGTCCCACGACCTTAGCCTGGTTGCGGAATACGCGGACCGGGTGGCGCTAATCAACAACAACACAGTGGAATGCATTGGAACGCCGCAAGAGGTTTTTTGCAACACCATTACGCGGGATGCATTTGGCCTGCAGAGGCTGGGACATCCGGAAGGGGGCGGACAGGCATGACGGGTATTTACAGCATTATGGATACGCTGCTTCCGTTTGAATGGGCGGGCCATATTTTTATGAAAAACGCCCTTTTGGGCGTATTGCTGGTAACCCCTATATTCGGCCTTTTGGGCACCATGGTGGTCAGCAACCGGATGGCTTTTTTTTCGGACGCCATAGGGCATTCGGCTCTCACGGGCATTGCCATCGGCGTGCTGCTGGGCTTTGGCCAGCCGCTCTGGTCCATGATCGTGTTTTCCGTTTTGCTTTCTCTTGCGATTATGGCCGTTAAAAAAGCCAACACAGCGTCTACGGATACCATCATAGGCGTTTTTTCTTCCACTGCCATTGCGCTTGGCGTTGTTCTGCTTTCCCGCAGCGGGGGATTCACCAAATATTCCGCTTTCCTGATAGGAGACCTGCTCAGTATCAGCGCTACAGACCTTGCTATGCTGTGCGTTACGTTTGTGGCTGTTGTTGCTTTATGGTTTCTGCTGTTCAACAAGCTGCTGGTGGTGAGCGTGAACCCTTCCCTTGCGCGCAGCCGCGGCATCCGCGTAAACCTGTATGAGACAGTTTTTGCTGTGGTGACCGCTGTGGTTGTTACCGTATCCATACAATGGGTGGGGGTTTTAATCATCAGTTCGCTGCTGGTACTGCCTGCCGCGGGCGCACGTAATATCGCGCGCAACAGCCGCCAGTATCATTTTTTTGCGGTGGCAATCGCCCTTGTATCCGGCGTATCCGGGCTCATTGCTTCGTATTATTGGGATACGGCCAGCGGCGCCACCATTGTGCTTATCATAGCGGTTATCTTTGCCGTCACCTTTACATTCAAACGCGTGCGGCATTGATAATTATTTGAGGGTAGCGCCCTCCATTATCTGGTTCAATTCGCTACTATTACAAAAAGGTTTGGGAGTGAAACGAATGAAAAATACCTGCAGGATCAAATGGCCAGAGGGAATCAAAAAAACAAAGCAGAGGGAATGCGTTTTTACTATGCTGGAGAACGCTGAACTGCCCCTGTCTGCCATGGACATTTATAGCAGACTGGAGGAACAGGGAGTGCCCCTTTCCACCATATATAGGATTCTGGAGACGTTTACTGAGAAGGGGATTGCCACAAAAATTGCAGTAAAAGAAAACGGCATGGCGGTATACGAATTAAAAAGGAGCGAACACAGGCATTACGCGTTCTGCATGGGCTGCCACAAGATGATTGTGATTGAAAACTGCCCCATGGAGGTGTTTAAGCCTGCGATTGGCGAAAGCAACTTTCATATGCTGGGGCATAAGCTGGAGATATACGGGTACTGCGGCGACTGCTTTGCAAAAATGGCATAAAGGAGAAAAAAACAACATGACCAAGATAGACATTATTTCCGGTTTTTTGGGTGCAGGTAAAACCACTCTGATCAAAAAAATATTGGATGAGCGAAAACCGGCACAGGTAATCGCCATTATTGAAAATGAATTTGGAGATGTGGGGATAGACGGGGATATTTTGCAGGAGCAGGGCATTCAGGTGGAGGAAATCTATTCCGGATGCATCTGCTGCACGCTGCTTGGCAATTTTGAGCGGGCGCTGCTGGAACTGATCCAGAAATACAATCCGGACAGGATTATTATCGAGCCAACAGGGATTGCCAAGCTCTCAGACGTGGAGCGCGCGTGTATTGCTGTGCAGGAGTGTGACGATGTGCAGCCCGGCATGCGCATTGTGGTGGTTAACGCCACCAATTACGACCGATATATGAACGGCTGGCCTGAATTTTTTACGGACCAGATAGAGCATGCAAAAACAATCGTGTTCAGCCGTGCGCAGCAGGCGGACGCGCAGACGCTGGAGGCGGTTGCGCGGGAGATACGGCGCATTAACCCCACGGCCAGGCAGATTACCACGCCTTGGGAGGAGATAAGCGCGGAGACCATTATGCGGGTGGCGGAGCGTGATGTTGCTGTGTCCCTGGAACATGAACTGGCGCACCACCATGGCGAGGCATGCACATGCGGGCATCACCACCACGAGCATGAACATGAGCACTGCAATGAACATGATGAACACGCACACGGCCGTGAACATGACCACACGGCTGACGAGGCGTTTGAAGTGTGGGGCGTTGAGACGCCCAGAGTATTCAATAAAGAAAACCTTGAAACCGCGCTTGAAAAACTGGACGGCGGAGAATTCGGCACTGTTTTGCGCGCAAAGGGCATTGTGCAGCTTAATGGCGGAGAATGGGCGCAGTTTGATTTTGTGCCGGGCGAGGTGAATTTAAAAGACCGCGGACCGGATTACACCGGACGCCTCTGCGTGATAGGGGAGAAGCTGGATAAAGCGGCTTTGGGTAAGCTTTTTGGAATTTAAATATTTGTTGGAAACAGTGAAGGAAGGCCTTGAATGAATATTCATTCAGAGCCTTCCTTTTAATTGTTTAACGTTTTTAATTTCTAGACTTTTTCAGTATATTATTGTAAATGGTAAAGTTAAGTGCAGGATAATTAAACAAAAACAGCTATAAACCTAACATTCATAGCTGCTTTGGCATCGTTTCCTTTCTAAAAGAAAAGATAAAAAAATCATCCCTGCCTGCGCCGGATCTCATTCTCCAAAAGTTCTATGGCGTCTTCTATATACGCAAAGCAGCATTCGTGGTGGGCGTATTTTTGCTCGTCCAGCAAATCCCGGCACAACAGGGAGCCGTTTTTTTCTTTAAAATCCGCCGCCATTTTTTGCAGCGTTTTGTAATGCTCCGTTTTTTCCTGCGTAAAACCGGGTTCCGTGGGGCCGTATTTTAAGCCCAGCACCATAAACAGGCCGGTTACAGCGCCGCAGACTTCTTTGAGCCGGGCCATGCCGCCCCCAAAAGATGACGTAAGCCTAAGGATGGTTTCGTGATCCATTTCCAGTTCGCCTGCATAGGGCAGCATTACGGAGGTGCAGCAGTTATAGCCCTGCTCAAAATAGCCCCTGGCCAAAAGCTTGCGTTCTTCCGTTAAATTATCCACTGTATCATCCCTTTCTTTATCAGTGTTAAGCGGCTATGTATAGTATAACGTATGATTCAGCAAAACTACATAAAATCCTCTTTATGTTACAATAATTTAATATTTATATATAAAAAGCTGTGAAATTCACATTCACAGCTTTTTATATCATCTTTTATTGGGCGCCTTTTAAAAAGCGGGAGGATATTATGCGCTGATCTCGTCCTGCGCAAACTGGCTGTTGTACAGATTGGCGTAGAAGCCACCCGCAGCCAGCAGTTCCTTGTGTGTGCCCTGCTCCACAATATCGCCGTCGTTCATCACTATAATCATGTCCGCGTTGCGGATGGTGGATAAACGGTGCGCAATGATAAAGCTGGTGCGGTTTTTCATCAGGTTATCCATTGCTTTCTGAATCAGCACTTCTGTGCGCGTATCCACCGAGCTGGTGGCTTCGTCCAAAATCAACACCTTGGGGTCTGCCAGAATCGCCCGCGCAATGGTGAGCAATTGTTTTTCGCCCTGGGATACGTTGTTTGCCTCCTCATTGAGTTCCATATCGTAGCCGCCGGGCAGGGTGCGTACAAAATGGTCTACCTGGGCCGCCTTGGCTGCCTTGTATACTTCCTCGTCCGTAGCGTTCAGCCTGCCGTAGCGGATGTTTTCCCGGATTGTGCCGTTGGAGAGCCACGCATCCTGCAGCACCATGCCAAACATGCCGCGCAAATCGTTCCGGGCAAAATCCCTTATATCGTGGCCGTCCAGCAGAATCGCGCCGCTGTTCACATCGTAGAACCGCATCAGCAGTTTAACCATGGTTGTTTTTCCCGCGCCGGTGGGGCCTACGATGGCGATTTTCTGGCCCTGCTTGATATCCGCTGAAAAATCGTGAATGATAATCTTGTCATCCGAATACCCAAAGTGTACGTTCTGGAAGGTTACGTTGCCCTCCAAGCCTTCCAGAGGAACGGGGGTTGTGGCGTCGGGGGATTCCTCCTCTTCTTCCAGAAACTCAAACACGCGCTCCGCGGCAGCCATGGTGGACTGCAGGATGGTGGAGATGTTGGCGATCTGCGTGATGGGCTGGGTAAACTGGCGCACGTATTGAATAAACGCCTGAATGTCGCCAATGGCAATGGTTCCGTTAACAGCCAGGTATCCCCCCAGTATGCAGACGCCCACGTAACCCACGTTGCTCACGAAGCCCATCAGAGGCATCATAATGCCGGAGAAGAACTGGGATTTATACGCGGAGGTATAGAGCGTGTTGTTGTATTCCGTGAATTTCTTCATGGATTCTTTTTCACGGTTGAATGCCTTCATAATGATGTGGCCGCCGTACATTTCTTCCACATGCCCGTTGATATGCCCCAGGTATTCCTGCTGCGCCGCAAAGTGTTTTTGTGAGCGCTTGACCAGAAGCCTGATGAGCAGGAAGGATACGGGCAGGATGCAGAGCGCAACCAGCGTCATCTCCCAGCTGATTGTGAACATCATGATGAGTATGCCCACCAGCATGGTAATGGAGGAAATAATCTGCGTAACGCTCTGGGTGAGCGTCTGGTTTAGAACGTCGATATCGTTTGTTACCCTGGACAGCACCTCGCCGTGGCTGGTTTTGTCAAAATACTTTAGGGGAAGCTTGTTTATTTTTTCGGAAATCTCCCTGCGCAGGTTGTACGTGACCTTCATGGAAATGTTGGTCATAATGAACCCCTGGATGTAGGAGAAAGTTGCGCTGATCACATACAGCACCACCAGCGTAATGATGATGCTGGCAACGTAGTCAAAGTCTATGCCAGAGCCGGTTCCCGTAACAACGCCCATAATGCCCTCGAATATCTTGGTGGTGGCGTTGCCCAGAATTTTGGGGCCTACAATGGCAAATACAGTGGATATTACGGAAAACGCGATTACAAATATAAGGGAGATGCGGTATTGCCCCAAGTAGGCGAGCAACTTGCGCAGTGCTCCCCGGAAATCCTTGGCCTTGGGGCCGCCGGGGCCCATCATAACCGGGCCGCTGGGGCTGCCCATACCGCCGCCGCCGCGTCCCCGGCCTCCCATCGGGCCTTTGTGGCCGCCAGCCGGAGGATTGTTTGGGGCGCTGTTACTGTTTTGGTTTGATTTATTTTCAGCCATTATGCCAATTCCTCCTTGGACAATTGTGATGTTGCAATTTCTACATAGGTCTCGCAATTTTGCATGAGCTGCTCATGCGTGCCCTTGCCTACAATTTTGCCTTCGTCCAGCACAATGATCTGTTCCGCGTGCATAATGGTGCTTATGCGCTGCGCCACAATCAATACTGTACTGTACTGGGTATGGGCCTTCAGGGCCTTGCGCAGGGCCGCGTCGGTTTTAAAGTCCAGCGCAGAGAAGGTATCGTCAAATATATAGATGGGGGCCTTCTTCACCAAAGCGCGCGCAATGGAGAGGCGCTGCTTCTGGCCTCCGGATACGTTGGTTGCGTCCTGTGCGATTGCGTATTCGTAGCCTTCCGGCTTTTCATTTATAAAATCCGCAGCCTGGGCGGTCTGCGCGGCCTGTTCAAGCACTTCCTGCGAGGCTTTTTCGTCACCGTAACGCAGGTTGTCTGCAATGGTGCCGGAGAACAGAATGCCCTTCTGGGATACGTAGCCAATCTGGCTTCTCAGGTCGTGCTGGGATACGTCCCGCACGTCTATGCCGTCTATGGTCACCTGGCCTTCCGTTACATCATAAAACCGTGGGATCAGGTTTATAAGAGTGGTTTTGCCCGAGCCGGTGGAACCGATGAACGCGGTTGTCTGGCCGGGTTTTGCGGTAAACGTAATGTTTTCCAGCACGTTTTCCGGCGCGCCTTCATATTTGAAGGAAACGTTTTTGAATGCAAGCAAGCCCTGCGCCCGCTGCTCAAACTGCCTGGGCTGTTTAGGATCCTGAATGCTTACTTGTGTTTCCAGCACTTCCGCAATACGTGCGGCGGAAACCGAGGCCCTGGGCACCATGATGAATATGATAGAGAGCATTAAAAACGCGAATATGATGAGCATGGCGTATTGCATAAAGGCCATCATATCCCCCACCTGCATGGCGGACTCTGCGATCTCGTGCGCCCCCACCCAGATGGTGAGCAGGGACACGGCGTTCATGATCAGCATCATGGCGGGGAATATAAACACCATCAGGCGGTTTACAAACAACAGGTTGCCGGTAAGAGTTTTATTTGCATCGTCAAACCGGCTTTCCTCGTATTTTTGCGTGGAAAAGGCGCGTATAACCATCATGCCGCTCAGATTCTCGCGCATCACGCGGTTTAAGCGGTCTATTAATTTTTGTATCAGCTTGAACTTTGGCAGCGCAATTGCGAACACGACCATCATCATGCCAATGAGCGCAATAACTGCCGCCGCAATGATCCATACCATGGATACGCTTTCGTTAATGGCCATGATAATGCCGCCGATGCCGATGATGGGTGAGTAACAGATCATGCGCACGCCCATTACAATAATCATCTGCACCTGCGTAATGTCGTTTGTGGTACGGGTGATCAGGGACGAAGTTGAAAATTTGTCGAATTCCCGGTTAGAGAAGCTTTCAACCCGCGTAAAAACATCCCTGCGCAGGTCCCGCGCAACGCCCGCCGCCGTTTTGGCGGCAAGATAGCCCACAATGATGGCCGCCGCAATGCCCGCAAGGGAGATTAAAACCATATAACCGCCAATGGTCAGTATATAATTGTTTTCTATTGCGGCCAGGTCCATGCCCAGCTCCTTGTAGAAATCCTTTACAAGCACCGCGCCGGTTTGCACCTGTATGGAAGAAGCTACGCCCTGCGCCTGCCCGCGCGCGGAATCCAGCGCCTGGGGCGGTATTTGCTGCAGCATGGGCAGCATGGCGTACGCCTTTGTGAAATCCACGTTGGACAGGTCTGTGGCGGAGGCGGATGAATCCGCTCCCTGCGCCGAAGCCTGGCTCTTCATAAAATCGATCATCGTCCAGGTGGTCTCGCCAAATATGGGATTCAATTTATCATAGGTGGCGGCATCCCTGTTTTGCAGCACGTAAATATCTTCCGTCTTCATCAGAGGATATTTTGCTGAGTAGGTATCATAGTCTGCCGCGGACAGGTTGTCTTTGCCCAACAGATTGTAGTCGTTTTCCACTGTTGTTTTTTGGTCCTGCGTCATAAACATTGTCATGAGCGTAAAACCGTTTTTGCTGATGGCTTCGGGAACCGCGTCCTTAATGCCGTTCTGCTGTATGCCTACGTTGACGATGTCGCTCATCAGGTTTGGCAGGGTAAGGTCGCACATGGCCTGCCCAAACAGCAGAGCAACCGCCGCAACGAGCAGCCAGGCAAATGGCTTTAGGTAATTAGCCAGTTTGATCATTTTGTCACCTTTCCTTCTTTATAAACTTATAAACCGGATTTTATGTCCGGGAAGTATCGCAGCCGGTCTCTTCTTTTAAGCTGTTCATAAACGCGGACGCCTTGGCATAAATGCGGATAAAGGCGCGCGAGTCTTCTTCTCCCAGGTGCTCGCAAAGTTCCTGCGCCTTGCGGTAAAATTTTTCCTGCATTTTTTCAAAGAATGCCAGGCCTTGATCCGTCAGCTCGGCCAGAACAATCCGCCTGTCCGAGGGGGAATTTTTACGGACAATAAAGCCTTTTTCCTCCAGGTTATTAATCACGGGAGTGATGGCGGACGGCGGCAGGCTGAGGCGCTTGCTGATTTCTGTAATCATCATGCCGCCCTGGCTTTTATGGTTTAAAAGCACTGTAAGAATAGCTATTTCACTCCGCTTTGTATCAGGCATTGTGTGATATTTGATATGGTTTTTTTTCATATTGATAAAAACCATCATTAGCTGTTTTGCCAGATCTTCCTTTTCCAACGGTGTCCTCCAATTTATTTATAATTTATAATATTTATTTATAATAAATATTATACTGGGTAAGTATAATCCGCGCCGGGGGCTAAGTCAATTAAATTTTTATAAAATCTTTATAAATAGTATTTTAATAAAATACGGAGTTGATACCCCGCCCTGCGGCGGGGTACAATAAATGCAGCAAATGGAGGTGGATGGATTGACGCCCTTTGAAGAATTATATTTAAAGGCTGTGGACGCGTTTTTAAACGGCAAAGGCGAAAGAGACCTGGCGCAAGAAGCCGCGGCGCAGCCGCATGAACTGGCTTGCCTGCTGCATCCGGAAAAGCACGCGGTGATATGCCGCCTGTCCGACTGCCTGTGCGGCGGAGAAGACTGCGAAAAAAGCTGTCTGTTTAACGCCATCAAGCGGGATGGGGGCGGTAACGTGGTAGTATCTGAAAAAGATTGCACAGGATGCGGCGCGTGCATAGAAGTGTGCAAACAAAACAATTTGAGCGGTTGCAGAGACATTTTGCCTGTTCTGGAACAGCTTCATACCGTCAAGGAACCGGTGTACGCCATGATTGCCCCCGCGTTTACCAGCCAATTTGGCGGCGAGGTGGGGCCTGGGCGCCTGCGAACCGCGTTTAAAAAGCTGGGCTTCACAGGTATGATAGAGGTGGCCCTGTTTGCGGATATCCTGACCTTAAAGGAAGCCCTGGAATTTGACCGCCTTGTGCAGACCGAGCAGGACTTTTTGCTCACAAGCTGCTGCTGCCCCATATGGATCAGCATGATTAAAAAAGTATACGGCCAACTGGCGCCCCATATACCGCCGTCCGTATCTCCCATGGTGGCTTGCGGCAGGTCCATAAAAAAATTGTATCCAAAGGCAAAAACGGTGTTTATTGGCCCGTGCCTTGCCAAAAAAGCGGAAGCCAGGGAAGCGGATATTGCGGACGCGGTGGATTATGTGCTGACATTCAAAGAAATTGCGGATGTGTTCAAGCTGGCGAACATAAAACCTGCGGAATGCGAAGAAGACATGCGGGACCATTCCTCCACAGCCGGACGCATTTACGCCCGCAGCGGCGGGGTGAGCAGCGCTGTGCAGAGCACGCTGGAACGGCTGGTGCCCGGCAGGGGGATTCCCCTGAAAGCCATGCAGGCAGACGGCGTACCGGCCTGCAAAGCACTGTTAAAGGACGTGCAGGAAGGTATTGTGAGCGCGAATTTTATAGAAGGCATGGGCTGCGCGGGCGGCTGTGTGGGCGGGCCCAGGGTGCTGATTCCCAGGGAGGAAGGCGCTGCCTATGTGGACGGCTATGGAGAGGCCGCGGCGTATAAAACGCCTGTGGACAATCCGTATGTGATTGAGTTGCTGGCCCGCCTGGGATTTGAATCCCTCCCTGCCCTGCTTAAAGTTGAAAACATGTTTACGCGTAAATTTTAAAATAAATACCACTTTTTACTTCCACCCAAAATTACCAGTTTTTGCAGGGGGAATAAAAAGTGGCGTAAATAATGAATTTTTAAACAGCGCTATTTTTTAATGGGAAAATATACCTCGGTAACAAGCTCTTCCGCGGGCACTTCGCAGGGGTCGTTCATGTAGCGCTCATAGGGCGCGCTTGAAATGGTACAGCCTTCCCGCTCAATCCATTCCGCAATCTGCATATAGGTTTCCTTAAGGCGGCCGTATTCGCCCCTGTGCACACTCATGGCGCATGTGCACGCGGGCAGAACCCTTGTATGGCTGCCTGCCGGGCTGACCGGAAAAGCGATTTCCAGGTCTGTGTCTTCCGGATCAAATTCCTCCGAGTGGTACATGGCAAAGAGAGGCCCCGCGCAATCAGCTTTCATTCGGCCCATTTCATCCGTCAGCTTTTTAAACAGTTTGTCGAAATCACGCATGGCGATATTTTCCCGAACGCTCACAATGGCCGTATCCGCCGTATCCACCAGTTTTATTTCCAGTTTTTCTTCTTTCATAATATCCAATCCTTTCTCCAAATCCAGAATGTCTTTCTGCATTTTTATCAGGAGGTTCTTATGCAACGCCAATTCCTCTTGAATCTGCGCGTATTTCTTTTCCATACATTTTTTTAAGTTTGCGCGGCCCGGGCCGAGGAGTTCCTTGATTTCCTTGAGTGCAAATCCATACTCCTTGAGTTTTTGGATAAAAAGCATGTCTTTTAGCTGCGTAATGTCGTAATAGCGGTATCCCGTAAACGAATCCAGGTGCGCGGGCTTTATGAGGCCCATCCGGTCATAATGCCGCAGCGTTTTTGTTGAGACCATGCATACTTTGGAAAAAGAGCCTATGGTAAGCATACAACCTCCTGCGTATTTTCTGAACATGTTCTAGAGTGGAGTATAAACGTTGCCACAAGGGCAAAGTCAATATCTTTTTTATATTTTTCAGGAACAAGAAATATACCGCGCACTGAAATTGGTATTTCAGGGATACGGGAAAACATTATTTCCGAATAGGTATGCATATCCCGGTAATCAATTCCTGGGGAGGCAGTTCGCGCGGGTCGTTCAGGTATATTTCAAAGAACGCCCCGGATATGGCGTAACCATTTTGCCGAACCCATTCACAAATCTGCTTATAGGTTTGGGGCAGGCGGCTGTACGCCCCTTTGTGGAGCCCGGACGCGCACAAGCATCCTTTCAGTATCCTTGTGAAGTTGTCCGCAGGCCTTACTGGAAAGCCAACTTCCAGATCCGTACCTTCCAGGTGAATCTGCGGGGAGTGGTAGATTGTGATTGGAGAGCCCACACAGGTGGCGCCGGTTTTTTGAAGCAGCGCAAATGCTTTACCAATCAGCGCGCCAAAATTTTCTATGGCTATATGTTCACGAACGCTTACAATAGGCGTATCCGGCGTATGTACCAGCTTTATCTCCATAATTTCCTCTTCCATTAATATTCCTTCCTTTCTCCAAAACTGGATGTTAACGCTCCGGCAAGAAGGCCGTGATAAAAAATCCGCCCGCATATTTTTTATATTCTGGAATATGAGTTTATGGCCAGACAGCCCGTTTGACAAAAGCCATGTTCTTTCATTTAAGTATAAGCTTCATAACCGGGATAATTCAATGCTTAATTACATTAAATTAAAAAAAAGGTAAAAAAAGAAAAATACACAAAACAGGTTTTATAAAAATACTATATTATAAAGTTTGCCAAAAAATGTTTTGAAAGGGATGATTACTATGAAAACAATCCGGCCGGGTATGAGCGGCAGCAACATCATGGAAATACAGGCCCTGCTGAAAAAGATGGGGTACCCCATAGAGAAGGTGGACGGTACATACGGCGAGGCAGCCGAACGTGCCACACGCGCATTCCAGAAGGATCACAACCTTGCGCAGGACGGTATTATTGGCCCCGGGACCTTAGATGTTTTAAAAAAGTATCTGCTTGGGTATACCGCCTACCGGCTTAAAAGCGGAGATACGTATTACCGGATTGCCCGCCGAACCGGCACGCAGGTGGAGGCCATAGAAACGGCCAATCCGGGCCTGAATCCAAACGCGCTGCCTGTGGGCAGGCATATCATCATACCGTATCCATACAATGTGGTGGATACAAACATCAACTATACATACGACGTTTTGGAACACGATATAATGGGACTGGCGGCCAGGTATCCTTTTTTGCAGGTGGGTGTTGCGGGCAAAAGCGTACTCAACCGTAACCTGTATTACCTGCGGCTTGGCACGGGCAGCCACCAGGTTTTTTATAACGCGGCTCATCACGCATTGGAGTGGATCACCAGCCCTGTGCTGATGAAGTTTGTGGAAGATTTTTGCCATGCGTATGCTTATGGCCGTTCCATAGCCGGGTACAGCCCGGAGAGCATCTGGAACAAGAGCTCCATTTTTCTGGTACCCATGGTAAACCCGGACGGGGTGGATCTGGTTTTGAACGGGCTTTCTCCGGATAACCCGTATTATAACGATCTGATTGCCTGGAACATGGGCAGCGACGATTTCTCCCGTACATGGCAGTCCAACAACCACGGGGTGGATTTGAACCATAATTATGACGCGGCCTGGGAAGAATCTGTAAAGGCGGCCGCCCAAATGGGCATTACAGGCCCCGGCCCAAGAAGATACCCCGGGCCTTTCGCGGAATCGGAGCCCGAAACGCGTTCGATGACCGCGTTTACACGCAGCCGCGATTTCCGGCTTATGCTGGCGTATCATTCGCAGGGGCGCGTAATTTTTTGGAATTTTATGGGCTTGGCGGATGAAAAGGCCCGCCAGATTGGCCTGGCTTTAGCGCAGGACAGCGGCTACAAGCTGGAAGAGGCGGAGGGAATTGCAAGCACGGGCGGCTACAAGGATTGGTTTGTGCAGGAATACCGGCGGCCCGGATATACGGTGGAAGTAGGGGAAGGGCAGAACCCGTTGCCCATTGAACAGTTTGACGCCATATACGCGGATAACATAAAACTGCTGCTGCACGCCGCTGTTCTTTAAAACGTAATTTGACAAAGGCGTAAAACCTGTATACAATAAAAATTACATATTCATACAAAATCTGCAAACCGCAGTTCCAGGAAAAATTCCTTTGATATATATACAATTGAACGGAGGACAAAGAGATGTCTCAGAACAGGGAAAGGCTCCTTTTGGTGTCTGAAATATTAAAAAGGGATACCAATGTGGATCATCCCATTACATCTTCGGAGATCATTAAAAAGCTGAAAGCGGAGGGCATTACGGCGGACCGCCGCTCCATATACGAGGATATCCGCACCCTGGTGGACAGGGGATATGATATTTGCACTTATGAAGAGAACAACAGGGGCTATTACCTGCGTGAAACGGAATTTGAATTCTCTGAGCTCCGCCTGCTGACAGACGCTGTGCTCTCCGCCCGGTTTATATCCGCAAGCCAATCAAAAGAAATTGTGAACAAATTAAAAAAGCTGACAAACAGGTACGACGAAAGCCGCCTGGAAAATGTGAGCTATCTGCACAAGCGGATCAAGTACGACAATAAAGCAATTTTCTATAACATAGACATGCTGACCGAAGCGATTGAAAAGGGATGCCGGGTAAGCTTTGATTACCTGAAATACACGGTGGCAAGAAAAATGGAGAAAAAGGACGACGCAAAGCGGGTGGTAAGCCCGTACAGCATCATCTGGATGGGGGATTACTATTACCTGGTCTGCAAATATCCAAAGTATGAATCGCTCTCCAACCTGCGCCTGGAGAAGATCAGCAACATCACCATTCTGGACGAGCCTGCCGAGCCGGTGACAAATATAGCCGGGTTTGGGAACGGCCTGGACATTGCGGAATACGCGAACAGGCACATCCATATGTTCTCCGGCACCGAAGAGCGGATTGAGGTGAAATGCCGTGAAGAGATTTTGCAGGCCATGCAGGACCGGTTTGGAGAAGAACTGAAAATAAAAAAACAGGAAGGTGAGTACTTTTGGGCAAGCGTCCGCACGGTGCGGCAGGGCATGCTGTATTTTGTGCTTCAGATGGCGGACGGAATTGAGGTGGTGTCTCCGCTTGATTTCCGGCAGGAAGTGGCGGATATGCTTAAAAAAATATTGAACCGGTATGCGGAAGACAGAAAGACGGATGTAAGCGGCTAATCAACTCTTTTTTGAGGGGTAGGCCCTCAAATAGCCGTTAAGGGCTGTTGTGCCCCAAAAACTCCTTTTAAGAAACATCAATCTGGCTGATGACTCTGGGCAGCCAGTTTTTTTATTGCCTGAGAGGCTTGCAGGCGGTCTGCGCGCATGGCTTCCGAAACCGTGATGGTGCCTGCAATGCGTACGGGAGGAAAGTGCAGTATATGGATGAAATCCGCCAGGCGCACCGCTTCCTCCGGGTAATGGGTAATCAGTACCACCAGCTTTTCTTTTTTTATTTCGTCCAGCAGGGTAAAAAGGCCTTCTTTGGCTTGCGCGTCAATCCCCTGAAAAGGTTCGTCCAGCAAAAGAACGTTGCCGCCGTGCGCAAACACGCGCACAAGCGAAACCAACTGGCGCATGCCGCCGCTGAGTTCACCGGGCAGTTTATCCGCATACTCCGAAAGGCCCAGCTTTTTAAGCCAATATTCGGTTACAGACCGGGCGCTTTTGGCGTTCGGCAAACCCTCCAGGGCCAGGCGGATGTTTTCAGCCGCGGTATTCCAGGGCAGCAGGCGGTCTTCTTGAAAGGCATAGGAAAACTGGCAGCCGGGCGGGAGCTCTATGACGCCCTCATCCGGCTCAAGAAGCCCGGTGAGCATCTGGAGCAGCGAAGTTTTTCCGCTGCCGGAAGGCCCAAACAGGCAAACACAGCCGGTATCCGGCAGGCGCAGGCTGAAATCACGGTACACGGTTTGGTCTCCAAATGTTTTTGTAAGATTGCGTATGCGAATGGCCAAGCCGGAGCCTCCTTTATTGTACATTGTATCTGGCGCCCGCTTTTTTTAAAAGCGATAAAAATATCTTTTCCAGCGCTATGCTCAAAATAATAACCACTGCGGTCCAGACAAATACGTCTATGGTCTCCAGGTATATTTTTGCATGGTACAGTTCAGACCCTATGGAATGCACGGGCACGCCCAGAATCTCGGCCGCAATGCCAGCTTTCCAGGCCAGGCCGATGCCGTTGTTGCAGGCGGCTATGAGGTAGGGCATTACGGATGGAACATATATTCTCCCCAGCACGCTGCGTTTTTTGAATCCAAATACTTTTGCCATGTCCAGCAGGTTTTGGCTGGTGTTTTCTATGCCCTTGAACACGTTTTCCCAGATGATGGGAAACACCATCAAAAAAGAAGCGAACACGGGCACATGGTCGGTCTTGAGCCAGATGAGCGCCAGGATGATAAAAGACGCCACGGGCGTTGCGCGCACGACCCGTATAATGGGGCTCATCAGGTCGAACAGAAAGGACGATACATAGCACAATACGGCCAGCACCACGCCAATACCCACCGCCAGCAGGAATCCCATGACGATGCGGGCCAGGGACAAAAGCGAAGCGGACCAGAAATCACCCTGGATTGCCAGCGCTGCCATGCGCACCAGCACCTGGTCAGGAGATACGATCAGTATCTCCTGCTGCACGATGCCGAATGCCGCATACCACACCCCCAGCCATATGGCTGCGATGAATATCTTTCGCAGTACCGGGTGCTTACGGGCGGGCGTAATAGAACGCGTCATCTGGGAGTTTTCCTCCTATGGATTTGGGGTTGGCGTCAAAAAGAATCTGCAGGAAGGGCTGCATTTGGCTCTTCATCTCCTGCCCGTCCGTATAGACGATGTTGCAGTTTGGAATGGCTTTTTGAGCCAGGTCCGCGGAGGCCATGATCTTGTATTTGGCAACCAGCGCGGCGGCATCCGCCACGTTTTGATTCACATATTGGGTGGAAGCCTTATATTCGTCCATAAACGCGGCAAGCGCCTCCGTATTTTTTGCCGCAAAATCTTTCCGCACAATCATAACGCCCATAATCAGGCTGCCGCCGCCGGATTCCACCGTCTTCCATTCCTGCGTCAGATCCAGCGCGACGCGCAGCTTGGGGTTCTTTTGCGTAACCGTGGTCACAAACGGTTCAGGCAGCAGGGCCAGGTCCGCCTTGCCCGCCATAACCATGGAAGCAAGTTGCGAATGATCCGGTTCCCACTGGATGGTCAGGTCTTTCGCCGGGTCTATGCCGTTTTTGGAGAGGATATTGTTCAGCACGTATTCGGGCGTTGCCGCCTGGCCGGACGCATACAGCGTTTTGCCTTTCAGATCTGCGGCCGATTTTACCGTGTCTCCATTTTCAATGACATACAGTACCCCCAGCGTATTAATCGCCAGAAGCTGCACGTTGCCGTTTGTTTTGGCGTACAGGGCGGGCGCAAGGTTTACGGGCACCGCGGCAATATCCGCCTGCCCGGATGTGATCTTGGCCACAATGTCGTCCGGCGTTCCGGTGAGAATAAAGCTGTAATTGTTTTTGGCTTCGCCCTTGTCCTGGCTGTCCATCAGTTGCACCAGCCCAATGCCAGTGGGGCCAATGAGCGCCGCAACGGATACGTTTGTCTTCTGCGCGGCAGGAGATGAGGGGGAGGCGGAAACGTCCACCTGAATGGATGTTTCGGAGGGAATAGCGGAGCTCGCGGGCGCGGATGTGGCTGCCTGCCCGGCGGGGGCGCAGCCGGTGAGCGCCAGAGCGGCAACCAAGATTGCCAGTATAATGGCGGTGCTTTTTTTCATAACAATACCTTCCTTAATAATTTTAGAATAATAAAAGCGTCAGAGGCAGAGAGACTCCAGCGCCTGTTGATTCTGTATGGTGATGCGTTTGTTGCGGCGTTGAATGTAGCCGGACTCTTCCAGCGTATCCAGCGCGCGGTACAGGGAAGCCCGGCCCAGATTCAAAATTTTTGCAACATCCTGCAGGGAAACGGGCAGAGTGATAAAAATGCTGTTCTGCTCCGCGGATATATCCAGCAGATAACGCGCCAGTTTGTTTTCGGCCTGGGGCTGGGTAAAGCTGCTTATTTTGCGGTTTAAAAAACGGATCCGCTGGGAGAGGAACACAAGATAGTTTTCTACCAGCTTAAAATCACGCCGCATCACTTCTGTAAGCAAATCCTGGGGAATAAAGAGTATACGCGTTTTTTCCAGGGCAACAATGCGGGTAATGTATTCCTCCCCCTCCTGAAATAGCCCTGCCGCGCCGAAGAGAATAGGGGGCGTAAGCTGGTTTAAAATCACCGTATGGTCCGCGTGCCCGGTTTGCACCTCTGTTTTGCCCGAAAGGACCACACCCAGACTTTTGCGGTAGCGGGTTTGGTCGTAAATGGTTTCGCCCGCAAAAAAATCCAGCGCTTCCGCCCTGGGGTCCAAAAACAATGCGCGCAGGGTCTCTGCCTGCAGGTCCCGGAACAAAACGATTTTTTTAATCTCGCTTTCTATATCTTTGTACGCATCCATTTATATCACCATTTGTATCATATGAGACATTTTTGTTTATAGTACAACTATTTTTTTTCTGTGTCAACCCCTTTTGTGAATATTTAGACAATTGTGGCAAAAAAACATATGCTGCCTGCATGTTGATACAAGTAACAAAAACATGTGGACATACATATATGTATAACAACAAGTACGCGGTATAAGCCGAAAATGTATGAGGAATCCGCAAGTTTCCGGCGGCGGGGAAAAGGCTATGAATGAGTTGGTTTTTAATACAAGCTGCGAAAATCTTCATGCAGCCGGATACGGCCAGAATAGCGGGAGCGCCAGGGCGCTTAGTGCGGACGGGAACGGCATATTGCAGATATCGCCGGCCACGCTGAACATAACCGCAGCAAATCTGGATATACACAACTTGACCGCGGCTGCGGATCAAATAACCATAACGGCGGTGGACCTGGATATACGGAATTTAAGCGGCGCGCAGGATTCCCTTCAGATATACAGCCGTTTTACGGCAACGGATTCCGTCTCTGCAACGCTGCTGGCCTTGCAGACGGTGAACCTGCTTGTGGAAAACGTGGGCACATATAAAAAAAATACGTATTTTATTAAAAACACAAGCATTGGCGTGGCAGTTACAATATCCCTGCAATTGGCTCCATTGGACAATGACAGTTACTATGTTACGGACGGAAGCGCATTCAGCCTGGTAGCCGGAGGGACGGTTGTTTTTACTCCCAGCAAGGTATCCAAATATGCGAGAATTCAGCTTTCATCCCTTCTGCTGGGAAGCGTGCAGGCGTTTTATTTTGGGCAGTCCTGATTGAGGCGGTTGAATAATGAATCATTTGATTTTTAATGAAACAGCAAAAGAACTGCGCACGTTGTTGTATGGCTTAAATGGAGCGAATGCCGTGGCGGTTGCCCTGGACAGCGGCGGCGCGCTCATGATTTCGTCTCAAAGCGCCGTGCCTGTAACCGCGGTCAATCTGGATATACGGAACCTTACACAAACGCGCGACACGGTAAATGTAACAGCGACCGATCTTGATATCAGGAATTTATCCGGCACACAGGATTCCGTGCAAATATATAACGACGCATTCGTGGAATCCTCCACCTCAACCAACGTAACGTCCGGATCCAATATCCTGCTTACGACCAATATCGGCACGTACAGCGGCAACAGCTTTTTTTTGAGGAATACCGGAAGCTCCACCGTAACGGTTACCCTGCAGATAGCGCCGGTGGACGACAATAGTTATTACGTGACGCACGTTTCGGCCCAGGGAGTCACAGCCGGAAGCAACTATCTGCAGGCCGTTACCGTACCCATTAAATATGCCAGGCTGCTGGTGACGGCAAGCACAACGGTAAGCGTGGTGGCCTACTATAACGGCCGGGCATAAAGTGTTTTTGAGGAAGAACTATGCAAACAATCAAACTAACGGCAACACAAACAACATACGTATCCAAGGTACAGAGCCAGGAAAACTTTTCTGAATCTCCTGTTTTAAACATAGGATTGGAACGCGTGGCAAGCATCGGCCGCTTTTGCCTGGTATCCCAGGACAGGGCGCTTATTCAATTTGGCGGCGTTCCGGGAATTCCGCAGCACGCCAGCATCGTACATGCGGAGCTGCATGTTTATATTAAAACGCTCAAAAGAAAAATGGGATGCAGGTGCACGATTGGCATTTTGGAGAACATGGAGGATTTTGACGCGCAAACCGTCACCTGGGATACCATGCCCCAAGCGGAAGCGACGGGATGCTCTTTGTATTTTACGCAGTCCGACGTTCCGGGGTATGTATGCTGCGATATCACCGGCCTGGCCGTTGGTTGGCACACGGGAAAAACACCGAATTACGGAATCGTGTTGAAGATTGATAAATCTGTGGGAGATTTTGTGCAGGCGTCATCCGTGCACAGCCAGGAGACTCCGTTTTTATCTGTGCAGGTAGTGGAATGCGGCCCGGAAAAACTCATGGCCCAAAACAGGGAGTATATATTTGAAATAAACGGCCTTCCCGGCGAATGCTTTTCGCCGGCTGTTGATTTGTTCTCTGCACAAACTGCGACTTTTTTTATAAAAAATACATCCGGCGGCGTGCTGAAGGCCAATCTGCAGGTAAGCCCGGATTCCAAAACATTCATAGACGACGCGCAAACTCTCGATATTTCCGCCGGAGAAACAAACGCGCTGACGCCCTATTTTTTTTCCAGGTACTGCCGTGTACGCCTGTTTGCACAGGATTGCATATCTGAGCCTGTTGCAAAGATATGGTGCCAGATACAAACGAGAGATTACTACATGCATTGAATTGATTCATGCATTCATTTACAGACCATTGGCCAAAGGCCGGATCCTTTTGCACCAATGGAATTTTAAGTAACCATGGAGGCAATTTATGAACAACCTAGTTTTTAACACAACCGCAAGTCAACTGCTGACCACCATAGCAAATGCAAGCGTGACTATTGGCGGTACAATCACAGTATCCGAGATTGTAAATCCCGTAACAATAGGTAATACCAGCCTGACGGTAGCAGGCACGGTAACCGTATCAAACACCAGCCTGACGGTGGCAGGTACCGTCACGGTAGACGCGATCACTTCCACCGTTACTGTGGCAGGCACCGTAACAATTGGGAACGCATCAATTACAACAGTCGTTTCTGGCAGTACGTTTACCTCGAACGCGGTTACAAGCACCGCGGTCACCGGTACCGGCGTTTTGTTCGCGGATACCGATATTTCCACCCTGAAGGTTGTATCCCTGTACCTGTACAACGAAGGTTCAACCACACTCACGGTATCCCTGCAGGTGAGCCCGGATACCACGTCTACGCATTATATTACAGACCCGTCCTACAGCAACGTGGCGATTACCGCCGGAAACAGCCAGTTTATAGACGTAGGCCTTTTTGCGCATTATATGCACCTGCAGTATAACCTAGGCACGTTTACGGCAACGTTCAGCGCTTTTTACAACGCGCAGGCTTAAGCCGAATGTTTAATGGATCATTGTTTTTTAAAGCGGCAGGCAGGGCGTTATACCCCGCCTGTTGCAAAATTATAAGAGGAATTTGTTTATGAAGAAGCAGACAATCAGCGCATGCATAATTGCAAAAGATGAAGAAAAACTGATTGGGGATTGCCTTGAGAGCATTGCAGATGTGGCAGACGAGATGATACTGGTGGATACGGGCTCTGGTGACGGCACAATGGCGCTTGCAAAACAATACGGGGCCAGGATATACGAATATGCCTGGGACGAAAGCTTTGCAAACGCAAGAAACCGCTGCATGGAGGAAGCGAAGTATGACTGGATACTGTTTTTGGATGCGGACGAACGCCTTTATGCGGAAGATAAAGAGAAGCTTTTTGCGTTTTTAAATACCAGGGACTACGACGGCGCGCATTTTAATATTATTAATTATGTGGGAGACGGGGCCAATTACACGCTGCACAACGCCCTGCGCCTGGTTCGGAATAACGGAGAATACCGGTTTGTGGGCAACATCCACGAGCAGATATCCAGGAAGGACGGCGTGGAGGCCGCAGGCAGGTTTGCCGTGCTGGATGTGCGTTTGAAACATTTGGGATACCTGGATTGGGTGGTGGCGGATAAAGATAAGAGAAACAGGAACATCCCCATGATATTAAAGCAACTGGAAAAGGACCCGGAGAATCCGTTTACATTGTTCAATCTGGGAAACGAATACGTGGCGCTGCATGATTATGAAAAGGCAAACGAATGCTACCAGAAATCCATGCAGCATTTTAACAAGGCGGAAGGATATGCGCCTCATTTGTTGTTCAGGGCCGCCATGTGCCTGTATAACCTGAAACGCTACGGGCAGGCGATAGCGGTTTTGAACCGTGCCCTTCTGTTTTACCCGGCCTGCACGGATATGGAGTATTTAAAAGGGAGCATATACTGGGAATGGAAACGGTATACGCTTGCAGCCGGTTCGTTTGAAAAGGCAATCGCAATGGGAGAGGCGCCGCCTGAACTGAAGTTTTCGGACCACTGCGCTACCATCCGGCCGTATTACGCGCTGGGAAAGCTGTACGCCTCCCTGCACGATTATCAGAAAGCCCTGGAGGCGTATACTAAAATACTTGAAATTGACAATTCGTATTATATTATTTTGTACGACATTGCAGAGGCGCTGAAAGAACTGGTGCTGAACCAGGAGGAAGTGGAAAAGCTGTTGCGAAAATTCGTGACGGGAGACGATTTGCCCGGTTTGCTCCTGCTGTGCGACGTATTCCTCTCCATTGGTTTTACAGAGCTTTCTTCCCGGTATATGGAAAAAGCCCGGCAGGCGGAAGGTTATGAAACGGAGAAGGGGTACATGGAGGGCAAGATTGCATTATACCTGGGGCAATACAAAGAGGCGGAATCCCTGCTGCGCAAGGCCTGCGCACTGGAGGAGTGCAAACTGCTCCCCGAATGCGCGCCCCGCTGCAAAGCGTTTTTATTTGCCGCGGCCCTGCTGAATCCGGAAGGCGATCCAAGGGAGGTTGTGGAATTTATCCGCAGCCATGCAGACGAGCTTACCTGCCGGGTTTATGCGCAGGTATGCAGCGTTTTTCTAGCCGGTTTTGAAGATTATTTAACGCAAGCCGGAGATGTGCCGGGGCAGATTAAAAAGCTGGAAGATTTGCTGCAGATTTTTTTGGACATCAAGGCGTACGATTTGTTTGACCGCCTGCTGCACACGTATAATTATGTGGATTCCAAACAGGTGTTTATATCGCTGGCCGGGCTATATTTAAAAAAAGGGTATCCGCAGATTGCTGCAAATTATATCAAGCGATCCATAAGCGAGCTTGAGACAATAGATAATCTGGGAGCGGAAATACTGTTCAGCGCGTATTATTACTGATGCGCCGGTAGTATTCCGTCAGGTATGCACGGTGGGCGGAGGGCACGGAATACACGCCGCCCAGTTCCTCTGGAGTGGCCCAGATAAACGCGCTGGCGGGAGGCTCCGCGGCTAGATTTGCCCAATAGCCCTGCATATGCCATTCCACATGGGTAAAAATATGCTTTGCCTTGGGAAGCGCCTCCAGCCCGCCAAACTGTAGGCCCCAATTTGCCAGCGTGTGGGCCGCCGGCGATTGTAATAAAGCGCCGTCTGCGGCGGGCAGGCCCCATAAACCGGCCAGCAGCCCTTTTTGCGGAAATTTAAGCAGGGCCAGCCGCCTCTTCCATACCAGAACAAAAACGGTTTTTTCTTCCGTTTTCCGTTTTGGTTTTGGGGATTTTACAGGCAGCTCTGCCGCAATGCCCAGCCGGTATCCATCGCAAAGGGCCTGCACGGGGCAACCGCCGCATTTTGGCTGGCCGGGCAGGCAGACTCCCGCGCCCAGTTCCATGAGCGACTGGTTGAACGCGCCCACGTCCGAATCCGGCAGAATGGCGGCGATATTCTGTTCAACAGCACGTTTAGTCTCCGGGTCGCCAATATTTGCGCGGCTGGCGGTGATCCTGGAAATCACCCGCAATACGTTGCCGTCCACCGCGGGCAGGGGAACGCCATAGGCTATGGAGGCCACCGCTCCAGCCGTATACGGACCGATTCCCGGCAGGAGGACAAGCTCTGCGTATGTGCGGGGGATCACACCGCCGTGCTGGCGCAAAACGGTTTGCGCGGCCTTTTGCAGGTTGCGCGCGCGGCTGTAATACCCAAGCCCTTCCCAAAGTTTCATAAGCTTGGATTCGTCCGCATCCGCCAGCGCCTCAATGTCCGGCAGTTCGCGTACAAAGCGTTCAAAGTAGGGGAGCGCCGCCTGTACCCTGGTTTGCTGGAGCATAAGCTCAGAAACCAGCACGCGGTAGGGCGTGGGGTCGTCCCTCCAGGGCAGCGCGCGCGCGTTGGCTGCGTACCAGTTAAGCAGCGGCGCTACGATATCTTTCAGTGATTTCATTCGTCATCCTTTGGTGTTTGATTGAGCGGTTTTTTTTTGATGCATATCAGGCGCACCACGTCTGCAAGCTCCTGTTCACTCAAAACCCGATAGTGAACCCAACCGCCTTCGCCGCAGGGGTAGCGGTTATTCCAGAGTTCCCTGGTTTTGGGCAATAATCCGCCGTAGGCTTTCTGCAAGGCGGGCAGTTCCTTTTTACCAATCTGCAGGGTTACGGTAAAAGCACCCCGCTCAAAAAAAAGATAGCACAGGTGCGCCGATTTGTGGACGTATTTGTACCCCCAGCCGTAATAATTCCCAAACGGAAAACGCAGTTCGCGGTTTAAGCTGTAGCCGCCGTGTAAAAAATTTTCCAGCGTATCAAGCAGCCGCATGCCCTCTGTGCCAACGGTGTTTTGTATTTCTTCCGCTGCGGGCATATGGCTTTTATCCAGCATTCGTTCGTACATGTTTATTCCTTTGGGGGGCGATATGCGCCCGATTAAATATCTAATTTAGGGACGCAACTGCTTTTTTTGCGAATTCCTTTGCGTCCTGCGCGTCCTGGTCGTTGGGCAGCTTGCCTGTTTTATCGCCGCCGCCTTTTTTGTTGCATTCCTCAGGATAGATTGCGATGCCTTTTCCGCGGAGCAGTTTCTCCGCAAATTTGCTTATGCCTTTTCCCATTGCGGAGGTGGAGAACAAAGCAACGTTTTTGGCGGAGCCTGCTTCCAGGGATTTCAGGAATTTTTTGCAGTTTGCCTCCAGGTTAAAGGCCCGCCAGGACCCGCCCACAAACAGAAGGTCAACGTCCCGGACCGCCGGATTCTCAGTCATTTCCTCCGCGGGAATGCCAAGTTCCTCCGCAATGGCCAAAGCGAGTTTTTTTGTATTGCCCGTATCCGAATGATAAACGATTTGAATCTTCATTTGCTTAGATCTCCTTATTTTTTATTCCCAAAAGCGGCGCTCTTGGGTTAGCGCCCTGGTTGCAGGGCAAATTATTTTTTATTGCGCTTGCCCGTGATTTTTTGAACCTGAATTTTTACAACCGTGGTTGCAGGCATGTATTTTGCCAGGGACGATTTGATCTCCGCATCCTTGGTGCCGTATTTCTGGCACAAAGCAACCAGTTTGTCCGTTTTTTCCTGTTCGTCCTCCACTATCACCGCATTGCCAAATACCATTGCGCTTTCGTAACAGGTGGTTGTTTTTTGGGGAATCACATCTTCAAACCCCACCACCACAAAAGACGCCTTGCCGTTTGCGAGGATGGCATCCATTTTGCGCCCGGCGGCGGCGCAGTGAAAAACAATTGTGTTTTCATGTTTGTCATAATAATAGTTAAGGGGTACGCCGTAAGGTTCACCTTCCGGTGATATGGTGCACAGTATTCCATGAGAGCCTTTTTCCAGAATCATTTTTGCTTCTTCTTCTGCAATAAACCGTTTTTGCGTAGACATGGCATTCTCCTTTTGATCCTATAAATTTTTACAAATACATCCGCAGGGACGCATAGCTGGTTTCTTCAAACCCCAGTTTTTTATACAGGGGCTTGCCGTCCGGCGTGGCAAACAGGTCCAGCATGGAAACGTTCTCTTTTTTTGCCTCCTCAATTAACGCGCGCAGTATAAGGGTGGAATACCCCCTTCTGCGAAACTCCGGGTATGTGAGCACGTTGAGTATGGTTCCTGTTTTTCCCGTGCAAAGGTGCGGGGCGGCGGGCCTTTCTGTAATCAGCAGAAAAGCGGCGGACGCCACCCGCCCATCCGTTTCCCCAATAAATGCGATAAAATCTCCGGCGGGGATATGCTTTAAGTAAAATTTTTTGAGTTGTGCAGAAAGCGCTGTTGCCTGCGCCTGCGTCAGTTCCCCTTCGCACCCGAAATAATCCAAACGGAGGGCAATAAGCCTGTTCAGGTCAAAAAGCGTGGCTTTGCGGATATCCATTTAAACACCTCCTCCAAAAGAGAGCGGGATGTTTGCGGGCACGGCCTGCGCTCAGTTATCCCTGCGAAGTAAAAATTCCGCGGCATCCACCGTCTGTTTCATAAGCATGGCGATGGTCACAGGACCGACTCCGCCGGGAACAGGCGTATAGGCGGAGGATTTGGCAGCGGCATTTTCCAGGTCTATATCGCCCACGTTACCCGGATTATAACCCGCGTCCACCAGAACCGCGCCGGGCCGGATCCAGTCCGCCTGTATGAATTTTGGCCGTCCCACGGCAGCCACCACAATCTCCGCGCGGCGGACGATCTCAGGCAGGCTTCTGGTTTTGGAATGGCATACGGTTACTGTTGCGTTTTGGTTCAAAAGGAGCATGGCAACCGGCTTGCCAAGGATGGGGCTTCTGCCCACCACCACCGCCTCGCGCCCTTCCAGCGAAATGCTGTACCGGCTCAACAGCTCCATTATGGCCAGGGGCGTGGCGGATTTAAAGGCGGGGAGGCCCATTGCCATGCGCCCAAACCCGGCGGTATTCACGCCATCCACATCTTTTGCCAGAGATATGGCGTTGAAGCACGCCTGTTCGTCTATATGCCCCGGTACCGGATGCTGCAGCAGTATGCCGCAAACCTGCGGATCACGGTTCAGTTTTTCTATTGTTGCCATTAAATTTTTTGTGGAAATTTCAGCAGGCAGCTCAATTTTAAGGGATTCCATGCCTATGCGTTTGCACGCATTCCCTTTCATGCGCACATAGGTAACGGAAGCGGGGTTGTCTCCCGCCAGAATGGTGGCAAGAACAGGCGTTTTGCCCGTTTCAGCAAAAATTTTCTGCACCCGCGCAGAAAGCTCTGATTCAACGGCGGCCGCTACGGCCCTGCCGTCCAGAATTAATGGGTTATGCATGTGCACCTCCTTATTTTATGGCTCTGCCTTTAAAGAACGTGTAGCAAAAAACGCCGTCCGGCTCGGCAGTGCGGTACAGGTCTCGGATTCCTTTTTCCCACGTTTGCGGGTCTATCATGTTTTTTGCAATGGCTTGCTGCCGCACGCCTTCAATCATTGCCGTGAACGTCTTTTTGGTAAAGCCCTCCGAGAGAGCCTGGTTCCGGCCCTCCGCATATACCATTTTGGGCCGGACGGTAATGCGCCTGAAGCCCGCCTGCCGCAGAAGGGGGTACACCTCCCGGCCAATCAGCGAATTGCCGCCCAGTGCCGCCTGAAGGCCAACCTGGCAGCGGATTGCTTTTTCTGCTTCCTCGCTCCTGGGATAAAAATATGCGGAGCCGTGGTCCCCCTCAATGAGCGTGATGGAGCCGCCTTTTTTAAGGACGCGCTTGAGTGCGGTAAGGGCGCGCACCGGCTCCCGCAAGTGCTCCAGCACAAAGCAGACAAACACATGGTCGAACGATTCGTCCGCAAAGGGCAGATCAAAAATATCGCCTTTTATAAATTTAACGTTTTTAAGGCCCAGCGCATCCGTCCGATTGACCGCCTGGCACAGGGAATCCCGGGAGACGTCCATGCATGTAAAATGCGCCTGTGCGCTCATACTTGCCAGCGTTACGGTCTGCGATCCGGTTCCGCAGCCCGCCTCCAGCACCATTGCCCCCGCAGGATACCTTGTTCCGCTGTGCAGCAGGCGCGCCAGCGTATCCGCCTGGTCCGCCAGCCGGTCCGCTTCGCGCTGCGAATATCCGTGTACATAGTCGCTCATCCGCATTTACTCCTTTGTTTTTTGCTTTCGGCCAGGTTCATTATAGCGTGGACCGCGCTTTTAACGCCCCCCAGGCTCAGGAGGTCTTCTCCGGCTTTTTTGGCGTTTTGCGCGTAAAAGCCGTTTTGCTCAAACTCATGCATACAGGCGGAGAGGGCGTCTGCCGTAAAATCTTCCGCTTCCATGCGTATACCCGCGCCAAGGCTTACAATTGATTCGGCGTTATATTTGCGTTCAAACACGCGCCCCGGGCAGACGATCTGGGGAACGCCGTACAGAAGGCCGGTCATAATGCTGTTTTGGCCGCCGTGGTTAATATATGCGGCCGCGTCCGGCATTAAAGTGGAAAAATCAAAACGCTTGCCTACGGTAATATTTCCCTGCGTAAACGGCTTTAGCTGAGCGGACGCAATATGTACGGAATACCGGGAATCCCGGAATGCCTGCGTAAGCGCTTTTACAAGAAGATCAGGCGCAAGCGTGCCTGTCCCCACATACGCAATAATATTTTTGCGTTTGTTTTCTCCGGATTGCAGGGCGGGGGGGAGAAAAGGGCCGGTAAATACAATGTTTTCTCCCTCGATCGGTTCAAGAGCGTGTGAACTGGGTACAATTTTAAGGTCCGCCCAGTTCAGCACTTCCAATACGGATTGGAGCTGAGGCAAACCGTATTGACGGATGTACTCGCGCACGCGCGGGCTGAATTTTGGGTCGCATGCGTATTCCGCCCGTACGGGATAGCTGAAACCGGCGGCAACCGGAACGTTTTCCAGTTTTGCCGCAACAATGGCGGAAAGCCTGAATTCGGCATACACCACATCCGGCTTGAGCGTTTGGATTGCCTGCCTTAAAGCAGCCACATCATCAGCAAAATACCTCTTGTTCAAAGCACCTGAAAAAAAGAGGACCTGTTCAAAGCTGTGCACCGCCGCGCGCTGCGGCGCGCCCATTGCAGTGGCGAATTTGGACATGCCCCTGCCCAGAAACATGGGCAGCCCGAAGGGCGAGGGAATGGGGCATTCAAAATTCCGGGCGCCGGGGACCTCGCGGTAGTTGCCGTCCAGAGCGGCGCAGAATGCGGGGGTATGGCCCAAATCCAGCAGGCATTGGCAAAGCTGCGCGGCTCTTGTTGCCGGGCCGCTGGTTTCCATTATGACAGCCATAGGAGCAATCAGAACTTTCATATCGGTCTCCTTTGCGCTATGCGGATAAATTTTTTTGTTTATATTTTTTTAAAAATGCCGTCAGGGCAAGCAGGATCAGAATAACGGCGCCGCAGGCGAAAAATCCCGTGGCAGGGCCCAGTTTATCTGTAAACAGCCCGGCGTACAGATTGCCCGGGGGCGTTGAACCGCCGAGTGCCAGCGTATATACGCTCATCACCCGGCCGCGGAAGTCGTCGTTTGTATTGAGCTGCAGGGTTGAGTTTGCGCTGGAAGAAAAAGAAACAAAGAAAAAACCGGAGGCAGCCATAAAGAGCGCGGTGAGCAGGTAAGAGGTGGTGAACGATATCAGTATCAGCATAACGCCCGTCATAACGGGAAAATACGCCAGCACCAGCCTGCCGGGGCCTTTTATGCTGCGCGTTGCGATGAACATGGCGCCCAGAAAAGAACCCACCCCCATAAAAGACATCAGAAATCCAAATCCCGCTTCCTGCTGGTGCAGCACCACGGTGGAAAAAACAGGCGCCAGCACGGTATAGTTCATGGCAAACGCAGATACAATCAGCACAATAATAATGGTTTTAAAAAGAACAGGGGTGTTTTTGATATGCCTAAGGCCTTCCATAATGCTCGCGAATACTTTTTCGCCTTGCTTTTTGACCATTTGAACCGTGTCCGTTTTGATAAACAACAAACTGACGATGACCGCCGCAAAACTGAATGAATTGATGTAAAAGCAATAAGCGATGCCAAAAGCCCCCATGATAACGCCTGCCAGGGCCGGACCCAATATCCTTGCAATGTTAAATACGGAGGAGTTGAGAGCCACCGCGTTTAAAAGGTGTTTCTTGCCCACAAGCTGAATCACGAAGGACTGGCGGGTGGGCATGTCGAACGTGTTCACAACACCCAGCGCGGTTGCGGCAAACAATATGTGCCAGTACTGAACTTTGCCGGACCACACCAGCAGGGCGAGCATAAGCGTGATAACCAGCGACGCGGATTGCGTTACCAGCAATATGCGTTTATTTGGATACCTGTCTATCAGAATGCCCGCGAACAGGGACAAAAGCATCATGGGCAAAAACTGCATGATGCCCACCAGGGAAAGCAGCAGCGGCGAATTGGTGAGCGAATAGGCCAGCCAGGGCTGAGCAATGTTTTGCATCCACGTACCTATCAAAGATACGCACATGCCCAGCCAGTATACCCTGAAATTTTTATGCCGCAGTGCCATAAACGGGTTGTTTAGCCTGCTTGTATGATCGCCTTTCATGAATGCCCTGTTCTTTCCGCTTTAAAAACCATATTTAAAACCAATTGTATTTTATCACGAAAACGGGGCCAATACAATTAAGGACGGGTTACTTGCTCACGCTTTTTTGGGGCACAATGGTTATTTTGGGAGCGCTTTGGTATTCTTTTTCCGGGGGGCGTATAGGCTTTATGGCACGCAGGGAAACAGTCATTTCCAAAACGGTGTTCCTTTGGCGCATGATTTCATAAAAAATTTCCTCAGCCGTTTTGCCGCTGTATTTATCTTCCACCAGCAGTTCAATATTCTCGGCCTGCCAGTCTCCGCGGTATCCGTAATCCGCACGCCAGTAACAGGGCTGGGCAAAGTATTCAAACGAATTCAAAAAATATGGGCGCATATGCGTGGGGTCCTCGAATGCGGCGTCGGAAGAACCGTAAGGAACCAGGAACACGGCCCTGGCGTCTGGCTTTGCGATGCGGTGCAGTTCCTGCATAAATGGAAGAGTGTTTTTTAAATGTTCTATTGTATGAATACACATTATTTCGTCTATGCTGTTTTCCTGAAACGGAAGCGGAACCGTTCCGCAGGTATCCAGGTTCGCCACCACGTCCACACCGGGAAGCGGCGCGATATCCAGATTAATCCAGCCCTGCAGTATTGTTCTGCCGCACCCAAGATGCAGGCGGATTTTTTCCAAATTAGAATGATCCATGGCGAGCCTTCTTTTTTTTGCGTTTGATTCAGTATATGGAAATACAGGCGAATATGTGTAACAGGAATACATGTATGGTATAAATGCAAAAACGGGGAATGCTATGAATAGAAAATGAGAGGAGAAAATAGCATGACATATTTGGACCAAATCCGGATGCAGAACCTGGCGAATTCCGGAATGATGAATAAAATAAACCCAATGCCCGCACCGGATGCGGAGAGCATTGTGGCCGTTACAAAACGCGGGGGAGAGATTACGGGATACCAGCTTTCCGGCGGACGCGTTGTATCCAAGCAGGAAGGCATTCAAATGGCCAAAGAAGGCCGGATAGCAGGCGTGGGCGTGGCGGAGAACAGGGGAGAAGAGTATCTGCGTACATTGCCGGACAACCTGGATGAAAACAACCTGGGCAATCTGCCGGTAATAGAAGAACGAAACCAGACGCTCTCCTGAATATTTTCTAAAAACTGGTTTAAAAATTTTAAAAAGGAAATAATAAAATTAGACTCCCGATGCGTCCGGATGAACAATGGCGTTTATCCGGATAATATGAACCGGGAGTTTTTTATGCGTTTTGGGCGGTCAGCTTACCTGGCCAATATCCTCGGTGGGGTGCAGAGGATTTGTTTTTAAAATTTCCTCCACTTCCTCATAACCGGTTGGAAAAGCAAAGTTGTACCGCGCGGGCAGCGCAAATACGTATGTTGAATTGCGCCCCAGTTCGGTGGGGTTCACAGGAGCCCCGCCAATGTGCAGCTTATCCGCCTGTATGTCCGACCACTGTGCCAGCGTGAATATCATGATGGGAATATCCTGCCGTGGATTTTTTTCCGTCCACTGGGGATGACGGATGCTGAGCTCGGGCCCGTTCTTGGTCAGGTTATTTCCCTTGCCGTCCTGAATGGAACCTTCCCATTTGGATGTGACGATGGTATAGCCTTTCCAGCTTTGGGGCAGTGAAAAACTGAAGCCGTATTCCGCGTTGTTGTATGTAAGGACAGTTTGAGTTGCGGAAGCGGACGGGCTGGCGCTGCCGGACGGAACAAGCGAAAGAGTGGCGGAAGGACTCGCCTGGACCGACGCGCTGGGAGAGGGGGACGGTGTGGCGACAGGCTGCGTGGCCTGCGGGCCGCCGAATGTTTCGCAGCCAAGCAGGCTGAAGAACACTAACAAAATAAGCGCGGCGCATATGGTTTTTTTCATAACACTACCTCCTTGAGTGGAGCCAACCTACATACCCGTAGTATGTGATGTTTTTCCAGTTTTTATAAAAAATGTGATAAGCACAAATTACCGGATGAAATCCACATCCCACATGATCTGCCGGATGAGCGCCAGGTAGTCGCCCTGGTACTGGAAATAATTCTGGGTGATCAACACCGCAATTCCGTGCGCCAGGCCCCAGGCAAACAGGATTAGCTCTTCTTCATCCGCCGGGTTTTTGGACTGCTCCAACAAAGAAGTCCGGTAGTCCCTGACCGCCTGTATAAACGTTTGATAGGGCAGGCTCATGTTGTAGGGAAGTGATTTATCCAATTGTTCTTCAGAAAATTTCCGGTTGAAGTCGCTGAAGAACAGGAACCGCATATATTCCGGGTTTTTGATCAGAAACTCCACATATGAAAAGGCCATTTCCCTGAGCTGGTTTCTATTGTCTCCCGGATGCTTGGACATTGCTTCTTTGAGAAACTGGTTGAATTTATTGTTTACTTCGTCGATCACGGCGGCAATCAGGTTCTCTTTGTTTTTAAAGTGCCGGTAAGGGGCGGTGTGGCTGACCCCGCAGGCTTTCGCAACTTTCCGCATGGAAAAACTGTCATATCCTTCTGTCCCCATGATACGGATGCTGTTTATGATCATTTCTTCCTTGAGGTTTTTATGATGATAACCGGATTTGCCCAATAGTACCCCTCCTACCTTAACCTTATGCGCGTATTATACCATTTGCTTGCCCGGTTGACAATGAATGCAAATAAATGGGAGACGGCAAGCGCGTGGATAGCAATAAAATTGCGGAGTTGTTTATAAAATCATCTGCCGGCAAAATCCATCTGTGTACAAATTTTGTCCTGCGCGTCTGCCCCGGCAATCTTTCCGCAGAGGTAGAGGCCCAAGTCTATGGCCGAGGTAACGCCGCGCGCAGTAACGATATTGCCGTCCTCCACAACCCGCTCCATGGAGATATGATCCGTAAATCTTTTTAAGGCTTCCATCATGGCGGGATGGGTCGTTGCGCGTCTGCCCTCAAGCAAACCGGCCGCGCCCAGCAAAAGCGCGCCTCCGCATACCGCTGCTATGCAGGAAGTGGCGGGAGCAGACCGAATCCATGCCAGAAACTGCGCGTCGCGTATAAGCGCCGAGATGCCGTTTCCGCCGGGGATACAGATATAGTTATATTCCGCAAGGCTGTTTTGTACTTTATCCGGCTTTAGTTCCAGCCCCTCAAAAGATCGCACGGCAGGGGTCCAGGCGCAAACGTCATACGAAAGATCCATAAATCCCATTGTTTTCAGGCGGGTCAGGGGATCGTACATGCCTGAAAAATCAAGCAGGGTCATTCCATCGTAAATAATAAAAGCTATTTTCATATAACCACTCCTTTTGAGCCGTAGCGTTTATAAAAAAAGTTTTGTACTCAGGTATTTTTCTCCTCTGTCCGGAAAAATGCAAACGATGACGCCAAGGTCTATTGTTTCGGCCACACGCGCGGCAGCCAGCATGGCCGCGCCGGAGGACATGCCGCAGAAAATGCCTTCTTCTTTTATGATTCTGCGCGCCATTGCGAACGCTTCTTCGGAATCGATCATAATGGAGGTATCAATTCTGCCGGGATCGTAAATCTCCGGCACAATGGCTTCCTGCATGTTCTTAAGGCCCTGGATATAATGGCCCCGCACCGGATGCGCTTCTATGATGCGGACATACGGATTGAGTTCTTTTAAACGCTTTGCTGTGCCCATCAGGGTGCCGGAGGTGCCCAGGGCGGAGACGAAATGCGTCACCCGTCCGTCCGTATCGCGGAGAATCTCTTCTGCGGTGGTTGAGTAATGCGCCACCTTATTGTACCGGTTGGTAAATTGGTCGGGCATGAAGTATTTATCCGGGTTCTGGGCGACGCGCCGCCTGGCTTCGCGGATTGCGCCATCCGTGCCCTGTCCGGCATCCGTTAATATTACGGTTCCGCCAAACGCTTCTATCATTTTGCGGCGTTCCTCGGACACGGCCCCGCTCATTACGATTTCAACCTCATAGCCTTTTACGGCCGCAATCATGGCCAGGCCAATTCCCGTATTGCCGGATGTGGGTTCTATAATTATTTTGCCCGGAATGAGTATTCCTTCCGCTTCGGCCTGCTGAATCATTTTTAAGGCAATTCTGTCCTTAATGCTGCCGGTTGGGTTTGTTCCTTCTATTTTAGCGTATATTTCAACATTTTCTTTTATGCAGATCCGGTTGATTTTAACCAGCGGCGTATTGCCGATGGTATCCAAAATGGTATTACAGACATGCATGCAGGTTTCTCCCTCCGCTGTTTGCCGGTAAGGTTTTATATAAGGATATGGTCATCACCATAAAAAAGTATACAAAAAATAGGCCCTGCGCGCAAGGCCGGGACGGATTTAAATTACCCTGTAATTAACATTAAACAGCCGGTTAACGGTAAAAAAGGGCCTGCTTTATACTTCCGGGCCGATTGACTGCTCGGACCTTATCAACTCTGTTTGGCGGCTCAGGAGCAAATCCAACTGTTTTTGGAATACATCGCCCGGCAACGGTTTGCCGTGGCTCAATATCGAAAGAGACGCGTTTAGATCGCGCAGCCGCCTAAAGCTATTCAGGGAGGCGCTCCAGTCTGCCGTTGTGTACTCAAACTGCCGGCCCGCGTCCGGATGCAGGGCGGCGGCGTCAAACAGGTCTTCCTGCTTTCCGGTAAACGCGTCGCCCACAATCAGCGTTCCGTCTCCCGGGCGGAAAAACGATACATGCCCCGCGGTATGGCCCGGGGTATGCACCCACTGCCAACCCCGCATGCCCGGCACGCTTCTGTCCAGGGGAAGGGGAACGGAATGGAAGCTTAAGTTTATACCACCTTTGGGATACGCCTCCATTTTGTCCTCCAGTCTGTCCGTCTCGCGGCTGTCCGGCCTGGGATAATCCGCCAGGGCGGTCAAGTAAGGCATTTCCAGGGGATGCATATAAACGGGAACGTTCCAGATATCCGCCAGTTTTCCCGCTGCGCCCGCGTGTTTGACGTGTCCGTGTGTCAGGAGGATTGCCCGGGGCTTCTGCCGCCAGAATCGCTCTCTTGCCTGCTCGATAATAAAGCCTGCGGCGGCCTCCGGCCCTGTATCCACCAAAAACCAGCCGTCCACCGTATTTTCGGGAAACCCCACCATGCACGCGGTCGCATCCGAAAGATCCAGAAGTAGTATGTCTTCCAGAACTTCTTTTGCGGAGTATAGGGCAGCGGACAGTTCGTCTTGCATGTTTTCCATATGGGGCACCTCCAGAAAAATGATTGCGCCATTATTTTGAACAGATCGGAAGGCATTTATTCTTTATTTGGCAGGGCAATAAAAAAGTCCCGCTTGCAGCGTTACACTGCAAGCGGGGCTGTAAACACTTTGAATTTATGCGCTTAAGCCTGCGGCGTGGTATTTTTCTATTACTTTTTCATATGTTTGCATCAGGCCGCCGAATATTTTATCCCAGGAACGGTTGTTCGCAAAGGTTCGTCCGGCCCCGGCAAGCGTTTGCCGCAGTGTTGCATCCAGCAGCAGCCTTTCCATGCATCCGGCAAGTTCCTGGCTGTCCTTTTCCCTGAATTTCAGGCCCGTTTTGTTTTTTTGGATGAGCTCGCCCACACCGCCTGCGTCCGCGCCAATCACCGGCAGGCCCGAAGCCATGGCTTCCAGCACAACGTTGCCGAATGTTTCGGTGGAGGAGGGGCACACAAATAAATCGCAGGACGCGTATATTTCGGCCAACTCTTTGCCTGTTTTAAATCCTGTAAACACCGTGTCGCGCGGGAAAATCTGGCGGCACCGGTCCAGATAGGGGCCGTCCCCCACTATCACCAGCCCGGCTGAGGAGCCGAATCTTTTATGGACCGTTTTGTAGCCTTCGCACAGAACATCCAGATCTTTTTCCACCGCTATGCGGCCCACATACAAAAAGGCGGTTTTATTTTCTATTTTCAGCTTTTTTCGCAGGCCCTCGCTGCGTTTCTGAGGGATAAAGTTCTGCGCGTCAATTCCGCGCGAAAAAATGCCTGTATTGGTGATACCATGGCTGTGCAGTATCCTCTGGGCAGATTGGGAAGGGCAGAGAGTCAGGTCGTTTTGCGTATGGTACCATTTCATCCAGTTCCATATGGGCGTTTTTAAAAAGAAGAGTTTATAATATTCCGCGTATTGGGAAAAATTAGTGGTGTAGTTTGAAATACTGGGTACGTTGTGCGCTTTTCCGTAACCCATGCCGGTGGTCCCCATGTTAAATTCCGTCATGTTGTGCACAATATCCGGTCCAAATTGTGCCAGCGTGGCGTTGATTCGCCTGAAGTTGGGAAACGTTACCCTGGCCTCCGGGTATACAAAAAATTTAATGCTGTAAAAGCGTTCTACATTGTAATCTGAACTTGGGATTTCATATTGCGGGACGAACAGTTTATATTGGATTTTGTTTTTATCGTAGTATTCCAGAAGTTTTGTAAGCGTGTTGGTGACTCCATTGATCTGCGGCAAATAGGTATCAGTAAATAATGCTACTTTCATATTCGTCCTCTTCAATTTCCAACGTCGGGGCTTCCGATTCCGGCTTCCAGGCTTCCTCAAAGGACTTATTGACAGACTGCAAAATGGTTTCGAATATACTGATTGCGGCGCGAAGGGAGTATTCTATGTCTTTTTTCATGCTGCGCGCATCCGCCAGATATTTTCTCCGCATATCCGTGATGAAGGAAGAAAAATTGTTGTACGGTGAAGTAGACTCTATCGGGATTTTAAGTTTCCGTCTGAGCTGCATAAAATTCAATTGAATTTGCAGGCAAATTTCATACACAAAATGGAAAATGTTTTTTTTGTGCAATTTTAAGTTGGAATGGTAATAGCAGAAAAAATCGCAGGCAAAGTGGCACACTTCGCCAAGCTTGACGGAAAATTCCCTGAGCGAGAGTTCTTCATTCGCAAGCTGGTCGGCCCGTTCGTTTACTTTTTTAAAATAATTCTCAAAGGTGTGCCTTGCTTCAAAACAGGCGGGGGGCAGATCCGGCTTTACGTTGCCAAATACAAATGCCCATTTATTCAATTCTATCTCACTTTTAAAATATTTGTACAACTCCCGGGATATGAACAAATGTGAGAAGAAATTCATGCGGCAACCCCCTTTGAATCATAAGCAACCTTCACTGCTATTGTATAAAAATTGCCTAAAAAAGAAATCAACTGAAAGTTAAATTAACATAAAATAATTGTAAAGTCCATAGCTAAAATAATGACAAAAATTTAAAAAAAGGTATAATACGGCAATTAATCCTGCAATGTCAGTTGGTTTGTCAGGCTTTTAGCCGTTTTCTTTTCCATATACTTCAATGTGATATAGAATGGATAATTTATGTAATTTGATGTAGAATAAAAGCATACGGTTTGCATCATTTCGCTGTTTTCAACAAATCACCTGCTTTTATTTTTTCCTTACGTGCAAGGAGGGTAACATGATAAAAAAGTATACAATTTCATCTAATAATAAGGTACGCCTGAAAGACTATGATCCGGAGGATACAAACGGATTTGCAAAAGAGGACATTGCGGGGGAGTATGCCTCCATGCTGGAAAACTTTGCGGAGCTGCAAGAGGCGCTATATGCGTCCAGGCAAAAAGGGATTTTAATTCTGCTGCAGGGCATGGACTGCAGCGGCAAGGACGGTGCAGTAAGAAATGTTCTTGCAAGCGTGAATCCGGCGGGCGTTGTGGTGGAAAATTTTAAAACGCCTACTCCCGAGGAATTGGGGCATGACTATTTATGGCGTGTGCACGCTAAAATGCCCCGGAGAGGGGAGATTGTGGTTTTTAACCGTTCCTACTACGAAGATGTTCTGGTGACACGCGTGCACAAATTGATTGGCGGTGCCGTTGCGGCGCGCAGATTCAAAGAAATACGTAATTTTGAAAAATACCTGTACGCCAACGATATTATTGTTCTAAAGTTTTTTCTGCATATCTCCAAGGATTTTCAGCAGGAGAAGCTGAAAGACCGCCTGAGAACGCCGGATAAAAACTGGAAATTCTCAGAGAACGATTTAAAGGAAAGAGAATACTGGGACAAGTATCAGGAGTGCTATGAGGATGTGCTTGCGCACTGCAGTACCCAAGACTCCCCCTGGCATGTGGTCCCGGCGAACCGCCGCTGGTTCCGCGATTACATTATTTTAAAAGTGATTGTAAAAACGTTAAAGGAACTGGATTTAATATATCCCAAATTGGAGGGTAATTTGCAGGCGCTGATTGACGAAGTAAATGCGAACGAATAAAAAAAATTGTATTTTGATACGAATTTCACAAAAAAATGAATTTTTGGTATTGAAAATCTTCATGGTTTATAGTAAAGTCTTTACCAAAGCATATTTTTGAACCCTTCGGAAAAAAGTAGTAATGATGCATTTTTTGATTTGCTGCCGGATTCCGATCAAATATTTTGGAATGGAGAATGGTTATGACAAAACATATTGAATTGCAAAAATGGATTAACGAAGTTGCAGAAATGTGCAAGCCAGACAATATTTACTGGTGCGACGGCTCGCAGGCGGAAAATGATCGTCTTCTAAAAGAGATGGTGGATTCCGGCATGGCAACCAAGCTGAATCCGGAAAAACGGCCCGGATGCTACCTGTTCCGCAGCCATCCGTCCGATGTGGCGCGCGTGGAAGACCGCACATTTATAGCTTCCAAGAAAAAAGAAGACGCAGGCCCAACCAACAACTGGGTCGACCCTGCAGAACTGAAGAAAACCATGACGGAACTGTATACCGGCTGCATGCGCGGCAGAACCATGTATATAATCCCGTTCTCCATGGGCCCCATAGGTTCGCCTATTTCCAAGATTGGCGTGGAGATTACAGACAGCCCGTACGTTGTGGTGAACATGCGCATTATGACCCGTATGGGCAAAGCAGTTTTGGATGAACTGGGAGAAAACGGCGAATACGTAAAATGCCTGCATTCGGTTGGCGCGCCGCTTGAAAAAGGCCAGCAGGACGTGGCGTGGCCCTGCGCGCCCATTGAACAAAAATACATCAGCCATTTTCCGGAGGAGAGGCTCATTTGGTCTTACGGCTCCGGTTACGGCGGCAACGCCCTGCTTGGCAAAAAATGCTTTGCACTGCGCATTGCATCCGTGCAGGCAAGGGACGAGGGATGGCTGGCAGAGCATATGCTGATTCTGCGCCTTACAGACCCCAAAGGCAATAAAAAATATATCACAGGCGCTTTCCCAAGCGCGTGCGGAAAAACCAACCTGGCCATGCTGGTACCCACTGTTCCCGGATGGAAGGTGGAGACCATTGGCGACGATATTGCCTGGATGAAATTCGGCAAGGACGGCCGCCTGTACGCCATTAACCCGGAAGCCGGATTCTTTGGCGTAGCGCCCGGAACCTCTTTTGATTCCAACTACAACGCAATGAAGAGTATAGAGTCCAACTCCATCTTTACGAACGTGGCCCTGACGGACGACGGTGACGTTTGGTGGGAAGGCATTGGCACAGATGCGCCCGCTCATCTGATCGACTGGAAAGGCAACGACTGGACGCCCGAAAGTGGAACGCCCGCTGCGCATCCCAATGCGCGTTTTACGGCTCCCGCCAGCCAGTGCCCGGTAATTGCGCCCGAATGGGAAGATCCGGCCGGCGTGCCCGTCTCCGCTATTCTGATCGGCGGACGCCGCCCCAGCACCATTCCGCTGGTACACGAGAGTTTCGACTGGAACCATGGCATTTTTATGGGTTCCATTATGGGTTCGGAAATTACGGCTGCGGCTATCTCCGCAAACATCGGCCAGGTGCGCCGCGACCCGTTTGCCATGCTGCCTTTCTGCGGATACAATATCTCCGATTACCTGCAGCACTGGCTGGACATTGGCGCCAAGAGCAGTGCAGACAAACTGCCCAAGATTTTCTATGTAAACTGGTTCCGCAAGGATGAAAACGGCAAATGGCTCTGGCCGGGATTCGGCGAGAACAGCCGGGTTCTCAAATGGATTGTGGAGCGTACCGAGGGAACGGGTAAGGCTGCCAAAACCCCTATCGGCTATATGCCTACAGAAGACGCTATTGATGTGGAAGGGCTGAAGGTAAGCCATGAAGACATGGCGGAACTGTTGAAAGTGAACAAGGAAGAGTGGCTGCGCGAAGTTGCTTCTATTAAAGAGCATTACGCAACGTATGGCGGGCGCCTGCCCGCAGAAATGACAAAACAGCTTGCGGCGCTGGAAGAGCGCCTGAAGGCTTAATATTCAGACTTTTCGGGGTGTCGCCCCGCACTCTGCCTTTTTTCTTAAAAATGCCGTTCATTATGAGCGGCATTTTTAAATGGGATTGAAAAAATGTGTCTTTTGCCAGAGGATTGGAGGCGGGAGCCTTTACGAAAAGCGCCGGGTTTTTTAGCGCATCTTTTTTGTTTCTAGAATTTTTATATAATGGTTAATTCCCGCGCGCAAAAGAACGAAGTATATACAAAACGCTTTTTTAAAGGAGGGCAAGATGATCTGGAAAGAGAAATACAGAATAGGCGTGCCGGCCATAGACGCGCAGCACGAAGAATTGTTTCGCCGCGTAACGGTTTTTGTGGAAGCATTGCGGTCCGGCGGCTCATGGGAGCAAAAAATGCCTGTGGTAAACGACACGCTGGCGTTTATGAAAGAGTATGTGATTACGCACTTTGCGGACGAGGAGGCATACCAGAAGTCTGTGGGATACCCCGGATTTGCAGAGCATAAAAAAGTACACGAGGATATGGTGGCGTATGTTGGCCAGGTTGCGGAAGCCTATGTGCAGGCGGGATGCCCGGAGACACTGATGCAGCAGTTTGCAGGCAAGCTGCTTGCGTGGCTGATTAATCATGTGGCTGCCTCGGACCAGAAAATTGGGGATTACGTACATGGGGAGGCGGTGCAGAATGGTTGACCAGATTCTTGTATCTTTTACGGAAGCAACGCGGGATGTATTCAAACTAATGCTGGACCTGGACGCGAAATCCGAAAACCACAGCTTTTCGGAAGGCACATCCGAGAAACTGCGCGTAGCGGTGGAGATAACCGGTGATGTTCAGGGCAAAATTTACTACTGGTTTCCAAGAGACGCCGTGATTGAGATTGTTAAGATCATGAGCGGAATGGAGATTACGGAGATAGACGAATTTGTGACTTCAGCCATCAGTGAAATGGCGAATATTATCAGCGGCAACGCCATGAACAACCTGTATGAAAAACACTATGTTTGCGATATCCTGCCGCCCGAAATAAGCCTGAACGAAGGCGTTTCCTGCAGGGAAGCGGACGGCGCGCAGCTTGTGACGGATATTGGCGTATTCAACCTGGACCTTGTCAGGAACAATACAAAATAATAAGAACAATATAGATTTTGAAATGATCCGGCTTTTGCCGGATTTTTTGTTCAAACGCTTTTTAAAACAGATTTAAGCAGGCCCGGAAATCTTTCTTCCAGGTCGCCGTACCGTATGGATAAAAAACGCTGCTTTCCTTCTATGCGCACATGGATCAATCCGGCTTCCCGGAGAACTTTGAAGTGGTGGGACATAGCGGATTTGGGCAGGTCCAACTGGCAGGAGGAACAGGTTTTTTCCGCACCGCACGCAAGCTTTTTAATAATTTGCAGGCGGGTGGGATCGCCCAGCGCGCTCAGAACTGCGGACAGGCAGATCTGGTCTGTACCAGGATGAAACAATTCCCGCATAAATACCCCCTGTTTTAAAACTCTTCTTGCATTATAGCATACTATGTGCTATATTGAAATAGTTCAAATATTATTAAACTATTAAACTATAAAAAGGAGCAGTTTTATGAACGAAGTGATTGCTGCAATTAGAAGCAGAAGAAGCGTCCGCCGGTATAAGCCGGAACAAATTGGCGAGAAAGAACTGCAGGCGATTCTGGAGGCGGGACTGTATGCGCCCTCCGCGCACAACGACCAGTCCTGGCACTTTACGGTGATTCAGAACAAAGATTTGCTTGCGCGCATGAACAGGGCAGCAAAAGAAGGTATGGCGGCTTCGGAAATTGACTGGATGCGTGGCATGGCCGCCCGGCCAGGGTTTGAGGTTACGTACAACGCGCCAACGCTGGTTGTTGTATCCGGAAGGAAAGACGCGATGGCGTACCAGGTGGATTGCTCGGCAGCCATTGAGAACATGTTGATTGCCGCCGAAAGCTTGGGCATTGGTTCTGTGTGGCTTGGCTTGATGCGGTTTTATTACCAGCAGGAGGAAGCAAGGGAAGCGCTGGGCATACCGGAAGGATACGAGCCTTTTTATTCGGTGGCGTTTGGTTATAAGGCAGAGGAACAGCAACCCGTAATGCCGCCCAGAATAGAAGACGCGGTTAATTATATCAGGTAGCGGAGGTTTGTTATGAAAGTAATTGCCATAAACGGAAGTCCCCGTAAAAGCGGAAATACTGCAACACTGCTGGCGGAAGCCCTCAAAGGGGCAAAGAGCGCCGGGGCGCAGGCGGAGATGATCCATCTGTATGATCTGGATTTTAAGGGCTGCAAAAGCTGTTTTGCGTGCAAGCTGAAGGGCGGCCCAAGTTATGGGAAATGCGCCGTGCAGGACGGCCTGCAGCCGGTTTTGCGCACAATAGAGGAAGCGGATGCTCTCCTGGTGGGCTCGCCGGTTTATTTGGGCAATGTAACGGGTGAGACCCGCTCTTTTCTGGAACGGCTGGTATACCAATATCTTGCCTATATGCCCGGAATGCCTTCCCTTTGCGAAAAAAGCATGCCGGTGGGCTTGATTTATACGCTGGGCGCCAACGACCAGAGGATACGGGAGCAGGGTTATGACCAAAGCGTTGCAATGATAGACGGCTTTACGCAGGCATATTTGGGGCCTGTTGAGTCCCTGCTTGTAACCGATACCCTTCTGTTTGACGATTTTGAGAAGTTTGAGGGCTCCATGTTTGATCCGGAAGCAAAGCAAAAGCGTAGGCGGGAAGTGTTTCCAAACGATTGCAAGAAAGCCTATGCAATGGGAAAAAGGCTTGCGGGCAGCCGCTGATGACGCATCTTAAAAAAAGATACGAACCGATTTGAGCCGGGGGACGCCCCGGTTTTTTGTTCCTGCGGCCCTGCGGAAATATCACAAAAAGTTCAAAAACAGTACATACAACTTTCACAATTTTGCCGGACAATATAAAATGCAATGTGTTGCGCAAAATACATACCGGGAGCGGCAAAATGGACGTGATGTTGCGGGACAGAAACCAGGAATCATTTTTTTATAAATATTGGCATCTAATAGCGCTTGGGTTGATAGCGCTTTTTTCCTTCTGGCTGTATTTTTATAATATATCGGAAATCGGCTACGGAAACGCATACTATGCCGCCGCCATCAAAAGCATGACGCAAAGCGCCAGAAATTTTTTCTACGTATCGTTCGATCCGGCCGGGGTGGTTTCCGTGGATAAGCCGCCGCTAGGGCTGTGGGCGCAGGTTCTTTTTGTAAAAATTTTTGGCTACAGCGGCTGGGCCATGCTTCTGCCGCAGGCGCTTGCGGGAACCGGATCCACTGTAATGATGTACATGCTGGCCGTAAAACGTTTCGGCCGCCCGGCGGGTTTGATTTCCGCGCTGGTATTTGCGCTCACGCCCGCTGTGGCTGTGGCTTCGCGCAACAACACAATGGATATGCAGCTTGTGTTTGTGCTTCTTCTCTCCGTTTGGTTTTTGTTCCGCGCCATTGAAACATCCAGGTGGCGCTGGCTTTTTTTATGCGCTGTAATGATTGGCATTGGCTTTAACGTAAAAATGCTACAGGCATATATGATTTTGCCTGCGGTTGCTGTTGCGTATTTTGTGTTTTCCAAAGAAAAATTTGTAAAGCGCCTTATGGCGGCGGCAATCAGCCTGCTGATATTGGGCGGCGTATCCTTTGCCTGGGTTCTGGCGGTGGACATAACGCATCCTGATGCGAGGCCTTATGTGGGCAGCACAAAAAATAATTCTGAGCTGGAGCTGGTGATTGGCCATAACGGCACAGAACGGCTGTTTGGGCAGGGCGGCTTGTTTGGCCGCGGCCAGAGGAACAGCCAGAACCAGGCCTTACAGCAGGGGCCGGGCAACAACGCTCAGCCGTTTTTGTTCCAGTTTCAGCAAGGCCAGGCCCAGGGGCCGCAGCAGAATCAAAACGCCAATTCTTCCATGCAACAGCGCATATTTGGACCCATGGGCCCCCCGGGAAACCGGACGCAAACATTTACAAGAGGCGCAGGGGACGGGGTGGGAAACGACATCGGCACGTCCGGCGTGTTCCGTTTGTGGGCGCCCGCCCTGTACGGCCAGGCGTCGTGGCTGTTCATCCTTGCAGGCTTTTGCATTGCCGCCCGCATAAAAAAGTTTGACCGCAAAAATTTAAACCCGCGCCAAGGGGCGTTTGTTTTCTGGATCGTCTGGTTTGCCTGCATGTTTTGCTTTTTTAGCTTTGCGGATTTCTGGCACAGGTATTACCTTTGCATGTTCGCGCCGGGCATTGCGGGCATGGCTGGCCCCGGCATGGCGGAAATGGCGCGGGCGTTCAAAGAACGGCGGGGTTGGAAACAGTTTCTGCTTCCCGCTTGCCTGGTGTCCACCCTGGCGTTTGAGGCCGTTTATGTGTGGTCATTCCAGGACCTGAGGGCATGGCTCGTTCCCGTAATGGTGGCAGCCGGGGCCGGGGCCCTTGCGCTGATGGCCTTCCATTATAAAAAGCCGGTCAGGCGGCTGCTTTATGCTGCGGTGTGCCTGCTGTTTGCCGCGCTGCTTGCCGCGCCCCTCTACTGGAGCCTTACTGTGATGCTTTATCCGGCACAGAACAGCACAATGCCTTACGCGGGCCCGGAACTTAAGTCCACAGATCTTGTGCCGGGCATGACGCCCAACCAGGAGAATCTGACGACCGGTGACAGCGGGACTATAGCGCTGGAAAAATATCTGGTTGCGCACTATAAAAATGGAACGTATCTGGTGATATCCCAGCGGGCAAACGACGTAGCCCAGTTTATAGTGGATACGGGGCTGCCAGCTGTGGCATTCGGCGGGTTCCTGGGTACGGACAACGCCATAACGCTGGATGAACTTAAACAACTGGTGCAGGCGGGCAAGGCAACGTATTTTTGGATTGCAGGCGGGAATGCGTCTGAGGTTAATTCTTATGTAAAAGAAAACGCAACGCTCATAGCGCCGGGCGAATATTTGGCCCAGGGCGATACAGTCGGCCAGTCGGGCGGCTCGCTGTACCTTTTTGAATAAAGCCGGGGCAAACAGGCCGCCCGGCGTTGTTTGCAAACCCCGCATGTGGTATGATTGAATCGGTTAAACAAGGCCGTGCCTTATCTTAAGAAATGAAGAACGGAGACGTATGAATATACTTTTCTTTTTAAAGCCTAAAAGCGAGATTGCTTATCTGTATGATCATTTTACCCTGCGCCAGGCGCTTGAAAAAATGAAGCACTATGGTTATGCAGCCATTCCTGTGATAGATAAAGAAGGCCGGTATGCGGGGACGCTGAGCGAGGGCGACCTGCTTTGGGCGATTGTGGAACGCGGCGCGCTGGAAAACCGTGAGCGGGAGCATATCCAGGTAAAGGACATTGCGCGGGGCAGGGAGATGATTCCCGTAAATGTAAACGCGGAGATAGAAGACCTGTTGCTGGCCGCAATGAACCAGAATTTTGTGCCGGTAACGGACGATCGCGGGCTTTTTATAGGCATGGTTACACGCAAAGATATTTTGCAGCATTTTTACGATAAAACGCAGGGCGCTTCCGGGTTCCCGGAAGGCGCAGAGTGATCTTTTAAAAATGCAGAATCCTGAAGACAGATACTGTTTTTCGGGATTTTTTTACGGAGCGCTGTTTGATAATTTTGTATTTTTCTTCTCTATGGTATAATAAAATCAAGATCAACAGGCGGGAAATTGCAATAAACTAAAGATAAAACAAGGTAGGGGTGACATCCGGTGAGTAATCTGATTGTCCGGACAAAATATGGAATGCTGCAGGGGCGGATGGACCGGGAAGCGTGTGCGTGGCTGGGTATTCCATACGCAAAGCCTCCTGTTGAGCGATTGCGTTTTGCGCCTCCCAGGCCGCACGAAAGCTGGGACGGCGTGAGGGATGCCACTGCGTTTGGCAGCGCGTCTTTGCAGGAAACGGTTGGGATTGGCCCCGTTTCAGAGGATTGCCTGTTTTTGAATATCTGGTCTCCTGCGCCAGACGGCGCAAAGCGGCCCGTGATGTTCTACGTGCACGGCGGTTCGTTTATCGCCGGGTCTGGCAACGAAGACCTGTATTATGGCAACACGCTGGCCATGAAGGGTGATGTGGTGGTGGTAACCATTAATTACCGGCTGGGCGTGCTGGGATTTTTGGATTTATCTTTTCTGGGGCCGGATTTCTGCGCCAACTGCGGCCTGCGCGATGTGGTGCTGGCGCTTGAATGGGTGCATGAGAATATTCAGGCGTTTGGCGGTGACCCGGAGAATATCACGGTATTTGGCCAGTCGGCAGGGGGTACCATTACGGCCACGCTGGCAACCATGCCTTCCGCAAAACCGTATATATCCAAGTGCATCGTAATGAGCGGCGGGCCAACGCATCTTCAGCCAAAGGAAGAGGCGTATCAGGCCGCCCAAAAATATATGGAGTTTATGGGGGCTAAAACGGCGGAAGAGTTATACGCGCTGCCCGCGCATAAGATTATATCCAGGGAAAAGGAGTTTACCCGGCACTGCAGGCTTGGGTCGGGCACATTCCGGCTTACCGTTGACTACGATCTTGTTCCGGAATTTCCCATACCAGCCGCAGTGCGAGGCGCTGCAAGCGGTATTCCGCTTTTGATTGGAACCACCAAGCAGGAGCTTTCTATGCTGTTTGTGGGGCCCGTAGCAAAGGTGCTGGACATTATGGAATTTATAAAGGAATACCTGCTGCGCGAAAACGATGAGCTGCGGCGCGTAATGGTGCAGACGTACAAACGGCTTTTTAAAGGCAGGATTGCGCAGATTATGCTGTTCAGCGACCTGATATTCCGCGTGGGCTGCGTATGGTTCGCAAAGGAATGCAGCCGCTACGCAAATGTGTGGATGTATAGGTTTGATTTTGAAACCGCCGCAATGAAGGTAAGCAGGCTTGCCACCTTTCATTCGTCCGACCTGCCGTTTGTTTTTGGCAACTTTAAAACGCTGATGGCAAACCTGATGCTTTTGTTTTCTCCATCCAGAAAAAAGGCCAGGAATGTATCAGACCAGATGCAGAGCGATTTTGTTGCGTTTGCCAGGTCTGGCAGGCTGGAATGGAGCCCTTGCGGGGCAGAGGAAGCTCCGGCCAAGTGCTACAACTTAAAAACAACCGTTGAGCCTGTTGTACACCCGGATATATTAAAGCAGTATGACAAGACTGTCTTTAAACAGACATGCTTTCAGAACAGCGAACAATTAAAAAAAACATCCGCGTGATTGCGGATGTTTTTTTACCGGAATCAGTAATCTCCATCCTCTTTGTTCCCAACCTTTCTGGCGTGCAGGATAAAAAGCAGGATGGGCAGGAATATGGCGACCAGCATAACGGGCATAAAATAACCGGGCAGGCTCTGCGCGGAGGCCATATAATAAAAGATATATATAAAAACGCCCAGCATCACTATTTTTAAAACCAGCATCATTGTTTTGATTGTCTGGTAAACCGCCGCTTTATTTTCTTCTTTATACCGGATATTCATATTCCATATGGCGGGGAAAAAGATGAGCACGGTGACAAGCGTGTAAAGGCCTATTCCCAGCAGGGGCATGAACAGCAGGTCTTCTTTGCCGCCCCAGGCGTTCGCCTGGCCCGCCGCGTTAAAATGCGTTGGGACGCGTTCCGGAAAGCTGTTCCAATTAGAGACAAAAAATACAGCCGTCACCGCAATCAGGGCGGCTCCGGCAATCTCCAGAATCATTTGCAGTTGCGTATGTTTTAGTTTCATAAATAGCTCCTATTTAAAAGTATTTGTCTCATTCAGCAGCCAGGCAGCTTACCAGATCAATCATATATCTTGCATTGTGATTTTTCAACCAAATACGCAAATCTTTATATAATCTAAATCCGGATACAAACCGATATTTCTTACCAAGCTTTAGAAAAGCAAGCCTGCTTTTACAATATATGTTATACTGATATTGGTAAATTATTTAAAGGAAGACTTGTTTATGATAGAATTAGCATTTAATGAAGGCGCTGCCGGCGCGCTCAAAATGGCAAGCGCGGGCACGGCGGATATTGCCGCGCTGGGCCTTTACCTGGACATTGGCGATCTTTCGGATATGAACGCGGGCATGGCGGGCCGCAAAAAACTGCTGGACGAATTGTTTGGCGAGTATCCCGGCGTTTCCGGCGAAATTTGGAACACAGCCCGGACGGCCCTTTTGCGGCTTATGGCTGCAAAAACAACGATGGAGCCTGTGCGCATGTGGGTATGCAGCGGAAATCCTGCGGAACTCTGCGGGATGTATTTTGTGTGCCACACAATGGCAGAGGTAAAAACTCCTCTTTTGGTTGTGCGTATTCCTGAACAGATAGAAACTGGGGATGGTATGGTGAGCTACCGCCACACGGGGGAGATTTACAAGGAAGCATTACAGCAGTATGCCGTACAGTTTGAGGAATCCATAAGCGCATTGCGCCGGAGCGTTTTTGCAGCCGCGTGGGAGGAACTGGCGCGTGAAAACGCGCCGCTGCGTGCGGTAATCAACGGAAACCTGATGGGCGTTCCGCAGGATTTTTACGACTTTGCGCTGCGGGCAAATATGCCGGGCGGAGAGTTTAGGATTGCACAGTTAATCGGAAGCACGCTTGGCCGGGTTCCGGGTACCCAAGACCAGTGGCTGTACCTGCGGATAAAAGCCATGATTGAATCACAGGAACTGATTCTGGTTTCCGATGAAGGGGGCCACCATTATTCGGCGGTTGTACGCCGGGGCAATATCATTTAAATCGTGTACCCCCGGCGAAAAGATCATATAACCACGCTGAATATACAAAAAAGAGCCGCGCAAACGAGCGGTTCTTTTACTTGGGCAACGTGTTCTTTTAATCGTTCAGTTGCAATTGAATGGAATCCCTCTCCGCGCCGTATCCGCTGCGGTACGCCACCAGGCCCTTGCCCCTCTCCCAGGTAAAGGATTCATAATAACCCGTTGCCGTTTCATCGTTATAGGAATGGAATTCGCGTTTGTGCCCGTCCACAGTGATGTATTGGTGAAAGCCGGGTTCGCCTTCAAACGCGTCCCTTGCCTCCTGCTCCTGGCAGACGATCAGGCAGGGGCAGGGCAGCTCGCCGTATTTTAATGTATCCAGGGAATCCCGTGTGGGAGCCGTTTTGTATATTTTATCGGCCAGTACATAAAAATACCCCAGGGACAGGCGGTCCTCCGGAATACCCGGAATGGCGTCCAGCTTCAGTTCATATACCGTGCCTTCAGCCAGATCTTCAATTTTATGTATCTGCAGGACAGCTTCTGTTTCTCCTGCTTCATTGAAATAAAAAACAGCCTTATAGCTCATAGGCACAATATTTGTAAAGAAAAACGCATTTGCCGCAACGGCCGTGTCAGATTCCGGCGCCGATTGTGTTGCGTCCGGCTGGGCAAGCGCTGGGCAAACAGAAGCCATGGTGGGGGATGTCGTTTGCGCGGGAAGGGTTGCGGATGCGGCAGCGGCGGCGACTGTTTGCGAGCAACCCGAAATAAAAATAGAAGAAATTATGATAAATAAAATAATTGTTTTTTTCATAGCCGCTCCTTTGGCATCCGTCTTAAGCTATTTTCCAGTATAAAGGAAAAGCACTAAATTTCATAGTTAAAACTCATATTTTCAGCGTGCATATTAAAAATATGCCGCTATAATATGCTATAAAATAGCATTTTGTAACAATATACGCATTCCAAAATATATTAATAGTGAAAAAATATAAATTTGAAAAGAGTGGTAATCATGGCAACATTTCGTGATCTTACGCCTGTCAACGGGTTTGACGATACCAATTTAAACAATGCAAGGCAAAACAACTACGCCTGGTCCATGAGTGATCTGGATGACTTTCTGTATGTGGGTACGGGCCGGAATATATTGCTCAACGTGATTGCGGGAATCAATTCCCAGATACAAACGCCCGCGCTGATTAACCCGGATCCGGTGGATCATCTGGCTGAAATATGGAGATTCAGAAAGGATGAAAAGCTTCCGTGGGAACGAGTTTACAAGGCCCCGCCAAACTCCGGCATATTTGGTTTCAGATTTATGATCCGCCACAGGCCGTTTGGAGGCAGCCCCTGCCTGTATGTGGCGTCATACGGGCAATCCGTGCAAATATTAAAAACAACCAACGGCGTCAACTGGTTTACAATGCCTGGCAATCTGCAGGGGACGTCTTCCAGGGCAATGGTCACGCACAACGGTAAACTGTATGTATCCACTGTGAACGAGTTGGGTTCCGGCACAGACGCGCTGCTGTACGGCAGCCCGGACCCGGAGTTTTATCCCTGGGTGCTTTTGACGGATAAAAATGCGCAGGGGTATGATTCGGAAAAGAACCCCCAAGGCGCCATCAGCAATATGGCGGTGTTCAACAGCAAAATTTATGTGGCAACCAGCAATTCGGACGGAGTCCAGGTTTGGAGAACAAATGGCGAGGAGCCTGTGGCCAACGAATGGACGCGGGTGGTTGGCGGCGGATTCGGAGACCCCGCCAACAAGTATTCCCTTGCCATGGGCGTATACAGGGATCATTTGTATGTAAGCGGCACAAAGCAGCTTCCCGAGGCGTGGGCTGTTCCAATGGGATGCGACGTGGCAAGAATAGACAGGCACGACAACTGGGATTTAATTGTGGGCGGAAACCCGCTGATTCGATATGGGGATGCAAAACCCGTGGACCTTAAAAAACGCGCGAGAACCGGATCCGGATTCAACAATCCATTTAACGTATACGCCTGGCAGATACAGGAATACCAGGGCAAGCTGCTGATCAGCACTTTTGACGATTCCAGCAATATGGAAGTGATATTAACCACCCTTCTTGAAAACAAGGCGGCTCTGTACAAACTGATTGGAGAAAAAGCAACGGGCGTATTAATAGAAGTGTATAAGGCAGTGGTGGAAGTGTTGCGGGCGATCAAATATCCCGTAGGGTTTGACCTGTATTCCTCGGACGACGGAATCAATTTTAGCCCCGTATTTTTAAACGGCCTTACCAATCCGCATAATTACGGCGGCCGCATCCTGTATCCGGATGGCAACCGCACTTTGTTTATTGGAACGGCCAATCCTTTCCAGGGCTGCGAGGTATGGAAGGCGGGGGATATAGGAGATACCCTATACAGGCCCTATCTTGCGGAGAGCTATATCAGTTTGTGGAGAGCCAGGGAAATGCTGCAAGAAAAATACAGCGTGATTATGGAAAACATGCCCGCGGTTCTTAAACTGATGCCTGCGGCGTACAGAAATTTTATTTAAGCGCCAAAGCGCAAAAAAAGGGAAGGCGCACAGCTTCCCTTTTTGTTTTTTTATTTAATATACGATGCCCGAAACTCCCGGTTGATATCTGAAATTTCTTTTTCGCCGTCTATATAGGGCTGGTACATATCAAACGCGTCTCCCGCGCCGTATACGCCGCAGGCCGAACAGTTTTCGCAGCCGCCGCCCCCGCAGCCAAGTGATTTTTTTACAAATTCCTCGCGCTGAGCGCGCGTTGTGTTCCTGATCAAAAATTTATCCATAGCCATGCCTTTCCGCCGGGAGAAAAAAATTAAATATTTATTACATATATGGACCGGATTGACCGGGTGCAAACCAATGAATATGTATGGAACCCCAATTGGTCATGCAAAAATTTTAGAAATATTTTGTTTCCTGTGTTATAATATTTTTATTCAATTTCAGGAATACATCCGTATATATGGCAGTTAAAAACTTTTTTAATAAAGGAATATTGCTATGTCTGAAGATTACTCCAAATCAAAAATCAGTACCACCGCGCTGATGAAACGCCTGTTTAAAACCAACCGGCTGAACGCGTTTATGAAAACGTATAACGGCGTGTTTATCCAATCAACGTTCAGCGAGTACATCCGCAAACTGTGCGGCGAGCGGGACATGGTATGCGAGCGCGTTATCCGCAACGCAGGCATAGACAGAACTTACGGCCACCAGCTTTTCAGCGGGCGCAGGAATCCTTCCAGAGACAAGGTGATCCAACTTGCATTTGGCTTTTTGCTCAAAGCGGAGGAAGCGCAGGAGCTTTTAAAGGCTGCGGGCAAGAGCCCGTTGTATCCCAAAATTAAACGGGATGCAGCCATATTGTATTGCCTGCAGAACGGCGTGGACTTTTTTGACGCGCAGGCCACACTGGAAGAAATGGGGCTGCCCCTAATGGGCCGGGAGGGGCGCTATGAGTGAATCGTTTGCTTCCGGTTTTTTGGCGCAGTATGAGGAAGAACTGCCCGCAGAGCTGCTGGAACGCTATATTCCCATGGAGCTGCTTGCGGACAACGGCCACACCCAGACATTTTTGCTGAAAGAAAAACAGGGGGGACGGCAGATCGCTGCCAAGAGGTACCTGGCGGAAAACCCGGTAACAGAGGAAGAATTGCCTTTGCATTTTGCGCACGAAGGCCTTCCTGTTTTTGTGGAAAAAATTCGGGCAGGCAACCAGACGTTTATGCTGCGGGAATATGTACCCGGCGTTCCGCTGGAGTTGTATGCAAAAACACCCCTGCCCGAAAAACAGGCGGTAGAAATAGCGCGGAAGCTGTGCGGCGTGCTGGCATATCTGCACGGCATGGAGCCGCCGGTGATACACCGGGATATTAAGCCCGGCAATATCATTGTTGGGCCCGGGACCAAAATAACGCTGATTGACTTTGACATTGCCCGCAGGTATACCCGCGGCGCAAAGAACGACACGGTATACATGGGCACACAGAGCTTTTCGCCCCCCGAACAGTACGGCTTTTCCCAGACCGACAACCGTTCTGATATTTATTCGCTGGGGGTTGTATTGTGCTGGATGCTTACGGGTGAGAGCTGTGTGGCGGAGGCGGCGGACAGGGTGCAGGCGGAGGTGCTGAGAAAAATTATCCGGCGGTGTACGGCATTTGACCCGGCCAGGCGCTATGCAAATGTGTCGCAGGTGAAGAAGGACCTGGACCGTTGCTATAATAAAACCGCTCAAATAGCGCTGGCAGTGACTGCGGCCGTTTGCGCCGGACTGGTTTTGTTTGGCGGCGGGTATGTTGCCGGGCGCTATACTCAGGCGGAACTCCCTCCTCTGGACATTTTTTTTAACCAACCCGTTTTTTTTACAGATACGGTGCTGGAAGACAGAGTGCGCGCCGCCATGCAATTGCCGGACGGCGGCGTTGCCCCAGCGCAGGCGGAAAAAATGGAAAAAATGGACCTGAGCGCGGCTGGTCCGGGAGAGCCGGAGAAAAGCAAGATACAAGACATAAGCGCTCTTGCGCATTTTAAAAATTTAAAATTCCTGGATTTGTCCTGGAACCGGGTGGAAGACGTTTCGCCGCTTGCCGGGCTTGACAAACTGGAAAATCTTTATTTAAACGGAAACGGGTCCGTTCGGGATTTTGCTCCGCTTGCGGGACTGGTGAATATGAAGGATATCATGTTTGTGGGCTGCCAGGTGGATGCCGCGGACCTGGAGGCCTGCAAAGGGATGAAGCGTCTGGAAGTCTTTTGGGTGGAAAGCGTTTATTTAAAGGATGCGGGCATTGTATCTAATTTTCCGTCACTGCGCAAACTGGTGTTGAAACAATGTGGCATAACGGACATTGGCGCTGTAAGGAGCCTTTCGCTTTTGGAGGAGATTAACCTGGAGGATACCCCGGTTCAGGATCTTAGCCCGCTGCTTTCTCTTAAAAATTTAAAAACGGCGGCATTGAGCGGGGATATGCGCGCCCAGGCGGAACGGCAGCTTTCTGGCGCGCAGTTTATAATTACATACACCTGAAATTTTATTTGTGTGCTTCGTGCATACCACGGAAGGCGCAAGTATCTGTATACTGAATCTGATACAGGTGTTGCTATAGAGCAAAAAATCTATGCCAATTTACGCAATGCAGTGAAAAGGAGAGGAATGATATGAAGAGATTTTTGGGGATAACAATTGTTCTGGCGCTTGCGATTGGGCTTTTTGCCTGCTCTGCGCCCACTGCCGCCGGGTCTGCCCCTGAGCAGACGCAGCAATCCAGCGTTCAGCCTTCTGCGGAGCCCACGGTGGAAACGGTGGTTTTTAACGACCCGGTACTGGAAAAAATGGTGCGTGCGCAGATGAACAAACCGGAGGGAGATATTACGGCGGAAGAAGCCCAGGGGGTGAAAAAGCTTGAAATGGATATTGAATACCGGCAGGAACATCCCGCTGGCACGCAGATTACAGACATCAGCGCGCTTAAATATTTTACCAATCTTGAGATGCTTACCATGCAGTTCCACGCAGTCAGGGATGTGAGCCCGCTGGCGGGGCTTACCAAGCTGACCAGCCTTGGGCTTGGAGGCAACCCGGTTGGCGATATCACTCCGCTTTCGGGCTTAAAGGAACTGCGTTTTTTAACGCTCTTCAGCTGCGAGGCGGCCGACTACAGCCCGCTTAAAAACATGCCGTATTTAAGGACCCTGTTTGCTGAATATTCAAAAATCAGCGACCTGAGCGTGCTCTCCGGCATGAAGGATTTGGAGAGCCTTTCGCTCAACAATACGCAGGTGAGCGATGTGACGCCGCTTGCGGGCCTTACAAATCTGAAAAGTTTGAAACTGAAAGACAGTATGGTGAAGGACTATTCGCCCCTGAAAGATATTTATCCAAATTTGAAAGACAAGGATTTTGAGATGCAATAAAAAGCCCAAAAGCTGATCAAAACCGATCAATCAGGGAGGGGCGCAAACAGCCGCCTTTCCCTGCCGTCTTTTGGGTTCGGCCCGGTGTTGTTAGCCTTTCACGGCCGCGGGCGCGTCCGGCTTCCATACATGTTTTTTTATATCAATGCAGCCGTTTTGTAAAAAGGTGATGCCTTCCCGCTCAAGCAGGCGGCGTTGTATATCCTGCCCTCCAAATGCGTGTATGGGCGCCATTTTGCCTTGCCTGCTGACAACCCTGTGGCATGGAAGCTCCAGTGGAGCCCTGCTCATTGCGTACCCAACCATCCGGGGTGCGTTCGGCCTGCCGGCCAGCAGAGCAATCTGCCCATAGGTTGCAACCCGGCCTTCCGGAATTGCGGAAACAATATTGTACACCGTTAATAAGAACGATGCTTTTGTGTCTTCGACGTTTGATATTTTATTTGCCCGGCCAGGTATTGGCGCGCACATGTTTATTCCTTAATATAGGAACAGCAATAATCCACCAACTGGTCTGCCTGCACCCTGAATTTGGAGTTGGCCGGAATCTCAAATGCCTGGCCTTGGCCAAACAATTTCCACGCGGTTTCTTCCGGCAATAAAGCTTTTAGTTCCCCGGCCAGCACTTCCATAATTTCCTTATCGTTTGTGCCAAACTCATATTCTCCGGGCAGAATAATGCCCAATGTTTTTTTTGTACCGTCGTCAAACAGAACCGTGCGGCTGGTTACTTTTCCGTCAAAATATGCGTTTGCTTTTTTTAATACAGTTACGCGTTCAAATTTATCCATGTCTGCACCTCTAAAATTTTATGCTGTTTTGGCTTATATAAGTATACTATATATATGTTGAAATACACAATCGCAATGGCGTATAGAATCATTTTAGCGAAAGGCAAATGTATTAATTCAACAAAATGCGCAGCCCGAAAATACCGCCGTGCGCCTTATAATCTATCAGCGCATTGTGTTTTTTCACGAATGCGGCAATGCTCCTGGTACCTATACCATGTTCTTCTTGGTTGGTTGCAGGAATGCCGTTTTTATCAAACAAAACTTCGCCTGCGAATGTGTTGGAACATTCAAAAACAAAATGCGGCTTGCTGGCGCAGACCAGTTCAATGGACTTTGCCGATCCCTCGGGCATTCGGCGGCAGGCGTTCCGCGCGTTTTCTATGGCGTTTGCAATAACGGTGGAGAGTTCCATTGCGTCCACCGGCGTTTTATCAGGAATATCCAGCCGGGTTTTAACAGAAATGCCTTCTTTTTTTGCAGCCTCCAGATGATAGGCAAGAACGGCGTTTACGGAGGGGTTTTTACAATATCTTGTGATTTTTGCTTCTTCAAGAATGTCGCCGGTCTTGCCGATGAATTCCAGCGCAGGCTGCATATCACCTCTTTGCAGGAGCGTTGAAATGTTCTGTACATAGTGCCGCATGTCGTGGCGCAATATCCTGGTTTTTTCTTCAATATCCCATATAGCTTCCGTTTGGTTCTGAAGGGCCGTTACCTGCAGCTTTAAAAGCTGCTGCTCGTTTTGCATATCAAATTGCTGTTGCATTTGCCGGAAGAAAATCAAAATAACGCCATACACCAAGAATGTAATAGCCACCGCCAAAAGCATGGGAACAATATTTTCCGGACGGTCAAAAATGCTTGCCGGATACCGCCCCAAAAGGTATAGAAGGATAAAAGCCAAAAGAGGTATTAAACAAAAAATTGCCCACCCTTTATTTAACCTGTTCAGCATTTGCATGTGAAGAGGACGGAATACTTTAAGAATAACAAATAGAATTATGGGGCAAGCGGCCAGCCTTCCGAAAATGGATGCCAGCATGCTGAAACCGAATGGTGCGGAAACAAAATAACCGGCCAGTTCGATCAGTATTCCAAGAAATGAAACTGTAAAATAAATAAACAGAATCTTAAAGCCTTTGTGTTTGGATAGATAAATGATTATAAACAAAGTGGGCAGGCTGTTGGTAAGGATATGGACTCTGTAAAAAAAGTCAATATCCATATATGGCAGCAGCACAACGTCCGCTATAAAGATAGGAATTGAGCCCAGAGTTAAAATAAATACGGTCTTTTTGGAGCTGAACCGCTTTTCAATAAGGAAATAGTAAAATACCATACCAATCCCAAGCAGGATAAGTTCTCGCACCATGATCAGCATTTGAATGATTCACCCTTTTCCAGCAGATAGTCAATATATTGGTTTTTGACTTCCTTATAGTTTTTTTGCGAGATGGCTACGCAGGCCCTGCTTGTCATAACAAATTCTTTGCCGGTGATTGCTCGTACATGGCTCATGTTTACAACAAAGGATGCATGAGGGCGCACAAAGCGGTTATCTGCCAAAAGTTCTTTTACCGCGCATTCGAAAGGTTCCCGCGTGGAGACCGTACCCAGGGTTGAGCCATCCGAAAGATAAAACAAAAGGCTGTGGCTTTTATATTCCACATACAATATTTCGTTATAATGCACAGCCGAAATTCCTTCTTTTGTTTTAATCGGAAAAATTTGCGAATTCTCCAGACCGATTTTGAGCAGGGCTTTTTTTAATACGGCAATAAGGGCGGGCCCTGGCACCGGTTTTACCAGATACTGAAAAGCGAAAACACTGTAAGATTCAAGGGCGTATTCCTGCGAGGAAGTAAGATAAATAATAACGGCAAGATCATCTTTTTTGCGAATACTTTCGCCAATGTCAATACCGCTGATTTGTGGCATAACAATATCCAGCAGATAAATTTCGAAACGGCTGCCGTTTTCAACGGCTGTAAGCAAATCGTATGCGGAATGATAACACCGTACATAAAAATCTGTTTCTGGAGTTTTTTTTGTAAATTGGAGCACCATATCATGAATGTTTTCCAGCTCGGAAGCAATATCATCACAAATTGCAATTCTAATCATGAAGCCACTCCTTGATGAAACGATATGCCGGTAACTAAACTATATCACAGCAGAGGCGGCATTCATACTAGAAGATGCTTTTTAAGTGAAAATAAATGCATGTTAAGTGATTTCACCGGATTTTTTATCAAAGATACCGATTTTTTTAGGGAATAGTTTTAGGGGTTAAGACCTGGCTTTTCCAGTTATCATTTTAGTATGGGGTGCTTTGATGAAAAAAATATCCAGATATGAATTGCGTAAAAAAAGAAAGAGAAATCAAAGGATGCTGTTGGCATTTGTTTTGATATTGGTTCTGGTCAGCCAATCGTTTATATGCATGAATGCTTTAGCGGCGGACCAGAATGAAGTGCAGGCCCTTGCAACCATTGAGGCGTCACCCACGCCTCAAGATACCGCAGGGGCAGAGTCTTCCGGTATGGAGCCAACGGAAAGTGCAGGAAGCGCCGCGCCGGCAGGAAGCGCACAGCCTTTGGAAAGCGTAGAACCCACAGACACTGCGGAACCAGCGGAAAGCGTAGAGCCAACGCCAGGCGCGGAACCTTCCGTCGGCCCGGAGCCATCTGAATCTGCGGCAGTAAAACAGATGGGCATGATGCTTTTGAGTATGGGCACGCCCGATGCAACTGCAAATAATGAGACGGAACTTAATAACGCCCTTTCAAACGCAACCGGGACGGCTGGTTCTCCTTATGCGATAGAAATAACGGGATCATTCAGTATTGCTTCCGCAAAAACAATTGGGACAGGCAAATATGTCAAGCTCATAAGCAGCGACGGTTCAACCTTTACGCTGACCCGGGGAACAACAACGAATAATGTATTTGATGTGCAAGGCAGCCTTGCCCTTGAGAACATTATAATAGACGGCGGCGGAATGGGTACGGCAAAAAATACCGTCAGGGTATCATCCGGTGCGTCGTTCACCATGGAGACGGGCTCAGTGCTGCAAAACGCCCTATGTACAAGCACTTCAGGCAGCGCTGTTTACAACCAGGGGACATTCAATTTAAACGGCGGCGACATTATTAACTGCGACTGCCAGTCGACATACGCCGTAACGGGCGGCACTGTGTACAACAGCGGCATTTTTACCATGACCGCGGGCAGCATCACCGGCAATGATGCAAGGCCACATAGCATCAACGGCCAGTCCGTAAGCGGCGGGGTCGTATACAACACCGGCAGCGCAACGTTTACCATGAGCGGAGGCGTTATCGGCGGCGACGGGACAGACGCAAATAACTCGTTGTCCTATGATTTGGGAGACATACAAGGAGGCGCCGTATATAACGCGGGCACATTTGCCATGAATGGAACCGCCCTTATAAAAGGAAATAAACTGAGCAGAACAAGCAGTTATATGATAGGCAGTATTTCGGGCGGAGCCGTGTACAACAGCGGAACATTTACAATGACCGGCAGTGCGGAGATAACCGGAACGAACGCGAATAATTTGTCCTATGCCAAAGTATATGGCCTGGGTGTGCATAACACCGGCGCAAGCGCGCGTTTTACCATGCAGGACTATGCAAAGATAAGAAACAACATGGTGTCGTCTACGTCAGGAAGTTCATCTGCCAATGGCCTAGGCGTTTATAATACTACGTCAAGCCAGTTTACAATGAAGGACAATGCGCAAATAAGCGACAACACGGCAACAATATACTCTGATTGCTATGGCGGAGGCGTAAATAACAGCAATTCCGCCGCGTTTGACTTCCAGGGTGGCACAATCAGCGGTAATTCCATCACTTCCACCAGCGGCGGCTGTTTTGGCGGGGGCGTATACAGTTATAATAATACCACCATTACCATGGGCGGCGGCAGTATCACCGGAAATTCCGTAAATGCATCCGCAGCAGGTTCATACTGCCGGGGTGGCGGCGTGTTTACCTCCAACGCCACGTTTACGCTGAGTGGCGGTTTGATCAGTTCAAACCAGGCGAATAACACCAGCGGTTATTCGGGTGGCGGCGGCGTATTCAACTGGAATATATTTAATATGACCGGCGGACGCATAACCGGAAACACTGCCAAAAACGGCGGTGGAGTATGCAATTATGCCACCTTTAACATGAGCGGAAGCGCACAGATAGACACAAATACCGCATCCACAGAGGGCGGCGGCGTGGAGAACAACACAGACAGCACGTTTACGATGAGTGGCGGCTCCATTATGGACAATACCGTGCCCAAGGGAAAGGGCGTGCTGAACGCGGCCACCTTCAACATGAGTGGGAGTGCAGAAATAGATACAAACAACGGCGTTTATTTAAACAGCGGAAAGGTGATCAATGTAACGGCCGCCCTGACCGGAACATCCCCGTTTGCGGTTATTACGCCGTCGGCATATTCCGCGGGCAGCACTGTTGTTACGCTTGCGGCGGGGCTTTCTGCCGATTCTTATTCTTCCAAATTTACGGTTGCTCCTAATGGGACCACGCCCTGGGGGATTAAGGCAAGCGGGCAGAACCTGCAGCTTGCGCCCGGAGCAATTTATCTGGACGGCGCTACCGGCCTGGACACAAATAATGGCACCACCAAAGCAACGGCGGTCGCCTCGCTTGAGAAAGCGTCGAGCCTTTTGGGCAGCCCCGGTACGGTCTATATATGCGGAACGGTTACGGTTCCAAGCGGGAACGATTCGGCATACACTTGGGCGCTGCCGGACGGGCAAACGGTGAAACGCTATAAAGACCCGGTTTCCTCGGCAAATGATTTTACAGGTAAAATGGTTCAGGTGGACGGTAACCTGGCGCTGCAAAACATCATTATAGACGGCGGATGGGATGCATCATCGGGGACCGGCGTACAGGCAACCAAACCCATCGTATCCGTGAGCGGCACCGGTAATCTGGCCATAAACACCGGAGCGGCGCTGCAAAACAACAATATCGTAATTTCGAATCAAGATGGATATGGGAGCGGCGTACTTGGAAACGGAAACGTGACCATGACCGGCGGCAAAATCAGCGGCAATCAAATTCATATTGTATCCGGGGCGATTGAGTCATGTGGGGCGGGCATCGCCATGGAAGCAGGGACGCTCACCATGACCGGCGGTACCATCAGCGGGAATAAGCTTGATTCAACTTATGCCCTTGGCGGCGGCGTATATATCTTCTCCTCTGCCGCGTTTACCATGAGCGGCGGAACCATCGGCGGGAGCACTGCCGCAGACGCAAATACGGGGGGCAGGGGCGGCGGCCTTTATAATAGCGGTACGGCCAATATCACCGGCGGCAGTATTTCAGGGAATTCAGCCGGGATTGGTGACGAACTGGGCGGCGGCGTGTTTAACTACTCGGTACTTAACTTAAGCAGCGCCGCATCCATTACGGGAAATACAGCAGCGTCAGGCGGCGGTATATATAACTTGGCGGGAAATCTGAATGTCAGCGGTTCTGCCACAATAGACGGAAATACGGCAACAATATGCGGAGGGGGCGTGGCCTCCAATTCTTCGGGCCGGTTTGAAATGGGCGGCGGAAGCATAAGCAATAATACGAGCGGCGGCGGCGGCGGTATATATGTTCAAAACGGCACTTTTGATATGACAGACGGTTCTGTTACCGGCAACAGCGCAAGCGGAAATGCCGGCGGCATTTTTGGCTCTTCAGCCTCTACTCTGAACATAAGCGGCGGCACGATCAGCGGAAACACGGCTTTTCGGAGCGGCGGAATAGAGAACAGCCATGTTTTAAATATGAGCGGCGGCACAATTTCCGGCAATACGGCAACCAACGGCGCAGGCGTATATAATTATGAAACGTTCAATTTGAGCGGAAGTGCTGTGATTGCGCAAAACAATCCGGTGTTTATGAATACAGGCACGCATATAACCGTAACGGGCGCGCTTTCCGGCAGGCCCGCCGTGTGGGTCGAGCCCGCAGCGTATCCCGGTTCCGGCGGCAGCGTAAAGGTTGCTCAAGCAAATTACACAGGCGCTGACGGGGCAGCCATACTGAATGCAGTTGCGCCTGCAAACAACGCTTATATGCTGCAAGCCAGCGGCAACGATGTGAATCTGGTGAAAAAAGCAAACGCCACAATCACGCTGGGCGACGCGTCCGCTACCTGTACGGGCAGCGCCATCAGCTATCCGGGCACGGTCACCAAACCTGCCGATCTTAGTATATCTGATCTGGTTTTCCTGTATAAACTAAAAACCGCGAATGACAGCACATATACAGCAACGGCTCCAACAAACGCGGGCGTATACAGCGTGAAAGCGACGCTCACCGGCAATTCGAAATACGGCGATACGGCATCCAATGCGGCTACATTTACAATCAACGCGGCGGCGTCTCCTTCGCAGACGCCTGCGCCAACGAGCACGCCAAGCCCAACTGCCAGCCCAAGCCCAAGTGCCAAGCCGAGCGCCGGTTCAAGTCCTTCGGTTAGCCAGAGCCCCGTAGCAAGCCAAAGCCCAAGTATTTCAGCTATGCCAAGCCCAAGTGTTTCGGCAACGCCAAGCCCAATGGGCAGTTCCGGCCTGTTTCCGCTTGCCACGCAAGCCCCTTTGGCATCCGGCAGTCAGGAAAATATAAAGATCACTGTGCTTCCGGCATCGGTGGATACGCCAACTGTAACGGTATCCAATATGGCGGAACTGAAAGACCTGGCGTTAACCCAGGAAGATAAGGGCGCGCTGCAAAATGGAGAAGAAATAACCATCATTTTAAAAGTTGAAAGGGTGGAAAAACCGGTCAATCAGGGGGATTACGAAAAAGTTGCAGGCAATATTGGCGGCAATACGCTGGGGATGTATTTGAACGTAGAGCTCTTAAAGAAGATTGGACAAAGCCAGCAGCAAAACATCACAAGTACTTCCAAGCCTGTACGCATTATTCTGGCCGTGCCTCCGGAATTGCTGAAGGACGGCAGAAATTATTCTGTTATACGCGTGCACGGCAACGAAACAACCCTGCTGCCCGATCTGGACAGCGATCCGGCAACCATCACGATTGAAACCGACCGGTTTTCAACCTATGCGCTGGTATACCGGGACGGGCCTGCATTTACACTTTGGCTGATTTTGATTATTTGCATTCTTGCGGCTGCGATTATTATACTCAGAATCTATATATCCCCCAAAAAGAGAAGAAGGCGTTCCGGACAATAACAAAATTTTATGTGTTGGAACAGTAAAAAGCAGAGGGTGTAAGGATAAAAGTTAAAAGAGCGCGTTTGCGCTCTTTTAACTTTTGAAGAAAATTCAATAAAAAAGAGGGCTAATCCTCCTTTTTAAAATTATGCGCATTTGATAGCTTTATTTCTTGTCCGCACCCAGCACTTTTGTAAAAGCTTCATAACGGGTGCGCAGAATTCTTTCGTGGTTTTCCTCGTCTATCTTTAACTGCTCAAAAAAATTTTTCACCTTCGGGTCTTCGGCCTGCTCGGCCAACGCCTGGTAGCGTTTCTGTGCCGTTATCTCGTCTTCAATGGCTTCTAAAATACCGTTGAGTATCTGTTTCATGCAATTTTCCTCCTGTATTTATACAAAACTTATTGTAACCGGTTTAAAGAATCCGTTAGTTTACCAACGAGCAGCGTTATATCATCCTTGGCTTTCCCGGATTTTAAAAAACTGTCAAAGTCTTCATGAATTTTCTGGACAATATGGGCGGGCTTCAGGGGGTAAAGTGCGGGAATCAGACTTCTTAGCCTGTTTTCATAAAATTCGCCGTCAGACCTTTGCTCAGGCAGCCCATCGGACATCATGAGTAAGGCCGCAGACGGAGAGAGTTGCACAGAAGCATCTTCATATTTGAGCCAATCGGCGTTGATTGCCGTAGAGACGGGCATGCCCGCGGCGTTCAGTTCTATTATATTGTCGTTATCTTTAATCAGCAGGGGAGAAATATGAAACCCCGCGTTGCAATAGGTCAATTCGTTCGTTTTTAAATCAATAGCTACCATAAAAAGGCAGACCAAGTATTCTTCCGGGTAACCTTCCTTTCTGTATTGCTCCACAAAAAAATGCATGATTTCTTTTGGAGACAATACTTGTCCCGGTATATGCTTCAGCTTAAAAAAACTCCGGATCGTATCTTTTACAAATACGGCCAGCATGGCGCTGTCCAGCCCGTGACCGGAGACGTCGGCTACAAAGCATATATACTGTTCAAAATAATCATTCAGCAGCCCGTTGTCCACCTTAAAAGCGTCAAACAAATCGCCTCCCAGCTCCTCGGCGGGAATATACAGGGAAGCAAAAGAGATGTGTTCTGTTTGGGGAAGGGTCTCGGGCAGGGAGCGTTTATGAATCCTGACCGCATTTGCTATCTCAACATCCAGCTTTTTTTGGATTCTTTCATACTGCACGTATTTTTCATTGCCGTACAAATATACAAGATTATTGTTCTGAAAACGCTTGAGATGAAGCCTTTGCGCGTCTTTTTTGCCGCTAAACAAAAATTCTTCCCATGCGGAAGGCGCAGGGGATACATTTTTAAAAAATGATTTTGCCCTGTTTCTGTGAACATCCGCAATAATCTCCAAAAAAGTTTTTTGCTTTAACTCCGCGGCGTTATATCCCAGGTATGACTGCATGGCTTTGTTGGAAGAAACAATTTGCCCCTCCATGGTGCAAACCAGAACATGGTCTTCTATCATATCGGCTATTGTTCTATTTATTTCGTTTGGATTGAAATTTTTGTTCACCGATATTTTTCTCCCATTTACCATGCTTTCTAATGTTTACATTGTTTTTATTATATCACAGATAGCTCTATAGCGCCTATGAAGGAAATATTTTATTTTTTAAAAGAATTTTTCCGCTCCGCAGCTTCTTTTGCAGTTTTTGAGCCCCTTTCCGCGGATTTTTGGTTGCATATAAAAGAGCCCGGCACAAAGGCCATATGCTGCTTGCTGTTTTGAAGGCTTGCGTAAAAAATGCGCCAGGCCGCGGATATTCCCGCAGCCTGGCTGGTTGAGAGACTGTTTTTGTGCCTACAGCTTCCACGCGCCCGATTTTTGCTGCAGGGAATACAGGTGTTTGTACAGCCCGTTTTTATGAATCAGTTCCTGGTGGCTGCCCTGCTCTGCAACGCTTCCATTTTGCAAAACGACGATTTTATCCGCGCCCGCAACCGTGCGCATCCTGTGTGCGATGACAAGAACGGTTTTGTTGCGCGTCAGCGCGGAGAGAGCCGTTTGAATTTCCGTTTCGTTCTCAACGTCCACAGATGCGGTCGCTTCGTCCAGTAAAATCACGGGAGCGTCCTTTAAAAGCGCGCGCGCAATGGAAATGCGCTGCCGTTCTCCACCCGAAAGCGTCGCGCCGTTTTCTCCAATGATTGTGTGGTAACCATTGGGCAGCCTGGAGACAAATTCATCGCATTGCGCAGCCCGGGCTGCCGCGTACACATCTTCGTCCGCCGCGCCGCGCCGGCCAATACGTATGTTCTCCATAATGCTTCCGCCAAACAGCACTACGTCCTGAAACACAATGGAAAAATATTTCAGCAGCGTCTCCGGCTCAACGCGCGTCACGTCCACGCCGCCCAGGGAGACCGTGCCGCCGCCTGCGTCCCAAAACCGCGCGGCCAGTTTTGCCGCTGTGCTTTTTCCGCTGCCGGAGGGACCCACCAGGGCCGTAACCTGCCCCTGCTTTGCGGTGAAGGAAACATTCCGGAGCACGTCGTCTTTTTGATAAGAAAATGTTACGCCGTCGAAAACAATATCAAAGCCGTTTGGCTCAAAAGCGTCTGTTCCCCGCTGCACAGGCTGGTTTTCAATCGCCTGCATACGCCTGATCTGGATGCGCGCGTTAAATATTTCGGCCAATTGCATAAAGATGGTTGCAAGCGGGTCGTAAATGCGTGATGCGGTGAGCAGAAAGATCAGGTACACCAGAAAATCAATTTCACCGTGTGCAAGAAGTATGGCGCCTACCAGGATGGTGGAAGCAAACCCCAGACGGAGTACAATGGTTGCCGAAGAAATAAAAGAACCGGTTAACAATTCGGAACGGATGGATGCGCTGACGACGCCGTCCAGCTTCCGGTCAAGTTTTGAGAGGTATTCGTCTTCGCGGTTGCAGGCGCGGATATCCTTAACAGTTTCAAGGCATTCCTGAATGCCGTCTGCGGCCAGCAGTTTGGCCTCCACTTTTTTTACGCCAAACCGGTCCTGCAGTTTTTTGCTGCCCAGTACAATGGCAAGGGACAGGGGAAGGGCAAGCAGTACGCAAAGCGCCATGCGCCATTCAAAGGCGAACAAACCCACGCCCACCAGTACAATGGATATGATGGCTCCAAAAAGCTGAGGCACCGCGTGCGAAAAGGTGTGTTCAAGCTCCGTGCAGTCACCCATCATGGTGGTTGTAAGCTCGCTTAAATCGCGCTGCCCAAAGAAGGAGAGGGGGAGAAGACGCAGCTTTTCTGCCAGGGAGATGCGCCTGTTTGCGCTCTCGGTATATGCGGATACATAGGTGAACTGGTATTCAACAAAATGCGCAGTAAATATAACGGCCAGGACGCCCGCGCCCAGCGCGGCGTACAGCCAAGCATTAGGCATGTTCGCCGTCCCGCCGAATAAGGGCTTTATCATTTCAGAGAGCAGCATAATGAACAAACCGACGGGCAGCATCAGGCTGATATTGGATACTGTGCTGGATGCAATGCCTTTTTTTAGGTCGCCCGCTCCTTTTTCGCTCAGGGCAAATAGTTTACGAAACATAAGGCTCCTCCTTTTTGATTCCCCAGGAAACCGAGGACTGGAAATCGCGCCACATCCGGGCGTAAAGCCCGTTTGTCTGTAAAAGCTCGCCGTGTCCCCCGCCTTCTGCAATCTGGCCGCGGTTAATCACAAATATCTGGTCCGCGTTTTGTACGGTGGACAGGCGGTGGGCGATCATCAGCACAGTTTTGCCGCGGGTAAGCTCCGCAAAGGCCATTTGTATTTTGTACTCGTTTTCCGGGTCTGCAAACGCGGTGGCTTCGTCCAAAATGACCAGCGGCGCGTCTTTTAAAATCGCCCGCGCAAGGGCGATGCGCTGCTGCTCTCCGCCGGAGAGAAACACGCCGTTTGTACCTACCGGGGTGTCAAGCCCCTGGGGAAGTTTTTCCAAAATATCTCCGCACTGGGCCGCCGTGGCGGCCGCAAGTGCTTGTTCCCTGGTGGCCCGGGGGCACGCCATGCGGATGTTATCCAAAATACTGCCCTTGAACAGGCGTGAATCCTGGAACACAAAAGCAATCTGGCGCATCAATACATCCGGCATAATCTCCCGCACATCTGCGCCGCCTATTTGTATACTGCCTGCGTCTACATCCCAAAACCGCGGGATCAGGCTGGCAATGGTGGTTTTGCCGCCGCCCGAGGGGCCGACCAGTGCAACAACACTGCCCTGGGGTACGCTGAAGCTTACCTCCGACACGGCGGGTATACCGTTCCCGGGATAAGTAAAGGAAACGTTTGAAAATACAATACCGGAGCCCTGCGGCGTTTTGTGTACATTCGACTGCGCGAGCGGCTTTTCTGCCAGCAGGGCGTCTATGCGACGCACGGATTCCTCCGCCATCATCTTGTAGGAACCGGAATACATCACCTTCATCAGCATTGCGGCGCAGGCCGGGGTAAAAATAATATAGAAAATAAAACTCAGCAAGAAGTCCCGGTAATCCACGGCCTGTGAGCCAAGCAAAATGCCGGCCGGGGCCAGGAGAAAAAACGCGCCGTTAATGACCGTGACAAACGCAGTCATGGGTTTTTGCATGGAAAGCGTATACCCGGTCACAAAATCCCTGTACTGCATAATGGCCTGATGAAAACGTTTGAACGAGCGCAGGGTCTGGCCGAATACTTTGACCACAGATATGCCGCGGACGTATTCCACGGCTTCGTTGTTCATCTCCTCAAGCGAGTCCTGGTATTTCTTCAGAAACCCGAGCGATTCTTTTGACGTCATTTTTAGCTGGATCAAAAAGCCGGCTGCCAGAGTAGCCAGGCTGATAAGGCCAAGCCTCCAGTCAAACGTGACCAGAAGAATAAGAATCGCAACAGGAGTCACGAGCGATCCGGCCAGGTCGGGTATTTGGTGCGCCAGAAAAGCCTCTGTTTGTTCAGAATTCTCGTTGATGATCTTGCGCAGCTTGCCGCTTGAATTGGCCGTGTGGAAGCCAAGCGGAAGCCGGACCAGATGATGAAGAACCTGCGATTTCATATTGCGGGCGGTATGGAACGCAGCCAGGTGGGAACACATCAGGGCTGCAAAGTATAACAGAAAGGCGGAGGCGGCCAGCCCAACCGCCAGCCAGCCCAGCATTGTAAGTCTTGCGGTATCCGCCAGGCCCAGATTGGGCGCTTTAAGCAAAACCTCCTGCACCACATAGTAAATGCATACAAAGGGTAGAAGGGTAACAACCGCACTGGCTGCGGACAGCACGATGGATATGGCCGCAAGCGGTTTGTATTTTCCGGCAAATTCAAAGAGCCGCGCAACTCCTTTTTTTGTTGAATGATTCATGGTCTGCTCCTTTCAAAACAGCAATTAGTTAGAACAATCTAACTAATTGCTATTTTATTTGTAGAGGGGCAGTTTTTCTACTCCAAACCGGCTTTGAATGATCCGTTTGGACAATAGGTTTGCAAAACGGTCTATTGGGCGTTTTTTTAATTATATATGAAATTATTTGCCATAGACGGATAAATTAATAGAATCGGCCTAGCACGTTTGGCACACGCATGATCCGTTCGGACGATCTGGCCGGCATTATTGGCAGGGTTATGTACGTTTGTTCAATCGTTGGCTTTGCGGAGCATGGTAAAGCAAGCGGGATCATGCTCAGGGCGTTGCGGTTAATCAAACGAATGAATGATTGATAAATAAACTCAATAGCCCGGCCATTCTTACCGGTATTTCAATTTTTCAGCAGACAAAACAAAAGCAATGCCCTTTTTTCGCATTGCTTTGTTTTTTGCAGTTGGGGTTTGTCAGGCCTGCTTCCCGGTTATTGCGCCGCCGCTTTATTTTCGGCTGCAGTTTCAGAAGCCTTTGCGTCCTCACGGCTTACGCTCGCTTTTATATCATTAAGAGAGCCGTCCTCCATAAAACTGAAGAGAGCGGTTGTGTCTTTGCTGCCTGTGGTAATTACCGCAAACGTACGGGTAGCGTCTGGATAGTCGGTGTTATTGTCGATCCAGGTCCCGTCGTTCAGGTAGTATTTATCGTTGCCCAAATCCCCGTACATGGGCACATGGGTATGGCCAAACACAACAACATCCACGTTTTCTTTGGGATTTTCAAGATACTGCGCTTTTGCCTGATTGAAATAGTATTCCCAATTCAAGGTTCCGGCCACTGCCTCCACGAAGCTGTTTGGAACCTTTACATTGTTGAGCTTCTCACGCTCGTTCCATGTTCGCTGAATATTTTTATACAGCACAGGAGCAGAAATCGTTCCATCCTTCTGCTGCGACGGGTAAAAATCAAGATACGTATACGCATTGTTAAATCCGGCAATGCGCATATCAAATATCTTCTTGTCAAGTTCCTCGTTTGGCGTCATGCGCGCAGAAACGTCTTTAAGAATCGAATAATACATATAGGCGCCATATTGATCCGTGTCGGACTTGTCCGGCATTTTCGTTACAACCGGCAGTTCCTTCGATACCCTCGGACGGCCTTCCAGCACCCATGTGGCGGCATAGCGGGCGTAAAAATACCCAGCGGGCAAAATGGTATTGTTATTACCGCACAACTCCGCATTAGAAACAGTGTCCGGTGCAGAAAACACATCATAGCGGTGGCCGTGTTCAACTACTATTTCGTTTCGGTCGCCCGTATAATAAGCTCCCAGCCCTTTCGCGTCTCTTGCCTGTACAATTTTGGGGATAGCTTTCTGCAAAACTTCGTTCGCAAGCAGCATATCGTGATTTCCGGGCACGTATACCAGCTTTATCCCGCTGTCTGCAACATTGTTAAACTCGCCTATCACGGCCTGGTTGTTGGCAATCACATCGTTGTAAAACTTGTTTTCATCCGTGTAGCTGGGATAATAAACGGGCAAAAACCACTCGTCTAAAAAATCACCGGCAATCACCAGTTCCCGCACATCAGTTGTTTTTTGCAGGCGCTGCAAAAAATTAATGAGCAGCGTACGGTTTTTCAGTGTTTCGGTATATCTGTCGTCAATGCCCAGGTGTATGTCGCTGATAACAACAATCTTGTTTTTTGTGTCCCCGGCTTTCCACAAGGCTTCGGAACCCTTTGGCGCAGTTGTCTCCGGCACAGAAGACTCAGTCGCGGAAGTTTCCGGTGCGGAAGCCTTTGGCGCGGACTTCGCCGTGGAAGCTTCCGGCGTGCCGGTTTTGGGTGAACATCCGGTGGTGAGCAGCGCCATGGCCATGCTGGACGCCAGTAATAAAGAGATAAGTTTTATTTTCATGTTCATTTCCTCCAATGATTCTATATTGTCTGTCTATATTTTTTCGGCCAGCAGCATACGCCCACATCCAGCGCGCGGGGTTTATCCAGATGAAAGTCTGCGTAGACGCAATACCAACAGGTCTGCTCCGCCGCACCGCCTCGTGGCGTAAATGCGGGACAGCTCTGTTTTGGCCAGACATTGCCGCCTGAATTGGGGGAAATCATCGCCTGATCTTCCCGCCGTCTGGCTTCTCTCATAAAAAAAGCTCCCTTCTGTTTGTTTGTTTCCTTTTAGGGAGGATAGCATCAAAAAGAAGGGAGCTCTTGTTTTTTACTTAAAAGGCGTAATTTTCTGCTTAATGTTATTTGATTTTAAAAAAGAGTACTTAACAAGCGTATTAAAAACTGGTCAGACCATCAGCCGTACCCTAAACAGCCCGTCTTTAATGTCATAAGCCAGCTCGCCGCCGCACTCCCGCGCAAAGCTGGCAACACTTTGGGTTCCCTTGCCGTGGCCCTCCTTGTTGGATAGGGGAATGCCGTTTTCATTAAGCGCTGCCTCGCCGCCACAGGGGTTGCTCAGTTCAAGAATCAGTTGTCCCGTGTTCACGGCGGTAAAGCGCAGCATCCGCTGCTTTACAGGCAGGGTGGAGACGGCGGTAATGGCGTTTTCCATCAGGTTTGATACTGCCATTGCCAGCGAAAGTTCATCTATATCAAGCTTTTCCGGAATATCCAGCCGCAAATCGCAGCACACCCCCTGCTGCCGCGCAAGTTCTGCATAATAGGATACAGCGGCGTTTACCGATACGTTCTGGCAATAGCTCTGCGGCTTTTGCGGCAGCGCCTCGCTCTGCCGGCGGATGAGGCCCAAAGCTTTGTCCGCTTCACCCTGCTGCAGCAGGCAAAACAGCGTGTTGTTGAAGTGGCGGCGGTCATGCTGCACAATGCTCATTTGCCGCACGGCCTCATCCATCAGCAAAAGACGCTGGCGGGTAAGTTCCCGGTCAGATTGTATTTTCAGGTTTTCTTCCCGCAGCGCCGCCTGCTGAAGTGTTTTTTTAAGGGAAAGATAGATTGCAAGGTAAACGAGCATCGTGAGCAAAACAAGCAGCAGGAGCGGGGTAATATTCTCAATAAGCGTCTGTTCCACATCTTGACTTGTCATAAAATACCATGCAAAATTTACGAAGAGTCCGGCCGCAACGAAAAAGTAGACGCTCCAATGCTCTGCCGCCTGGCGGTATAGAGGACGCAGACGCTTTTTAAAAAGCAATATTGCAGAAGCAAACAGCAAAAATCTAAGCACAGTGATAGCGTAACTGGGAAATGGAAACAGCCCGCAAAGGTAGTAGCTTAAAATAACAGAGACGGCATAAATATTCATGGCCGTGAAGCAGTTGAATACCCACTGCATGAGTGTTTCCAGGAAAAGTGGTTTTACGGCAACTCCAATAAGGATGAAAAACAGTATGTCCAGTTTTCCAAGAGTCGTATAGTCGTTTCGCAGATAAAAGAAGATGTTCATTGCCAGATTCGCCAGCACAATTACCGCCAGTGCCACCCACCGTGTATGCGGACGGTATTTTGGCCTGGCAAGCGTAAACAGAAGCTCTGTAAACATGGCGTTCGTAACAATGGAGCGCAGAATGTCATAAAGCTGCATTCTCACGCCTCCCCCAGCCGGTAGCTCATATAAGCGTTGCGAACACTGGAAAATTGCTTGCCGGAAACCGGAACGGAGGCACCGCCTTTTAGGGTGAAGCCGTCCTTGCTTAGCCGCTCTGCGCAGCTCATATTAACTATAAAGGCAGCGTGGGGCTGTATAAACCGCCGGTCACGCAGCAGCGTGGCGCCGTGTTCAGCAAAACTGCCGGAGATGGTCAAGGTCTCTATCTGCTCGCCGTCAACAAGCGTGTAAATAACGGTATGGCGCACATATTCGCAGCAGGCGACAACATCGGCAGAGAGTGTGCGCAAACCGTCCCGCGTTTTCACCGTGATTATGGTTTCCTCGCCAAAACCCACCTTTCTGGCCGCCAGTTCCAGAACGTCAAACAGCGGCTCTTTATCCACCGGTTTTAGCAGGTAGTGCAGGGGATTAACCGAATATGCGTCCAGCGCAAAGCCCGGCTCTGTGGTGATATAGATAATCTGCGCATCGGTGCTGGTTCGGCGTATGCTTCGCCCAAGCTCAAGCCCGCTGATCATTGGCATCACCATGTCTAGCAGAAATATATGAAAAGTTTGGGCTCTGCAGGCCGTTAATAACGTATCCGGATGGGCAAACGTACGTATGTCCGCGTTTATGCTGCGCCCGGCCAGATATTCATTGGTAAGCACTGCAATATGGTTAAGATCATCATTCATATCGTCGCAAATGGCTATTTTCAACAAATCGGTTGCCTCACTGAAACTGTCATTTTTTCCGAGGACGGTAAGTTTATTGCATTGCGGGACTGTATGCGTGCGCATTCGCCAGATGATATCGCTTAGCCAATCCATCTTGTTTTACATACAAATAACGCGATATATTATAAGAGAATATTCGCGGCATTTCAAGTATATAGAGAAAAAAGGTGCAAGAATGCTGTTTAAAAAATGGCGTACAGAAGCCGCCATATCACGCCAGGGCGGAGTTGTGCCTCTTGTCAGGCGGTCCTTTTATAAATTTGGTAGCATTAAGCAGAAAATCGCTTCTTTTTAAGTAAGAAACAGATGCCCTTTTCTTTTTAATGCTAATCTTTCTATGGAGCGTTTTTTAAGTTTTAGTGTTTGGTCATTAGAGTTAAAGATGATTGCATGAAAAAAATGATTTGCCGTTTGCTCATTAATCTGTTGGCACTCCTGCGCTCGTTGCGTGCAAAGCGCAAAGCAGCGAATGGGCGGTATATCTTTATTTGTGCGAAAGTACGCTGGAATTGGAATCCGGCAGTACGACGACAACCTGGTGGAACTTGTTGCCGCAAAGCTGCCGGCGGATGCAAAAATCATTGCCCAGACGGGCGGTGCGGGTGAATGGAAAACCAAGGGCATAGCCCCCGATGCTTTGGAACGGTGGAGTATTGAAGACGGACAGATGAAAAAGCTGGGTACATTGGAGAACGCCAGCATGGGGTCGGCACAGACACTGTCCGATTTTCTTTCGTTTTGCCGGAGCACTTATCCCGCCAAAAAAGAAGCGCTGATTTTTGGGGATCATGGCGGCGGCAGCCTCCCGGGCGTATTGTTCCTGAAATGAATGCTCATAATTTGGACTTCGTATTCATATAATATAAATTTATTAATCTCCTGGAATGAAGAAACATATTAAGAAATTGTGTGTTAAAGCCTTTTTATAATTGTAACGGTCTCTGTGTGCGTGGAGTGTCCGTGTCGCCATAATATTTTATTTATTTTTATAAAGTCTTCGTTTTTATTTAGTATATAATAAAAATGAGGATTTGCCATAGCAAACATTGTAATATAATGAAGAATGCTTTATATTATAATTACATTTTATTCTATCAGAAATTACAGATGTGTAGTAGCCATTATGACTGAGACTGTGTGAAAACTTGAAAAGGTTGAACAATTAATATCCAAAATTTGAAATATATAGATATTATTACATTACAGGTGAGTTAATGAAGAATAAGTCTTTTGAAGAGTTAAAAAATGAATATATTGAATGCGTTAAGATTACTCAGGATATAGATTATGCAAATAAAAAGTCTGTGAAAATTTCAAATAACGCAGTAGACAGGATGATTCAAATCTCTAAATATATAAGCGCTATCTATCCTTTAAGAATTGCAGAATTTGCCGAACTGCTAGATGTGAGTAATTATAAAATTGATTGTTGGATTGCACACCACATCTTGGAAAATATGAATTATACGCCCGAATTAGAAACAAGAGCTTTAGATGTAATTACAAGATATTCAACGCAAGATTCTATTGATGGTTTGGGAAATAGAATGTGGTTAGATCAATGGAAGAAAAAATGATCACTATATATCGGCAATAGTAAACAAGAAAGATATATCAATTAAATATGGGCCATTAATGGTATAATTAGGATAAATAATGTTAATTGGAGCTGAATAGATGTTCAGGTACAAAAGTGGCCAAAATAGGGATCAGATAAACATACTTCCAATAAGCCTTGATGATATGATATCGCCCAATTGTGAAGTACGTGCAATAGATGCCATAGTGGACAGTATAGATATCTTATCAATGGGATTTACATATTCTGAACCTAAGGAAACCGGTAGGAAACCTTACAACCCAGTGGATTTGTTTAAATTATATACTTATAGCTACTTTAATGGAATCAGATCTTCCCGCAAGATAGAACGTGAATGTTACCGCAATATTGAAGTTATGTGGTTGATAAATGAATTAAAGCCCGACTTTAAAACAATAGCTGATTTCAGAAAAAACAACAAAAACTCCATTAGGCAGGCTTTTAGAAAATTCAGTATGATTTGCGATGAACTGGGCTTGATAGGAAAAGAAATAGTAGCTATAGATGGCAGTAAGTTCAGAGCCAGTAATAGTCGGATGGCTTACCACAGCGAAAAGAAACTGGAAAAGAAGCTGGAACATTACAATGATAAGGCCGACATGTATTTCACATTATTGGACAAATGCGATGAACTGGAAAGCGGCAGTGAATCCGTAAAACTTAGCCGGGATGAAATTGAAGCCAAGTTAAAAAGTATACATAAACGTATGGTTGAAATTGATGAATTAAAACAGCAGGTGAAGGAAAACGGCACGATATATGAAACTGATCCTGATTCCAGAATGATGAAAATGAATAACAAGGGCGCTGATATTTGCGATAACGTACAAATTGCCGTAGATGACAAAAGCCATCTGGTAGTAGCGGTAGATGTAACAAGCCAGCCGGTTGATAAAGAGCAGTTTCATAATATGGCTCTGCAAGCCAAGCAAGAATTAGGAGTTGAGACAATTACCGCGATAGCCGATAAAGGGTACTATTCAGCTTTGCAGTTTGCAAAATGTAAGGAAGACAATATCATTCCTATTGTTTCGAAAGCTGACCATTCCTTTATGGCCGCATCGAAGGAGTATGGGAAGGCAGCGTTTCAATATGACGAGAAACAAGACGGCTATATCTGCCCACAAGGCCATTTGCTAAAGGCATATCATCACAGAAGAAAATACACAGAAGAAACGGATGTCAAGAGGTATCAAAATATTGACGCATGTTCTAATTGTCTTGTAAGGGATAAATGCAGTGATAGCCAAAAAGGCAGGATGATACAGGACAGGCCGTTTCAGCGGATAGCCGATGAAGTAGACAGAAGGACAGAACGGTTTGCAGATATGTATAAAATACGGAAGCAAACAGTTGAACATCCCTTTGGAACAATAAAAAGAGCGTTTGGGTATTCATATTTTTTAACCAGAGGAACTGAAAGTGTGCGAACAGAATCGCTGATGCATTTTCTGGTCTACAACATGAAAAGGGCGATAAACATGATCGGTGCAGAGGAAATGATCGGGATGTTACAGGGATAAGCCTATGGCTAATACAACCACGCTATAATATCCTGGTAAATATAAAGGTTTTGGCGGTGGAAACGCCAACGTTTTCACACAGCCTGGACTATAATCGGCAGTTGCGTGGTATACATTTTAAATAAAGGTGGAGGGTAATCAAAATGAAAGTAACTGCATTGCTAGGAGCTGGTGCTTATTTAAACATTGATGGAACTTCTACTAATAAACTGACAAAATTAGTTACAGATTATAAAATAAAATATAAAAAAAATACTGATCCTTTTTTTAAAAAAATTGAAGAGAAACATAATGATCATTGGAAAACTAAGCCCTGCAATTTTGAAGATATCTTTCATACACTGGAAATGTTACATTCATATAAATGGTATGATTTTGAAAAAGACTATTTTAAACCCCCATTTGAAGCTTTTGTTATACCAAATCCAGATGATAAAGGCTATTATTTTTCTCCAAATCGTTTAAAAGAAATGAAACACTTAATAACGATTATAGCCGATGAAGTTGAACGTTATGATAAAAAATTTCAGTTGGATAAGGATAATAAGCATCAATGGTATACAAAATTTTGGCAGAAAGCAGTTGCCAATTGCGAATGGAATATAGCAACCTTAAATTATGATACGTGTCTTGAAAATAGCATTAATACTTTTGAAGATGGATATAAAGATATTGGTTATGGATGTTATAAGTATAGTCCAATTCAAATAAGGGAACCTGGACTATCAAAAATATTACATCTGCATGGATGCATTTTATATGGTTATCCTCCCAATAACAATACAGATTATTATTTTGAAAAGGATGCCAATGATTTGTATAAATTTAGCGATTACTGTAAAGCTAAACAAAGTTGGTCACAAAGATTTAATAATACAAACCAATCACATGAAACTTCAATAATTGGGCCAATAATAACTGGCCTAGGAAAAACTGATAAGATACTATGTTATCCTTATATGGACTATAGTAATTTATTTTATGAATCATTATTGGACAATGATAGATTATTAATTGCAGGTTACTCATTTGGTGATCAATATTTAAATAAAATGCTGCAAAGAATAGCATATTTGCCTAATTATAAAAGGATAGTAATTATAACATACTGTAATGAAAAAGATTATAGCTGGAACAATAAAGATCATTGTAATTTAACACCATTCGAAGATTTCGTAAATAAATGTACGAAAACTTTCCATCCTTTTAAAGATAATTGCTTTGTAACTAAAGGACCTGCTGAATCAAAAGATGGCAATTTTAAATTATATTTTAGAGGAATGAAAAATGCGATAGAAAATTATGGAGATAATATAATAGATTTTTTAACTACTTAACATTTATTGATGCGTAAAAAACTATGTATAAGGCTAAAAATACGATAGCGATTTTTAAAACACCGGAGTCAGTATGGTAGGATATCCAAAACATTTAGAAGTAGAAATAAGTTTTTTAAGCACAAAAGAAGGAGGCAGAACTCAGCCTGCAATTTCTATAAAGTATAGGCCTCAATTCTATTTTAATGGCTATGATTGGGTGACAATTATTATATTTCAAGAAAAAGAATTTGTTTTTCCGGGGGAAACAGTATCCGCTTATTTATCTTTTTTATCTCCAGAAATGATAAAAGAAAAAATATATAATGGAATGCATTTTGAAATACGTGAAGGGCAAAAAGTAGTAGCTAATGGTTTTGTTAAACAAATATTAGAGTTTTAATTGTTTTAATCTTGGTTCGCATTTGGCTAATAATCACAATTGGTAAGGCACTGAGCTTGATTAATATTAATTACTTATTATAAAAGGAGAAGGAATGGTATGGCATTATTTAAATTTGGTAAGAAGGCTTGACCTGAACCCGAAAAACTTCGTCAATAGGAATGTTAGTCACAATATGATAAAATAAGTAAATGGAGTGATTAGCATGAAAAAACGATTTACCGAAGAACAAATTATCAGGATTCTTAAAGAAC
>JAEYKI010000014.1 GCA_023408315.1 Bacillota bacterium
CGAAGGAAGAAGGCGGAAGGCATACGCCGTTCTTTAACGGATACCGGCCGCAGTTCTACTTCCGTACAACGGACGTTACGGGAATCATCACGCTGCCCGAAGGCACAGAGATGGTAATGCCCGGCGATAACATCAAGATGGAGATCAAACTGATCACCCCCATCGCGATTGAGGAAGGCCTGCGGTTTGCTATCCGCGAAGGCGGCAGGACCGTTGGCTCCGGCGCTGTTTCCGAAATGCTGACAGACGCACAGTAAATATTGAGTACGAAAGAACGCCTTGCAACGGGGCGTTTTTTTTTGCCGTTTTTAATATAAAAAAGGATATAAGTGGAAATTATGCCGGCAATATGGTATATTGATACAAACAATATATAGGAGGGGCTTATGGAATTCAAACTTGCGCTGATTGCGGTTAAGGACGTTGAGGTTTCCAAGAAATTTTATATGGGCTTGTTCGAACAGGCAATAACCCTGGATTTGGGTTGGTTTGTTACATTCAGCGGCGGATTTGCCGTACAGCAGAATTTTGCCTGGCTGACGGGACTGCCGGAGGATGCCGTGGCGCACAAATCAAATAACATGGAATTGTATTTTGAGGTGGATGACTTTGACGCCTTTTTGCAAAAATTGCAGGTTTATCCTGACGTGAGCTACGTGCATCCGCCCAAGAAGCACGATTGGCAGCAGCGCGTGGCGCGCATTTACGACCCGGACGGCCATATAATTGAAATAGGCGAATCCATGCAGGTTTTGGCGCGCCGTTTTCTTGCGGAAGGGCATACGGTGGAAGAAACCGCAGCCATCATTCAGCACCCGGTGGAGTTCGTGCGGCTTGTGGCTGAGAAACGGTCATAGTTAATATTATATAAGGCTTTTGTAATAAAATTGCCGGGCTGCGTCAAAAGTATATCCGCAGGTAAGCAGCAGGTTAACGGAGGCGGCATTTTCTTCGTCCGGCTGGACGATGATGCATTCTGCTGCGGTCTGGCGGATCATTGATTCCAGTTCAGAAACGATCTGTTTGCCATAGCCTTTTTTAAGGCAATCTTCTTCCCCAATAAAATAATCAATGCTGTATGTCTTGTTCTCTTCACATACCCTATACCAATCCTCCTGGGCAAAAAAGCAGTCGTAATACTGGCAAAAACCAATGGGCCTGTCGTCCAGGCATACCATGAAATGATGAAGGAACGAATACGCGCCATGCCTGTTCCTGATTTCGGCAAGCCAGCTTTCCGCATCGCCATACCATTTGCTCACATGCTCTTTTTGCAGCCAGCGAGCCAGTAAATCGACGCTTGCGTCCTCAATACGATTAAGGCTGATTTTTCCCATTGCTTAATGCTCCTGTTTTATAACAAATTAAGTTGGATACATGTAAACCGGTATTATATAAAAAAGTATACCATGATAGTATTCAGGCGGGAATAAAAATGTTTAACCAGCCGGTTTTGCACAAAGGGGATATTTGCTATACTAATAAATATAATGAAGAAATATGACGAAAAATGAACCGGATAAGATAAAGCAAAAAGAAACTGTAATTGGCATTTTGACGCTGCGGAAATGCTGCGAAAACAATAAATGGAACCTTAAGGCGGCATACGCCGTCTAATGAGGAAAGATAAAAAGGGGGAAAGAGCTATGAAAAAATGGGGGATAATTTTGCTGGCGGCAGTACTGGCCGTAAGCCTGCTGCTGGCGGGCTGTTCGTCCAATGCTACCGAGTCTGCACGGGACTATGCGTCCGATGAAGAGGCGGGCATGGCGGTGCCCGAGCCCGCTGCTTCCGCCGCCTCTGCAGCAGAAGCGCCTGCTTCGGACCAATGGGGCATATCCAATATGGACAACGGAAGCGTTGTGGTGCCTGGTTCGGGGAACGGCCTTAAAATGGTCTATACCAGCCAGTTTGATATCAATACATCTGATTACGAAGCGGATTACCAGAGGATCAAGGATCTGCTGAAGGCGAGCCAGGGATATATTGAAACGGAAGCCACCAGCGGCCAGAAGCCTACCACCGATAACACGGCCGGCAGGTCGACCGGTTTTTCGCTCCGCGTTCCGGTTGCCAATTACGAGAGTTTTATAAACGGCATTACGGGCATTGGCAAGCTGCAAAGCAAAAATCTGCAGGCGCAGGATATTTCCGGCAATTATTACGATAACGAAGCGCGCATTGCGGTGCTGGAAGAACGGGAAGCCAAGCTAAACGAGTTTTTAAAAAGCGCCACCAGCATGGAAGATGTGATTACCATTGAAAAGGAACTCTCCGATGTTCTGTACCAGTTGGATCAACTGAAAGGAACGCGCCGGGGCATGGACAAACAGGTGGAGTACGCTTCCATATCCGTAAACTTGTATGAGATGCCCGAGGCTTCCAAACTGAATACCTCCAACGATTCTGTTTCAGATCAGGCCGCTAAAGCGTACTCCATGTCCTGGGTTGGCGTAGGGAATTTCCTGAACGGGTTTGCCGTTTTCATGGCGGGCGCGTTCCCGGTAATTGTACTGCTGCTTGTAATTCTGGCAATTGTGTTTGGGGCCATATACGGCATACGAAAATTAAACCGTACAATAAAATCTAGGATAAAAAAATAAGGCAAACCCAAAGAGCGCGGGCATGTAACCTGCGCTTTTTAATTGCTGTTTATTCTTACAATATATTGGGGCAGAATTGCCCGGGCAATACAAAATACAGGCAGCGCGGCGTTTGGCGGAAAAAAACAATTTTTATATATAAAGGGGATGAATCTTAAGTACCAGCAGAATAAAATGATAGAATTAAGCGCGCAAAAAGGGTATAATAAAAAATACGGTTGCAATGCGGGTTTTGCATGGAAAACTCCAAAAAAAGTTCTTGCAATTCATTTTATATTATTATATAATTCTATACGCTGTGTTCTATATGCCGAAAAACAGCTATGCAGCGGGAGGTTGCCGGTTGCCACCGGGTAGTTCTCACTGCGAGAAGCCAGCACAGACTGGCGGACTCCTGTGCCGCAAGCGGTTTGATTAAAACCGCTGAAAAAATTAGGAGCGACACACACGGCAAAGTGTACAAGACAAACGGGAGGTACAACTAAATGGCAAGCCAAAGAATCAGGATCAAGTTAAAGGCTTACGACCACAATCTGATCGATCAGTCTGCACACCGGATTGTTGAAACGGCAAAACGTACGGGCGCCAAAATTTCCGGCCCTGTGCCGCTGCCCACGCAGAAAGAAGTGGTTACAATACTTCGTGCGACGCACAAGTATAAAGACGCAAGAGAACAGTTTGAAATCAGGACGCACAAACGCCTTATCGACATATTGGAGGCCAACGCAAAAACCACGGACGCCCTTATGCGCCTGGATTTGCCGGCCGGGGTTGATATTGAGATCAAACTTTAATCTGAGAGACGTAAGGAGGTTATCATGTTGAAGGCTATACTTGGCACAAAAGTCGGAATGACTCAGGTTTTCACCGATGAGGGATTAATGGTTCCCGTAACGGTGGTGAAGGCCGGCCCCTGCGTTGTCGTGCAAAAGAAAACCGTTGAAATAGACGGTTACAATGCTTTGCAGTTAGGGTTTGGGGAGATAAAGGCAAAAAAAGTGAATAAGCCGGAAGGCGGACACTTTAAGAAAGCGGGCGTTGAAGCTGCCCGCTACCTGCGTGAAATAAGAGTGGAAGAACAGGCCGAAGTGGGGCAGGTGATCCGCGCGGATATATTTGCAGCAGGTGAAATGGTTGACGTATCGGGGACTTCCCGCGGAAAGGGATTCAAGGGCGTTATTGCGCGTCACGGCCAACACAGAGGCCCCATGGCGCACGGTTCCAGATACCACCGCCGTCCCGGTTCCATGGGCGCGTGCTCCACGCCTTCCAAGGTTATGAAGGGCAAAAACCTGCCGGGCCGCACGGGCGGAGAGACGGTTACGATTCAGAACCTGCAGGTTGTACGCATAGACCTGGATCGCGACGTGATTTTGGTAAAAGGCGCAATCCCGGGTGCGAACGGTGGGCTTGTGACTATATCCAACAGCGTAAAAAAGGCTTAAGGGCTTAAAAAGGAGGAAGAAAAATGCCAAACGTACCAGTTTTTAAGACCGACGGCACGCAATCGGGCGAAATTGCTCTGAGAGACGACGTATTCGGCGCTGAAATAAATGAATTAGTAATACACGAAGTAGTTGTGGCGCATCTGGCCAAACTCCGCCAGGGGACCCAGTCCGCGCTTACGCGCGCAGAGGTTTCGGGCGGCGGCATCAAACCCTTCAGGCAGAAGGGCACAGGCCGCGCGCGCCAGGGTTCCATCCGCGCTCCGCAGATGTTTAAAGGCGGCATCGTATTCGCTCCCAAACCGCGCGACTATGAAGTGAAGGTAAATAAAAAGGTAAGACGCCTGGCTTTGGTCAGCGCGCTTTCCATGAAGGTTGCTGAGAACGACATCATCGTTCTGGAAGACCTGGCTTTGTCTGAAGCAAAGACAAAAGAAATGGTAAAGGTTCTGGGCAATCTGAAGGTGGATTCCAAAGCCCTGATTGTAATGGATCAGAAGGATGAGGCGGTTGTCCGCGCTTCGCGCAATCTGCAGAAGGTGAAAACCACGCTGAGTTCCACCCTGAACGTATACGACATTGTGAATTGTGATAAATTCATTATCACCAAAAACGCCGCCAAGGCGATTGAGGAGGTGCTTGCACAATGAAAGATCTGCACGACGTGATTTTGAGTCCTGTGCTTTCCGAAAAAAGCTATGATCTGATTGCGGACAAAAAGTATACCTTCCTGGTTGATGTCCGCAGCAACAAAACTGAGATCAAGCAGGCTGTTGAATCGGTTTTTGGCGTAAAGGTGGATAAAGTAACCACGGCCCGCAGGCTGGGCAAGGTGAAGAGGCAGCGCCGCGCCGAAGGCAGGCGGCCCGAGACAAAAAGAGCTTTTGTGACCCTGAAGAAAGACAGCAAGGGCATTGAGTTCTTTGAAAGCATGCAGTAAGCGAGGAGGAACACCTGATGGCTATTAAGAAATATAATCCAACTTCTCCGGGCAGAAGGTTCATGTCGGTTTCCGAATTTGATGAAATAACTGCAAAGAAACCGGAAAAATCACTTCTGTCTCCCGTAATCAAATCGGGCGGCCGGAATATGCACGGCAGGATTACCGTTCGCCACATTGGCGGCGGCAACCGCCAGAAATACAGGATCATTGATTTCAAACGCAACAAAGACGGCGTTCCCGCTAAAGTGGCGACCATTGAATACGATCCAAACCGCACGGCAAACATCGCCCTGCTGCACTATGTGGACGGCGAGAAACGGTATATCATCTCTCCGCTGGGCTTGAAAGTAGGCGACACGGTGATGAGCGGCAGCGGAGCGGACATTAAAACCGGTAACGCGCTTCCCCTCTCCGATATCCCGGTGGGCACCATGATCCACAACATTGAGATGAAGCCGGGCCGCGGCGCACAACTGGTACGCAGCGCGGGTAATGCGGCGCAGCTCATGGCTAAGGAAGGCGCCTATGCGCAGGTAAGGCTTCCGTCCGGTGAAGTACGCATGGTTCCCGTAATTGCGCGTGCGACTATTGGCCAGGTGGGCAACGTGGACATTGAAAATGTGAATCTTGGCAAAGCGGGCAGGAAACGCCATATGGGCGTGCGTCCCACTGTGCGCGGTTCCGTAATGAACCCCTGCGACCATCCGCATGGCGGCGGCGAGGGCAAATCCCCCATCGGCAAGGCCGGTCCGGTTACTCCCTGGGGCAAACCGACCCTGGGTTATAAAACCAGGCACAAGAAGAACAAGTCTGACAAATTTATTGTCAAACGCAGAAATGCAAAGTAGTCTTTGTATAAAGGAGTGAATTTGCCAAATGAGTAGGTCGGTAAAAAAGGGGCCTTTTGTAAGCGACAGGCTGCTTTCCAAGATACAATTAATGAATCAGAAGAACGAGAAAAAAGTGATCAAGACTTGGTCGCGCGCATCCACAATATTCCCGGATATGGTGGGGCATACCATTGCTGTGCATGACGGCAAAAAATTTGTTCCGGTTTATGTGACAGAAGACATGGTAGGCCATAAACTGGGTGAGTTCTCCCCCACCAGAACATTCAGGGGTCATGCGGGCGAAAAATCGTCCAAATAAACCAGAAGGAGGAATGATACATGGCTACACGTCAGAGAGAAAAAGCGCTCAAAATCAAAGAGCAGGCAGACAAAAGACCCCGCGCAATCGCAAGATACGTGCGGATCTCCTCCCGTAAGGTTAAGACCGTGATAGACCTGATCCGGGGCAAACAGGTTGCCGAAGCAAAAGCAATTTTGATGGCAACGCCCAAAGTGGCTACCGAGCCTGTGATGAAACTTTTGAATTCCGCGATCGCGAACGCCGAAAACAATAAAGACATGGCCGCGGATACATTGTTTGTAGCAGAAGTATTTGCGGACCAGGGCCCGACTTTAAAAAGGTTTCGGCCCCGCGCCCAGGGCAGAGCTTCCAGGATTCGCAAGAGAACAAGCCATATAACCATTATATTGGATCAGGTGAAATAGGAGGTTAACGATGGGTCAAAAAGTTCATCCCCACGGTTTAAGGGTAGGAGTTATTAAGGATTGGGATGCCCGTTGGATCGCAAAAAAACGGAATTTTGCCGATTATATCGTTGAAGACGATAAGATTCGCAAATTTTTGAAAAAGAAGCTGTTTGCTGCGGGAATATCTAAAATAGAAATAGAACGCGCCGCCAATAAAATTTCGGTAAGCATTTACACGGCCAAGCCGGGTATTGTGATTGGAAAAGGCGGCGGCGGCGTAGACGCTGTAAAACAGGATCTCTTAAAGCTTACCGGCAAGAATATTGTGGTGAACATTATTGAGGTCAAGAGGCCGGACCTGGACGCACAGCTTGTTGCGGAAAATGTTGCGGCGCAGCTTGAAAAACGTATCTCCTTCAGAAGGGCTATGAAACAGTCCATCGGCCGTTCCATGAAAAGCGGCGCAAAGGGTATCAAGCTGAAATGTTCCGGAAGGCTTGGCGGCGCTGAAATCGCACGCAGCGAGCAGTATCACGAGGGTTCTATTCCTCTGCAGACATTAAGAGCGGATATAGATTACGGTTTTGCGGAAGCGCACACGACATACGGCAGGATTGGCGTAAAAGCCTGGCTTTACAAAGGCGAGATTTTAGGCGATCCGCTGGCCGAACGGGCAAAACCTTCAAGTGCGGAAGGAGGCAGAAAAAATGTTAATGCCAAAAAGGGTTAAGCGCCGCAGGGTACAGCGCGGACGCATGACAGGTAAAGCTCTGCGCGGTAATACCATTTCGTACGGCGAATTCGGCCTGGTTGCAATGCAGCCGGCGTGGATCACCAGCAATCAGATAGAAGCTGCCCGTATCGCCATGACGCGTTACATGAAGAGGGGCGGCAAGGTATGGATAAAAATATTTCCGCACAAGCCGGTTACAGAGAAGCCTGCTGAGACCCGCATGGGCAGCGGTAAAGGTTCCCCCGAATATTGGGTGGCTGTGGTAAAACCGGGCCGGGTAATGTTTGAAATATCCGGTGTGGACGAAGAAGTGGCGCGGGAAGCGCTCCGGCGTGCGGCTCATAAATTGCCGGTTAAATGCAAATTTAAGACGGCGCAAGATTTAGTGGCAGGTGGTGAGCAGGATGAAAGCTAGTGAGTTCCGTGAATTTACCAAGGATGAATTGGTAACAAAACTGAGTGATTTAAAGACAGAATTTTTTAACCTGCGGTTCCAGATGGCTACCGGGCAACTGAATAACCCGATGCAGATCAAACAGGTAAAACGCGATATAGCCAGAGTAAAGACGATCCTGACCGAAATGGGCCATGGATCCATTGCAAAGTGAAAGGAGGATGGGTATAAATGAACGAAGAAGTAAGAGGAAACCGTAAAACCAGGATAGGCGTTGTTGTAAGCGACAAAATGGACAAAACCATTGTGGTTGCGATTAAAACCAAGAAAAAACACCCCCTGTACGGAAAAACGGTCAACTATACCAGCAAACTGCACGCGCATGATGAAAAAAACGAGTGCTCGGTAGGCGATACGGTTAAGGTAATGGAAACCCGTCCGCTTTCCCGCCAGAAAAGATGGCGGCTGGTTACGGTCGTAGAAAAAGCGAAGTAAGGGAGGACGCAGGACATGATACAGCCACAGACACGCTTGAAAGTAGCGGATAATTCCGGAGCCAAAGTGATCCAGTGCATTCGTGTAATGGGCGGCTCTGTTAAAAAAAGTGCGGGTATAGGAGACATTATCATTGCGTCCGTTAAAACGGCTACGCCCGGCGGCGTTGTTAAGAAAAAGGATGTTGTGAAGGCGGTTGTTGTGCGCACCGTTTCAGGCGCGCGGCGCCAGGACGGCTCGTTCATCAAATTTGATGAAAATGCCGCAGTGATTATTGACAACAACAAACAGCCCAAGGGCACCCGTATATTCGGACCGGTTGCAAGGGAATTACGTGACCGCGATTATATGAAGATCGTATCTCTTGCACCCGAAGTGATTTGAGAAGGCGGGGGAGAATAGAATGTCAGGTTTGAAAATCAAAAAAGGCGACCAGGTCGTTGTGATCTCCGGCAAGGAAAAAGGCAAAAAAGGGAAGATACAGACCGTGGAACCCGCTGAAAACAAAGTAATCGTCGCTGGCGTAAACTTTGTTTCTAAACATAAAAAACCAAGGGGCCAGGGCAAGCTGGGCGGCATTGTGAAACAGGAAAGCGCAATTAACGCTTCCAACGTAATGGTGGTCTGCTCCAAATGCAACAAGGGCACCCGCGTGGGTCACAAAACAGGTGACGACGGTAAAAAAGTCCGTATTTGCAAAAAATGCGGCGCAACGCTATAAGCAGGAGGGTTTCAGAGTTGCCTAGGTTAAAAGATACGTATAAGGCCGAGATCATTCCGGCTTTGATGCAAAAATTTCAATACAAGAACGTCATGCAGGTACCCAAGCTTGAGAAGGTTGTTATCAACATGGGCCTGGGCGAAGCGCGCGACAATGCAAAAGCGCTTGATTCTGCCTTGGATGAGTTGACGGTGATTTCCGGACAAAAGCCGGTTGTGACCATTGCAAAAAAATCCGTGGCAAACTTCAAGGTTCGCGCAGGCATGAAGATTGGCGCCAAAGTAACGCTTCGCGGAAGCCGCATGTACGAATTTGTGGATAAGATGATCAGCGTAGCTGTTCCGCGCGTGCGCGACTTCAGGGGTATTTCGTCTAAGTCGTTCGACGGACGCGGCAATTTCGCGATGGGCTTTAAAGAACAGCTTGTTTTTCCCGAAGTGGATTTTGACAAGGTGGACGCCATCCGTGGTATGGACGTGATCATTGTTACGACGGCAAAGACCGACGAAGAAGCCAGAGAGCTGCTTACCCTTCTGGGTATGCCTTTTGCGAAATAAGGAGGATTCTATGGCTAAAAAAAGTATGATTTTAAAGCAACAGGTCGGATCAAAATTTTCCACCAGGAACTATACAAGATGCCGTATTTGTGGTCGTCCTCATGCGGTTTTAAGAAAGTATGGCATTTGCCGTATTTGCTTTAGAGAACTTGCTTACCGCGGCCAGATTCCTGGCGTGAAGAAAGCAAGTTGGTAATTGATAAGGAGGATTTAACATGCCGGTAACAGATCCTGTGGCAGATATGCTCACACGCATACGCAACGCACTGGTTGCAAAGCATGAAACGGTAGATGTGCCTGCTTCCAACATAAAGAAGGCTATTGCACAGATATTGCTGCAAGAAGGCTTTATAAAGGGATGCGAATTCATAGATGACGGCGTACAGGGCACGCTGAAAATCAAATTAAAGTATGGCCCCAATTACGAAAAAGTTATCAGGGGCTTAAAGAAAATTTCCAAACCGGGTCTTCGGGTATATGCAAGGCACGATCAGCTGCCTCGCGTTCTTGGAGGGCTTGGTATTGCGATCATATCCACTTCAAAAGGCGTTTTAACTGACGCGCAGGCTAGAAAAGAAGCCGTGGGTGGCGAAGTAATCGCATATATCTGGTAGCTAAAGTGAACGCGGAGGTGCAAGGTTGATATGTCCAGAATAGGAAGACTGCCCATAACGCTTCCAGCCGGCGTCACAGTCGGGATTGAGCCGGATGGAACCGTAGCGGTCAAAGGCAAATTGGGCGAACTGAAATCTAAATTTAATAAAGAAATAACGATAGCAAGCGAGGACGGAACCGTTACGGTTACGCGTCCGAATGATCAAAAAGAAGTACGCGCGCTGCACGGCATGACGCGGGCGCTCCTTGCCAACATGGTTACGGGCGTGTCTGCAGGGTTTGCCCGGCAATTGGACATTGTTGGCGTGGGATACAGGGCGCAGTTGGCAGGCAAGAACCTGACTTTAAGCCTTGGGTATTCGCACCCGGTTGAAGTTGCTGCGCCGGAAGGAATCGCGTTTGAAGTGCCCGCTCCAACCACCATCATCATCAAAGGCATAGACAAACAGCTGGTTGGCCAGGTTGCGGCAAACATCCGCTCCAAGAGGCCGCCCGAGCCGTACAAGGGTAAGGGAATCCGTTTCCACGAGGAAATTGTCCGCCGCAAAGTTGGCAAAACTGGTATGAAGTAAGGAGGTGCCCCGAATGATTACGAAAAATGATAGAAATACAATACGCAAAAAGCGTCATGACAGAATCAGAAACAAGATCAGCGGCACACCCGAATGCCCCAGAATGAATGTGTTCAGGAGCTTGCAGCACATTTATGTGCAGTTTATAGACGATGTGAACGGTGTAACGCTTGCAAGCGCATCCACATTGGATGCGGACCTGAAAAAGCAGGTGGAAGGCAAACCTAAAAAAGAAGCTGCCAAATTGGTGGGCGAAGCCGCAGCCAAAAGGGCGCAGGCCAAAGGGATTGAAGCTGTGGTGTTTGACCGCGGCGGATACCTGTATACCGGCAGAGTTGCCGAGGTTGCCGAAGGCGCCCGCGCTGCCGGACTCAAATTTTAATTAGGAGGGACAAAGGGTTGCAACAAATTGACGCTGGAACATTGGATTTAAAAGAAAAATTAGTAGCCATCAACCGCGTGGCTAAGGTTGTAAAAGGCGGCCGCAATTTCCGTTTCTCCGCACTGGTTGTGGTTGGAGACGAGAACGGCCACGTGGGAGTCGGCATGGGTAAGGCTGCAGAAATACCCGAAGCCATCCGCAAGGCTGTCCAGAACGCAAAGAAGAGCATGATTACGGTTTCCCAGCGCGGCACAACCATTCCGCACCAGGTGATCGGCAAGTTTGGCCGCGGCAAGGTATTGCTGATGCCGGCGCAGGAAGGTACAGGCGTGCTTGCGGGCGGTCCCGCGCGCGCGGTGCTGGAACTGGCGGGCATCAAGGATATCCGTACGAAATCCCAGGGATCCAACAATCCGATCAACTGTGTGAAAGCCACCATTGAAGGCCTGCGCGAGCTTCGGACGGCAGAGCAGATTGCCCGGCTGCGCGGCGTAAGCGCAGATGGGCTGCATTAGGAGAATGGCTATGAAAATAAAAGTAAAATTGGTGAAGAGCGTAATCGGCTGCCCCAAGGACCAGAAGGACACCGTTGTAGCGCTTGGACTTAAGAAATTAAACAGTGAGATTGTTAAAGAAGACTCCGAATCTGTTCGGGGGATGATCTTTAAAGTGAAACACCTGGTCACAGTGGAAGAAGTAAAATAAGGAGGTACGGCCATGAAGTTGCATGAACTCAGTCCTGCTTACGGCGCAAAAAAATCTCCCAAGCGGTTAGGCAGAGGCTGCGGGTCTGGTCTGGGCAAAACGTCCGGCAAAGGCCACAAGGGCCAGAAAGCCAGAAGCGGCGGCGGCGTACGCCCCGGTTTTGAAGGCGGCCAGATGCCCCTGACGCGCAGACTGCCCAAAAGAGGATTTACTAATATTTTTGCCAAAGTGTATACAACCGTTAATGTTACAGATCTGCAGGTATTTGAAGACGGTACGGTTGTGGATGCGCAGCTTTTGAAAGAAAAAAGAATAATTCGTAAATTGAATGACGGATTGAAGATTTTGGGGAATGGGGATCTCACACGAAAGCTGACAGTTAAAGCAGACAAGTTTACGAAGTCTGCCCAGGAAAAAATTGTTGCTGCGGGTGGAAATGCAGAGGTGGTATAATGTTTAAAACATTAGCGAACGCCTGGAAACTTCCAGATATCAGGAAAAAGATACTGTTTACATTGCTCATGCTGTTTGTATACAGAATCGGCTCTTTTGTGCCGGTTCCTGGTACGAACGTTGACTACGTCGCCCAACAGGTTGCGAACAAGCAATTATTGGGCTTTTTGAACCTTATGTCCGGCGGCGCTCTGAGTAACCTGACTATATTTGCGCTTGGCATTGTTCCATACGTAAACGCGTCCATTATTATGCAGCTTTTAACCGTTGCCGTACCCGCTCTGGAGCGGTTGGCAAAAGAAGGCGAGGAAGGCCGCAAACGCATTGCGTCTATTACGAGGTATCTGGCTGTTATCCTGGGCCTTATTCAGGCAATGGGTATTATATTTGGCCTTGGGCCGCAAGCCGTACAGACGCTCACCCTGTTCAATGCGGATTTCACCTGGTTTAACTATGTGACAATCATTGTATTGCTTACGGCAGGCACCGCGCTGATTATGTGGATTGGCGAGCGTATTACAGACAAGGGTATTGGAAACGGAATTTCGCTATTGATCTTTATCTCTATCATCGCAAGATTCCCGTCGCTGGTGGCTTCCATGTTCTCCGGTGTGGGCAGCGGCTCCATGAACATATGGGTATTCGTTCTGGCTGCTCTGGCTGCCGCGGGTATCATTATTGGCATCACGTTTGTTGACTTGGGCGAGCGCCGCATTCCCGTGCAGTATGCAAAGAGGATTGTCGGCCGGAAGATGTACGGCGGCCAGTCTACGCACATTCCCATGAAGGTAAACCAGTCGGGCGTTATGCCGCTGATTTTTGCAATCACCATCATAATGTTTCCGGGCATGATCATGCAGTATTTCCAGACAAGCAACAGCGATCTTTACATTGGTTATGAGCAGTTGTTTGGAGCCGGAACACCGCTGTATACGGTTATATACGCCCTGTTGATTCTGTTCTTTACGTATTTCTATTCGCAGATTGCATTCAATCCGGTGGAAGTATCCAAGAACATGCAGCAAAACGGCGGGTTCATTCCGGGCATTCGCCCAGGAAAGCCTACGTCGGATTACCTGCAGAGGATCTTGGTGCGCATTACGTTTTTTGGCGCTATTTTCCTTGCAGCGTTGGCCGCAGCACCCACGTTCTTCAGTTCCTTTACGGGCATCAGCGGCATATTTGGCGCGACAAGCCTGCTGATTATGGTGAACGTTGCGCTTGAAACAACAAGACAGTTGGAGGCGCAGTTGATGATGCGCCATTATAAGGGATTTCTCGGTTAAGGAGGCCGCAAATGAATATTATTTTACTCGGACCTCCCGGAGCGGGCAAAGGCACCATGGCCGAACGTGTGCGCGATACATTCCAGCTGGCGCATATATCCACGGGCGATATCCTGCGGGCTGAGATAAAAGCAGGAAGCGAACTTGGAAATCTGGCCAAAGGGTATATCGATCAAGGCGCCCTGGTACCGGACGACGTAATTATTTCTATGATGAAGAAGCGTTTTGCCGAGGACGACGCTCAAAAGGGCGTGTTGCTGGACGGTTTTCCCCGGACAGTGGCGCAGGCCGAAGCGCTTGAGGCGATTGCAGCCATAGACGCAGTGATTACGCTGGATGCATCGGAAGAGATGATTGTGGACCGGATTTCATCCAGACGGCTTTGCAGGGAATGCGGAGCCGTGCACAGCGTGAAAACGTGGAGCAAGGAAACATGCAGCAAGTGCGAAGGCGCGCTGTACATCCGGCCCGATGATAAAGAAGAAACGGTGCGCCAGAGATTTTCTGTGTACCAGAGCCAGACGGAACCGCTGATTGCATATTACGAGAAAAAGGGCCTGGTGCATCATGTGGATGCTTCGCTGCCTATTGAAGCAGAAGTAGCTGATATAAACCGCATTTTGGAAAGCCTGTGATAAAAAATGGTTGAAATAAAAACGCATGCGGAAATTGAGCGTATGCGCGAAAGCGCGCTTGTTTCCGCAGAGTGTATGGACCGGGTGCTGGCTGCCGCGAAACCCGGGGTAACCACGAAGGAACTGGACGAAATAGCCGAAAAGCTGATAACAAAGGCTGGAGGCGAACCCTCGTTCAAAAATTACCGTGGATATCCGGCCAGTGTATGCACCTCCATCAACAGTGAAGTGGTGCATGGAATCCCCAGCAGTAAAACGGTTCTGATGGAAGGCGATATTCTGAGCGTGGACCTGGGGGTGAAGCTGAAAGGCTACCATTCGGACATGGCCAGAACAGTTCCTGTTGGAAAAATATCCAGCCAGGCGCAAAAACTGATCGAAGTGACTGAGAAAAGTTTTTTTGCGGGTGTGGAAAACGCCAAAACGGGGAATCGTTTAAACGATATTTCACAGTCCGTTGAATTCACTGTGCGTGCCGCCGGATTCTCGGTTGTACGGGACCTTGTTGGGCATGGAGTTGGCCGGAACCTGCATGAAGCGCCGGATATACCGAATTTTTCGCAGCCCCGGCGCGGGCCCGTTTTAAAAGCGGGCATGGTATTGGCCATTGAGCCCATGGTGAACATTGGCGGACACAAAGTCTACTGGCTGGACGACGGCTGGACCGTGAAAACAACAGACGGAAGCTTATCGGCGCACTACGAGAATACGGTTGCAATTACAGACAACGGCCCGTACATTCTGACTATTCCATAGGAGGCAGGCAAATGGTTCAAACATTAAAGCCTGGCAGCGTGGTGATTTCGACGGCAGGACGGGACAGCGGAAAGGTTTTTCTGGTTGTAAAGATAGAGAACGGCAACTATGTGTATATTGCAGACGGGACTCTGCGGCGGCTTGATAAGCCTAAAAAGAAAAAGGTGAAACATTTGGCCGCAACGTCTCATATGCTGGAAGGCATCGGAGAAAAACTAAAAGAAGGAAAAAAAGTATTTGATGCCGAAATAAGAAGTGCTCTAAAAAAAGTCCAGGAAGCGGACGCCCACAATTAAAAGGAGGAGTCGGTTTGTCAAAGAGCGATGTAATTGAAGTGGAAGGCACAGTTACAGATACGTATCCCAATGCTACGTTTGAAGTTGAACTGGAAAACGGCCACAAAATACTGGCCCATATATCCGGAAAACTCAGAATGAACTACATTAGAATATTGCCGGGCGATAAAGTAACAGTTGAGCTTTCCCCTTACGATCTGACAAAAGGCAGAATCACCTGGCGGGGTAAAAATTAGTTGATTTTTTAGTCTGTTTCCATTAAAATAGATGGATAGCGCAAAAAAATTAGGAGGACACGCACAATGAAGGTAAGACCTTCGGTTAAACCGATTTGCGAGAAATGCAAAATCATTAAAAGAAATGGCAAAGTTATGGTGATTTGCCAGAATACAAAGCACAAACAAAAACAGGGCTGACAATTCGGATGCATCGGCGTGAAGCGGCTGTACGGTTTTAATTGAAACCGTATTTTCGCGCCTTTAGCCACGAATGTATACATAGATCATAATGTGCGCCAAGGCAGGTTTTAAGCCCTGTTTGGCATGAAGGGGTCCCCCGCCAGAAAACCGGGGGAAAAACATCGGAGGTGTTAAGTAGCATATGGCACGTATCGCTGGCGTAGATTTGCCCAGAGACAAGCGAGTTGAAATAGGCCTTACGTATATTTACGGAATCGGCCTTAAAATTTCCCAGAAAATATTGGCCCAGACCGGCGTTAATCCGGACATCCGTGTAAAGGATCTGTCCGAGGGCGACGTTGGTAAGCTGAGGGAATATATTGATAAAAATCTGAAAGTGGAAGGCGACCTGAGGCGTGAGGTTTCTTTGAATATCAAACGCCTGATGGAGATTGGCTGCTACCGGGGCATCCGCCACCGTCGCGGCCTGCCTGTTCGCGGCCAGAGTACCAAACAGAACGCGCGCACGCGCAAAGGCCCGAAACGCACGGTTGCGGGTAAGAAGAAGTAAGGAGGAGCAGGATAAATGGCAGCACCTAAAACAAAAAAGGTAGCAAGAAAACGCAAAGAGAAAAAGAATATAGAAAAAGGCCAGGCGCATATCCGTTCTTCTTTTAACAATACCCTGGTTACTATGACAGATATGCAGGGCAACGCGCTTTCGCAGGCGTCCAGCGGAGCCATGGGTTTCCGCGGATCCAGAAAGAGCACGCCTTATGCGGCGCAGGTAGCGGCGGAAACGGCTGCGCGCGCGGCAATGGAACACGGCCTTAAAACCGTGGAAGTATTTGTGAAAGGACCCGGCTCGGGCAGGGAAGCGGCCATCAGAGCGTTGCAGGTAGCGGGACTGGATGTAAGCCTGATCAAGGATTGCACGCCCATTCCGCACAACGGATGCCGTCCGCCCAAGCGCAGAAGGGTATAAGGAGGTAATTAAGCAATATGGCTAGATATACAGATTCTGTGTGCCGCCTTTGCCGCAGAGAGGGAGCAAAACTTTTTTTGAAAGGCGACCGTTGCTATTCCGGTAAATGTGCGGTCTCCAAACGGCAGGCCCCTCCCGGACAACATGGGCAGTCAAGGCATAAAATGTCTGAATATGGTACACAATTAAGAGAAAAACAAAAAGTGAAAAGAGCTTACGGCGTATTGGAAGCGCAATTCAGGAAGTATTTTGAAATGGCCGTTAAGATGAAAGGTATTGCTGGTGAAAATCTGCTTTCTCTGCTGGAGAGGCGCCTTGACAATACATGCTACCGTATGGGTATCGGCGATTCCCGCGCACAGGCGCGGCAGCTTGTGACGCACGGGCATGTGTTGGTTGGCGGCAAAAAAGTGGATATCCCTTCTTACATTGTAAAAGAAGGGGATGTAATCTCCATTGGCGAGAGAAGCAGCGGCAAAGAATATTTCAAAACCCTGAAAGAAGCGGGAGAAAAAACGTTGCCCAAATGGCTGGAATTTGATTTGTCTACACTTACGGGCAAGGTCGTTACTCTGCCAGACAGGGAAGATATTGACCTTACGATAGAAGAACACTTGATCGTAGAGCTCTATTCTAAGTAAGCATAAAGAAAGCGTCCCTAAGGAGGGTATGAGATGCTAGAAATAGAAAGACCTAAAATTGAGTGCGTAGAACATAACGAAGACAAAACATATGCAAAGTTTGTAATGGAGCCTCTGGAGAGGGGATTCGGCACGACTCTCGGCAATTCCATACGCCGCGTGCTTTTATCCTGCCTGCCCGGCGTGGCCGTGACAAGCGTTAAGATCGACGGGGTGCTGCATGAGTTTGCAACGATTCCCGGCGTAAAGGAAGACGTGATCAACATTGTTTTGAACTTAAAAAACCTGTGCGCCAAACTGTATTCGGATGGTGAGAAAACTATTATTCTGAATGCAAAAGGCCCGGGCGTGATCACGGCTGCGGATATTGAGATTGATTCGGATGTGGAGATCATCAACCCAGAGTTGGTAATTGCAACGCTGGAGCAGGGCGCTACGCTGTATATGGAGATTATGCTTAAAAAAGGCAGGGGCTATGTGCTTGCGGAAAAGAACAAGATGCCCAACATGCCGATTGGCGTAATTCCGGTAGATTCACTGTTCACGCCCGTTACCAAGGTTAATTTCTCCGTGGAGAATACGCGCGTCGGCCAGATTACAGACTTTGACAAGCTGACGCTGGAGGTGTGGACCAACGGTTCCATCAGCGCAGATGAAGCGACTTCGCTTTCCGCAAAAATTTTAAGCGAATATTTGTCTCAGTTTATCAATCTGACCGAACATGTGAACAACGTGGAGATTATGGTTGAAAAAGAAGAAGACAAAAAAGAGAAAATTCTGGAGATTACCATTGAAGAGCTGGATCTTTCAGTCCGCTCCTACAACTGTCTGAAGCGCGCAGGCATCAATACCGTGCAGGAACTGATACAGCGCGATGAAGAAGAGATGATGAAGGTGCGCAACCTGGGCAAAAAATCTCTGGAAGAAGTGCAACAAAAACTGGAAGGCTTAGGGCTCAGCCTGCGGCTGGACGATTAGAAACGGAGGGCTAAAACAAGTGGCACTGAATAAATTAAACAGGCCAAGTGATGAAAGGAAGGCGCTTTTGCGCGGCCTGGTTACTTCCCTCATTTGGAATGGCAGGATAGAAACTACGCAGGCGCGTGCCAAGGAAGTTCGCTCTATTGCCGAACGGATTATCACCAAGGCTATCAAGGAATACGAAAACACTGTGAAGGTTACCAAAACTGTGGATAAAACGGAAACGGAATTTGTAAACGACGCTCCTTCCAAACTGGCTGTCCGGCGTCTCATTATGGAATACCTGTATGATTACCCGGCAAAGAAGAATGAGAAGGAAAGCAAATACGAATACCGCCAGCGTACGGGAGACAACTTTCACCCTGTGATTGAAAAACTTTTCCGGGAAATAGCGCCCAAGTACGACAAACGTGCTAAAGAACTGGGCCAGGGTGGCGGCTATACCAGGATCCTGAAAAAAGGACCCCGGCGTGGCGATGCTGCTGAAATCGTGATCTTGGAGTTGGTTTGACAAACAAACGACGGAGGCTGTGGGGTTAAAGCTCATAGCCTTTTTGTTTTATATGCTTTTCGGGGCGTTGCCCCGCGCCCCACTTCTTTTCTTAAAAAAGAAAAGAAGCAAAAGAATTTTATGTAAAACGCCTGCGGCGTTTTGGATAAACAATCAGATTATCAAAAATGCGTTTGCTAGAGGCAGGCTACTTTATAAATTGTAAATGCTGCGTAGCAGCATTTTAGCAGATGGGATTCCAAAGGGACAAGCGTCCCTTTGGCGGAGGTTTGGAGGCGGAGCCTCCGAAAAAAAGAGGAAATAAGTTTGGACATTATTACTGCAGAGAACGTGAAGTTTGCATACATTCAGGAGGGCGACATACGGTTTGCCCTGAACGGCGTTGAGTTTACGGCCAAACAGGGCGAATTTGTATGCATTCTGGGGCACAACGGCAGCGGTAAGTCCACGTTTGCCAAGCACATCAACGCGCTGCTGGTTCCCAACGATGGGACTGTTACGGTTGCCGGGATGGATACCAGGGATGAAAATATGCTCTGGGAAATACGCCGTACGGCGGGCATGGTCTTCCAGAACCCGGACAACCAGATCGTATCCTCCATTGTGGAGGAAGATGTTGCGTTTGGACCGGAGAACCTGGGGGTGCCGCAGCCGGAGATTGTTGAGCGGGTGCACGACGCCCTGGAAGCCATGGATATGCTCGAATATGCAAAGCGGGAGCCCCATATGCTCTCTGGCGGCCAGAAACAGCGTGTGGCCATTGCGGGCGTTCTGGCCATGTTCCCGGAGATCATCGTATTTGACGAACCCACAGCCATGCTGGATCCATCCGGCCGGGCAGAAGTGATGAACGCCATACGGGAGCTGAATACAAAGCATAAAAAAACCGTGGTGCTCATTACGCATTTTATGGACGAAGCGGTGGATGCGGACCGGGTATATATTATGAAGGACGGGCTTGTGATCGGTCATGGCACGCCCCGGGATATTTTCCGGGAAATGGATTTGCTGCAAAGTTCCGGCCTGACGCCTCCCTTTGCTGTGCGCATGTATTACAACTTAAAAGAACAGGGGCTGGATTTGGGCGAATGCCCGCTGAAGCCCGAAGAATTGGTGGAACAATTATGCCGGTTGCTGTAGAAAACCTGAAGTTTACATATATGAAAGGCCTGCCTTTCGCGCATATGGCTTTAAGCGATATTTCGTTTTTCGCGCGGGACGGCGAATTTATCGGGATTATTGGGCATACCGGATGCGGCAAGTCCACGCTGATTCAGACGATTGCAGGTCTCATTAAGCCGGACGAAGGCCGCGTGCTGGTGGACGGAGAGGATATTAACGCAAAGGAATACGACCGCAAGCGCCTGCGCGCGCGCGTGGGCGTGGTGTTCCAGTACCCGGAGTATCAACTGTTTGAGGAAACGGTAGAGCTGGATGTGGCGTTTGGCCCCAAAAAAGCAGGGCTGTCCGAGGAAGAGATTAAAGAGCGCGTTGCCTGGGCGCTGGATATTGTGGGTATGGACGTTGAACAGGTTGGAAGGCTCTCGCCGTTCGAACTCTCTGGCGGCCAGAAGCGTAAAGTCGCCATCGCGGGTGTTCTGGCAAACAAACCAGGCATATTAATACTGGATGAGCCCATCGCGGGTCTGGATCCTGCGGGCAGGGAAAGCTTTATGGAGTTTATCCGAAAGTTAAACGCAATGGGCACAACCATTTTAATGATCTCCCACAACATGGACGGCTTGGCCGAATATGCAAGCCGGATACTGGTGATGCATCAAAGCAAACTAATTAAGGATGGTACGCCCAAAGAAGTATTTGCAGACCTGGCAGGCTTAAAGGAATTGGGTCTTGGCGCCAGCGAACCGCGCGAGCTTGTCTGGTTGCTGAAAACAAAGGGAGTAGAGATACCGGACGATATCATCCGGTTTGAGGAGCTTAAAAAATATATTCTGGAGCGCGCAAAAAAATGCTGAAAAATATAACGCTGGGCCAATATTTTCCGGGGGATTCCGTAATCCACCGGCTTGATCCCAGAATGAAAATTCTGTTGGCGCTTGCACTTATAGTGATTGTGTTTTTAATTGATTCCCTTTGGGGCTTTGCGGTTCTGGCCGTGTTCTTGGTTGTGGTGATTGCTTTGGCGCAGGTGGGAGCAGGCAGTGTGATTCGCAGCATTAGGCCGCTTTTGTTTATTATTGTATTTACGTTTGTTTTAAACCTGTTCTTTTACGGGGGACCCACGGTGCTTGCGCAGTGGGGTTCCGTGAAGCTGACAGAGGAAGGCATTTACCGGGCAATACTGATTGTTCTGCGGCTTGTGTTTTTGATTTTTTCAACCAGCCTGCTTACTTTAACCACGTCTCCCATGCAGCTTACGGATGGAATGGAAAACTTGATGAAGCCGCTGAAAAGGGTTAAATTTCCGGTGCACGAGATGTCTATGATGATGAGCATAGCCTTGCGGTTCATCCCCACTTTGGCGGAAGAAACGGACCGCATTATGAAGGCGCAGATGGCAAGAGGGGCGGAGTTTGACAGCGGAAATATCTTAAAGCGCGCTCGTAATATGATCCCCCTGCTTGTGCCTCTGTTTGTATCGGCATTCAAGAGGGCGGATGAACTGGCGCTGGCCATGGAATCCCGTTGCTACCACGGAGGCGAAGGCCGCACTAAGATGAAGGTGCTGCGTCTGGCAGGGCGGGACTGGGCATCACTGGCGGTAACCGGAGCCGTATCCGCAATTTTGGTGGTGTTGTTTTGAGAATCAAACTGGTGATTGAATACGACGGCACAGCCTATAGCGGCTGGCAGCGGCAGGAGTTGGAGCCCAGCGTGCAGCAAACTATAGAAGAAGCCCTGGAGCGACTGACGGGCCAGAAGACTGTGTTGCATGCCGCAGGCAGGACCGACGCGGGTGTGCACGCCCTTGGGCAGGCGGCGCACTTTGATACGCAGAGCAGCATTCCAGCTGATAAGTTTTCATTTGCATTAAACACCATATTGCCGCAAGATATCCGTATACGCGAATCCGCAGAAGTGGATGAACGGTTTCATGCAAGGTTTGACGCCAGGCAAAAGCATTACAGGTATGTGATTTGCAGCAGCCCTCACGCAAGCGCGATTGAGAGAAACCACAGCATGCACGTGCCCCAGCCGTTGAATATAGAGAAAATGCGCCTGGCTGCGGAATGCCTGGTGGGAGAGCACGATTTTTCTGCGTTTACCAGCGCGCAGCTCAGGGTTAAAAGCCCGGTGCGCACGGTATACGGCATAGAGATCAGCCGGCAGGGCTGCTTTGTGCACATAGATGTTACAGGAAGCGGCTTTTTGTACAACATGGTGCGCATTATTGCCGGGACTCTGATTTATGTGGGCATTGGAAAGCTGGAGCCCGGAGACGTGCCGGTGATTCTTATGAGCCGGGACAGGCGGAAAGCCGGTATTACAGCCAAGCCACAGGGGCTTATTCTGGTGGAAGTGCGCTACAGCTAGAAAAAACAGCTTGACAGCGCGGCCTCATTTCAGTAAAATATATTGTGCGTCGGCATACACACAGCCCCGTGTATCACGATACGCTTATAATGATATAAGACAAATAGGAGGAAGCCTAGATGAAATCATATATGGCGAAATCCGGTGCGGTTGACCAGAAGTGGTATGTTGTGGATGGCGACGGAAAAGTGTTTGGCCGGGTGGCCAGCCAGGTTGCTTCCATCTTAAGAGGAAAAAACAAACCGGAATTTACACCCTTTGTGGACACAGGCGATTTTGTGATCGTTGTGAACGCAGACAAACTTGTATTAACAGGAAAAAAATTGGACCAGAAATTTTATTACAGGCATTCGGGATATCCGGGCGGCCTGAAGAGCACCAGCTACCGTGACCTGATGCAGAACAAGCCGGAACTTGCGTTTTACGAAGCCGTGAGACGGATGCTTCCCAAAAACGCTTTGGGCAAAAAGATGCTGACTAAGCTGCGCGTATACAAAGGCGCGGAGCACAATCATGCAGCACAGAAGCCCGAACAGCTGGAACTGTAAGGAGGTAGGTAAAAATGGCTAAAGAACAGTTTTTAGGTACCGGAAGAAGAAAAAAATCCATTGCCCGCGTACGCCTGATGCCAGGCAAGGGCAATATAACCGTAAACAAGCGCGAACTGGACGAGTATTTTGGATACGAGACTTTAAGGATGCTGGTAAAATCCCCGCTTGTGCTGACCGAGACCCTGGGCTCTTTTGACGCGACTATCAGCGTAAAAGGCGGGGGGTACACCGGGCAGGCAGGCGCCATTCGCCAGGGCATCGCACGGGCTTTGATCAAAGCAAACCCGGAGCTTCGCGGCGTTGTGAAAAAGGCAGGATACCTGACCCGCGACCCCAGAATGAAAGAAAGAAAGAAATATGGACTCAAGGCTGCACGCCGTGCGCCTCAGTTCTCCAAGAGGTAAAACTGCGAAAACCCGAACTTGTATGGTTCGGGTTTTTTTATACATTTTATTTGTAAACCAATTTGTCTTGACATTTTATAAAAAGCACGATAAACTGTTCGTAAACAAACAGTTTATTAATGAACAATATAATGGAGCGAACCTATGTTAAAGGAAATGGATATTGTATTGAGTGGCCATCAGTTTAAAAAACTGTGCGAAATAAAGTTTGAATCCATTATGGAAAAATATGGCCTGCGAAGGATTGAAATTGAAATAATGCAGTTTATTTCCGATTGCGGCGAAAAGGATACCGCAAAAGACATAGCAAGTTTGCAGTATATTTCAAAGGCGCACATATCGCATTCGATTGACGACTTGATCCGTAAGCAATATTTGTCTTATGTGGAAGACGCGCATGATAGAAGATGCATTCACTTGAGCCTGACGGAGGATTCCAAATCCATAATGGAAGAAATAAAAATAGTAAGGCAGGGCATTGAAGAGATATTGTTTGAGAACATAACGGAGCAAGACCGGGAAATTGCCTTGAAAGTTGCACAAAAAATGGTAAGCAATATTGGAAGAGAATTAAAAAAATATCGTTAACAGATGTTGGTTTTATTTTATAGAGATTGTTCGTTAGCGAACTATTTGGAATTGCCGAAGGGAAATACTATAAGTCTGTATAAGGTAAAAGCGAAATGATAAGACACATAAATATTACAAGAAATGAGGTAAACAATGAAGAAATGGTACGATCTGGATAGCGCAACCGCGATAAGTGAGCTCAATAGCAATGAAGCCATGGGGCTTAATACCGCAGCAGTGAATGAAAGACAGAAGTCTTTTGGTAAAAACGAATTTGAGAGACAAAAAAAAGAATCGATATTCCAAAAAATTATACATCAATTTAAAGACGTATCCACAATTATTTTGCTGATTGCTATTGTTTTGTCTTTTGTGCTCGCAATTAAAGAAGGGCACGGATTTATGGAGCCATTCGTGATCTTAAGTATTGTGGTATTAAATATTGTACTCGCAATTACGCAGGAAAACAGCGCCGAAAAATCACTGGATGCGTTGATCAGCTTAAATTCCCCCAGTTGTTTTGTAATCAGGGACGGTTTGCAGCAGAAGCTGGACAGCGCAGAGCTTGTACCCGGGGATATTGTACTTTTACGCACCGGCGACTTGGTTCCTGCAGATGGGCGAATATTGGAAAGTGTTGATCTGCAGATAGACGAAGCTTCGTTAACCGGAGAAAGTGAAGCGGCGGCTAAAAATGCGAATATTATAACGGAAGACAAGGTAGCCCTGGGAGACCAGTCCAATATGGTGTTTTCCGGATGCCTGGTTACGGCAGGCAATGGAACCTGCGTAGTTGTTAGGACCGGAATGAACACGGAAATGGGAAAGATTGCGGGTTATCTTAAAAATACCAAAAAGTTGATCACCCCTTTGCATAGAAGGCTGAACAAAATTGGCAGAATGATCAGTTACATTGCTGTTTTCTCAGCAGTTTTTCTGATTACTGTGGGGCTGCTTCGCGGGGAAAGCCTCTGGACGCTGATTATGCTGGGCGTTTCGCTGGCGGTGGCCGCGGTTCCCGAAACGTTATCGCTGATTGTAACGCTGTCCATGTCTAACGGTGTTACAAAAATGGTAAATAAGAATGCTATTATCAGAAAGCTATCCGCCGTTGAAACTCTGGGAAGTACTTCTGTGATCTGCTCCGATAAAACGGGAACGCTGACGCAAAACAGAATGTCCATTAAAAAGCTTTGGGCAGCCAATGAAAATGCGGTTGCCGCTTCGGATTCTTTTTCTATTAATCAGATCAGGCTTTTGGAACAGTTTGCCTTGGCAAGCAATGCCGTGCTTGAGGTGGACGAAGAAGGAAGAAAGCATTTTATTGGAGACCCCACCGAAACGGCTATTATAAAATTACTGGATGAAAAAGGCTTGCGGAAAGAAGATGTGCAAGCTGGGTGGCCTCGTATAAAAGAGATACCTTTCTCATCCTCACGCAAAAAAATGACAACCATACACAAGGATCCCAACGGAGGTTTTTTTGTGTTATGCAAGGGCGCATACGACTGGATGCCTTTCCGTCAGGAGGACGAAAAGAATATTCTTGGAAAACAGATGCACGATTCGTTTGCAGGAGAAGCCATGCGGGTTATTGCTTTGGCGGGCAAGCGTATAGACCATTTGCCGGAGGATGAAGAATTGGAAGCGGTAGAAGCGGACCTTTCCGTGATAGGCTTGATTGGGATTATTGATCCGCCAAGGCCGGAAAGCAAGCAGGCCATTGCAGCGGCGCGTGAGGCAGGAATCCGTACGGTTATGATTACCGGGGATCACATAGCCACAGCGGGCGCGATTGCAAAAGAAATCGGGTTGTTGGACGATGGACGGAAGATTATAACCGGGCAGGAATTATCTGAAATGAGCGATGAGGAACTGCAGAAAGCCGTTGCAGAGTATTCTGTGTATGCCCGCGTGACGCCCGAAGATAAAATCCGCATCGTGGGCGCGTGGCAAAAAAATAATGATACTGTTGTGATGACGGGGGACGGCGTAAATGATGCGCCAGCTCTTAAGGCGGCGGATGTTGGAGTCGCCATGGGAAAGAACGGAACTGAAGTGGCAAAGAGCGCGGCAGATATGGTTCTTGCGGACGATAATTTTTCTTCCATAGTAGACGCGGTGCATGAAGGACGCAACGTTTTTTCCAATATAAGAAAGACGATTTATTTTCTGCTGGTGTGCAATATATCGGAGATTATTATTATGCTTGGAGCGCAACTGATTGGATGGCAATTTCCGGTTACGCCGGTAATGCTTCTTCTGATTAACGTATTGGGAGACGGGATTCCAGGAATATTTCTGGCCAGAGAAGTGTCTGACCCCCGTATCATGGAGCGGCCGCCGATTGGGCGCGAGGAAAGCTTTTTCAGCCGGCAGCTTACCCGCGTTATAATAAGGCAGACAATCGTCTGTTCAATAATCGTGTGGATCGGTTATTATTACGGAACCTACTATGCGGTGTCGGCCTCGTTCGGTCCTTCTCATGCAATTGGGCAAACAATGGCCTTCTTGATATTGGGATGGTCTTCCATATTGCATGTTTTTACGGTTCGCAGCCGCAAGTCTATTCTGCAATACAAGCTTCACGATAATTTACCCATGGTTTGGAGTTCGTTTGCCATTATTGGTGTGTTTGCCCTGATGGCGCTTATACCGCAGTTTGGAATATTATTTGGGGTTGTTCCAATCGGCCCCGTGCACTGGCTGATTGTGTGCATACTATCCGTTCTTCCGCTGATTGTCGCTGAAATTGGAAAGTTTTTTGACAATAGAAGTTCAAAGGAAGAAGCTTACGTATAACAATACGGTATAAATCTAAAGCCCGGACCAAACGGCCCGGGTTTTTTTATGTAGGCTGCTTTTATAGCCCGGTTATTTTTTTGGTTTTGCTATAAATAATCGACAAAAACAGACGAAGATAATGTTGATATAAATGTTGTAAAAGGTTAACGGGATAGTATGAGTTTTTTTCAAAAGAAATTGTTCTGGATTCCTGCTGTTTTATTGGTTGTTTTTGCGGTATGGATGAATGTAAATACGCCTGTTACGGTATCTGCATTAAACGCCGTGCAGGGCAAAATTAATGTGCGGAACTGGGACGGCAATTCACTCCTGAAGCTGAGCGGCGAATGGCGGTACTATAAGGGCCTGATGATTAAGGATATAGAAAAAGAAACGTTCCCAAAATATGTATTGGCGCCGCATACTTTTGAAGGAAACCCAACTAGGAATGGGAAGCCATACGGAGTTGCCACGTACAGGCTGCAAGTGGCAGGTTTGAATCCCAAAATTCTTTATGGAATACAGATCATTAACGAAGCCAGCGCATACAGGTTGACTGTAAACGGCGAGGATATCATTCAACTGGGGACAGTTGCGTATACCAAGGAAGAACATGTGCCGGAAATGAAAGCGAAGCTGGGCTATTTTAAACCGGACAGCATCGGCCGTGCCGATATAATGATAGAAATTTCAAATTTTTCATATAATTACGGGGGCTTCTGGAAGCTCCCCTTTATGGCGAAGTCGGACGTAATCTCCGGCTTTTCCCTTCATCAGGACGGCATTGAGATTTTTTTGCTTTCCAGTATTTTGGTTCTTGGTTTGTTTTTTCTCGCGCTGTACGGCATTAACCGTGACTTCAAACCTCTTTTAATTTTTGCGATTATTGTTTTGCTTGTTGCGCTCAGGATTATGCTAACAAACAACCGCCAGTTTTATTATTTGGTGTATAATATTTCATGGGATTTGGGTACAAGGCTGGAATTTTTAACAGGGTATTTGCTGCTGCCGTCTTTTGGCATGTTTTTTTACTCCCTTGAGTATGTCAAAAAAAATAAATATTTAATGATATTTTATCTGGCAATATTTGCGCTTAGTGTTATTATTATGATATTTACGCCAAATGAGTTCTACGCGAATTTGCTTCCATACTATATGGATTTATGCATTGCGGGCATATGCTATTTTTTGTATGTGATTGTTCAGGGAATCAGGAAGAAGAAGTCCGGTTCCGTTTTAATATTGGCGGGAACGCTGGGGTTTGTTCCAACCATATTGCTTGATTTTTATTTTGATTTAACCTATTATTTTATGCCTTTGGGTTTGTTTTTTATGATTATCTGTTTTTCCGTAGTGGTGATTAAGAATGTTTTTCAGATTAAAATAAAAAACGATTATCTGGAGCAAGCTATTATGCTGGATCCATTGACCGGCGTTAAAAACAGGTATTATCTGAACCAGATATTGGATCAGCAGTTTATTGTTCCGGAAAACCACAGGTTGTATATTTTGTTTTTTGATTTGGACAAATTCAAGTTTATCAACGACACATACGGGCATCATGTTGGCGACGGCATATTAATAGAGAGTGCAAAGCGCATCAGGGAGTGTCTGCACAGGGAGATGGATATTGTTTGCCGCTACGGCGGAGACGAATTTATTGCTTTTGTTCGCGTAAAGGATCAGGAAGGAAATATTCATAAGATTATAGACAGGATACTTGAAAAGTTCAACGAACCTGTTGTTGTGCAAGGGCGAAAGCAGATGGCAAGCATGAGCATAGGGGTCTCTGAATACAGGCAGGGCGACAACCTTGAACAAATTATAAAAGAAAGCGATAAAGCCATGTATCAGGCAAAAAAAAGAGACTCTACAGGAATTATGATATTGAATAAAAATGTTACTTTGTAAAATGAGCCTGCAAACAGAGATTTGCAGGCTTTTATTAATTAGGTTATAATGGAAAAAAACAAGGAGGATATTGAATGCAGAAAGTCAAACATCCTGTTTTAAATTTGATTTATAAGTATCTTTTGCTGTTTGCGGGCGCTGTGATTGCGGCGGTTGGATTAGAAATATTTTTAATACCCAATAACATCATAGACGGCGGAATTGTGGGCATATCCATCATTGCAAGTTATTTGTCCGATATTCCGCTGGGTATATTCACGTTTGCCTTAAACGTTCCTTTTTTAATTATTGGGTACAAGCAGATTGGAAAGACTTTTTTGTTATCATCTCTGTTCGCTATTACGGTATTTTCCATTTTCCTTTCTGTTTTTCATCCCATAGAGGGTTTGACCCATGACATATTGCTGGCAACTGTGTTTGGAGGTGTGATTCTCGGAGGAGGCGTGGGGCTGATTTTGCGCAATTCTGGCTCTTTGGATGGAACGGAGATCGTCGCAATTATTTTAAACAAGAAAACCATGTTTTCGGTAGGCCAGATTGTAATGATTTTTAATATATTCATATTTGCCGTAGCCGCCCTGGTTTTGGGATGGGATAGGGCGCTTTATTCCATGCTTGCGTACTTCATAGCTCATAAAGTGATAGACATGGTTATAGAAGGCATTGACGAAGCAAAAGGCGTGATGATTGTATCGGACAAAGGGCAGGAAATTGCAGAGGCCATTCTGGCCAGGCTGGGAAGGGGCGTTACTTTTCTGGAGGGCATGGGAGGCTTTTCTAAAGATAAAAAGACGATTTTATATTCTGTGGTAACAAGGCTGGAGATATCCAAGCTGAAAGCCATTGTTCAGGATAAAGACATGAACGCGTTTTTAACAATCAGCGATGTTTGCGACGTAATGGGAGGAGAGCATAAGAAACAGGCCATTCATTAATTTTATGGGAGAAGTATGTATGGAATGGAATCTATTATATGCCGCAGAAACCTCGCCAGGGCCGGAAGAAATAGACGCATATGTAAACAGCGGGTTCTGGCGTAATTTAACGGGATGGCTGCAGGAGAACTATAGCGTTTCGCCCAAAACAGAATACAGCAAATGTGCGGGTGCTCCGGGCTGGAATGTGAAGTACCAGAAGAGCGGCCGGCCGCTTTGCACGCTGTATCCAATGCAGGGGTTTTTTATTGCGTTGGTGGTAATAGGCAACAGGGAAATGAATGAAGCTGAGCTTGCCATGCCGCTTTGCAGCGCCTATACCCAAAACCTTTTTTGCGAAACGCGTTTTGCGTGCGGGGGAAAATGGATGATGATGCAAGTAAAAGACGGCGACGTGCTGGAGGATGTGAAACGCCTGATACGGATCCGGAAACCGCTTAAAAAATAAAGTGCGAGGGAAAAGTATGTTGGTAGAAAAAACCGGTCTTGGCGGATCGTTATCGGGGAAAGTTGTTTTACTTACAGGCGCAGGCGGGGGCATTGGTTTTGAGGCCGCCAAGGCGATGGTTTGGATGGGCGCAACGGTATTGATTGCGGAGATTGACAGGCAGAAAGGTAAAGCGGCAGAAAAAGCAATTAATGAAGGTATGGGATGCGGCAGAGCCGTTTTTTATGAAATTGATCTTTCTGACGATGCGCAGATACAGGAACTTTATTCGTTTATTATAGACAAATACGGTTTTTTGGATGTTATTTTCAACAACGCAACCATAACGCCTATTGGCACGATTGAGGAAGTGCCCATTGCGGAATGGGATAAAAGTTATGCCGTAAATCTGCGGGCCCCGGTTCTGCTTTGTAAGAAGTTTTTGCCTCTTATGAAAAAAAAGAATATGGGCACGATTATTTTCGTGCCGTCATCCGGCGCTGCGCCGTATATGGGAGCGTATGAGGTGTTTAAAACATCCCAGGTAGAACTGGGCAACACAATAGCTGCGGAAGTGGAACACACGGATATCCGCATATTCAGCATAGGCCCGGGGCTTGTGAAAACAGAAACTGCCCAAACGCAAATTATTAAGATTGCCGCATATATGGGTGTTTCCGTTGAAAAATTCTATGAGATAAATAAAAACCACATACTGGACGTGGAATCGGCCGGGGTAGGGTTTGCCGTCTCCGTCGCCAAGGCCGATAGGTACAGCGGGCAGGAAATAGGATGCATACAGGCCCTGATGGACGCAGGTATTATTACCAGGGAAAAGGAAAATGCGAACAGCGGTTTTGCGGAAGAAAAGTTACCAGATATACATAAGCTGGTCTCTGGCATACGGGCGGTTTATCAGGAGCAATATGACGGATGGTTTAAAAGGAGCATATTTGAACGCCAATGGGTTTTAAGGGATTTAAAGAAGGTAATGAAACTTTCTGCTGAGCAGGTGAAAGAAAAGCTTGAGAGGATGGACACAGCTTTAAGCCGGGGTGACTCGAAACCGGTTCGGGCTGAAAAAGAACTCCTGGTGTTGTTGCTCGCATACTATGAGCACCAGATGAAACTGATGAAGGGGTACGAGAAAGACCCGGCTAAAGTTGAAGAAAATACAAAAATTATAAACGGGTGGATAGAAGATTTGGAGAATACTATCAAATTTTTGAATTGATTCCACATGTAAAAACAGTCAACCAAGAATCCCAAAAGCAGGGCATAAAAGAAAGGTGATTTATGCATACAGATACGCAGGGCTCTGACGGCTGGAAAAAGAAAACAGCACTATTTTTAAGCATACAGACCATATCTTTATTTGGTTCTTCCCTTGTACAATACGCCATAACATGGTATATTACGCTTTCCACACAGTCGGGCGTTATGATGACCATTTCTGTATTGTGCGGGTTTTTGCCGATGTTTATTATGTCGCCGTTTGCCGGGGTTTGGGCAGACCGGTACAGCAGAAAAAAACTGATCGCGTATTCGGACATGATGATTGCCACTGTTACCCTGGTAATGGCCATTCTGTTTTTTAATGGGTACAATGCCTTGTGGATGATTTTTACTATTTCGGCCATACGCGCGCTTGGTTCGGGCATACAGATTCCGGCTGTAAACGCAGTGCTGCCGCAAATTGTGCCTCAGGAAAAACTGACCCGCATCAATGGAATTAACAGCAGCATCCAATCCAGTATGATGCTGGTTTCGCCTGTGATCAGCGGCGCTCTGCTTGCCATGGCCAAAATAGAATACATCTTTTTTATAGATGTGGCCACAGCGGCGGTTGCAATATCTGTTTTGCTGCTGTTCATAAACATTCCGCTGCACGCAAAAGCGGAAGGGGCACAGCAGCATTACATCAAAGATTTAAAGCAGGGATTAAAGTATATTAAAACCCACCCGTTTATCAAGCGTTTTTTTGCTTTTTATGCGGTGTTTTTTATTCTGATTGCCCCTGTGGCCTTTTTAACGCCCCTGCAGGTTACCCGCAGTTTCGGAAGCGACGTTTGGCTGCTTATGGCGGTGGAGATTACTTTTTCTGCCGGAATGATTATTGGCGGGGTGGCAATGGCAGCCTGGGGAGGGTTTAGAAACCGGATGCACACCATGACGCTTGCCGGTTTTGTCTTTGGCGCAAGCACGCTGGCCCTGGGTGTGGTTCCTGTTTTTTGGGTATATCTTGGATTTATGGCTCTGACAGGCATTGCGGTGGCCTTTATGAACACGCCCGCCACTGTGCTGCTACAGGAAAAAGTGGAAGGCGATTATCTGGGCAGGATATTTGGTGTTTTTTCCATGATATCCACATCCATGATGCCACTGGGTATGCTTGTGTTTGGGCCAATTGCGGATTTTGTGCGGATTGAGTGGATGCTGATTGGAACAGGCGTGTTGCTGCTGGTTTTGGTTTTATTTCTTAGCAAAAACAAAGTGCTCAATCAGGCAGGGGTAAAGGAAGTATAGAGGAAGCGCCGGTTGATTGCATAGCCCTTTAGCGGCGCCCGTGATCCTGCGTGGGGATCACATAAAAGAAAGGTTTTTTATGCAAACGGGCATACAGTATTCTTGCAACTGGAAAAATAAAGCGGCTTTATTTTTGGCAAGCCAGACCGTTTCTATGTTTGGCTCTTCACTTGTACAGTACGCCATTACCTGGTATATCACCCTTACAACAAAATCGGGCGTTTTAATGACCGTTTCTATTTTGTGCTGGCTGCTGCCCAATTTTATTATGGCGCCCTTTGCGGGCGTATGGGCAGACCGGTACAGCAGAAAAAAGCTTATAGCCTTATCGGACGCTATGGTTGCGCTGGTAACCCTGGCCATGGCGGTTTTGTTTTTGAACGGATATAATTCCCTTTGGCTTATTTTTATAGGAACTGCCTTGCGCGCTTTTGGATCTGGCGTGCAGGCCCCCGCAGTGGGAGCGGTGCTGCCGCAACTGGTACCGCAGGAAAAATTGACCCGCATCAACGGTATTAACAGCAGCCTTCAATCGGCTATCACGCTGATTTCTCCGGCTATCAGCGGCGCGTTGCTTGCAATGGCAAAAATAGAATATATCTTTTTTATAGACGTGGCTACAGCCGCGGCGGCCATTACCATTTTGCTGGCATTTATAGATATACCGCTGCATGCAAAAGCCAGGCAGAATGAAAAATCGGGCTATTTTAAAGATATGAAGTCCGGACTTGACTATATAAAAAGAAGTTCTTTTTTAATACGGCTTTTTATATTCTATGGAATATTTTTTATACTAATTGCGCCTACCGCCTTTTTATCGCAGTTGCAGGTAACGCGGAGCTTTGGAGCGGATGTTTGGAGGCTTACGGCGGTAGAGATTGCTTTTTCTGCCGGAATGATTATTGGCGGAGCAGCCATTGCTTCCTGGGGAGGCTTTAAAAACCGGGTGCGCACCTCTGTAATGGCGTTTTTGTTGTTTGGCGGCAGCACGCTGGCCTTGGGGTTGATCCCTATATTTTGGATATATCTTGTTTTCATGGGGATTACGGGTATTGCGTTGCCGTTTTTAAACACGCCCTCCACGGTGCTGCTGCAGGAAAAGGTGGAAGAAAATCACCTGGGCAGGGTGTTTGGGATTTGGTCCATGATGTCTACTTCGCTGATGCAGGCGGGCATGCTTATATTTGGCCCGGTTGCCGATTATATAAAAATTGAGTGGATCATGATTGGTACGGGCGCCCTTTTGCTTGTTTTGGGCGTGGTTTTAAGCAGAAATAAGGTGCTTATTCGCGCAGGTGTGAAAGAAGCGTAAGGAAGGCCTTTAATTGACGGCCTGATTTTTAAGGTGCATGGTTTCCGCGCTTCCGTTCGTGGTGACGGTTATGGTAAATATTACGTCTTCCCTTAAAAGCATTGCACCGCCGCTGCGGGTACTGATTCGATAAACCGATCGCGCACCCGGACCATTGGTGTAATCTTCTGCTAAAAATCCGCTAATAGACTCCGGCTCCGGTTTGTAATCAATCCTGATGTTTTTAATAAGCAAAAGGCCTGACGGGTCTTTTTTGTAAGTTATGGTGAGCAAATCTTTGCTCCAGCTATGAAAAGTAAGCCCTTTTTGGTTTTCCGAAAATACGCCTTTTTCGTTTGCAGCGTATACGGCGCTCCAGGAGGCGCTTTCGCCTGTATATATAAAATGATTGCGGATAAAATTTGGGTTGGCGTCCCCCAAAAGCGTTAAGAGCAGCAGAATTAAAATAAATATAAATATTTTTTTAACCATATCAGAACTCCCATAACTACGGGCCCCGCATTTGCAATAAAAGTATACGATAGTTTATGAGAGATGTAAATATATGGTGATGCAAAAAAAGCCCTGAATTGCTCCAGGGCTCAGGCCGCTGACAAACCCCAAATACTGCGTTATTTCTGTGCTTACTCCTTAGCGTAGGATAAACTACGCTTGCGTCGTAATGCTCGAAATGCCTTGTATTTGAGGCTTTCAGCGGCCTTCGTATAGTAAGGAAATTGTGCTTCTGGTGTTTTTTTTATCATTATGAACTTTGTCATCAAGCTGAGCCCTGAATTGCTCCAGGGCTTTTGGCTTTTTGGTCATTGCTTGTAGAATTCGTCCACCGCCGCAAAGAAAGCGTCTATGTTTTCCCATTTGGACATGGGAGGGATATCGCATCCCGAGGAAATGATAAAATTTGGATGCTTGGCGCACTTTTGGAGCAAACCAAGCGTAGCCTGGCGGATGGATTCGGGCGTGCCGTACCTGAATTCGCCTGACGGGTCTATATTTCCAAGCACCAACGTATCGGCGGGCACTTTGGAGCACATTTCCTCCATGTCGATCGCATTTCCGAAGTGATAGGCCGAGCAGCCCGTTTTAAGGATGGAATCCAAAAGGACGATTGTGTTGTTGCCGCAGTTGTGGTATACCACAATAAAATCATCTGACTGGACTGCGTCCACAATTTTTCGTACATAAGGTGTGGAGAATTCCTCAATGAGCTGGGGATTCAGGATGCCGGCCAAAGGCTCCGCAATCACCACGCCGTGCGCGCCGGTTTCTTTGTATGCCTGGGCGTACTGGATCAGAAATTCGGTTACTTTTTCCAATACGATGTGCACCATATCCGGCTCTTCGTAGCACTGGATCATGATCTCGGAAACGTCCATCAGACGTCCGGCAAGCGAATACGGGCCAATAATGCCGGCAAAAACCGGGCGGTCCTGGATTTCCTTTGCGGCTATTCCAATGGCGTCAATGTACAGGCCGGTACGTCCGGACCTGGCGTCCGGGACTTTAAGGGCTTTGGCGTCGTCCATTGTGTTGACAATCCTGCCGATAACGGTGGGAACTTCGTCATCCGAAACGCGGATATCGGAGCCGAACGCTTCGGCCTCCAGGGAAAGGTTCATCATACTGACCGCAGCCGAAGCGTTTACTCTTTCTGCAATCATCTTCATGCCCTTTGCCTGCATCTCCTCCGAAGAGATAAGCTCGGGGACGCCGATGCCCAGAAGCTGAACGGATGGAAAAGAAAGAATGGGCATCGCTTTTTTTTGTTTTGCGGCTTTCATTTCTGAAAGCCATTTTTTCATATTCATAAAAAACCCTCGCATTGTATTAATACTGTATCTTCATTGAAACACTTTTTGTATGCACATTCTTTTATTAAACAATTTTTTTTAGGAATATTTTGCATAGCTGCCAGCGGAATATGCATTTGTCTAAAAACGGATTGATACTTTTTTTTTAAAGAGCTGTAGTGTATAATGGTAGGGCAGTAAAGTTGGACAGAGTAATTGCTTGCATAAACACTGTTTGAGGGCTGTATCCAATGGAAGCAATTAAAAATAAAATAGAAGGACGAAATGAAGGCGCAGGCCTTTTTTAACAGATACACTCATTCTGCATTGGCGTGCAGTGCTTGTGATAAGCGTATGCGCGGATTGTGAATACCGGAGGAATTGAATGGCGAGACTTTTTGGGACGGACGGAGTCAGGGGAATAGCAAATGAAAAATTAAGCTGCAATCTGGCGTACAAATTGGGGCAGGTTGGCGCGTACTGCCTGACCAATGCGGTACACAAGGCAAAAATACTGATTGGCCGGGATACAAGGATATCCGGCGATATGCTGGAATCGGCCATGATCGCGGGTATTTGTTCGGTGGGCGCAGAGGCCGTGATTGCGGGCGTGATACCCACGGCTGCCGTGGCGTATCTTACAAGGCACTTTGAACTGGACGCGGGGGTTATGATTTCCGCCTCACACAACACGCTGGAATACAACGGAATTAAGTTTTTTAATTCGCAGGGGTATAAGCTGCAGGATGAGATTGAGAACAGAATAGAAGATATTATTATAAACCAGAGTGAAGAAATTTATTTGCCCACAGGGATTCATGTGGGCCGGAAAGTAAAGCTTAAAAAAGCAGACGAGGAATACATAGAGCATGTGATTTCCAGCACAGACGTGCGCTTTGACGGGATCAAGCTGGTTTTGGATTGTGCAAACGGCGCGGCCAGCAAGGTTGCCCCGGAGATATTTGAGCGCCTGGGCGCGGAAGTGTATCCCATTTACAACGATCCGGACGGAACAAACATCAATGATTTTTGCGGATCCACCCATCCCGCAAACCTGTCCCGTTACGTTACAGAGATTGGCGCGGACGTTGGCCTTGCGTTTGACGGCGATTCGGACCGGCTGATTGCGGTGGACAGCCACGGTTCTATTGTGGACGGCGACACCATTATGGCAATCTGCGCCCTCCAAATGAAAAAAGAAAACCGGCTTGCCAAAGATGTTGTGGTGGGGACGGTGATGAGCAACCTGGGCCTGGAGATTGGCCTGAAAAAATACGGAATTACGCTTGTAAAAACCCAGGTGGGAGACCGTTACGTGCTTGAGGAAATGCTCCGTAGCGGGTATAATTTTGGAGGCGAGCAGTCCGGACATATCATTTTTCTGGACGGGAACACAACGGGAGACGGCATACTGTCCGGCGTTGAACTCTTGACCGTGCTAAAAAAACAGAGTACCAGTTTGGCCAAACTTTCCAAGATTATAGAAATATTGCCCCAGGTACTGGTGAACGCCAAGGTAAACGAAGAAAAGAAGCATCTGTATATGGAAGACGCGGAAATTGCGGAAACCATTCGTGAGCTGGAGAAGAATTTTGCAGGCGAGGGCAGGGTGCTGATCCGTACATCCGGCACAGAACCGCTTGTAAGAGTAATGATAGAAGGAAAGAACAAGGAATATATAACCGAGCAGGCAATCAAAATGGCAAATTTGGTTGAGAAGAGGCTTGGCTGACAGGAGGCATTTATGTGTGGTATCGTTGGATATGTAGGTGACAAAGACGTCATACATGTTTTGATTGAAGGTCTGCGGAAGCTGGAATACCGTGGATATGACAGCGCGGGCATTGCATATCTGGACCAGGGTAAAATGGTTGTGGAGAAAGAAAAAGGCAAACTGGTCCAGCTTGAGAATGCAATCGGGCAAAGAAATGTTCAAAAAACCGTTGGCATTGGGCATACCCGATGGGCTACGCACGGCGAGCCCAACTATGTGAATGCGCACCCGCACATGAACATGTCTGGGGATATTGCGGTTGTGCACAATGGCATTATTGAAAATTACACAGAAATCAAAAAATGGCTTTTGCAGAAGGGCGTTGTGTTTACGTCTGAAACGGACACGGAAGTGATTGCGCACCTGGTGAATTACTTTATGGAAGGCGATTTAAAACTGGCGGTGCAAAAAACAATTGAAAAGCTGGAAGGTTCTTACGCGCTGGCCGTGATTAGCGAGCGGTTCCCGGATGAAATTGTGGCGGCCAAAAAAGACAGCCCCCTGGTGGTTGGCCTGGGAGAAGGAGAGAACATTATAGCTTCCGATATCCCGGCGCTTCTGGAGCATACCCGCAAGGTCTGCTTTTTGAATGAGAATGAAATTGTTGTAATTAAAAAAGACAGTTTTGAGCTGTATGACAGGTATCTGAACAAACTGCAAAGGGAAGCTTTCACTGTGGACTGGGATATTTCCCAGGCGGAAAAAGCCGGTTATGAGCATTTTATGATCAAGGAGATAGAGGAAGAACCCCGCGCTCTGGCCGATACGCTGCTGCCCAGGCTGGTAAACAACGAAATTAACCTGGAGGAAGCCGGCCTGACGGACGGAGTGCTTGCCCGCATCAATAAAATTGCCATTGTGGCGTGCGGAACGGCGTTTCATGCTTCCACGCTGGGAAAATACATTATAGAAAAAATGGTGCGTATCCCGGTGGACGTGGACATTGCTTCCGAATTCAGGTACCGGAGCCCCATGATCGACAAAGATACGTTTATGATTGTGCTGAGCCAGTCCGGTGAAACGGCGGACACCATCGCCGCAATGCGCGAAGGCAAATCCAGAGGCGCGTTTGTGCTGGCCATTGCAAACGTTGTGGGCTCCACGGTTGCACGGGAGGCTGACGCGGTGCTGTATACGCGCGCAGGGCCGGAAATCGCGGTGGCTTCCACTAAAGCGTACACGACGCAGCTTATGTCCCTGTACATGATCTGCATTAAGATTGCCAGCCTTCAAAACAAGATTACCGCAGCGGAATACGCCGGGTACATAGAAGAACTCAAAAAAGTGCCGGATCATGTAAAGGAAGTATTAAAAGAAAAGGAAGCCCTGCAGCGGTTTGCTTCCCAGCATTTCAAAGAGCACAGCGTGTTTTATATTGGCAGGGGTATTGATTACGCGCTTTCCATGGAAGGGTCTTTGAAGTTGAAGGAGATCAGCTACATTCATTCGGAAGCGTACGCGGCGGGCGAATTAAAGCATGGCACCATTGCGCTGATTGAAAAAGGCACGCTGGTAGTGGCTGTACTGACCCAGGAAGACCTGCTGGAAAAATCCCTGAGCAACGTAAAGGAAGTAACGGCGCGCGGCGCCATTGTGCTGGGCATTACGCAGGAGCGGTATGTTTCCAAGATAGCGGATTTTGTGGATGAAGTGATTGCTATTCCGGATACTATCGATTTTATGAGCTCCATGTCCGGCATTATCCCCATGCAGATTTTTGCCTATTACATGGCTGTGCAGAAAGGCTGCGACGTGGATAAACCCCGAAATCTGGCAAAAAGCGTAACGGTGGAATAAATAAGCCGAAAGCTTTTCGCCTTATGTTATTAATAGGATGACCCATTCCTTATCATCAACCCCAAAGGCAGAAATTGCCGGAGGGGTTTTTATATTTACCCCTAGGCCTGGGGCAAGTTGTAGAAATAATTTGATATAGCGCAGTGGATATGCTAGAATAGTAAATAATACCATTTGAGTGATGCGTTGACCTTTTGACAAAGCAATTGCGGGGGGAATACCGTATGCCAGATACAGACAACCAGCCGGGTGCGGAATTTGTGAATGAACCCACAGGTAAAGACAGGGAAATACAAATACTCCGCGCACAGGTGGAAAGCTTGCAGCAGGAGCTGAATAAATGCTCCCAAATGGATGCGCTTACCGGCGTTTACAACCGGCTGGTATTTGAAATCGTCCTCAGAAAAGAATGGGAACGCTGCAAGCGGCATTTAATCCCGTTGTCTCTGATCCTTGTGGATATTGACTGTTTTAAGGAATTCAACAACACATACGGATATCTGGCCGGGGACCACTGCATTAAAAAAATAGCTGCCACGCTGGCACAGAACGCCCGCCGTTCTTCCGATACGGTATGCCGGTTTGGCGGGGATGAGTTTATTGTTGTTGTGCCGCATCTTATGAAAACCAATGCTTTTGAACTTGCCGGCCATATAAAAGACAGGGTTGCCTTTTTGGGTATCCCTCACGCCTCGTCATCCGTTTCGCAGCATGTTACGGTGAGCATTGGCGCGCACACCCTTACGCCCGCAGAAGACAGTTCTATGCACGATTGTATCCGCGTAACAGAAATAGCCCTGTATGAGGCCAAACAGCAGGGGGACTCCATTATTATGGAATAGGCGTAAATCCGCCAAACTGAATGCAAGCGGTTTTATTATAAACCATGGGCAAGTGAAAGCTTGCCTTTTGTTTTACAGTTTTTACATAAAAGAGCCTTTTGCGCGAGTTTGATGTATAATGGGAACAAACTGTATGAGGTGTTTCATGAAGTTTGTTTTTCAACTGTGCATAATACTTTTGGTCTCGTTTATTGGAGAGATTTTGCGGAAGGTGATCCCGCTGCCTATTCCGGCAAGCATTTATGGCCTGCTGATTATGCTGCTATGCCTGGCAACCGGAATTGTGAAGCTGGACCACGTAAAAAAAGCGGGAAAATTTTTAATAGAAATTATGCCCGTTTTGTTCATTCCTCCGGCTGTAGGGCTGATTCCGGCATGGCCGCAGCTTTCGGGCATGCTGGTTCCTGTAATTGTCGTCATTCTGGCTACAACAGTGATTGTTATGGCTGTCTCTGGCAGGGTGACGCAGGCGTTGATGAAAAAGAACGGGGGGAAAGAGCAATGAAGGATGTGATCACAAACTCCGTATTTTTTGGGGTGGTGCTCAGCATAGCGGCATACGCGCTGGGAGTTTTTTTAAAAAAGAAATACAACCGCGGTTTTGTAAACCCGCTGCTGGTATCCATTGTTGTGGTAATAGCCATTTTGCTGGTTTTTAACATTGATTATAAAAGCTATAATATGGGCGGGCAGTATCTATCCTGGCTGCTTACGCCTGCAACGGTCTGCCTCGCAATCCCGCTGTACCAGCAGGCCGGTCTGCTGAGAACACATAAAAAAGCCATACTGTTTGGCATTCTGGCCGGGGTGCTTGCCAGTATTGGCAGCGTGCTTGCGTTTGCATACCTGTTTGGTTTGGACCACCGGCAGTATGTAACGCTGCTGCCTAAATCCATTACAACCGCCATTGGTATAGGCGTATCCGGAGAACTGGGCGGATACGAACCCATTACAGTTGCGGTTATTATTATTACCGGCGTTTTTGGAAATATCGTAGCGCCTGCCGTATGCAAATTGTTCAAAATTAGAAACCCCATAGCAACGGGCATTGCCATCGGCTCGTCTTCTCATGTGATCGGAACCACTAAGGCGTTGGAACTGGGAGAAGTGCAGGGCGCCATGAGCAGCCTTTCCATAGTGGTTGCAGGTTTGATGACTGTGGTGGGCGCGTCATTTTTCTCCGTATTACTTTAGTACTTCTCCCCAATACGCGAAGCGGTATTGGGGGCATAAATTTATTTGGTTATTGAACTTCTTTTGCGGAACCAATGTTGCCATCCTGATTTACGGTGATCTGGTATTTTTTGGTCTCGGCGCCTTTCTGGCCGCCGCTCCACTGCTGGCCCAGTTCAAATGTAACCAGGGCTGTGCCTGGGCCTTTGGCATGGAAAATGTATGTGTGCAGCCCGCCGGAGCCTACAACCTTGGCGTCCGTTTTGTTTGCCGTGTACTGGTCGTTTGCCAAAGTCACGATTTCCTGATTGTCGATAGAAACAGCCCATGTATAACCGGTGGTAGGGTTCTCGTCCAACAGCACGGTTACGCTTTTACCCTGGCTGGTTATGCCCGGCGTAAGGGCGGATGAGCATGCTGTGGCGCCAAAGAACAGAAATACGGTTAAGCTGATAATAAAAAACGCTTTTTTCATAATAAGACCCCCTTTTATCTGATACCCCTGTAGCTACAATTATCATACAACAGTTGGATTTAAATTCCAATAATATTCCACCAATTAACATTACTTTATTTGGATTATTTTTTAAAAACAAACCAAAAATAGTAACACAATTGAGTCTGTATAATGGGGAGTGGGATTTGGATACCAACAAAAAGGTCAGGATGCTGACCATATTTTTAATTGTTTTAATGGTACTTGGCGGGGGCGTTTCCCTGGCTGCATTCAGCCAATATAAATCGATCATGGAAAGCCCCATGAAGGCTTTTATAACTGACCGGCAGCAGGCTTCCGCAAGCGGAAAGCAAATGAACGCGCAGACGTCCAGCACGGATACAGTTGCTTCGGAAAGCGCGGCCACGCCTGCAGAAGATCAGATTACGTATAACGGGTCCGCATATGTGCCGAATCAAAATGTTATCAATATTTTACTGCTAGGAATAGACTGGGACGCAAGCCGCAAAGACATGGGCTGGCGAAGCGATATGAACATGCTGTGTACAGTGGATTTCGCGCAAAATAAAATATCGCTTACCTCCATTCCGCGGGATACAAGGGCGAAGGTGTACACGGTTAACCAGAAAAATGGAGAAATAAAGAGTTCCGGGTTGGACAAGATTAACGCGGCGTACTCCTATGGGGGTGGGCCGGATAAATTTGGGGCGGAAAATGCAATGCGGTGCATTGGCGAATTTACTTCTGTTAACGGTAAATATACTGTTCCGATTGATTATTATATCTCTATTGACCTGCAGGGGATTCCAAAGTTTGCAAGCGCTCTTGGGGGCGTAACGGTTACGCTGGATGTGAATTTTCCCGGACTTGGTAAAAAAGGCGATACCATTGTGCTGAACGAGAAGAACTCCCGCTCCTATCTGGAGAACAGGAAGGAAGTGGGGGGGGAGATGGTGCGCATATCGCACGAGCAGCAGTATTTGATGGCTGTGGCGCAGAAGATCAAAGAGAAAGGGGCGGTTGCGTCCGCGCCTGCCCTGTACGCAAACCTTATGAAGTTTATGCACACCAATCTTTCCCTTGAGCAGATCATTGCGCTTTCAAGGGTGCTTGACAATGTGGAGGTTGACGATATCACGTTGCAGACCATTACGGGTACTTTTGACTATATTGACAGCATTTCTTATTTTATTGCGGATACAGAGGATGTTGAAAGCAAGGTTGTTTCGCTCATGTATACTTCTGTATCCGAGCCGGGGGACGCGCAGGCGCCGGGTGAGACACCGTAAAAAATAAAATACCAAACGGGCCCCGCAAATTGCGGGGCTTTTTTGTGCTGTTTTGGCTTGAAATATTAATAAATTCTTAAGCTTTTCCACCGCCTTATCTTAATTTTTACCTTGTAAGATACAAGAAAAAGCAAAGGAGATGATATAATGAACCTGCAAGAAACAGGAGGTTTGGCGTATGAAGGTTTTGGTATGCGATGATGAAAAGGAAATTGTGGACGCGATAGAGATCTATCTGCTGAATGAAGGGTATGAAGTTCAAAAGGCATACAACGGGCGGCAAGCAATTGAAGCATTGAAAAATCAGGAAGTCCATCTGGTGATCATGGATATTATGATGCCCGGAATGGACGGAATCCGCACTGTGATGCGCCTTAGGGAGTTGTGCAATATTCCAGTGATCATGCTTTCCGCCAAAACCGAGGACCACGATAAAATACTGGGCCTGAACGCCGGTGCGGACGATTATATCGGCAAGCCGTTCAATCCGCTGGAGCTTCTGGCGCGGGTAAAATCCCAGCTTAGGCGGTATACCGTTCTGGGTAGCATGGACGGGGAGCAGGATGTGTGGAGCACCCGCGGGCTTGAGCTGAACGATTCCCAAAAAAGGGTTGCGGTGGATGGGGAACCGGTGAAACTTACGCCCAACGAGTATAAAATTCTTAAGTTTTTGCTGCAGAACATGGGCACAGTGCTTTCTACCTCTCAAATTTATGAAAATGTATGGGATGAACGGGCAATGGGCATGGAAAACACCGTTGCCGTGCATATCCGGCATATTCGGGAAAAGATAGAGATCAATCCAAAGGAACCGAAATATTTAAAGGTGGTGTGGGGCATTGGGTACACAATCGAAAAACATAAGGTATAATATCATATTCAAAATAATCGCGTGGGTATTGTGCATTACAGGTATGTGCGCCGCGGCGTGGGCGGCTTCCGGCCTGCTGCGGAACGGATGGACGGGAGGAAATGACAGCTATCTGGAAAGCCAGGCGTACAGGAATGTAAGCCAGAGCAATCTCAGCATGGTACACATGGCATATTATCCAAACGCAGGCAGCCAGCAGGCATTGAACGATTTGGTGGCTTCGCTTGAAAATGAGAGGGTGGACAAAATAACGTCGGTTGCCGCCGATAACGGCGCGGGGAATACAAAAGATGTTATAGACGCGATCAACAAACTCTATGACGGAAAGATCCAGGACGAAAAAAACAGATTCACGCAAGATTCCATAAACGAGCAGGCCGCACAGAAAGCGGATCTGGAAGGCAGGAACGATTTGTTGTACGCCGTCCAAGAAAATGGCAAGACCGTATATACAAATGTATCGCAGCAGGACCCTGTTGCGTATATAAAAAATCTGCCTTCATGGACGCAGAGGACCTCCGCGGGAAGCGCAGCAACAGGATCGGTTGTGGAAGGGACAGTTGCCCAGGAAAATACGGCATGGGCGGCTTCCGAATCCGGCAGTTCCGTCGCGGTTGCGCCGCAGGCTTATCAGGGCGACGCGCACGTAACCATATACTGCGCAATACCCCAAAACGTACTGGAGCAGTACCAAAACGAATACCAGACAAGGGCTGTAGAAAACAATATGTATATCCAGTGGCTTGCGGGCGGCTTTGCGGCATTTATTCTGGGTTTTATTTGGCTGCTGTATACCGCGGGCAGAATGCCCAAGGACGCGGAAGTACATCTGCTATGGGGCGATGCTATTCCCCTGGACGTGGGATTCGTTCTGATGGGCCTTGTTCTGGCGATCTGCGTGTTTGCGCTCTCCAATCCGGCCACGCGGAACGGCGGGTCTATGGTCAACAATTTATATAACTCCTCGTTTGTCTCCCTGGGCGTTGCGTCTTTTAACCTTTGGTTTGTTTCTTTGGCCAAACGGATCAAGCGCAGGGAAGCGGGGATGCATACGGTGTGTTATCTGTTGTTTGGCGGACTGCACAAGCTATATCTGCAAAGCGGCGCTCGCGTAAAATCTGTATGGCTCGCCATTGCTTGGATACTGTGCGCGCTTGTGAGCGGCGGGATTTTTGTGGGCGGCTTTTACATTCATTCAGACGCGGCGTCCATCATAGGATTTTTTATGATGATTGTGTTTGCGGCGCTGACCATGCGGTTTTTGCTTAAAAAAGCAGCGGCTGTGGGCAGGATCATCCAAGGCCTTAAAATTATACAGGAGGGCGATCTGGACCATACCATTGTTGCGGCCGGAGGGCCCGCTCTGGATACGATTGCCCAGGGAATCAACCACATTGCGGACGGATTCAATTCCGCGGTGGGCAAAGAAGTGCGCGCGGAGCGTATGAAGACTGAACTGATCACAAACATATCCCACGATTTAAAAACACCTCTGACCTCCATTATTGCTTATATTGATCTTTTAAAAAAAGAGGAGGTGCCTGGGGAAAAGGCAAAACAGTACCTGGATGTGCTGGAACAGAAGGCCGAAAGACTGAAAATTCTTACGGAAGACCTGTTTGAAGCGGCAAAGGCCGCAAGCGGCGATATTATTGTGAATATGAGCAAAATAGAGCTTGTGCAGTTTGTTCAGCAGGTGCTGGGGGAAATGAGCGACAAGATTGAAAAATCCGGCCTTGTTTTCATCAATGATATACCGGGCGACAAGATGTACGTTTGCGCGGACGGCAGGCTGCTTTGGCGGGTAATGGGTAATGTGCTGGACAATGTTTTTAAATATGCCCTGGAGGGATCCAGGGTGTATATAGACCTTAAAAAAACGTTGAAGAACATCAACATTACCGTAAAAAACATATCAAAGGATCCGTTGAATATTTCGGCGGAAGAGTTGATGGAACGGTTCAGGCGCGGAGACGCCTCACGACATACGGAAGGCAGCGGCCTTGGGCTGTCCATCGCAAAGGACCTGATGCAGATTATGGGCTGCGGGTTTGGAATTGAGATAGACGGGGACCTGTTTAAAGTAACCATGAAACTAAAGGAAGCGTAAAACGCGTAAAAAGGAATAGCGCCTGCCGCCGCGGGCGCTTTTTTGTGGATTTTTTAGCACAATGGAAAATGGCTATAAATAAAGAAATTGTCTAAAACTGTTTGATTATTCAAATGCGGTTTGATATAATAGGGAAAGTCAAAATGTATCTTAATCCGCAAGGGATTAGTTTTTGGAGGATTTATATCAATGAGAAGGCTTTTTACTTCAGAGTCAGTAACGGAAGGGCATCCGGATAAAATATGCGACCAAATTTCTGACGCCGTTTTGGACGCGCTTTTGGCGCAGGATCCCATGTCGCGCGTTGCCTGCGAAACAGCCGTAACAACCGGCCTTGTTCTGGTGATGGGCGAAATTACCACAGCCGCTTATGTGGACATTCCCAAGATTGTTCGCGAGACAGTAAATGAAATTGGATTTAATAAAGGCGAATATATGTTCGACGGTTCCACCTGCGCGGTAATCACCTCCATAGACGAACAGTCCGCGGATATCGCAATGGGCGTGGACAAGTCTTTTGAATCCAAGGAAGAAAAAACCGCGGAAGAAGACGCGGGCGCCGGAGACCAGGGAATGATGTTTGGCTACGCCTGCAACGAGACGGATACATATATGCCCATGCCCATATACCTTGCGCACAAGCTTTCCAAAAAGCTTTCGGATGCGCGTAAACAGGGCGTTTTAAAATACCTGCGCCCGGATGGAAAAACGCAGGTAACTGTTGAATACGACGAAACCGGAAAACCCATGCGCGTGGACACTGTGGTTGTTTCCACGCAGCACGACCCGGATATTACCCAGGCGCAGATTCGCGAAGACATCATTAAGCATATTGTTCTGCCCGTAATTCCGCAGAATATGCTGGACAGCGAAACAAGGTACTTTATCAACCCCACCGGCCGGTTTGTGATTGGCGGGCCGCACGGCGATTCGGGCCTTACGGGAAGAAAAATTATTGTGGACACATACGGCGGCATGGGGCGCCACGGCGGCGGCGCTTTCTCGGGCAAAGACCCGACCAAGGTGGACCGCAGCGCTGCTTACGCTGCAAGGCACGTAGCCAAGAATGTTGTTGCGGCCGGCCTTGCCGAACGCTGCGAAATTGAGCTGGCATATGCCATTGGCGTTGCGCACCCCGTATCTATCTTTGTGGAAACGTTTGGCACCGGAAAACTGCCGGACGCAAAAATTGCGGAGCTGGTTGTGAAGCACTTTGACCTGCGGCCCACCGCGATTATTAAAAGATTGCAGCTCAGAAGCCCAATTTATAAACAGACGGCTGCCTACGGGCACTTTGGCAGGAGCGACCTTGACCTGCCCTGGGAGCGCCTGGACATGGTGGAGGCACTGAAGCAGGAGCTTTAATGGATACCATTGAAGGTATTGTTTTAGAAATTATTTACAGAGGCACAGACGGTTACACCGTTCTTGAACTGGACGCAGGAGAACCCGCCATAGTGGTGGGCTCCATGGAGAAGGTTCGGGCGGGTGAGCGTGTGTGCTTTTTTGGTGAGTGGAAACAGCACAGGCAGTACGGCCTGCAGTTTTATGCGCAATCCTATGAGAGCAGGCTGCCCACCACGGCAAACGAGATCGCCTTGTTTTTGGGCGGCGGATTTATCAAGGGATTGGGAGAGGCTTTGGCGGGCCGCATTGTGGAGCAGTTTGGCGACCAGACTTTTGACGTGATCCAGAACGATCCGTTAAGAATTGCGGACGTGCGCGGGGTGAGCAAAAAGCTGGCGCACGCCGTACACGAAGCGCTCGCCGAATATACCGGCAACAAGGAGATGTACGCCCGCCTGATGGGTATGGGGCTTACGGCCAAACAGGCCATAGCCGCCGCGGACGCGCTGGGAGAGAACGCGCAGGAGCGGATTGCCCAGAACCCGTATTGCCTGATAGCAGCGGTGCGCGGTATTGATTTTATTACGGCGGACAAGATTGCGCGGGGGCTGGGGATTCAGGACACATCGCCTTTCCGCATCCAGAACGGTATTATGCACATATTGCGCAAATCCCTGGCAAGCGGCTACACCTATGTGCCGGAGGCCATGCTGGTGGGAACGGCTGTAAGCAAGCTGGGCGTGGACGAAGGCTTTGTGAAAAGCGCGGTTGCGCAGCTGGCCTTGGAGCAGCGGATTGAGCGCAAACATTACGGCGGATTGTTTACGGTGTTTATGCGCGGCGCATACGAGGCCGAATACGGGGGCGCGCAGGCACTTTTGCGGCTTGCCAAAACGCCTGTGCAAAACAGGGTTTCCGGGCTTGCGGAGAGGCTTGATAAACATGAGAAGCTCTACGGGCTTTCGGACGAGCAGATTGATGCGTGCAAAGCTGCCCTTGAGAGCAATGTTTGCGTGATCACGGGCGGGCCGGGTACCGGCAAAACTACAATTTTAAAAACAATCCTTACGATACTGGGAGAAAGCGGCATAGAATGCAGCCTTGCGGCTCCTACCGGTCGCGCGGCAAAACGGATGCAGGAGGCGTGCGGAACGCCCGCGCAAACCATCCACCGCATGCTGGAATACACTTATGTGGAAGGGCTGGATGTTGCCGAATGCATGTTTCGAAGAAACAAAGAAAATCCGCTGGAGGCGGAGGCCGTGATTGTGGACGAGGTCTCCATGCTGGATGTGTTCCTGTTCAAAAACCTGCTGGATGCGCTGAAACCCGGAACCAGGCTGATATTGGTGGGCGACGCGGACCAGCTTCCGCCGGTGGGCGCGGGAAATGTGATGGGCGATATTATTGGCAGCGGCAGCGTGCCGGTTTGCACGCTCACACGGCGTTACCGGTACGAGAGCGGGATAGCGGATGCAGCCTGGGCGATTTTGAACGGGGAGGAACCCCCGGTTTCGGATGATTTTATTTTTTTGCCCTGCGCGGACGAGCAAGAGGTGTTGTCCGCCGTGGTGGAGCTTTATGCTTCTTACTGCGCGGACGGGGCGGACGTGCAGGTGATCGCTCCCGTAAAAAAAGGCGCGCTGGGCACCGCTTTTATCAACAACGCGCTGCGGGAAAAAGTGAACCCAAAAACTCCGTTCAGCCGGGAGCTGGTTTTTGGAGAAAGCGTATACCGCCGGGGGGACCGCGTAATGCAGATTAAGAATAATTACGCGCGCGAATGGGAATCTCCCGCAGGCAAGGGGGAGGGCGTGTTTAACGGGGACATCGGAGAGATTGCCGACGTGCAGGACGGCTGCCTGACCGTGTGCTTTGACGACCGTGTGACCACCTATGAAACGCCTGAACTTGTGGAGATTGAATCCGCCTATGCATACACCATACACAAAAGCCAGGGCAGCGAGTTTGACGTTGTAATATTGCCGCTCAAATACCCCCAGATGCCGTTTTTTGCGCGCAACCTGCTGTATACGGCGGTGACAAGGGCAAAATCAAAGGCCGTGGTGGTGGGGGATTCCCGCACGCTTGACTATATGATTGGGAACGAGACGCGGGGGGCGCGGTATACGGCGCTACAGATGGAACTAGAGAAAATGGCGCAGCTATTGGGATGACCTGCTTTGATGAAGAGGAGGATTGCTGATGGCGGATTTTTTGGGGACGCTTTCAAATCTGTTTTCACTCAAAGGCGCGAAGTGCGCCTATTGCGGAAGGGATATTCCCGCCGGTTCCGTGTGCGGGAGCTGTGGCGGGCAGGAAGAGGCTCTGTTTAACAAAAAAGGCTTTTTGGGCAGCCTGCTGTATGTGTTTGATTACGGGGGCGTTGTGCGTAAGATGATCCATAACTTTAAATATAATGATATGCCCTATCTGGGCGCTTACATGGCAGCGAAGATGCACGAGAGGCTGTTGGAGCTGCGCGTGGATTTTGATTTGATTACCTTTGTGCCTGTACACGAAAACCGTTTGCGGTGGCGCGGGTTTGACCAGGCGGAAATGCTGGCCGGCTATTTGAGCGCGCAAACAGGCGTGCCTTACCAAAAGCTTCTTTCGCGTACGCGCGATACCGTTCCCCAGTTTGATCTGGGCAGGGAGGAACGCAAAAAGAACGTAAAGGGCGCGTTTTGCGCGGCCGGGCCGCTTGACCTTGCCGGAAAAAAAGTGCTTCTGGTGGACGACGTGTGCACCACAGGCTCTACGTTGCGCGAATGCGCAGGTATTCTGGAGAAAGCCGGAGCAACAATGGTTCTTTTTACATTTGCGCGTGAAAGCTAAGTGGTTTTTTGAAGGCTCTGCCCTCAAGCTCCCGCTAAGGGTCAATTGACCCTTAGAACTCATTTCTTCACAATACCGCTTTGCGGTATTGTGAAGAAACAGTAAAAGCCAGCCAGCCTTTAACATATGGTATTTTGATAATCTGCTTGTTTATTGTGCTGCGTAAACGCCATTTACGGCGTTTTTAATAAGTAGGATTCCCAAGGGACAATTGTCCCTTGGGCCAGAGGTTTGGAGGCTGGCAGCCTCCAAAAAAGCTTTAAGCACTTGATGCCGCCTTTAGGTGGCATTTTTGTATTGTTTGACTGAACCATCAACAGGAGGTATAATTTAAATAGGATTTAGCGTGTCCGTGGTTGAAAATCGATGCCAGTCGCAGGCAAAACGATCCACGTAAGCGGGCCAAAGCGCCTGTGAGCATAGTGCGGCTAGAAGTAAGCCCGCCCAATACCGCCCAGAAACATTGGGACGGATGTTGAGAGGAGCGGAGTGAGAGGCAAATGCCCTGTAGCAAAACTCCCGGGCGGCCAATGTGGGGGAAAAGACCAGGTCGGGCGCTAAACCGCCAAATATGATACCCCCCAATATACAAAACAAACAATTCTTAAAAAGGAGGCGGCGTTCAGGGCGGGAAAAAAGTTGGATTAACGCAGGCCAAATTCGTGTATAATACTGATAACATAAGATTCACTCTCTGGTATAACGGGCAACCGTTTATTATATAGAAGGAGGGCAAGACTATGAAAATCAAAATCACTGGAAAAGGAATGAACGTTTCTGATTATCTGAGGGGAGTTGTTCTGAAAAAAGCGGAGAAACTCGGCCGGTATTTTAAGCCTGACGCAGAGATGAGCGTAATGCTCACCATTGAAAAAAACAGGCATATTGCCGAAGTAACCGTACCAGTTGATGGTATCTTGCTGCGAACAGAGGAAGCCACAGGAGACATGTATTCTTCCGTTGATGCGGTGCTGAAGAAACTAGAAAGGAAGATCCGCAAACACAGGACCAGGCTGGAGCGCCGCCTGCACGAAGACGCCTTTGCGACCGATGCCGCCGTCTACGAGGACGAAGGCGAGGATGATATGGTTCCCAGGCTGGTGCGCAGTAAAAAGTTCTCCATAAAACCCATGGATGTGGAAGAAGCAATGATGCAGATGGAATTGATTGGCCACAGCTTTTTTGTATTCCGGAACGCGGAGACAAACAACGTAAACGTGCTGTATGTCCGGAACGACGGAAACTACGGTTTGATAGAACCGGATATAGGCTGACGATCAAATACATATGCCGGGGCAGCAAACCCCGGCATTTATATTTTAAAGCCGCATTTTTCGGGGCGGCAAGTTTACAAAACTTTTAAAAAGGCCCTGTTGCCCAAGGTTTACTTTACCGCAATTTTTTGTTAGAATAAATCAATGTGTACAATGGGCCGCTTGATTAAAAGTATGGTTTATTGAGAAGGAAGTAATACAAATGGCTATGTTTAATATGTTTAGCAGCGAAAGGCTTTTAAAACCAACCCGCAAAATAGCGGATAAAATTGAAGCCCTGGCTGGGGAATATCAGTCTTTAAGCGACGACGCGCTCAAGGCGAAAACCGGTGAATTCAAACAAAGGCACCAGAATGGTGAGACGCTGGACGCGCTTTTGCCGGAGGTTTTTGCCCAGGTGCGGGAGGCTTCTGCAAGGGTAATTGGCCTGAGGCATTTTTATGTGCAGCTTGTCGGCGGCATTGTTCTGCACCAGGGTAATATTGCGGAAATGAAGACCGGCGAAGGTAAAACGCTGGTGGCCACCCTGCCCGCTGTCTTGAACGCAATTTCCGGCAAGGGCGTGCATATTGTAACGGTGAATGAATACCTGGCAAAGCGTGACAGCGAATGGATGGGCAAGATATACCGCTTCCTTGGGTACAACGTTGGCCTGATTGCCCGCGAAATGACAAAGGAACAGAAGCAGGCCGCCTATAACTGCGATATTACATACGCCACCAACAACGAGCTGGGATTTGACTACCTGCGCGACAACATGGTGATCCGCAGGGAGGATCTGGTGCAGCGCGAGCTGAACTTTGCGATTGTGGACGAGGTGGACAGCATCCTGATAGACGAGGCCAGGACGCCCCTCATCATATCCGGCTCGGGAGATAAAGGCACGGATATGTACGAGAAAGCGGACAGGTTTGTAGCAAAGCTGAAGATAGAAGAAGATTTTGATCTGGACGAAAAATTAAAAGCCGTTAATCTGAATGAAAACGGCGTGAAAAAAGCGGAGAGCTATTTTGGCCTGGAAAACCTGAGCGATATTGAGAATACGGAGATATCCCATCACATCAATCAGGCCTTAAAGGCGCACCATATCATGTTCCGGGACCGTGATTATGTGGTGACGGATGGAGAAGTGATTATTGTAGACGAATTTACCGGGCGTTTGATGATCGGCCGCCGGTATTCGGACGGCCTGCATCAGGCGATTGAGGCAAAAGAGCATGTGACCGTGGAGCGTGAGTCCAAGACGCTGGCGACCATTACATTCCAGAATTTTTTCAGGATGTATAAAAAGCTCTCGGGCATGACGGGTACGGCCAAGACGGAAGAAGAGGAATTCAAGGGCATATATAATCTTGAAGTTCTGGAAATTCCTACGCACAGGGAAATGATCCGCAAGGATTTGAACGACGTGATTTACTCCACCAAAAAGGGCAAGTTTGACGCGGTGGCAGAGGAGATAGAACGGGTGCACGCGACAGGCCAGCCGGCGCTGGTGGGTACGGTATCAGTGGCGGACAGCGAATATGTATCCGGCCTTTTGGTTAAAAAAGGAATCAGGCACGAAGTTTTGAACGCCAAAAACCACTTGAAGGAAGCGCAGATTATTGCGCAGGCGGGTAAAAAGGGCGCTGTAACCATTGCCACCAACATGGCGGGCCGCGGCACGGATATTCTGCTGGGAGGAAATCCGGATTACCTGGCCAGGAACGAAATGCGCGCTTTGGAGTTTGAAGACGAGATGATAGAGCAGTCCGTCGGCCATGTGGCCACGGATGACCCGGAGATTATAAACGCCAGAAAAACGTATGCGGAGCTTTTAGCCAAACACAAGGCGGTAACGGAAGCGGAGCATAAAGAAGTGGTGGAGCGGGGCGGGCTATTTATCATGGGCACGGAGAGGCATGAGAGCCGCCGTATAGACAACCAGTTGCGCGGCCGAAGCGGACGCCAGGGAGACCCGGGTTCGTCCAAGTTTTTTGTGGCGCTGGAGGACGACCTGATGCGCCTGTTTGGCGGGGAACGCGTTAAAAATATCATGTCCACCCTGGTGGGAGACGAGAATGTGCCGCTGGAACTGGGAATGCTGACCCGCCAGATAGAAAATGCGCAAAAGAAAATTGAAGGCAACAACTATAATATCCGCAAACACGTGCTGGAGTATGATGATGTGATGAACAAGCAGCGCGAGGTCATTTATGGGCAGCGCAAGCAGGTGTTGATGGGCAACGACGTATCCGAATACATTCAGAAGATGATTGCGGACCTGATAGAGGAATCCATAGGCGCTTATTGCCCGGACAACAAGTTCCCGGAAGAATGGGATATCAAGGATTTGAACGCAAGAATGGAGCGGTTGTTTGGCATCGCGCTGGAGGATTACTCCGATGAACAGCTGCAGGGCAAGGAAAAGGAAGAGCTGCAGAAGGAACTGAAAGACAAGGTGGATGCGGCATACGCGGCCAAAGAGCAGGAAATGGCAGGCGCGGGGTTCTCCATGCGCGAGATAGAGCGCATGGTGCTTCTTAGGATTGTGGACGAAAAGTGGATGGACCACATAGACGCCATGGATCAGTTTAGGCGCGGGATAGGCCTGCGGGCTTTAGGCCAGCGCAACCCTGTGGTGGAATACCGCATGGAAGGCTTCGAGATGTTTGACGAAATGGTTATGAACATTCGTGAGGATACCGCGAACATGCTGTTTCATATCAAGGTGCAGAGCAGGGTGGAGCAGCATGAACAGCGTGAGATGCATACCAACAGCGGCGAGGACGGCCCTGCCGCGCCCGCCAAAGCGGAAAAAACAATTGGAAGAAATTCTCCCTGCCCGTGCGGCAGCGGCAAGAAATACAAGAATTGTTGTGGTAAGAATTAAAGGAGAGGGGTTACGGTATTGATTCCATTGGATGAACAAAAACAAAAAGCGGCTCAAGTAGAAAGAATGCTGAAAGAGGCAGGTGATTCACTTTGACGTCTCAGCTTTAAAAACCGAACTGGCTGAGATTAAGTCAAATATGGAAGCGCCGGACTTCTGGAGCGATGTGGAGGCTGCAAACAAGGTTGTTAAAAGTGCAAAGCCGCTGGAACAGAAGGTTAAGGCATATGATCAGCTGGCCGGCATGATGGAAGACATTAAAGCCATGATTGAGCTGGCTGAGGAAGAAGAAGACGAAGGCATGGCGGCGGAGTTGGACAGCGAGCTTGCGGCGTTTGAAAAACAGATGAGCGAATTCCACCTTTCCACCTTGCTTTCTGGGAAATATGATGCCAACAACGCGATTATTTCCCTGCACGCAGGCGCGGGCGGCACAGAGGCCCAGGACTGGACCAGCATGCTGTACCGGATGTATACCCGCTGGGCGGAGAGGCGCGGATACAGTGTTAAAACGCTGGATTATCTGGATGGCGAGGAAGCGGGCATCAAAAGCGTTACCGTGCTGATAGAGGGCGTGAACGCCTATGGATACCTGAAGGCGGAAAAAGGGGTGCACCGCCTGGTGCGCATATCCCCGTTTGATTCCAACGCAAGGAGGCATACGTCTTTTGCTTCCCTGGACGTAATGCCGGAAATTGAGGCGGATGACAACGATATAGTGGTGGATTCCGAAGACCTGCGCGTGGATACGTACCGGTCTTCCGGCGCTGGCGGGCAGCATGTAAACAAAACGGAGTCCGCCATTCGCATCACGCACCTTCCCACGGGCATTGTGGTGCAGTGCCAGAACGAGCGCTCGCAGATACAGAACCGTGAGACTGCCATGCGCATGCTGAAATCCAAGCTGGCGGAGAAGCGTGAGTCCGAGCGGCTGGCGGAGGTATCGGATATTAAGGGAGAGATGAAGAAGATTGAGTGGGGCAGCCAGATACGCTCCTATGTGTTCCACCCCTATTCTATGGTGAAAGACCACCGCACAGGCGTGGAAGTGGGCAATGTATCCGCCGTGATGGATGGCGATATAGACGAGTTTATAAACACTTATCTGGTTATGAGCTGATAAAAGAAATCCGGCAGATGATGAGCCGGATTTTTTGTATTCCTTTCTTTTCAACCTTTTTCTTTTTTAGGAAACCAGGGTCCCCAAAATCTGTGATTTTGGGGTGGAGAAAAAAGGCTGAGCCAAAAAGAAAACCCCTATGTTAACAAAAATATGATCCAAGCTTTTGTGCACCCAAAAGCCAGACTTTGTACAATAAAGATTTTCGGGTGGCGTAAGGGGAGAGGGCGCTATATAAGTACTGCCAACTGTGTGCGCTTTATACGGGAAGCGCACAGTTGGTTTTATGTAAATTAGAAGCACTTAAAATAGGGGGAGGCGGCGAAGCGTCGGAACATAACAAAGGCCACAAGCCAAAGGCTGCGGCCTTGAGTGCGGAGCTTGCTCCGACGATGGTAGCGGCGACTGGAGTCGAACCAGTGACCTAGCGGGTATGAACCGCTCGCTCTAGCCAACTGAGCCACGCCGCCATAAAAAAAGACTTTACTAAGAAAGGCTTTTTAAAAATGGTTGCGGGGGCAGGATTTGAACCTGCGGCCTCCGGGTTATGAGCCCGACGAGCTACCAAACTGCTCTACCCCGCGTCGATTGTCCTTGTTTCGGACGGAATTTAATTATAAAACACCATAGGGTTGATGTCAATACATTTTTGAAGATAAAAAAAGAACTTTATTTATTTGTAAAACGGCGTAGCTAAACGGAAGGCGGTTTATTGCTGCCCCGCCGCCCCGGTGGACGGGACTTCCACATACTTTGCTTCGTCTCCAAACATCCAGCCCAGGCGTTCGCGCGCTTCCTTGATTACATAGGAATCCGAACCGATATAATCAAGCTGGCTTTGGTTGCTTGCTATCTCCTGCTTGATTGCGGTCTCCTGTGCAAGAAGATCATTTTGTTTGCCAAGCTGGCTGTCTATAAGGAATTGCTGATTTACAAAAGTGATCCCTGCGTATACCAAGACACCAAAAAAAATCAGCAACTTAATCCTTTTGTGATTCGAGTTTTTATTTGCCACTTACAACAGACCTCCTATGTATATCATCGGCAAATTGGGTGTGGAACTTAACAGTAAGATAGCATAATCTCTAAAAAAAAACAAACAAAACCGCCCTCTATCTTTCGACCTTTTTTTTGGCGGCCCGTTTTTGATACAGATGGGTTACGGTTGCGCGCAGACCAAAATAATACATAAAGAATCCCGCAGCCAATCCCAAAAACGTGTAAAAACGCAGGTCCGCCTTGCTGGCGATGTACACAACAGCAAGGCTGATAAACGTTCCGCCTGCAAAAAATACAATGTCCCAAACGATGGTCGCCGCTTTTCCGGCATGCGTCAAATGGCGGGCAGCAGAAATCAAACCGTACAAAAGGCCAATCAGCAGGCCTCCGTAAACGGTGGCAAGAAAAATAAAGGGTTGGTTAATGGTGGCGGTCACGATCGGTCCTCCCGGCTATTTGGATGAATTAAGAATAGTTTGGCTCTGCTACTTAAATTTAAAGAAGCCTTTTTTATTGCGCAGCGCATCGTGGTCGGCATAGTCCGCGCATTCAATCACGCCGTCAATCACCAGCTGGCCGTCTTCCAGATTCAGCTTGGATATGTGCAGATCCTGCCCCAAAATGGTCATCATACCCATACTGGTCAAAAAAATTACTTCGTTTTCATTGAAACTGTCCACGTCTTCAACCCCTGTAACAACCGCTCGTTCCTTTGATTCTATGATCAGTTTGTGGGGGCGTGCAGGCGGCTTTAAAAGGTCGTTTTCAATAGGCATGGCGGCAAATACCTCCTTAAATGATATAAAATTAATATGATATTGGTTAAAAGAATATTCTTGTTTTTTTACATTTTGTGATATAATGTCTCTGTACGTCTCAAATAATACGAAGGGGAACGATAATGAAAAAGATATTAATAATAGCTTTAATTGTTGTTTTAACTTTTTCCGTTCTGGCATGCAGCAATGACCAAACCCCTGGACAAACGGGCGGCGTAGGCGCTTCCACGGTAATTACGGATGGCGCACAACCAGGAAATTCTTCGGGTTCGGTTTCCCCTCTGACAGGTTTGAAAGGCGTTACCGATTACAGGCCGGTACAGGTCCAGATTGACAACGAAGCCACCGGCAGGCCCCAGTATGGTATCCAGGATGCGGATGTAGTGTACGAAGCGCTGATTGAAGCAGACGCTACAAGACTATCTGCTATCTACAATGATACGCTTCCAACCAAGGTTGGCCCGGTCCGCTCTTCCAGGGTATATTTCCAGTATATCCAGAATGAGTGGGATTCCATTTATATGCATGATGGCGGCCCGTCTGTAGCCGCATTTTCAAAATCTTATGTCTACTCTCCCGAAAATGGTGGAGACATGAAAGTCAACATAGACGGGACGCGACGTCAAAGTGATGAGGTTTTGGAAAAACCGGATGTTTTTCATCCCGCATATGCCAACGTGCAGTTGGCCCAGGAAAAGAACAATTATCAAAGAACGCAACGCAGTCCTCTGTTTAAATTTAACGAAAATGTAGATTATTCAAAATACGAGAGCTTCACCAAGGTAGGCATTCCGTTTACGGGCGCACACGGAGACAGTCAGGTGCAATATGTTTACGATAAATCCGCCGACCTGCTGACCCGGTATAATTTTGGAGAACTGTTTTTGGATGCGGGAACGAATAAGGCGGTAACGGTTCAAAACGTTATTGTACAGTATGTAACGGATGAGTTGCTTCCAAATGAAGGCGGCAGAAGATTGCTTGGCGTGATTGGCGCCGGAAAAGCCGAATTTTTTATTGGCGGCAGACACATGACGGGCACCTGGCAGAAAACCAATAGGCAAGCGGGTACCGTGTATAAATTGAGCGACGGCTCCGACCTTGTGCTAAAGCCGGGTAATACCTGGATTGAGTTGCAGCCGGACAGCAAAACGGTTGCTGTTGGCTAGATAAAAAACAGCAGGTAAACAAAGAAGTAGAAAAAAGGGCTTAAAACCCCTTTTTATATTCTAAAAAATTGATCATAATAATTTTTGGAATAATGTCCAGTAGGCCTTAAATATTACTAAGGGGAATGATAATGAAAAAAATATTGTTAATCGTTTTAATTGTTTCTTTAGCTTTTTCGATTTTTGCATGCAGTGACGCATCCCAAAATGGACAAAATGGCGGCGTAGGCGCATCTGCGGTGATTGGCGGAGACTCCGGTTCGTCCGGAAACCAATCCGGCTCAGTTTCTCCTCTGACCGGTCTGCCTGGCGTCGGCGACTACAGGCCGGTGCAGGTCCAGATAGACAATGAAGCAACCGGCAGGCCCCAGTATGGCATTCAGGATGCTGATATTGTATACGAAGCAATGATAGAAGGGGCGGATACAAGGCTGTCCGCTCTTTATAACGATACATTGCCGGAAAAAGTAGGCCCGGTCCGGTCTGCCAGGGTTTATTTCCAGTACATCCAAAACGAGTGGGATTCCATTTTTGTTCACGACGGCGGGCCGTTTGTGGAAGCGTGGCCGGATTCGTATATCTATTCGGAGAAAAACGGCGGCAACATGAAAGTGCGCATTGACGGGACGCGGCAAACAGACAATAAAATGCTGTGGCACCAGTCTTTGAGCATAGCTTATGCAAACGTAAAAGAAGTAATTGCAGAAAAGAATTACCAGCGGACAAAGCGCAACCCCATGTTTAAATTTGATTCCAATCCGGATTACTCCAAATACCCGGATTTTACAAAAGTGGACATTCCGTTTATTTCTGAAGATATAACCCATGTGGAGTACAGGTATGACAAATCCAGCGATAAACTTGTGCGTTATTTCTACGGGCAGCCTTTTGAGGACGCCACAACCAAAAAAGCGGTTGAGGTTCAGAACGTTATTGTGCAGTATGTAACCTTAAAGCCCCTTGCGGCTGGCGAAGGCGGCAGGATATTGCTTGACATGGTTGGCAATGGAAAAGCGGAGTTCTTTATTGGCGGCAAACATATGACGGGCACATGGCAGAAAGATTCCCATACGGCGGGCACGGTATACAAACTGAGCGACGGCTCAGAAGTTGTATTAAAACCGGGCAACACATGGATTGAACTGCAGCCGGACAGCAAAACAATCGTAATCAAATAACGAATAAACGGTGCGGTTAATTATCAATACAATCAGAAAAGGGGCTAAGGCCCCTTTTGGTTTAAAAAAACAAGAAATTTTGTTATTCTTTTTGTTATGTTAGTAATTTGTGGTATAATAATTTTGCATATACTTATGAAGGGGGATTGGACAGTGAAAAGGATCATAATAACTGTTTTTATTTTGTTGTTGATTTTTTCTGTGGCGGCTTGCAGCAATACGGCTGCACCGCAGGACTCTGCATCTGCCGCGAACAGTGGCGGTGTAGGCGCATCCGCTGCAATTGCCAGCGCTTCGGCTTCGGCTTCTGCTACCAAGGCGGGAAATATTTCGCCAACAACCGGCTTGCCCGGCAATACCAAATACCGCCCGGTTCAGGTACAGATAGACAACGAGCCTACCGGACGGCCGCAATTTGGCATCCAGGCTGCGGATATTGTTTACGAAGCTATGATTGAAGGCTTGGACACCAGGCTTTCTGCGATTTTTAATGACAATTTGCCCGAGAAGGTGGGGCCTGTGCGTTCTTCGCGCGTGTATTTCCAGTGGATTCAAAACGAATGGGATTCCATTTATATTCATGATGGCGGACCGTATGTGGCCGGATTTACAAAATCCTATATCTATTCGCCTGAAAACGGCGGAGATATGAAGGTGCGCATAGATGGAGGAAAAGGCCCGTCCCAAGAAATCTTCTGGCATGTTACCAAGGATTTTGCATACTCCAATGTAAAGGCTGCCGTGGACAAGTTTGATTACAAGAGGACCGAACGCGACCCGATGTTTGCGTTCAATGCAAATGTAGATTATTCTAAATACCCGGACGTGGAAAAAGTGGATATTCCATTTATCAGTACGGATATAACGCACGTTGAATACAGGTATAATAAATCTTCGGACAAATTTGAGCGGTATTGCTTTGGTAAAGCGTTTTTAGACGCGGAAACAGAGAAGGCAATAGAAGTTCAGAACGTTATTGTTGAATACGTAACCTATGCGCCGCTGCCGAATGAAGGTGGCCGCGTAACCCAGGGAATTGTGGGAAGTGGTAAAGCCGAGTTCTTTGTTGGCGGAAAACATATGACCGGCACATGGAAAAAAGCGGACAGGAATGCGGGCACGGTGTATAAGCTGGACGACGGCTCTGAACTGGTGCTGAAGCCGGGAAATACATGGATTGCGATGCAGCCGGATTCCAAGAATATCGTTACCACCAATGCGGACGGCACAACGTATCCCACCAATGGAAAATCCACAACGGCCAGCGCATCTGCAAAGAAATAACCAGTCATAGCAAAAGGGGGCTTATGGGCCCTCTTTTTTGTAATGCCAAAATATCCGTGCTTATTTTGTCTTGCTAGAAATTATGGTATACTATTTCCTATAGTATCCAATAAAAATATAAAAAAAGGGGAAAACAGCATTGAAAAAAATAATAATAACTGCTTTAATCGTGTTATTGGTTTTTTTTGCGGTGGCTTGCGGCAATACGGCTGCCCCGCAGGGTTCTGCTTCGGCCGAAAGCAGCGGCGGTGTCGGCGCAGCGGCCTCTATCTCAAGCGCTTCAACTTCGGCTTCTGCCACCAAGGCGGGGAACGTTTCGCCGACGACGGGATTACCCGGCAATACATTATACCGGCCTGTGCAGGTGCAGATTGACAATGAGGCCACCGGGAGGCCGCAATACGGCATTCAGGAAGCGGATATTGTTTACGAAGCGGAAATTGAGCCAACCGCTACAAGGCTCTCGGCTATTTTTAACGATACGCTCCCCCAAAAGGTTGGACCGGTGCGCTCCTCCCGCGTGTATTTCCAGTGGATCCAGAATGAATGGGATTCCATATACGTTCATGACGGAGGGGCCAATAACCCTGCGTCCACATTATCGTATGTTGGCTCTGCGGAAAACGGCGGAGACATGAAGAAAGATGTGGACGCCGGAAAGGGAGTGCCGGAAAAAATTATGTGGGGAGGCGGCAAACAGCCAACCTGGGTCAACCTGCAGGAAGTGGCAAAAACATATGCTTATGAGCAAACCCCACGCGATCCCGTTTTTCAATTTGATGCGAATGTGGATTATTCAAAATACCCGGATTTTACAGAAATAGCGATCCCGTTCAGAGGCTCAAGCCCTGGCGGCGAACGCCAGGTGGAATATAAGTACGACAAATCCACCGGCCTGATGACCCGGTATAACTTTGGGGCTTCCTTCGTGGCAGGCGATACCAATAAAGCTGTAACCGTGCAAAACGTGATTGTGCAGTATGCTCCCGAATCTGATATCAACGACGGGGCGACCCATCAGCTGATCGAACTGATTGGCAAAGGTAAGGCCGAGTTTTTTGTGGACGGCAGGCATATGACCGGGACGTGGTCTAAAGCAAACAGGCACGCGGGCACGGTGTATAAACTGGACGATGGTTCCGAGCTGGTTTTAAAGCCGGGCAACACATGGATAGCGATTCAGCGCGATACAAAATCCATTACCGTTGACGGCAAGGCAACGCAGGCAGTCGCCAGCGCATCTGCAAAAAAATAACCATTCATGGTAAAAGGGGGCTTTTAAGCCCTCTTTTTTATGCACACCTGTTGCAAATGTTTACAAGAGAAAAACCGGTTGTGTTTATCCTCAGGAAAAGTGGTTATTTTAAATTCATAACCAAATTAAGCTATGGAGGATATATTTTAATGAAAAAATTTGTTTGCCAGGTTTGCGGATATACTGCGGAAGGCGAAGCGCCGGAAAAATGCCCGCAGTGCGGGGCGGACCGTTCCAAGTTTGCGGAAGCGCCGGAAGAAAAGGTGTGGGCTTCCGAGCATGTGATTGGCGTTGCAAAAGGGCTGGATGAAGAAGTTGTGCGTGGCTTGAAAGAGCATTTTATGGGGGAATGTACGGAGGTTGGCATGTATCTTGCAATGTCCCGTCAGGCAGACCGTGAAGGCTACCCGGAAGTTGCGGAAGCATATAAACGAATTGCATTTGAGGAGGCGGAGCACGCGGCCAAATTTGCAGAATTGCTTGGGGAAGTTGTTTTTGCGGATACAAAAAAGAACCTGGAACTCAGGTCGGAAGCAGAGTACGGCGCAACATCCGGCAAAACGGCTATTGCGAAACGGGCCAAGGAATTGGGTTACGACGCCATTCATGACACCGTTCATGAAATGGCCAGGGACGAGGCGCGGCACGGCATGGCGTTCGCAGGCCTTTTGGGCAGATACTTTAAATAAAACGGCAATAATAAAAGGCAGGGCAACCTGCCTTTTTAGATGCTGTTTTTTTATATATACAGCGCTTATTGCTGAATATATGTTTGGATGGAGCTGCCGTCCGTAAGCACCGCTATGTCTCCGTTCAGGTCCGTGCGGTATGTCTGCACTTTATATTTTTGAAGGAGGCTGAGCGTTTCTTTGTGCGGATGGCCGTAGGAATTATTTTTGCCGCAGGGAATCACGGCAATCTGGGGACGAACGGCTTTTAATAGATCGTCCGTCGTGCTTGTTCTGCTGCCATGATGGCCCGCCTTGAGCACTTCGCATTCAATGGAGCCGCCCCATTCCTGCAAAACATCTTCTATTGTTTCTTCTTCCATATCCCCGGTCAGCAGAAAATCGGCTGTTCCGTAGGACACCTTAAGCACCACGCAGGCGTTGTTTTCCTCCTTGTATTTTTTGTTTTGCGGATTCAAAATTTTTACGGCTGCCTGGCCCAGGCTGAACTCCTGCCCGGCCTGCGCGACGGTGGGCGTGATGTTTTTATCTTTCAGCGCATTCATCAGGTTTTTGTATTCTTTTGTGCTTTCCTTATAATTGGATATGTAAACGGAATCCACCTTTGTATTTTCAATGATATCGTCCATGGAGCCGATATGGTCGGCGTCAAAATGCGTCGCCACCAGCGTATTAATCTCCCGGATGCCATACTTTTCTAAAATAGATGCAATCTCAGAATAATCGTCGTTGTCCGCAGCGTCCACCAGCATGGTTTCGCCTCCGGGAGCGGTCAGCAGAAGGCAGTCCGAATTGCCGGTGCTGATTGCGTAAAACATAAATTTTTCCGTGTTGTCCGGTTTAAAGTCTCCCGTCTGCCGGACGGCATTGCCCGAGATTGCGTTTTGCAGATTATCCTGCAGGCTTAAATTAATATCCGCATTGTAGAAAAGTACGCATACAAGAATAATGCCAAGCGCAAAGGACAAAAAACGGATTATTTTTTTGTTTGATTTGTTTCTTCTTGCCAAGTTATATCACCTTGTTTCATTATATAATAAGAAAACCAATTGTGATATAATTACTTTAAACTTTAAAGGAGAAACGTATGGACAGAGTGGTTGCCGGCATGTCGGGCGGCGTTGATTCCGCCGTAAGCGCGTATCTGCTGAAAGAGCAGGGGTATGACGTGATAGGCGTTTTTATGAAAAACTGGGACGAGGAGCAGGGTGGCGAATGCACGGCCGCGGCCGATTTTGCGGACGTGCGGGACGTGTGCGACCGTATTGGCATTCCCTATTATACCGTTAATTTTGAAAAGGAATACTGGGACAGAGTCTTCTCTTATTTTTTAAAAGAATATGCGGCTGGAAGAACTCCAAATCCGGATGTGCTCTGTAACCAGGAAATAAAATTTGCGGCCTTCCGTGATTTTGCGCGGACAACAGACGCAAAATGGTTTGCGACCGGGCATTACGCACAGTTGGAGGAGACGCCGGATGGTGTGCTCTTGAAAAAAGCGGTGGACCTAACTAAGGACCAGACCTATTTCTTGTGCATGCTGACGCAGGAGCAACTGAGGAACGTGCTGTTTCCGGTGGGTGGGATGCGTAAAACAGAGGTGCGGGAAATTGCCCGGAAGATTGGTTTGGATGTGGCTGCAAAAAAGGATTCCACAGGCATCTGCTTTATTGGCGAGCGTAAATTCAGGCAGTTTTTGCAGACCTTCCTTCCGGCGTGCCCGGGCGAGATGCGTACGCTCTCAGGGGAATACATAGGCAAGCATGACGGTTTGATGTATTACACGCTGGGGCAGCGGCGGGGCCTGAACATTGGAGGGCGCGGAACGGGCGAGCGGTGGTTTGTGGTGAAGAAAGACCTGGAGAATAATATATTGTATGTGGAGCAGGGGGCAGAACATCCCGCGTTGTATTCCAAAGCGCTCGGGATGTATTCGTTCAATTTTATTTCCGGTAAGAAGGAAGAGCAGCATTTTGAATGCGCCGCAAAGTTCCGGTACAGGCAGCCGGATCAGAAGGTGCAGGTTACGCAAAAAAACGGGGATTTGCTGGTGGAATTTGCGGAAAAGCAACGCGCGGTTACGCCAGGGCAATATTGCGTGCTCTATAAGGGAGATGTTTGCCTGGGGGGCGGCGTGATTGAGGAGGTTTTGTTTTAATGTACACACCAAGCAGTAAAGAGGAAGAAGAGTATTTAAGAAAATATAACCCGAATGATTGGCCGAAACCGTCGGTGGCGGCGGACATTGCGGTGTTTGGATACGCCCGGGGCAATCTGTACCTGCTTTTGATTGAACGCGGCAATTATCCGTATAAGGGATGTTACGCGTTACCCGGAGGATTCGCCAACATGGACGAAGACATATTGGATACCGCGAGCCGGGAACTGGAGGAAGAGACGGGTCTTTCCGGCATGAAGCCGGAGCATATTTCTATTTGGGGCAAGCCGGACCGGGATCCGAGGGACCGCACTATTACCGCTCTGTACCTTGCCTTGATTGACAAAGACAAGGCGGAGGTGGAGGCGGGAGACGACGCCAGCAAAGCCCAGTGGTTCGAGATCAAAAACTATATTGAAAACAGGGATTATTTTGAGACGGATAAAGTGGTGCGCGTAAAAAAACTGATTATGGAAGGCGATATGGTGCTGGCTCCGCAAATTAAACAGACTGTGTGCTACGGCGAAACAAAGTGCCTGCATGAAGAGATTACAGATGGCTCCGACCTGGCGTTTGACCACGCGCACTGCATTATAAACGCATATGAAAAATTGAAAGAAAGGCTGCTGGTAAGCGACATTGCGTACAACGTTTTGGGGCGGGTATTCCCGATTAAAGATTTAAAGGAATTGTATGACGCCGTATTTCAAAAAAGCTGGTCCGCAGAGGAGTTGGCTTGCCTTAAGATTCTGGAAAAACGAAGCGGGGGACAGTTTACCTGGGCCGATTGACAGGCGCATAAAACCAAGCGAAAAAGCTGCCGAATAAGCAGCTTTTTGTTATTTTAGAGCGTATTTAAACGTGAATTCTTTACGACCTAAGATGCTAAGTAAAAATTTAAAAAAAAGTGAAAAATAGTGTTGACATGAGGGTGGGGATTTGGTATTATAACTGAGCCGCCAAAAACGGCGGGAACCTTGAAAAAACAATACAGTACCAAAAATAAAGCTTGTAAGCGGAGCTAC
>JAEYKI010000023.1 GCA_023408315.1 Bacillota bacterium
ATGTGTTCCAGGACGCCGAATGTACGACGGCAGAACCGGACCCGGCTGATGTGCGGGGGTTCGCAGAATTTATGCGGCAATACAAATCCTGCCTGGCTGTGGAAAAAGCTGCGGCTGAAGCGTTCAGAACTTAACGGACAGAGGTATTGCGCGTTTTTCTGCAAGTTGATTGTTTGAGGTGGAGCATATGCTGGAGAGTTTAAAGGAACAGGTATTACAGGCAAATTTGGAGTTGGTTCAATACGGGCTGGTGCTGCTGACGTGGGGCAACGCCAGCGCTTATGATGAGAAGGCGGGTCTTGTTGTTATCAAGCCGAGCGGCGTATCTTATGCTGGCATGCGCGCGGAGGACATGGTTGTTATAGACCTGGATGGAAAGCGCGTGGAGGGGAAGCTGAATCCATCCTCCGATACGCTTACGCACGTTGAGCTGTACAAGGCATTTCCCGGCGTAAAGTCCATCATCCATACCCATTCCAGATGGGCCACAAGCTGGGCGCAGGCCCGGCGGGACATTCCCGCCCTGGGCACCACGCACGCGGATAATTTTTATGGAGATATCCCGTGCACGCGCCCGATGACGGACAGTGAAATTCATGGCGAATATGAAAAGGAGACGGGCCTTGTGATAGTGGAAACCTTTAAAAAAAGGAATATTGACCCGCTGCAGATGGGCGCGGTGGTTGTTGCGAATCACGGGCCGTTCAGTTGGGGAACTTCCTGCGGCAAAGCTGTGGAAAACGCTGTTGTGATGGAGTATACGGCTGAGATGGCGTATGCAACATTGCAGATGAACCCAGAGGCCAGCATACAGCAGGCGCTTCTGGACAAGCACTTTTTGAGGAAACACGGCAAAAACGCTTATTATGGGCAGAAGTGATACCCAAAATTAAAAACGGGTGATGCAAAACAGGGCCTGAAGCCCTGCTTTTTGTATCTTTTATACTTTCTCTGGCAGAAGGGGCTAGAGGCCTAGATAATATCCTTGGCTGAGTATGCTTTCCGTTTGCTTTAAAACCTCCATGGCTCCGGAGAAATCGTCCAGCGCTACGGCAGCCGCAATGTAGTTGATAAGGCACATGGGCGCTACAAAGGAATTTTTGAAGGATATGCTGTTTACGCAGCAGGGAAGAATCACGTCGCCGTAGTTTTTTACGCTGACCCAGTTTTGGCTTGTGATTAATATGATTTTAACGCCGTTTTGTTTGAGCCAGGATAAAATGTTTGCCGTATGCTTGGAATAGCGCGGGAACATGAACCCGATGCAAACGTCGCTTTCCTGCGCGCCAATAATTTCTTCCGGAAAGCCCATGCCCACGGACTGGATGAGGTGTACGTTTTTACGTATCTGGCCCAGACGCGAGGCCGTGTAATAAGAAAGAGAGAAGGAGCTTCTTAGGCCCAGCAGATAAATGTTTTTAGCGGACAAGATCATTTCTATGGCCTGATGCAGGTCTTCTTTGGAGAGGCCCTCCAGCGTGGAATTGATATCGTTGATGTCGTTGTTGAATGAATCCACAAGCAACTGGTCCTCGCCTACATTAATGGATGAGTTGAGCCGCTCGGGAAGGCTTACCTTGTCACGGATGAGGTTCTGTATATCCTTTTGCATATCAGAATACCCGCTGTATCCAAGCGTGCGCGCAAAGCGGATCACCGTTGTTGTGCTCACGCCAATTTGCATTGCAAAATCGTCCAATGTGCTGAAAGCAAGCGTATTTGTGTTTTCTATAACGTAATTGGCTACCGCCTTTTGTGAATGCGTAAAAGAATTAAATTCTTCTGATATTTTGGTAAGAATATCGGACATATAATTCCGCCCCCGTTGTTTTTTAAAATAATACCATAATTATGTAATTAACGGAAGCAAAAAATACAATTAAATCTAAAAAAAACGCCAGTTTTTGTGAAAACAGGCGTTTTACTTACATAAGGCCTAAAATTTTACGAAGTTTGACAGATCGGCCAACCGGCAATTTGGATACAGGCTGGCGGCGCGCATTAGGAAGTTGAGTTTGTCGATGCGCTCTCCAGAGCGCGGCGCGCCGTTTTTAATGAGGGGCACCTGCAGGCCTACTGCAAGATCCATTACAATATCGTCCGTAACGCCGCCCGCGCGACCCGAAGGAATCGCCGCCAGGCTGTGTTCCCTGGCAAACGCGTACGCGTCCAGCGTCTGCGAAATACTGCCCACCTGGTTTGGCTTTAAAATAAAACCGTGGATTGCGCGGAGTTCATAAGCGCGGCGGATGCGCTCTATGTTGGTTACGGTAATATCGTCACCTATTATGTAAGAATGGGTGATTTGAGCGGCGGCTTTGGAAAAGCCCTGCCAATCGTCTTCGTCCAAAAGATCTTCCACAAACATCATGGGGAAGCGTTCGGTAAGCCGCTTTGCGTAATCGATCAGTTCCTCTGAAGAGATCCGTTTTCCTTTGAGCAGATAGGTGTTTGTTTCTCTATCGTACATTTCGCTGGAGGCGCAGTCCAGGGCGAACGCCACTTTGCCCTCGCAGCCGCATTCCCGCACTGCTTTTTCCATCAGGGAAAGCACAATCTCCGGGTCATCCGAAGGGGCTGCCCAGCCATAGGAACGGGCAACAAGGGGCTCGCGGCCCAGGTATTCCGCCAAAACGTCCTTGAGTTTATGAAAAATGCTGATGGCCATGTGAACAGCTTCGTAAATCGTTTCCGCACGCCAGGGAACCAGCAGAAATTCGTTGAAAGCCAGCGTGATATCGCCGTAACGGCCTCCGTTGATCACATTAAAGGAAGGAACAGGAACCGTGCTGATATCTCCGCCCGCAAGATAACGGTATGTCGGCATTCCTGCGGCAGTTGCGGCGGCGCGCAGGCAGGCAATGGAAGTGCTGTATATTGCATTGCCTCCCAGCCTGGATTTATTTGGTGTGCCATCCAGGGAAATCATTGTTTGGTCTATGGCGCGCTGGTCAGCCGCATCCATGCCCAGAAGGGCAGGGCGGATGATTTCTTCCACATTCCGGACAGCCTTATGCACACCCAGGCCGTTGTATTCGGAAGGCTCGCCGTCCCGCAGAACAAACGCCTCGTGCATGCCTACAGAAAGGCCCGTTGGCGCGCTGCCCCGACCGGTTGCGCCGCCTTCCGTTATAACGTCCACTTCCACCATTGGACGGCAGTTGCAATCTACCAGTTGCCTTGCGATGATATTTTTTATTTTAGTACTTGACATAGTTGCCTGTTCCTTTCATTGCACCGGTATTCTAAAAGCATTTAATTATATAAAAACAATTGAGATTTTTATGTTTGTATGATTTTATTTAACGGGAGGAACATACATGATATTAAAATCGCAAAGATTTGTTCCCGTATTGCCTGTGAACACTGTATCCCCAATGGCTAGCAGGGCCTCGTAGCAGGCGTGGCCGCGCAGGGCCGCAAACAGGTCTGTGTTTTTATCGCAGGCCAGTGCATAGCTTTTGGAATCGGTCAAGCCGCCCGCCACGGGGGTTGTGCCGTCCGTGCCTTCCGAATCTATGGAAAGCATGCAGCAGCCATTTGTTTTGGCAGCCGCAATGGCAAAGCTGGCGGTTAGTTCCTGCGAAGGGCCGCCGTGCCCGGTAATTGCCCGGTTGTCTGTGATTTTTGTGGTTGCCTCTCCGCTGGAAAGAATGATGCAGGGGGCTTTTACCGGGTTGCCATACGTTTGTATCTCACGCGCAATGGACGCAAACATGGCTCCTACATCGCGGCTTTCGCCCTCCAGAAACGAAGTAAGTATAACGGCCGGAATGCCCATTTGCTCCGCCACTTTTTTGGCATAAATGCAGGAGTCGGGCAGTGAATTCAAAAGAAAGTACGTATTGTCCGGGAATGCCTTGGGCGTCTCTCCCTCCGGGCCGCAGTTCATCAGGTAATCCACCACCCGGCTGGGGAGCCGGTCTGCCACGTCATAATCGCGGATTACGCGCCGCGCTTCTTCCAGAGTGGTTTGATCCGGACCCATGGGCGTGCCGCGGTAATTGGCGTATGGAACGCCGATGTCTCCGGTTGCGGGCGTGCCAACCGCGTCGCTGATACCAATGCCAATGAGCTCCGCACCCGTTTTTTGGATGCGTTTTGCCAGCATGCCGCCATTGAGCGCGGATATGTGCCGCCGGATTGCATTGATTTCCAATATATTAGCGCCCGATTTGAGCATGATTTCCGTTGTTTTTATTTCGTCCTGCAGCGTGATTCCCTCTATGGGGCAGCTCATCAGGGCGGAACTGCCGCCGCTGATCACCACAATGAACAGGTCGTCCGCATTTGCGGAATCCACCAGTTTAATAATTTTTTTGCAGGCTTGCAGGCCCGCGCGGTTGGGCAATGGATGACCGCCCACATACACATCGGTTTTGCGGAATACATCTGTATCCTCCGCGATTTTTACAATCGCAATGCCGCGGGTCAGGCGTTCGCCCAAAATCTCGTCTATTGCCATTGCCATGGCGTTGCACGCTTTGCCTGCGCCAATAAGGTAAACATTTCGTTTTTTTGTGAGGTCCCAGGCGCGCGTTCCTATTTTAAGGATGCGCCCGTCAAAGGAGGCGATGCTTTTGATCCGCTGATACGCGTCCAGGTATTTAAGGGCTGCTTCTGTTATATCCAGAACAATTTTCCTGGATTCCGCATCTCCGTGCGAAAGAAGCTCACCGTAATTTTTTATTTTATGTTCCACAAGAACCTCCGGAAAATCAAAATGTAGTATTTACTACTAAAAGTATAATTTAATCAATATGTTTTTGTCAACATAAAAAATGGCTTGACATGAGTGAATGTAGAATGATATTCTTTTTGTAGTAAATAAAACACATATCCGTTTTCTTATTTTCTACGAAAAGAGTGAAAAAAATTTATGGGAAAAAAAACAGAGTTCTTATACTTGTCTGAACCGGATATGATCCGCGCGGGTGTGCTGGATTCGGCCCGTTGCGTGGACGTAAGCGAGGAAGTTTTTAAGCTTTTGGGGCAGGGAGACTACCTGATGGGCGGTCAGAGCCGCAACGAACACGGCCTTGGCCTTGTGTTCCCCAAGGAAACCCCGTTCCCCAATATGCCTGTTGCAGGGCCGGACCGCCGTTTTGTTGCAATGGTAGCGTACCTGGGTGGCCGCTTTAACGTCTGCGGCGAAAAATGGTACGGTTCTCACATTGTAAACCCGCAAAGGGGGCTGCCGCGCTCCGTATTGATGGTAACGCTGAATGACCCGGACACCTGCGAACCCCTGTGCATCATGTCCGCAAATCTGATCAGCTCCGTGCGCACGGGCGCTATACCCGGGGTTGCGACCCGCTATTTGGCCAATAAGGATGCGGAAATCTGCACCGTTATTGGATGCGGCCCTGTGAACAAGGCCTGCTTTCAGGCGATACACGCCGAGGCTAAAAATTTAAAGGAAATTGTGGTGCACGACTTGTTTCCCGAAAAAGCCGAAGCGTTCCTTGCGTGGGCAAAGGAAGAGCTGGGCATTGGCGGCAGGGCTGCTGAACTGGAGGACGCCGTGCGGCAGGGCGATGTGATCAGCGTAGCCGCTTCGCGCATTAAGCCGCTGCATATTAAGAATGAATGGCTCAAAAAAGGAGCGGTGGCAATGCTGACCGGTCCGGCCAAAGCGGACGACGATTTCTGGCTGAAAAACACCCTGGTTTTCGATAACGCAAAAATGCACGAAGCGTATATGGAAGAAGCAAGGCGTAGCCCGGACGTGCAGCAGTATTACAGCGGCGTGATTGGCGGGCCCATTTACAACCTGATTGATTCCAAGCAGATCAAGCCTTTGAGTGATGCGACCAGTCTGGGAGACGTTGTGTTTGGCTCCAAGCAGGCCAGAAGCGGCAAGGATGAGACGATTGTATTTGTAACAAGCGGTATGGCCGTGTTTGATGTGGGCTGGGGCTACGAGATGTACCGGAGCGCGCTGGAAAAAGGGCTTGGCCAAAAACTGCTTTTATGGGAAGAGCCGCACTGGATTTAATATCTATAGGCCAGATAAAAAACTGTACTGACTGGTGCCAATGGAGGCAAGCAAAAGGCCGAATTTGGCATCAGTTTTAGTTGGTTAATCCAAACTTATAATGATACTATTAAATTGCCATTCAGCAATGCGGGCAGCAGATGCTTTGGCAAATAAAAGCTGGAGGAAACATGGGACACAAAATTGGCGTTGATATTGGAGGAACCTTTACAGATTGCGTCGTTATTACCGACAACGGTTCCATCTACACTTTTAAAGAACTGTCCACTCCTGAGGACCAATCCATTGGCCTTTATAATGTAATCAGCAAGGCCGCGCAATTTTTTGAGAAGGACCTGGCCGGATTTTTGGGCGGGGCCGACCTGTTTGCGCACGGCACCACGGTGGCTACCAACACGCTGCTTACGCGCACCGGTGCCAAAACGGGATTGATTTTAACCAAGGGGTTTCGCGACACCATTGAGATGCGGCGCGCTCACAAGGACAACATTTGGGATTTGTTCCTGTATACGGCTCCGCCACTGGTTCCACGCTATTTGCGCCGGGGCGTTACCGAACGCCTGGATTATAAGGGAAACGTGGTGACTCCGCTGAATGAACAGGAAGTTGTGGATATCTGCAATGATTTTAAAAAAGAAGGCGTTGAAACGGTTGCCATCTGCACGTTGTTTTCTTATTTGAACGACGCGCATGAAAAACGCATCAAAGAGATTGTAGAACGGGAGATGCCGAATATTTTTGTATCCCGGTCCTCAGAAGTGCTGCCCCAGATTCGTGAATACGAGCGGTCTTCCACCACAGTGGCAAACGCATATGTGGGACCCAAGCTTACGTTGTATCTCACCAACCTGGAGCAGAAACTGAAAAGGGACGGCCTGGAAAAAGCGTTCTATGTGGTGGCTTCCAATGGCGGCATGATGACCTCTGAGACGGCCATTCGTCACGCTTCGGCCACGTTGCTTTCGGGCCCGGCCGCAGGCGCCACCGGCGCTACCTATTTTGCCAAGCTGACGGACAACCGCAACCTGATTTTGATGGATATGGGTGGCACCAGTTTTGACGTTTCACTGATTAACGACGCTACCATATCGCTTTCAACCGAGGGAGAGATTGCCGGATACCGCGTTGCAAAGCCCATGATAGATATACACACCATTGGTGCGGGCGGCGGCTCCATTGCGTGGATAGACCAGTGGGGCATGCTGAACGTTGGCCCCGAGTCCGCTTATTCGTACCCGGGCCCGGTTTGCTACAACCGCGGCGGCGAGAAACCGGCAGTAACGGACGCAAACCTGTTGCTTGGATTTTTGAACAAGGACTTCTTCCTGGGCGGCGAAATGCAGATCAACTTTGATAAGTGCTACCAGATGATGAAAGAAAAAATAGCCGATCCGCTCGGGATGACAGTGGAAGAAGCCGCATGCGGCGTGTTCCAGATTGTCAACCAAAACATGGCGGACGCTACCAAGGTGGTTTCTGTGCAGAAGGGATTTGATCCCCGAGAGTTCGCGCTTGTGAGTGCGGGCGGCGCATGCTCCATTCATGCCTGCAAGATTGCGGAGGAGGTGGGTTCCACCCGGATCATTGTGCCCAAGGCTGCCTCTGTGTTCTGCGCGCTTGGAATGCTGGAATCAGACATTCGGCTGGATAACGTACGCAGCTTTGTTGGAACCATCCCGGGGCCTGATCTCAAAGCCTTTAACGCCTGCATTGCGGCCACGGAAAAAGACGCGATGGCCGAGCTGGAACATGAAGGCGTAAGCAAGGAGGAATCTTCCCTGGAGCGTTACTTGGATGTCCGCTATGTGGGCCAGCACCACGAGGTTACGGTGCCCATGCCCAGCGATTGCATCATTAACGAAAGCCATGTGGAGGAGATTGCCAAGACGTTCCACGCCGCGCATGAACGGCTGTACAGCTACTGCACGCCAGAGACTCCGGTGGAGATTGTGAACCTGCGCGTTACCGCGGTGGGCCATGTGAAGAGGACCGGCTTTGAAAAAATGGAAGGCTCCAGCGAACCTGTGGAAGCCGCTATCAAGAATACCCGGCCCCTGTATTTCCAGGAGTACAAAGACTGGAAGGAAGTACCAGTCTACGACAGAAACAAGCTGTATACCGGGCACCAGATCTCCGGCCCTGCTGTAATAGAAGAGCGTATCACCACAATTATTGTGCATCCGGGCTGGAACGCGCGGATAGACGAGTATGGCAACGTTGTAATGGAGGTGAAATAAATGGCTAACATTAATCAAATCACCAAAGAAAAGAAGAAAGAATTCGAGGGCGCAAAGGACCCGATCACCTTTGCCGTTATTTATAACCGCCTTCTTACGATCAACCGCGAAATGGGTATCACCATGGTGAATACATCCATTTCACCGATATTCGCGGAGACGCACGATTTTTCCTGCGCCATTTGCGACTGGGACTGCCGTATTGTTTCGCAGGTGGACGGTGTGCCTTCCCACACCGCTTCGGCTATGGAATCCGTAAAGGCCATCGTCGCGTATTTTGGGGACGATATTCATGAAGGCGACGTGTTTGTGCTGAACGACCCGTATTCCGGTGGCACGCATCTGCAGGACGTGACCATTATGAAACCGGTGTTCTTTAATGGGCGCATGCAGTTTATCTCCATTAACCGCGCCCACCACGGAGACGTGGGCGGCATGGAGGCAGGTTCTTACTGCCCCAACGCAACAGAGCTGTTTCACGAAGGAATCCGTATCCCGCCCGTGCGTATCTACAAGGACAACAAGCCTCTTAAGGATGTGATCGACATGATCCGCATCAATACCCGTATGCCGGATGATATCTGGGTGGATATGAAAGCCCAGGTGGCGTCCTGCAATGTGGGCGAGAAGCGTATTCTGGAAATGATGCAGAAATACGGCGAGGAGAAGACCCGCGAAACCATAGAGGATATCCATTTGTATGCCGAGAGCCGCATGCGGGCGGAGATTACCAAACTGCCGGACGGCGTATATTACGGCCATTCCTCCCTGGACGGGGACGGATTCAGCGATAAACCCATTGAGATTAAGGTAAAGATCACCATAGAGGGCGACGAGGCAACCGTGGATTTTGACGGCTCCAGCCCGCAGGTCACAGGCCCCTCCAATTCCCCCAAAGCCAATACCGATACCTGCGTATACGTGGCTTTTTTAACCACTGTGACCACGCCGGATATCCCGCACAACGAAGGCGTATACCGGCCCATTACCATTACTGCTCCAGAGGCAAGCGTGGTGAATTCCCAGTTCCCGGCTCCGGTTGCGTACTGCACCCTGGATACCGCCTGCGCGATTTTGGAAGCGTGCTGGATGGCCCTGGCGGACATTCTGCCAGACCGTGTTCCGGCGGGATGGAACCGCTGGAACGGCCCTGCCATTACCGGCGTGGATCCGCGCAACAACGGATTTTATGTAATGTTTGGTTTTAACGGCTTTGGCGGCGCGGGCGGCGCCAAAGGCATGGACGGCCGCCATTACATTGGCGACGGCATAGACCTTGGCGGCCTGATTGCGCCCAATATTGAGACAAACGAGGTGGATTATCCGCATTTAACGGAATTCAACGAGTTCACAACAGACAGTTGCGGCGCGGGAGAATACCGCGGGGGTTGCGGCGCAAGATATAGCATTAAATTTTATGAAGGAGCGGAGACCGACATCATCATGTTTGGAGACGGCCGCAAATTTGCCCCATACGGCCTGTTTGACGGTAAGGAAGGCTCCCTGAACATGGCGTATTTAAACGAAGGCATGGAAGGCGAAGAGCTGCTGCCCTCCAAGGGCGTATCCCATGTGAGCGGCGCGGGCTGCTTTACCAGCTATCCTTCCGGCGGCGGCGGTTGGGGTGATCCCAAAAAACGGGCTGCGGAAAAGGTGGCCATGGACGTAAAGAACGGTTATGTTTCTCCAAAAGCGGCATATGAAGTATACGGCGTGGCAGTGAACGAAGATTTTACTGTTGACGAAGCAAAAACCAAAGCGCTTCGGGGATAGGGTGCAATAAGGGAGTATATCATGGAAATAAAGAAAGTTTGTATTTTAGGCGCCGGAAACGGCGGATATATGAGCGCGGCTGATATGAATGGTTATCACGGATATGCGGTGAACATTTTTGAAACCGTACCCGGAAAACTGGACGGACTCAAAAAGGCCGGCCGCATAGAGCTTTGCGATATCGACTCAAAGCCTGTGGGCGTGGCTGGAGAAGTAAAGGTCTCGGACAGCGCAGCCGAAGCGGTTGCGGGCGCGGATGTGATATTAAACCCGGTTCCGTTTTTTGCCGTAAAGACATACGCCGAAAAAGCCGCTCCGCATTTGAAAGACGGGCAGGTGGTCATCTGCCTGGGCAAGGGCGGCGCTTCTTTGGTGTGGCGGAAGGCTCTGGACGACTGCGGCAACAAAGCGCGGGTTTATTTGGCGGACTGCAACACGCTGCCATATGGCGCGTCTCGCCTCAACGATACCCAGGTACGCCTGGAAGCGCGCACCCAAAATCTGATGTTTGCCTGCTTCCCGTCCAAGGATATGGACTACGTTTGGGGCATATTAAATGAGTTGTATCCCAAAAAATTTGGCTACGAACTGCGCCGGGGAGCGAATGTGATCGATACCCTGCTGGTGGACTACAATGCCATCACGCATACCCCTCCCATGATCTGCAACGCCGCCGTGATAGACAGCGGCGACAAGGATTTCCACCTGTTTGGCGTGAAAGAGAACCCTAAACCGGTGGTCAACCTGATTGAAGGCATAGACAGGGAGCGCATGGCCATTGGTGAAAAACTGGGCATGAAGCAGTATACGCTGGAAGAAGAGATACTGATGGTGAAATGGAACCGCGATGGAGCGGAAACGGTGCTTCCAATTTACGAAGCGATCCATACTCCTTTTCTGGAAGTGTGCGAAGGCCCCTTTACCCTGAATACACGCCACCTCACCGAGGACATCCCGTACGGCCTGGTGACCTATTCCTCTTTGGGCAAGTTGCTGGGCGTACCCACCCCTGTATGCGACGCAGTGATCACCATTGCGGAACGCCTGCTGGACCGTGATTTTCACACAAAAGACTGCCGCACAATCCGGGAACTTGGACTAAAGGAAGACTGGACTGTGGAGCAAATTAAACAATACCTGTATGAAGGTAAGGTAAATTAAGTGAATCAAGATTATAAGGCAATATATTTTAGGAGGTAAGACCATGAGACCGTTTAAAGGCAGAAGCATTTTAGGTATCAACGAACTCACTACCGACGAAATCGAATTCATACTTGGCGTATCCCACGACTTCAAACGCAAGTGGCGCAGCGGCGAGTTGCATGAATATCTGCGCGGAAAAAGCCTGGCAGGCGTATTCAACACACAGTCCACCCGTACAAGCTGCTCTTTCGAGACTGCAATGACCGCCCTGGGCGGGCACATGCTGTGGCTGGACAAGCACCGCATCTGGTCCGGAGAGGCAGGTGCGGAGAACTGGCACGACACCGTTAAAACGCTGACCCGCTACGTTCACGGCATCGCACACCGTCCTGTTACCCGTGAAATGCTGGAAGAAACGGCCTCCTTGGCTACCGTGCCTGTCATCAACGCATCCTGCCCGGTGGAGCATCCCACCCAGGCGTTTGCAGACATCATGACCATGCAGGAATACGGCGGCGGCAGCGTAAAAGGCGCAAAAGTGGCATTCTGCTGGGGTTACGGCGAACTGAACCCGCCCGCAGGCCTGACCAATTCCACCCTGGCCATGGCAACCCGCCTTGGGTTTGACGTTACCATCGCCTGCCCGGAAGGCATGGATCCCGATCCTCGCTATGTCAAGGAAGCTATGGACAACCAGGCGGATGTTGGCAACAAGATTGAGATTGTGCATTCTTACGAGGAAGCTACCAAGGACGCCGACTTCATCAACATTTACGGTTGGGTTTCGCCGGAAATATTCGCCGAAGGCCCGGCCACCGGCTATCGCGGAAACCCTGAGTTTGCGGCTTACAAACACACCCTGAAACACTGGATTGTAGATGAAAAAGTTGTGAGTTCCGCTCCCAAACGCGTTAAGGTGATGCACTGCCTGCCCGCAGCCCGCGGCGAGGAAGTTACAGACGGCGTGCTGGACGGGGCGAATTCCATTATATTTGACGAAGCGGAAAACCGCATGCACACCATCAAAGCACTGCTGGCTTTGCTGATGGCATAAAAATCAGGAGAAACAGATCATAAACGGATATATTCTCGGCTTATAATAAAAGCCTGACCATATTGCTTTTACTGCGGTTTGGGAGGGCGGCCGGCCCTCCCGGGGTCATGCAACTGACCCCTTATATTTCTTTATCCTTTTTATAGGCTGGGATAGCGGCGGCCATCGCCGGGATAAAGAACAACCCAATTAAAACCGTGTCTGGAGAAGATAGTATGAGTAAAGGACGTATTGTGGTGGCTTTAGGCGGCAACGCCCTGCAGGAAGCAAACGGCCCGGCAACGGCAGAGAGCCAGCTTGAGGTAGTAAAGAAAACCTGCGGATATATAGCCGAGATGGAAAAGGCTGATTATGAAACAGTGATTGTACACGGCAACGGCCCACAGGTGGGACGTATTTTATTGGCCAGCGAAGCGGCCAGGGATGTAACGCCTGCAATGCCCTTTGATGTTTGTGGCGCAATGAGCCAGGGGTACATTGGCTACCATATCCAGCAGGGGATGAAGGAAGCGCTGCGCAAGCTGGATAAAGAATATATTCCGGTTGTTACCTTGGTTACGCAAATGGTGGTTTCCGCAGACGACCCCGGCTTTAAAAAACCCACCAAGCCCATCGGACCCTTCTATACCTCTGAGGAAGCGGAGAGGCTGATGGAGGAAAAAGGCTGGATTATGACGGAAGACGCGGGACGCGGCTGGCGGCGGCTGATTGCGTCCCCCATACCGACCGAGATTGTTGAGCTCAGCAGCATCAGGCAGTTGTGGGACACCACGGTGATTATTACCTGCGGCGGCGGAGGCATTCCCGTTATCCGGCGCGCAGACGGAAGCCTGGAGGGTGTGGCCGCAGTGATAGACAAGGATTTTGCCGCCGAGCTGCTGGCCGAAAGCATTGGCGCCGATGTGCTTCTGATATTGACCGAGGTGGAGAAGGTGGCTGTGAATTTCCGCAAGCCGGACCAGATGGAACTGGACCGGCTGACTGTTGCCCAGGCGGAAAAGCTGATTGGAGAAGGCCATTTTGCCCCCGGTTCCATGCTGCCCAAGGTGCAGGCTGCGGTAAAGTTTGCCAAAGCGAACCCCGGTCGCCGCGCCATCATCAGCTCGCTGTACAAGGCGGTGGACGCGCTGGAGGGCAGGACGGGCACATGCATTACGGTTTAAAACACATAAACGCCGCATTGGGCGTTTTGACTGTTGGAGAAGGCCTTGGCCTTTGATAAGAATAGATTTTGCAGCAACAACTGCAGGGAGGAATGAATGTGAGCAATATGGAAAACAAAACAGCGCTTGTAATGGTTCCGTGCAGGGAAGCCGACAAGGATAAGTTGATGGCGGCAGCGCCTGGATTCCGGTATATTTTTAATGAAGAACCAACCAATTACGATCTTGGGCAGGCGCATATCATTGTTGGCGAGCCGACATACGATATGATGAAAGCGGCCAGCAGGCTGGAATGGCTGCAAATCACGTGGGCTGGTGTGGATTATTACACAAAAGGTTACGATTTTCCCCGGAATGTGCTTTTCACCAACGCGACAGGCGCGTTTGGGCAGTCTATTTCCGAATATGTGCTCGCGATGATACTCTCCATATACAAAAAAATGCACCTGTACCGCGACCAGCAAAGCAGGGAGATATGGGAAGACTGCGGCCAGGAATTTTCTCCTGTGGGCAAAAACGTTCTGATCACGGGCGTGGGGAACGTTGGCGGGTCTGTGGCCGTGCTGTTGAAAAAGTTTGATTGCTATACAATGGGCATTTCTATGTTTGCGGGCAACACGCCGGAATACCTGGATGAGCTGCACGCCATGGACGCGCTGGATTTGCTGATTCCGCGGGCGGACATTATTATAAACTGCCTGCCCAGCACAGAAAAAACGAAAGGGTTGTTCAGCCAGGAGCGTATTGGAATGATGAAGCCGGGCGCGCTGTTTGTGAATGTATCGCGCGGAGACCTGGTGGATACCATGGCCTTGGTTGAGGCTCTTAACAGCGGCAAACTGATGGGCGCGGCACTGGACGTGACCGATCCCGAACCCTTACCGGAGGGGCATCCGCTATGGCACTGCGCAAACGCGATTATAACGCCGCATATAACCGGCGTGTGTTTTGGGCATCTGGAGGAAACGCAGAACAGAATTATGGATATTTGCGCGCAAAACTTAGGCAGATATGCAAACGGGCGGGAACTTATAAACGAGGTTGACCTGAAAGCGGGTTACAAGAAAGAGGAGCCGCAGAAGAACTGACGCGCCGGTTTTGCCCATGCTTTGGATGATATGGTACATTGTGTAGTAAATTCAACAATAATTTGTTGAACTTTATTTGGCGCAATACTATAATTAAATTAGAAAATCAATGAAAAACGCAAAGGCGCAAAGCGAACCGTTATGTGAACCATTTACGGCTGCTTAAACAGTTCAGCAAAATGTGAACGGTTTGCCCAAAACTGCGGCAGCTTTATGCAGCGCAAAACTTTACGTTTTTTCATTTTACGGAGGAAGATACTATGGATTTAAGCGTAAACCTTGGCGGCGTTAAGCTTCGCTCTCCATTGATTACTGCTTCGGGCATTGACGGGATGGATGGAACCCGCATCAATACTGTGTGCGGAAACCATTTGGGCGCCATGACGACCAAGACCATTGTCGCAAATATGCAGCGCGATGTGGTGCCCAACATGAAGCTGGTAGGCGGGGGGTCTTTGATTAATTGCGTGTTTGGAACAAACCTTACCGCGGAAAAATGGTTCTGGGAGGAATTGCCCGTTGCGCTCAAAGCGGGCGTTCCCATTATTGCGAATCTGGCGGGTACGCATCCGGCGGAAACCGTGGACCTGGCAAAAAGCTGCGAGGATGCGGGAGCTGCCTTTATAGAACTGCCCACCGCATGCCCGCATATGGCGGGTGTGCTGGAGGCCATGTATCCCGGCCTTAAAATGCCGCTGCCAGAGGTGCATGATCCCACCGATTACGCAAAAACGGTGGAGGCGGTAAAAAAAGCCGTCGGCATTCCCGTTATTTGCAAATTCAGCGCCATTTACCATTACAATGTAAAAACATGGGCCAAGGCGGCTGCCGAAGCGGGCGCGGACGCTATTTCTTCCGCAGACAGCATAGGACCCGCTATGGATATTGATATAGAAACAGGCGAGCCTTCTTTGGGTGGACCCCGCGGATACGGCGGCCTGACAGGCCCGGCCATCAAGCCGCTTATACTAAAGATGGTGGTGGAGATTGCAGAAACGGTGGACATACCCATTATTGCCATTGGAGGCATTCTCTCGGGTGCGGACGCAGTGCAGTATATTATGGCGGGAGCCAGCGCTGTTTCGGCGGCCACATGCGGAACCATTCAAGGCATTTCTTCCTACCAGCGGGTTTATAATGAAATTATAGATTTTATGGACAGGAAGGGCTACAATAGCCTGGATGATTTTCGTGGGCTTACACTGCAGCGCATTCGCGAGCGGGAAGAAAATAAAAAGCACATTATTTTTGATGCCATACTGCCAACCTGCAACGACAGATGCACTGGATGCAGCCGGTGCGTAAAATCCTGCCCCTACGGCGCTATTGTTATGGAGGGGAAGAGGGCGTTGTTTATTAAAGACAATTGCCACGGCTGCGGCCTGTGCGTAACGGCCTGCCCGGCAAAAGCAATTGAGCAGAACTATTATGAATAAGCCAAACGGAGGTGCTGTATGGATTTGCTGATTAAAAACGGGCTTGTATGCACGTTTGAAAACGGGACTTTGGGCGGACGGTTGATTCCCGGAGGCGCGGTTGCGGTGCGGGAAAATATTATTGCGGAAATTGGCCCAAGCGCGGAACTGGAAGCAAAATATGCGGACGCCAAAAAAGTAATAGACGCATCCGGCAGACTGGTGATGCCCGGATTTATTGTGACTCACACGCATATGCCTTATGTGCTGGGCCATAACATGCCGGTAGACTTCTCCCAGTTGCGCAGCTTTTGGGACATGCTGCAAAAGATGGGCTGGGAATGGCTGGAGGATATAACCACCAGGGAAGGCGTGTATGCGGCCACGCGTTATGCCGCCCTTAAAATGCTTAAACACGGAACGACGACAGTATGCGAAATGGTGGAAGCGCCCTGCGATATGGAGGGCGTGCTGGACGAGAGCGCGCGCGCTGTGGACGAAGTGGGCATGCGCGCGCAGATTGGCTTTGAAACCACCGAACGCGTGGTTGGCGAGTCCATCTTGACGCATCAGAAAAAAGAAAATGCGGACGCCGGTTTTGCAGAAAACGTCCGCTTTATTGAAAAATACCCAAGAGGCAACGGCGGCAGGATTGAAGGGCGGCTGGGCGTGCATACGGCGTATACCAACAGCATGGAAACGCTTCGGAAAGCCCGGGCCATTGCGGATAAATACAGCTGCGGCATACAGATACATATTGCGGAAATACCGCGCGCTTTTTTGGTTGAGAAATATGGAGTTTCCGCTCCTGAATACCTGGAGCGGGCCGGGCTGCTTGGCCCCGACGTTGTGGCGGCGCATTGCATAGACTTAACGGACGGGGACATGGAGATTTTATGCCGCAACCTGGTGAACATAGCCCATACGCCCATGACCAATTCCTTGGGCGGAAACGGCGTGGCGCGCATTCCGGAAATGCTTGGGAAGCGCATGAATGTAACCGTTGGGCACGACTGCTTTTTTACGCTGGACGCTGCGGAATACCTGCGCTACGCGTACCTGGTGCACAAGGCTGCCAGGGCGAACCCCAATGTGATGCTTCCGTTTGAAGCGCTGGACATGTTTTTAACAAACGCGGCCCGCGCGCTTGGAAAAGAAAAGGAGATTGGGAGCCTGGAAATTAACAAAAAAGCGGATATACTGATTATTAAGCCGAACAGCCCGGTACCCGTGGCGCCCTGCTCCGCTATTGCTTACCTTGTGAACACATTTCAGGGAGAGCACGTGGAAACGGTGGTTGTGGACGGACAGGTGATGGTTGAAAACGGCAAAAGCACCCGCGTGGATGAGGCGGAAGTGGAAGCCGCATGCGTGGAGCAGGCCAGGATACTCTGGCGCAAGAACGGCATATCTGTTTAAGGCCGGACTATAAGGAGAAACGGATTCATGAGCACGAACGGTTACAAATTTTTGAACCGCTCCGTCAAACGGGTGGACGCGCTGGACAAGGTTACGGGACGCGCGCAGTACACGGACGACCTGCGTTTTGAAGGAATGCTTTTGGGCGGCACGCTATACAGCCCGCACGCCAGCGCAAAGGTAACTAGAATAGATACAAAAAAAGCAAAACAGATAGAAGGCGTGGCGGCGGTACTTACGTTTGCAGATTTGCCCAATATGGTTAGCTGGGGTTCTTACCGGTATCTGACGGACGTGATCCGTTTTCAGGGCGATGCGGTAGCCGTTGTGGCAGCCGAAACAAAAGAAGCGCTGGCAGAAGCCCTGAACGCCATAGAAGTGGAATACGAAAAATTGCCTGCTGTGTTCACCATAGAAGAGGCGCTGGCAGAAGGCGCGCACCAGGTGCGGGATGAGTGGCCGGGCAATATCCACACGCCCAGCTGCCACAAGGTTCACAAGGGGGACGTGGAAGCCGCGTTTGCCTCCAGCGATTTGGTTTTGGAACGTGAATACCGCACGCATTACGTGGAACACGCATACATGGAAACAGAATCCGCCATTGCGGTTCCAAGGGTTGGCGCAACGGAGATGATTATTTATGCCGGATGCGTTAACCCGTTTTTTACCCGCCACTGGGTGGCGGACGCGCTGGGCCTGCAGCGCAGCCGCGTGCAGGTTGTGCAGCAGATGCTGGGCGGCAGCTTTGGAGGCAAGGAAGAATTGCTGGGGCAGGTTGCCTGCCGCGCGGCCATTCTTGCCAGACAAACCGGAAGGCCTGTTAAAGTAACTGCGTGCCGGGAAGAATCCATTCAGGGCAGCACCAAGCGGCATCCCATGCGTTTGCGCTACAAGGTGGGCGTAAACCGGGACGGCGCGCTGCAGGCGGTAAAGTGCGAAATTGCGGAAAACCTGGGCGCGTACAGCATGCACCAGTTTATGAATTTTCGAGCGTCTGTGCATGCGACGGGCGCATACAACATTCCAAATGTGTCTGTGGACGTGTTTGGCGTATTTACAAACAATGTGACGTCCGGCGCCATGCGCGGATACAGCGCGCCGCAGATCATATTCGCGCAGGAACAGCTTTACGAGGAAGTGGCCGAAGAGCTGGGCATGGACTTTATTGACTTTAAAAAGAAGAATATACTGCGCTCGGGAGATTCAACCCCCACCGGCCAGGTTCTGGACGGGGATGTGATTCTGGAAAAAGTGCTTGACTGCGTAATGGAGAAAAGCAATTTCCGCGAGAAGAGGGATACCTGCGCAAAGCAGCAGGGCGTCTTCCGCAAGGGCATCGGCATGGCTCTTTGTTACCGCGGCTGCGGTTTGGGAGCGGAATCCGCCGACGCATCCGGCGCGATTGTGACCGTGCACGACGACGGAACCGTTATGATTAACGTGGGCTTGAGTGAAAACGGCCAGGGATTAAAAACAACCTTTACGCAGATTGTGGCCGAGACAATGGGCATATCTCCGGATCTGATCAACTGCATTGGCGTGGATACAAACACCATTGCGGACGGCGGCATTACAGCCGCGTCCCGGTCCACCTCCGTTGGCTCCATTGCGCTTAAACGTGCGGCGGAAGAACTGAAGAGCCATTTAGTCCAGACGGTTGCGGAGATGATGTTTCACTGCCCGCCGGACATGATTGAACTGGAGGAGGGGTTCTTTTGCCTGAAGGGCGTACCGGACGCAAAAATTCCTTTCCCCGCCGTGTGCGCCGCGCATTACTGGACGGGGCACCAGTCCACGGTTTATTGCTGGAACCGCCCGGCCGAGCTGGGGTACGACCATGAAAAAGGATGCGGCAAGGCTTTCCCCAACTATACATATACGGCTGTGGTTGCGGAAGTGGAGGTGGACACGCAGACAGGCCTGGTGGATGTGCAGAAAGTATATTCCGCGCACGACGTGGGCACGGTGGTAAACCCTGCCATGGCGGACGGCCAGGTGTACGGGGGCGTGGCCATGGGCATGGGATATGCGCTGATGGAAGAACTGGATATACATAAAGGGAAGATTCAGAATAACAATTTTAATTCCTATATACTGCCCACCGCGCTGGATGTTCCCGAAGTGGAGCCGATATTTTTTGAAAGCAATAATCCGGATGGCACCTTTGGCACCAAGAGCCTGGGGGAACCCTCCACTGAGGCGGTGGCCGCGGCCATTGCGAACGCGGTCTGCAACGCCACGGGGCACAGGTTTCGGGAACTGCCCGAGAACCTGGAAATGGTTCTGCTGCATAAACATTTAACCCGGGGAGGGGCGTTTTTATGAAGCGTTTTAACTATGTGCGGGCGGGAAGCCTGGATGAAGCTTATGCGTTCCTGATGGAGCACCCGTGCTCCACAAGGGTAATGGCCGGGGGAACAGACCTGGTTGTGGAAATACGGATGAACGAGAGGTCCATCCGCGATATGGAATATGTGCTGGATATTAGCGGGTTAAAAAGTTTGAACGGCATCCGGGAAAAATCCGGCGTGATTACCATAGGAGCCTTAACCACGCACGAAGAGGTGCATAACTCCGCGCTGATCCAGAGCAAAGCCCCTCTACTGGCTGTTGCGTGCGGATTGGTTGGCGGGCCGCAGACGCGCGCCCGTGGAACAGTGGGCGGAAACATTTGTAATGCGTCCACCTGCGCAGATTCCGTAACGGCGCTTACAGCGCTGGACGCTGTGCTGTCTTTTTCTTCCCTCGGGGGGAACCGGCAGGTGCTCTTAAGAGAGTATTTGCTGGCCAGGGAAAAGGAGCGGATGGGGCCGGGTGAATTGTTGACTGAAATCTCTTTTCCCGTTTTGAATGAAAAAGAGACATCCGCTTATATCAAGCTTGGAAGAAGAAAAGCGCTTGCCATTGCAAGAATGAATACCGGAGCCATTATAGAGCGCAGGGAGGGCGTTATTACCGGCGCGCGCATCTCCATTGGCGCGGCAATGCCCACGCAGCGCAGGCTTTTTGGCGTGGAATCTCGGCTGGTTGGTAAAAAACCGGATGAAGCGGTGCTGGAAGAAGCCTGCCGCGAAGCCGCGAAAGAAATGATAGAAGTAACCGGCGTGCGCTGGTCCACCGAGTACAAGGAGCCTGTGATACAAACCCTGGTGAAACGCTGCATAGAAAAGGCATTGGTGGTGGGATAAATGGAAAAGATGAACGTGAATTTTACGGTAAACGGCCGGTCTGTAACGGTAGCCGTATACCCGCACGAAACACTGCTGTGCATGTTACGGGAAAAGCTGCATTTAACCAGTGTAAAGGAAGGGTGCGGCGTTGGCGAATGCGGAGCCTGCACGGTGATTCTGGATGGAAAAGCCGTGAACAGCTGCCTGGTGCTTGCCCCTTCTGTGGAGGGAAAAACGGTGGAGACCACCGAGGGGCTTGAGAAGAACGGCAAACTGCACCCGCTGCAGCAGGCGTTTATAGACCATTTTGCGCTGCAATGCGGGTTTTGCACACCCGGGTTTTTGATGTCGGCCAAGGCATTGCTGGACAGAAACCCGCATCCAACCAGGGAAGAAATCAAACGCGCCATATCGGGCAACCTGTGCCGATGCACCGGCTACCACCAGATTGTGGACGCCATAGAAGCGGTTGCGGGTGAGAAGGAAGAGCAGATTATAGACGCCATAGAGTCTGCCGCAAGCCAGATGGAAACGGAAGGTTAACGGCTTTCTGCGAGTTTGGGTTTAGAATCCGGGCATTTATTTAGTATAAAGAATATTTTAATTTACCTTTGCTTTGTGGCCTTATCTTTTGTTTGCATTTTTTATCATTAATAGTATAATGTTAATAGGACTGTACGGCGTATGCATGCGGACTTCATGCGGAGAGAACATAAACCCTTCCGGAACAGGTTTGATTCTTAAATTGCATGTAATTATACTATGAAACCTATTGAAAAATATAATACATTATGTTATATTTAGTACATAAATAATAGCTGTATTATTTATAGAATAGGTAAATGCATTTAACAATCATATCAAAGACGATGTAATTTATTTTGTATGAGACATTTTGAATACAATGGAAGGAGAAAACATGATGAATCCGCTGTCCTACATTAAAAAAGAGCCGTACAAACTGTATATCAACGGTGAGTTTTTGGCGTCGGAATCCGGAAAGACGTTTGACGTGATTAATCCGGTAGACAACCAGCCCTTTGCCAAGGCATACAAGGGAGGCGCGGCAGACTGTGAAAAAGCGATTCTTGCCGCCAGGCGAGCATTTGACGAGGGCCCCTGGGGACGCATGTCCGCCAAGGAGAGAAGCAAGCTGCTTTTAAAGGTGGCCAGAATTCTGGAATCCAGAGTGGAAGAGTTTGCGGTGACCGAAACGCTTGAATGCGGCAAGCTGTATATGAGCGCTCTGTATTACGAAGCCGCCATGTGCGTGGATGCGTTTGAATTTTCCGCGGGAAAAGCGCGCACCCTGGAGGGCAAAGTGGTGCCTACAGAGGCGGGCAGCATGAACTATGTGCTGTGGCAGCCCTGCGGCGTGGTGGGCGAAATACTTCCATGGAACGGCCCTTTTATGATGGGTTGCCAGAAAATATCCACCATACTGGCTGCCGGCAATACCGTTGTTGTCAAGCCTTCCAGCAACGCGTCTCTTAGCATGCTGCTCTTGGCTGAAGTGTTCCACGAAGCGGGCATTCCGGCGGGCGTTGTGAACGTTGTGACCGGATCGGGCTCCGAGACCGGAAACATGCTGGTTGAGAGCCGCCTGGTGGATATTGTAGCCTTGACCGGCGGAACGGAGACCGGCAGAAAACTGATTGAGCGCTCCTGCGGCACAATTAAAGACCTGGAACTGGAACTGGGAGGAAAAAGCCCCAACATTGTGTTTGACGATGTGAATATAGACGAAGCTGTGAAATGGGCCAAGTTTGGTTTTACCCTTAATTCCGGGCAGGTATGCGTTTCTGGCACACGGCTGATTCTGCACAAGAATATTTACGAGGAATTTCTTGCGAAGCTCAAGGAGGAATGCGGAAAGTTTATTCCCGGCAACGGATTTGATTACGAAAAAGGCGTGAATTACAGCACGCTGATTTCCAGATCGCATGCCCAGAGCGTATGGAATTATATTGAAATAGGCAAAAAGGAAGGCGCCAGGCTTGTATGCGGCGGCGTGCCCTATACAGACCCCGACCTGGCCAAAGGAAATTTTGTTCCGCCAACCATATTTGCGGACGTTAAACCGTCTATGACCATTTTTCAGGAAGAAATATTTGCGCCTGTTTTGTGCGTGACTCCCTTCGAAACGGAAGAGGAAGCCATTGCGCTCGCAAACGCCACCGAGTTTGGGCTGGCCGGAAGCGTATTTACAAAAGATGTAAAACGCGCGTTGCGCGTTGCTGAAAAGATCAGGAGCGGGCAGATTTATGTGAATTCGTATTTCAGCAAGGGTATGATTGAATCGCCCGGTACCGGCTGGAAGGAAAGCGGCATTGGTACTGCGGGCATCACAAAATATATGAAATCCAAAACCGTGTTTGTGGACCTGATGGACGGCAGCATACCGCCCGTCTGATAAGGGTGTTCCGGCCCGGTTTGGATGATTGAGAGGAATCAATGGATAACGGTAACAAAAATGAAGTGAATATCGGCCTTAAGATAAGAAGGCTGAGAAAAATCCGGAAACTCTCACTCCAGCAGGTTTCGGAAGAAACAGGCATGAGTTATTCCTATCTGTCCGGGCTGGAAAACGACAAACATTCCATTTCTATTGTCAACCTGCAGCGGCTGGCCAGCTATTTTGGCGTGGACCTGATCCATTTTCTGGACAGCAGGGAAACCAACACCGTTCTGATGCGCAGGGACGACCAGCAGGGAATGGCTACGGAGGACGGCATTGTTTATAATGTGATAACCTCCCAAAAGGCCAGCCATTTGCAGGTAAGCTATGTCAAACTGCCGCCCCATGCGCCTGCGGAGAAAAACATCCACAAGCACGCGCAGGGTGAAGAACTGATTGTGACGCTGGACGGCGAGATCGTGGTGACGGTGGAGGATGAGAAATACAGGCTTACCGAAGGGGATTCCGTGTTGTTTCCTTCTGATGTGGAGCATTTGATCTATACGGAAGACAGCGGCGCAAAGATTATTATTATTTCCAGCCCGCCTTATGGCCGGGACGTGATCCCCGGTAGCATAAGCGCTGATAACTGAATGGAAAACGGTGAAACAAGTCTTACTTAATTTTTATGCAAAGGAGTGGTCCATTTGGCTCAACTGAAAGCTGTGCATTATATAAACCAGTTTTACGCAGGCCTTGGCGGAGAGACCATGGCGGATATAGGCCTGAGCGTGCTGGATGAAAAAAAGGGGCCGGCAATTGGCCTGGAGCAGCTTTGGCGCGGAGAGATGACGGTTGAGAAAATTATTGTGTGCGGAGACAACTTCATCAACGATGACAATAATTTTGAGAGCGTGCTCCCCGAGATAAGAAGAATCATAGAAGAAGTAAAACCGGATGTATTTGTTGCGGGGCCAGCTTTTAACGCGGGGCGTTACGGCGTGGCCTGCGCAAAGATATGCGATTTTGTAAAAAAAGAACTGGGAATTCCCAGCGTGACCGGCATGTGGCACGAGAACCCGGCTGTGGGCATGTATGTGCGTGACAATTATATTGTCGCCACCAGAGAGACGGCCGCGGGCATGTCCCGGTCTTTGCCCGCTGTGGCGGCGCTTGCCCTGAAACTTGCCAAAAGGGAGCCTGTTGGCCCCGCAAGGATTGAAGGGTATATACGCACGGGCCACAGGTACAATGAATACAACGAGAAAATAGCGGCGGAACGCGCAACAGAGATGCTGCTTGCCAAACTGAATAACAAGCCGTATGTAACGGAAATTCCGCTGCGCGGGTTTGAAGTGGTACCCCCGGCGCCAAGGGTGGCGGATATGAAAACAGCCACCATTGCGCTGGTAACAACGGGCGGCCTGGTTCCGGTGGGGAATCCGGACAAAATCAGGCAAGCGTTTGCCACCGACTTTGGAAGATACGATATGACCGGCATGGATTCCCTTAATAAAGGCGTGTACGAATCCATCCACGGCGGGTATGACACGACATTCGCGAGCAACGATCCGCACCGCCTGATCCCTCTGGACCAGATGCGCGTTCTTGAAAAAGAAGGCAAAATAGGCGGAACGTACCGGAACTTTTTTACAACCTGCGGCGTGGGAACGAATATAGAAAGCAGCAAGGCAATGGGCAGAAGAATGGTGGAAGAGCTGATGAGCGAACAGGTGAAAGCCGCCATTCTGACCTCCACGTGAGGCACCTGTACTCGTTGCTGTGCAACGATCGCCAAGGAGATGGACCGGGTGGGCATACCCAACGCTCTGATCACCGGGTTCACATCCATTGCCTATAACGTAGGCTCAAACCGCATTGTATTCGGCGGAGATTTCACCTCCCCGGCCGGAGACCCGAGCCTTCCGCTGGAACGCGAGAAAGCTTACCGGTATAAGATTTTAACAAAGGCCCTGGAAGCGCTCTCTCAGGACGTTGCCGGCCCGACGATATTCACTGTGGACGAAAGTAAGGAGGGAGACAAATGAATCTGACAAGGCAGTATTTTGACGTAAAAGACGCCGTGTTTGGCGCAAAATGTTCATTTGAAAACGGCATCCTTACCATCTGCAAAGAAGAACTGGTGGCCTTGGTAAAGCCGCTTTTAAAAGAAGTGGAAAGCGTGGATTTTGAGCTGGTGCATCCCGGCGAAAACACGCGCGTGATCCATTTGCTGGATACGCTGCAGTCCATGTGCAAGGTAAGCGGCCAGGGAATGCAATATTCCGGGTTCTTTGGCAGCCCGCATACGGTGGGAGACGGGGTGACCAACCTGCTCTCCGGCTTTACCGTAATGGAAAGCTGTGCTCTGCCCTGGGACGAATCCAGCGCCTCCAGCGGTCTTTTATACCCGCGGGACGCGATACTGGATATGGCCGGCCCTATTGCAGGGTTTACGCCATTCAGTGAAACCATAAACCTTGTGATACTATACAAGCTGGTGGAGAATAAATCCTCTATTGAGTATGACAACAATATACGGCTCGTAGCCATCAAGATATCCACGTTCCTCGCTTCCCTCACAAAGGACAGGACGCCGGACCGGGAAACGCTTTTCAGCATTGACGAGGTGAATCCGGAACTGCCAAACGTGGTGCTGGTGTGGCAGTGCCAAAACCAGGGGCCTTACGCAAACACTTTGCTATATGGCCTGCCCATTGACAATCTGGTGCCCACCCTGCTGCATCCCAACGAAATGCTGGATGGCTGCGTGGTGAGCGGCAATTATGTGTGGCCCGCGTTTAAGGTGCCAACGTATTTGCACGTAAACCATCCGGTTGTGATGGAACTGTATAAAAACCACGGCAAAACGCTTAATTTTCGCGGTGTGATTTTTTGCCGCAGCCATAACCCCACCAACTGGCACAAGGAACGCTGCGCGCATTTTAATATCAAGCTGGCAAAATATTTGGACGCAAACGGCCTGATTATGACTTGGGAAGGCGGCGGAAACGCTGCTGTGGACGGCATGCTGACTATCCAGTGCGCGGAACGCAACAACATTAAGGCCTCCACGCTTACGTTTGAGTTTGGCGGCGTGGACGGCACCGAAGGCATTCTGCTGGTGGACGACGTGCCCGAGGCGGACGCCATCATCAGCGGCGGGTCTATTGAAAAGCACTATACGCTGCCCGATGTGGACCGTGTGGTTGGCGGCGATGTATTGCGCCTAAACAAGGAATCTGGCGGATTCTTTCCGCCTGCCAATAAATCGATTGAGTTTGATACCACTACGCACCTGTACCTCTCCGGTAATCAGTCGGGGCATGGCAGGCTGTTTGCGGAATCTTATTAACTAAAGGTGTACAAATAAATGGACGCGGTTTACGACGTAATCATCATAGGAGCGGGCCCTGCGGGGCTTGCGGCGGGCCTTTATGCAGGGAGGGCCAGGCTGAAAACGCTGATACTGGAAAAAGACAGCGTGGGCGGCCAGATTGTGATCACCTCTGAGATAGAAAACTATCCTGGGGGTATGGAATGCGAATCCGGCAAGGACCTGATGGACCGGATGGCCCGGCAGGCAAAAAACTTTGGCGCGGAAATTCTGGGCGACACCATTGTGGGCGTAGACCTGGAGGGTGAAGTTAAGCATATTCGCGGTGAGAAAGGCGAATACACGGGCAAAACGGTGATTATTGCCACCGGCGCAAAGCCGCGGCCAATTGGCTGCCCCGGCGAAGCGGAACTAACCGGCAAGGGCGTTTCTTACTGTGCAACCTGCGACGGCGCTTTTTTTGAAGACATGGAAATTTTTGTTGTAGGCGGCGGGGACGCGGCTGTGGAAGAGGCGCTGTACCTAGCCAAATTTGGCAGGAAGGTGACAATTATTCACCGCAGGGACGCGTTGCGCGCTGCTAAATGCATACAGGAAAAGGCGCTTGCCAACGATAAGATTGAATTTATGTGGGACACCGTTGTGGAAGAATTCAAGGGCGAAGGCCTTCTCACATCCATGGTTGTAAAGAACGTGAAGACGGGCGGGACGCGTGAAATTGTTGCGGATGAAGAAGACGGTGCGTTTGGCGTGTTCATTTTTGTAGGGTATAATCCCCTGTCTGCATTGGTGTGCGAATGCCTGGAAACGGACTGCGGTTATATTGTGACGGATGAAAATATGCGGACAAATGTGCCCGGGGTGTTTGCGGCGGGTGACATCCGGCGCAAGAATCTGCGGCAGGTGATCACGGCGGCAGCGGACGGCGCGATTGCGGCGACGCAGGCCGAGAAATATATTGAAGACGCCGTCTGCAGGATATAAGGAGCGATGCTTTATGTTGGAACTGACAAAAGACAATTTTGAAGAAGAGGTTTTAAAAGCGCAGGGAACCGTGCTGGTGGATTACTGCTCTGACGGCTGCGTTCCGTGCCAGGCGCTGATGCCCTTTGTGCATAGCCTGGAAGAAAAGCACGGGTCTAAGATCAAGTTTACCCAGTTGAATATCACCAGGGCCAGGCGGCTTGCCATTGGCCAGAAGATACTGGGCGTGCCTGTGATTGCCATTTACAGGGGCGGCGAAAAGGTGGAAGAACTGGTAAAGGACGATGCCACCGAAAAGAACATAGAGGCCATGGTGGCAAAGTATCTGTAAGGGATACTTTGCAGAAGCAGTTAAAGAGCACAAGCTTTTTAATAGATCAACAGTTAGGAGGAACAGCTAATGAGTCTGCTTGATGGTGCAAAAGTGATCATTATCGGCGATCGGGACGGCATTCCCGGCCCGGCGATCGAGACATGCGTCAGGGCGGCGGGCAACGCTGAAATCGTTTTTTCGTCAACCGAATGCTTTGTCTGAACGGCCGCGGGTGCAATGGATCTTGAAAACCAGAAGCGGGTCAAGGAAATGGCTGAAAAATACGGCCCAGAGAATATATTGATTGTTCTTGGAGCCGCGGAAGGCGAAGCGGCAGGTTTGGCCGCGGAGACAGTCATGAACGGAGACCCCACGTTTGCGGGTCCATTGACAGGAGTCCAGTTGGGACTCAGAGCGTATCATGTCTGCGAGGCAGAGATGAAAGCGGAAATACCCCAGGATGTTTATGAAGAGCAGATCAGTATGATGGAAATGGTTCTTGACGTGGACAATATTGCCGGTGAAATGTCGGCGATTCGAAGCGAGTTTTGCAAGTACTGAGGGTCTGTGGCGGCGATACGGTCTTGCACCGTGTTGCCGCTGCTTTTTTTCTGGGCCCCTAAAATGTCGCAAGACAATTTTTGGGGCGGTTATCTCCGAATGCAAAGAAGCGTTTGGAAGCAAGTATTTAATGATGGAGGGATTCCTTTGAACAGCGCAATCTTGGGAACTGGATATATTCTGGCGCATGTTCCGGACATGGTGATATGCAACGGAACAACGCAAACAACGGAGCGGACCGTGAATCCGGGGTCTGAATACCTGGAACAATTGCCGCAGCATTTAAGAACTTACGAAGATGCGGCAGGATACCTGCCAAACCAGACGTACATTGGGAACATAACGCCAGAGGAACTTGCCGCGGCGGAGCAGCCCTGGTACGGTAAAAAAACGGAGAACCCGGAGCGTTTCGGCAAGTTTGGAGAGATCATGCCGCAGGAAGAGTTTTTACTTTTGATGCAGGCTTGCGATGTGTTTGACCTTTTGTTTTTATCAAAAACGTTTGTGTCTGAGGTAAAACCAAAGCTGGAGGCGCATCCGCTGGTTGGGGAAGAGATTCTGTCCCGCATCAGGGAGGGCGTGGAGCCGGATGAAATAGAGCGTTTTGTTGCGCAGGAACATGCCGAACCTTTGTACCATATGAACAGGTTGGTGGGATATGTAAAGCGTGCGCACGATGTGGACCCTAATTTATCCGCGCATGTAATCCATGAAAACCTGGTTTCTAAGGCGACATGCGTTTTATCCCTGCTGCATGTTATCCGGCAGAGCGGCGTTTCCGGGGATGCGGTGGGTTATGTGATAGACTGCTCGGAAGAAGCCTGCGGAGATATGAACCAGCGCGGCGGCGGCAATTTTGCCAAGGCGGCGGCGGAACTGGCCGGGCTCGGCCAGGCTTCGGGCTGCGATGTGCGCGCGTTTTGCGCAGCTCCGGCGCATGCGGTGATCCATGCGGCTTCCCTTGTATCCGCCGGCGTATATGAGAATGTAATAGTGGCGGCGGGCGGCTGCACGGCCAAGCTGGGTATGAACGGCAAGGACCATGTAAAGAAAGGAATGCCCATACTGGAAGATGTGCTGGGCGGTTTTGCCGTTCTGGTGGGGAAAAACGACGGAATTCACCCGGAGATTAACACAAGCATTGTTGGCAACCACACAGTGGGCACGGGTTCCTCGCCCCAGGCGGTGATTATGTCGCTGGTTACAGCGCCCCTGGACAAAGCGGGCCTTAAAATACTGGATATAGACAAGTACGCGGTGGAAATGCAGAACCCGGAGATTACCAAACCTGCGGGCGCGGGCGACATACCGCTTTCCAACTATAAAATGATCGCGGCTTTGGCTGTGATGCGCAAGGAACTGGAGAGGAACCAGATTGACGGGTTTACGCAGAAGCACGGCATGGTGGGCTGGGCACCCACGCAGGGGCATATTCCCTCCGGCGTGCCCTGCCTTGGGTTTGCCTGCCAGGATATTATGGCGGGTAAGATCAAGAACGCTATGATCATTGGCAAGGGCAGCCTGTTTTTGGGCCGTATGACCAGTTTGTTTGACGGAGTTTCGTTCGTGGTTTGTAAAAATACGGGTGCAAAAGAAGAAGGCGGCGTTTCTGAAACGCAAATTAAAGGGCTGATTGCCAAAGCAATGCGGGAATTTGCCGCAACGCTTATGGAAAAGCAGGAGTGAGAAGCATGCCTGAAAACAAAATTGAGCAAACAGTTGCAAAGACATTTCTGGAACTGGCGGAAGCACTTGAAACAGGCCGTTTTGGAAGCCCTGTGCGCATTGCGGTGATAGGCATTGGCAGCGAGCACGGGGAGCGGAATGTTCTGGAAGGCGCTCTTTGGGCGCAAAAAAAGGGCGTGGAGGTTACATACATTGGCACGCTTAAAGCGGACGGGCTGCGAACCGTTCAGGCAACTTGCACCGAGGACGCTTTTCGCATCATGGAAGACCTGCTGGACAGGGGCGAAGCGGACGGTGCCGTGGCCATGCATTACCTGTTTCCGGTGGGGGTTTCCACCGTTGGCAGGGCGGTTACGCCGGGACTGGGCCGGGAGATGTTTATTGCCACCACCACGGGCACGGCCTCCTTTGTCCGCACGGAGGGCATGGTTAAAAACGCTATTTACGGCATTATTGCCGCAAAAGCTTGCGGCATAGCCTCTCCCACGGTGGGCATACTCAATATAGACGGCGCCAGGCAGGCGGAGGCCGCGCTGCGCAGGCTCCAGAAAAACGGATACGGTATTGTGTTTGCCTCATCCGGACGCGCGGACGGCGGTTGCATTATGCGCGGAAACGACCTTTTGGGGGGGAGTTGCGATGTGATGGTGTGCGATCCGCTGACGGGCAACATATTAATGAAAACATTGTCCGCGTTTACTACCGGCGGCAGCTATGAATCTGTGGGCTGGGGATACGGGCCGGGAATTGGCGAAGGGTATTCCAGGCTTGTGGGGATTGTTTCACGGGCATCCGGAACGCCGGTGATTGCGGGCGCAATTGAATATGCCGCGCAGATGGCGGCGGGAAAGTATGCGGATATCGCCAAAGCTGAATTTGAAGCTGCAAACAAGGCGGGGCTTAAAGCTGTTTTGGAAGAAATAAAAGAAACGGCGGCTCCTGCGGCGGAAGTAAAAGCACCTCCAAAAGAAGTAGTCACCGAGCAAATAGCGGGCATAGAGATTATGGACCTGGAGAATGCGGTGCATGCGCTATGGGCGCAGGGGCTTTACGCGGAGAGCGGCATGGGCTGCACGGGGCCCGCCATTCTGGTTTCTCCCGGAAACCTGCAAAGGGCAAAAGAGATACTAAAAGGTGGTAAATGGCTTGCCGAATAACGGAGGCTTGACGGACGGGAGCTTATCCGGTATGATGAATTTAAATTCCCCTAAAACGGTATGTAAACAGCAGGCTTGGCATTCTTTGCCGGGCGTTTTATGTCCCACGCTTGCGGAGGATTGCGCGTACAATGAATGAAAATTCTTTGCTCCGAAGCATTCCCAAGGTGGATGATATTTTAAACCAGTCGGTTGATATGGAAGCGTTTGCGTGCAGCCCGCGCCGGATGGTGCTGGAGGCGGTGCGGGAGGTTCTTGAGGAACTCCGGCGGCGTATTTTGCTGGGCGCAGAAACGGAAGTACCTTCAAATACGGCAATTATTGCGGCGGTTGCAGAGCGGATGAAACAAAAAGCGCAAATGAGTTTGCGCCCGGTAATCAACGCGACAGGCATTGTTTTAAATACAAACCTTGGCCGCGCTAAAATGGGTGCGGCTGCTGCGGAAGCGGTTTTAAGCGTTGCTCAGGGGTATTCCACATTGGAGTACGACCTGGAAAAAGGCACGCGGGGCAGCCGGTATGCGCATGTGGAAAAATTGCTTGCCAAGCTGACGGGCGCGGAGAGCGCGCTGGTTGTAAACAATAACGCGGCGGCCATGCTGCTGGTGTTGAATACAATTACAAAGGATAAAAGAGAAGTTGTTATTTCACGCGGTGAACTGGTGGAAATTGGCGGATCGTTTAGGATACCTGAAATTTTAAAACTGAGCGGCGGCGTTTTGGCGGAGGTTGGCACAACCAACAAAACGCATTTCTTTGATTACGAAAACGCGGTGCACAGTGAAACTGCCGCCCTGCTGAAGGTGCATACCAGCAATTTTAAAACTGTGGGGTTTACGGAAGCAGTGCCGCTCTGCGAGCTTGTGGAACTGGGGAAACGGTTTAATCTTCCGGTGATACACGACGCGGGGAGCGGCCTTCTGGTTGACCTGGAGCGATTTGGAATTACCGGCGAGCCTACCGTTCAGCAGAACGTGGCGGACGGCGCGGACGTTGTGTGCTTCAGTGGAGACAAATTGCTGGGTGGCCCGCAGGCAGGCATTGTTGTGGGCAGACGCTCATATATTGAGGCCATGAAAAAAAATCAGCTTGCGCGCGCGTTGCGCGTGGACAAGCTGACGCTGGCAGCGCTGGAGGCCACGCTTCGTATGTATGAAGCGGATACGGCGGAGCAGATTCCAACACTGCAAATGATTGCGGCGGGCCGGGACAGCCTGGCGGAAAAGGCGCGCAGACTTTGCGATGCGATTCTGGAATTGCACCCCGCTTGCACGGCGCAGGTGGCGGAGGAATTCAGCCAGATTGGCGGCGGATCGGTTCCGGGGCAGGTGCTTGCCACCTATGTGGTGGCTGTGCGCCCGCACGGATTTACTGTTATGGAGCTGGAAGCGCGCCTGCGGCAGGGGGATATGCCGGTGATTGCAAGGATATCAAAGGGCGTGCTGCTGCTGGATGTCCGCACGCTGGATGCAGGGGAGTTTTCCTGCATTGCCGCCCGTATACACGAATGCGCGGGCACCGGGCAGGGCTGATTTATGAAAAATATTATTATTGGCACGGCGGGCCATGTGGATCATGGAAAAACCTGCCTGATCAAAGCGCTGACCGGAATTGATACGGACCGCCTGAAGGAAGAAAAAAAGCGCGGCATTACAATAGATATCGGCTTTGCTTATTTGGACCTTCCGGATGGTGAAAAAGCGGGCATAGTGGATGTGCCCGGGCATGAAAAGTTTATTAAAAACATGCTTGCGGGGGCAAGCGGCATGGATATGGTGCTGTTTGTGGTCGCGGCGGATGAAGGCGTTATGCCGCAGACCAAGGAGCATCTTGGGATACTCTCTTTGCTGGATGTAAACAACGGCATTGTTGTGCTCACAAAATCCGACCTGGTGGACCAGGAGATGATGGAAATTGTGAGGTACGACCTGGAGTGCGAGCTGAAAGGAACGTTTCTGGAAAATGCGCCCGTTATGCCGGTATCTGCGTTTACGGGCCAGGGACTTAGCGAGCTTAAGAGCCTGATTTATAAAATGGCGGAAGGCGTGCGGCAGAAGGACGCCGCAAGACCCTTCCGGCTACCGGTGGACAGGGTGTTTGTAATGGACGGTTTTGGCACCGTGATTACGGGCACGCTTGCGGAGGGGAAAATTCTGGTGGGAGACGAAGCAGCCATATTTCCCGGAGAGCGCACGGCAAAGGTGCGAAAGCTGCAGGTGCACAGCCAGAACGTGGAAGCGGCATTTGCCGGTCAGCGGGTGGCCTTGAACCTTGCGTCTGTAAAAAAGAACGAAGTGGCGCGGGGGGATACCCTGGCGGCTCCCGGTTCCATGGAAGAAACACTGATGCTGGATGTGTGGCTGCGCATGCTTGCGGATACAGGACGCACGGTGGAAAACGGGTCGCCCCTGCATTTATATCACGGCACAAGGCATATGCTGTGCCGGGCCGTGTTGCTGGACAAGAACAGCCTGGGTGCAGGGGAGGGCTGTTTTGCACAGCTCAGGCTGACCGGGCCTGTTGCCGCCAAAAGCGGGGATCATTTTGTTGTGCGGTTCTACTCTCCGGTAGAAACCGTTGGAGGCGGCGTGATACTGGAAGCAAATCCGGTAAAACATAAGAGGATGGACGAAACGGTTCTGGCAGGGCTGGCAATTAAGCAAAGCGGCACCCTGCAAGAGCGGATCGCCCAGGCGGTTCTGGAGTACAGCCCCAGGCTGGCGGCAATGGATTGGATCGGCAAACGGCTGTTTATTGGTGAAGACGAACTGCGCAGGGAGATTGAGAGTCTGGGGGATACGCTGATACAAATAACCGGCAAAATAGTGGTGCATCAAAGCTATATGGCCGGGCTAAAAAAGAAGCTTTTGGAACTTTTGGCCGAATATCACACAAAAAATCCGCTGCAGGCGGGCGTGCGCAGGGACGAGCTGCGCGGACGGCTGCTGCCTGGGGCAGATATAGCCCTTGCGGATAGCGTGCTGGATGTGTTTGCAGAACGCGGGATTGTACGAACGGAAGGCCAACGCGTGGCGCTTGCCGGTTTTGCCATTCGGTATACGGACGCGCAGATGAGGATATTAAAGGCCGTGGAACAGATTTATCAGGAGGGCAGATGGGCGGTTCCCAATCTTGACGAGGTGGAGGCTCGGTTTGCACCCGCCAGAGACGCTTTCAGGCAGGTGCTGCAATCCATGCTGGATCACCGGGTGCTGGTTTGCATCAGCCCGCAGATATTTTTGCACAGGGAACAGTATAACCGGGCCCTGCGTGTTATGGAGGAACTTATGGGGGAGAACGGCGTGATTGCCCTGAATGATCTTCGGGACAGGCTGGATACATCGCGTAAATATGCGTATGCGTTTCTGGAATATTGCGACCGCAACGGCATAACGCAAAGGACAGGCGATTTGCGGAAAATTGCGGGCGCAGATGCTTTTTTGATATAACTAGCTGGGGGTAGATGGGTCGCTGGTGTGCCCTCTGGTCTTCAAAACCAGTATGAGTGGTTAAGAGCTGCTTGGGTGGGTTCGATTCCCACATACTCCCGCCATTTTTGATAAGTTTAGAATTACATTCAAGTCTGTTGTGGTATGCAACGGCAGAGGGAGAACATAATAAAACAAAAAGTATATTATTCTACATTTGTGATTGACATAGTTTAATACATTTTGTATAATTAAAAACATAAACGAAACGCGTGATCTCTCAGGCATGGAAATCTGAGTTTCATATTAATTCTTAAATATGTCCTTTCATATTTGTTAATTACTCACCTTTGGGATGCGCGTATATACGGTTTACGGATACGTGCGCTTAGAAATTTATGGTCTTACGGCAAAGGTGCTTTAACAGATATGTTAAAGCACCTTTTGTTATTTCGGTACCTTCTAAGCTGCCCATAAAATGCGGGCAACAGCGTTCCTCTAAAGTTTTTAGCACATACGGGGAATTGGTGGTTGGGCGACAAAACGCGCCTTTAAATAAAGAGCCACAAAAAAGAAAGAAAGAAGGGAAGGAAATGTTAAACGAACAAAAAAAGCTTGGCCTTCGTGACAGTACGGCGATACTGATTGGCGGAATGATCGGCAGCGCGATA
>JAEYKI010000020.1 GCA_023408315.1 Bacillota bacterium
CAAATTTCCGGTGGCGATAGCTAAGGGGTTCCACCTGTTCCCATTCCGAACACAGTAGTTAAGACCTTATACGCCTAAAGTACTTGGCTGGTAACGGCCCGGGAGGATTGGTAGCTGCCGGATTCTAAATATTCCTCAGTAGCTCAGCGGTAGAGCATCCGGCTGTTAACCGGAGGGCCGTAGGTTCAAACCCTACCTGGGGAGCCACTTGTGGTTACGTCACCGAGAAGGACAATCGATATGTCAGCCTCGGTGATTTTTATTTCCTTGAGATATTTATGATAGATTAATCTTGCTTCCATTTCATTACCTTTAATACTTTGTATGTCTGCTTTTAAAGCATTTACAAGTTTGTTTTTATCAACCTTAGTATAAGATAAATCTGCTAAGTCTTGGTTGAGTTTATCGATTATGTTTTGTTTGCCTTCAATTTGCTGAAAAGTCAAAGTTATAACTTTTTTGGATTTTGTAACCTTTGAGGTATTATACAGATGTTGAATAGACGCTTGCCTTTTACTTATCTCATCTCTAATCTTTCTTTTTTATCCTGGCTATTGATGAGTCCTTTGCAAAGTATATCATCAAGATCATTGACGTACTGTAGATTTAAATAAGTTTTTTAACTTCATTTTCAATATATTCTGCATTAAGATTAGAATTTGAAGCAGAATCGAAAGAAAGCGGCATATCCATCGGGATCGGGAAATGCCGTGTAAAAGTAGGGGCCGATGTCTGTAGCGAACAACTGGAAAAAGTCTGCCGGGATTGCGAAAAAGATGAATGCGGCGTGCCGATATTGAAAGCGCCCGTCTATGAGCCTGACATAAAAGGCGGCTTTGACGCTTACAAAATACCCTCACCCTTTCATCCCTAAAATACATAATTAAACAATAACGGGCATTCCAGCAACTCGTCTATCGAGCCGACTGTGTAGTCAGCGCCCATAGGAGGTTTCGCGGCCGAAGCATTCTCGCAGTCAACCGCAGCAATTGCCAATCCCGCTCCGCCGTTTCGTGCCATGTCGATATCGACCTGAGAATCCCCCACGACGGCAATTTCGCAGGGTATGAGACCGCAGGCTTCGCAGAATCTGTTGAGCATATCCGGATCGGGCTTTAATCCTCCGTTTCCTGTATCCGCTCCGATATAGTCGAAGAATTCCTCAATTCCGAGCCGCCGCAGGCAGGTTATTGCGGAATCATAAAAATCCGAAGTTGCAAGCCCTATCTTTATATCTGCGGATTTAAGAGCCGTAAAGGTCTTAATAAGATCCCCGCGCGGGATAATAAGCTGCCAGTTGTTTTTTGTCATATTTGAAATGACGCCAAGTACAACGGCCTTCGTTTCGGAGAATTCTATCCTTGCGCCCATGCCCAAAAGTATTTCCGCAAGGGCAGATGAAATCTCCCCAGTCGTACCGCTTGCGAGTACGCTATTGGGTCTGAGTATCCCTTTTTCTATTCCTATGGCTTTTAATATTATTTCATTATCCCCGGGCTTCAGGCAATGGCGCCCCGAGAGCGCATCGACGAGCCCATATCCTATCGGCACCCATAGCGCATTAATATCCAGCAACGTACCGTCTTTGTCAAACAGTACGCCTTTTATTCTTTTACCCATTGATACGACTCCGCTCTTTCAGGATAGGCTCCACTCTTTTCCGGCAAACGCAACTTCAGACCGGGACGCAGTTTCTCATTTCAAATGCCAGATATACCTTATCGCCCAAATTTAAAAGATGAAAGCTTCTGTACAGCACGTCAATGTTAAGCGCTACATCACCACATAACACGCTGTAGCTCAGCGTATTTCCGCGCAGCGTGAAGTCAACAACGATGCCCTCGGCTATTATATTTGTATCTTCATCAAAAGAATTCACTTTTTCGATAGATATAACCTCCGGGCGGATGGCGACGGAACCGTCGAAACTACGTATTCCTGAAATGCGGTAAAATTCCTCGCCTGTAATAATATTATAATTGCCAATAAAGGCTGCGGCAAATTTGCTTTTGGGCGATATATAGATATCCGACGGTGTTCCGGACTGCTCTATCAAGCCGTTGTTCATAAGGCAGAGCTTATCCGACATAACCATGGCCTCGCTCTGGTCATGCGTCACAAAGATAGTGGTAATGCCCAAATTTTTCTGTATTTTTCTTATTTCCGCCTGCAGGCTTTTACGGAGTTTGGCATCTATGGCACTGAGAGGCTCATCCAGAAGAAGGACCTTTGGCTCGGTGACCAGCGCTCTGGCCAGCGCCGCCCGCTGCTGCATCCCGCCCGAGAGCTGGTGCGGCTTTTTGTCCTCGCTGCCCTTCAGATCAACAATTTCAAGCATGGTATTCACCTTGTCTTGCCTTTGCCTCCTTGAAATCCCCATCATTTTTAGGCCGAATCCAACATTCTGCTCAACAGTCATGTTTGGAAACAGGCTGTATTGTTGGAATACCATACCTATGCCGCGGTTCTTTGGCAGCTTTTTGGTGACATTGATGCCGTCTAAGTATATTTCACCGGAAGTAGGGCATTCAAGCCCCGCCAGGCATCTGAGCAGAGTGCTCTTTCCGCAGCCGGAGGGTCCTAGCAGAGAAACCAACTCTCCTTTTTTTATGGAAAGCCGGATTTCATTAAGAACGGGCTGGCTGCCAAACGTTTTGCTCACATTTTCGAATTCAATATATTCCATTGGTGATTCTCCAGACTGATAACATAAATTAAATGTTTTTTTCCTTCTGTGCGCGGCTTTTCAGGGCCAGCACAAACACGGTTAGCAGCGTGGTAATGGCAAAAGAGGCTATGACGATCGCGCTTGTCAGATGTCCAGAGCGCCACCCGTTGTTTTGCATATACATCTGCACCGTGGTCAGATAGCTGCCGGCCAGAATGTTTATGATCGCAAAGTCATTAAACAACACTCCAACGGACAACAGAAAGGACGTGGCCATTCCGGACAACAGATTCGGGACAATTACGGCAAAAAAACCGCGGAATTTGCCCGCGCCCAGTATCTCGGCGCTTTCTAGGTAGCACGTGACGGGAATGGCGTTCAGGTTGTTGCGTATGCTCTGATACATGTATGGCAAAGCCAGTATACCGTACGCGCAGGCCAAAAGGAATATCCTGTCCGACAGGATCCCGCCAATACCCGAATAAACCGTAAGCAGTGAGGTGGAAAGGATGATCCCCTGTACCGTGTACGGCATTAGACAGAGAATATGTACATATTTATCAAGGCGGGGAAAGTGTACAACCACAACATACATTGCAAACAGCAGGATTACCAGGCAGATAAGGGCCGATATCACAGAGATCAGCAGAGTATTGAGCAATATCGTCGGAAACTTCATGCTGGAAAACAACTCTATATAATACCTCGGCACAAAGCCGTTGATATTCACGCCGTCCCACGTGATAACAACCGAATACAAAATCGTAGCCAGAAGTGGAACCGCCAGATAGATGATGATCAGGACAATCGTCATGCGGGGCCAAACTTCACGTTTTTTCATAACCTGCACCTCTTCCGGAGATAAGTTTGCTGTTGAAATATACAGCGATGGATATCAGGACGATCATTATAACTGACAGCGCAGACCCGAGGCCGTATTTTGGGAATACATCGCCGGTAAACATGGAGGCTATTTGAACCGTCAACAGGGAGTAATTGCTTCCAACCAGCGCATAGGCAGTGGCATAGGCCGACATAGAGTTAGCAAAAAGGAAACAGAAGGTGCCTGCTATGCTTGGAAAAATGACCGGCAGCCCAACGCTTGTCCAGAATCTGAGCCTCGACGCCTTGAGAAGCTGCGCTGATTCCAACCATTCCGTTTTTATTGACTCAAAAGCCGGCATCAGCACCAGCGTGGCCACAGGTATCTGAAAATAGATATAGATAAGTGAAAGCCCGCCGGAAGAATAAAGATTGTAATCGGCAAGCCACTGTATTCCCAAAATGCTTCCTAGCGCAACCATTATTCCGCTGCTGCCAAAAAGTATTATGTATGAAAATGCGAGCGGGACACCCGCAAAATTGGCAGCAATATTCAAAACCGTACTAAACAGCCTTCGTGTTTTCTTTGGCGATGAGAACGCCGCATAACTTCCAAGAAACGCAATAATGATACCGACCGCGCTTGAGCCGAGTGAAATAACCAGGCTGTTTGTTATGGATTTAAGATAGTACTGGCCGGCAAAAACCGCTGCGTAGTTATCCAGGCCAACGCCCGTGTCTACCTGAAAGCTTCTGATAACAGTCATTGCAACCGGAATAAGCTCGTACATCAGCGTAAGCAGAAAGAACGGAATGATAGCCGCCAGATATATGTATTTTCTTCTATTCATAGTCATCTGCCCTCGGACGGCTGCAGACCTCCGCCCTTCATTTTTTTGCTCGGCGCTACACCCAGCAGCCTGCAAATAAACGGAGCCAATTCAAGCTGGGAAACCCTTTGCTCCTCCGGCCATACCCCCTGAGCTCCCGCAATGTAAAGAGGCGTAAGCCGCTCGTCATCGCTTACCCCGTTGTGCAACTTTATGCTGTTCATACCGTGGTCGGCGGTCACAATAACGCTCCAGCCCAACGAAAGCCACTGTTTTATATAGCAGGAGAGTATGCCGTCCGCTTTGATTACAGAATATACGTATTCCGGAGACAATCCTCCGTTTACATGTCCGGCGTAATCGATATTCATGGAATGGATGAGCAAAAAATCAGGATTAAAGCTCATTCTCAAAAATTCCGCATCGTTAAATAAATGGGAATCGGGGTACATGTCCTCATAATAAAAAATGCCATGCTGGATCGGACGGGGCACATTGAGCTGAAACCGGTCTTCCTTGGGCAGAAACGGGCTTTTGTTGTATAACTCGCTTATCCAGCCGTACGCAGCGGCAGCGGTTACCAGTCCGTTTTCCGCTGAAAGATGGAAAATACTCTGTTCCTTGGACATTCTCCTTATTTCATTATTTGCCGTCCCGTGCTCGTATACCGGAACGCCCGTTAAAAGCACCTCATACAATGGCCTAGACAGGGTGGGCAACTGAGCCTCTACCGTATAACGCGACGAAACCCCCATTTCTACCATGTGCTGCAGGAATCCCATATTTTCAAATGCCGTGCGCGCGTTGAGCCCGTCAAGTATAACCAGTATTACCTTATGCATAAGCTTCCTCTCCATAACGCCGCTCATACCTGATTAAAGCACTACGGTATGAGCGGCAGATTTTTCAAACAGTTACTTAGCCTTGGCAAGAACCTCGTTCTGCCATTTTGGGCCTATTTCACTGACAGTCTTTTCCCAAGCACTATAGTCCGAGATAGGCTGCGCTTTTACGTATTCGCTATTCGGCAGCAGCTTCGACGCGACGTCCTCCGGCAGTGTAACGTTGGAGCGTATGGGTTTTGCGTATCCCTTGGCCAGGTTTATTTGTCCCTCGTCGCTGAGGATATATTCTCTGGCAAGGGCGGCAGCATACGGATGCGGCGCGTATTTGTTGATGATGGTGCAATAGCCGCTTTGTACCGAACCGTCTGTAGGAACATGAATTTCAAATTTGGCGTTGGGGTCGGCGGACACAATGGCGTCTCTTGCGCCAAGCGCGTTAAAATCAAAGCAGATAGTTACCTGGCATTCACCTTTTTCAATCCTGTCTATTGAAATGTCGCCCAGATCAAGGCGTCCCTGTTCGGCAAGCTTGGCAAAAAAGTCTATGCCCGGCTGAATGTTGCTCTCGCTCCCGCCGAACGCGTAGGCAGCTGCAAGAACCGCGTTTTGAGACGTGGTAGCCGATGTAACGTCGCCGACAGTCACTTTATAGGAACCGTTTAGTATATCCTGCCATGAGGTGGGAGCGGCGCCGGTTACAACATTTTTATTTGTCAGGAAAGCGATCGTTCCGTAATAAGCGGTGATCCAGTCGCCGTTGTCATCCTTTGCCCAAGCAGGAATATCATTCCAATAGCTTGTTTTATAAGCAAGCGTCATACCCTCGCTCTTTGCAAGAGGCCCGTATGACTGGCCTATATCGCCTATGTCTTTGGTGGGAGCGTTCTTTTCAGCCTTAAAAAGTGCCAGCTCCTCGGCCGAGCTCATGTCTGTATCTGTGTGAGTGATGCCGTAAGTCGATTTGATCTCATCCCAGGTTTCTACCCAGTTGGCCCAGGAATCCGGCATTCCTACGGACTGGATATCGCCGTCGGCCTTGGCTTTTGCGGTTAACTCACTCAGCGAAAGGCTGTTCAGATCGGTGGATGACAGCGAGGCGGATACCGGCGCGGTGGCAGACGAAGCTGCCGGCGCCACCCCAGACGAAGTTCCTGAACTTTCAGCGGTGCCCGAGCAGCCGGCAGCTGCCAAAAGGACACATGCCATCGCCAGAGACAGTGCTAAAGAGTGTTTGAATGTTTTCATAAATTACCTCCGTTTTCTCCTAGGTTACTTGTTGTTCTCTGCAAATAAGCATTAACTTAAGTATACGGCATATAAACGCCGAATCAAGCAAATGCACGTAAAATATACGTAAAATATACGTAAAATACCGCAAATTACATCAATGTTTTGCGGCATTTAAAAACAGTAAGCCCGGACGCACTCTGCGCCCGGGCTTACTGTCTGTCTTGGGGTCTTATTCGCTATCAATTCTCAATATTTTTTTCAGGCGGCTTCTTTGCAATAATAATCTTTGTTTTATACTCTTCAAAGGCCTTCAAAAGGCTCCGGTTGGCGTTCCAGTCCGTAATAAGTATATCTATCTCATCCAGATTACAAACATGGACAAATGTACTGACGCCAATTTTGCTGGAGTCAAGGAGCAATATAACCTGCTCAGCTTTCCGGATCATTTTTTTCCTGACATTGGCTTCTTCCAGATGGTAGTCGGTAACACCATTTTTATCTGAAATTCCGCTTGCGCCTATGATAGCCTTATCCACGCAAAAGCTGTTGACCTCCATGCTGGTCAGTGATCCGGAGGTTGAATAGTATCCTCCGCGAAGTTCCCCGCCCAACATGATTACCCGACCGTTGTCGTTCATCACAAGCTCGGTCGCCACCGGCATTGAGTTCGTAAGGCAGGTAAGCTCCTTCTTATCGCGAAGGCACTTGGCGGCCTCCAGAGTTGTGGTGCCCAAGTCTATAATAACCGTATCACCGTTATTTATAAATTCCGACGCCTCGAGCGCAATCGCCTTTTTTTCATCCATGTGCAGCTGCTGACGGCTGGCATATTCTATTTCGGCCCCTTTGGAGTATTTGGATACCGCTCCGCCATATACCCGTTTAAGGAGGTCTTTTTTTTCAAGGCTTTCCAAATCCCTGCGTATAGTATCAAGAGAAACTCCGAAATCCCGTGAAAGCTCATTAGCTTTTACAAAGCCTTTTGTGTTTATAAGCTTCATAATTATATCCAAGCGCTCATACATCATTCTTTTTATGTTCTCCAATCTTTTTATTGTTTTAGCAATACTTCACTCCGCCAGCCGGAGACCACGCCTGCCATGTGGATGCGTTTTGGATCAGAACTGATAAACTGCATGTGCGCAAATATAGCTTTTGTGCGGGTCTTATTTAAAGAGCGAATTGGAGAACCGGAAATTTACGCTTTATCAGCAGACGGCAGATCCAAATAACAGCGGAGTATAGACGTCACGAGGCACCATATTAGAATTATAGCTGAATAAAATGTTTTTTTGAATACTTGTTTTTGAAAATCAATATAAAAAAACGCAGTCCGAATTAAGTTGAACTGCATACGAGTTTTAAGGGTTTGAGGATGGATATGGACCTTAGGAATGGCCAATATAGTTCTTAAAGAAAATAATTATGATAAACCTGTAATATATTTATGGCTTGAAGCAGGAGGAACGAACAGCCATAGATGGCTGTGGTGGGACAAGAGTGGCTTATAGACGGAGCAACTATTATTCGTAAAAATGGTTACATTTTAGGTATTGGGGTAGCGGTGTGCTGCTGTATAGCCGAGTGGCCCTACTAAAAATTATTGGAAAAGAACCGGCTGTCAAGTCGATAGATTGTGAAACAAAGGTATATAACCGAATTTGAAAGTAAGAAGCATTCGTGTTAATAGAATAGTTAATCTGTTTTTTACTTAATTGTTTTCGATTAACACTTGTGTTTATCGATCAATAAATTGCGCTTAAAAACTCTATATTTATTGATATATTCTATTGACTTAAATAATAAACAAGTATATAGTGTACTCATAAAAAGAAATATAAATTTGGCAAAAAAACGAGTGATTAACATAAAGGTAAATTACATCGCAATTCTGGCAAAGGTAACAAATCTAAAGGATAATTTAACAGTTAAGGCTAACTTGTATATTCAGTATAAAAAAATTAATAGGGAAGATAGGGCTTATGGCACAAAAAGCGAAGGTTACCATTGAAAAATCTTATACAATCGGCCAAGTCGATAAAAAAATGTTTGGTTCTTTTGTAGAGCATTTGGGCAGAGGAATTTATAACGGGATTTATGAACCGACCCATAAAGAAGCTGACAAGAATGGTTTCCGAAAAGACGTTACGGAGCTCGTCAAGGAGTTGGATGTTTCGATTATTCGTTATCCAGGCGGCAATTTCGTTTCAGGTTACCGTTGGGAAGACGGTATTGGCCCTGTTGAGTCCCGCCCAAAGCGGCTTGACCTCGCGTGGAGGACACTGGAAACAAACGAAGTAGGAATAAACGAAATTGCCACATGGTGTAAGCAAATAGGGTCGGAACCTATGCTTGCCGTTAATCTGGGCACAAGAGGAATAGAGGCTGCTCTTGACCTTTTGGAATATTGCAATTACCCCGCGGGGAGCTATTGGAGCGATTTGCGTATTCAGCATGGATATCCTAATCCGCATAATATCAAAGTATGGTGTTTGGGCAATGAAATGGACGGCTCATGGCAGACGGGACACAAAACGCCTACGGAATACGGACGGCTCGCAGCGGAAACCGCGCGTGCCATGAAGCTTTTTGACCCTGATATAAAGCTTGTTTCCTGCGGAAGCTCACACACCTTTATGGATACGTTTCCCGAATGGGAAGTTGAAACATTAACGCACACCTATGATGTGGTGGATTATATTTCGCTTCATCAATACTTTGGCAATGAAGACGGCGACACCGCAAATTTTCTTGCCCGTTCGCTGGAAACAGAGCACTTTATCAAAACCGTGACTGCCGTATGCGATTATGTGAAGGCCAAAAAGCGAGGCAAGAAAGATATTATGCTGAGCTTTGATGAATGGAACGTGTGGTATCATTCAAAACAGCACGATAATAATGAAATGAAAGTCAACCCCTGGCAAACTTCACCGCCGCTGCTTGAGGACATTTATACTTTTGAGGATGCGCTTGTTGTGGGTTGTATGCTTATTACGTTTATAAAGAATGCTGACAGGCTGAAAATGGCCTGTATGGCACAGCTTGTCAACGTCATCGCACCGATTATGACGCGTCCGGGTGGAGATATATGCCGCCAGACGATATTCTATCCATTCTTGCATGCATCACAGTTTGGCAGGGGTACTGCGCTCAAACCGATTGTTGTTGCTCCAAAGTATGATTCCAAAGATTATACCGATGTATCGTACCTTGAAACAGTAGCTGTTGTAAATGAGGAAGCCGAGGAAATGACATTGTTCGCGGTGAATCGTAGTATTGGCGAACCTATGAACGTCACTTGCTTTTTAAGAGATTTTGATGAATATACAATCGCTGAGCATATCGCTTTAGAGAGCGCAGATCTTAAAGCCGTCAATACTGTCGCTAATCCGGATGCCGTGACTCCTTATACTCGCCGGGATTCCGTTCTGGATTTGGGAAAAGGTGAATTTTTCATTGGGCTTGGGAAAGCTTCATGGAACGTGATCCGGTTTAAAAAAACCATCCGTTAGGCATATTTTAGACGGAATATCTTGCTGACGAGTATTGGATATTCCGCTTAATATAAATAAAATTATAATGAGAGGTTGCTGGAAAATGAAAACAAAGAAAGCGTTATCCTTGTTGTTAACTATCGCAATGTTGGTGGTTTTCTTGGCAGCATGTGGAACTCCAACGCAGACAGAAGCGTCGCCCTCGGCGAATGCCCCAACGGCAGTGCAGACAGAAGCGTCACCTTCTGTAGTGGCACCGGCCGGTGCCAAGCCGGTGGATATTCAGTTCTGGACATTTCAGGACTTGCATGTCCAATTCTATGAAAAGATGGCAGCCAAATGGAATGAGGAGAATCCCAACGAACCCATAAAGTTAATTCCGACCGTATATCCGTTTGATGATATGCATAACAAGCTGCTGATCGCTTTACAATCGGGTGTGGGTGCGCCGGATCTCGTAGATATCGAGTTGGGTAAATATGCCAACTTTCTCAAGGGTGACATCCAGTTGGTTCCGCTTAACGATATTGTTAAGCCTGAACTGAACAATATCGTTAAAGCCAGAGTAGATATCTATTCTAAAGACGGAAACTACTATGGAATTTGCTTTCATGTTGGCGCGGCTGTCATATATTACAATACAAAACTTTGCGACCAAGCGAACATTGATTGGAAGAACATCAAGACATGGGATGAATATTACGAGGCAGGTAAAAAACTCAAAGCCGCTTTACCGGATAAATACTGGGCATCGGTAGAATCCGGCGACGTTTGGCATATGTGGCCAATGCTTTCCTCTCAGGGCGGCGACATGCTGACCAAGGACGGTAAACCGAACATCGATTCCGCACAAATGGTAAAAGCGCTTGAATACAACCGCAAACTGCTTGACGAGGGAATTGCGACAATTGCACCTGGAAATTTCCACCATTCGGAAGAATTCTATGCACTGATGAACAGCGGAGCAATTGGTTCCATTGTGATGCCTATGTGGTATATGGATCGCTTTACAGACCATATGCCGGATCTCTCCAAAGAAATTGCGATTGCTCCACTTCCTGTTTGGGAAGCTGGTCAGCCACGCTCGGTGGGTATGGGAGGCACGGGCACGTCTATTACGAAGCAGTGCAAAAACCCCGACCTTGTAAAGAAGTTCCTGGCGTTTGCGAAGCTTTCCAAGGAAGGTAACATTGAAATTTGGAACACACTGGGCTTTGATCCAATCCGCACTGAGGTATGGTCTTTACCGGAGATGGTGAATTCAAAAAATAAATTTACCGATTACTTTATAACAAATCCGTTTGACGTACTCAACTCGATTAAAGACGAGATTCTCCCGGTCAATGTCTCAGATGCGCTTCCCGCCACTTTGGATGCTATGAAGAATTCGGTGCTTACCAGGGCTTACACGGAAAAGGGTGTTAATATTCTGAGTATGCTGGCAGAAGAACAAGACAAAATTCAATACTAGCATTACCTGCCCGCGCTATGCAACACGAAAGCGCCGCTTTTGCGGCGCTTTCGGTCAATATTTTGCGTTACACATTGCGCGTCATTTTAAAATAAGGGGGTAAGCGGGAAATGAACTTAAAAAAATGGGTAAAATCCTTGCCATATTCGCAAAAACTTGCACCCTATGTTTTTATTTCTCCGTTTATTATCGTGTTCTTATTGTTTTTTGTCTTCCCGGTTATTTCCACGGTCATCATGAGTTTTCAAAAGGTTGTGCCCGGCCAGACAATATTTATAGGGCTTGATAATTTTAAAAATCTGTTGAACAGTGATTTTTTAAGGGCTGTAACTAATAGTGCTATATACACGGTCATCACGATTGCAGTATTAATACCGGTTCCGTTAATATTAGCGGTTCTTTTGAACAGCAAGCCGATGGTGGCGAAGAATTTTTACCGCGCGGTATTTTTTCTGCCTGCGCTGGTTTCTATTGTTGTAGCGGGCTTTACTTTTCGGTTGATTTTCGGCGAGATGCCTACTGCTCTGTTAAATGATATTATATCCAAGTTCGGAACCGCTCCCATAAAATGGCTGGGAGGGCCCGCGCCATGGACAACCTTTTTCGCATTGCTAATGCTTTGTTGCTGGCGTTGGTTGGGTGTTAATATTATGTATTACTTATCGGGCCTGCAAGGAATCCCGGATGAGCTCTACGAATCAGCGTCTATAGACGGCGCCGGACCGCTGCAAAAGCTCAGGCATATCACGATTCCGCTTTTGAAACCCGTCACAATTTACATTCTTACGATAAGTATTTACGGGGGTATGGCTATGTTTTTGGAAAGCTTTATGCTGTTCAACGGCAACCGTTCGCCGGGCGGCTCGGGGCTTACAATCGTCGGATACCTATATCGCCTCGGTTGGGAGCAGGCAAATATCGGATATGGTTCCGCAATAGGTCTGACCATGCTGGCGATTACGCTTGGTATCAATGTCATTCTGCTGAAATATGCGGGGCTGTTTAAGAAGGGGGAATAATATGAAGAGACAATTAAGGAGACATTCAAAATTCTCTTTACAGTCAGCCATAATGCTTATTCTGTTTACTATTATGGCTATTGTGACACTCACGCCCTTCATCAGTATATTCCTGGCATCTCTTAGGCCCGGACAAGAAATTATGCGGCAAGGTATAGGCCTTAATATTGATCTGTCGATTATGACCTTTAAAAACTACTCTTTCTTATTTTCGGGAGATACGCCATATTTCACCTGGTTTAAAAACAGTATAGTCATTACTGCGATACAGACTGTATTGACGCTGATTGTCAGTGCTTCTGTTGGGTATGGCTTTGCTATGTATGAATTTAAATTTAAAAACTTGCTTTTTATGTGCGTTTTGATTACTATGATGATACCGATGGAAATCATCATGCTGCCGCTCTTCCAGTTGATTATTAAGATTGGGCTAATCGACAGCATATGGGGCGTTATTTTGCCGTTTGTGGCAGGGCCGTTGCCGATATTTTTCTTCCGCCAATATTTAAGTGGAATGCCCAAAGATTTTCTGGATGCGGCGCGAGTAGACGGCTGCAGCGAATATGGTATATTCGCCCGGATTATACTTCCGCTAATGAAACCTGCGTTTGCTGCTATGGGCATTTTTGTGGGTATGAACAGTTGGAACAATTTCTTATGGCCGATGATTGTTTTGAGTTCAAAAGATAAACTTACTCTGACAATAGGCTTGAATACATTAATTACGCCTTATGGGAATAATTACGACGTATTATTAGCCGGAGCCGTGTTTTCGGTGATCCCGATAGTAATTTTATTCTTGATATTCCAAAAATATTTTATAGCCGGGATGACTGCCGGCGGTGTAAAAGGATAAGAAATAAGGAGCCCTTATGCTGATTTCTCCAATACCGGAAAACGTAGCCTTTTTTGAAGCTCTTGCAAGCCGCGTGCGCCTTGAAATCATCCATCTGCTGGCGGAAGAAGAGCTAAATATCAAGCAACTTGCCGACAGAATCGGTGTCAGTAGCCCGATTATGATAAAGCATGTTAAAAAGCTTGAAGATGCTGGCTTTGTGACTACTCGTATGGTAAAAAGAAACGGTTCTATGAGTAAAATCTGTACGCTGGTTTTTGCGGAATATCGGTTTATGTTAGATAATCGAAGGCGCGGGTTACCAATGGTCCGTTCGTATTCAATCCCTGTTGGGTGCTATTGTTTAATTGATGGTGCGCCAACATGCGGCCTCGCAACAGAGAAGGGGGTTATCGGCTCCCGTGACGATCCGCAGGTTTTTTGGGAAAACGAGCGCGTTAACGCACAGCTTTTGTGGTTTACGCAAGGATATGTGGAATACAGGTGCCCGAATTTTTTATCACCCGAGCAAAAAATTGTGGAAATTGAGTTGTCCTTTGAAATTGCTTCCGAGGCGCCGGATTTTGCGGACGATTGGCCATCCGATATAACGTTTTATTTTAATGATACAAAGCTTTTTACATGGATCAGTCCCGGTGATTACGGGGTGAAACGTGGGAAACTTACACCTGAATGGTGGCCATCCAATCAATATGGTATTTTAAAGACGTTGCATATCACGCGGGGCGGAGTTAATATGGACGATCAAAAAGTCTCAGATGTAACCTTGGAGCAGCTTTTGACGAACGACAACCAGTATTGGAGCATTCGTTTTGAAGTTGCCGAAGATGCAAAAAACGTGGGTGGATTGACATTGTTTGGCAAAAAGTTCGGGAATCATGAGCAAGATATTATGATACGTACGTTTTATGAAAAAGCAGAAGCGGAGAGGGTGGGTAATGACACCACCCGCATACGGGCTGACGAAGAACCTTGAAACTGTTTTTCCTTTTAGGGTAATCAATGGCCATATAATTTATAAAAATTTGATATTATCCGTTTACCAAGAGCGTTTGCAGAAACTCGTGTGCGCATTTTATTGTTCGTTAATCATCAGGGAGAACAGCATAACGTTTATTGCTGTAAGCCAAGTCCAGCCATGCGATACAAAAAGGTTCCTAAGCTGGTCTGTACTGTCCAAATCCGTCATGCTAGTGTTACACTAAAAACGGACAATTAAAAAGGCTATGGTACAATGTATCCTAGACTTTTTAAATGAGCTTTAGCGTAAAAATCCACCAGCTTTGCTGGTGAGAATTAAAAAGCTTTAGCTTAAAGCATCGAGTGAAGCGAGATGACAAAATAAATACGTAACTTCAAGCAGAAAGCTAATTCGAGATTACTGCTTTAGCAGTGGTAGGGCATGCCATGCAACTGTCGGGACATTCAATGCGTCTTGAGGCGCGGCCAGTATCATGCCCTTTACATAAAAACCATACTCAAACGCAAACACGATGCATGATCCATAGATTCATTTCTTACTACAATTTGGAGCGGCCCCAATAGGGACTAAAAAAGCTAACCCTATTGAGTTTAGGAGTCAGCTTCCGTAGCTTTTTATTGTCCGTTTTTCTTGACACAGGACATTAGGGCTTTTTTTGTTTAACTGTTATTAAGGGTAGGATTCATTGAGTATGAGATGAGCACAAGCGCTAACTACAAAGAAATGCTGACGCGCAGTGCGAATCCATAACATAGTGGATGCAAAAATTTAAAGATAATCAACAAATAGTTTTTGGTTGCGCCAGAATACATCGGCTTCTATATTATATAGCTCTTTAATTAAAGAATTTTGGATGACATGCACCGGCGGACCCGCGCAGAGTGTAACGCCGTTTGACAGAACATAAATGCGGTCACAGTAATTTGCCGCTGTGGGTAGATCGTGGAGAGCGGCTACAATAGTTTTCCCAGATGCTTTTAATAGCTTAAGCGTGGTTAGCTGGCTTCCGATGTCAAGATGATTGGTGGGTTCGTCCAGAATAATGGTTTCGGTTTGCTGTGCCAGAGCGCGTGCAATAAGCGCGCGTTGCTTTTCGCCTCCCGACAATTCAAGGAAACTGCGCTCCGCAAACGCCGCCATGCCAACCAGGCGTAAAGATTCGTTTATAATTTCTTGGTCTGTATGGGACAGAACGTCCAGCAGCCCTTTTTGTGGGTACCGCCCCATAGAAACGACCTCGTTTACCGTAAAGTCAAAATTGACGTTGTTTTCCTGTGCGACCACGGCCAGCGATTGTGCCATTTTGCGGTTTGATATATGTGTAACATCCTTTCCATACAGACAGATACTGCCGGAATCAGGCGTATATATTTTATATATGTTTTTTAGCAGTGTGGATTTTCCGCTGCCGTTTGGGCCGATGATACCTATAAATTCGCCCCTGCGAACCTGCAGCGAGACATCTTTCAAAATTGGTTGGCCTCCAATTGAAAAACACAATTGTGCAATATCAAGAACAATCATTACGCTTTTTCTCCAAATGAATATTTTTTTGCCTTGATCATCCAAAGAAAGATGGGGGCGCCGACGATGGACGTAAGTATGCCCAGGGGAATTTCCTTGGGAGCATCCAGCATACGCGCGGCCACGTCCACCCAGATCAGAAAAATAGCGCCTGTCAGCGCGGAGAGGGGGATTACTTTTTTATGGTCTGCTCCGGCCACAGACCGCACAATATGGGGAATTACCAGCCCCACAAAACCGATGCATCCCGCTACAGAAACAGTTACGCCTGTAAGCAGGGCGGAGACGACAATTAAAAACTTGCGTGTGGAATTCACATTGATCCCAAGTGTTGTTGCCGCCGTATCGCCCATCATCATTGCGTTAAGCGGAGAAGAAAGGCATAAAACAGATACAAGCCCCGGCAGTACCACAAGGGCGGGCGGAAGCAGTTCTTCCCATTTGACGCCAGCCGCGCTGCCCAGCATCCAGAAGGTGGCTTCCCGCACTTTTGAATCGTCGGGGGCGCTGTATACAGTAAAATTTGTAAATGCGCTGAACATTGCGGATACCGCAACGCCCACCAAGACAAGCTTGATGGGCGTTACGGACCTTCCGCTTTTTGAAAGCGCGTAAACAATAGCGATTGCCGTGACTGCGCCGGTAAAAGCGCCTATCTGTATTTTGTATGCTCCAAGGACTGTGAATAAGCCGGTAACCATAATTAAAACCGCCCCAAAAGAGGCGCCTGAAGATATGCCCAGAATGTATGGGTCGGCCAGCGGATTCTTTGTGAAAGCCTGCATTGTTACTCCGGCCAGCGAGAGATTTACGCCCACCATCATGCCCAAGAGTACTCTGGGTACGCGAAGGTGCCATATAATGTTCTGGGTGTTCTCGGCAATGGACGAAATATCGCCTATATGAAACAGGCGAAAGAAAATCACCTGCCATACCTGGTCAAACGCAATGCTCACCGGCCCTATCCCTACGCATAAAACAATGGATACGAACAGCACGGCTCCCAGAAAGATGCAGGCAGCATGTGTGTGGTGCCTGATATACGCGCTTACTGTTTTCATATGCGTTTACTTAAAGAGTTCCGGGTGGAACGCCTGCGCAAATTTTTCGATTGTATCCGCTACGCGCGCGCTGGCAAACACCTCGGGAAGCGTAACCGATATAAACCTTTCTTCCTGAATGGCTTTCAGGCCGGAAAGAGCCGGATTGGTTTTAAGCTGCTGGATTTTTTCCTCCAGCGTCGTTGTGCCGTAGTCGTTTATGATGATGATATCCGGATTGGCTTTTACAACCGCTTCCCAGCTTACTGTATTCCATGTTTTTTCAAGGTTTTCAAATACATTTACGCCGCCCGCGTGGCGGATCAGTTTTGATGTGAAATTATTGCCCGGCGTATACGCGCCGCCTTCCATTTCCATATCAAAGTTGAATACTTTTATCGGCTCGGCTCCCGAGGCTTTTTTTTCTACAGCTGCAATACGGGTCTTCATTGCTTCCACAACCTCGTTTGCCTTGTCTTCCACCTGGAATATTTTTCCCAGGTTGTAATAGTCCTGGTAGACGTCTTCAACGTCCGCGCCCAGCTTGTATCCCTCAATTGAGGCCAGGGACATGATCCCGTTTTGGGCCAGGGTGGGATGATCGGCAATGCCTTTAGAACCAAAAGCGGAGCTGCGTCCATAGATAAAATCAGGATTCAAGGCAAGCACCGCTTCAAGCGAGGGCTGGTTGCTGGTTGTAAGGCTGGGCTTAGACTCGTATTCGGCGCGGAACGGTTCCGCAACCTTTGCGTTGTTGTAGCTGGTCGCAATAATTTTATCCCCCAGACCAAGAGCCATAAGTTCTTCACCTGCGTTGGGGTTTGCCGCCAGCACGCGCTGGGGCACATGTGTAAACGTAACAACCGCGTCGTTATCCGTTACAAGCGTAAAGGGGAAAACCGAGTCAGAAGCCTGCGCAGATAAAACAGCCGGTTCTTGCGAAGCCGCAGCCGCCTGCGATGCGGAAGCTGCGGGAGAAGCGGCTTCCGGCGAGGCCGGGGAGCACGCGGAGAGGCTGAATACCAGCAAGACTGCCAGTGCCAGGCCAAAGATGCGTCTGGATGTTTTGTTCATACTAAATTCCTCCTAAGACTGCTGATGATGCAGCGTAATATACTAAACTGCCTTGGCAGTTCAGCGGCGCGTATATTCCCGAATTTTTTGAATAATAAAAAAACGGGCACATGCAGTTTGCATTGACCCGTTTTTGTCAACAAATGCTCATACAAAAGATAATATAAAAACAATTATCTTAAAACAAACAGACACAAATCCATAAGCCGTGGAATGTGTGCAATCTCATTACAAACCGGTCTTCTGGCTTATACATCAACGCATTTGCCCGCCTTCCCGGAAAAAATCCAGTGGCATAATGGGCAATACTCCGTAAATACAGCGGCGGTACCGCACAGGATTTAAACCTGTTTCCCAAACCATTGCTGGTTATTTGTAATTTTATTTAGCTGTCAGAAGGATTATAGGATAAAAATAAATAAAAAGCAACAATTTAAACATAAATTTTATATAAGCTCCGTTTTTTATATTTGGCACTTTACTTAAAATGTTTTTAAATGGGACAGGGTTTCGCTATTACCCGGCTTATTTTTTTATTTGTGTCCGGGCAGCCTGATATGCTCAACTTTTGGATTGACTTTACGCCGCCAGCTTCTTATTATGGATATATATTAGCATATTATGGATATATATAAACAATCAAATACAGTGAGCGGAGGCGTAAAATGAAAGAGTCAGCAAACGAGCAGGCATCTATACGAATTGAGAAAAAGACTTTTATAACCGCACTTATTATTCTTGTTGCCCTCATCATTACCGTCGGCATATTAACGCTGGTTATTCCTGCGGGCAGCTATGACCGGCTGATGTCCGGTGGGCGAGAGACAATTGTTCGGAACTCGTTCCATTTCACACAGGCTGCGCAGTTTCCGGCGTGGCGCTGGTTCACCGCGCCCGTGGAGGTGCTTTGGAGCAGCGACGGCGCCGTTATTATAGTGATTATATTCTTTCTGATTGCGGTGAGCGCCGCCTTCTCCCTGTTGGAGAAAAGCGACGTGATGTCCTTTGCCATTTCCAAGGTAGTGAGAAAGTTTGGGCATGTGCGGTACGTGCTCATGGCGGTGATTATCTTTTTCTTTATGTCCACGGGTGCGATTCTTGGCACTTTTGAGGAGAACATTGCCGTGGTGCCCATTATCATCGCGCTGGCTTACTGTCTGGGCTGGGATTCACTGGTGGGTCTTGGCATTAGCATGCTGGCTTCCTGCTTTGGATTTACCGCGGCCATTATGAATCCATTCTCCATCATTATTACGCAAAAAATTGCGGATCTGCCGCTGTACTCCGGACTGGGCTACAGGGTGATCATATTCGCGGTTTATTTTGCCGTTATCTACCTGTTCTTATACCGGTATGCCAAGAGAATAGAAAAAGACCCCGCCAAGTCCCTGGTATATAAAGAAGACTCGGCGCTGCGCGAAAAATATAGAAATATCGGCAGCCTGGAAGCCGTGCTTGGAGAAAAGCCTGCGGAGCAATATAAAAAAGTTAAGCGTGCGGCAATCACCTTTGCAATATTGCTTCTGCTTATTATAGCGATTATTTTGGTATTGTCGCTGACCGGGATGTCTGATCTCACCCTTCCCGTGATTGGGGTACTGTTCTTGGTTGGCGGTTTTGCATCGGCCGCCATTGCGGGAATCCCTCTTAAGAAGCGCATGAAGATTATTGGCAGCAGTATTGCCGGAATCGCCCCCGGCATCGTTTTAATCCTGCTTGCCATGAGCGTTAAATACATCATCAGCAACGGCGGGATTATGGATACCATTTTATACTACACATCCAACGCCATGTTGGCCGTGTCTCCGTTTGCCGCCATTCTCATCATATATGCGCTGATTCTGGTTCTGGAGCTTTTTGTGGGCTCATCTTCGGCCAAGGCGTTTTTGGTAATGCCCCTTATTGCACCGTTGAGCGACCTTATAGGCGTTACGCGCCAAACCTCTGTGCTTGCATTTTGCTTTGGAGACGGGTTCTCCAACATGATCTACCCCACAAACCCTGTACTGCTGATCTGCCTGGGACTTACCGTTGTGAGCTTCGCCAAATGGTTCAAGTGGACGTACAAACTGCAGCTTGCTGCCCTGGGCCTTGCATGCGTATTTTTGATTATTGGCGTTGCGATCCATTACGGGCCGTTTTAAGTTACATAACAGAAAGCTGGTGTCCCTATGAATTGGATCGTATTAATAATTGTTTTGTTACTTGCGGCGCTTGTTCTGACTGTTGTAATCAGAACGATTCGCTTTAAGCCCCTGGAAAAACCGGCCTCTGCGCATTATAAGGAAAGTGCTGGTCTTGACGGTGCAAAAAAGCTTGCGCAGGCGGTACGCATACCCACCATCACCTATTTGGAGCCGGAAAAAATAGACCGGCCGGCTTTTGCCCGTTTTGGGCAATTGCTGGAGGAACTGTTTCCCCTTGTGCATAAAAGCTGCAAAAAAACCGTGATTGGCGGTTACAGTATGGTATATCATTTAAAATCAGACACCCCGGAACACGGGAAAAAGCCGGTGCTGATAACCGCGCATATGGATGTTGTGCCGGTGGAGGAGGGGACGGAAAAAGATTGGGGAGAGCCGCCTTTCAGCGGGAATATAAAAAATGGAGTTGTTTGGGGCCGGGGAACACTGGATACCAAGGTACATATTATTGGCGCTATGGAGGCGTTGGAACGGCTCCTTGCGCAAGGCTTTTCGCCCAAGCGGGATATCTGGATGGCATTTGGCCACGATGAGGAGTTGAACGGTGAGGAAGGCGCGCTGAAAATTGCCGCGTATTTGCAGGATCAGGGCCTGGAGTTTGATTTTGTTCTGGACGAGGGCGGATGCGTGGTGACAGACGTGATTGGCGGAATAGACAGGCCGGTCGCGCTGGTGGGCGTAGGCGAAAAAGGGTACGCCAACATCCACCTCTCCGTAACGACGGATGGAGGGCATTCTTCCATGCCTGCGCCGCATACCTCACTGGGTATTCTAGCAAAGGCGCTCTGCCGAATTGAAAGCCGCCCGTTGAAGCCGCGTCTGATCACGGCGACAAGCGGTTTTTTGAAGCGGATAGGGCCGCATATGAAGGGGCTAAACCGCGTGATTCTGGCGAATCTGTGGCTTTTTAAACCGCTTTTTCTAAGCGTGTTTTCTAAAATGAACAGTGGAAACGCGCTTCTAAGGACAACTGTGGCGGTTACGATGGCGCAGGGCAGCCCCGCGCCTAATGTTGTGCCGCAGAAATCAAGCGCAGTGGTGAATTGCCGCATCCTGCCCGGTGAAGACGGCCGGACGCTTATAAACCATTTGCGCAAAACCCTAAAAGGGCTCCCCGTAGAGTTGGAGCCTATTCATCTGGATGATCCGTCCAGCCTGTCTCCCGGAAATACGGAAGCATTCCGTTATCTGGAGGGGCTGATTGAGGAGTTTTGCCCGGATGCCATTGTTGCGCCTTATTTGGTGATGGCCAGCACAGACGCCAGGAAATACGAATGCGTATCCAGAAACGTATACCGTTTTACCCCTTATGTGGTCGGCAACGGGGAGCTTGGCAAAATGCACGGGACGAATGAAAACATAAGCGTTGCCAACGTAAACCGATGCATTGATTTTTTTGAGGCGCTGTTTGCAAGGCTTTAAATAACGTTCAGGCTGCGCGCGGCGTTAATAAGGAAATCCTGCACGTTTGTGACGATGCTGTTTACCGCAAGACTGCCGCGGTCGCGCAGCTTGTTTACGGCAAATTCCGAGATATCTACGGTATAAAAATATACAGGACGCAGGCGGCCCTCCCGTATCTGCCAGGATGGGGTCATGTTACCGGTTGCGATTGTATGCAATTGCGTAGCCAGGGCAATCACGGTGGTGGCCTGCATAATCTGTTTGCGCATTTGGTCCTGTGCCTCGTATACGCTTGCTATAACGCCGGGCAGGGGCCCGTCGTCCCGGATGGAGCCCGCGAGCACCAGAGGCACGTGGCTTTTGATGCATGCCGCGACGATGCCGTTTTGCCTGGGGTTTTCTGCAATGTATTGCTCAATGGAACCCGCGCTGCGGACTCGGTTGATGGTCTCCAGGTGGTTGTAATGGCCGTTATACTGCAAGTCCTTGGTATATATATCCTGGCCAAGACCCGTATTGAACAGGCCCGCTTCCAAATCGTGCGTAGCCAGTGCGTTTCCCGCCAACAGCGCGCTTACATAACCGCTTGCAATCAGGCCGGACATAGCGCGCCTTGCGTCGTAATCGAATGCGACGGCAGGGCCCAGCACCCAGACGATGCTGCCGTGTTTGCGGTCGTGCCGCAGAATTTCGTACAGCTCGTCGTAATCTCTGGAATAGGCTGATTCCCTTGATTTTCCGGTACGAAAGGCAAAGCCTTGAACGCTGCCATTCATTTTTTCCTGAAATGCGTTATAATCTATGAACACGCCGTTCGTCATGTCTTCCGCGCGGCCGGTAACAATAAGATCGCCTTTCCGGACGCGCCTGGCTTCCGTTGCAATGGGCTTGCCTCCGTTTATCACAACGGCGCAGTCCATCCTGGGGGCGTTGATGAGGGCCCATGAATCGCCAAGCTTGAAATATTCCGGGTAGATGGTTGTGGCGTAAAAATCATCCGGCAGAATGCCGTCGCCCGGCGCAGGAACTGTGCGCACCTCGGGTGCCGAGCAAAACTCCGGCTGATGAAAATCGGGAGCCGTATATTTGGGTAATTGGAACAAGCAAATCCACCTCTCTTTTATTGTAAACCTATCCATAGTATGGCACAACAAAGAGCGGTTTTCAAATGCATATTTGGTAGAGAACCCATCTGTTTAGCCGGAAAAAAACTAAAAACCGGTGTTATACTGTAAATAGGTAAAAACATCCAGCTGTTAGCCATGTTAAATTTTTTATTTTCTCTTGTTATTTCTGAATATTTGTAGTATAGTATTTTCTTGTAGTCCAGATAAAGAAAGCATACCGGTAATGCGCGTTTTCTGTAAGCCTTATTTCTTTGGGATGTGGCCAAAGGGCAACCAAGTCTAGGGAGCCAACAGTACGGGAAAGCCTTGTTCAGGGCTTTTTTTATTGCGGATTATCTGAATTCCCAGCCTTTAACCGGGTTGCGGCAGCCAAATACGGTATTTATTTTATAATTTATATAACCAGAGGTGCAACATGAACCAGCTAAGTTCCAGTTTAAAATTCAGCAGAAAGATTCAGGAATACGAATACGACGGGGAAAACGCCGTGCTTACGATTTATTTTAATACAAACCTGATCAAACGGTATTTTGACGTACCCCAGCGAATATATAATACGCTGGAAAAAGCAATGGACAAGGACGCATATTACCAAACCGTAATTGACGGCGCGTATTGCGTGGAATAATTGAATCAAATGAAGAAAAGCCTTCACAGTGAAGGCTTTTTTTAATGCCTTTGCTTTTGAAGAAAGAATTGTTTGTAAGCCTTTTAATATACCGCGGGAGCGAGGGTGCATTTATATTTTTAAAATTTCACCCCGCTTTATTTTTTTGTACTTTTAATTTTTACTTTGGTTTTTGCTATGGAACGGCGCAGTTTTTTCCACTGTTTCTTATCTGTCAGCGCCTGGGGTTTATCTTGAGGAACTACAGAGATGGACTCAATTTGGTTGTCCGGTATAAATACCGGCGTGTTTCCTCCCGCGTCCGAGAGTACAAGCAGGCCAAATTCGTTTTTATACACCAGACCGCCAGCCGATGTATCTGAATCCAGCAGGACCGATACCCTTGTGTTGAGCGGAAGATAGTTTTGAATGGACAAAATTTGGCTGGCGTCCAATCCCGGCGATTGAAGCGCGGGAGGCTGCATATATACAATTTTGGGATTATATACCGTATGGTCGCCCACATATACAAATGCAATGGAAGAAAGCGATAAGACGTCGTTTTTTTCGGGGCCGCCCAATAGCAGAAGGCCCGAATCGGCATCTTTTGGAGGATCAAGCTGATAGGGTTTTCCAACAGCTCTTACGCCATGCTTTGTATAAACCGTCCAAGCCCCGGATGGATACATCGCAATCAGCTGGCTCAAAACAAAAGACAGTTGGGCGGCGGAATAGGAGCCTTGGGCATTGTCCAGCGGTTTTTGCGGACGCACTGTATCCTGCAGTTTTCTTGGCCGCTGCGGGTACGCCGGTTTTGAGGAAATTTGCGGGCCGCCAGCAGGCTTTTGTGGCTGCACCGTTTCCTTTTCTATAGATGCGGCGTTTTCCGTGAGGCTTAAATCCGCCTTAACCGCTGCGTCATCCGAGTAGATAATTTCTTTGCCGCTGCTGTTTGCAAGCCATACCGTAACGGGGGCCGTGTGTACTTTGATCTCTCCGGAGCCGGCTGATTCGCCCCACATATCGAGCGGTTTTCCTTTGATTGCGTTGCCGCTGGAAGAAAACAGGGTAAAAGCCGGCCCGGCAGACGAAGGCGATGCTTGAGCGAGTATCTTCCAACTAAAACCGTAAACACCGGGCTCGCTCAGGGTGATTATACCCTGGCCGTCATATCCGATCCTTCCACTGGCATAAGCAACCGAATTAAAAATTACTTTGCCATTGTCCGGCACAGCGCCGGGCATTAATCGTTCAATTTGCAATATTAAGTTTCCCATTTCTTTCTCCTTTTTATAGAAGCAGCTTTGAGCCCTTGCCCATAAACATTTTATAAATTGAATAGCCGCCCTTGCTTTTATTTAAAAAAAGCCAGGAACGCTATAACATACTATTCCGGCGGAGGTTTGATTGTGAGAATTATAAGAAATTTTGCTAAATAAGGCTGAAATTCAATGCATAAAACAAGCCTCCGCTTTGGACACGGAGGCTTTCGATTCTTCACTTGACAGCTATTTTTTTGGTATTGCAATCCCAATGTTTACTTTTGACTTTTTTAAAGATTTCTTCAGCTTGCGCCATTGTTTCTTTTCTGTTATGCCCCCGGCTGCACTAAATGGTTGGGAGGCGGCGGTGATAATAAAGTTAATGTGGAACCAGGGAACAAAAACCGGTGTGTTTCCCTGCGCGTCGGAGAGCACCAAAATGCCGAATTCATTTTTATAGATCAACCCGGAGGCCTGCGTAGAGGGGCCAAGGAGCATTTGCAGAATATCCGTATTAAGTGGCAGATAGCTCTGAATGGCCAGAATTTGGTTGGTGTCGCATCCATCCGGCAGCGGATCCGGGGTTGGCAGGTAGGTTATGCTTGGGTCATACACTGTGCCGTCGCCCACATAAATGGCGGAAATTGCCGAGAGCGGGAAGGCTTCTAATTGCTGGGCCCCGGTATCGATCAATATCAGCAAGCCCGCGCCCGTAGCATCGGGTGCCGTATAAAGTTGAACGGGCGTGCCCGTAACAGAATAGAGGCAGTTTGTAAAGATCGTCCAAGTCCCGGTGTACAAGCTGATCAATTGCTGCAATACATGGGCCAGCTGCTCAATGGAATAGCAGTACGACGTGCCGGCGAGCGATCCTTCCGGGCCTGTGGGGCCTTGCGGTCCTTGTTCCCCCTGCGGGCCCTGTACTCCCGCGGGCCCCTGCGCTCCTGCGGGTCCCTGCGGCCCTGCCGCTCCTGCGGGTCCCTGCGCTCCTGCAGGTCCCTGTGCTCCTGCTGCTCCTGCGGGTCCTTGTGGCCCTGCCGGTCCTGTTGGGCCTGCGGTTCCACTGAACTCCATAACGGTAAGCCCCGCTTTAACGGGAACAGTGTCCGAATAATTGATTGTGGACCCGCTGGTGTTCGCCAGCCACACATCAACCGGCGCGGTGGTAACGCTTATAATGCCAAAGCCAACCACTTCTCCCAGCGCATTGGGCGAATTTCCTCTGATGGCGTCTCCGTTGGTCGAAAACAGTGTAAATATGGGTGGCGCGGGTGAGACAAGGGACTGTGTTGCCACCCACCAGCTAAAGTTGTAAAGGCCCGGCGCACCCAGGGTTATGATGCCGTTGCCGTCATAACCGATACTTCCGCTGGCATATATAACCCTTTCAAAAACCACTTTGTCTCCGCTTGCCAGAGACCCGCTGGTTGTACGCTCAATTTGCAATGCTATATTTCCCATTTTTTCTCCTTCCATTTGACTAACCAGCTTGTAAAAGCTGTTCATCAAAGAGTATCTTATTTGTGCATACGGGCAGATGCTTTTTTTCAGCAAGAAAGCCCGGTTCGGCTCTAATCATAATATGCAAAAGCACGCAAAAAGGTGAATTATGGAAGACTTTAAGGAATTGTGCGCAAAAGAGAAGGGTTGCCTTATTTTTTGCGTGTAAATTCAATGCGATTTTGATACTATAAAGATATTGAAAACAAAGGAGCACGTTTGAATGAGCATTATAACAGTTGTAGGTTCGGGCATGATGGGATCGGCCATTACCATTCCCGCGTGGGAGAACGGGCATGAAATCCGCCTGGTGGGCACTCACCTGGACAGAGAGATTATTCATCACGCCAAAAAAACAGGCGAACACCTTACCATGAAAAGGAAGCTGCCGCAAGGGTACAAATATTATCAGATTGAAGAATTGAACAGCGCGATTACGGGTGCAGACCTGCTGGTGGGAGGTGTGAGCAGCTTTGGGGTGGACTGGTTTATGGATACAATACTGCCGCAGATTCCGCCAAGCCTGCCTGTGCTGTCCGTCACCAAGGGCATGCAGGACATGGAGGACGGCGTCCTGGCTCCATATCCTTACCTGTATGAAGAGAGATTTAAAAATTTAAGATTTTACGCGGTAGGCGGCCCGTGCACCAGCTACGAGCTTGCGGACCGGGATCAGACGCACGTATGCTTCTGCGGGCGTGATATGGAGGAACTTAAAAAAATTAAGGCGCTGTTTGAGGGAACGTATTACCACATCAGCCTGTCTTTGGACGTTGTGGGCGTGGAGTGTGCGGTGGCCATGAAGAATGCCTACGCGCTGGCGGTTACGCTGGCCGTTGGTCTTTCGGAAAAAAGGGAAGGCCAGGGTGCTTTGCATTATAATTCGCAGGCGGCGCTGTTTGGACAGAGCGTGGCGGAAATGAGTAAACTGCTTGCGCTTTGCGGCGGAGGCGGTGATAAAATTGTGTACGGCGCAGGGGACTTGTATGTGACAGTATTTGGCGGGCGGACAAGGAAGATTGGTACGCTGCTGGGACGCGGCCTGAGCTTTGAGGAAGCCATGCGCGAACTGGACGGCGTAACGCTGGAATCCATTGTGATTGCCACCCGGACGGCAAGGGCGGTACGGAGGCTGCTTGAAGCTGGAAAGGCGAAATCAAAAGACTTCCCGTTGCTGTTGCATGTAGACGAGATCATCAACGGGGGAAAACCGGTGGATATCCCGTGGAGCGCGTTTGAAACGGAGACGCGGTGAAGACCGCACGGGAAGCATGAATCCTTTTGCCAGGGAATATAGCTGTAAGCAGGAATATTGTACGGAAAGCAGGTGCAACGAATTGAATTTAGACGGTATATGGATAGGAGCGGGAGCGTTTGTGATCATTGGAGTATTGCACCCCGTTGTTATAAAGACGGAATATTATTTTGGAACCAAGGCATGGCCGGCCTTTTTTATTCTGGGCGTGCTTTGCGTGTGCCTGTCCATAATTGCCAGCCCGTTTCTAATTTCGGCTCTGCTGGCTATACTGGGATTCTCGCTGCTTTGGAGTGTGCGCGAACTTTTTGAGCAGAAAAAAAGAGTTGAGAGGGGATGGTATCCCAAAAAGCCGAATAAGGATAGAACCGGGAACCGCTAGTTTCTGGGCGCATACATGATGATGGCCACCCCGGCCAGCGCAACAGCGCCTCCAATCAGATCAAATTTGTCCGGGATTGTTTTGTCCACCATCCAGCCCCAGAGGATGGACAGTGCAATAAATATGCCGCCGTATGCCGCGTAAACCCTTCCAAAGGGCACATTTTGGGGCTGCAGAGTGGGAACAATACCGTATAAAACCAGTATAACTGCGCCAAAGATTCCCAGGGCGATGCTCTTACCTTCCCGCAGCCAGAGCCACACGAGGTAGCCGCCCCCGATTTCAAGAACGCCAGCGAGCACAAAGAAAAAAACTGATCGAACAATTTCCATACATGTCTCCTTTTTGGTACTATCAATAACTGTTCCGTTTATTTTATCATTTTTTAAGGTTTATATATATCAGCACAAAGATTTTTTTACTTTTTAAAATATGGCCGGGAGGCCTGTACAGATTTTATTTTTTGGGAGAGTGTGGTATAATCCGTTTTAACGGTTCCATTGAAGAAGGAGCGCAAGCGTATGGGCTTTCGGTTTGCTGACCGGATGGGCAGCTTTTAGCTGAAAAATAAACTGCTCGTTTGCAAGGAGGTCAAAATGTTTGTTTACAGCAGCATAGAAGGGGCGTTAGCGGAACTTAGCCAGGGTAAAACGATCATTGTGGCAGAAAGCGGGGAAGCAGAAAGCAAGGCGGATTTTATTTGCGCGGCGCAGTTTGCAACGCCGGATACAATCAGTTTTATGGCGAACCATGGGCGGGGCATCATATGCCTGCCTGTGGGGCAAGAAGTTGCGTGCCGGCTTAAAATACCGCAGATGGCGACGCACAATGCGGACTTGCTTAATACGGATTTCACCATATCTATAGACCACGCGGGGGCAAAGGCGGGGATAACGGCGGAGGGCCGCGCCCTGACCGCGCGCAAATGCGCGGAAGCCGATGCCAAGCCGGAAGACTTCCGCAGGCCGGGGCATACTTTTCCGCTGGTTTCAAAACGAAACGGCGTGCTGGAACGAGCGGGACATACGGAGGCTGCGGTGGACCTGATGCGCCTGGCAGGATTAAAGGAATGCGCCCTTTCCTGCGAAATTCTGATGGAGGACGGCTCATTGATGAAAACGCGCGAATTGATGGAGCTTGCGCATGCACACGGGCTTAAAATTGTTACCATAGAGGATCTGCAGGCATACCGCAAAACGTACGATCATCTGGCGGTACGCATGGCGGCAACCAAAATGCCCACCAAGTACGGGAACTTTAAAGCATACGGATATGTGAACATGCTGAACGGCGAACACCATGTGGCGCTTGTGAAAGGCGAGATTGGAGACGGGCAGAACGTACTGGCGCGCGTACATTCGGAATGCCTGACGGGCGACGCGTTCGGCTCTCTGCGGTGTGACTGCGGAGACCAGCTTGCGGCCGCCATGGCGCAGATAGAAAAGGAAGGCCGGGGCATATTGCTGTATATGCGGCAAGAGGGCCGGGGGATAGGCCTTATTAACAAGCTGCGGGCATATGAGTTGCAGGAGCGGGGCATGGACACCGTGCAGGCAAATCTGGCGCTGGGTTTCAAGGAAGACCAGCGGGAATACTATATAGGCGCGCAGATATTGCGGGACCTGGGCGTTAAAACGCTGCGGCTTTTAACAAACAATCCGCTGAAAATATATGCGCTTGCCGGATTTGGCATTGGCATTGCGGAGCGCGTGCCCATAGAGATACAGCCCAACGAGGTGGACGCTTTTTATCTTCAGACAAAAAAAGAAAAAATGGGCCACATGCTGAGCGACTGAAAACAATAAAATCCCTTCCGCATATTGGGCGAAAGGGACTTGTGGGCTTAAATGTTTCATTTAACTTTGCAAGCCATTTTCCTGGGATATGTTTGTAAGCGCCTGACCCGCGCTGCCCTGCTGGGAAGGTTCCACCGAAATATCTCCCAGCGCCAGCATTCCGATCAAACTGTTTTCCTGCACGATTGGCAGACGCCTGATCTGATTCTGGCTCATGAGCCGTGCCGCTTCGTGCACGTCCATATCCGGACTGCCCAGTACCGGGTTGGACGTCATAATATCGCCAACCTTTTGCTGCTGGCAGCTTTGCCCGGTGGCAACGCAACGCAGGGTTATATCCCTGTCTGTAACAATGCCAACCACATGGTCGCCAGAACAAACGGGTATGGAACCTATGTCATGCTGCTTCATTAACTGCGCAGCTTTTTCACAAGAATCTTCCGAATGCAGGCTTACAATGTCATTTGACATGATTTCTCTAACCAACATCAAAATCACCCCCAAATGATATGCTGCCCAACGGAATGCTTTTTAATTATGGCATATTTTAATAAATAATAATTTTGATTTGACAAGCGGGCGGAATTTTTTATAAAATAAAGCGAGGGAATGAAGTTCTCCCCGGCACAAAAGCCGAATTGCGTAATGGCTGATGACTTCTGTTTTATTGGAAGGCGCATCGGCTTTTTTAATGCCCGGGATTTGCTTTAATAAAAGGGGGCATCATGCCAAGATATATTTACATTGGCCTTGGCGGCGCCGTGGGCGCCATATTGCGCTGTTTGGCGAGCCAAACCGGCTTGCCGGATTATTTGGGAATTCCTTTTGCCGTTATATTGATTAACATACTGGGATGCTTTGCCATAGGATTGGTTCTTACCCTGTTTATTGGACTGGGCTGGAATGAGAATATAAGAGCTGGCGTTTCCATTGGATTCTTGGGCGGGTTCACCACGTTCTCCACCGCCTGCAAGCAAATGTTTGATCTGATTGACGCCGGAAGCTGGCTTTTGGCATTTGAATATGCAGCTGTTTCCGTTGCCCTGGGCTTTGCGGCCGCTTATTTGGGAACAACGCTTGGGCGGGCAGTTGTTGCCGGTAAACGAAAAGCAGAGGCAGCAACAAACGCAGGGGAAGGCAGGGCGGAATAAATGGACTTGCTGTATATTGGCCTGGGCGGCGCTGCCGGAAGTATTGCACGGTATCAGGCGGCCATATGGATTGCCAAGAAAAGCAAAAACAGTTTTCTTTTGGCAACGTTTGCAATTAACATCACCGGGGCCGTTTTGCTTGGGCTTGTTTCCGGGATGCCGGGCAGGGAAACATCCCTACTGCTTTGCGACGGCTTTTTGGGCGCGTTCACAACGTTCTCCACATTTATGTACGAAGGGTTTTGCCTGTTTGAAAACAACCGAAAGTTAAACGCGCTTGTATATATCTTTCTCTCTCTGGCGATTGGCATAGCGGGATATGCAATGGGCCGGTGGATGGCCGGGTTTTGGCAGGGATCAATTATTTAAGCTGGCTTTGATAAAGTTTTGCGTAAACGCCTTTTTGCAAAAGAAGCTCTTCATGGGTTCCATGCTCCAAAATGCCGTCTTCGTCCACCACAATAATTTCGTCTGCGTTGCGCACGGTAGACAGGCGGTGCGCGATCACAAGCGTGGTGCGCCCGCGTGAAAGCTCCTCAAAGGCCTGCTGTATTTTTGCCTCGGTAACGCTGTCCAGAGCGGAGGTGGCCTCATCCAGTATAAGGATGGGCGGGTTTTTGAGGAAGATACGCGCAATGCTGATGCGCTGCTTCTGGCCGCCCGACAGGCGGATGCCGCGGTCTCCAACCTGCGTTTCGTAGCCATTTTCCATTTCCATGATCATTCCGTGAATCTCGGCGCGGCGGGCAGCTTCCTCAATTTCCTGGTTGGTCGCTTCAATCCTTCCGTAACGGATGTTTTCGCGTATGGTGCCCGCAAACAAAAACACATCCTGGGACACGATGCCAATGTTGGAGCGCAGGCTATAGAGCGTAACATTTTTAATATTTTGCCCGTCAATGGTGATGCTGCCATGGGTCGCCTCATAAAAACGAGGAATCAGGTGGCAGAGCGTGGTTTTACCGCCGCCTGAGGGGCCCACCAGCGCAAGCGTTTTGCCCGCTTCTATCTTCAGGTTGATGTGCTCCAGCACATTTATTTTATTGTTATAAGAAAAGCTTACGTCTTTAAACTCAATATTGCCGCGCACAGTTTTTAGTTCCGCAGCGCCGGGCGCATCCGTAATTTCCGGCTCTTCGTCCATTAGTTCCCGAAAACGCTTAAAGCCGGCAAAGCCGCCGGCAAACTGCTCCATAAACTGGGAAAGCATGCGGATGGGCTGAATGAAAGCCGTTACATACAGCATAAATACAATGAGGCCAATATAATCAAACGTATGCTGCATGATAAGATAACCGCCAACGGCAATCACCGCGACCGTAAAAATATTCGTAAAAAAGTCTATGCCGCCCAGGAATATGCCCATCGACGAATAAAAATCGCCCTTGGAGGTTTTGAAGCGTTCATTGTCTTGCGTAAACTTTTCTATCTCGTAGTCTTCGTTGGTAAACGCTTTTGCGATGCGCGCGCCGGAGAGGCTGGATTCCAGCCCGGCGTTAATCCCTGCCGTGCGCTCCTTGACCTTGCGGGAGGCAGCCATCATGCGCTTGCGCTGCAGGAAAGTAAACAAAAGGCCAATGGGCACAAGCACGATCATTACCAGGGCGAGCTGCCAGTTGACGCCCAGCATAATAATAAACGCCCCAATAATGGTTATGGAGGCAATGAATATATTTTCCGGACCGTGGTGCGCCAGCTCTGTAATGTCGAACAGATCGTTTGTAACGCGGGACATAAGCTGGCCGGTGCGGTTCTGGTCAAAAAATCTGAAAGAAAGGCGTTGCATGTGCGTAAACAGGCTGCGGCGCATGTCCGCCTCAATCCGTACGCCCAGGGTGTGGCCCCAGTAAGTGACAATATAATTGCAGAACGCGCGCAGTATGTAGGCGGCCACCAGCGCCGCCATGATTACAAAAAACGCCTGGTACAGATTTTGGGGCAGCAGGGTGTTGAGCGCATACCTTGATACCAGGGGGAATGCAAGGTCTATGGCTGAAATCATAAGCGCGCAGGATAAGTCCAGAACAAACAGCTTCCAGTGCGGACGGTAATAGGAAGCAAAAAGCATAAGGTCTCCGGGTTTTTTGATTTTGTTTTTTTTCATAACTGCCCCCTGGCTTTTATCTGATTACCCGGTTATTATACTCCTGCATGCCGTTTATACAAAAGAGTTTTTTTAGTTTGATTTTGAATCAGGGCGCCTGGGAGGAGGCGGACGCATTGTTTGAATTTGGCTCGGGATAAAATAAATTTTGCAGGCCGGGAACTTTGCAGTATTCTTCAAACACCCGCCTGAAATGATACCCGTAAATGGAGAGGGATACCGCCAGCGCGAATACGGCCGGCTTGCGGAATAGAGACCAGAAGAAAAGCTTCCAGTACTGCACGCGTTCCCGCCCGACAACTCCTAAACGCAGGCATGCCTTGAAAAACGCGGCGATGTTTGTAAGCGAAAGGCGGGTGCGCCCGTTTTGGGGTGGGCAATATTCAGTGAGGAAGTTTTTAACCCGCACATAATATTGACTGGGCGTATAAATCGTGCTTACGATTTGCCGGTAACCCGCCAGCAATGCCTGCATGTTCATTTTTGGAACAAAGTTGATCTGCATATCTGTGTTGTTGCCGTTGAATTCGGAAGCGATGCGTCCCTCTTCCGAAAGCCGCTGGTAAAGCCGGGTGCGCTTGGGTGCGTTTAAGAGCCCCACCATGGCGGTTACAATACCGCTGTCCTGTATAAAGTTGATCATTTGCGTAAATATTTGCGGCGTGTCGCTGTCAAACCCCACAATAAAGCCGCCCTGCACTTGCAGGCCCATGCGCTGTATCTTTTTTACGCAAAGAAGAAGATCACGGTTTTTATTCTGAACCTTATTGCATTCCGTCAGGCTTTCTTCGTGTACCGTTTCTATGCCGATAAATACGGAGCGAAAGCCGGCGCGCACCATCAGGCGCATCAGTTCGTCGTCGTCCGAAAGATTGATGGACACTTCTGTTAAAAAATTGAACGGATAGCAGCGCTTTTTCATCCAATCCACAATCTGGGGCAGAACGTCTTCCTTTAATTTTTTGCGGTTGCCTATGAAGTTGTCGTCCACAAAGAAAACGCCGCCGCGCCAGCCGGTGCGGTAGATTGCCTCCAGTTCCTGCAAAACCTGCGCGGCGGATTTGGTCCGGGGCGTGTGGCCGTACAGGGAGGTGATGTCGCAGAACTCACAATCATACGGGCACCCGCGCGAATACTGGATATTGAGGCAGGCGTAATACTTTAAATTGAGCAGATTCCAGGCGGGCGGCGGGGTTTTGGAAAGGTCCGCCCATCCCTCGGTTTGGTAAATATGCCTTGCCTGACCGATTTGCAGATCCTGTAAAAACAGGGGAACCGTAAGCTCCGCTTCGCCTAGCAACAGGTGGTCCACGTCCTCAAACGCGGACGTATCCGAGGATACCAGCGGGCCGCCCATGATTGTTTTTACGCCCAGTTGCCTGCATCGGTCCACCACAGCCCTGGCGGATTCTTTTTGAATATCCATAGCGCTGATGAGCACGTAATCCGCCCGGCGAAGGTCGTAATCCAAAAGCGGGCCGGTATTCATATCCACAAGCTTTTTTTCCCACTGTGCGGGAAGAAAAGCGGCCACGGTGATGAGTCCCAGTGGGGACATGCCGGATTTTTTGGATATAAACTTCAGGGCGTATTGAAAACTCCAGAACGTTTTTGGAAACCGGGGATACACCAGCAGCGCTTTTATTGCTTTGCCTGCGAACTCCGTATTTTTGCATTCATTCATTTGAAAAAATCTCCTTAAGTATAGGATGCTAGAAACCCGTGCCGTTCATGCACTGGCTGCGGGAATTTTTTTATGCTTTCAAATAGATTGTTCCCCGCATATTTAGAAAATATAGGCTGCCCATACGCCGGATTTTTGAAGCATACTAAATGTGTGCAAAAGCCGGAACATTGAATAAAATGCAAAACGGCAGTATACTTGTAACAAGACAGGGGGGATTTGTTTTGTCGAGAAAAATAATATGGATTGCGGCTGCGGTTACGGTTATATTGATGCTGTGCGCGGGCTGCGCGGTTTTCACCGCGGCTGCCGCTGGTCAAACGGGTGAATTGGCACAGCCTGCAGCGCCTGTTTCGTCAGCAGAAACAGTTGAGCCGTCGGCAACGCCCGGCGTTGTAAGCCTGCCGCCCACTGCATCTGCAAGCGCCGCTGCAACCGTTGCCTCGCCGTCTGAAAACGAGCCGTACAAAGTGGCGGTTCCGTATGATCTTGAGGAACTCAAAAATTCACAAAAAAGCGTGGACGAAGGGCATTCGCCCTGGAAGCTGGACGCTGCGTTTGTGGCGCAGGTGTTTGTGAGCCTGCAACTGGAACCTGAAGGCATACAGGGAGACTATCCCATTCCGTATGAGGATTTTAAAGTGAAGCAGCAAAGCAGCGCGGATGCGGTTGTGGAGGTGGACAACCAAAAATCGCCCACGGCAAAGGTGTATTTGAAGCGCCTGGTGCGGCAGGAAGAAGGCGGTATTTGGACTGTGGTGGGGTACGACCCCAAGTGACAGTAGTTAGGCCTTTTGACATGCCTTCAAAACAGCGGTTATTTTCTGTTTTTGAATTGAACGGAAGGATTTACCGATTATAATTTTTTTGCTGCTGCAAAGGATAACCTTGGAAAGAAGGGATGCAGATGAGCAGAAAAAAGTTGGATAAGCCAATAGAAAACCACAAGACGGCACCGTGGGCGAACATAGGCAGGGCAAAGGAAATATCCAATGTTGCCGTGCCTGCCGAATTTGAATCCATGGAAGCAAAAGAATATGTGGACGAAAACCAGAAATGAAGCAGAAATAAAACAGGACCATGGAGGCCCTGTTTTTATTTAAAGCTCTAACCCGCAAAGGGGCTTAGTACTCAAAATAACCCATTCAGCTTTGCCCGGAAAGATCTTTATACGCCTGGTAGCGCTCCTTTGCCTGGCGCTCGGATTCGGCAAACAGCTGTTCCGCCGCATCCGGAAAAGTGTTTTTAAGTTGCGCATAACGTATCTCGCCGTTCAGAAAATCCCGGTAGGACTGGGTGGGTTCCTTGGAATCCATTTGGAACGGATTTTTATCCGTACCGGCAAGGCGTGGGTCGTACCGGTACATGTGCCAGTATCCCGCGTCCACCGCTTTTTTGGATTCGTGCACGCTGGAGGCCATACCGGTCTTAATGCCGTGGCTGATGCAGGGCGCGTACGCGATGATGAGCGAGGGGCCGGGATAGCTTTCCGCTTCCAACATGGCTTTGAGCGTCTGATTCATATCAGCGCCCATGGCGATCTGCGCCACATACACGTTGCCATATGTGATTGCCATGCGGCCCAGGTCCTTTTTGCGGGTTGGCTTGCCGCCCACGGCAAACTTGGCCACCGCGCCCGTGGGGGTGGATTTGGAGGCCTGTCCGCCTGTATTGGAGTATACCTCTGTATCCATAACGAATATATTTACGTCTTCCCCGGTGGCAAGCACATGGTCCACACCGCCGTAACCGATATCGTACGCCCAGCCGTCCCCGCCGATCATCCAGAACGAGCGCTTTTCCAGAAAATCCTGCAGGGACGCGATCTGCTGCAGCGCAGGGTCTTTTTGCCCCTCTACAGATTTAAGCAACTCTTTTACCGCAAGGGAGGCCTTCAGGTTGGATTCGCCGTCTGCCTGGCTGTCGAGCCAGTTTTGCAGCGCTTTTTTTATTTTTGCATCCAAAGCGGGCCTCTCTGCAGCCTGCTGCGCAAGTTCTTTTAGCTTTGCGTGTATTTGCTTCCAGCCCAGGTACATGCCAAAGCCGTATTCCGCGTTGTCTTCAAACAGGGAGCTGGCCCAGGCGGGGCCGCGGCCGCTTGCGTTGGTGGTATAGGCAATGGACGGCGCGCTTGCGCCCCAGATGGAAGAACACCCGGTTGCGTTTGCGATCATCATGCGTTCGCCAAAAAGTTGTGTTAATAAGCGTATATACGGCGTTTCCCCGCATCCGGGGCATGCCCCGTTGAACTCCAGAAGCGGGCGGATCAGCTGGCTGCCTTTTACGGTTTTGGGGTCCGCCGCGTCCGGCTTTTCTGTAAGCGTCATGGCGAATTCCCAGTTGCCGCACTGTGCTTCCGTTTCCGGCGGGGCCGGTTTCATGATGAGCGCTTTGCCTTTGGCGGGGCAGACGTCCGCGCAGTTCCCGCAGCCCGTGCAATCGAGAGGGCTGATCTGAACGCGAAGCTGGTATGGCTCAAGGCCGCGCCCCTGCGCTTTTTTGGTGTTAAAGCCTTCGGGCGCCCGGGCGGCCTCCTCTTCGTTCAGCAAAAACAGGCGGATGGTTGCGTGTGGGCAAACATAGGAACATCTGCCGCACTGAATGCATTTATCTATCTGCCATTCGGGCAGGGTAGGCGCTATGCCGCGCTTTTCGTATGCGGTTGTGCCCAGAGGGAACGCGCCGTCCGGCATGCCTTTAAAGGCGCTTACCGGCAGCTCATCCCCCTGGTTGCGCGCCATGACGCGCTGGATGTTGCGCACAAAATCCGGCTCGCTTTGCACCTGGGCAGCCTCTATGGGCGCGTTGGCCCAGTGAGAGGGTACCTCTATCTGGATTAGGGAATCAATTCCCTGATCCACGGCGGCGTTGTTCATGTCCACTATGTTCTGGCCCTTGCGGCCGTAGGATTTTTGGATGGATTCCTTTAAATAACGCACCGCGTCGTCCGGCGGAATGATGCCCGCCAGCTTGAAAAACGCGGCCTGCATGATCATGTTGATGCGGTTGCCCAGGCCGATGGCAGAGGCGATGCGCTCCGCGTCTATGATGTAAAACTTGATGTTGTTGGCGGCAATATAGCGCTTTATCTCTCCCGGCAGTTCTTTTTCAATGGTTTGGGGCGTAAACTCGCAATTCAGAACAAATGCGCCGCCCGGTTTGAGGCCCGCGATAAGGTCGTAATGGTTCAGGAAGGATTGGTTGTGGCACGCGATATAATCCGCGTGATAGATAAGATAGGGCGAGCGGATGGGCTGCCTGCCAAACCGCAGGTAAGAGATGGTGGTGCCGCCGGATTTTTTACTGTCGTAGGCAAAGTAGGCCTGCACATTCAGGTCCGTGTGCGCGCCGATAATTTTGCAGGCGGATTTGTTTGCGCCCACTGTGCCGTCCGAACCAAGGCCCCAGAATTTGCATGACACCGTGCCGTTTTCTATGGGCCGCCAGCTTTTGTCTTCCGCAAGGGAAGTGTGGGTCACGTCGTCCTTGATGCCGATGGTGAATCCGTCCCTGGGCTGTGCCTCCTTAAGGGTATGAAACACGGCAAGAATCTGCGGAGGCGTGGTATCCTTGGAACCCAGGCCGTAGCGCCCGCCCACAATAAGCGGGGCGTTTTTCCTGCCGCTGTAAAGCTTGCACACGTCCAGGTACAAAGGTTCTCCGGGCGATCCGGGTTCCTTGGTGCGGTCCAGCACCGCAATTTTTTTGACTGATCCCGGCATTGCGCTGAAGAAATATTCGCGTGAGAACGGGCGGTACAGCCGCACCTGAAGCAATCCTGTTTTTTCGCCTTTGGCGGCCAGGTATTGCACCACTTCCTTGATGGTGTCGCACACAGAACCCATGGCCACGATCACGTTCTCCGCGTCCGGCGCGCCGTAATAATCAAAGGGATGGTAGTCCCGGCCGGTGACGGCTGCAAGCTTGTGCATATACTGGTCCACAATATGGGGCGTGTGGTCAAAATAAGGATTCTGCACCTCCCTGCCCTGGAAATAGATGTCCGGATTCTGGGCGGTACCCTTCACCAGCGGATGCGCGGGGTTCAGCGCCCTGCTGCGGAAATGTTCCAGGGCATCCCTGTCCACCAGGTTTTCCAGGTCTTTATACTCAATATCATCGATGTTGATGATTTCGTGTGACGTGCGGAATCCGTCGAAGAAGTGGATGAAGGGCAGCGAGGATGTGATTGCGGAGAGGTGTGCAACGCTGCCCAGGTCCAGCACCTCCTGCGCATTGGCGGAGGCCAGCAGGGGTGCGCCCGTCATGCGGCAGGCCATGACGTCCTGGTGGTCCCCAAAAATGGACAGCGCGTGCACCGATACCGCCCGGGCGGATACGTGGATGACGCCTGGCAGCAGCTCGCCCACCATTTTGTATATATTCGGGATCATGAGCAGCAGGCCCTGGGAGGCCGTGAACGTTGTTGTGAGCGCACCCGCTTCCAGCGAGCCGTGCATGGCGCCCGCCGCGCCTGCCTCGGACTGCATCTCCACGATTTTGACCGTCTGGCCAAAGCAGTTGGTTTTTCCGTTTGCAGACCAGTCGTCCGCAATTTCCGCCATGGTGGAGGATGGAGTGATGGGGTAGATTGCCGCTACCTCCGTAAAGGCGTAGGCTGCGGTCGCCGCAGCCGTGTTGCCGTCTATGGTGATTTTTTTTGCCATATTTGTTATTCTCCTTCTGTATAAAAATGCCTGTTTCTATTATTTGCACGTATGCAATTTTTATCAGAAGGAGGAGGACAATAAAAAAAGCCTTATACAAGGCTTCTTTGGAATCCCATTAGTTAAAATGCCGTGTAAACGGCATTTGAGCATTAAATTCTTTTGCTTCTTTTCTTTTTTAAGAAAAGAAGCGGGATCATAAGGGCGGAGCCCTTAATTGATGTATTTAGGATTGGTCGTGTATATCAGTTTTAGGCTTTTTAAGGCCTTCGATTGCAATGCCGTTTTTCTCCGCGTAGTTCCAGAGAGCTGCGTGAATGGCTTCTTCGGCAAGCAAACTACAGTGCAGCTTGGCGTCCGGCAGGCCGTCCAGAGCTTCCGCCACCGCGCGGTTGGTGATTTTAAGGGCTTCGTAAATGGATTTGCCTTTTACCAGTTCAGTCGCCATACTGCTGGTGGCAATTGCCGCGCCGCATCCGAATGTTTTGAATTTAACGTCCCGGATGATTTGATCGTCGTCTATATCCAGGTAAATGCGCATAATGTCTCCGCACTGCGCATTGCCCACTGTGCCAACGCCGCTTGGGTCTTCCAGTTCACCCACATTTCTTGGATGTTCAAAATGGTCCATCACTTTCTCGCTGTACATATTATTTTTCTCCTTTCCGTGTAAAGTCTTCATAGAGCGGCGACATGCTTCTGAGGCGCGCCACAACTTCTGTGACAGACTTGGCGGTATAATCCATTTCTTCTAGAGTATTTGTTTCGTTCAACGTGAGCCGGAGGGACCCGTGCGCAATCTCGTGCGGCAGACCGATGGCCAGCAGAACATGAGAAGGATCCAGTGATCCGGATGTGCATGCTGAACCGCTGGAACCGCAGACGCCTTTCTGGTCCAGCATCAAAAGAAGGGATTCGCCTTCCACAAAGCGGAAACAGAAATGCGCGTTGCCCGGCAGGCGCTCTGTTGGATGCCCGTTGAGACGGGAATAAGGTACGCTTTCCAGCACCGTTTTAATCAGGTGGTCCCGCAACGCGGCTTCTTTTTGCATGCGTTCCTGCAGGGTTGCCTGCGCGATCTCGACAGCTTTGCCCAGGCCCACAATACCGGGAACGTTTTCTGTACCCGCTCGCCGCCCGCGTTCCTGGGAACCGCCGTGTACAAACGGATGGAGCCGCACCCCTTTGCGGACGTACAGGATGCCGATTCCTTTGGGGCCGCTCAGTTTATGCCCGCTGGCGCTGAGCATATCGATGCCGTATTCGTTCACATCTATGGGTATCTGGCAAAACGCCTGAACCGCGTCCGTATGAAACAGGATGCCGTGCTCCTTTGCAAGGGCGCCGATTTCACGGACGGGCTGGATGGTGCCGATCTCGTTATTCGCGAACATAACGGAGATCAGGATGGTTGTGGGACGAATGGCCTGTTTCAGTTCGGCCAGATTTACCACTCCGAATTCATCCACATTCAGGTATGTCACCTCAAACCCGTTCTTCTCCAGGTATTCGCAGGTATGCAGAACGGCATGATGCTCTATTTTTGTGGTGATGATGTGGTTGCCTTTGGCTTTAAGCGCGGATGCAACCCCCTTGATTGCCCAGTTGTCCGACTCTGTGCCGCCCGCAGTGAAATAAATTTCCTGAGGGGTTGCGCCCAGCGCGCCGGCAATGGCTTTTCTTGCGTTTTCCACCGCAGTCCGGTTTTTGGCGGCAAAGCTGTACAGGCTGGATGGGTTGCCAAACTGCTCCGTAAAATATGGCAGCATTGCCTGGACTACTTCAGGCCTTGTTGCTGTGGTTGCAGCATTGTCCAAATAGATCATTCTGTCCATTTACGTTATCCCCTTTTTGTCCGTGTAGCGCCGGATGAGGCGTACAACCGTCCGTTTGTTTCTGTTCTTCTATCAGATCGCTTAGGCGGATGCTGTTTACCGTCTGATTGATCACATCGTTGATTTTTTTCCATACCATTTTGGCCGCGCAATGTTCGGAACCGGTGCAGTTTCCGGCGTCCAGTATGGCGGGGCAATCCACCGCATTCAGGTTGCCTTCCAGCGCGCGGAGCACGTCCCCAATGGTAATCTCCTGCGGGCTGCGGGCAAGAACATAACCGCCCTGCGCGCCGCGGATGCCTGCGATAATTCCAGCCTTTTTCAGCTTGGCCATCAACTGTTCCAGATACCGCTCGGAGATGCCCTGCCGTTGCGCGATGCTGCTGATGGAAACCGCGTCCGGCTCGCTGTTGAGCGCAAGATCTACCAAGGCTCTGAGCCCGTATCTTCCTTTGGTGGATAATTTCATTTGCAGCACCTCCTTTGCCAATTATGTATTCAAGAAATCCTACTATATTTGTATGATATAGAATCATAATACATATAAACACATGTGTCAATATTAAACCCAAGTATTTTAATAGGAATTATTTATATTAAAAAAACGGGAAGTTTTAAAGAAGCTATAAGATATAATACGGATGAATTTTAAAACAGAAGCCCCGTTTCCGGGGCTTTGCCAATCATGCTATGTTTTGCTTATTTGTAGCGCTGTTTGCCAAGATAGAATATTGTTAAAAGCCCCGGCCCGCAATGCGCGCCAACGACCGCCCCCAGCGACATAATGGTGATCTTGCCGCAGGTGGGGAAATTTTCCTTAATGCGGTCCCTCATAAACGCCGCGTCCTCCAGACAGTCCGCATGATTGATAAAGACCTCTTTGCCGTCCGGCTCTGTAAAGTCTTCTTTCATGTGGTCAAGTATGCTCTGGAGCGCTTTTTTTCTGCCGCGTTGCTTTTCAAGAGCTATCAGCGCGCCTTCCGTATTTGTATACAGCACGGGTTTTATATTCAGCAGGGTGCCTATCCAGGCGGCGCTGTTGGATACGCGCCCGCCGCGCTTTAAGAAATTAAGATCTTCCACGGTGAACCAGTGCATAATCTTAAGCTTGTTGGCTTCCACCCATTCAACCGCTTCGTCAAAGGTTTTACCCTCGTCTCGCATGATGCGCACGTAATGAAGCAATAATCCAAGACCGCCGGACATGCAGAGCGTGTCTATAAGGCGAAAACGGTTTTTATAATGCTTTTCTTCCAGCATTTTTGCCGCTTCCACGGCGTTGACGTAGGAGCGGGACAGTTTGTTGGACATTTCCAAAAAGAGGACGTCCTTGCCCTGCTGCATGAGCTTATCAAAAAGCTCAAAATAGGTATAGGTATTGATCATGGATGTGGTTGTAAGTTCGCCTTGCCGCATAAGCTTCCAGGTAAGGTCGCGGGTTTCTTTTTTACAATCGTCCATAAACGCCTGGCTGCCAACCGTATAGGGGTACATTACAAACGGTATATTGTGCTGGTGCAGGTATTCTTCTTCCATATCCGCGGTAGAAACCGTGGCAACAATAAATTCTGACATAAAATCCTCCCTTAGTTGGTTCGAAATGATTGCCCGCAAACGGGGCATTTTTGCATCGTATCAAACATTAATGATAAAAAATTGAACCGATCAAGAAAAAAGGGACAAACAAGCCTGTAATCTGCCCAAAAGACCTGAATTCCGCAGTATTTAGCTAAATAATAGCATTAATAAGCCAAAAAGTCAACGCCAGACCCGCTTGGGACAAGAAAAGCCCTCAGCCTGTCAAAAAAACCAGCTTATCGCTGACTTTTTTGACAGGCTGGAATCCTTAAAAGAGATTTTTTTATTTTTGTATTTAATTTTGCAAGAATTAACCTTTTTTTTACAAGTTTTAAAAATGGATTTAACAAATTATTGATATAAAAAATAGGAAAGGTGTTGCATGTGCTTACATTATTTTTTGTTTTATGGAGGTAATTATGAAAATCAAGTCACTGATTGCAACGGGCGTTGCCGCGGCTTTTGCCGTCGCGATGCTCACGGGCTGTGCCGCGCAGGCTCCTGCAGCGTCGTCGGCCGCGGCTGCCGTTTCCAGCGCGGAGGCAACGCAGGTGTTGTCCACCCAGGCCCAGACTCAGGAAACGGCTAAAGCCCCCAAATATGTGTTCTTATTTATTGGGGACGGCATGAGCTATGTACAGGCCCAAACAGCTTCTTATTATCTGGGAGCAATGTCTGCCGATCCCGGCGCAAAAATTCTGGAAGGCGGCAAGGGGCTTGCGTTTATGAATTTCCCTGTGGCCGGTTCTGCTTCCACCTATGATTCCACGTCCTTCTGCCCGGACTCCGCTTCCACTGCCACATCCATTGCTTCGGGACATAAAACCTACAGCGGCGTTATTAACATGGATGAAAATAAAACCACAAAATTTGAAACCATAGCGGAAAAACTGAAAAAACAGGGCATGAAAATAGGCGTTGTTTCCACCGTTAACTTAAACCATGCAACTCCCGCTGCTTTTTATGCGCACCAGCCCAGCAGAAATAACTATTACCAGATTGGACAGGAACTGATTGCAAGCGGATTTGATTATTTTGCCGGCGGCGGCCTGCTTGGCACATCCGGGGATTCTGATCCTTTTGCAAAGGACCTGTACACACAGGCAAGAGAAGGCGGTTACAAAGTGATCGCATCCAAGGATGAAGCGCTGGCTCTGAAAGCGGACGACGGCAAAGCGCTTGTGATTGGCAACAAGCTGGCGGACAGCTCTTCGCTTTCTTATGACAATGACAGGGCGGACGACGAACTTTCCCTTGCCGATTACGTGCAGAAGGGCATAGAAGTGCTGGATAACGATAAAGGCTTCTTTATGATGGTTGAAGGCGGAAAAATCGACTGGGCCTGCCATGCCAACGACGCGGGTTCCACCATTGCCGACACCATCGCGCTGAGCAACGCGGTTGACAAGGCGGTTGAGTTCTACAACAACCACAAGGATGAAACGCTGATCATTGTAACGGGCGACCATGAAACAGGCGGCCTTTCCATTGGTTTTGCGGGAACGGAATACAACACGTTTATGAGCAACCTGTCTAACCAGAAAATATCCTATAAAAAATACGACACGGATTTTGTAGCCAAATATAAGACAGAAAAAGCTCCCTTTGAAACGGTGTTGGCAGACATCAAAACAAACTTTGGCCTGATTACAAAAGAAGACACGGAAGCGGTTGCCAATCCCGAATCCAAGCTTATTCTGACAGATTACGAGATATCCCAGTTGCAGGCGGCATACGACAGGACCATGGGCGTTGTGGCAACCCCCATGACGGATGCGGAAAAACTGCTCTACGGCACATATGAGCCGCTTTCTGTTACCATTACCCATATCCTGAACAACAAATCCGGCATCAGCTTTACTTCTTATGCGCACACGGGTGTTCCGGTTCCGGTCTTCGCGCAGGGCGTTGGCGAGGACTCGTTCGGCGGATTTTATGACAACACGGATATTTATAAAAAAATGGCGGCTCTTCTCCAGGTAGCATAACGAACCAATACTCTATACAAGCCAAAAGATGCAGCCGGCCAAAACCGGTTGTATCTTTTGTTTATCACCATACCGATACGTTTGCCGCACCATAAACGGTGCGGCATTGAAAGGGCAGATATGAAAACAGTAAAAATTAATATAAGGGATTTTGCGCCTGTCCTGGTGGCTGTTGCTGTAATGGCGATTTTATTGCTGATCCCAACCGGGTATGAAGACAAGGAAATTTATAAGGGCGCGGAGCAGTGCAAGGCACAGGTTGTGGAAGTTGACAACAGCATGGTAAAAGATACGGGCCTGCTTAGGGCGGGAGAGCAAAAATGCAAGGTGCTCTTTATGGAGGGCAAGTTTCAGGGGCAATATGCATACGGCGTTAATATGATGAGCGGCTCTCTTGAAAACGACAAATTTTTTCAGGTGGGAGACGAGGCGATGGTTGTGGCCAACTACCAGGGGGGGCAGATCACATCTGTCAGCATGATTGACCATTACCGCATCAACGCGGAGATTATACTGGCCGTGATATTTGTTGCCCTGCTGATTGTATACGCGGGCAAAACCGGCATACGGGCGATACTCTCTTTTGCCGTGGCTGTGCTTGCTTTATGGAAGCTTTTGATACCCATGTTTTTAAACGGGCACAATCCTGTTCTTACGGGCTTGTGGATAACGGCGGCGCTTACAGTGATCATCATTTCGCTGGTATACGGATTTGACAAACGGTTTTTCTCCGCTATTACGGGCTGCTTTGCCGGAATGCTGGTAACGTGCATTTTGGGGGTTGTTTTTACCGATATGTTTAAAATTCACGGGGCGGTTATGCAGTTCTCCGAGACGCTTTTATACAGCGGATATGCAAACCTTAGCCTGACGCAGATATTTATGGCAAGCATATTTATTGGCGCATCCGGCGCGGTAATGGACGTGGCGGTGGATATCACTTCCGCCATGCATGAGGTGACGGACAAGAAACCGGATATTGGCAGAAAAGAGCTCATTAAATCCGGCTTTAACGTGGGGCGCGCTATTATGGGCACAATGACTACCACGCTGCTTCTGGCCTATTCCGGCGGTTTTATCGCCCTCATCATGGTGTTTATGGCGCAGGGAACTCCCCTTTATAATATATTCAATTTTAAATATGTGGCCGCGGAAATTGTTCACACCATTGTGGGCAGCTTTGGGTTGGTTTCGGTTGCGCCGCTGACCGCGATTGCGGCAGGATTTTTTCTTACAAAAAAAACCAAAGTGGCGGTGCGTGGTCAATAGATTTTTTAAGAACGCTGCCCTTGGCCTTACTACAAAAAAGAGAGCGGGAAACCGCTCACGTCAGGCCGCTGACAAACCCCAACTACTGCGTTATTTCTGTGCTTGCTCCTCAGCGTAGGATGAACTACGCTTGCGTCGTAATGCTCGAAATGCCTTGTATTTGGGGCTTTCAGCGGCCTGTGTATAGTAAGGAAATTGTGCTTCTGGTGTTTTTTTATCAGTATAAACTTTGTCATCAAGCTGAAGAGAGCGGGAAACCGCTCTCTTGGCATGTTTGTTTCTAAAATTTACCGCTGATTGCCCATGTAATGCAGCGCAATGGTAGAGGGGCCGGAATGGGTTCCAACAATAGGCCCGATGTAGTGGATCATTGTCTCTTTTATCATGGGATAGCGTTCCCATACCAATTTTTCAACAAACTGCGCGTCTTCCAGCGCGTCGCCGTGGCCGATGAAAACGGTTGCTCCCTCGGGATTTTCAAGCTGGCCTTCCATTTTGTCTACCAGCTCAATCAGGGATTTTTTGCGGCCGCGTACCTTTTCCACCGGGATGATTTTGCCTCCGTCGTCAAAGCGCAGCACAGGCTTGATGTTCATTATGGTACCAAGGAAGGCCGTCGCACGGGAAACACGCCCGCCGCGGCGCAGATGATCCAGGCTGTCCACGGCAAACCAGTGGATTACATGCTTTGTGTTTGAAAGCGCCCATTCGTATACTTCGTCTATGGTTTTTCCCTCGTCCCTCAGGTTGAGCAAAAGGTGGACAAAAAGGCCGAAGCCGCGCGCCGCGCACAGGGAATCCACCACGTATAGTTTGCGCTCCGGAAATTCTTTGGAGAGTTTTTCCGCTATCATTTTGGCATTGTTATAACTGCCGCTTAAACCAGAGGAAAGAACAATATACAGTATATCGCGCCCGGATTCCAGTATGGGCCGGAACAGATTTTCAAATGTTTCCGTGTTTACCATAGAAGTGGTGGAGACAGAGCCTTCCCTCAGTTTATTGTAGAAATTCTGGATGCCGGATTCATCTCCCTGGTTCTCTATATATTCGTTGCCGTCCATAAAATAATGATATGGCAGAACGGTCAAATTCCGCCGCGCCGCATAATCGGCAGGCAAATCGCAGCAGGAACAAGCTCCAATCTCATAATTTGACATAATGATTCTCCTATCGTTTCCATTGAGCCGATTTTGTAGATTATTGCAATAATAACTATATTGTATAGAGAAAACCCGCAAAAATCAAGCGTTTTGGTGGCCTGCGGGCGCTTGCAATTTTTGCTTCCAATACTTTCATTTGCGGTCTCTTTTGTATTGTTTTGGCGAAAAAGTTGTGATACAATAAATCAACCAAGAAGGGCGCTTAAAAAGTATATATTATTTTTTTTATATAGGAGGACACTATGCATTTTTCAAAGAAAGCTCTTGCGATTTCTCCGTCACCCACTCTCAAGGTAACAGCACTGGAAAAAGAAATGCTCAGCAATGGCAAGGATGTAATTGGATTTGGAGCCGGGGAACCGGATATGGATACCCCGGAATATATAAAACAGGCCGCAAAAGAGGCTTTAGACCGCGGATTTACCAAGTACACACCCGCTTCCGGTACCATGGATCTTAAAAAGGCGGTGGCCGCGCGCCTGAAGCGCAAATATGGCCTTGCCTATGAGCCTGCCCAGATTGTGATTTCCAACGGCGCAAAGCATTCCCTGTTCAATACGTTCCAGGCCATTCTGAATCCGGGGGACGAGGTGATCATTGTTTCGCCTTTCTGGGTTACATACCCTGAATTGGTTAAAATGGCGGACGGCGTGCCGGTCTATGTGGAAGCGGCGGAAGGAAATAATTTTGAGCCGAAATTACAGGATATTGCCGAGGCCATTACGGAAAAGACGGTCGCCATCATCGTAAACAGCCCGTCCAACCCCTGCGGATGCCTGTATTCCGCGGAGACGCTGGCAGGCATTGCCCGTCTCGCAAATAAGCATGACCTGTATGTGGTTGCGGATGAAATATACGACGAACTGACATACGGCAAAACGCACGTAAGCTTTCCCACCCTGAGTGAGGACGCATACAGCCGCACCATACTGGTGAACGGGCTTTCCAAGGCGTACAGCATGACGGGCTGGCGGATGGGTTACACCGCCTCTTCCAAGGAACTGGCAAAGATCATGGACAGTTACCAGAGCCACGCGACTTCCAACCCAAGCTCCATTACGCAATATGCCAGTGTGGTGGCTTTAAACGGCCCGCAGGAAGACCTTGCGGCCATGGTGGCCGAGTTTGAACAGCGCCGGGATATGATGGTGGAACTGATTGGAAAAATGAAGGGCGTTAGCTGTGTGAAACCCGAGGGCGCGTTTTATGTGATGCTGGATATTACCGGCGTGATTGGCAAAAAATGCGGTGAAAAAACAATTGCGGGTTCGCTTGATTTTACGGAATTGCTTCTTGAAAAGAGCCTGGTGGCTGTTGTGCCCGGCATAGCGTTTGGGGCTGACCGTTTTGTGAGGTTATCGTACGCTACGTCCCGCCAGAACATTCAAAAAGGGCTGGGGCGCATTGCGGCATTTGTGGAAGGACTGGAGGATTAAGATGGAAAATACGGCAAACGGAAAATGGAATCTTCTTCAGGAAGAGGCATATGAATACCAGTTGCAGGATGTAAAGACCCCCAATTTGTTCCCACAGTCCATGGAGTATGACTCCATACCCAAGGTTGTTTTTAACTTCCGGCGTGTGCCCATGTACCTGCCGGACGACATCTGGATCACGGATACCACGTTCAGGGACGGACAGCAGTCGCGCACGCCATTCTCGGTCAAGGAAGTGGTGGATCTGTTTAAAATGCTTCACCTCCTGAGCGGTCCCAAGGGCGTAATCCGCCAGAGCGAGTTTTTTGTGTACACGGAAAAAGACCGCAAGGCCATTGAGGAATGTATGGCGCTCGGGTACGAGTTCCCGGAAATCACCACCTGGATACGCGCTAATAAAAAAGATTTTGAGATGGCAAAAGCCATGGGCATTAAGGAAACGGGCATCTTGATGAGTTGCTCTGATTTCCACATATTTAATAAAATGAACCTGACCCGCACGCAGGCGCTGGACAAATACCTGTCTATTGCCAAGGATGCGCTGGACGTGGGCGTGATACCGCGCTGCCACTTGGAGGACATTACCCGGGCGGACTATTACGGATTTGTTGTGCCTTTTGTGCGCGAGCTTATGAAACTGCGTGAGGAATCCGGCATTCCGATTAAGATCAGGATGTGCGACACGCTGGGGTACGGCGTGCCTTATACGGGAGCGGCGCCGCCGCGCAGCGTGCAGGGCCTGGTATATGGCCTGCGGTTTTTTGCCAAAACGCCGCCTGAGCTTTTGGAATGGCATGGGCACAACGATTTTTACAAGGCCGTTACCAATTCCGCCATGGCGTGGCTGTACGGCGCTTCCAGCGTAAACTGTTCCATGCTGGGCATTGGAGAACGCACGGGAAACACGCCCATTGAAGCTATGTGTATTGAATATGCGCAGCTAAAGGGAACCGCAGACGGCATGGACTTGCGTATGATTACCGAGATTGCCGAGTATTTTGAAAAAGAGCTGAAACAAGAGATAGACCCGCGTACGCCGTTTGTGGGCAGGAACTTTAATTCCACGCGCGCCGGCATCCATGCGGACGGTCTTTTGAAAGACGAATCGATATATAATATATTTAATACGGATAAAATACTGGGCCGCAAGGTTTCCGTAATTATTGGAGAGCATTCAGGACTGGCGGGAATTGCCCACTGGATCAACGCGCATTTTAATCTGACGGATGCGGACAGGATTGACAAAAAAGACGAGATGGTTGTAACATTAAAAGAACAAATTGACCGCGAGTATGCAGAAGGCCGGACGACGTCTTTTGGGGACAATGAAATGGAATCCATGATCCGTGAGATTGACCTGACCCGGTATACCGCTTTTTGCGTACACAGGTCAAATCTGCGTAAATAGCGTTTTAAAACGCGTTTTGGAGGTCTGAGCATGAAAAATATCAAACTTGAGATTCTGGATTTGCTGGAGGAAAACGCAAAAAGGGACGCAAAGGAACTGGCGCTTTTACTGGGCGCGACAGAGAGCGAAGTGGCGCAGGCCATAGCCGAACTGGAAGAGCAGAAAGTGATTGTAAAGTATGTTGCGGTGGTGAACCGTGAAGTGCTGGACGAGAACAACCATGTGGAAGCGCTGATTGAAGTAAAGGTGACACCACAACGCGAATACGGCTACGACGATTTGGCAAAGCGTATCTACAAGTTTGAAGAGGTGAAAAGCGTCTCCCTGATGGCGGGCAGCTACGACCTGGCTGTGCGCATCCAGAGCCACGATATTAAGAGCATCTCCAAATTTGTTTTTGAAAAACTGGCGGTGATAGACGGCGTTACCAGCACGGTTACGGTGTTTATTATGCGCAAGTACAAGGAAAACGGCGTGATTCTGGTGAATGATGAAACGGATGAAAGATTGGTTGTGACGCCATGAGGAGCATGGACCAATACATTGCCAGGCATATTGCCGATGTGCCGCCTTCCGGAATACGGAAGTTTTTTGATATCGCCAGCGAAATGAAAGACGTGATTTCATTAAGCGTGGGCGAACCCGATTTTGTGACTCCGTGGAATATCCGGGAGACCGCAATATTTTCCATAGAGCACGGCAGCACGCACTATACTTCCAACTGGGGCACCATTGAGCTGCGCCGCCAGATTGCGAAGTATTTATCCGCAAGGTACGGCCTTGCCTACAATCCCAAAAACGAGGTAGTTGTAACGGTGGGCGCCAGCGAAGCGCTGGACCTTGTGTTCCGCGCGGTTATTGATCCGGGGGACGAGGTTCTGGTTCCCGCGCCGTCCTACGTTTCTTATATGCCGGGCGTACGCTTTGCGGGCGGCGTGCCGGTATGCATGGAAACAAAGGAAAAAGACGAGTTTAAGCTGACCGAGGAAATTGTGGCCCGCGCGGTTACAAGCAAAACAAAAGCCATTGTGATCCCTTACCCCAACAACCCCACGGGCGCGACTATGACCAGGGACGAACTCTCCGCCCTGCGCAAGGTCATTATCAAACACGATCTGCTTGTAATTTCGGACGAAATTTATTCCGAACTGACTTATGGCGGGACGCATGCGTCCATAGCGTCTTTTGAGGATATTTATCCCAGGTGTGTGGTTATCAACGGCTTTTCCAAGGCGTTTGCCATGACGGGATTCCGCCTGGGATTCGCGGCGGGGCCCCAGCCTGTGATTGCCGCAATGGTCAAGATTCACCAGTATTCCATGCTGGCGGCCAACACCATGAGCCAGACGGCCGGGGTGGAGGCCATAAGGCACGAGATGGATACAGGCTTTGCGCAGGTGGAAAAAATGCGCAAAAGCTACGACCAGCGCAGGCAATATATATTTAAATCTTTCAACGAGATTGGCCTGTCCTGCTTTGAACCCAAGGGAGCGTTTTATGTGTTTCCCAATATTACCAAATGCAAAATGCCCAGCGAAGAGTTTTGCAGCCGCCTGATTCATGAAAAACAAGTCGCCTGCGTGCCGGGTACGGCGTTTGGTGACGCGGGAGAAGGGTATATGCGCTGCTCCTATGCGGCGTCTGTAGAAAACATCAAAGAAGCTTTAAGAAGGATTGCAGAATTTGTAAATGAAAACAGCTAAAATATTGGCACTGGATCTGGACGGCACCCTGGTACGCGAAGACCAGAGCGTCTCCGTTCAGGACATAGAGGCCATTGCGCGCGCGCAGAGGGCCGGTGTTACGGTGGTGGTTGCAACCGGAAGGATTTTTCCCACCGCAAAGGAAATTGTATCGAATATGCAGATTGGCACGCCCGTGATCTGTTCCAACGGCGCGGACGTTCGGTTTGAAAATAAAACCATTTACAGCAGGACCATAGAGAACGCGTGGCTCAGGAGAGCATATGCGGAGATGGAACCATATTGCTTCTGCCGGTTTGTTTTTTGCGGAGACCATATTTATTGCGAAAAGGGCAGCAGTCACGGGGAGCTTTTCCGCAAATGGGGGGTTGACCGTTATCAGGACCTGGTGGTTTTTTGCGATGACGCGGAAACCCTGATGCAAACGGTGGGAGACGGCGCCGTAAAGCTTCTGGCGTGTACGGAAGATGAGAACAAGCATGGGGAAATGCAGGCGCTCATTGATTCTTTTGGATATTTTGATGCGGTAAAAGGCGAGAGGCTGCATTTTGAGCTAACCCGCAAAGGCGTGAATAAAGCCTCCGCGCTGGAGTTTCTGGCGGAACGCATGGGTGCCGGGATGCAGAATGTGATAGCCGTTGGGGATTCCACTAACGATCTTGAAATGATCCGGCGCGCAGGCGTAGGCATTGCCATGGGCAATTCCATGAAAGAAGTGCTGGCAGCCGCGGACGGCGTTACTTTGCCTGTATGGGAAAACGGCGTGGCCTATGCCATTGACCGGTATATTTTTGATGGGGAAAACGCCCCCGGCGTTGCTTCTGCGGGCTGAAAAGTTTTTATTGGAGGCTGCTCGCCTTCAAACCACTTGCCAAAGGGACAATTGTCCCTTTGGAATCCGATTTGTTTAAAGCGCCGCTATGCGGTGCTTTAGGACATAATATGACTATATTTTTCGGAGACATTAAAAGTCTTTTGCTTCTTTTCTTCAGAAAAGAAGTAGGGTATGGGGCAATGCCCCGAAAAAAATTGCGTCAGTCTGTACACCATTTTAGCAAATGGTGTTTTTTAAATAATTCGTATCTGAATGGCATACAGATAGAAAAGAGGGATACGTGCCAATAAACGTAGTACTGGTGGAGCCCGAGATTCCACAGAATACCGGAAACATAGCGAGGACGTGCGTGGTAACAGGGTCCGCGTTGCACATAGTGGGACCCATGGGATTCTCGCTGGACGAGAAGCACATCAAACGGGCGGGGCTGGACTACTGGCCTTACCTTAAGCTGTTTACATATGGGTGTATTGAAGAGCTTTGGGAGCAATACCCAGGTGGGGATTTTTATTATTTTACTACTAAGGCGGGCAAACGGTTTGACCAGGCGGTGTACGCGCCGGACAGCTTTTTGGTTTTGGGCAAGGAAACGGCGGGGCTGCCCCGGGGTATTTTGGAAAAGAACCCGGATAAGTGCGTGCGTATCCCCATGCTGGAGAACCACAGGTGCCTGAACCTTTCCAACGCTGCGGCTGTGGCGGTTTACGAGGCGTTGCGGCAGGGCGGGTATACGGGCTTAAAATAACAGACCCATGGAGTTTATATGGATTTTTTGGATCTGGCCGTATTGTTTGGCGGGCTTGGGCTTTTTTTATACGGAATCAAGCTGATGACCGGAGGCCTGGAAGCGGCGGCGGGCGACCGCCTGCGCAGCGGGCTTGGGCGCTTGTGCAGCAACCGCTTTTCGGCTGTGGCGTTGGGCACGGGCATTACGGCGGCCATCCAGAGCTCCGGCGCAACAAGCGTAATATTGATCGGCTTTGTGGACGCCGGATTATTAACCCTGGAACAGGCATTTTTTGTGGGCATGGGCGCAAACATCGGCACAACCGTTACCGCACAGCTCATAGCGTTCAATTTTTTCAGAGTCGCCCCGCTTATCTTGTTTGCCGGGGTTGTGATGATATTTTTTATCAAAAAAAAGAGCATCCAGCTCATCGGGCAGATTATTGCCGGGCTTGGAATACTGCTTACGGGCATGAGCATTATGTCCCAGGCGGTGATTCCCCTGAAAGAATGGCCGCCCTTTTTGCATATGTTATCTTCCTTCTCCAATCCTCTCAACGGTTTTCTTGCCGGATTTGCCGTAACTCTGGTGATCCAGAGTTCCAGCGCCACCATGGGCATTATGCAGGCGTTTGCCATGCAGGGCATTGTGGGCCTGGACGAAACGGTGTATGTTGTGCTGGGCCTGAACGTGGGCACATGCATTATGCCTATTTTGGCCAGCGTGGGCAGCGGGGCAACGGCGAAGAAGACGGCCGTGGCCTTCTTTTTTTATAATCTGGTGGGCGCGGGGCTTTTTGCTGCGCTTATTCCCCTGTTTCCCATGGTTCGGTGGGTGGAATCCTGGTCTCCCGGAGACATTGCCCGCCAGATCGCCAATTTTCACACGTTCTTTAATATCGCATCCGCCGTGTTTTTCATCGGGTTTCCGCAGGTGCTGACCGGACTGGCAAATATGGTGATACGGGATACTTCGCCAAAACGCTCAAAATTAACAAATAAACCGGCACGCTTTTTGGAAGGCGCGGCAAAAAGGGACAAGCCAGCGTTTTATTTTTATTTGAACCGCAAAGTGCAAATACTAGCATAGTCAAGTTTTTCTTGATTTATTGAGGTAAATTCTATAGAATAATCAGTATAAAAGCTGTTATTATATCTGAATTTTATTTGCTTAAAGGAGTAATAGAAATATGGCGAAAAAAACTGTTCGGGATATTGATGTAAGCGGCAAAAAAGTTTTGATGCGGGTTGACTTTAATGTTCCGTTAAATGAAAAAAAGGAAATTACGGACGATACGCGCATAGCGGCGGCAATACCTACTATCCGCTATTTGCTGGAGAATAAAGCGAAGCTGATCCTGTGTTCGCATCTGGGCAGGCCCAAGGGCGTAGCCAATCCGGATTTCTCGCTGTCTCCCGTTGTCGCCACCCTGGAAAAACTGGCGGGAACAAAGGTGATCTTCGCCAAGGATTGCATAGGCCCTGAAGCGGAAAAAGCAGTATCCGAATTAAAGGAAGGCCAGATTGTACTGCTGGAAAACCTGCGCTTTCACAAACAGGAGACCGAAAACGACGCTGGTTTCTCCAAACAGCTTGCTGCCCTTGCGGACGTATACGTAAACGACGCGTTTGGCACCGCGCACAGGGCGCATGCCTCCACGGTGGGCGTAACCGCTTATCTGCCTTCGGCCTGCGGCTTTTTGATCCAGAAGGAACTGGAATTTTTGGGCGGCGCGCTGGAAAACCCGGAGCGTCCCTTTATTGCTATTTTGGGCGGCGCAAAAGTGGCCGACAAAATTGGCGTGATTGAAAATTTGATGAAAAAGGCCGATACCATTATTATAGGCGGGGGCATGGCGCATACATTTGTGGCAGCGCAGGGGCATAAAATAGGCACGTCCCTGTTTGATCCGTCAACTCTGGAAACTGCCAAAGCCATTATTGCGGATGCGAAAATGAAGGGCATCAAACTGCTGTTGCCCGTGGACTATGTGGTAGCAAGCGAATTCTCCGCAGACGCGCAGTCAACCATCGTTCCCGTGGAATCCATTCCGGATGATATGATGGCTCTTGATATCGGGCCTTCCAGCCGGATGCTGTTTGCAACGGAGATCAAATCTGCAAAAACCATTATTTGGAACGGACCCATGGGCGTGTTTGAGTTCCCGCAATTTGCAAACGGAACCAAGGCTGTTGCCCAAGCGCTCTCCGAAGCGCAGGGGATCACCATTATCGGTGGGGGAGACAGTGCGGCCGCGGTGAAGAAGCTGGGTTTTGCGGATAAAATGACGCATATCTCCACAGGCGGCGGCGCTTCGCTGGAATACCTGGAAGGCATTGAACTGCCGGGCATTGCGGCGCTAAACGATCAATAATAGTGTATAAAAACCTGCCCTTCGAAAGAAGGGCAGGTCAATTTTAAAGTTTAGTATTGGGAGAATAAAGATTCAATGAGGAAAGCAATTATAGCAGGAAATTGGAAGATGAACAAAACGCCCCAGGAAGCGGCTGCCCTGATAGAGGAATTAAAACCCCTGGTAGCGGACGCAAAGGCGGAAGTAGTTGTTTGTCCTCCTTTTGTTTGCCTGGATGCGGCTGCAAAAGCGCTGGCGGGAAGCAACATCCATCTGGGCGCGCAGAACATCCATTTTGAAAAAAGCGGCGCTTATACCGGAGAAGTCTCCGCGGATATGCTGCTGGCGCTGGGCGTGGAATACGTGATTATCGGCCACTCCGAGCGCAGACAGTATTTTGCGGAAACGGATGACACCGTAAACAAAAAAACGAAGGCGGCTTTGGCAGCAGGTCTTGTGCCCATCATCTGTGTGGGCGAAACTCTGGAACAGAGGGAAAAGGGGATTACCACAGAAGTGGTGAAGCTGCAGACCAAACTGGCGCTGGAAGGCCTTACGGCATCCGAAGTCGCGGGGCTGGTGGTTGCCTATGAACCCATCTGGGCCATTGGAACAGGCAAAACCGCAACCAGCCAGGACGCGAATGAAACAATCAAATGCATTCGCAGCGCGGTTGCCGAGGTATACGGCGAAGCTTCGCAAAGCATCCGCATTCAGTATGGCGGTTCCATGAACCCAAAGAACGCCACTGAGCTGATGGCCATGCCCGATATTGACGGCGGACTGATTGGCGGGGCAAGCCTGAAAGCGGAAGACTTTTCCCGTGTTGTGAACTATTAAGGAGAACTATGAGAGACAACTTTACAGCTTTAATCATCATGGATGGATTCGGCCTGGCGTCTCCGGCGCCCGGGAACGCGATCAGCGAAGTGACCGCGCCGCATGTGCTGCAACTGATGAAAGACTATCCATCCACCCAGATTGGCGCAAGCGGGCTTTCGGTGGGTTTGCCGGACGGGCAGATGGGCAATTCGGAAGTGGGGCATTTAAACATTGGCGCAGGCAGGGTGGTTTACCAGGAACTCACGCGAATCACCAAGGCGATTGCGGACGGAGATTTTTTTGAAAACGCCGTGCTCCTGGGCGCGATAGACCATGCTCTGCAAACAGGCACGGACCTGCACCTGTTTGGCCTTGTTTCGGACGGCGGGGTGCACAGCCACCAGGAACACCTGTATGCGCTGCTTGCGCTTGCAAAGAAAAAAGGCATAGGCGGCAGAACCTATATCCACTGCCTGATGGACGGGCGCGACGTGCCGCCGGACAGCGGCAAAGGCTATATTGAGAAACTGGAAGCAAAAATAAAGGAAATAGGCGCGGGCCAGATTGCAACGGTGATGGGCCGGTATTACGCCATGGACCGCGACAACCGCTGGGAGCGCGTGGAAAAGGCATACAGCGCGATGGCGCTGGGCGAAGGCCTGACGGCTCCGGATGCGGTTGCCGCCATGCAGAAATCCTATGACCGTAAGGAAATGGATGAATTCGTCGTTCCAACCGTGATTGTGAAGGACGGCAAACCGGTCGTCACAATCAAGAAGGACGACGCCTTGATCTGCTTCAACTTCCGCCCGGACCGGGCAAGGGAGATTGCGCGTACGTTTATTCAACCGGACTTCACGGGCTTTGTGCGCAAGAATGGCTATTTTAATGTGTATTATGTTTGCATGACCCAGTACGACGCCACGTTTACCGCCTTCCCGGGCGTGCATGTGGCCCACCAGCCGCAGTCTTTGGAAAACACGCTGGGCGAGTATTTAAGCTCCCTTGGCAAAACGCAGTTCCGCATTGCGGAGACCGAGAAATACGCGCATGTTACCTTCTTTTTCAACGGCGGCGTGGAGAAACCGAATCCCGGCGAAGACCGGGTGCTGATTCCTTCGCCCAAGGTTGCGACGTACGACCTGCAGCCCGAGATGAGCGCTTACGAGGTAACGGACAAAGCGGTTGAACTGATAGAATCCGGCAAGTATGACATGATGATCCTCAACTTTGCAAACTGCGATATGGTGGGGCATACCGGCGTTCTGGCAGCCGCGCAGCAGGCGGTGCGCACGGTTGACAAATGCGTGCGGCGGATTGTGGACGCAATCCTGAAGATAAACGGAAGCGTTGTTATCACTGCGGACCACGGAAACGCGGATGAGATGATAGACCCGGAAAACGGCGGCCCGTTTACCGCGCACACCACCAACCCCGTGCCCTGCATCTTGGTATCGAACAAATACAAGGGTGCGGCGTTGCGGCCGGGCGGCATATTGGCGGACCTCGCGCCCACGTTGCTGGATATTATGCAGATACCCAAGCCCGCGGAGATGACGGGGACTTCTTTGATTCAAAAATGAAAATTTTGGCCCCGGCTGCCGCAAAGCAGCCGGGCATAAAAACGAAATACACGCGATTTCAAATCGATAATATAATAAGGGGGAGATACCTATGATTCAGTTGATTTATTCTGAAAAGGGAACCGGAAAAACAAAGAGGCTGATTGACATTGCAAACGCAGATATGAAGCAGGCCAAGGGAGACGTGGTGTTTATTGACGACGACAAACGTTACATGTACGACGTGGTGCACCAGATCCGTTTTGTGGATGTGACCGAATACAAAATCAGCGGCTGCGAGGAATTCTACGGTTTTCTGTGCGGCATGGTATCGCAGAATTTTGATATTGAAGCCATTTACATTGACGCCTTTTTAAAGATCATCAAAAAGGGCGTAGGAGAAATAGAAGACCTGATGAAAAAAATTGAGGAGCTTTGCGGCAAGAACAACATTAAAGCGGTGATTATTGTCAGCGCAGATCCAAAAACCGCCCCCGATTACATGAAGAAATTTATCATCTGAGCAACCTGAAACTTGCAGAAAGGCCCCTCTCAGGGGTTCTTTCGGTTGTTCAAACGGAGAAAAAAATGAAAGTTATCAGCACTAGAAATAAAAAAGAAGAGATGCCCGCGCTGGATGCGGTGCTAAAAGGCATTGCCGCTGACGGCGGGCTGTTTGTGCCGCTGGATTTTCCCTGCTTGGACCTGAACGGCATTGTGAAAACAGCTTCAAAGGGATATCCGGCCCTGGCTTCGGAGGTTCTGTCCGCCTATATAGACCTTTCAAAGGAAGAGCTAGAAATCCTGGCGGCGGAAGCATATGCAAGCTTTGATACAAAAGAAGTGGTGCCGCTCTCCTGCGTGGACAACGCGTGTGTTATGGAGCTGTGGCATGGGCCGACTCTGGCTTTTAAGGATATGGCCCTGCAGGTGCTGCCCAGGCTGCTGCAAAAAGCGATGGCACGGCAGACGGACGGCAGGAAGGTGCTTATTTTGACAGCTACCTCCGGCGATACGGGAAAAGCCGCTATGGATGGGTTTGCGGATGTGGACGGCACGGCCATAGTGGTGTTTTACCCCAGCGAGGGCGTATCTGATATGCAGAAGCTGCAGATGGTAACCCAGGAGGGCGGGAACGTATGCGCCTGCGCGGTGCACGGCAACTTTGACGACGCGCAAAACGGCGTAAAGGAGTTGTTTGCCAACCCGGATTTCAACCGGCAGATGCGCCAAGCCGGTTACGACCTGTCTTCCGCCAACTCCATTAATTTTGGCAGGCTGGTTCCGCAGGTTGCTTATTATGTGTACGCGTATGCAAAGCTGGTATTGGAGGAGAAAATAAAATGCGGGTCCCCCATCAACGTGGTGGTTCCCACAGGCAACTTTGGCAATATATTGGCAGCGTATTACGCCAAGCAGATGGGGCTGCCCATCCGCAGGCTTGTTTGCGCCTCCAACCGAAACAACGTTTTAACGGATTTTTTTCATAAAGGCGAATACACAGCCAGGAGAACTTTTTACAAGACAATGTCCCCCTCTATGGATATTTTGATCTCCAGTAATTTGGAGAGGCTTTTGTTTGAGCTTTGCGGCCGGGATGAAGCGCAGGTATCCGCGTGGATGGCCGCCCTGAAAAAAGAGGGAAGATATGAGGTTCCGGCTGCTGTGGTGGATAAAATGCAGCGGGATTTCTGGGCAGGCTACTGCGACGACGGGCGGACGGGCGAGACCATCAAACAGGTGTACGGAGAATACGGTTATCTGCTGGATACGCACACGGCCGTTGCCTGGGCGGTGTATGAGGATTACAAAAAAGTGACGGGGGAGGACATTCCCACTGTAATCGCTTCCACCGCCAATCCGTTTAAGTTTGTGCCCGACGTGCTGCGTTCGCTCACCGGGGAAGAGACGGGAGACGATATTTTTGGGGCCGCGCAGAAACTGGCTGAGGTATCCAAATCCGCCGTTCCGGATAAAATTACGGAGCTTAAAACCAAGCCTGTGCTGCACCATGGGGCTGTGAAAAAAAGCGGGCTTGCGGACGTGATTATCAAGTTCGTGGAGGCGCAGAATGGCTGAAGAAAAAAAGATTATATTCAGCGGCATACAGCCGTCCGGGGATCTGACCCTGGGCAATTATCTGGGGGCGGTTAAAAACTGGGCGAGTTTGCAGGAAGAATACAAGTGCTACTACTGCGTGGTGGACCTGCACGCCATTACGGTGCGCCAGCAGGCCTCCGCTTTGCGCAGCCGCTGCCTGGATGTGATGTCTGTGCTGATTGCCGCGGGCTTGGACCCTTATAAAAACATTTTGTTTATGCAGTCCCACGTTTCCGCGCACGCGGAGCTCGCGTGGGTTTTGAATTGCTATACCTATATTGGCGAGCTGGACCGCATGACCCAGTTCAAGGAGAAAAGCAGGAAGTATGAGGATAACCTGAACTCCGGGCTGCATACGTACCCCGTGCTGATGGCGGCGGATATTTTGCTGTACGGCACGCACATGGTGCCTGTGGGGGCAGACCAGAAGCAGCACCTGGAGATTACGCGGGACATTGCCGTCCGCTTTAACAATTTATATGGCGATGTATTCACAGTGCCCGAGCCGTATATCCCCAAAACAGGCGCGCGCATTATGAGCCTGGCAGAACCCGAGAAGAAGATGAGCAAATCCGACGAGAATGAGAACGCGTATATCGCCTTGCTGGATGCACCTGAAGTGATTGTGCGCAAGATTAAGCGGGCGGTCACGGATTCGGAAGGCGTCGTACGGTTTTCGGAAGACAAGCCGGGCGTATCCAACCTGATGATCATTCATTCTTCACTGACGGGAAAATCCATGGAAGAGATAGAAAAAGACTTTGGGGGGCTTGGGTACGGCGCGTTGAAGGAAGCAGTGGCAACTGCTGTGGTGGAAACGCTGGAGCCTATTCAGAACAAATACAGGGAGATACGCGCGGACAAGGAATTTTTAAATAAGGTAATGGCCCAGAACGCCGAAGCGGCGGGCAGCGCGGCAAACCGCATGCTGGCTAAAGTGTATAAAAAGGTTGGCCTTGCGCCCAGAAAAATTTAGTAATAAAGTGAACAGTTTGTTAAATGTAGGGGCGGGGCTTTTTGCCACCGCCTCTTTTTATGGCAAAGGCGGAATAATAATGGTATAATACCTCTATGTTTGGATACATACATCCCCGCAAATGCGACTTGCGGGTGCACGAATTTGAAACCTATAAGGCGTATTATTGCGGCTTGTGCAAAACGCTGCTGCACAGGTATTCGGCGGCTGCCACGTCTATTGTGAATTATGACTGCGCGTTTTTATATCTGTTGGCCGATTCGCTGGCAACCAGCAAAAACGAACCGGAAAAATGCCGCTGCATCCTGCACCCCGTGCAGCCTAAAATGCAGATCACGGTGCCGGGCGGGTATTATCCGGCTGCGGTCAACGTGCTGCTTGCCTATTATAAGTTAAAAGATGACGTTGCGGACGGCAAGTCGCAAATGGCGCTTGTACAGCCCTTTTTGGCGGGAGCCTTTCACAAGGCGGCGCGCGAATACCCCAAAACCGCCCAGGCGGCCCAAGCCATGAACAAAGAATTGAATTTAGCAGAAGCGGCGCGGTCCGGCAATATAGACGAGGTGGCCGAGCCGTTTGCGCGCATGCTGGGAACCATATTTGGCGAACTTATGGAGCAGGAGCGGGAACAGCTCTACGCCATGGGCTATAACCTGGGCCGCTGGCTGTATATAATCGACGCCGCCGACGATTTAAAAAAGGATATCAAAGAAGGGGGCTATAATGTGTTTGCGCAAAAATACGGATATGCGGATCGTCCTGATTTCCGCAGGGAAGCTGAATTCAACCTGTTTTTTTCTTTGGCCAAAGCTTCCGAGGCGTACCAAAAGCTGCCGCTTTTAAAAAACAAGGGCATCCTGGACAACATTATATACCTGGGCTTGAAAGAGAAAACAAATTTTATATTAAAGGGGAAAACGTTTGAATCCATATGACGTACTTGGCGTAAGCCAGAATGCAACAGATGAAGAAATCAAAAAAGCATACCGTGTGCTGGTGAAAAAATACCATCCGGACAAGTACGCAGGCAACCCAAAGGCTGCCGAAGCCGCTGCGGAAAAGCTGAAGCAGATTAATATGGCTTACGATATCCTTACAAAATCGCGCAACGGGGGAGAAGATGCGGGGTCTTCCTATTCAAGCCAGGAATTTGGGCAGGTGCGCGCCGCCATAGCGCGGGGAGATTTAAACGCGGCGGAGATGCTGTTGGACGCGATTGGTTACAAGTCTGCGGAATGGCATTATTTAAAGGGTGTGATCCTGCTGCGACGCGGCTGGTATGACGGTGCGCGGCAGCATTTTCAGGAGGCGCACACAATGAATCCCCGGAATGCGGAATACAAGCAGGCGTTTGACGCAATGAACCAGGCGGGCGGCACGTACCAGGATTTTTATGGCGGGGAATCAAGCCCGGAAACAAGCTCCATGTGCACCACCTGCGCCATTTGTTCGGCGCTGAGTTGCTGCTGCAACTGTTATTGATTTTTAGTAAGGAGGAACTTACATGCCAAGTTCTAGGTATTACAGCGGCGGCGCGGGTGTTTTAAGCCTTGCGGCCATGTTCAGCGCTTTCTCTCTTTTATTTTTATTTCTGGCTTCCATGCTGCCCTCGGTGCAGTTGATTATGTATTTTTTGAGCTCCGTTTTTGTTATGGGGCTTATGCTGGAGGAAAGTTATGGCGCGGCGGTGCTGTCCGCCATGGTGGTATCTGTGTTGGGGCTGCTGATTCTGCCGGATAAAACGCTGCTTTTGCCCTATGTGTTTTTCTTTGGGCATTACGGTATTGGGAAATATTTGATAGAAAAAAGGCGCAGGCGCGGGTCTGCCATGATTTTAAAATATATCTATTTTAACGCGGCGCTTGCGCTGCTGTATTTTACGGCAAAATCTTTACTTTTTTCGCAGATACCGTTTGATTTACCCCTGATTGCGTTCATAATTATTATGGAGATTGCTTTTTTGGTATACGACTTTTTATTCTCAAAGGTAACGCTGTATTACAACGAGCGGATTCGCAGAAGATTAAAGGGAACTCATTTTTGATTTTTCCGTCTAATAGAGGCGTTTAGATTGGATACAGAAGGAGAGGTTCATGAGCGGCTCTGTTTATGAGGTTGTGGCTTACGCCATGCGGTACTGGTTTGTGCTTGCGGCATGCGTGATTTTGTTTGCCGTTATATGGTCTTCTGTAAGCGAGTACAGGCAGCGCAAGAACATTCTGGAGGAAGTGGACAGTTACGTAGGCTATTTGGAGGTTACAGCCGGGCCGGAGGGCTGGATTGGAAACCGCCTGGGCATCCGCCCGGAAAACACGCTGGGCCGCAGCGCCAAGAACGATATTTGCCTTGATGACCACAGTGTGGCCAAGCTGCACGCAAAAGTATACAAAACAGGGGACGACCTGGTGATTTCGCCCATGGAAAAAGCAGAAACACAGGTGAACGGCAGGGCAATCGGCGGACCGCAGGTGCTGCGTACAGGAGATATGATTTTGCTGGGCGGTATCTCTCTGCGTGTATTCATTAAACGGACGAGGCTGCAGAATGATTATTAAACGCAGGAGCGCGACGCTCATCCTTTGGTTCATAATACTTTTTTGCTTCAGCGGGTTTGGGCTGCTTGCATTCAGAAAAAGCGAAATAGACCCAAACGCCATTTATCTGTGCTTTGGGCTGGTGGCGCTGATTCTGGTGCAGTATAATGTTTTAAAGGGCTTGTTTAAGCATCTGGAGCGCTTTACTTTGCTGATTGCTGATTTTTTGTGCGTCCTGTCTTTGATCATGCTGTACAGGCTGAACCCGGATATGGCGGTAAAGCAGTTTTTATATATTGTAGCCGGCAACGCGTGCATGATCGTCGCCATGCTGGTAATCCGCAAAATATACAACTTTGGCAGAGCCAACTGGCTGTTCTTGGGAGGGGGCATTGCGCTTTTGGGGGCGGCCCTTATTTTTGCGCGTTCGGTGGGGGGCGCGCGCAACTGGATCGCAATTGGCGCGTTTACGTTCCAGCCCAGCGAATTTGCAAAGATACTGTTTATTATTGTTACGGCATACTTTCTTTCCACCCGCAATAAAAAAATGCGCGAGCTCTGGGTGTATGTGGTATATACGGCGGCCAGTGTGGGTATCCTGGTGCTTTCTACCGACTTGGGCGGCGCGCTGCTGATTTGCGGGACGTTTTTGGTGGTTTTCTTTGTGGGTACGGGCAACGGATGGCTTACGCTGGGAGGCGCAGGCGCGTTTGGGCTGGGCGCGGTGGCGAGTTATTACCTGTTTTCTCATGTAAAGGTGCGGGTGGACGTATGGCAGGACCCGTGGTCCCTCTACAACAACGAGGGATACCAGATTGTACAGGGGCTTATGGCCATTGCCAGCGGGGGGCTGCTTGGCAGCGGCCTGGGGCTGGGCATGCCGCAGGTAATCCCCGCCAACCATACCGATTATATTTTTGCCGCCGTCAGCGAGGAGTTCGGCATGGCGGTGGGCATTATGCTCATCATATTCTACCTTGTATTTATCGTGCGCGGTATGCTGATCGCCCTGAACGCGCGGAACGCGTTCGACGCGCTGCTGGTATTCGGCTGCACGGTGATGCTGTCCCTGCAGAGCTTTATCATCATCGGCGGCGTAATCAAGCTGATTCCGCTTACCGGGATTACGCTGCCCTTCCTGAGTTACGGGGGCAGCTCGGTGGTGTCCGCGTTCATACAGCTCGGCATTATTGAGGGCGTGGCCATTAAGAATGGGGAGCACGACGAAGCCCGGCTGGCGGAGATGGGCGGCGAAATATTATGAGAAAGAAACCCAATGTGAAACGGAATATCAGGTTCGCCCTTGCAGCGTTTGTGATTCTTTTTATTGTGCTGATAGGATACCTTGGATTTTCTGTAATGGTATATGGAGAAACCTGGTTTTCCATGCCCTATAACCCCAGGATTGCGGCGGCCCGGGAAAACGTGCAGGCCGGGACCATTTTTGACCGAAACGGCGTACGGCTTGCCTGGACAGAGGACAGCGGGCGCCAATATGCGGGCGATTCCGCCACACGCAAGGCGGTGGCGCATTTGGTGGGAGACACCAAGGGAAAGACCGTGGGCGCAGAGACCTATTTTTCCCGTTATTTATACGGGTACGACAAAAATGTGCTGGAAAGGCTGAATTTGGCGGTTGCGGGTAAGGACTTTAATGGGAGCGATATCAAGCTGACCGTTGATTCCAAACTTTGCAGGTATATCTACCGCAATATGGGCTACAACGGGGCGGTGGTGGTGTTGGATTATAAGACCGGGCAGGTGCTTGCCAGCGTTAGCAAGCCGTCCTTTGACCCGGAGGATATCCCGGATGCGGGTGAAGACGAAAACCAGGGATCGGAATATGTGAACCGCGCGACGCAGGGCAGGTATCCGCCGGGCTCCACCATGAAGATTATTACGGCGGCGGCTGCCATTGACCAGGGAGTTGATTTCAGTTATATCTGCACAGGCAGCCAGACCATTGGCGGCCAGAACATCACCTGCCCGGAAAAAGGCGGGCACGGCACTGTAACTCTGCAAACCGCGTTTGAAGAATCCTGCAATACGTATTTTGGCATGCTTTCCACCAAACTGGGAGGAGCGACGCTGGAACAGTACGCAAACAGGTTTATGTATAATACCAACTTTAATTTCCCGGATTTTATGCTGTATTCCAGTAAGTTTCAGAATTCGGCTGATCCGGGGGACGTGGCATGGGAAGGAATAGGCCAGTACAACGACCTTATAACGCCTATGCATAACGCTATGATTGCCGCTTGCATTGGGAACGGTGGGGTAATGAGGCAGCCCAAACTGTTGCTGGATGTTTTGCACAATAAAAAAAGCGTTTATACATATGATGCGGGTGCGTTGACAGCGCCTGTTGGGCAGGAGACTGCCGCAAAGCTGAAGGATCTGATGGAAAAAACCGTGCGGCAGGGAACGGCCACGGCGGCGCAACTGAGCGGTTATACCGTGGGCGGAAAAACCGGCACGGCAGAGTATGTGGAGGACGGCCAAACCAAGAACCATTCCTGGTTTGTGGGGTTTGTGGACAGCCCGGAGCATCCTCTGGCTATTTGCGTGGTTCTGGAAGGGGCCGGTTATGGCTCCGCCTATGCCACGCCGCTGGCACATGATGCGCTGGAGTATGCCATAGAACAGGGATATTGAAATGACCGGACAGCTTGAGAACAAGTTAAAGCAGCTTCCCGATAAAAGCGGCGTTTACCTGATGAAAGACGCCGGGGGAACAATTATATACGTGGGCAAGGCAAAAGTGCTGAAAAACCGGGTGAAGCAGTATTTCACCGGGGTACAGAAGTATGCCAAGGTGGCCATGATGGTGGAGAACATTGCGGACCTGGAATACATCATTTGCGACACCGAGCTGGAAGCGCTGATTCTTGAATGCAATCTGATTAAAAAATACCGCCCGTATTACAACATTCTTTTAAAAGATGACAAGCATTTTCCGTATGTGCGCATCGACCCCAAGGAGCCGTATCCCAGGGTAACGGTGGTGCGCAAGGTTAAAAACGACGGCGCGAAGTATTTTGGGCCTTATATTGCGGCGCACACCATACGGGACGTGCTGGACAGTATTTATAAAATTTATCCGCTTAGAAGCTGCAAAAAGGATATTCCGCGGGCCATTGAAAGAAAAGAGCGCCCGTGCCTGAACCTTGAAATGAAGCGGTGCATTGGCCCCTGCACGGGCCTGATATCGGAAGAGGAGTACGGAAGGCTGGTGGCCGAGGTGGCCGCCATGCTGGGAGCTAAGCAAAACCAGCTGAAGGCGAATTTGAAAGCCCGCATGCAGGAAGCGTCCGACTGCCTGGATTACGAACAGGCCGCCATGCTGCGCGACAAGCTGCGGCTGATAGATAAAATATCCGGCAAGCAGAAAGCGGGAATGCCCAACCTGAAGGACAAGGACATGTTTGGCGTATGGATGGGTGAGAGCATCGCGGCCGCCCAGGCCTTCCTGGTGCGGGACGGTAAGCTGGAGCATGCGGAAAAGTATTACTTTGACTACGCGGGGGAAGAAGAAGGGGAGATACTCTCCTCCTTTTTAAAGCAGTATTATATGGACAGCCTGGCCATTCCAAAGCATGTGTATATATCCGCGGATCTGCCGGACAGGGAGGCTATGGAAAAATGGCTTTCCGATAAGAAAGGAAGCAAGGTGGAGATTACCCTGCCAGCGCGCGGAGACAATAAAAAACTGGCGGTGCTGGCACAGAAAAATGCGCGGGACGCGGTAAAGCTAAAAGAGGGGCTGGCCGCCAAGAAGCAGCGGGCGCTGTATAACCTGGCGCAGGCGATTGGGATTGATTCCAGCCTGACGCGGATTGAGTGTTATGATATATCCAACACCCAGGGTACGGACAGCGTGGCCTCCATGGTGGTGTTTGAGGACGGCGTGCCCAGCCGCAAGCTCTACCGGCGGTTTAAGATCAAGACAGTGGAGGGCAGCAACGATTTCGCATCTCTGCAGGAAGCCGTAACAAGAAGGCTGCTGCGCGGTATGAATGGGGACGTAGGGTTTATTCCTTTGCCGGACCTGATTGTGGTGGACGGTGGAAAGGGGCAGCTTGGGGCCGTGGTGGACGCGCTTGCGTCCCTGGGCGCGGAAGAACTGCCGCTGATCAGCCTTGCCAAACGCGAGGAAGAGATATTTGTACCGGGCAGCAGTGAGAGCATACTGCTTAAAAATATGAGCCCGGAGTTTCGCCTGATAACATCCCTGCGGGACGAGGCTCACCGGTTTGCCATTACCTACCACCGCCGCCTGCGGGAAAAACGGCAGCGCTTAAGCGAACTGGACAATGTGCCCGGTGTGGGAGAAGCGCGCAAGAAGGCGCTGTTAAAGGCTTTCCCCGGCCTGGAAGCAATTAAAAAAGCCACGGTCGAAGAGCTGCTGTCTGCGCCGGGCGTGACTAAAACCACGGCGCAGAACATATACGATTACTTCAGGAACGGACAAAAATAAAAGGCCTTCGCCCGCTGCGGACGGAGGTCTTGTTTTTAACTGCCAAAGGAAACACAGCTGAAATTATGCATTACACATCTGGATTGTATCTATTTAGAAAATTTGCCACACAATTTTCTACAAACAGGAACCGGCTATTGTTCTCCGAAGTTTTTGGCTACCAGATCAACAAGCGCGGCAACGGCCGCTTTTTCATCGCTGCCGTTTGCAAAAACGTAGATCGATTCGCCATATTTTACACCCAGAGATAAAAGGCCCATGATGCTTTTAGCATTGATTTTTTTGTTGCTGTACTCAATTAGAATCTGAGACTCAAATTGATTTGCAACCTGTACAAAACTAGCTGCAGCCTTTGCCTTCAAACCGTCATAATGTTTAATTACGATTTCTTTGTAGATCATGACAAATCCTCCTTTGATAATAGTTCTTCTGCAATTTTGACAATCTTCCTAAAACGGTGGTTAAGCCCCGATTTTGAAGAATTTGTTGCAGATAACTCGGCAAGTTCATTCAGTGAAGCTTCGGGGTTATCAAGCCGGAGCGTAGCAGCCTCGGCCAGCGGATCGCTTAGTTTGCCTAAACCAATTTTTTCATCGATGAGTTGGATTGCTTTTAGCTGCCGGACAGCGGCGTCTACCGTTTTATTGATGTTAGCGGTTTCGCAATTGACGGCCCTGTTCACGTTGTTGCGCATTTCTTTGAGGACCCGGACGTTTTCCAGTTCCAGAACTGCCCAGTGGGCGCCAATGGCTGCAAGCAGGTTTGCAATATCGTCTCCGCTTTTTAAGTATACCACATAGTTGGATTTTCTAGTAACAATTTTTGCAATAATTTTAAAGTTTTTTATGATATTCAATATACAGTATGCAAAATCCTTGTTGCTGATAACAAATTCCATGTGGTAATTCTTCTTGGGATTGGAAATGGTTCCACACCCAAGGAACAGGCCACGCAAAAAGGCGGACCGGCTGGCGGGTTTATCCACCATGGAAGGGGGCGGGCTGTGAAACAGGAAGAGCGCTGTTTCTTCCGGAAAGCCAAGGCCTGTGAGCAGTTTTAAAACCATGTCCCGGCCCTTTATCACCAGGGAATAAGAGTGCTTTTTTTTCATTTTATTTTCTATTACGTCTATTTCGCACTCCACGCCAAAATATTTTACGAGGAACTGGTAGGTGCGTTTGGCGGCCGGCAGGGATTCAAAGTGTATTTTAAGAGCCATGCCCGCCGAACTGAGCGTGATATTGCCCGCGGAACTTACAATGGCAAACAGTTCCGCCGCGGCCGCCGCGCCGCCTTCGTCCTGCGCATGGCAAAGGTCGTCTTTTACCTTGGAAGAAAAGGACATGGCGGCCCTCCTTTACAGGGAATTCTTTTCCAGATTCAGGTCCCGGTGTTCCAAATACACATGGGCATGGTTTTTGGATAAGCGGTTGTAAAGCTCCTGCGCCACAGCGACGCTGCGGTGCATACCGCCCGTGCAGCCTATGCAGATGACCAACTGCTTTTTGTCCTGCTCCAAAAAATAGGGCGCAATAAAATTGACCATATCCACAATTCTATCTATAAAGAGGTTGACGCGTTCAAAAGAAAAAACAAATTTTTTTACTTCCGGCTCCAGCCCGGAATGGCGTTTTAAGTGTTCAATATAAAACGGGTTGGGTATAAAGCGCATATCAAAAACCAGGTCCGCATCCAGAGGAATGCCGCGCTTGTAGCCGAAAGAGATTACGGAAATGAGGATGTTGTTGCTGTCAGTTTCCGTAAAATAGCTGTCTATCACATCGTACAGTTTGCGGACCGAATAGGTGGACGTATCGATCACGCGGTCCGCAAGGTCTTTGATGTGCTGCAATAGCCTGCGCTCCGCGTGGATGCCGGAGATAATATCTCCGCTCTGGGATAAGGGATGCGGCCTGCGCGTCTGCTTGAACCGGCTTACCAGCGTAGAATCGGAAGAATCCAGATACAGAATGCTGAGGGCGAGGTCCATTTTTTTGAGCTTGTCTATTGCTTCGTATATGGTGTTGAACCATTCTCCCATGCGCGTGTCCACGGCTATGGCTACTTTTTGCAGAGGCTTTTGGTTGGTGAGGCACAATTCCGCAAAAGAAGGAATCAGTTCCGGGGGCAGATTGTCTACACAAAAATATTTCAGGTCTTCCAGCCTGTGCAGTGCGGATGTTCTGCCTGCGCCGGATAAGCCGGTTACAATTACCAGTTCCACTTAAAGTCCCTCCTTTGCGTTGAATATCCGGTCCGCGCCAATATCCGCTTCCACAACTTTGCGCATCGCGTGCTCCACACAGCCCACGCTTTCGGGTGAATGCGCATCGCTGCCCAGAATAAACTGTACGCCTGTTTCACGGCAGGCTTTGAGCTCGGAAACGGTGAATTCCGGATGTTTGTTGTTGATTTCCAGCAATACGCCGCGTTTGGCAGCCTCTGCCGAAATTTTCAGCTTATCCACCGGCAGGCCGTAGCCTATGTGGGTGATCACGGCTACGGGGTAGTTCTGCATTGCGTATAAATAAGCCTTTGTATTGCGCTCCACAGACTGCAAATCATCGCTTTTTGGAAGCAGGAAACGCAGGGCGGAAACAAATCCCTTGTACAGGGCGGCTTTATGGAATCCGAACAACAAAAGGTCAAAACATTTTTCATACCCCTTTGGAACATCCAGTTCTCCGTCCAGATTCAAAAGGTTGCATTCCAGCGCCGCCTTTACTTCTATTGTTCCTTTGTATTGGGCCTTTGCCTTGCCAATATCGCCCAGATAACGTTCTATATCACGCACGCCGTTTACTGCGTGCCGGACCGAATGGTCTGATACCGCAATTTCTGTAAACCCAAGACGGATGGCCGCAAGCACGTTTTCTTCCACGGTGCCCGACCCGTCGCTGTGCTGCGTATGGGTATGGTAGTCCAAGGTTATTTTCATGTAAAGTCCCCAATCATTTTGACTTCCGTTTCAAGGGCCACGCCTGTTTTTTGCAGAACTGTGTTCTGCACGTGGCGTATCAAACTGTATATGTCTGCGGAAGTGGCTCCGCCCTTATTAATAATAAACCCCGCATGCTTTTCCGAAACCTGCGCGCCGCCGATTTGGCAGCCCTTCAGGCCGCACTGCTCTATCAAGCTACCTGCAAAATAACCCGCAGGGCGTTTAAACGTGCTGCCCGCGCTTGGAAAATTCAGCGGCTGGCAGGAGCGGCGCTTTTCGTTCAGGGTGGAAAGCAACTCCAGGGATTTTTCTTTTTCCCCTGCGGGCAGAGTGAAAGCGGCTCCCAATACAATGTAATTTTTATCCTGCACTATACTGCGCCGGTAACCAAACGCCATTTCATCCGCCGGTATATCCTGCACTGCAGCTTCCGGCGTAAGCACGCGCACAAAGGATATAAAATCTTTAAGCTCTCCGCCGTATGCGCCCGCGTTCATGGAAATGCCGCCTCCCAAAGTTCCGGGGATGCCTCCCGCAAACTCCAGGCCGCCCAGGCGCGCGTTGATGCACGATGCGGTAAGGTCCCGCAGCAAAACACCCGCGTCCGCGTACACAGCATTGCCTTTTATCTGCACGGACGCAAACTCTTCCGAAATTTTTACCACCATGCCTCGAACCCCCGCATCCGAAACCAGAAGGTTGGAACCGCGGCCGATCACACAACAGGGAATGCCATTTTGCCGTGCATACCCAAAGGCGCGGCAGATTTCCTCCGCGTTTTTTGGCAGCAGCACCATGTCCGCACAACCGCCCGTTTTAAAGGTGGTATGATTGCGCATGGGCTCACTCTTTAGTTGCCTGATTTCCCCTATTTCCATTGCAGCTCCCGCACAGGCCTGTATTTAAGCCTTTGAATACAGTAATAGTTTACATTATTTCCGCCGTTTATACAAGTTAGGCGCCAAACGCATTTTGAAATGCCAGGGAACCCGATATGGCCTCGTATACCACCGTGTAATTGTCCTCCGTCTCATAAAGCGCCGGATAATTGGTGGTGGGCACGCAGTTGATTTTCACAAGGTTTTTCTGCATATCCTGGGACAGGAGCAGGTTTGCGAACTTCATGTACAGGGTGTATTTCTTGGCGTCTTGCGTGGGTGTAAAGCCTATGTACTGCACGCGGATATCCACTGTGCTTGCCGATGTGAGCTCTTCCTCCGCTCCGGGAAATTTTGCGGTAACCATATACGGGTAAGCGTACTGTTTGCCGCCCGATTCGCAGGTGGCTTGCAGTTTGGGCAGCACAAATTCGTTTGAAGCCACCTGTGCAAGCTGGCCGGGCCCGCTAAAAAGCCCTGTGGAAAAGGAAATGATGTCCGGAAACTGGCCTTTTTGCATAAGGTCCAGCGCCATTTTGGGGTTTAAGTTTTTTGCGTCTATAAACACATGCAGATTCTGTTTTTCAATCTGCGAAATACACCGGTTCAATTGCGCGCGCCCGCTGTTTGGATAATCCGAAACGTGCCAGAGAGTCAGGAACCCTTCAAATTGGGCTTGCTTCTGCTGTTCTCGCACGGTGTATATATTTTTTTCCAGCTCGGGCATGAAAAAGGAGGGCGCAAATATAAGAAAAACAATTGAAAAAATGGAAAGGATCAGCGATACGGCCAGTTTCATAAAAAAACCCCCTTACCGTGTAAATATATTTACACAGCCGGGGGTCTATGCTTTCTTTATGGTTTTAACTGCCTTGCAGGATTTTCAAAAGGTTCTGGTCCAGCTTGTCCGTACCCATCTGGCCCAGGCTTTTAAGACGGAAGTTCATAGCGGCCACTTCTATAATAATGGCCAGGTTCCGGCCCGGACGCACAGGAACAATGATCTGGGGTATTTTAACGCCCAGAAGCGTGATGTGGTTGTCCTCTGTGCCCAGGCGGTCTATGTTGATCACGTTGCCAAGTTCCAGGTGGATGGAGAGGTTGATGTCTTTTTCCTGCATCACCGCGCCCATACCGTACAGAAGGGACACGTCTATGATCCCCAGCCCGCGTATCTCCATCATGTGCCGGATGATGTCCGGCGAACGGCCGATCAGCGTTTCGTCGGAAAGCTTGCGTATCTCCACCACGTCGTCCGCCACAAACCGGTGGCCGCGCTTCACCAGTTCCAGAGCCGTTTCGGATTTACCAACGCCACTCTCGCCTGTGATAAAGATGCCAACGCCGTATATGTCCATTAGCCCGCCGTGCCGTGATATGGATGGGGAGAGTATCTCGTCCAGATACAGCGTGATTTTATGGCTCAGTTTGGTGGTGGTAAGGCCGCTCATCAGCACAGGCACATTGTTTTGCCGGGCGCATTCCAGAAAATCGTCGGGGGGCATCAGGTTCCTGCCAATGAGAACGCAGGGAATAGGATAAGAAAAAAACTGCTGCAATATGTTGGAGCGAACCTCCGGGGTGAGCGTTTGCAGGTAGGTCATCTCCACCATGCCGAACATCTGAACGCGGTTCACGGCAAAGTATTCAAAAAAGCCGCTCATCTGCAGTCCCGGCCGGTTTAGGTCGCTGGTGTCTATCTCCATGGAATCGCGGGTTCCCATGTAAAGGATATTCAGTTTGATTTCATCTGCCAGATCCTTGATTTTGACGATCCTCTTCATTGTTTTTCTCCAAATATATATTTTTTGACGGCCTGGGCAACCCCGTCCTGCTCGCAGGAAGCGGTGACGGTATCCGCGATTTTAAGAACGGATTCCCGCGCATTTTCCATGGCGATGCCAAGACCGGCATACTGAAGCATGGAAATATCTATCTCGCTGTCTCCAACCGCAATAACCTCCTGTTGGCTTATTTGCAGCTCTTTTGCCACATGCGCAAGCGCCCTGCCTTTTGATACGTCCGCGTTAAAGATTTCCATGTATCCATACTGCGAATAGAGGATCTTGATGTCCGGATAGAGCTTCTCGACCAGCGGACGCAAGCCGTCTATTTTTTCCTGTTTATCTATAATGAGTATTTTTTCTGTATAAACGGCGTCCCATTCCAGTATACCCGGATTAAGTATACCTTTAAACCGGACGGATTCTTCATATTCGTCTGTATGCACGGTGCGTGTGGTATAGTAAAACGTATTGTTGCAGAATATCTGAAAATAAAAGCCGTTGTCCTCTGCGTAGCGCATAATGTTTTTGGCTGTTTGCGGGGGAACGCTGCAGGAATAGATATCATGCCCAAACCTGTCGGTAATGACCGCGCCGCCCGAAGATATGGTGTAACTGTGGCCGGGAACCTGGTCCAGCGCAAACTGCATGCCCTGGATGGAACGCCCGGATGCAAGCACAATGTGGACCCCCGCTTCCGCAGCTTTGGCAAGCGTTCTGCGGTTTTCTGCCGAGACCTCTTTTTTTGCGTTCAAAAGCGTGTCGTCCAGATCCAATGCGATGCATTTATAAGGCATGATGCGTGTCTCCCTTTGTAAGCTATTATACATGAAAAGCGGCCCGTTTAAAAGCAAAATATGTGGTATAATGGGAACAAAGGCAAGGAGGGTACAAATAAAATGCAAGAGTTTACGCACCTGCACGTGCACAGCGAATACAGCCTGCTGGATGGCGCCGCCCGCATAACAGATATGGTGAAGCGCGCCAGTTCGCTTGGCATGAACAGCCTTGCCATAACAGACCACGGCGTGCTGTACGGTGCGCTGGATTTTTATGCGGAAGCCCGCAAAAACGGGATCAAACCCATCATCGGCTGCGAAGTGTATGTTGTGCGGGACAGGCTGGAGAAAACGGCGGAAAAAAAGGAATACGCGCACCTGATCTTGCTGGCTAAGGACTATGCGGGATACAAAAATTTGATGAAGCTGGTCTCCATTGGATTTGTGGAGGGCTTTTATTATAAACCCAGAATTGATTATGATTTGCTGCGGCAGTATGCGGATGGGCTGGTGTGCACGTCCGCCTGCCTGGCCGGGGATGTGCAGAGATGTTTGATGCAGAACGATTATGCGGGCGCAAAAAAAATAGCGAAGGAGCTGCACGGCATATTTGGCGGGGATTTTTACATGGAGATTATGGACCATGGCATCCCCGAGCAGAAGCTGGTGAACCCGCAGATCATCAAGCTTGCGCGGGAACTGGATATACCGCTTGTGGCGACCAACGACGCGCATTACACAAACAAAGAGGACAGCCTGGCCCAGGATGTGCTGATGTGCATACAGACAGGCACCCGGCTGACGGACGAGAATAAGTTGACTTTTGAGACGCAGGAATTTTATTTGAAGTCCCAGGAAGAGATGTACGAGCTGTTCAGCTACGTGCCGGACGCGCTGGAAAACACACAGGCAATTGCGGATAAGTGCAACCTGGAGATTGAGTTTGGTAAGCTGTACCTGCCCAAGTTTGATCCGCCCGCAGGGCTTACGGATTACGAATATCTGCGGCAGCTTGGAGAGCAGGGCCTAAAGGAGCGCTACGGAAAAATTACGCCGGAGATACAAAGCCGGTTTGATTACGAACTTGAAACCATACGCAACATGGGGTTTGTAAACTATTTTTTGATTGTGTGGGATTTTGTACATTTTGCCAAGAGTCACGGCATTATGGTGGGGCCGGGCAGAGGCAGCGCTGCCGGCAGCATTGTTGCCTATGCCCTTCAGATCACCAACATAGACCCTATCCGGTACACGCTGATGTTTGAGCGCTTTTTGAACCCGGAACGCGTGAGTATGCCCGATATAGATATTGATTTCTGTTACGAGCGCAGGCAGGAAGTGATTGATTATGTGGTGGCCAAATACGGTTCGGACCGTGTGGCGCAGATTATCACATTCGGCACCATGGGCGCAAGGCTTGTGATTCGGGATGTGGCGCGGGTATTGAACGTAAGCGTGCAGGAGGCGGACCGCATTGCAAAAATGGTGCCCTTTGCCCTGGGGATGACAATAGACAAGGCGCTGGCCGGAAACGCAAAGCTGCGCCATGAGTATGAAACAAGCGAAGCCGCAAAAAAGATTATAGACATTGCAAAGCGCCTGGAAGGCATGCCGCGGCACGCCTCCACCCACGCGGCGGGCGTTGTGATTGCAATGGACGAGATCACCAACTACGTACCCCTGCAGAAGAATACAAAAGAAGAAGGCGTGATGACCCAGTACACCATGAAGAAGCTGGAGAGCATCGGCCTGCTCAAAATGGATTTTCTGGGCCTGCGCACCTTAACGGTAATACGTGACACGCTTGAAATGGTGAGGCGGGAGCGCGGAATTACCATAGACATAGATAAAATTCCACTGGACGACCCGGACGTATACGCCATGTTCGGCGCGGCGGATACGGATGGTGTGTTCCAGTTTGAAAGCGCAGGTATGCGCAGGCTGCTGCTGGACTTAAAGCCCGGCGCGATTGACGACCTGATGGCTGCGAACGCGCTGTTCCGGCCGGGCCCCATGGATTTTATTCCGGAATATTTGCGGTGCAAGCACAATCCCGGGCAGATTAAATACGCTCATCCCGTGCTGGAGCCTATTCTGAAAGAAACCTACGGCTGTATGGTATACCAGGAGCAGGTAATGCAGATGGTGCGGGAGATAGCCGGGTATTCCATAGCAAGGAGCGATCTGGTGCGCCGCGCCATGAGCAAAAAACAGGCGAAGGAACTGGAGCGGGAGCGGGACGTATTTATCAACGGCGAAGTGGTGGACGGCAAGGTGACGGTGGAGGGCGCGCTGCGCCGCGGCGTGGACAAAAAGACCGCAAACGCGCTGTTTGACCAGATGATGGATTTTGCCAACTACGCGTTCAACAAATCGCACGCATGCGCTTACTCGGTTGTAGCCTACCAGACGGCCTACCTGAAATACCACTACAAGGTGGAATACTGGACCGCGCTTTTAAACAGTTACCTGGGGAATAAGCAGAAGCTCTCCGAGTATATTGCGAGCATGAAGCAGGCCGGGATATCCGTGCTGCCGCCCGACGTAAACCGCTCCGGCATGAAGTTTACGGTGGAAGGCGGGCGTATCCGCTTTGGATTTTCCGCCATCGCGTTTGTGGGTGAGGCGATTGACAGCGTGGTATCTGAGCGGGAAAACGGCGAATATAAAGGCTTCTATGACTTTGTGAAGCGGAATGCGCCTGTTTTGAACAAAAAAAGGCTGGAAAGCCTTATACTCTCCGGGTGCTTTGACGGCTTTGGATCTTCGCGGGCCGCGCTGTGGTCGGTGTACGAGCAGGCTTTATCCCGCGCTTCAGAAGAGGCCAAACGGCAGGCCACCGGGCAGATATCCCTGTTTGACATAGCGGGGGAAGAATTCTCCGGCGAGGTGGAAGTGCCTCGGAAAGAAGAGTTTGTTTTAAGCCAAAAGCTTTCTTACGAAAAAGAAATGACGGGTATATACATCAGCGGGCACCCGCTGGCCGAATACGCAAACGCTTTTGTGGGCAGGCCGGATACCATTGCAGGCATCATGGCCTCCGGGGAAGACGAGACAGCCATGTCCGAATACGACGGCAAGCAGGTGGAGCTGCTGGGCATTTTAAGCGAGGTGAGGACGCGCATCACCAAGGCCAAGGCAATTATGGCAAACGCAGCCATTGAAGACATGACATCCCGTATGAACGTGATTATATTCCCGGCAACGCTCAGCAAATACGAGCGATCTTTGGTAAATGATTCCATTGTGCTGCTTTCCGGCCGCGTTGCCATTACGCCGGGGCAGGACCCGGAGATCATTGCGGATTCCATAACGCCCTATGCAAAAAATCAGGATAAGTACTTTGGAAAGCAGCTGTATATTAAACTGGCGGAAGACCAGGCCGCACTGGTAAAGGGAATTCTTGAACAGTTTCCTGGGAATTTGTGCCCCAAGTTATGTGTTGCCGGCAAGGGAGTGGTTAAAGCGTCAGGCAAATATTGTGTGGCGTACAGCGACGGCTTGCTGGCAAAGCTAAAAGAAACCCTGGGAGATGAAAATGTGATAATAAAATAAAATTACAAAAAACATTTGGATTTGTATGAACAATGTGTTAAAATGTGTACGTAAAAATGGGTTGGAACGGCTTTTTTCGCTGCCCGGCTTTTTGCCTGGGTCCGGCGTTTTTAAGGGGGCTTTCCATCATGTGGGTTGTGATCAGCATAGCGCGGGACAAAGCGGCCGCGCAAAAGGCAAAGGACGTCCTGGATGCGGAAGGGATCTTGGTTGATTTGCGCCCCATTACCAAAAAAGTGGAACTGGGAACATACGAGATATTGGTTTTGGAATCCGAAGCGCTGGAGGCGCGGGACATTTTGTCTGAAAGCGGTATTATTTAAATTTTTTTAATCTTTATATATTTGGGAGTATGGGATGAAACAAAGAATTGGCGTATTAACGAGCGGCGGTGACACGCCCGGCATGAATGCGGGAATCCGAGCGGTTGTGATGGCGGCGGAAGCGCGCGGGCTTTCTGTAATGGGAATCACCAAAGGCTATGCAGGCCTGATAGAAGGAAGAGTATCGCGCGTTAAAGTGGAAGACGTGGACGGTATTGAACATAAAGGCGGCACGATTTTAAAAACCGCGCGCTGCGAGGAATTTAAAACAACCGAAGGCCAGCAAAAGGCGCTGCACGTGATCCGCGCGTTTGGCATTACCGGCCTTGTGGTCATTGGCGGGGATGGGAGCTTCCAGGGAGCAAAGGTGCTCAGCCATTTGGGAATTCCCACCATTGGCATTCCGGGAACGATAGACAACGATCTGGCGTATACAGACTATACCATTGGATTTGATACGGCGGTGAACTGCGTGATTGGCGAGATGGCCAAGATACGCGATACCATGGAGTCTCACGAGCGTATTGGCATTATTGAAGTTATGGGAAACAAGTGCGGGGACATTGCCCTTAGGGCCGGCATTGCAGGCGGCGCAGAGCATGTGATTGTGCCCGAAGTGGACTTTGATGTAGACGCAATCTGCGAAAAGATTGTGGAAGCCCGCATTAAGGGCAAAATGACCAGCATAGTTCTGATTGCGGAAGGCGCGGGCCGCGGAGAGGCGCTTGCAAATTACATGCGCGCAAAGGCAAACCTGGACGCAAAGGCAATTGTTCTTGGGTACATACAGAGGGGTGGAAATCCCTCCGCGTTTGACCGTATCCGGGCAAGCCGCATGGGTATTCGCGCGGTGGATTTGCTGTCCCAGGGTATTGGCGGCAGGGTTGTCGGCATCCGCGACGAGAGAATTATTGACGAAGACATAGACGAGGCTCTTTCTATGGAGCTTAAGTTTGATATGGATTTATACCAGGAATTTAAAATACTTTCAGAAAATTGTTGACGGAATAATAAAAAAAGGGGAGCTTATATATCCCCTTTTTATTTTGCCGGAGAGCCGGATTGCAAAGAAGCAATTACGGGATTGGTCCCCTGGTCGGTTAAACAGAGGACTTATGCGAAGGGTTGTGTTTTATAACTGATGAATACGTTTTCTGTTCCTGTTTGCCTTAAAATAGGAAACGGTATTTTATACCGGGAATTGCTGGCGACAGGGGCAATTAAAAAAACCGACCGCGTTATGCTGATTATAGACAAGATTGTGGACGGGCTTTACGGCGAAGAACTGCACGCATTCCTGTCTGAAAACAGCAGGGAGGTCAAACGGGAGTTTGTAAAGCAAGGGTCTCTGCGGGAAGCCTTGCTGATGGCCTATTATATAGTAAGCAAGGACTTTAACGTTGTGGTTGCCATGGGCGGCGGCAAGGTGCTGGATGTGGGCAAATATGCGTCTTCCATGAGCAAGACTTCGTTTGTGAGTATTCCCACCTCCATTTCCCACGACGGCGTGGCGAGCCCCATTGCGGTTCTAAAGTTCGACGGCGGCAGCGTCCGCTCGCTTGGATGTAAGATTCCGGAGTATATCCTGATGGATCTGGATATCATCAAAAGCGCGCCAAAGCAGCTCATAACGTCTGGCCTGGGCGATCTTGTCTCCAATATTACGGCTTTGAAAGACTGGAAAAAAGCGTCCGACCTGGGCAAGGCAGTAATGGATGATTTTGCTTATATCATCTCCGGTACCGCCGTGCGCGCCGTGCTGCAATACAAGGGCGCAAGCCTTACAGACGATAAATTTTTAACGCAGCTTGCGGAATCCATTGTGCTCTCCGGCCTGGCCATGAACATTACGGGCAATTCGCATCCTTCATCCGGCGCGGAGCATTTGATCAGCCATGGAATAGACGCTATTGGCAAGGGCGTATCCCACGGTTTGCAAGCTTCGGTCGCGAGTCTGCTGGTGGAACACCTGTACAAAGGGGATGTAAACGCCATTCGCGGGTTTTTAAAGTCGTTCGGCATGCCCACCACGCTCAAAGAACTGGGGATTACGTTTGAAGAATACCTGCACGTAATGAAGATTGCGCGGGGTACGCGTGAAGGCCGGTATACCATTCTGGACGAGGTCAGCCTGGAAGACGATCATTTGACTAAGATATATCACGAGGTTTACGGGGAGGAATAAATGCCCAAGGGAAAACAGAACGAAGCATGCGCAGCACTCAACCAGATAGAATGTTTTGTATTTGATATGGACGGCACCATCAATCTGGGAAACGTGTTGATTGACGGAGCCAGGGAACTGATAGACTGCTTAAAGGAACAAAAAAGAGCTTTTTATTTTTTCACAAACAATTCTTCCAAAGCGCCGCTTGATTATGTGGCGAAGCTGGAACGGCTGGGGTTCACCGGAATCACACGCGAACACATCATGACCTCCGGGGACGTGATGATTCATTATTTAAAAACGCTGATGCAAAAGCCCGCTGTGTATCTTGCGGGAACGCCCGAACTGGAAAAGCAGTTTGCTGATGCGGGGATTACGCTGCTTCCGGGGACTGTGGAAAAAGCGGATTATGTGGTGCTTGGTTTTGACACCACGTTTGATTTTGAAAAGGCGGACAGCCTGTGTCGGCTGATTGCCGGGGGCGCAAAATTTTTGGCGACGAATATTGATAAGGTATGCCCCCTGGAGGGAAACCGGTTTTGGCCGGATTGCGGTTCCATGTGCCGCATGATCACGCACGCAACGGGCGTGGAGCCCGAATTTGTGGGCAAGCCGTTTAAACATACGGTTGATTTTATTCTGGATAAGACGGGCGTGGCGCGCAGCAAAACGGCTATAGTGGGGGACCGGCTTTATACGGATATCAAAACGGCGGCGGTGGGCGGCATTATCGGCATTGCCGTACTCTCCGGAGAAGTGACGTATGAGGAAATTTTGGCAAGCGAAGACGTGCAGCCGGATTATATATTGGACAGCGTGGCGGATATCCTCCGCGCGCTTAAGTAACGGGAGGTAGAAAAATGAAGTATCTTGTGGGAATAGACCCCGGAACGAGCGGGGTAAAATGCCTTGTTATGGACGAGGCAGGCAAAGTCGTCAAATCGGTAACGCGCGAATATCCCCTGTATACTCCAAAACCGGCCTGGTCCGAGCAGGACCCTGCCGACTGGTGGAACGGCACAAAAGAAGCATTAAAGGCGATGCTCGCGGATGTGGATAAAACAAAAATAGTGGCGGTTGGCTTCTCCGGCCAGATGCACGGCCTGGTGGCCTTGGATGAGAACAACCAGGTGATCCGCCGCGCCATCCTCTGGAACGACCAGCGCACCGGCGCGGAATGCGATGAGATCATCGCAGCCGCGGGCGGTATGGACGGCTTGGTGTCTTATACCAACAACACCATGCTCACCGGTTATACGGGCGGCAAGATTCTTTGGCTTAAAAAGCACGAGCCGGAAAACTACGCCAAAATGAAAAAATTTGTGATGCCCAAGGATTACGTGCGCTACCAGCTCACAGGCGTGCTGGCGACAGACGCTTCCGAAGCCTCCGGCACCGGATTGTTTGATGTAAAAAACCGCAAATGGGCGGAAGGTTTGATTACAAAGCTTGGGTTTTCCCTGGATCTGTTCCCTAAAGTGTATGAGTCCGACCAGATCACCGGCCAGGTGACCAAGGAAGCGGAAGCGGAAACCGGCCTGCCTGCGGGTATTCCCGTTTACGGCGGCGGAGGCGACGCGGTGATTCAGAACGCGGGCATGGGCATTGTGCGCGAAGGCACGCTGGGCGTTGTAATGGGTACATCCGGCGTGGTGGGCACCAGCATGAACAGCTTTGGCCAAAACACGGGCGGCCGTCTGCAGTATTTCTGCAATAACGCGGCAAACAAATGGATGGCGTTTGGCTGCCAGCTTTCTTGCGCGGGTTCCATGGAGTGGTTCCGCAATACGTTTTATGCGGACGGCAGCGTTTCGTTTGCCGATATTGATAAAACAGCGGAAAAAAGCGCCATCGGTGCAAACAACGTTGTTTTTCTACCCTACCTTACGGGCGAGCGCTGCCCATATCCTGATCCGGAAGCAAGGGGCGTATTCTACGGCATGTCCCTGCTGACCAATCTGGGCGACATGGCCCGCGCGGTTATGGAGGGCGTGGTATACGGCCTGAAACAGATGTACGACCTGATCCGGGAGACCAACCCGAATCTTAAGTTCAACGATATTATCCTCTCGGGCGGCGCTGCCAAATCCGCGCTGTGGAAGCAGATTGTTGCGGATATATTCGGCCTGCCGGTCAAGATTCTGGCGGGCGCGGCAGAGGGCGGCGCGTATGGCGGCGCGATTGTTGCGGGCGTTGGCGAAGGTATCTGGAAGAGCCTGGACGACGTGGACGTGTATGAGGTAAAAGAGATTGTGAATCCCATCCCGGAAAATGTGCAGGCGTACCAAAAGCATATGGAGATTTACGCGAAACTATACTTTGACCTGAAAGACACGTTCAAGCTTTCCGCAAAACTGTAATAAGTATAAATAATAAAGCACAGCACGCCGCAAGGCGTGTTTTTCTTTGGAGGTTGCTTTAAAAAATAGCTTTTATTTATTGCCGGATAACGGATAAGGCTTTTTTTCACTGGTTCTGCCGGTCAGATAATCCAGACTCGTTTCAAACAGGTCAGCGATTTTTACCAATACCTGTAATAGGTGGTCTGGTGGATATTTAAGTACGCTGCCATCTGTGCTTGCGTCATGTCCCTGTCTTCCCGCATATTGCGAATTCTCTCATACATAAAAATCACCTCATGAGTATTATGCTTTATGGGAATATCCCTTATTAATTTTTAAGACACAATCCCTTAGAATGAATTTATAGTGTTTATTCTTTGTATAGGGAGGAAGTTGTATGAGGAGGCGGGAAGCAAAAAAGCTGCATGGGGCGCGCATTGAGCAAGCCTTGTCCAAGATAGGCGCAAAGATCGCCGATGCTACCGAATTATCGCAACGGGCAAAAGAATTATGCGTACATTCGGAGATGGTATTAATAAATGTCCGGCAAGAACTGGAAGAGTTATATGTATCGCTGAAAGGGCAATGAACGGCAGATATTTGGTTAAGAGATGAATGCCGCAAGTAGCGCCGGGCGGTATATTTAGGATATATTCTTAGGTTCATATTTCTCCACCAGAGCGTTCACCCAGGCGCGAGAGGGCGCTTCCACGATGTTAAAGGGGTCGTCGGTTTGGGTGGCGCCTTTTTGAAAGATCAGAACGGTTGGCCCGTTGCGTTTTTTATTGGGTTCCACCTGCATGTCAAACAGGGCGTAGGGGATGTAACCGTCCGCGTATACCAGGACGCACACGTCGCCCCAGTCCTGTTTCTGGATACCGTCGTACCGGCTGTCCGTCAGAATGGGTACGCTGATCTCCGGCGTTTGGCCCTGGCTGTCCGTGGTATAGGATATGCCTGTGATGGGCAGAACCACCGTGGCGTTCTCCACAGGCTGTTTTGTGGAACCGTCCAGCACCTTGAGCTGAAACTTCCCCTGGTCCGTATACCCTGCGGAAAACGCGGAGACAATGGACCCAAAGCCCGTAAGGGAGAAATACAGGGAAAAGGACGCCGCAAGCAAACAAAGAGCCGCGCATACAATTACAACTGCTGCAGAAAAGGGTTTTTTCTGGCTGCTCATACATCAAACCTCCGGTATATTGGCTGATATATGTGTATGTACGCACGGCTTCTATGATGTTTTATTTATACCGTATTATTTTGCGGAACGCAGGTTTTGGCCTGGGAGCATGTATTTAATAATAATGCGGGAGAGCGCCGCTACCACAATAACGGAAACGATTAGTTCTCCAAGCATGTAAGAACCGTTATAACCCAGGGAATACAGCCATACGGGCTGGCCTTCGGGCGCGTAGGAGCTCCAGATAAGGATCCCCGAGGCAAAGTGGCACAGAAAGCGAAGGCAGATGACGACTGTAGTTCCGAATATGATCTGCACAGTGGGATTTTTGAACGCGCGGCCAAACGTTCCCGCCAGGCCAAGTACGCCGAAAGCGATGACATAGTCCAGCAAAATAACAAGAATAAAATTGATGAAATCCGGCGTGGGGGGCGCGTAAAAGCCCAGAAGCATCTGGATTCCGGCGTATACCACAGACACGATTATTGCCCACCTTACGTTATATTTGAATGAGATCAGGATAATGGGCACCATGCTGGCGGGCGTAACCGTTCCGCCCTGGGGCATTGGGAAGAGCTGGATCATAGAGAGTACGGCGGCAAGCGCGATCATAACGGCGCTTTCTGTAAGCCTTCTTGTGTTTTGATTCATTTTTATCCTCCAAAATATAAATTCCAAAACTTCATGCAACTACTTTGAAGGGGCTTTTTGAAAATAAAAAATCCCGCCTTATGAGCGGGAAGGTTTATTTTAAAAACAGCTTCCCTGTTCATGAATTACCGTGACAGGTTCAAAGGGTATACTCTCAGCCTTTTAGGGGCACCCCTAGCAGTGTATTCGGTTTTGTGTTAAGATAATCTTAAACCCATTTATGGAAAAAGTCAAGGAGTGCGCAATGAGATATCATTTTTACGCATATATGTCCCGCCTCAAAAACATCAAACGCTGGAACCTGATGCGCAACACGCGTGAGGAAAACGTGCAGGAACACAGCCACAGCGTGGTGGTGATTGCCCACGCGCTTTGCATCATACGAAACAAACTATATGGCGGAAACGTGGACGAAAAGGAAGTGCTGGCATATGCCGCATACCACGACGCAAACGAAGTGATCACGGGCGACCTGCCCACCCCCGTAAAGTATTTCAGCGCGGAGATCAAACGGTCTTACCGGCAGATTGAGCAGTTTGCAAACGAGCGGTTGGCAGGCATGCTGCCGCCCGAGCTTGCAGGAGAAATCAAACCGTATCTGTGTGGGGAAGTTTCGGCGGAGGCAAAGAAGATTGTAAAAGCGGCGGACAAGCTGTGCGCCTACATTAAATGCATTGAGGAAAAAAAGAGCGGCAACGGCGAATTTGAACGGGCCGGTGCAAGTATTGAACAGGCCATTGGCCGTCTGGATATGCCGGAGGTAGCCTGTTTTATGGAACACTTTATGCCCAGCTTTGAGATGACGCTGGATGAGCTGAATTAATATGCTTACAGGATACGAAAACATTTACCTAAACCTGTTGCCCCGCCTGGCGGCTTGCGATTTTGTGGAAAACGCGGAGCGGCTGGGCCTGGAAACAACCGGGGAAGGCCACGTGCTGATCCCTTTTCTTGGCCGCGCATACCGTATTACCAGGGAAGGCGCGAAGCCGGAGGACAATTTGCCCGCAGATGTGAATACACTGAGCGTTTTGCTGTATTACGCGTTTTCTGAAGGAAGCGGGGAGCCAAAGCAGAAGTATGTGCCTTTTTTTCGGCTTACCGGCGTACTGGAAGGGCAGTGGGGCCAAACCAGGGACGTTATGCGGGATCCTTTGATTCGGGAATTTGGCGGCGATTACGGCAAATTCGTCCGGGCCGCCGAACGGTTGGGCGGCAAATGCGAAAGCGAAACGGTGGGCAGGCATGACTGGCTTTTTTTGCTTTTGCCCAAGATACCGGCACAGGTGGTTTATTATGAAGCGGACGAGGAGTTCCCTGCGGAAATACAGATTTTGCTGGACGAAACAGCCCCCAGGTTTCTGGAATTTGAATGCCTCGCGTTTCTTGTGGGGTGTTTTGTGAATACGATGATCAAAATTGGACAGGGCGGCGCATGAAAAAGCCGGGCATTCCGGTTTTTTGGCGTCTTAAAAAAAGTATTGACAGTCCCCTTAGGGAACCGTTTAGACTCATAATTGGGGAGGCGGTTTAAAAATGAAACTAAACGATGTAATGAAGGAGACGGGGCTTACCAAGAAAGCGATTTATTTTTATGAAGAGATGGGACTGGTCGGCCCGCAAAAAGACGGAGAAAACAATTATAGAGAGTATAGCAAAACAGACGTGGAAGGCTTGATTGCCATATCGGCACTCAGGAAGCTGGATTTTACCGTTAAGGAAATACAGCGGGTGCTTGCCGGAACAGAGAGCCTGGCGGATGCGGTGCAAAGTAAACTGGCCCAGATAAAAGGCGAGATTGGCCGCTTGCAGCAAAATAAAAACTTTCTTGAACAAATGGATTGGAAAGAAACCGGTCTGAACGTGTTAGCAAAATTGGCAGAGGGCATTAACAACGCCTCAAAAAGCATCGCGGGGTATATGCAGAAAGAGCTTGAACGCATTATGCCCGGCAACGTGGGGAAAATGTTCGCCATCCATTACGGCCAGTTTTTGGATGAGCCGCTGGACACGCCGGAAAAAGAAGATGCGTGGAGCGGATTGATAGGATACTTGGACGCGCAGGAAGAAACCCAATATCCTGAGGATATCCGGACGATTGTGGAAGAAATGTACGGAAGAATTGGCGAGGAAGAGTGGCCTGGATTCGCGCAAAAGGCTAAAACCGTAACAGAGAGCGTTTTGAATAAAAACTCTGTGTTCAGCGAAAGTGAAATGGCGGGTTTGGAACAAAGGATGGAGGAATATTGCAACACAATAGAATACCAGAATTTTTTAAAGTTTCAAAAATACGTTACGGAAAGTCTGAAGCAGTTTTTTAAAGACGTAGAAAAGTACATGAACGTTTTAAGCAGCCGGTTTGTTAAGTTTAATGAGGTTATGCGCAATATGGCCTGGAGCATGCAGAAATAAAAAGATTTTTGGAGATTTAGCATGCTAATGCAATTCAGGAGTATGCCCCCGCGGTATACTTTTGTTTTTTTGGGTATAAACACTGCTTGAACCGCGTGCGGCGTGTTGTCTCATGCAAGATTATGCGCTATAGTAAGGTGTAATTTATTTTTATTCATGAATGAGAGGCTTAGATGAAAATAATAGACATGCACGCGCACATATACCCCCAAAAAATAGCGGAAAGGGCTTCTGAAGCGATTGGGAATTTTTACGATATACCAATGAGCCATGACGGTACGGTTGATAAATTGCTTGAGTCCGGGACACAAGCAGGAATAGATATGTTTGTGGTTCATTCCGTTGCGACAGACCCTAAGCAGGTCGAAACAGTAAACGATTACATTGCGCAGACAGTGGCGGAGCATCCGCAGAAGCTTTTGGGATTTGCAGCCATGCACCCCGATTATACGGATATTGAAAAAGAAGTGTCGCGGGTGGAGAAAATGGGTCTTAAAGGAATCAAAATACACCCGGATTTTCAAAAATTTCATGTGGACGGCAAAGAAGCGTTTCGTATCTACGAGGCTATTGAGGGGCGGTTGCCTATTTTGATTCATACGGGCGATTACCGGTACAATTATTCCAAGGCCAAAAGCGTGCTGAAGGCGCTTAAGAGGTTTCCCCGTTTGCAGGTGATTTGCGCGCATTTTGGCGGGTGGTCCGAGTGGGAGGAAGGAATTGCCACTCTGGCGGGAACCACCGCCATGGTGGATACCTCCAGTTCCCTGTATGCCCTGAAACCTGGGGAGGCCAAGAAACTGATTGAGGAAATTGGCGTTGACAAAGTGCTGTTTGGCACGGATTACCCCATGTGGGATCCGGCCGAAGAGCTTGCGCGTTTTGGACAAATTGGCCTGACGGCCGAAGAGAGCGATAAAATACTGCACCAGAACGCCGAGCGCCTGCTTGGATTGTAATATTTCATTATTAAAAAATTTTTTTGGCTGCATGCGCCGGGTTTACGCCCGGCCTTTTTGTTTTGTGTCCTGCATTTTCTGAGAATAAACCGGGCTGTTACAGGAATATACATAGCTTGAACAGGCTGGCTATGCTTTGAGCGGCCTTAAGAACGCCAAGGAAGAAGGGGAGAGGGATGCGGGGAATTGTGAATCCATACATTAAGTACGATTACCGCCATATGATGAGGGACATGCAAAAGCTGCAGAAAAAATACAGTTTTCATATGCAATCAATCGGCTCCACGTTTGAGGGCAGGGATATCCCCATGGCCGTGCTGGGAGAAGGAAGCAAAAAGGTGCTGCTGGTTGGCGCGCACCATGGACGGGAATATATTACGTCCGCCTATCTGATGCGGTCTTTGGAACTGCTGTGCAGCCTTACCACCAGGAGCTATATACTGCAGGGGATGGAAACAAGCCTGCTGCTGCACGGGAAACGGGTATACGTTGTTCCCATGCTGAACCCGGACGGCGTGAATATCAGCATTTACGGGCCGGACGCCGCCCAGTATCCAAAACGGATTCGGACAATGCGGCTGATAGGCCCGTCATATGAAACATGGAAGTCCAACGCGAACGGCGTGGACCTGAACCGCAGCTATCCCTGCCTGTTTGAGCAGAAAAGCACGCTGGTGGATTCGCCCGCCAGCGAATTTTATAAGGGAGAAGCGCCGGGCCGGGAAAGCGAAGTGGAGGCGCTTATGCGCCTGTGCGACCAGGAAAGTTTTTGCGCGGCGGCTTCGTTTCAAGCCAAAGGTGAAGAGATTATATGGGCGGACCGTAACAGCGCGTCCAAAATTCCGGAGGCTGGGAAGCTTGCGGAAGCCCTGTCCCGCGTGAGCGGATACAAGATCATGCCTCCCTCTGCCGACCCGGGGGGCTGCACGGCGGGTTTTGAAAACTGGTTCAGGGAGCGGTATGGGCGGCCCTGCCTGCTGATTAAAATTTCTCCGTATGCAGGCGGATTCATTCCGCATCCAATGAAAAAATTTGATTTTCTGGTTTGGGAAAACGCAAAATACATTGTTCCCACGCTGGCCGATTTCGCGTAAATTTTACAAAATTGTTTAAAATATTTACAAACCTTGCCCCGTATTATATAATTGAATCTATCTATAAAATTATAACTTTATACGAGGGGTGATCGTTTGAAACGAGTTTTCGCAGCTGTTATATCATTATTAATCATATTAGTTCCGGTAACAGCATTTGCAGAAACCGCCCCGGCAACGCAATCCCCAGAATCCGTTCAAACCGCATCCGCTTCCACACAGGAAGCTCCCGTTACCCAGGTAGTACCTTTTGACGATTCCAAGATCACCGCTTCCACCGTTTTGCTGTTCAACGCAGAAACCGGGCAGGAGATTTATTCAAAAAATCCGGATGTGAAGCTTTTTCCGGCAAGCACCACCAAACTGATGACCGCGCTTCTGGCTGAAGAAAGCGGCAAGTTTGATGAAAAAGATAAAAGCGCCAATAAAATAAAAATAACCGACGAGATGACGCAGCTTCCCAGCGGGTCCAGCATGATGGGCCTTAAAAGCGGAGAAAATATACCCGTGAGAGACCTGCAGTATGGCATGATGCTGGTTTCCGGAAACGACGCGGCGGTGGCGGTGGCGGATTATCTTGCGGGCAGCGTAAGCGCTTTTGCCGCTCAGATGAACACAAAAGCGCAGCAGCTAGGAATGACAAACTCGCATTTTGTAAACCCCAACGGCGTGCAGGACGAAAATCACTACACAACAGGCGCGGACATGAAAAAACTGGCCATGGCGGTTTTTCAAAGCAGCGATCTAATGGAAATTTGCGGCACCAAGACCTATACGGTTTCCCCTACCAATCTGGTTACGGAAACAAGGCTGCTTAAAAACACAAACAAGCTGATTTATACGGATCCGAAAAATACGGCGGACACACAGTATTATTATGAATTTGCCACCGGCATGAAGACGGGTTCCACGCCCGCGGCGCACGGATGCGTGGTAGCCAGCGCCAAGAAAGGCGACTTATCGTTGATTGCTCTGGTGTTTGGCGATCCTTCCGAGCAGGGGGCAAACCGCTGGCTCACGGCAAAAGATCTGTTTGAATATGGGTTTACATATTACCAAAACGTATCTACATCCGACTTTATGAGCAATTTTGCAGTGGATGAAACCATCAGCAATCCGGCGAAGAACGACCCGGAGCAAGGCGTTTTGAAACTAACGGCAGAGCCGGACCAGGGCCAGAAAACTGTGATGCTCAGCATTGACCAGGCTGCAGCCATAAAAGCCGGAACGGCTGACGTGCAGACAACCGTAAACCTGACGCGGCCGTTAACTGCGCCAGTAAGCCAGGGAGATGTTTTTGGAAGAGTAGAGTTTACCATGAACGGCACTTCTATTGGGACGGCTAAGCTGGTTGCCTCCAGGCAGGTTTTTCAGGTTGGAGAAGAACAGGCGCAGAGCGAGGCGCTGGGCCAGTCTCCCTTTGAATATTGGGCCCAGACCAATCTGGATATTGAGAAAAATCCGGCGGTGCTCTGGTGGCTGGTGGTTCCGGGCGCTATTATTGCGGTACTGGTAATTCGAGCAGCAAATGTAAACCGTCGCAGGAGCTTTTCTACTTCCAGGCTTCCTTCCTCCAGGTTTTATCAAAAAAGGCCCGCTCACAGAAGGCCGCGGTACCGGGGAAGGTATAGGTAACCATATGAAAGAAAAAAATCCGGGGTTCCCGGATTTTGTTTTTTACTCTTCATATTTCACGCAGTTGTTATCGTCCGCCCAAAGGCGTTCCAACTGGTAGAATTCGCGCTCCTCGTTATGAAAGATATGCACCAGCACATCGCCGTAATCAATCACGACCCAACGGCCTTCGCGCACGCCTTCCATGCGCAGCGGTTTTATACCGGCCTGGCCCATTTTAAAGTCTACTTCCTGGGCCAATGTGGATACGTGGGTGGAAGAGTTTGCGGATGCGACCACAAAATAATCTGAAATGATGGTTTTATCCGAAACATGGATGATTAAAATATCCTGCGCCTTTTTATTGCTTAATATTTCGGCTATTTGCTTAGCTTTTTGGGAAATTTCCATTCACTTTCCTCCGTTTGTTTCGCAGGGCTGTTTTTGATCCTGCTGTAATAATTATATGCAAATACGGTGTTCAGGTCTATAGGCGAGTTCCGCTTGACCACCAGCTTAATAGTGGCTTTCAGGGCAAGCAGCATTGCCTGGTCAATGTCCTGATAGCAAACCGGCCTTATTTTATCCAGAGCGGAATACGTGCGGCCCGGCTCAATCAGATCCGCAAGATATATGATTTTTTCCAGCATACTCATGGCTTCCCGGCCAGTGGTGTGGTATTTAACGGCGTTGATCACGTCGCTGTCGCGGGAAAATCCGTTCCGCTCAATATAAATCGCACCGGTATAAGCGTGCAGGGTCTTCATGGAATCATAATTTTTAAGGCCGTATTCCTTTGCCAGAGCCGTATTATCCATGCATTTTGTAACATCGTGCAGCAGGCCCGCAAACCCCGCCTTGCTCTCGTCCATACCGTAATTTCGTGCAAGTTCTATGGCTGTTTTTTCCACGGCCAGGCTGTGGTTAAACCTTTCTTCGGTGAGAACTTTGCTTAAGTGGTCCAGAATCTGGTCTTTATTATTTATATAATCCATATTGAATAATATAATCCTCCACTTCCCGCGGCAAGTTTTCCACCGGATGCCGGTTTTTTTTGATTGCCTCACGAATTTCTGACGAACTGACAGGGATGCCGGAATATGCTGATAGCTTTATGTGCTCGCCGTACTGCCTGTTTAAACGGTCTATTTCCATAATGATCTGAAACAGGCTGTTGCCCGGGCGCGGTACGCAGATAAAATTGGTTAAGCGGAACACCTCTTCTATGCTCTTCCAGGATTCCAGTTCAAACAGGGTATCCGAGCCTATCATAAAGTAAAACTCTGCGTTCGGCTGTTTTGCCGTAAGCTGCTGAAGAGTATCTACCGTATAAATAATGCCGCTGCGGGAAAGCTCCAGATTGCTTGCTTCCAAAAAAGAATGAGCGCCGGACGCCAGAATGAGCATATTGAGGCGGTCCTGCACCGGGGCCAGTATGGAAGAGGATTTGTGCGGCGGATTGCCCGTGAGCAAAAGCAGTACGCGGGACAGGTTAAATTCCCGGTATACATTACACGCGAGTTCAATGTGGCCCGAATGAACCGGATTGAATGAGCCGCCCAGTATACCTATTTTGGTTGGATACGCTTTCAGGCTGGGTTCTACTTCCGCTGTTAAAGATTGCATATATTCCATAGCAGTATTATAACCCGTATTGGCCGAAAACAAAAGATTGAGATTAAAATTTTGCCTTTTGTCAATAATCACAGCATGGATAAACAAATAAAAAAATATTTGAAAACCGAATATGCCAAGGGTGCTTCGCCTTTGGCCCGCATGCTGGACCTTGTAGGCCTGCGGTTTGTTGTTTTTACGGCGGGATATTTTTTGTACCTTCTGGTGTGCCGCAACCTGGTGGTCTCTCTGATTCTTGCAGGAATTACCACGTTTGCCGCCTCGCTTGCCATTGGGCGCCTGGAAAAAATGCGGTTTGAAAGGTTCTCGCAAAAGTATCTGTCTGAGCTCCGGCAAAAAGCCCTGCTGGAGGAACTGGTAATTCTGCCTGCCGCCAAGCGGATGAAATTTTACCGGGAGCTTATTGCAGATGAACTTGGTTGCGCGGAGTACCGCACCAAGCGGGAAGGACTGTTGGGCGGCGGATGGTATGCCCATGTGTTTGACAGGCATCCCGGCTGCGAGGTGACCGAGCAGGATGTTCTGAGCTGCCTCAGAATCCTGCAGCGGGAGAACGTTAAAAATTGTTTATGTATAGGCCTGGCAGATTACAGCGAGGCTGCGAGAATATTTGCGTGCAGCCTGGAGGAGTACCATTTTACGCTGCTGGATAAAAAGCGTATTCTGCAGTTTGCGGCTAAGGCGGGATGGCTGCCGGAAGAAGAGGTGATTCTTTCCAAAATAGCAAATGCCATTGCCCAGAAAAAACTGACTCTGGACAAAATAAAGGCAGAGGTGTTTGGGGGATCCAAATTTAAATCTTATATTGTGACCGGTGCTGTAATGGCAGGTCTGAGCGCGCTTCTAAAATTTCAGCCGTTTTTTATGAGCATGGCGGCGTTTTGCGGGGTGTTGGCTGTGATGACGTATTATTACAACCCGCCCAAGCGCGCATAAAAACAAGCTGCATGTTTGCACGCGGACCTTTTTTTACGCCCGTTGCCCTTGCACAATGCGTAGGGAAGCCACAAGTAAAATTACGTTAAAATTACATTTAGCGCCTGAATGCATGCATTCTCAGGCGTTTTATATACCCTTTGCTCAGGTAACATCCACCCGGCAGCCGGAATATAGTATTTATAAACGGTTGGAAGGGGGACATTTGAATTACGGCATATGAAAGCGTGCATTTACATACCGGCAATGCCGCATTCAATAAACATGTATGAACTATTCAAAATATCAGCAGGACCCTGGCGGTACGGGCACAGGGATTACCTGGAACAATGTCTGCATTTCGCTCAACCTGTTTTTTCTAAGAATTATGAAAGAGCATTGTGTATTTCTTGAAATCGGCTTTTTACCTAAAGACAAAAATCTTTCGGAGCAGGTTTTGGAATTGCAGAAGGGATTTGGCGCCTTTCTTGATAATGCGGTTAGTATTGCGAATGGTGTGGTGGGCAAAAAGGCGTTTGAATCCCAACAGTTTGTAACGCCGTATACGGTGCGGGCAGAACGGCTGACCAGCTTTTTTACAGGGATACCCATCGATTCATCCATAACAGAACGGGAAAAAGCAATTGTTCCCTGGGGGGGAGCGCCTGTTGCCGCAGAAACAAATGAAAAAATAAGGGCGCTGAACGAGAATGTCCGTACGCTTACAGGGCAACTGGCGGATTTTATAAAACAATTGCTTTTTGATTCGGAACATTGCCGGATATTTACTATGAATTATACTGTGGAGTTGCAACATATGTACGATGAAACAAAACATTATATTGCCAATATGGACAGGATTGAACAGATTGTAAATCCAATTTACCACGGCCGTTTGGCTGAAGAACTGGAATTTTGGAACAAAATTATGGCAAGCCACAATAAGACGGTTGCGGGCCGGCTGGACCCCACGGAGGAAAAGCTGATTGGGGAAGCGGAACGGTTTGCAAACGAATTCAATACACTTTCTGCAGACACCGCCAAATCCGGCGAGAATCTTTTGGATCTAAAGAGCCGGAGCCGGGAGGCGGTAAAAAAATTGCAGGCGTTTCAGACCAAAAACATTGAGAAGCTGATGAATTGTGGCATACGGTCTGTAATCAGCCCTCTGCAAATGGACCATCATATCCGGGAAACGGCGCATTTTGAATTTATTCTGGAGGCAGCGCCCGGACGGAAAATATAAAAAAAGCGCCATTCATACAGAAAGGCGCTTGAATGCTTTTATTAAGTGTTTATATGGCTTTTGCCAATTTTGCCCACAATACTCTCGTAATCAAACATTTCGTCCATTTCGGTAATCTCGTTGACCATAAAGGCGCGGATATAGTCCGCGTCCTTGGAAACGGAATGGATATAGTATCCGTTTTTTAAATAGAACGCCACGGTGGAACGCATTTTGGAAGCTGTGTGCAGGGTGATGGCGCGCACGCCCATGGAAGCGCATTCCACCCGTACTTTTTCCAGAAGAAGGCCGCCCAGGCCCAGGTTGTGCACATCCGGGGAAATGGAAAAACGGCTTAAATATGCAATTGCCTCTCCCAGCAGGGTTACGCGCACGCTCCCAATAATAACTCCGTCCATTTCGCACACGTAGACATACTTGTTTATTATATCGCTTTTAACGTCTTCGATGGTTTCAAACAGCGCGGCGATGGATTCGCGTTTGCGCACTTCTTTGGCGTACAGGTCGAAGGCTGCCTTTGTAATGGCAAGAATCTCCTGCGCGTCTTTTTCTGTTGCGCGGCGGAGCAGAATTTGTTCCATTACTTATCCCCCATCAGCAGCACCATCACGGCCTTCTGGGCATGCAGGCGGTTTTCCGCCTCGTCGAACACTACGCTCTTGGGCCCGTCTATCACTTCTTCCGTAACCTCTTCTCCCCGGTGCGCGGGCAGGCAGTGCAGGAATACCGCGTCCGGTTTGGCGGCCGCCATAAGTTTTTCGTTAACCTGATAGGCTGAAAAGCTTTTGGATTTCTCATCAAACTGGCTTTCCTGGCCCATGCTGGCCCATACGTCCGTATAGATTGCGTCCGCGTTTTCCACTGCTTTGTACGGATCGTTTGTAATCTCCACAATGGAGCCGGATTCTTTGGCGAAAGAAAGAACCTTTTGCACAACTTCCGGGTCGGGCTCGTATCCCTTGGGGGAAGCAACCGAAATGTGCATGCCCAGTTTTGCGCAGATGATGAGAAGGGAAGCAGCCACATTGTTGCCGTCTCCCACAAACGTGAGTTTGACGTTTTCCAGCGTGCCCTTGCGCTCGTATATGGTCTGGACATCCGCTAGCGCCTGGCAGGGATGGTAATCGTCCGTAAGGCCGTTGATCACGGGTATGGAGCCGTATTTGGCAAGGTCCTCCACGTCCGACTGTTTAAAGGTGCGGATCATAATGCCGTCCACCATGCGGGAAAGCGTCTTTGCCGTATCCGCAATGGTTTCGCCGCGGCCAAGCTGGATGTCGTTGCCTGAGAGGAACAGGCCCTGCCCGCCCAACTGGAAGATGCCCGTTTCAAAAGAAACGCGGGTGCGGGTGGAATTCTTGGTAAAGATCATACCGAGGGTCTTGCCTTCCAGGTATTTGTGCGGCTGCCCCTTTTTCTGCATTTCTTTAAGTTTCAGAGCAAGGGAAAGCACTTCCAATATTTCGTCTTTGGAATAGTTGCACATGGACAAAAGGTTTTTCTGATTAAATTTTGTTTTGGGTTTAAAATTCAATAAATCCATTTTTACTCTCCTATATATTCAGATAAAGGTATTACTTCCGGTTCTTCTTTTAAATTCACCACGCTGATCAGGGACTGCACGGTATCCATGGAGGTGATGCAGGATACGCCGAATTCCATGCACGTTCGCCTGAGCAAAAAGCCGCGCCTGGAAGCAATCTTACCGCGCGTGGGCGTGTTGATCACCAGGGTAAAGTTGCCTTCTTTGATGCTTTTTATTACATATTCATAGGGCATGCAGCCACACGTAAAGCCGCTTTCCAAAAAGAATTTGTGCGTGCCCGGCGTGGCCACAATTCCATATCCCAGGGCATGCAGCTTTTTTGCGTACGCAATTGCTTCCGGCTTATCCCGGTCCGCAATGGAGAACAGCACGTTTCCGGAGGGCTTTGGCATGCCGATGCCGCAGGCCAGGAAGGCTTTTTTGAGCGCGCCCAGGTAAGTTTTATCCGTGCCCATGACTTCCCCGGTGGATTTCATCTCCGGCCCCAAAAAGGTATCCACGGTAGTGAGCTTTGAGAAGGAGAACACAGGCGCTTTTACCGTTACAAGCTTGGATTCCGGATGGAGTCCGGTTTTTATTCCATTTTCCGCAAGCGTTTCTCCCAGCATGACGCGGGTGGCCAGCGCCACCATGTTCACCTCCGTGATTTTGGAAAGCACGGGTACGGTACGGCTTGCGCGCGGATTTACCTCCAGCACATACACCTGCTCATGTTCGTCCATGACAAACTGGATGTTGAACAGGCCCTTTATTTTAAGCTCCCGCCCGATCCGCACGCCATAATTGATGATCGTCTGTTTTGCCCTGGCGGAAATGTGCTGCGTGGGGTATACGGCAAAGCTGTCTCCCGAATGCACGCCCGCGCGCTCGATATGCTCCATAACGCCCACAACCAGCACGTCCGTGCCGTCTGATACCGCGTCCAGCTCAATTTCCTTGCCCAGAATGTATCTATCCACCAGCACCGGTTTATCCGGAGAGACCTGCGCCGCCATTGTCATGTATTCGGTAAGTTCCTTGTCGTTATAAACCACTTCCATCGCCCTGCCGCCCAGCACGTAGGAGGGGCGGACAAGCACGGGGTAGCCGATTTGTTTGGCCGCGTCCAGAGCCGCGTCCAGTGAGAAAGCCGTATGGCCGTCCGGAATGGGTATTTTTAAAGCTTGCAGGGCTTCCAGGAACAGCTCCCTGTCCTCCGCGCGGTCGATATCCTCCACACTGGTACCCAGGATGTTAACGCCCGATTCCTTAAGCGGCGCGGCCAGGTTAATGGCCGTCTGCCCGCCAAACTGCACGATGACCCCAAGAGGGTTTTCTTTGGTGATGATATCCATCACGCATTCCTTGGTAAGCGGCTCAAAATACAGTTTATCCGACGTATCAAAGTCCGTGGATACCGTCTCCGGGTTGGAGTTGATAATGATGGACTCAATCTCCATGTCTTTAAGCGCGTGCACGGAATGCACCGAGCAGTAATCGAACTCGATACCTTGGCCGATGCGGATGGGCCCGGAGCCCAGCACAATGACCTTTTTGCGCGCTTGCGCTTCCACTTCGTCCTCCATATCGTAGGTGGAGTAGTAGTAGGGCGTAACCGCCTTGAACTCTCCCGCGCAGGTATCCACCTTTTTGTAGGATGGTTTGATGCCAAGCGCGCTGCGCATGTAAGTGATCTGGGATTCGTGTGCGCCCAGGAGGTTCGCGATGTAGTTGTCTCCAAACCCAATCTGCTTGCATTTGCGCAAAAGGTCCGGCGTTAACGTTGTGATGGTGTGCGCTTTCAGCTTTTTGGCAAGCTGGAGTATTTTGTGCAGTTTGTGGATAAAGAACCGGTTGATCCGGGTAATCTCGAATATATCGTCCACCGTAAACCCGCGGTCCAGCGCCTCGCTGACCACGAAGATACGCTCGTCGTCCGGATTTTTGAGGGAGTTTAAAAGCTGCTCCAGGCTCCATTCACTGATGCTCTTCATGCCCAGGTGGTAATTCAGCTTAATGTCCAGGCTGTCTATGGCCTTTAAGAGGGATTCCTCAAAACTGCGGCCAATGGCCATAACCTCTCCCGTGGCCTTCATTTGCGTACCCAGGCGCCGGTTGGCGGAATTAAACTTGTCAAACGGCCAGCGGGGCACCTTGGTGACCACGTAATCCAGCGCGGGTTCAAAGCAGGCGTATGTTTTGCCTGTGACCGAGTTTTTGATCTCGTCCAGGTTGTAACCCATTGCGATTTTTGCCGCAACCCGGGCGATGGGGTAGCCGGTCGCCTTGGAAGCAAGGGCAGAGGAACGGCTTACGCGCGGGTTTACCTCTATGACCACGTATTCATACGAATCCGGATTGAGCGCATACTGCACGTTGCAGCCGCCTTTGATATCAAGGGCGCGGATGATGCGGATGGCGGAGGAGCGGAGCATTTGGTACTCTTTATCGGAAAGGGTCTGGGAGGGAGCTACCACAATGCTGTCTCCCGTATGGATGCCCACGGGGTCTATATTTTCCATGTTGCAGACAATGATGCAGTTGTCCGCATTGTCCCGCACCACTTCGTATTCTATTTCTTTCCACCCGGCCACGCTTTGCTCTAAAAGCACCTGGCCGATCATGCTGGCGTGCAGCCCTTTGTCCGTTGTTTCCATCAGCTCCGCAAGGGTGTTGGTGATGCCGCCGCCCGTACCCCCAAGTGTATATGCGGGGCGCACAATGATGGGAAAGCCGCATTCCTGCGCGAACGCTTCCGCGCCGTCCAAAGATGTAATGATACAGGACTGCGGAACCTGCTCGCCGATTTGCCGCATGGTGGAGCGGAACAGTTCCCGGTCTTCCGCCAGCTCTATGGAATGAAGGGAAGTGCCCAGCAGTTTGATATTAAGCTCCTTTAATACGCCGGATTTATCAAGCGCGATCGTCATGTTGAGCCCGGTCTGCCCTCCCAGTGTGGCAATAATGCCCTGGGGCATCTCCTTGCGCAGTATCTGGGTAACGATTGGGAGGGTGATTGGCTCTATATAGACCTTATCAGCCATTTCCGAATCCGTCATAATTGTCGCGGGGTTGGAATTGATAAGGACGACCTCAAAGCCCTCTTCTTTCAGCGCCCGGCAGGCCTGCGTTCCGGAATAATCGAATTCCGCGGCCTGGCCGATGACGATGGGGCCCGAGCCAATGACCATAATTTTTTTTACATCCGTTAATTTTGGCATGTAAAAATCTCCTTCAGCGCGCTGACCAGCGCGTCAATCTGATCCTTTTGGATCACCAGCGGGGGAACAAGCCGCAGCGTATTGTTGCCGGCTGTGCCCACCACAAAGCCGCCTGCCAGCAGTTTGCCCAGCACCTCGCCCGCAACCAGCGGGGGGTTCAGCTCCAGGCCCAGCATAAGCCCAAGGCCCCGGACCTGCTTGATAGCGCTTGGGCAGCAGTTTGAGAGCTCCTTCAATTGTTCTTTAAAATAATATCCCATTTTTGCCGCGTTTTCAATCAGCGGGGTGGTGGACATCTTGGTTGCGACGTACAGGCCTGCCGCGCATGCCAGAGGGTTTCCGCCAAAGGTTGTGCCATGGTCGCCCTTGGAGAACGCATCCGCCGCGTTTTGCCGCGCCAGAATTGCGCCAATGGGAATGCCGTTGCCCAGCGCCTTGGCGAGGCAGGTGATATCCGGCTTAATGTTGTAATGCATCTGGGCCAGCAGTTTGCCCGTACGGCCCATGCCGGTCTGCACCTCGTCTGCGATCAGGAGCGCGCCGGTTTTTTTGGCGGCGTTCTGCAGAGCTGCCGCGTATTCCTGCGAGAGGGGCATCACACCGCCCTCACCCTGCACACATTCAAACAGAATGGCCGCTGTTTTATCCGTTACCGCGGCATTAAGCGCGCCAAAGTCCTCGGGCTGCACATAGGTGAATGTATAGGGCAGGGGCGCAAAGGGTACGTGGAATTTATCCTGCCCCGTTGCGGTAAGAGCGGCCAGGGTGCGTCCGTGGAAACTGTTCTGCAAAGTTACAAAGTGCGTGCGGTCTTCGCCTTTATTAAAGTGGTATTTTTTCGCCATTTTGATGGCGCATTCAATTGCCTCAGATCCGCTGTTTTGAAAAAAAACACGGTCAAATCCCGTGCTTTTGCAAAGTATTTCTGCCAGTTTTGCCTGGGGTTCAACATAATAGTAATTGGAGATGTGGATCAGGTTATCCACCTGGCTGTGCACGGCGGCCTTAAAGCCCTCGTCCGAGTAGCCAAGGCTGTTCACGGCAATGCCCGCAAGAAAATCCGTGTATTTATTGCCTTCCGTGTCGTACAGAAATACGTCTTCGCCCCGCACGAAGCACACAGGGAGCCGTTCTCCGTACACCTGCAGGAAGTAGTCCCGGTCCAGTTGTTTGATTGCCTGTAAATCCATTTTAATCCTCTCCTTTACGCGGTGATCATGGTTCCGATACCGGAATCTGTGAATATTTCCAGGATAATGGGGTGGGGGATGGTGCCGTTTAATATATGCACGCGTTCCACGCCCGACTGGATGGCCTGAATGCAGCCGCGCACCTTGGGCAGCATGCCTCCCTCTATAACGCCCTGGTCGATCAGCTCGTAGATGCGGGCCACGCTGATCTCATAGATCAGTGTTTCCGGGTTGTTTTTATCCATGCGGATTCCGTCCGTATCCGTTAAAAACATCAGTTTTTCCGCCTGAAGCGCGCAGGCGATCTCGCTTGCGACCGTGTCTGCGTTAATATTGTAGCTTTCGCCGTTTTGCCCCACGCCAATGGGCGCTATGACCGGAATATACTGGTCGCCCGCCAGAGTCATCAAAAGCTTGGTGTTGATGCCCGTGATCTGGCCCACATTGCCCAGGTCCACTCCGTTCTTGGGCTCTGCCTTTTTTGCCTGGATGATGTTGCCGTCAATCCCGCACAGGCCGATGGCGTTGGCCTTCATGCCGTTCAGCTTGGCAACAATCTCCTTGTTGATCTTGCCGGTTAAAACCATCTGCACCACTTCCATGGTCTTGTCGTCCGTAACGCGCAGGCCGTCTATAAACCGGGGCTGCACATCCAGCGCCAAAAGCATGTTGTTGATGTCCGGGCCGCCGCCGTGCACCACAATGGGATTCATGCCCACAAACTTTAAAAGGGTTACGTCTTCCAGTATTTTTTGCGTAAGGTCCGGCTCCTGCATGGCCGCCCCGCCGTATTTAATGACGATTGTTTTGCCAAAAAGCCGCTGTATATAGGGCAGAGCCTCAATGAGCATATTTGCCCGCTGCATATATTCTATCATTTTTCCTCCTACAGATACCATGCCGTCCGGGGAAGCCCCAGCGTTTCGTCCAGCCCGTTCATGATGTTAAAATTTTGTATCGCCTGCCCAGCCGCGCCCTTAATAAGGTTATCCAGGCATGCCACGATGATCAGGCGTCCTGTGCGCTCCGAAACATCAAACCCGATGAAGAGGTTGTTGGAACCAACCACGTGCTTCAGTTCCGGCAGGTCTCCCTTGGGCAGCACATGCACAAAGGGTTCGCCCGCAAACTGCGCCTTATACGTTTTCTGGATATCTTCCGCGCCAACGCCGGGCATGAGCTCCGTATAGATGGTGGCAAGTATGCCGCGCTTTACGGGCAGCAGGTGGGGCGTAAACAGCAGGGTGATCTTCTCGCCCGCCGCAATGGAGAGCTGATCTTCTATCTCCGATGTGTGCCGGTGGCGGATGGCGGAATACGCCTTAAAATTATCGCCCAGCTCGCAGAAGGAATAGCTTGTGTCCCCCTTTCGTCCCGCGCCCGTAATGCCGCTTTTTGCGTCTATCACAATGCCGGACGAGCGCACCAGCCTGTTTTTAAGAACCGGCAGCAGCGCCAGTATGGAGCAGGTGGTATAGCATCCCGGATTGGCTATGAGGGAGGCCGTTTTTATTTTGGACCTGTTCACTTCCGTAAGGCCGTATATTGCCTGGGCCTGCGCCTCCGGGGCTTTGTGCGGGATTTTGTACCATTCCTCAAAAACGGATACGTCCGAATACCTGAATCCTCCGCTTAGATCCACCACCTTTGCGCCCGCCTGCATCAGCAGGGGGGCCATTCGCAGGGATTCCTCGTGCGGGAGGGCCGTGAATACATAGTCGCAGCTGCTCCCCAGTTCGCCGGCGTTCAGGTCTTCCAGCGGAATGTCCTGCCCGGCTGTATAATTCTTGTATACCTGACTCAAGCTTTGCCCTGCAAAGCTTTTGGATACCGCTTTGCATATATGCACCTGCGGATGAGCGGAAAGCAGCCGCAAAAGCTCTTCTCCCGCATATCCTGTTGCGCCGACAATACCAACTTCGACCATAAAATCCTCCAAATCCGTTTTCCAAACGGGCCTTCTCAAAATGCATTGAAAGAGAAACCGTTGGAATAGAATAATTATACAATATAATGCATAAGTATGCAACATCTTTTTTATTAAATTTTATTTAAAAAAGTATAAAAAGAATATTGCAAGGCACAATAATTATATCAAAGAAGGCAGGAGAATACAAAATGAAAAAGGGCGTTCTTGTTTTGTCGTCTGTTTTGGCGGTTGCGTCCATTTATATTGCTTATACGCAGGCCAGCCTGGATGTTTATAAGGTAAAGGTGGATACCATGCGGGTTGGAAACATAAAAATAAGCCTGGATCTTACAGGCGAAGTAAGGCCCCAGAACCAGTCCGACATTATAGCCCAGAACGCGACGGTAAGCGACGTTTATGTAAAGGAAGGGGATATGGTGGACGCCGGAGCCCCCCTGTTCCGCTACGATACCACAGACGCACAAAAACAGTTGGACGATGCCAAAAAGGAATTGCAGGAGCTGCAGGCCAAGCAGGCAAAAGCGCAGTCCGTTTACCAGACTTCAGATTCTTCTTTAAGCCAGTACGCACAAAACGCGGTGAGCCTTGCGCAGTCCTCCGGCTACGAACTATACCATTACAACAACGAGATTACAAATTTTATGGCCAAGGCGGTTTCAGACCGGCTGCTGGCTTCTGTGGACGGCGGGCTGGAGAGCCTGATTCAGAGTTACCTGCCGCAAATTCAGGGGGCGCTGTCTTCCGGGGCCGCGCTGCCGCAGGATACCGAAACGGGCGGCCTTGCCAGCATTGATAAAAATGCAACGCTGGAAGAGCAGGTTCAGACGGCCATGGAGAATGTGGACGCCCTGGAAGAGAAAATTGCCGCTATGGAGGTGACCAGCGCTATTGGTGGCAAGGTGCTGGAGGTGGATGTTAAGAAAGGCGAAACGGTTGCCGCAAGTTCCACTGCCATGGTAGTTGCGGACACAGGGAATATGGAAGTGCATTCCATGGTATCCGGAAATGACGTTAAATTGCTCAAAACCGGCATGGAAGCCGTATTGATTTCGTCTGACGGAGAGACCAAGTATCCCGGCGTAATTGCCCGCATTGGGCAGAAGATTGTTTCCGGTTCGGAAGGCGGAGAAAACATGACGGATATGGTTATTACCCCCAATGCCGAACTGGAGGAACTGCCCGGCAGCACGATTGACCTGGAAGTGGTTTTAAGCCAGAAGAAAAACGTGCCGGTAATCTCGCTGGACTGCCTGACTGCGGACGGAAATGTGTTTGTGGTAGACGGCAACAGTATTGCGCATGCACGGGCCATACAAAAAGGCATGCAGGACGATTACAATGTGCAGGTGACAGGGGGGCTTTCTGCGGGGGAAAGGCTGATTGTAAACCCGGACAAGGGCCTGAAGGACGGGCAAAAGGTGACCGTGATTGATTAGTTTAAAAAACATTTGCAAAGAATACAGGATTGGCTGCGGAACTGTATACGCGCTCAGAAACATTAACATAGAGCTGGAAGACGGAGGTTTTTTATCCATCATGGGGCCTTCGGGAAGCGGCAAATCCACGCTTCTCAATATACTGGGCTGTCTGGATACCCAAAGCGCGGGAGAATATTACCTGAACGGCATCCATGTGGCCGGCCTTTCGGACGAGAGAAAGGCGAACCTCCGAAACCTGTATATCGGTTTTATATTCCAGTCTTTTTTTCTGCTGCCCCGCCTATCTGCCCTGGAAAACGTGGAGCTGCCTCTGATATACCGGGGGATGGACGCCAAGAGCCGGAAGCCGAAGGCAGTGGAAGCGCTGCGGATGGTGGGGCTTGCGGACAGGAGCATGCATCTGCCGGGGGAGCTCTCGGGCGGGCAGCGGCAGCGGGTGGCCATCGCCCGGGCGCTGATCAACAACCCCAAGCTGATTCTGGCGGACGAGCCCACCGGCAACCTGGATACGGCCACGGGCCGGGAGATTATGGATATATTGCACAGGCTGAACAGGCAGGGCACCACGGTGGTGCTGATTACGCATGAGCGGGAAATTGCGGACTACGCCAGAACAATGCTGATGATCAGGGACGGGGAAATAGCATGTCTGTAAATTTGATTGACGGTTTTAAAATATCTGTAGCGGACTTAAAAAGGAACACAATGCGCACGGTGCTGACCATTCTTGGCATTGTGATTGGGATTGCGGCGATGATCGCCGTTTTTTCGGTGGGCCAGGCGGGCCGTGAACGGATTCAGCAGGAGCTTAATAATTTTGGAATCAACCGGATATGGATACTGCCCAATTTTACTTCCCAGAACGGAGAAGGGCTGACGCTGAAGGACGCGGAATACCTGGAGACAAAGGTGCCCGGCGTAAGCGCGGTTTGCCCTGCGGTGTACAGGATGCAGAAGGTGGAATCCAAATACGGCGCGGAGCAGTGCGACATTATGGGGACCAACCAGAACATTGGGCAGACCGAAAAAACAGTGATGCAGGAGGGAAGGCAGATATCCGCGGAGGATGTGCAATACCAGAGGAAGGTGGTGGTGCTCTCTCAAAAAGCAAAGGAACAGTTGTTTGGCGGCGTAAGCGCTCTTGGGAAAAAAGTGACGGTTTTGGGCATCAATTTTTCTGTGATTGGCGTGCAGGAGGAGGTATCCAACATATACGACCAGTTTTTTTTGGGCAAGTGTTATGTACCCATATCCGTTTACCAGAGTATATTTAAGGACAATATACTGACAGAGATTGATTTAATGGTGGCGGACCCAAGCACTGTAAATACGGTGCAGGACAAGGCGCTGCAGATACTCAACAAAAAATACGGTGAAGACAGCGTTAAGGTGATCAACCTTTCCAGCCAGATGGAGAACGCGGACAATATTATGAACATATTCACGCTGGTGCTGGCCGCCATTGCGGGCATCTCCCTGCTGGTGGGCGGCATTGGAATTATGAACATTATGCTGGTGACCATTAAGGAGCGCACGCGGGAGATTGGCATCCGCAAGGCGCTGGGCGCAACCCGGCGGGATGTGCTGTGGCAGTTTTTGTTTGAATCCGCATTGTATGCTCTTATAGGCGGGGTAATTGGCGTGATTGCCGGCTGCTTTATGACAGTGCTGGCGGCGCAGATCATTGGGCTTGCCATTCGGCTCTCTATGATTCCCATTGTTGCCAGCGTGGCGTTTGCAACGGGGGTGGGCCTTGTGTTTGGCATTTTGCCCGCGCGAAAGGCAGCCGGGATGGACCCGGTGGACGCGCTTAGGCACGAATAAAAAAGTACAATTTAAAATAAAATTTTATTATTACATTTTCCAAAGAATCATGTATAATATTTTTAATAAAAATAAATATCCAAAGGTGCTTTTAATAAAAGTCAAAAGGGAAAGTGTGTTGAAGCACTGCAGCCTCCGCTACCGTTAAGCCGAGCTTGCGAGCAGCATGCCACTGATGAAAATCGGGAAGGCGCTTGCAGGCCATGAAGCTAAGCCGGGAAACCTGCCTTTTGGAATTGCCGTTAATTTTCTTCGGTAGGGAGAAAGTGTGCGAATCGTACCCTTTCCTTCATTCCCGGAAAAGGGCTTTTTTATTTTTAAACCACCCAAGCTGTGGGAATCTTGGGGGCCCGGAATAAAAAATCTGGAGGAACAAAATGAAAAAAAGATTAGTTGTAATTTGTACCGCCCTTCTGCTTGTTTGCGTGCTGGCGGTTTCCGGCTGCGCCGCCCCTGCGGCCGCAAGCCCATCTGCATCCGCGCCTGCGAGCACCGCTGCGAGCGAAGCTGCATCCGTACCGGCCAGCCCGGCTGAAAGCCAGGCGGAGGGCGTAGTTGTTACGGACATGCTGGGCAACCATGTGACCATCAAGGCTACGGATAAGATTGTATCGCTGGCGCCATCCACAACCGAGACGCTGTTTGCGCTGGGCGCGGGCGATAAAGTAATCGGTGTGGATTCCATGTCCAACTATCCGGAAGAAGCAAAATCCAAGGAGATTGTTGGCGATTTTAATGGCCCCATTGTGGAAAAGATTGTGGCGCTCAAGCCGGATCTTGTTCTTGGCGGCAATACGCTCCAGAAAGACCAGATGGAGCAGATGCAGAAGCTGGGCCTGACCGTGGTTTCCACCGAGGCCGTTGCGTATGACGATATTCCCAAATCTATAGAACTGGTGGGAAGCGTGCTTGGCAAAGAAGCGGAAGCAAAAGCGGTTGTGGATAAAATAAACGCGGCTGCTGCGCAGGCCAAGGAAAAAGCGCCCAAAGAAGAAAAAACCGTATATTATGTGATGAGTTTTGGCGATTCCGGCAACTGGACCAGCGGCCCCGGAAGCTTTATCAATTCCATTATTGAAGCATGCGGCGGCGTACCCGTTACAAAAGACGCGCCCGCAGCCTGGATAGATTACCCCATGGAGAGTTTGGTAAAGGCCGACCCGGATATTCTGCTGCTGGCATCTGACACGGGAACGCTGGACGACCTGAAAAAAACGCAGGGGTATTCCACCCTCTCCGCTGTGAAAAACGGCACGGTGTATGTGGTGAATGCGGACATCCTGTCCCGTCCCGGACCGCGCATTGCAGACGCTATTACTATGGTTTCTGATTTATTAAACAAGTAGGGGTAGCGTATGCCACAAAACGAAGCGGTATTTAGAAGAACGCTTGCAGCATTAATAGCGGCGGGCGTGGCGGCGTTTATTCTCTCATTCTTCCTTGGAAGCTCGGGTGTTTCTTTTGGAGACTTTGCGCAGCTTGTGCAGGGAAGCGCGGATGCCGCGCAGGCCAATATTTTTTTGAATATCCGCTTGCCAAGGGCGCTCCTGGCTTTTCTGGTGGGTTCTGCGCTTGCCGTTGCCGGATGCAGCCTGCAGGGTGTGTTTAAAAATCCCATGGCGGAGCCGTACACAACCGGCATCAGCGCGGGAGCGGCGCTGGGCGCAACTATTTCCATTGCCCTTGGTTTTGGCGTTACATCCCTGGGCGTGAGCGGCACCACCTTATTCTCTTTTGCGTTTGCGCTGATGGCCATATTGATCGTATACAGCATAAGCAATATCAGGGGAAAAGTTTCTACTTTTTCCCTTTTGCTTTCCGGCTTTGCGGTGAGCTCCCTGCTCTCTTCCTTTACATATTTTATTATGATGATCAACCATGATAAGCTGGCAAACATTATTTTGTGGAACTTTGGCAGCGTTTCCACGGCTTCGTGGGAAAAGTTCGCCATTGCGGTGCCTATTATACTGGTGTGCTGCATTGTTTTAATGTTTTACGCCAAGCCCATGAACATACTGCTGCATGGGGACGAAATATCCCAAAGCCTGGGCGTGGATTCGCAAAAGGTGCGGCGCAACATGATTATATTAACGTCCCTGTTGGTGGCGGCGGCCGTATCGGTCAGCGGGATCATCGGGTTTGTGGGGCTTATGGTGCCGCATTTGCTGCGGCTGATTGTAGGGCCGGACAATAAGAAGCTATTGCCGCTCAGTTTTGTGGGCGGCGGTGCTTTTTTGCTCTGCGCGGATACCATTGCAAAAATGGTGGTGCCCAACACCGAAATGCCGGTGGGCATCATTACGGCCATGTTTGGCGTGCCGTTTTTTATTTATTTGCTGCGGCGCGGCAGAAAGGCGGGCATCTGATATGGGCATAGAAGGCAGGAACATCTCTTTTGAGGTGGATGGAAACCAGATTTTAAAAGACGTATCCTTTGAGTTTATTCAGGGGTTTATTGGCGTGATTGGCCCAAACGGCGCGGGAAAAACCACGCTTTTGAGGATGATTTCCGGTTACCAGAAGCCCAGCGCGGGCAGCGTACTGCTGGACGGAGTTGATATCCACCGCCTGGATATCCGTACGCGCGCGCGCAAGATGGCGTTGGTGCCCCAAAGCTATGCCATGGAATACGATTTTACGGTGCTGGAAACGGTGCTGATGGGCAGGAATCCCCATAAAAAGTTGTTTGAATCGGACACAAAAGAAGATTTTGAAATGGCTGTGGAATGCATCCGCAAGACGGGGATTGAGCACCTTAAAAATCGTTCCGTGCTGGGCTTATCCGGCGGGGAGTGGCAGCGCATGATCATTGCCCGCGCCCTGTGCCAGCAGTCCCGCATCCTGCTGCTGGACGAGCCTGTATCCAGCCTGGATATACGGCACCAGGTGGGCATTCTGGACATGGTCTGGGAGCTGACTCAAAAAAACGGCCTTGTTGCCGTGTGCGTTCTGCACGACCTGAACCTGACCTACAATTACTGCGACCGCGTTGTTCTGATGCGGGAAGGGGAGATATTCTCGGATGGAAGCCCTGAGGACGTATTGACCAAGGAAAACGTGGAAGAGGTGTACGGGGCCAGGGTGGAGATTCTGCGGAACGGCAAGGGCGTATATGTGCTGCCCGTAATGCTTGAACATAAGGCCAGATAGTGGTATAATATTCTACTGTGAATCAAGCTGTAAGGAGCATTAAAATGGCCAAGGATAAAACTTTTGTAGAGAACATCACGCCGCAGGATGAGGATTTTTCCAGGTGGTATACGGACGTGATCATGCAGGCGAAGCTTGTGGATTATTCGGACGTAAAGGGCTGCATGGTAATCCGAGAATACGGGTACGGCATCTGGGAGCTGATCCAGAAGGAAATGGACGCGCGGTTCAAGGCAACCGGGCATAAAAACGCGTATTTTCCCATGCTGATCCCCGAATCCCTGCTGAAAAAAGAAGCCGAGCACGTGGAAGGGTTTGCGCCTGAGGTGGCGTGGGTAACCCAGGGCGGCAGCGAGCCGCTTGCCGAGCGCCTGTGCATCCGGCCAACGTCCGAGACCATCATATGCTCCATGTATTCCCGCTGGGTACAGTCTTACCGCGACCTGCCGCTGCTTTTAAACCAGTGGGCAAACGTGGTGCGCTGGGAGAAAACCACCAGGCCGTTTTTAAGAACGTCCGAATTCCTGTGGCAGGAAGGCCATACGGTGCACGCGACGCAGCAGGAGGCGGAAGAGGAAACGGAAAAGATGCTGGGCGTATACCGCGAGTTTGCGGAGAACGTTCTGGCCATCCCGGTGGTGGTTGGCCGCAAGAGTGAGAAGGAAAAGTTTGCGGGCGCGCTGCACACCTATACCATGGAAGCGCTGATGCAGGACGGCAGGGCGCTGCAGATGGGCACAAGCCATAATCTGGGGCAGAATTTTGCCAAAGGGTTTGATATACAGTTTCTGGACAGCGATGGCCAGTTAAAATATGTGTGGCAGACCTCCTGGGGAACATCCACCCGCATGATTGGCGGACTCATTATGGTGCACGGAGACGAGCGGGGACTAAAACTGCCGCCAAAGGTAGCGCCTGTGCAGTGCGTGATCGTTCCTGTTGCCGCGCACAAGGAAGGCGTTTTGGATAAAGCCCGCGAGATTTCGGGCGTACTGGCCAAGGCCGGTATCCGTGCCGAGTTGGACGACCGTGAACAGTCGCCCGGTTGGAAGTTTAACGAATGGGAATTAAAAGGCGTGCCTGTGCGCCTGGAGATAGGACCCCGTGATATAGAGAAAGGGGAAGCTGTACTGGCCCGCCGCGACACGCACGAAAAAACGTCCGCGCCTATTGCGGATATTCAGGGTTCGGTTGCCGCGCTGCTGGACGCAATCCAGAAAAATATGCTGGAACAGGCGCGCAGTTTCCGCGACAGCCACACCTTTACCGCCAAAAACTGGGATGAGTTTATGCAGGGTATAGAAGAGGGACACGGCTTTGTGCGCGCCATGTGGTGCGAGGAGACGGAGTGCGAGACCGTCATCAAAGAAAAAACGGGCGTTACCACCCGCTGCATGCCCTTTGAACAGGAATCCCTCTCCGGCGTGTGCGTCCACTGCGGCAAGCCCGCCAAAAAGCTGACCTACTTCGCTAAGGCGTATTGAGAATACGGGGCCTTCACCCCATCCCCCACTTTTTTTCTTAAAAAGAAAAGAAGCAAAAGAATTTTATGTCAAAACGCTCCGCGTTTTGGAGACAAAAATAACAAGCAGGGTATCAGCATTACTTTAGACGGATAAACTGCTTGTTTTTTATTTTCAAATGCCGTACAGCGGCATTTCGACAAGAGGGTTCACGGGGCCCCAAAAATCTGCGATTTTTGGGCGTTTCTTGGGTCAGGTGACCCTTAGCGGGTGTCTGAGGGCGGAGCCCTCAGAATAACTTTTCATTAATGCTTTAAGGTGATACAACGGTGGGCGATTTTCCCATGCCGTTTGCTTTGGATGTAAGCGCCTGCCAGGTGGCGCAGCCCACAATGCCGTCTGCGGGCAGGCCGACGGATTTTTGAAACCGCTGCACCGTTTCCTTAGTGACCGCGCCAAATACGCCGTCCAGCCCCGAACCCGTAATACCCACCGCGTTCAGTGCGTCCTGCAGAATCAGCACATATACGCCCCTGCTGCCCTGGGAGAGGGAGATGTATCCGCCGCCGGGGCAAGCCGGTGGATTCAGGCGTTTATCCACGTGCACCCAGGTGGGGGCCATGCGCGCCGGCTCCACATACGTCCAGGAGCCGAATTTTATGGCTGCCTGGCGCAGGGCCTCAAGGTCGGTTGGGTTCAGGTTTTGCCCGCAGTCAAACGCGCCGCCCGCGTAGTGCTGCGACTGCTTGCCGTGGCCGCCTTCCCAGATCCGTTTGAAGCAATATCCAACGTAAATTGGCTTGCCAAAGTATTTTCTGAAATTTTCAAAAGTCTGCAAAAAACGTTTGTCGCTCCAGATGACTGAGCTCACGGAATTGCTTTTAAACTCCGCGACTTTTAAATGGTTGTCTGTTGTGTATGGCATTGGTTCACTTAAATCGCGATCATATTTTTCGATCTGTCCGGTGTCTCTGTTGTAAACCAGGATTCTCATGACAAATACGCTCCTTTTATCAGTATTTATTTATAGTACTCGCCAGGAACCCGTTTTGACACTTGGGAATTGACGCCGGGCCTGGCCTGCGTTATGATTTTACAAAGGCTGCATAAAAAGGAGTGTACAATGGCTGCACAGACTGTTTTGGTTACGGGCGCTTCCGGCGGCATAGGCGGCGCTGCTGCTGCGCTGTTTGCCAAGCGGGGATACCGCGTTGTTCTGCATTACCATGAATCCAGGGAAAGCTGCGAGCGTATGCTGCACTTGATAAAGGAACTGGGCGGCCAGGCCATGCTTGCCTGCGCGGACGTTGCGGACGATAAGCGGGTTGCCGATATGTTTACGCAGATACAGGACGAGTTTGGCGGGGTGGATGTGCTGGTGAATAACGCCGGAATAGCGCAGCAGAAACTGTTTACGGATATTACGCCCTCGGAATGGGACCGGATGTTTGCCGTGAACGTAACCGGCGCGGCAAATTGTTGCAGGCACGCGGTGCCGCATATGGTAAGCCAGAAACGGGGTAAAATCGTCAATATATCTTCTGTATGGGGCATCACTGGTGCTTCCTGCGAGGTGCATTACTCGGCGGCAAAAGCGGCGGTGATTGGATTTACAAAGGCGCTTGCCAAGGAACTGGGGCCATCCGGCATCCAGGTGAACTGCGTTGCGCCGGGCGTGATCCAAACGCAAATGATTGGCAACCTGGATACGGGTTCTTTGGATGTTCTGAGAGAAGAAACGCCGCTTGGCGTGCTTGGCACGCCGGAGGACGTTGCGGAATGCATTTTGTTTCTGGCTTCACGTAAAGCGGATTTTATCACCGGCCAGGTGCTGAGCCCCAACGGCGGTTTTGTGATTTGATTTTTAATTTGAAATAAAAATGGATTTTTTCAACCAGCCAGATTCCGAGTATTCTGGCTTTATTTGTTGTGTATTGATTTTTTTTAAATGTTCATAATACTGATTGGATAGAATTTTTATAACCGGACGCCGGATAATAGATGTGTATCGTTTGGTGCGTATCTGTTGAGATGAAAGTGGACGGGTATAGAAAGCCTGTCCAAGATATGAACGATACGGCACAGACGAGGCCAATGAGGTCCATTGCGGGAAGTTGGGGGTTGATAAAGTTGTTCATTCAATTTTTAGAAAGCTCCGTTTGTGAAAAGTTCTTGCAACGAAGTCGTGTCCGGGGCGCTTTTGTTACCCCGTTCGGGTGGCCGAAGCGGATTCGGGCGGTATAGGATTGAGAATCGTTCAAGTGCCTTTAAGGCTTAGGCCGGGTGTTGAAAAAACATTCTGAAGGCACGAATACAGGGGGGCCTTTTTAGGACCCCTGTATTTTTGTGTGCAGCGTCAGCACCACAATCTCCGGCCTGTTGAACACGCGGAAGGGAAATTCACTGTTGCCAAGGCCGCGGGATACAAGCAAAGCGGAGTGATTCAAATAATAAAACCCGCTGGTATATTTGGGACGCCAGCCTTGCTCGGGCGCGTACAACCCGCCGATATAGGGCAGGCGAATTTGTCCGCCGTGCGCGTGGCCGGAGAATACAAGGTCTATATTTTGGGAGGCGTACAGCTCAAAGTGCTCCGGGCGGTGTGCCAGCAACATGGAAAAGCCTTCTTTTTCATTGCATACATTTTGCAAAAGGTCGTGGAATTCTTTTACCGGGTAGATTTTTGTTTTTTTCAAAAATTCAATGTCGCGTACGCCAAATATGGTAAATACAGCTTCCCCGCTCTGTACCTGCGCGCTTTGGTTATTTAAAACATGTACGCCCGCTTTCAGTAGCTCTGGCAAGAGTTCGCCGTACAAATTGGATTTGCACTCATGATTTCCCGGCGCATAGTAAACGGGCGCAATTTTAACGGCGGCATGAATCAGTTCCATTGCGGCGGGGATATTGGGGCGGTGGCAGTCTATCAGGTCCCCGGTAATCACAATCAAATCGGGCTTCTCCCAGCGCACAATTTCCGCCAGTTTGCGCTGGCTTTTTCCGAACCTTTTATTGTGCAGGTCAGAAAAATGCACGATTTTAAACCCGTCCAGAGCGGGCGGTATTTTTTTATTAAAATGCTCATATTTTGTGGCCATAATGCCGTTGTCCTGCCAATACAGGAATCCGGCCAGCAGCAGGGCCAAAACAATGCAAAAAGCTACAATCATTTTTTCAGCTTTGTCCTTTATTGTAATATTTCATGCAAGAACCATACATAACATAATACCACAGATAGAATAAAATGAAAATTCCTTGACATCAACTGCAATGTGGCGTAATATATTTACTAAATTAGTAAATAAGTAATATAGTGAGGCGATATATATATGGAAATAGGCATACGTGTATTTTTGGATGCGCAGGGGCGGATCACACAAATCCCTGTATCACATAAAAAGAAGTTTGCCGTTTTGGCGCACCTGGCAAATCGGTTTGAACCGGGAAGGGAATACAGTGAAAAAGAGATAAACCAGATCATTCAAAGCTGGCATACCTTTAACGATTATTTTATTTTAAGGAGGCTGCTGGTGGATCAACGTTTTTTGGGCAGGCACGCAGATGGAAGCGCGTATTGGCTGCAAACGGCAACTGTGGAAGAAAGCAATGGATAGAAAAAAAGAATTAAAGCAGCAGTATAAATTAATGAAACCTGAGATGGGAGTGTTTATTATCCGTTTAAAAGATGAAAAAAAGTGTTATGTGCAGGCTACCCAGGATTTACGGGGCGTTATGAACGGCGCTCGGGCGCGCCTGAGCGGAGGCTTTCATCCCAACCAGGAACTGCGGAAGGACTGGAAAGATAAAGGTCCGGATGCGTTTATTATGGAAATACTGGAATATCTTGTGTACGATGAAGACGAATCGAAAACAGATTATGGCGACGATTTAGCCATTCTGCAAATGATATGGGAAGAAAAATTGATCAAAGAAGGGTATTTAATTTACAAGAAAAGAATAACCGAATAAACGCAATATGTAAGTATGGGGCCGGCTTTAAAAAAGCTTCCCGTTATTGTGAAGCAAGCGGGGTTTGCTGTGATTCTGCATGTTAATGATGTATAATGGAAGTTCATCCTTGATAAAAATATTTCGCGTAATACCTTACTCATAATCAAACAATAAGGAGAATCGCCATGAATTCGTTGGAAAGAGTACTTGCAAGAATAGACGGAAGAGAAACGGACAGGATTCCCAATCTGAATATTTTGATGCAGTTTGCCGCGCGTGAGATAGGGGTGGAGTATTCTAAATATTGCCGGGATTACAAACTGCTGGCGCAGGCGAATATTGTTTGTGCCCGCAAATACGGGATAGACGTTGTTACAACCATGTCCGACCCCATGCGGGAAGCGCATGATCTTGGGGCGGATGTGGTTTTTCCGGCCGACGATGTACCCTATGCAAAAGTGGATTTTTTGCAGGACATCTCTGATTTAAAAAAGCTTAAGCCCGTTAAGCCTGAAGACGGCAGGCGCATGAGCCAGTCGGTGCTGGCGGTTGAATATTATCAAAAAGAAGTGGGAGGCGAACTTGCGGTTATTGGCTGGGTGGAGGGCATGTTTGCGGAAGCCGCGGATCTGCGGGGTGTTAATAACTTTTTGATGGATTTGTTTGATGAAGAGAATTTTGTGGAGGACCTGTGCGAAACGCTGCTTCAAAACGCCATTGGTTTTGCCAGGGCCCAGGTGCAGGCTGGGGCAAATATTATTGGAGTGGGAGACGCGATTTCTTCTGTGGCAGGGCCAAACGCGTACCGCAGATTTGCCGGAAAATATCAGCGCAAACTTTTAACCGCAATCAAAGATATGGGCGCAAAAACAAAGCTGCATATCTGCGGCAATACGCAGCCTTTTTTGGACCAGTTGCCAAAGGATGTGATTGACATACTGGACGTGGACTGGATGGTTCCCCTGGAATCTGCCGCTGAAGTTTTGGGCCGCTGCTGTTTATCCGGCAATTATGATCCGGTGGCCGTGGTATTGCAGGGTAACCCGGAGACCGTTGAGCAAGCGGTGCGCGGGTGCGCGCAAATTGCCGGGAAGGGGCATATGAGTTCGGCGGGATGCGAGATTCCAAAGCATACGGATCCCGAAAACCTGATGACGATCAAAAGGGTTTTGAATGCTATGTAACAGCGGCGTGTGGCCTCTGAAAGAAGCAAAAAACCTTGTTTATGCCCACCTCAGGATATATATGTTTGATAATGAGCGTATCCTAAATTATTTTAAAAAAATTAACAAAATAAAATTGCTTATATTGTATAATAAATTTTATAAGAGTTTTATAAAAGGCGGCTGCTTCATGTATTTATTGCAAAGGGACAAGCAAATTAACCTGCTTCTTGGTGTGCTGGCTGTATTATATGCGGCGCTCCTTATTTTCGCTTTTGAGTCGGCCAACACGATTTTATGCGCAATATTGGGGTATTCAGCTGAATGCGTCTGCTTTCTGGCGGCGCTTGTTGCTTACAAGCACACGTTCAGGCGCAACGACGCACGGATACTCATGCTGGCGCTTACGTTTACGCTTGCCGCCGACGCGCTGTTTTTATTTGCAAACTCGTTTGCACTGGGGATTGCGGTATTAACTTTTGCACACCTTTGTTATATTCGCCGGTACAGAGTAAAGTTGTTTAAACCGTTTTTGACCACTGTGCTTTCTTTTCTGCTTTTCTGCTTTATTGCATATATTTGCAGACTGGATTTTCCTCTTATTCCTATACTGGGTGTTGTTTACACAATACTGATATTTACAGTAACCATTACGGGTTTCCTATCTAGCCTGCCGGGAGCGAATAAAAAGCTTGTAATAGCTGGAATGATACTGTTTCTGCTATGCGATTTAAATGTGGCGGCCACGTTTTTATCGCCGGATGCGCATTTTCTTGGTTTGGCTACCGCTGCGCTCATATCGCTGTTCTATATTCCGTCACAAATATGTCTGGCTTTAAGCTCGGTTGACAAATTGCAGAAAGCGTCGGGGTGAGCAATCAATTTGAACCTTACAAATTCAGATCTGAAAAATGGGGAATAAAGCTGTTTCTTTGGTATTATTGGATTGAAAAGATATACTGATGATTGCAATTCTGCAAAAACCGATTGGGTTATTCTTGCATTAGAATTCTATCACGGATTAGGCGATATTATTTTTTGTCTTCCGAAAGTATAAAAATAAAATGTAAGCATAAGGAATGAAATTTGTTGGATAATGAAAATAATGAGATATTGGACAAAGATAATTTAAAAAAGACAAAAGCCAGACAATCCATTCTTTTTCTATTAAAAGCGACCTGATGAATTCCAAGTATTATTTTGACGTTCAAAGCCACAGGATTGAAATTTAGGGATTGCCGGGATTGCAGAGTTAATCATCAGAAGAACAGCAGGAAGTCCAAAATTTGAATCTCCGAAGGTTAACCGCGTGAGATGCATGAGAGCAGTGTAGACCCCTTGACTGCCAGTCAAAATACAGGGGATATCTATCCATTGATCGTCTTGCAATAATTTATCCTCCATTTGTTTAATAATAATCTTAACCCAGGTAAATGAATATTCTTTATAGGATACTTATGGCCAATATATGCTTTTATAATGGGTAAATCGACTCATAACAAAAAGCACCCCTTGCCGTGGATTAATAGTTTACAGCATGGGGTATACATAAAAACGTTCAGTTTGAATATTGCATTTGGATCCAGTAGACACTGCCTTAACATGCCCGCGTCATATTCAAAGCCAAGAGTGCTCACTCCTTTTAAATCATTCTTTTAAATACTTTATGCACCGTCAAGAGGGTTAACCCTTAAATGTTTGTTTTTCGGCAAAAAAGACGCCGGAGCGTCTTTTATTGGTTTTCTATTTTATTTTTTGTTTTATTTGCTGCTTAATTGCGTGTTCATTGAATCTATCGCTGTTACTAACACATTTACTTCATCGGTAGTCTTGGCTTCTTTAACCTGATCGCCCATTTGGGTAATGACTGTTCCAAGCTTTTCAAAAGTTGCTTTCCATTCTGCAGTGACAGAGGTGTCTGCCGCAGCTGTTGTCTTTATATCTTCGTAAAGGGCAACCAAGGCTTGATATTTTGTGTCCAGGTCAGCCAATTGCTGTTCAGTAGCCGGTGTGCCGGATGCTGCTGTTGTTGCCGCTGACGATGCCGAAGCTGCGGGAGCCGCAGAGCCACATGCAGTTACTGTTAAAGCAACGGCCAGGCAGAGCGCAACTGCAAGAATTAAGGTAATTGTCTTTTTCATATGAATCCCTCCGATAAAAAATTTATATTTCAAAATGAATTAATTGTTTTAATTTTTTTGAAATATTACTTTTGGCATTATAAATTAAAAACAGATTCAAAATACATCCTTGGCGCGAAATGTCATTTTTACGTCACCAAATGTATTTTACGTTGAATTGTAACACGTTTGCCGTATTATAAATTTTCAGAAGCACTAAACTTGTCTTGGCAAAAACAGATTTTAGAAGGAAATTTATGAAGAACCGGGAGGATAGCTGTAAATTTAAAAATGAAAAGTTGCAGGCGCGATCCGTTTGTAGATAATATGCCCGTAGCCGAGGGTCACGGTATCGGAACAAAAAGCTTGGCGTCAACCGTGTAAAAATGTGGCGGCATTTTCTCTTTTTCCGCAGAAAACAAAATCTTTAAAATGAATGCAATTTTGTGATGATATGCTGCCCGTGGCAACCCAATCGGCTGTCCAGTATAAACCAGGCTGTGTGAAAACAAAATGAGCAAATTTTAATTCCCCACTTTGCCTACAAAAAGCTAATAATTTAGAGATTAATGCCTTAATTATATTTGTATCCAGCATTTAATTCACTACTTTTTTGTTTTTTTGAAATATTTTTTGCGTTTTCACACAACCTCAAACATAATCCTGCTAATAAAAGTCAAGCAAAATTTCCAAAACAAATAGCATTATTAAGAGCTAAAAACAAGTATAGCAAAGCTAGGCATCTGTTTCAATAGATGTCCTGTAAAATAATAGCAATCGCCTTACCGATACAACTCTTTTACTCTGGCATAATAAATCCGCAGGAATTTGTTAAGAGCAGCAATTTTCGCCACACGCGGAGGTTTCCCTTCAGCTTCTTTTTTCAGCAGGAAATCATATACAGCCGTATCTGTTGTTGGTTTGACGCACTTGAGAAAACGTATGATTTCATATCCGGTTTTAC
>JAEYKI010000021.1 GCA_023408315.1 Bacillota bacterium
CGGCGGCATTGCTTTCTGACATAGGATTTGCCCGAACCGAGCCGCCGGTGATGGTGAGCGTGCCGCGTCCGCCATTATAGCCGCCGCCGATGCCCGCGCCGCTGCCAAAGCCAGGGCCGGTGCCTCCATCTAGGTAGCCGCCGGTGGCACTTACCGTGCCGCCGCTGATGATGACCGTGCCGCCATCGCCTGATCTGCCGCCGCCGATGCCCGCGGCATACAGGCTGCCGGTTGCAATTACCGTACCGCTTTCAATCACCAGTGTGCCGCCGGTAGCGTTGATCCCAGCCCCGTTATTGCTGGTAGCGTTATTTGCATTGTTGGTCACAGTCAGCTTTCCGGTGGAGGGGTTGCTGCTGTCCCGTATAGTTAGGGTAACGCCGCTTGCGATTTTGATGCCGTTGGAGCTGTTTCCTGTATCGGCGTCCAAAGCAATGTCCAAATGGTGTCCGTTGAGGTCAAGCGTGACGTCACGCTCCACCGTCAATTGGGTTGTGATATCTGTGATATCTTGGCCTAGAGTCATATCGCCGGAGCCGCTGACGCTCAAAGCGCTCGCCAAATCCTCTTTGGTGGTCAGTCTGATGGTCAGCTGCGCCGCACCGCCGATGTCCAACGCAACCGTGACGTTATTGTTTGAATACACTGCGCCAACCGCGTTGAGGGAAATGTCATACGTGGCCGCGGGCAGCCAGAAATACACATAGCCGGAGGAATCGGTTTTCACGCCCTTTGTACTGTAGGCATAGTCGCTGCCACCGGTCTTTATGGTGTGACCGGTGTCGGCAAGCGCGGTATTGATAACCGCCCCCATGCTCCCCTTCACCATGAGGATGGCCGGGTAAAGCTGGGTGCTGCCGTCTGCACTCTTGGGAACGGCGGCATTGCTGTTCGATAGGTTAGCGTTGACCGAACCGCCGGTGATGGTAAGCGTGCCGCCGCCTGCGCCGAAGCCGCCGCCGCCGATGCCTGCGCCCAAGTAGCCGCCGGTTGCGTTTACCGTGCCGCCGTTGATCGTGACCGTACCGCCGCCGCCTGCGCCGAAGCCGCCGCCGCCGATGCCTGCGCCCAAGTCGCCGCCGATGGCGTTTACCGTGCCGCCGTTGATCGTGACCGTGCCGCCAGTGCCTGATTTGCCGCCGCCGATGCCTGAACCGTAGGTACCGCCGATGGCGATGACTGTGCCGCTTTCAATCACCAGTGTGCTGTCGGTGGTGTTGATCGCCGCCCCGTTATTGCTGGTAGCATTATTTGCATTGTTGGTCACAGTCAGCTTTCCGGTGGAGGGATTGCTGCTGTCCCGTATGGTCAAGGTAACGCCGCTTGCGAGTGTGATGCCGTTTCCGTTGTTGCCCATTTCGGCATTCAACGTGATCGTCAGGTTATGACCGTTGAGATCCAGGATAACGTTACGCTCCACCGTCAATTGGGTTGTGATGTCCGTGATATCGCCGCCCAGTGTCACGTCACCGGAGCCGCTGACGCTCAAAGCGTCTGCCAAACCCTCTTTGGTGGTCACATCCGCAGCCGTGAGCATCCTGAGCGTTGGAGAATTCTCGGCAATCCAGTTGGCATACAGCATCATATTCTCAACCACTGTGTCGGTGCCAAAATCCCACCGGGTCACAAAGTCAGCCTCCTTATACCAGCCGCCAAGAGTGAACCCCTCCTTCGAGATGCCGACAGGTTCGCTGACCAGGCCGCCGTCCGCCACCGTCTGCGAATCGGCTGATCCCGAGCCGCCGTTAAGCTCAAATGCAACAGTAAAGCTGCCCGGGGCACTGCTGTCGCCCGTGCTTGCGGTCTCAGGCAATGGCGTCTCGGGCGTTAGCGCCACGCCGGGTATCGTTGGAGAATTCTCGGCAATCCAGTTGGCATACAGCGTCATATTCTCAACCGCTGTATCGGTGCCAAAATCCCACCGGGTCGCAAAGTCAGCCTCTTTATACCAGCCGTCAAGAGTGAACCCCTCCTTCGAGATTCCGACAGGTTCGCTGATCAAGCCACCACCCGCCACCGTCTGCGAATCGGCTGACCCCAAGCCGCCGTTAAGCTCAAATGCAACAGTAAAGCTGCCTGGGGCGCTCGCGCTTGCGGTCTCAGGCGACGCCGCCGCCGCCGTTAGCGACACGCTGGGTATCATGGTAAGAATCATGCAAAATATTATAAACATTACCAGTATCCGTTTTCTCATTATGCGTTCAACTCCTGAGGTTATCTATTTTCTTTTGATTGACTTTGCGAAGTGTTTTAGCCCTTTTCTTTGGCCGTAATTCAACCAGCGGGCCAAACTCTTTATTACCGCAAGATAGTTGTTTTTTCCCACAGCGGCATATCCGGCGACCCATTCTAAAGGTCTTATCATACTGCCTCTCGGATGGATGGGGATTTTTCTCCCGTCGTCTGCAAGCAAAGCATCCCCCTTGTCCGGGGCATGTGAGAGCCCGCCTATTTCCCCAATGATATTGAAATCCTCGTCCGGATAAAGCTTCCTCATTTCCTTAACCGTGCGGTAAGGAAGCTTGCTTCCGCTGTACGGCTCCCTGTAAAGTTTTGCAGAACCCGCCTTTAGGTCAATTCTGTAAAGCATCTACAGTCACCTCCTGTATCAATGATACAAAATAAAGCATAGTTAAAACGCTTAATGGCGAAATTGACGCCTCTAATGACGAAATTGACATGAAAAAACCCTGCCAGAGATTGGACAGGGTAAAATACATATGTTCCTTGCTTGTTAATGAATGCAGAAAGGGGAACTCAATATTGACGAAATGCGGCCATCATGGTAAACGTCGTTTCGGTATGCTCTTTTTTGATATAGCCACCGTATGCATTCACCACCTTTTCTATGTTCTGCAAACCTATGCCGTGATGTTGTTCTTCTTTTGTGGTTAGATACTGCTCTCCCCTTTGGCAGATCGTGCCGTTATATGTATTTGTGATTTTGATCAGAAGCTCGTCTCCAAAGGTTCTCGCCTCCGCGGAAACAAACCGTGCGTCCGCCGCCTCCAGCTTTTTGCAGGCTTCCATTGCGTTTTCCAGCGCATTTCCCAATACAATGCAAAGGTCACTGTCACTGACGGGCAGCTCTCTTGAAATTTGGCAAGTGCAGCGAAAAGGGATATCATGTTCTTTCAACCGAAGATAATAATACCCAAGGATGGAATTGGCCACGACATTTTCGCAAAATACCGGCAACGGTTCCATTTCTGATTTTTCCGCGTATTCACTTAAAAAGCGGCTGAGTTCCGGATATCGAGCCTCGTCTGACAGGCGTTTGAGTACATTGACAAAATGGCGGAGGTCGTGACGTACGGCGCGGACTTCATTCATTTGTATACTAAGTGCATCATAGTATTCTGTCTGCATGGTGATCTGTTCTCTTGCCGAAGCCAGATGAGCGCAGGACACGGCAAAATCGCGGGATATATCCGAGGCCTGAATAGACGAAACCACACTGAGTATCATCAAGTACCCGGTAAATAAGAGCAGCAGAGCCAAAGATAAATTAAGATAAATATTGCCGTTTATATAATAACAATCGATAATGAGCCCTGTGATAGCCAGTACTGCGCCCCAATAAACGAGCAGTCCGTATTTTTTTAACTGCCGCCGGTTAAGGTAAATTTTGAAAAAAGCATAAATCTCCATAAGAAAAGCACATACAGGAACCACAATGGTCAAATACCGGTTATAGAAGCCATGAGGGACAAGGAGATATATAAGGTACAGCACGGTATAGTACAGCAAGAGCCACAGCTTTTCTTTTCTGGAAAAGGCAATTCCTAAAAGCTCTTGAATCAGGAAGATAAGCAGGTATTTAAACGCAAAGGAGAGCAAAAACATCAACGGATTAACGGTTTCGTAAGAAAGGCGGAAGAATACAGTGTCCTGCCAGAAGCCGTAAAATTCCGTGGTCAGCATAATGCGCAGCAAAACAAACAAGCCGATCACCGGCAGCCATGCAGAGCGCCTGACCGTCCGAAAAGACAGGACATACCCTACGATCAGAACAAAACAAGAAAACAGCGCTGTCCCGAAAAGGATCAGGCGCAGGTTGTTGCGGGTGTCGTCGCTCTGTACAGCACTGTCATAATCCGTCAGCACAGGAGCCATATACAATCCGGAAAATCGCGAGGTTGCAATTTCAATGATGACTTCATGTTCTTGGTTTGCGGCAAGAGTCACGCCAGAAAGGGTTACTTTGGTTGTTGTAAAAACCTCTGTGGGATTTTCGGATATAACGCCGCTTTGCGCGGTAAGCACTCCGTTAACAAACACCCTGTAGGCGCTTCCGAAATCCGGAATCCAGATGGTTAAAGGATGAGAGGCCTGTACTCCTCTAAGCATAAGCCGGTAGCTTGCAAACCCATTTGGCGGCAAATATTCCCCATCGATCTTGTATTTTGACCAGTAATCGGGCACATGGATGAGAAAATCCGGCGAGACTTCTTGGTGCGAATCAGTCACAAGGAGACGGTTCCAGTAGAATTCCCATTCACCGTCCAGAATGATGCGCTCGCTGGCGGACATATCGGAAAGCTGAAGGCTGCCGGTTTCCGCTGTAGGAACATTCGTAAATTGGTGATAAAAAAGCGTATACACAACCGGAAGATGCGAAACAACAAGAGTGAAAAGCATTCCCAGAATCAATAGTATACCGGCATGCCGCTGCCTTCTCATATAGATTGTCCTCCGCCCATCTGAGAAAAAAGGCAGGTATAATACTTATCTTTCGCTTGCTTTCCATATTTTCTTGAAATGCCGATCATGGCCTGACCAATGCGGAAATAATTGTCCCCGGCCTCCGTCACATGCAGAAGGTTTGCTACAAAGCTTTGGTGGCAGCGAACAAAATACGGCTCCGGCAGTTCCTGAAGGATTTCTTCCAGCCTTCCGTAACACTGCAGGATGCGTTCCTCTGTAAGATAAAGCATCAGACGTTTGTCCCGGCTTTCAACATATAGGATTCGTCGGCAGTCTACGGTATGCGCAATACCCTTATACTGGATACGGATGTTGTATCTGTTTTCTTTTTGAAGTTCATCAAGAGCGCGGTTGAGGACGGCGTATAAACGCTCGCGGTCGAAGGGCTTGACGATGTAGTTAAAAGCAAATACTTCATACGCCTGCGGGTAATGATCCCTACTCGACGAAAGAAAAATGATTTTCAGGTCTTGGTGCAATGAGCGTATCTTCTGCGCCGTTTGGATTCCGTTAAGCTCTGGCATGTAAATGTCAAGGAATAGCAGATCGGCAACTAAGCAGCCATCCGATAGTTCATCCATCAGCGCTTTTCCGCTGGCAAAGGATGTGATCTCAGCCATAGGGTCAAATGCTAAGAGGGCACTTGATAGCTGTGCAATGTCTTGTGCGTCGTCGTCACAGATGGCTATTTGAATAGACACAGCATCTACCTCCTCAGCAAGTTTGCATTAAATTAGAATTCGGAACAGTGTCTGTCTCTCCCCATTGTACCTTATCGGACCTCTTTTATGCTACTATACAATTTATAAAGCAACCTGTTTCTTTGACCATCCATCTCGGTTTGAGTCTATGAAAGTGACCGTATATTAATCGCGTTTACGTTTTTTCCATACTAAGCAGTTCACCAATACAACGGCGGCTAAGCCCGTGAATCCGGCTATCACCCATAATACAGGGAAGTCACTGTTCGATGCTTGCACACCAACAGCTATAAGCTGGTCATGATCTGTGATGCTGATGCTTAGTAACGAAAGCAGAATTCCTTCGTCATCCAAAGCTTCAAATATAAGCTCTCCTTGTTTGTTCAGATCTTCCTTGGATATTTCCAATTGAACTTTCCCGTTATTATCCTCGATTATGATTTGCGTGCCATTCGCCAACCGTATTGACTTCGTCCCCGCCGAAAGAAAAGAGACATCAAATTCAATTAGTATCGTCCCTGAAGAGGTATTCTCACTTATTAATGTGGGTTTCAGGCTGTGGGGCTCATTAACCTTATCTTTATCATCGACCTGTGACGCAGGTTGACTGCCCGATGGCGTGGGAGTCAGTATCGGCGTGGGCTTCGGCGATGCGCTCGCCTCAGTCTCAATCTTCTGGGAATTATCCTTTTCAACAATTGCGTCAAAAACAACACCGCTCTGCGCGCTCAACGGAACATCTCCATCATGATACTGGTCCGCTTCACAGGCTGCCTTCACATTTCTAATGCCCTTGTCATAATCCTTTGCCGATTTCCTGCATTCTTGCAATTCTGTAAGCTTAATCCTATGCGCATCAAGAGAGCCTTTCACGTCATTGTATAAATTCAATGCAGCATCAAATCCAAATGATGATTCACTTTAAACTGGTCAAAACGATTCTTTAAACTGGAACAGTTCATTTTATTACCTCCTAAATTTGTTTCACTATTATTATCTCAAAGACAGTTTTTTAATACAGAATCTAAAGTATCTATCAGTACTTGGTGCGTATCATTTTCAAAAAATACAATTCTCTGTTATCAATCATTTTCTCTGGAGTAAAATACGGTTCAAATGTATTTGCTTCTATTTCTGCCGATCTTAAAGGCACTGATATTCTCGCTACTTAGGTACCTTGAGCGTCACATCACCCGAAGTTGTTGTAAAATTCCGGTCGTAATGCCCGGCCCGGTACCCTTGCCGTGCTTCTGTCCGCTCATATTTCCCAGCATTGGTCAGATCCTGGGCTTCTTGCTCCAGTAAGCTGTTCAGAGTTTCTTCCACGCTACTACGGACCAGGTCTTTCAGCTCTGTCTTGATGATTTCTTCGTTAAACTGTATAATTTTATTGGACATGTTTGCCGGTCTCCTTTTGGTAAAATTTGTTGTAGCAAACTTTATTCTACCATTTGACTGCAAACTTGTCCTTTTTTATTTCATTTTGAATTTGCGCATAGGGCGGCCTCAAGGCCGGAAGCCCCTGTTTTTATTGCATAGGCTATATTTTCCGGTTATAGTATCATTCGTTTTTTTTCTTTGCAACCACTACCATCTGGCCATTTTCGGTTTGATAATCGCAGGTGACAAGCGTTAGAAGCTCATTCCCATACGAAGCCGTCACGCCGGTATCATACAGAGATAATTTTTTAATGTTTTTTATATATTCGTCAAAATCGGCCCGGTTGTTTACATTGATAAAGTTGTAGTGTTTAAACACCTTTTCATCCAATGCATAGATCCGGCTTTCAAAAACGGCAATGATTCCGTACTCCTGCTGCTCATAGAGAGTATCAAAACGGACCGTGGGATGCTCTTTGTAATAATTCTCTTCCTTGTATTTTGTAAGGCCTGCAAACATCGTACCGTTTTTCATATGATGGCCATAGATGATGGTATTGGTTCCAAGCGGGTTAACCGAACAACGCCGGTCAATAAAGGGCGTGCCGCTTTTGGATTTTTCTTTATCAAAGCCGTGGGACAGATAAAATTCGCCGTCATCGGGCGTGTACATAACGGGATAGTTAACGGAAGTTCCGTCTATTTTGACCCAGCCCACCATATCCGGATTCCGCCCGTGCAGTTTCTGATATCCGGACAGTACATCCGCCGCGGCCTGCGGCGCTCCGGCGGGTTCTTCCGCCGCGGCAACAGCCGCCAGCTCTTGAAACGCGCTTTGCTCTTTGTCCCCCTGTGCGTAATATGAAATCAGCATAAAGGCAGAGACGGCAAACACCGTCAAGCAAAGAATCCACAGCATGAGGCGGGGGCGCAGCCTGCCCGCCATGTGCTTCAGCTTCCGCTTTATTTGCAAAAGAATAACTTTTATAGTATCGGCCATTCTGTTTCACCATATAATCAGTAAAGCGGGGTGGAAGCCACGCCCGCTTTCGTCAAACCATAGTATTGTTATCAGGCGTTCTTTCTTCTTGCCCATAAAACCAATGTGATGATGCTCGCTGCGGAGAGACCGCACAACAGCCACCAAAAGAGTACAGAGCTGTCGTCGCCGGTTTTTGGAATATCGTCCGCACTGCCCACGGTAAACGCATACGATGAACAATGGCTTTGCCTGACAGTTACGTAACCGTCCGCGCTCACCGTAACGGACTGCAGATATTCAAGCTTGCCGGTTTGCGGGTTGTAATAATTGTAATACAGTGTTTCTCCCGCATACTGCGTGCCGACGAAAATTCGGATTCGAGCCTCGCCCGGCAACGCGCCGCTGTGATTAAAATCCAGCATCAGCACAAAATCGCCGCCGGTCTTAGACTTAATTGTGGCATAATATGAACCGGCGTTAAAGCGGAGGCCCATATCGAGATCGCTGCTTCCACCGGCAGGGGCCAGACTGCCTGTGGGGAAAGTGACGGTGTAACCGTTGCCGTTCATGACGACAGGGTAATGCTGATTGAACAAAACCAGCCGACTTATCTGGCCGGCGGACAAAATGCTGGAACCCTTGGTGAGGTCAACCGCCACGCTATTGTCCTGGCTCACAATGTATTGGTCTTGTACATAAACGGTGGCAGACGGAGCAGCTTCCGTAGAGAATCCAAAACGCGTATTGACGGGCATTGTATTGCCTGCCGCATCCCTAAAGCCGGCCAGCGTCAGCGTGTACGTTGTGCCATAGGCAAGGCCGGACAGCGTATAGGCGACTGTTTTGTCCCCGTTGCTCCACTGCGGAGAGGATAAGCTGGCGCCGCCGCTGAGCGTTGCCGTTCCCGCAGTTGTATTCATTGCCTCGTCAAACGTAATGGCAAGCCGGCTGGCGCCGACCGGTACATCCAGGCTGTTTGGCGAGAGGGAGGCGACGGCGGGCGCTTCACTGTCGGGGACTGTCGTAAAGGTCACGCTTGGGTTGGACGCCTCGTTACCCGCCGCATCTTTAAAGCCGGTGATATCCAGCGTAAAGCTTTGGTTACGCGCCAGATTCAAATAGGGTATGGCATAAACGGTTTTCCCCGCGTTCCATGTCCCCCCGCCCATAGAGGAGCCGTTGAGCGTTACAATGCCTGCGGTATCATCCATCACCCCGTCAAAGGTAATGGCGGCGCTGCCGCTCACGGCAACATCCACCGCCCCGTTGCCCGGAGACACGCTTACAATATCCGCCCGCGTATCTACGGTGACACTCGCCGCAGCGGAAGCGGAGCTAACATTGCCTGCCGTATCCGTTGCAGTTGCGGTTACAACGTATGTGCCGTCGCTTAATGAGAGCGACGTAAAGGACCAGTTTCCGGAACTGTCAGCAGTCGTCGTGCCCATGGGTGTTCCCCCCATGTACAGGGTGACGGTACTCCCCCGCTCCCCGGTTCCGGTAAAGGTGGGCGTGTTGTCATTCGTAATGCCGTCCGCGTTGCTGACCCCAGAGTCGGACGCCGCCGCGAGCCGGAGAGACGGCGCGGGCGGCGCAACGCTGTCCACCCGTACGCCCACAACGCTGCCAACGTTATTCAATGCCCGATTGGCTTCAATTCCCAACAAGCTATTTATAGTGCCGCCATTGAGCGAAAGCGCGCCCACCGTAATGCCTTCATTGTCCGCCTGACCGGCCTCTACCGTATACCGGAACATAAGTTTTCCAAGCAAACTGTATGCTCTATCGTATTGGGCATACACTGTGGTTGAACCAATGTCGATAGCAAGCCTGGGGGAACCCGAGACGACAACCGGACAATCAAAGCTAACTTCAAATATCAGATCCCGGCCTGCTCTGTAATTGCCGCTCGCGGGTACGCTAACTGATTGAACAGCGGGCACTTGGCCGGGCGCCACGCTGTTTGACGCGGCTGATGCGGCGCTTGTGCCCGTGCTGTTCGTTGCCGTCACCGTAAAGGTGTAGGATACTCCGTTGATCAGGCCTGTTACGGTAATTGGGCTGGATGTTCCGGTTGCCGTAATGCCCCCGGGGGTTGATGTAACGGTATACATTATAATAGGCGTGCCGCCGTTAAAACCCGGGGCGGTAAAGCTGACGCTCGCCTGCCCGTTCCCCGCCGTGGCCGTTCCGATTGTTGGCGTGTCTGGGGCACTGACAATTGTTACGATATCAATCGCGGAAACCTGGGATTGATTCCCTGCCGCGTCCTCCACGATAATATAAGCCTTATAAGCGGTTAAAAAGGAAAGCCCGGTAACGGCAACGGCATTGGCCGATGCCGGCGCCGTGCCGGATCCGCGTGTGATTGCGCCGCCTTGCGCTTTCACCGTTGCCGCGCTGGGCGCCGTATCCGCCGCCGCATATACTAAATAGTAGTATGTACCGGCTTTGTTGGATGTAAAGTTCAGCGTCGCGCCTGTTGCAGTAACGGAGCTGGCGCTTGTCAGGCTAAGCACGGGGGCAGCGCCGTCCACGCGCACGCCCGCAGTGCTGCCAACGCTGTTAAGCGTCATAATCGCGCTGTTTCCCGCCACATCGCCTATATAGGCGCTGTTATTCTCCAGTGAGGTAACGGTGATGCCATCCGTATCAAGCTCGCCCGTTTGAACCGTGTAACGCAAGATAGGGGCTGTTGTGCCTGAGCCGGAAAGATAACCCGCATACCTCGCGGTACTCCCAATAAGCAGTGCCAGCCTTGGCGTACCGCCGCTGACATATACGGATTCATTAAAATGAACGGTAAAGTCCATATCCCGCCCTGCCGCATAAGTTCCGTTTGCGGGCACGGAAACAGAATTTATATAGGGTTGCGTGGTGTCTATCGTAACGGTAAGACCGGCGGACGGGGTACTTATATTCCCGCTCGCATCGGTAGCCTTTGCGGTAATGGTGTGCATCCCTTCCGCCAGCGCCGATACGGTAATGCTCCAATTGCCGCTTCCGTCCGCTGTTGTGCTGCCAATATTGGTGACGCCATCTGTATCATATAGCCTGATAGTGCTGTTGGCCTCTGCCATGCTGGTAAAAGTTGGCGTGGTATCGTTCGTAATATTGTCGGTGCTGGAGATCCCGCTGTCTGATGAAGCGTTCATATCCGGCGTCGTGGGGGCGTCGGGCGGGGTGGTGTCCGGCGTCTCCGTCGTGAAGCCGATCGCGGAAACCGCAGACTGGGCTCCGTCCTTCTCCACAATGATATACGCCTTGTAGGGCGTTGAGGAAGAGAGTCCTGTAATAGCCACAGAATTGGCAGACGCCACCGCAGAACCAGACCCCTTTGCAGCCGCGGTACCTTGGGCCTTCACTGTAGCCGCGTTCGGTTCCGTGTCCGCCGCCGCGTATACGAGATAATAATAGGTACCCGCCTTGTCGGACGTAAAGTTCAGTGTTGCGCCGGTCGATGTGATGGAGCTGGCGCTCGTTGCGCTCAACGTGGGCGCGCTTGCCGCGGGATAGCCGGCCACCGTGAAACCGGTCACTGCTGCAAAACCAGCGCCAGTAGTATTGCCGCTGACTTCGACCGTGACCTCACCGGTCGGCTCCGGGTCGGTGAAAGTGACAGTTTTGTAGTAGTACATACCATCTGTATCCGTGTAGGTCGAGGGATCGGCGGGATTAACGGTAACGTTCATTACAACTGAGCTTCCAAATTTGAGCACAAACGTTGTTGCATCAAAAACACTTAGGGCGATCGACTTCATCGTGAATACCTGCCCGGCGGTGGCCGGAGAAATATGAATCGCGCCCGTTGAAGCATAAGAATAGTCGCTGCCAGCAGCATTCATGAGATAAACACCAGCTACATTTACGGCGATATTGTGTGACAGATTTGAGTCCTCGCCTGTAAAAGTAAAATGCCCGTCCGATACGCTTGCGCCCGTCTGGCTGATACTGCCAAAATTCGATAGATCATAGGTGACGTCACCCGCCGCCATAGCCGGCGTCATGGGCAGCAGGCTGAACACCATAATCAGGGTGAGCAATACCGATATCGGTTTTCTGAAGTGAATCTTTTTCATCTTATTCTCCTTTGCACGAACGCTTCCATATATAAATATATAAATTACTAACGGCCAGATTTCTGGATCTCCGTTTTGATCTGTTTGATCAGCTTTGCGTATTCCCGGCACTTGACCAGTCCCCATTTGTGCGTCCAGACCGCCGACCCTACCCGACTGTCGTCCGCGCTCAGTCCCGTCATATTCAAAAAATGCTCGATATTTTCATTATAATTGGTAATAAGCTTGCGCTTCAGCGTATTTATATCGCCAAGCTGCTTATCCAAAAACAGGAGTCGCTCGTCTTTGTTCAGCGCCCCGGAAAAAAAAAGCCGCATCAGGAACATATCGCGGGAGATAAAATCACTGACGGAGCTTTCGGCAGCCGCCGTTAAGTGTGCAGCTTGTCCTTTATCCGTTATTGCGTAAACTTTCCGGTCCACCGTTTCCCCCTTTTTTTGTTCCTTGAGCTCAACCAGTCCATCTTTTGTAAGCTTTTTCAACGTCTTGTATATCTGCGTTTGGTCGGCAGGCCAAAAATAGTCGGCGGACATATCGAACAGCTTTTTGATATCATACCCCGAAAACGATTTTATAGATAGAAAGCCCAAAATTCCATTCTCCAAAGACATGCAATCGCTCCATTTTAAATAGGAATTGTCCTATATTCTAAATTATATAGATGTATTTTTTTTTGTCAATATTATGGAAAAATTCAAGCCTTAAATATAAATATAATGAATATTTTAAAACAAAATTAAGTATCGGATATACGTTATATCATAAAATAAGCATATAAATTATAGTCATTATGTTGAGACAGTTATTACTCCCAATAATAAAATGAGGTATATATTAATTGATGCCGTTGGAGATCCTGTTAAGCCCGTTTTAAAGTATTTGAAGTATAAAGATAATACGGGTTCAGCACGAAATACTCTTAGAGCCTACTGCTATCATCTAAAACTGTTTTTCGAGTTTTTGGAACAGGAGCAGGTTGATTATCGAGATGTTGGACTGGATGAGATGGCTGCATTTATGGGTTGGCTTAAAAAGGTGTCTCCTATCAGTCCGACTTCTTCATCCAGGGCAGCCAGGAGTATCAATATCATAATTTCTGCTGTAATAAGCTTTTACGATTACCTGAATGCAGATGAAGCAATCTCTGGAAAGACAGACCAGCGGGCTGAATTTCTTCAGATGATTCAAGATGCAAAGATTGGCCTGTTTGATATTGTCATTGTCCACAAATTAGATAGGTTCGCAAGGAACAGGTATGATTCTGCCATCTATAAAAAGCAATTAAAAAGCTATGGTGTGACTGTTTATTCAATATTAGAAAAACTTGATAACAGCCCGGAAAGCATCCTGCTTGAAGCCTTATATGAGGGACTGGCTGAGTACTATTCAGCCAATCTTGCGCGGGAAGTGCATACAAAATCGCTTGTACATGCTCAAAAGGCACAACACATGGGTGGTATTCCTCCTCTAGGTTATAATCTCACAACCGAAAAAAATTATGAAATTAATCAAATTGAAGCCGAATCAGTACGTTTGATATTTGATCTTTATTGCAAAGGTTATGGTTACGGAACTATTGCTGATCAACTTAATGGCAAAGGATACAAAACCAAAGTAGGTAATCCTTTTAGCAAGAACGGCATTACGGATATTTTAATTAATGAAAAATACATAGGGCGTTTTGTATACAATAAAAGATTATCAAAGAAGTCAGGCAACCGTAAGTATAAGTCTGACGATGAAATTATTCGTATTGATAATGCCTTTCCTCAGATTATTGAATTATCTCAGTGGCAACAGGTGCAAAATAGATTGAAACAAAATCAGAAAGGCCCCCGCATGACTGCTACCCACCTTTATATACTATCCGGCGTAATGGAGTGTGGGGAGTGTGGCTGTGCATACATAGGCGGCTCTTGGTATTTAACCAGGAGCCGTGAGAAAATCTATCAGTATACTTGTTCGAGCCGAGACCGGCAGACAGGCTGCAAGAATAAAAACATCAGAGCAGACGTAATAGAAAAATACGTCATAGACAGAATAAAAGATGATATTTTGTCAGACGCTGCCATTACAAAGCTTCTTTCAGAAAATGATGATATTATTAAATCTCAGACAGATAAATCTGCGACGGAACGAAAAAAACTACTTAAAAAGCAAAAAGAAACACAAAATAAAATAAACAAGACGTTTGAGCTCTATTATGTTGATGGAATCGATAAAGAAATTCTCGCAAAAAAAATGTCTGAACTAAAAGATCAACTTACTGTTCTGGAGGATCGTATTCAGCAAAACCGGGCATCAAATATAACTGTATCGCAGTTTGAAAATATAAAAAACATGCTATTGTCATTCCGTACTTCATTTGATGAAACAGACCCCACAATATTAAAAACAGCAATTGAAGCATTTGTAAAGAAAGTAATTGTATATCAGGATGATATACAAGTTATTTTAAAAATAAATATACCCCCAACATCACCGACCAACGGCGGCAATGTCAGAGGTAAGGTTGGTGGAGGCGAGGGGAGTCGAACCCCTGTCCGAAAACCCGTCCATAGAACTTTCTACAAGCTTAGCAAAAGGGATCTATTTTCCTGCATGCCCTCCCTTTTGCAGAATTACATGCAGGTAGCTTCATTTAGCCCGCACAGCCGCAAAGCTTTGGCTGTGTGATACCCCGTCTAAAAGAGCCCCGCAAAACCGCAACGGGCGGCGGTTATGCAGAGCGCGCCGACTTAATACTTAAGCAGCGACTAATTGGAGGGAAGAACCCTCAGTTTTTGTTTTTGCATTTATATTTAGCTTGGCTTTTTTAACGCAGCTTCCAAAAAACTGCGGCTTGCTTATTCTACCTACAAAATCCCCGTCGAAACCATGTACGCCCCCATGTAGGTATATATAGTATATGCTACGGGCCGAAAGATGGTCAACCGATCCGCAGTATATAATTATAATCACATAGACAATATTTTAAACGGAATACGCGTCTTTTTCAATCTGGCAACTTCTGGCGCGTTCACGGTCCAGCTTTCTGTTGCGAAACCATATCAACATGTCCGCAAACACCATTGCAAAGTTTAGCGCATACAAGTAGATCACAAAATCGTAGGAATAAAAAATCTTGTGCATCATCCCGGCTACATAGCCCACCAGTATAACAACCAGAAAAAGCAGACTTTTTCCCCTTGCCGTCCTAGCCTTGTAAGAACGATAAATGGACGCCGGCCACGCCGCGCCAAAGCAGCACAACATAATAATTTCAAAAATACTCACGCCTGATCTTTTAACCGCCTTTCAATGTCTTTCTTCACAGCTTTTTCCTTGAGATCCTGGCGTTTGTCGTACAGCTTCTTGCCCTGGGCAAGCCCCAGTTCCAGTTTTACTTTGCCTCGTTTCAGATAAACAGAAAGCACCGTTAGCGTAAAGCCCTTCTGGCTTGTAAGGCCAAGCAACTTAGTGATCTCCCGCTTGTGCAGCAGGAGCTTGCGCGTTCTTAGCGGGTCTGTATTGAATATATTGCCCTTTTCATATGGGCTGATATGCATATTGAATACAAACGCCTCAGCGTCCTTGATCTGCACATACGCGTCCCGGATATTTGTGCGGGACTGCCGCATGGACTTCACTTCGGTACCCGTAAGGGCGATGCCCGCCTCATATGTGTCTTCTATAAAATAATCGTGCCGCGCCTTTCTATTGCTGGCCAGCAGCTTGGTTCCTTCCCCCATACAAATACCTCTTAAGGCTATTATACAACTTTAGCGGACAAACGCAAATTCAATTCTGCTGGCTTCCACATCGGAGGATACGACCTTGATTTTTACCTTGTCCCCCAGGCGTATCTTCTTCTTGGTCCTCTCGCCAATGACGCAATACTGTTTTTCAAAATATACGTAATAATCATCCTTCATCTCAGACAACGGAATCATTCCCTCGATGGTGTTAGGCAGTTCCACAAACACGCCAAACCGGGTCACGCCCGATACCACGCCCGCAAACTCCTCACCTATAAACCGCGTCATATACTCCGCCATCTTGCGGCCCTGCACCGCGCGCTCCGCTTCTATGGCATTACGCTCCCGCATACTGGACTGGTATGCGATATCCGGCAGATTTTCCTCCAGCCTTTGGGTATATTTTTCGTCCGCTTTTCCATCCAGCACAGCCTTTATAATGCGGTGCACCATCAGGTCCGGATACCGGCGTATGGGCGATGTAAAATGGCAGTACCGCTCTGCGGCCAGGCCAAAGTGCCCCACGGGCAGCATGTCGTACTTGGCCTTTTTTAAAGACCGCAGGGTCACCCGGTTGATGATGTTGTGCTCCTCCGTGCCCTGCACCTTGTTTAAAACAGCCTGCACTGCCTTGGGATGGATATTTTGATATCCGCTCAGGCGTATGCCGAAGTTGGAGAGAAAGATCGCAAGCTCCCGCATCCGGTCCCCGTCCGGGGTCTCGTGGATACGGTACAAAAAAGGAATCTGCATAAAGTAATGCTGCTCCGCCACCGTGATGTTGGCGGCCAGCATAAACTCTTCAATCAGCTTTTCGCCGTCCCCGCGCTGTGCGGGCTGGATGGAGATGGGCACGCCGTTTTCATCCAGCAGTATCTTTGGCTCTTCCAGCTCAAAATCTATGCTGCCCCGCGCAAATCTGCGTTCCCGCAATATGGCGGCCAGCTCATTCATCGCAATCAGCGTATCTTTTATATGCGCGTACCGCGAAGACAGTTCCGGGTCCCCGGCCAGTACTTTATTCACGTTTGTATAGGTCATTCGCTCCGCCGACTTGATCACGCTTTTGGCAAAGGTATGACCCACCACTTCTCCCTGCGGGTTTATTTCCATAATACAGGAGAGCGTCAGTTTATCCTCGTGCGGATTCAACGAACACAGGCCGTTGGAAAGCTTTTCGGGCAGCATGGGCACCACCCGGTCCACCAGGTATACGCTTGTGCCGCGTTTTAACGCTTCCTTGTCCAGTTCCCCGTTCTGCCGCACATAATGGCTCACATCCGCTATATGCACGCCAAGTTTATAGTTGCCGTTCGGGAGCGTCTCCAGAGAAACCGCGTCGTCCAAATCCTTCGCGTCCGCACCGTCTATGGTGAAAACCGTCTCCCCGCGCAAATCAAGCCTGCCCTTTGTATCGGTTTCCCTGAATTCCAGATTAGCCGCTTCCTGCTCCACCTCTTCGCCAAAAGCGGCTACCAGGCCAAACCGGCGTGCAAAGCTTAAAATATCCACACCCTTGTCGCCGGTTTTTCCCAAAACCTCAATAATCTCACCTTCCGGGCTCTTGTTCCTGTCTCCGCGTTTCACAACGGAGACAACCACTTTGTCAAAATTTTTGGCGCCGCCGTTTTTCTGCTTGGAGATGTATATGTCCTCTGTAATATGATCATCCGGCACCACAAACATAGCGTTCCTGGATTTGTCCACCGTACCCACTACCTGAACGGGCAGTTTAGACGCAATCTCCCGAACGATGCCTTCCCGGTTGCCGCCCCGCCTTTTCTCCGGCAGAATCTGCACCGTCACCTCTTCCCCGTCAAACGCGCCGTTCCGGTTGTCTGCCGGGATAAATATGTCTCCGCCTTCCGCGCCCACAAACCCAAAGCCTCCGCTTTTAAGCTGCAGGCGTCCTTTTATCAATTCCAAAAAAATTACCCCTTTTATTTATTTCCTTTTGCAATCCCGCATTTCTCTTCCATATCAGTTTAACCGCAATTGCGCGTTTAAAACACGCTGCACATCAATAAAAAAAGCGCCTCTGTGTGGGCGCCGTTTCATTTTGTATTTAACTCCAGAACTTTGCAATCAATACCAGCAAGGTAGACAGGATCATAAATCCAATTGCCGCAACCTTTGTTAACCGCACAAGTAAAGCGTCCATACCGCGCGCTTTCTTTTTTCCGAAGATCTGCTCCGCACCACCCATGATAGCGCCGGATACGCCCTGTTTTGATCCAGACTGCAGCAACACCACTACGATCAAAAATACTGCAAATATGATCAAAACAATTTTAATGACAAGGGTTAGAATATCCATCAATAATTCCTCCTACGCTAACAATCGCAAAATACATTTTATCACGCTCTTTTTAAAAAAGCAACATATTTTCACAACTGTTTCAAAAATACCAGCAATATTTCTTCCAGTTCTGTATATGTGCGCGCCTGCACCACCCGGTTACGCACCAGGGCGGACCGGGGAAGGCCTTTTAAATAACAGGCGGCGTGTTTGCGCATCTGCAGTATGGCCAAATGCTCACCCTTATGCTCCACCGCAATCCGCGCCTGCCTGAGGCACATGGAAACCTTTTCGTCCGCAGACGGACGTGTAACACTTAAGCCCGTCTTTAAATATTCACGTATCTCTCGGAATATAAATGGATTCCCAAGAGCGCCCCGGGCCACCATCACCGCGTCGCAGCCCGTTTCTTCAAACATGCGCTTTGCGCCCGCGCCGTCAAAAATATCTCCGTTCCCCACCACGGGAATAGACACGGCCTGTTTCACCTGCCGGATAATCTCCCAGTCCGCGCGGCCCGAATAATACTGGCTTCGCGTCCTGCCATGAACGGTTATTTGTGCAGCACCGCTTTGCTCTGCCATTTTAGCAAAGTCAACCGCGTTTATGTGCTCCTCGTCAAATCCCTTGCGGAATTTAACGGTAACGGGTACGCGCACAGCCCGGCTTACCCTGCGGATGATTCCGGCCGCCTTTTCCGGTTCCAGCATCAACGCGGAACCCTCGCCATTGCGCACAATTTTTGGAACGGGGCACCCCATGTTGATGTTGATCTGGTTCAGTTTGGCCCCAAGCTCCGTTTCCATCCGCGCGGCGGTATCCGCAAGCACCGCCCCGTCGCTGCCAAAAAGCTGCACGCCTATCCGGTCTTCCAGGCGGGACAGGTCCAGCAGCTTTTGCGTTTTTTCATTTTTATATTGTATGCCCTTTGCGCTTACCATCTCCGTAAATGTCAGAGACGCGCCGCATTCTATGCATACTTCCCGCATAGCGGCGTCTGTAATGCCCGCAAGGGGCGCAAGATATATTTTATTCTGCACTTTCAGCCGGTTCGGAAGCACTGGCGGACTGCGACGCCTTGCCAGATTCGAACGGGCTTGCGCTCTGGCTGGGCTGGTTGATTACAGGCTCAACTTCTTTAATCAACTGCATTTCCTGCACCTTCCAGGAAGAAGTTTCTGAATCCTTTACCAGGGTTACTTCGTATTCCGCGGATTTCCATACCGGGGGCGCTTTGCCCACCCCGGCCGCCTGGGCGGCAGTGGAAGCCTTGGCTGCTCCCGAAGCGCTGGCAGATGGTGCGGCGGCATTCTCCGCGTCATTAAGGCTTCCCTGTATATCCATTACGTTTTCGGTCGCATTTACGGTTACGCTGCTCAGCCAGGGCCAGACAATAGCAAAACCAACGTCCGCTCTCTGGTAATAGCTGGAGACGTCATAATCCTGATAACCGGTGGAATTCAGCGTGGGATCGTCCTGGATAAAATCCTGTGTGAACAGTTTGCCCAGATCCTCTTTGGTTAATCCATTTGGCTGCAGCACATACTCTTCCCGGAGTTCAAACGCATCCTTTATAATCACGTTCACATTCATGGAATTCATGCCCGTAAAGAATCCAAGCGCAATCACAAGAACCGCTATTACAAACAGTATAACGCGGGTAAGCGCATAAATAACGCCTCTTGTTGTTTTTTCCTGATTTGTCGCCAATGCAATTCTCCTTTTCATCCAAAACGATTCTTCGCTCTGGAGCGGGCGCGCGTTTCCTGTTTTTGGGGATCAGTCCCTTGGCCTCATGGTAGGGAAAAGCAGCACGTCCCGGATAGACGGCGCGTCGGTAAGCAACATAACCATCCGGTCTATGCCAATCCCCATTCCGCCGGTGGGCGGCATCCCGTATTCCAGCGCACAGATAAAGTCTTCGTCCATCACATGCGCCTCTTCGTCGCCCGCCTCGCGTTTGGCTACCTGCGCCATAAACCGCTCCCGCTGGTCGTCCGGGTCGTTCAACTCAGAAAACGCGTTCGCCATTTCTCGGGCGGTAATAAACAGCTCAAACCGTTCCGTCAGCCAGGGTTCGTCCGCCTTCCGCTTGGCCAGGGGAGAGACCTCCACCGGGTAATCGCAGATAAAGGTGGGCTGTATCAGCTTTTCTTCCACAAATTCTTCAAAGGCAACATTCAGCAACGAGCCCTTTGTATCCGTGTCCTTCACTTCCATGCCAATGGATTTGGCAAGCGCGCGCGCCTCCGCATCGGTTTGGGCCGCCCCAAAATCCGCGTTTGCATATTGTTTAACCGCCTCCACCATTGTGAGACGCTGCCAGGGTTTTTTCAGTTCAATATCCACGCCCTGGTATGTAAGCGCCGTTTCCCCGGATAGCTTTTCCATGCAATATACAAAAATATTCTCGCACAGGTCCATCATTCCGTGGTAATCGGTGTATGCCTCGTATAATTCTATTGTTGTAAATTCCGGGTTGTGTTTTGTATCCATTCCTTCGTTCCGGAATATACGGCCCACCTCATAAACCTTTTCAAATCCGCCCACAATCAGCCGCTTCAAATGCAGCTCGGTCGCAATGCGCATATACATGTCTATGTCCAGGGTGTTGTGGTGCGTAATAAACGGCCTGGCCGCAGCTCCGCCCGCCTGGCTGTGCAAAACGGGAGTCTCCACTTCTATGTATCCCAGGCTGTCCAGGTATTCCCGTATGAATTTAATAATCCGGGAACGGGAAATAAACGTTTGCCGAACTTCCGGGTTTACAATCAGGTCCACATACCGCTGGCGGTATCTCAGATCCGTATCCTTAAGGCCATGAAATTTCTCGGGCAGGGGCGTTAAAGATTTGCTTAAAAGGGTTACCTTCTCCGCCTTTACGGATATCTCGCCCGCATGGGTTCTGAACACCTCGCCCCGGACGCCCACTATATCGCCAATGTCGTACGTTTTGAGCTGGGCATACGCCTCGTCTCCCAGCGCGTCCTGCCGCGCGTACACCTGCAGTTTACCTTCGCCGTCCGCAATATGAAAAAAGCTGGCTTTCCCCATGATCCGTTTGGACATCATTCTTCCCGCAACGCTTACCTGTTTGCCGTCCAATTCTTCAAACCCATCCAGTATTTCGGTGGACAGGTGTGTTTTGGAATAGGCAGTAATGGCATACGGATCCATCCCGGTTGCTTTAAGTTCTGCCAGTTTTTCCCTGCGTATGCGCAATATTTCGCTTAAATCCTGCAAGTCCTGCTGCGGCGCGTCGTTCGTAGACATTAAAAATTTCTTCCTTTCAGTATACGTCTTTGTATGTGTTACCTGTGGATATCCAGTATCTGATATTTAATGCAGCCGTCTGGGGTATCCACCTTTACAATGCTGCCCACCTTTTTGCCAAGCAGAGCGCGCCCCACGGGAGATTCGTTTGAAATCTTGTTCTTCTCCACGTCCGCTTCCACCGAACCCACGATCTGGTATTCCACTTCTTCCTTGAATTCCTTATCCAGAAGCTTTACAGTGGTGCCCACATTTACGGTTCTAAGGTCCACTTCTTCCTCGTCCACAATGATGGCGTTTTTGAGCATGTTCTCAATGGCGATAATCTCGCCCTCAATTTTGGCCTGCTCGTTTTTGGCTTCGTCGTACTCCGCATTCTCGGAAATATCGCCAAAAGCACGCGCGATCTTAATCTGTTCGGCAATCTCTTTTCTTTTGTACGTCTTTAAGTATTCCAGTTTGTCTTCCAGTTCGCGGACACCCTTATGTGTCAAAATAATATCACTGTTTGGCATAGCCATCCTCCTGCCCCTTTATAGTTCTCATATAACGCATCATTCATGATTATAATGAACAATTATATAGATATTAATTATATAAATAATATTTCTTTTGTCAACATTGTATGCGGTTATTTGCTCTTCATAACCAGATATTTTTCAAGTTTGCCCTTAATCCGCTGCAGCGCGTTGTCTATGGACTTCACATGCCTGTTCAGTTTCTTGCCAATCTCCACATACGATTTTCCCTGCAGATACAGGCTTAAAACCTTGCGCTCCAGGTCGGAGAGCATCTCGCCTATCTTGCTCTCAATAATCGTGAGGTCTTCCTGGTCTATCACGATCTCCTCCGGATTGAGCATCTTCTCCCCGCCTATAATGTCCACAAGCGTGCGTTCGCATTCATCCTCGTAGATCGGCTTGTTCAGGGATACGTACGAATTTAAAGGCTTATGCTTCTGGCGCGTGGCGGTCTTAATGGCCGTAATAATCTGGCGGGTGATGCAAAGCTCTGCAAAAGCGCGGAAAGACGCCTTTTTATCCAGCTTGTAGTCGCGCATTGCCTTATACAGGCCAATCATGCCTTCCTGCACAATATCCTCTTTGTCCGCGCCAATCAGGAAATAAGACCGCGCCTTGCTGCGGACAAAGTTTTTATACTTGACAAGCAGAAATTCAATGGCGGCCACGTCTCCGGCCGAAGCGCGAATGGCAATGTCGTCGTCGGTGAGCGGAATAAACTCTTCAAAGCTTGCGGAGCAATACTCCTCGGAGATGTAATCCCCTTCCATTTCAAGGTCGTATTCAAACAGCCTTTCTTCCGTCATGGAATCCTTAAGCAACGGTTCTTCCCCCATTTAGACCAAGTCCTGCCTCCGTTTTTCGTACATGATGATGCTGGCGGCACAAGCGGCATTTAGTGAGTCCACCTGTCCGCCCATTTCAATTTTAACGGCAATATCGCAATTCTCCCGGATCAGCCTGGAGATGCCTTCTCCCTCGCTGCCCACCACAATGGCAATGGAGCCCTTCAGGTTTGTGGCGGAAAGCGGCTGCCCGTCCACATCCGCGGCGACGATCCACACGCCCCGCTCTTTCAGCTCCGCAATCGTTTGGTTGATATTGGTCACCTTAACAATAGGTATGTACTGGGCCGCCCCGCAGGAGACCCTGTACGCCGCGCTGTTCAATGTGGCCGACCGGCGCTTGCCAATAATCACGCCGTGCGCGCCTAGCACCTCAGCACTCCTGATAATCGCTCCCAGGTTCTGGGGGTCCTGCACGCTGTCCAGTATAATGATAAAGGGATGCTCGCTCCGCGCCTGCGCCAGCTCAAATATGTCGTCCATCTCGCTGTATTTGAATGCAGGAACAAGCGCCACAATCCCCTGATGGTTCGCAATCTTTCCTTCCGGGCCTTCTCCGGCGCACAACTCGTCCAGCTTGTAGCGCGATGTTTCCACCACAACCACCTTGTTCTGGCGAGCAAGCAGCAATATTTCCTTAATGCTGCCGTCCATGAGGCCCTGCACAACCAGAACTTTATCAATCTGCTCGCCTTTTTTGATGGCTTCCCGAACTCCGTTTCTACCAATGATCAGCTCGCTACTCATACAAAAACCCCTATTTTACGCCAGATGCGTGCACCGCTGCCTTACTTCCTCCGCCCTGCCGCAGGACATTTTACCCTCGCCGCATGGTCCTGAGGCGCAGGCAGGGCCGGCATCTCTAAACAAGGCGGGCGCTTCCCGCCTGCATATTTTAAGCATTTCCCACGCAAGCTCCCGAATCTCCCACTGGGCGCGGTTACAGCACCGTATAGAAAAAAAATGCAGCAGTTCCCTTGCGTTCATGGTCATAATCAGTTTGGTTTCGCAGGCATTGGGCAACACAAAGCGGGCGTCCTCGTTGGCTCCTTCGCCCTGGCCGCCCAGGCGCCCGATCCAACCCGCATACCATGCCTGCATGGTGCTCATTTGCTGTTTATATTCCTGCACCGCCTCTTCGCCCAGCAGCTCAATCGCGGGGGGTACAATATACGCAAACTCCTCCGCGCCTTTGGACTGGCACACGTACCGCTGGGACTGTACGGAAAAACTCGCGATCCTGTGGCGGGTGATCTGGGCCAGCAGCACCCGTGATACCCCTTCTATGCCAAACGTAAAGCTGGCGTGTTCTATGGGCGACAAATGCCCCATATCCATCAGGTGCCCAATAAGCCTTGGGCTTTCGCCCGCTTCCAGCAACCCGTTTATGCCTGCCTCCGAATAACAGATGCGTGCACCCATGCTTACTGCCAACTGGGGATCTGATGTTTTTGCAAGAAGTTCAACTTTCAGACGGGCTTGCGGCATGCAGCGCCTCCTTTATAATTTCCTCTATTCTGTCCACCTGGCCGGTAAGGTATAAAAAGCCCAGCACCGCTTCCAGGGCGGTTGCCTGGCGGTAATCAGCAACCGTCATATTCTTGGGGACAGTGGCGGATTTTGCGTTGCGGCCGCGCATAAAAACGGCCTTTTCATCTTCGCTGAAGCTTCCCAGTATGCGCCGCGCCAACTGCGCCTGGGAACGGGCGTTCACAAATTTTATGCTGATCTGATGCAGCGCTCCCGCATTGCCGCGGCCCTCCAGCACCAGGCTTGTCCTGATATACAGGTCGTAAACCGTATCGCCCAGGTAGGCCAGCACCAGCGGGCTCAATTGCCTCGCTTCGTCTTGCGTCATTGCGCCCAGGCCGCTTAAATTGGACAAATAATTGCCTCCTATACTGGTATGGGTAAATTGTTCACTGCAAAAGCTTTCAGGCCGTCCACAATGGCGCACACCAGCTTTTTCTGGTAGTCCGGGTTCTGCAGCAGCCGGTCTTCCCGCGGGTTGGATAAAAAGCCGCATTCCACAATGATACTGGGCCCTTCTCCGGGCCGGAGCATCTTATATTCGCCGCTCATGGCAATGCGCGGGTCTTTAACGCCCAATTCCCGGTTAAGGGAACTTTGGACGAAATTAGCCAGCGTCTGGGCTTTGCTGCCCTTTATCAGGTAGAACACCTGAGGCCCGCATACGTCCGGGTCGTCATACCGGTTCTGGTGTATGCTGACCATCATATCCGGCTGAACCGCGCGGATAATATCCGCCCGCTTCTGCATATCCTCGTCCTTTGTATGCGCTATGGCGTCCTCGCCCTCGCGCGTCATAACAACCTGAACGCCCTCGTCCTCAAGCGCCTGTTGCAAAGCCTTTGCAATCGCCAGGTTCACCTTGGATTCCGGCACCCTGGAATAAACCCCCTGGGTACCTATATCAAACCCGCCGTGTCCGGCATCGATCACAATGGTAAGCCCCCGAAGCCCGCCGGCGTCGTTACTGGCTTTTAAAACGGTTGTATCGCCGGGCATAGCCCTGCAGGCGGTCAATTGTAGCAAAACGTACAGTATTGCCAAACCTGCCATCAGCTTTTTATTCATGGATTCTCCCAAAAATTAGCTGAAATACCAGACTATCAAAATATTATATCATTTTATTGAATGTTTTTTCAAGTGGCATCACCGCCGCCGCGTTTAAATCCAGTCCCGCACGCTCGCCGCGCACAAACCGGAAATACGCCGCGCTTGCAATCATGGCCGCGTTATCCGTACAGTACCTTAAATCCGGCAAAAAAACTTCCTTGTTTTCCTTTTTGCCCCGGCGCAGGAACTCCCCCCGCAAAAGCTGATTGGCGGATACGCCTCCTGCCAGCGCAACCCTGGATACCCCGGTGCGTCTGGCAGCCTCAAACGTGTTGTTTGCCAGCACCTGCACCACGCTGTGCTGAAAACTGGCTGCAACGTCCGCCGGGTTATACGCTTCGCTTCTCTGCTCCATGCCGTGCAGCAGGTTGATGACCGCCGTTTTGGGGCCGCTGAAAGTAAAATCCAGATGGTCCTCTCCCTTGAAACAACGGGGCATTTTGTATGCTTTTGGGTTTCCCTCAAGCGCCAGCTTCTCCAGATTGGGCCCGCCGGGATACGCCAGCCCCAGCACCCGCGCCACCTTGTCTATCGCCTCGCCCGCCGCGTCGTCCCGCGTCTGGCCCAGCAGTTCGTAGGAGCCAAAATCCGCTACCTTTACCACCATGGTATGGCCGCCGGATACAACCAGGCAAACAAACGGCGGCTCTAAATTAAGATATGATATATAGCCCGCGCTTATGTGTCCTTCTATATGATTTACCGCCACCAGGGGTTTTTTAAGGGCAAAGCTCAGCGCCTTGGCATAAGAAACGCCGGTTAAAAGCGCGCCCAGCAGCCCCGGCCCCGCGGTTACGGCTATGGCGTCTATTCCGTCCCATCCGTCCACCAGCGCTTCGTCCACCACCTCGGGCAACTTGGGGATATGGTTTCTGGACGCAAGCTCGGGCACCACGCCGCCATACTGCTGGTGCACGGGTATCTGAGAATATACAACGTTTGTTAAAACTTCCCTGCCGTTCTGCACAACCGCCGCCGAAGTCTCGTCGCAGGAGGTTTCTATAGCCAGAATGCGTATGTCTTTATTCCGCATCTTTGGCCAGCTTTCTGTGGATCAATTTTGCGGCCACGCAAACCGGAATAACCACTCCAAAGAACAAAACCAAAATCATAACGACCAGGTCAAAAAAGAATCCGGATTCAAACATGCGGATCATCAGGCTTGTATTCGGGTCCAGAAGCCAAAGGTCGTTGCGAAAGAAAAGCAGATGAAAATCCGTCCAAAACGAATTGAAATCAATGGCTGCCCACACTGCTAAAATGGCAAATGCGCCTAAAATCACATAACAGCTTTTGTATATTCCCGCCAAAACTGTTTTGAGCGCCCGCTTTTTATATATAATGAAGCAAAGCATAAAAAGCGCTGCCGCTGCAATACCGCCATAAACCTCCACATTCACGGCGGAGATGTACAGGTTTTTCACATCCACCATATGCGCCTTTTCACGCATATTGTAATACTGCCTCTCTTCGCCGCCGATATTCGCGGTATAATCCAGGTTATCGCGTTTATCCTCCAGATAGGAGAGCAACACGCCGGTGGCCCCGTTCAGTTCCTGCTGGGTTACGCCCACATAAGCCGCAGTGCCATACTTTTCGTATTCCTCTGCATAAAATTGGCCCTGAAAAGAAAAAATCTGTATGCACAGAACCGCAAAAGCCGCCACGGCCAGCACGGTTGCAACCGCAGATAAAATAAAGCATGCTCTTTTCAAATGATATTCCTCCTACTATCCGGCCCGTCAATCAGCCCTTATGGGACGTTTCGTCCGCAACCAGGCAGGCGCGTATGGGCGAACCGTCCGCGTCTATTTTAAGCGGAAACGCGTACAAAAAATACTTTCCTTCTGCCACGCCTTCCAGCTTTAAATGCTCCAAAATAATACAGTCGCCGCCCAGCAGTATTCTGTGTACCGCGTCGTCCCCAACGGAAAGCGCATCGGTCCCCACCAGCCGCACGCCCTTTTGAACCAGTTCACCCGCCTGTTTGGCGGAAAGGCGCGCAGCGTTTTTGCCGGATTTTATCAAAATTTTGGGGCATTGGGGGTTGTCCAGTTTCTCCATACCAATCACACGGCATTCTCCTACATAGCTGTTCAGCGGGATATCCGCAAGCGTTTTTCCGCCGGGTATAAAATGCGAGGGAGCGTCCGTATGTGTGCCCAGATGGGTTCCCATATGAAGCATGGAAAGGGAAAATCCATCCTTCTTAATGGAATATATCTCTTCCCGGATAAAGTGCGGGTCCCCTTCGTATACTTTTGTTTCCTCATTCAGTTCGTGCGTTATATCCAGTATTTTCATACTACCACTTCCTTGGATGCTATAAACTGCACGGCAACCCAGTACCGCTGCAACTGGTTCCATTATAATGAAACGGCGTGCATTTTTCAATAAATACCGCAATAGCTGCCATTATTTAAAAAGGCTGCGCTCTTTGCGCAGCCTATAGAGGAAACAAGTATCGGCTTTTGCCGCATATGTCTTACTCGCACGGATTATTGTACACTTCTATAATTTTGGCCCAGGTGGCCGCGTCTATCACGCCGTTTACCGGCATTTCATACCGGTTCTGAAAGCGGATTACTGCGTCTGTGGTGTCAATCCCATAAATGCCGTCGTTAACAATTACTTTCATCTCGTTGGTGATCAGCTTATAGCGGATCAGGCTGAGAGCGATATAACTCAAATACTCCTGCATCAACTGCACGTCTTTGCCTTTAGAGCCGATCTTTAAAGTGGCATTTGGGTATACGGGATCTGCCAACGGCGGGTCAGGGCAGGTGTATTCCTCATCCCCGTCGTCTCCGGGCAAAACCGCACCCGGCTGGCTTGGCGTTCCGGAGGGCATGGCTCCGGGCATCCGTATGGGATACGCCTGCCTTCCCTGCCGGGGTTGCTCCCCCCGCTGCGTTAACTGCTGAGAATCCCGGCCGCGTCCGCCAGCCTGATCTGCTCCCATACGTTCAGGCTCGGACATAGGCCTGCCCGGCGTCACTTTGGTACCCGGCCTGGTAAACATCATTTCATCGTCCATATTCGCAGGCATATAAGAATACGGCGTTTGTCGGCCCATACCCACGGTATCATCCATGGGCGTCCATGATTTGGCAGGCGGCTCCTCCCTACTTTGGCTCATATCCGTATCCCAGCCATCCCGCATCTGTGTGTCTGCATCCTGGCCGCCTTCCCTAGGCCCATATTCGTCTTGCCGGTCCGCTCTGCCGTCAGCGAAGGGAGCAGCCTGTGATTCCACAATCCAGGGGGTATACTGAAAACTCGTACCGGCAGGCTTTACATCCTCCGTTCGCGTTTGATTGAAGTCTTTGCCGCCTGTTTTTGAACCGGAAGGTGTCTTGATTTGCTCTGCGGGCTGCCCGCGCGTCCAAAGAAAATCGAGGCCCTTGTGCAAACCGCCGTCCGGCACATAATCCTTTATATCGGCAGAATACGCCATATTTACCATGCTTCTTGGCGGAAGCTTATACTCCATATCTGCATAATTCATCGCAGCGCGGATTCGCTCCTCATCCACGCTGCGCGCGTCCTCACGGCCCGGCCCGCGGCCCATGTTTTCCTCAGTTCTTCTGCGTTCCATTTCCCTGCGCCCAGTCTGTTCAGCGGGAGCAAAGCGGCGCATCTCCGGGCCCGGAGATTCCGGAAGGGTTTTTCTTTCTCCGCTTTCCGCATGCTGGCCGACAGAATTCTGCAGATTGTCTAAAACAGCCCCCACTTGCTGTTCTATGCCTTTATACACATTCAAAAGAGCATTCCAGGTGGTTTTGTCGGCAACGCCTGTTTGGGGCAGCGCAAAAGTTTTCTGAAACGAGCGTACGGCTTTCTCCGTAGATTGGTCGTAGGTTCCGGTTACATCCACCGGAAGAACGCTGTTGTAAAACACGCCGGCAGCCGAAAGCAGATACTGCAGCAAACGGACTTCGCCGCCTGTGCTTCCCGCGCGGAGCGCCGTTCCGGGCGCCGCAGACGGCACCGTGATCTCCCGCCGCATCCTGCTTAAATTCTGCAGCCTCTTTACATTATTGTACGCAAAGGCAATCTGGTACCAGGTCTTCTCTCCCACAATCCCATCCGGTTGCAGGTTAAACTGCTTTTGAAACGCAATCACAGCATCGTGCGTAGGCCCGTCATAATTACCGTTTTCTTTTGGTATAGGGGGTATATTGCCATAGGTTTTTCCTATCTGGTTCAGTTGCTTTTGCAAGGCCATTACGTTTTCGCCAATATCCCCCACCCGCAGGATTCCAGGAAATTTTTTCTCCACCCCTTTGATATCCTTGGCCGTTTCGGTTTGTACGTTGCCGTAATAATATTTTAAAATATCATCCGCCGACTGTCCCTGATTGGCCAGTGTAACGGACCCCCATTGAGATATACCCTCGCACCTGTTTGTGATGCCGTTGCAATAGTTTGCCAGGAGCGGTTCCTCAAGTCCGGTTCGTTTGATATATTTGTTGCATATCCCGTCTACAAGATCGCATATGTTTGCATAAAGATTCCGTCCCTCAACAAAGTATGGATCGCGGTCTGGCATGGAAGTGATGTCAAAATCCTTTCCCTGCGACGTATAATAACCAGTATAAATTCTGTTCAGTGCAAATGATATGATGGCAAGGATATTTGCTATCAGGCTTTCTTTTGGCCAGGTAGAGTATATCTCGGAGGATGCGACATTCTTAACATATTCGCAAAAAGGCACCAGAATTGTTTTTTCTTCAGAATCCGGTTCTCCCAGATGTACGCGGATATACTCAGGTATAACCACCTGTTTGAGCTGCGGCGTTCCTGCCGCTTGCGAAACCAGCCGCCTTTCTGTTTTGAGTTGCAGGCCGTTTGGAGGTATATCTATATTGTTTACAAGATTTGCAAAATTCTGGCCCTCTGGCTGGGGAATCATCGACACCGGCTGCAAACAGGTCTCACCCGCAAAAACCGGAACGTTGTTAATAACAGTTGGTATGTATCCTTCTTTCATGATTTCAACATTATATGTTTCATAAGGAAGTGAAATATCCTGGGGCTTTAAGGATGTCGCCTTATCCGGAGCGTATACCTTAATCCTTTCGGCATTGCCATACGAATCTGTATAGATTGTCTGGTCCAAGGCAATTCGAAGATCAACGATCCTGATTTGCGCTTTTGGAACGGGCATTGCTTTTTCTGCCGTAAAAACCTTTACGGTTATATATCCGGTGCTCATATAAAACCACTCCTCATATCCATTATTGTAATAGTATATGAGCGCTTTTTTCATTCAGTGTACTTTTTTTAGAATTTCAAATTGACAGAATTGCAATGGTATTGTAGAATAAAACCTGCAAGATTTGGGGGTATAGCTCAGTTGGCTAGAGTACTTGACTGGCAGTCAAGGGGTCGTCGGTTCGAATCCGACTATCTCCACCAGAATTCCGCATTTTAATGCGGATTTTTTTATCTTTATTACTATGACTTTTTGATTTGACGGATTTTCTTGACTGACTAAGCTTTTTATTTATTCCCAGATTTAAATAATAAAAACCAAGTATTGCGTCATAAAAAGATTGCTACGACTATAAATTCATTGCATAATATGGAAAAACTGGAACTTTTAAAAATCAAGAACCTTGCTTTTGTTAAAACATCTGCTATTTTCATATAAATTGGCTACTTGACTAGAAGTCAAGTAGTCTAAAATAACAAAATTTATAGTACTACTATCCATTCAATAGGATTTTATTTTAATACCTGGAATAAACTAGAAAATGTAGTTCTAAATTATTCAATGGCGTTTACTGATGCTACAGAGTTTAAACCAGGCTGTGTGAAAACAAAATGAGCAAATTTTAATTCCCTAGCTATTTCTGAAGTCAGCGGGGCTTACTCCTGCTTGCGCCTTAAAAAACTTGGTAAAACTGGAAGGTTGCTCAAACCCAAGTTTGTAGGCAATATTGTAGATTGGTTCTTTTGTCGTCAGCAGTAGTTTTCTTGCAATATCCAGAACTTTTAGTTTGATATGCTCTTGGGCGGTTTTTCCCGTCTCTTTTCTTAACATATCAGAAAGATAATTCGGAGAGTAGCCCATAGCCCTGGCCAGCCCTTTAACACTCGGCATTCCAAACTTTTCAATAGTCTCTACAGTGCATTGCTCTTTCAGGATGTTGTTAAACTTGGAAACAGACTCCCTGCAAGCCGCTGTTCTGGTTATAAACTGTCTCCCATAAAAACGTTTGGCATAGTTCAGTAAAAGCTCAAGATTAGATACGATCAAATCATTACTGTAGGTATCTAAATTGCCGCTGTACTCCGCTTGAATATTGGCTACAATGCGTTCAACAGTTTCTTTCTCCGAATCAGACAAATGCAGCGCTTCGTTCGCCTCATACTCAAAAAAACTGTATTCGGACATTTTGTTCCATAAAGAAGTCCGCTTGATCAGATCCGGATGAAAGCAAAGCATCCAGCCGTTTGCCCTTGCGGTAGCCCTCTTTTCAGCTTTTGCAAGTATCTGCCCCGGCGCTGTAAAGATCAGGCTGCCCTCGTGAAAATCAAAATACTGCCTTCCGTATTTTAAATCGCAGTCCAGATTGTTTTTCATAGATATCATATAATAATTCAGAATAAACGGAACATTGTAATAATCGTCACCGGGTTTTATCTGGTTCAGGTCTATCAATGTGATTAACGGATGCTTTGGTTTTTCGCATCCCAGCAATTCATGCAAAAACGAAATCGAATCAACGCTTATCATTTATCTTTTTAATCCTCTCAATACGGGTCATTCCGTACCATTTTAATTTAAGCAGTCTATCTTTTTATATAATACACTGCATATTGTTCCGTAAACATATCCAAATCAACGCAAAACTTGCCGCAATTACAGATAAAATCATCTGTAATAAAGACAATATCATCTGTAATCCGGACATGTATAAAAACCGGCATCCGGTATAAAATGCAACTGTCGGCAAGGCAAACGGACATCAACTGGCAGCAACCAATATTTTTTAAAAAGGAGAACATGTATGAAAGATTTTTCATATTACAACCCAACAAAAGTAGAATTCGGAAGAGGCAAAGAAAACCAGATAGGCAGCTACATGGCTCCTTTCGGGGTTAAAAAGGTTCTTATTGTATACGGTTCGGAAAGGATCAAAGCAACAGGCCTGTTCGACCGAGCCATAAACTCTCTTGAAGAAAAAGGTATTCAGTATATTACTCTGGGAGGAATTAAAAGCAATCCCGTTATCTCAAAAGCGCGCGAAGGTGTAAAAATCGCAAAAGAAAACAATGTGGACGCATTGCTTGCCATTGGCGGCGGTTCAGTAATCGATACGGCCAAGGTTATCGCAGCCGGGGCTGTGTATGACGGCGATACATGGGATTTATGCAGCTATAAAAAGTTTCCCTCCACCGCTCTTAAAATATTCGACATCCTCACATTGTCCGCATCAGGCAGCGAGACAAACTGTTCCGCCGTAATAACCAACGAGGAGACCACAGAGAAGTTCGGCTTCTCCAGTCCGGTGGCTTACCCCGCTGTTTCCGTGATTAATCCGGAGCTGCAGGCAACCGTTACAAACGATTATCTCGCCTATTCAGCAGTAGACGTAACCTCTCACTGCCTTGATTTATATTTCACGGCATCCTATATACCGAAATTTACAGCCGCCCATATAGAGAACATTTTGAAAACAGTCATCAGTACAACGGAAATATTGCTGAAAGAACCTGACAATTACGAAGCAAGGAGCGAATTTGCCTGGGTAGCCGCGCAGGCGTTGAATGGCAGCACACGCGTCGGCGTAGAAGGAAACCGTTTTGATACCCATTTGATCGAGCATTCCCTCTCCGCTCTATACGATGTTCCTCATGGAGCAGGTTTAGCTGTTGTTCTTCCCGCATGGATGAACTGGCACATTCTTATGAATCAGGGCCGGTATGAAAGCTTTGCGCGAAACGTATTCTGCATTCAAACAGCGCAAGCAGGTATAGAAGCTTTTAAAAACTGGATTGTCAGTATCGGCGCGCCAATAACGCTAGATCAGCTCAATATATCCAAAACAGAAAAAGACAAGATTGCGTCCCATATCTTCCGTACTATTGAAATGTCCAGGATGCAGGCGCTCTATCCCCTGGAGACACTTAAAAGTATATTAAACCGCATATAATTTCTCTATGTACATATGAGAGTCCTCGAAAAGGACTCTTTTTTTATTCACAATTATTAAATCCACTCGCAAAAGAAATACAACATGCCTAATTTTATGAATAATACGAAGCTTTCTTAATGAGCTAATTTTAAACATAGCACTAAACCGCTTCGCAGTGGTTTTTACCTCTTCAATCTGATAGTAATTTATGTTATAATGCTCTCAACAAATCCTTTCGGTAAGGCAAAAAGATAGAATCCCCATAGGCAGTTTCGTACTATGGAATTATCCAAA
>JAEYKI010000001.1 GCA_023408315.1 Bacillota bacterium
ATCACTAATCATTAGGTTTTCTTTTTGGCTCAACCTTTTTCTTTTCCCAAAAAGAAAAAGGTTGAAAGCAAAAAATGCCCAAAAAAATAACGGCGTTGCGCCGTCATTTTTATTTATGATCTTATTACTCTTTTCTCTCCGTATACGTGGTATGCAGCAGCTCGTGGCTCTTATGGCCCAGCGGGTGCTCCAGGTAGTCCTTGTAGAGGGACTGCACATACACGTTCTCGTGGGATTTGCGCAGGGTCTTGCCCTCGTCCTCGCGGTAGATGGCGGCAAGGCGCTTCTCGCGCACTTCATTGTCTGTCATGCGGGGCTGCCCGCCGCCGCTGATGCATCCGCCGGGACACCCCATCACCTCTATAAAGAGGTATTCGGATTTTCCTTCCCTGATTTCGTCCAGCAGTACGGACGCACCGGTAAGGCCGCTGGTAACGGCAATCTTTACGGCAACGCCCTCCAGCCAGGCAAATTCTCGCTTGGGCTGCTTGATGGTGATGGCCGCGGTCTTGATGCGCTCCAGCCCCACAATGGGCGCAACGTGCAGCCCGTCGAACGGAAGCTCCCTCCCGGTAACAACCTCGTACACCGTGCGCAGGGCCGCTTCCATCACGCCGCCGGTTGCGCCGAAAATATCCGCCGCGCCGCTGGACATGCCCAGCGGGTTGTCGAAGTCGCCGTCCGGCAAACCTGCAAAATCAATGCCGGACTGTTTAATCAGTTTAATCAGTTCGCGCGTGGTCAGCACCGCGTCCACATTGGGCACGCCGTTGTTCACCATTTCCGGCCTTGTCACCTCAAACTTCTTGGCTGTGCATGGCATCACGGATACTACGTACATCTTTTTGGGGTCTATTCCCGTCTTTTCCGCAAAATAGCTCTTTGCAAGCGCGCCCAGCATCATGTGGGGAGATTTGCAGGAGGACAGGTGCCCCAGTTGATCCCCGTAATAATGCTCCACATACTTGATCCACCCGGGGCTGCAGCTTGTGATCATGGGCAGGTCCGCGTGTTCCAGTTTGGCGGGCAGGCCCAGCTTTTTAATATCCGCGTCCGTAATCACTCCCTTGTCCCTGAACGCGTGGGCGATGCGGGCCAAAAGCTCATAGCCTTCCTCCATAATGGTCAGGTCCGCCGCAAAGTTGGTGTCAAACACATAATCAAACCCCAAATCGCGCAATGCGGAAGCCAGCTTGCCGGTAGCAATGGTGCCCACCGGCAGGCCAAACCCTTCGCCCACCGCCACGCGGATGGCGGGTGCAACCTGCACCACGGTAATTTTGTCCGGGTCGCTCAGGGCGTCCTGTACTTCTTCTATGGAATCACGCTCATGCAGCGCGTTTGTGGGGCATACGGTGGTACACTGCCCGCAGAACGTGCAGGCCGCCGTTCCCAGCAGCATATCCGCAGCGGGCGCAATCTCGGTTGCAAAGCCGCGGTTCTGCGCGCTGATCACGCCAACGCCCTGTATATCGTTGCACACGGTTACGCAGCGGCGGCACAGGATGCATTTTGCGCCTTCCCGCACAATGGACGGGCTGGAATCGTCCACAAACGCCTTGGATTTCTGGCCCTCAAACCGGTCCACCTGCACCTGCAGCGTTTCGCCCAGTTCCTGCAGTTCGCAGCTCTGGCTGCGCGCGCAAGAGAGGCAATCCTTCGGGTGGTCGGACAAAATCAATTCGTATAAAACTTTGCGCGCCTCCCGCACCCGTTTGCTGTTGGTCTGCACCTGCATGCCCGGGCTTACCGGCGTAACGCAGGAGGCCATCAGGCTTTTGGCGCCGGCCACCTCCACCACGCACACGCGGCAGGAGCCAATGCTGTGCACATCCTTTAAATAGCACAGGCTGGGAATGCTGATATCGTATTTTTTGGCGGCTTCCAGAATGGTCGTGCCTTCCGGAACCTCCACTGTTTTGTTGTTGATTGTCAGTTGTACCATATTGCCACCTACCTTCTGTCGCAATGCAGGCACCGCATTGCTTCCGCGATCGCGTTGAGTTTATGGAACCCAAGGACCACTTCGTCAAAGTTGTCGCACCGCTCGCCGGGCGAGAGCATCTTCATCTCAAACCGCTCGTGCTCAGCCAGTTCGGATTCGTCCAGCGTATCCGGAATATGAATGGGCTCGCCCTTGTTCAAAACGCCCGTGCCCCCCAGATATTTGTCTATGTTTTCCGCCGCCTTCTTGCCGTCCGCAATGGCGGTGATCACCACGTCCGCGCCGCGCACAACGTCGCCGCCCGCAAACACGCCGGGAATGGTGGTCATCTGCGTGTCTTTATCCACCACAAACGTTCCCCATCCGGTCATCTCCACCTCGTCCTTGCCTATGAAGGGCAGGTCCGAATACTGGCTTACCGCCGGAATCACCAGGTCCACGTCCAGCTCAAAGTTCTCGGATTTTACGCTCACCGGCTTCTTTCTGCCGTCGCTGTCAAACCCCTCAAGCTTCATGGGGTTGCACACCACTTTTTCCGCCTTGCTTCTGCCCACAATCTCAATGGGGGCCAGCAGTTCATGCACAATAATGCCTTCCTCCTGCGCCTCTTCAATCTCGCGCTTTTCCGCCGGCATGTCTTCTACGGTGCGGCGGTAGAGCACATGCACTTCCTTCGCGCCCATGCGCAGCGCCACTCTGGCCGCGTCAAACGCGGTGGAGCCGCCGCCAATCACGGCCACAACGCCCTGCACGTGCACATCCTTATGCAGGTTTACATCACGCAAAAAATCTATGCCGTGGTATACGCCCTTCATCCCCTCTCCCGCAATGCCAATTTTACGGCTGAATTGTGTGCCGGTTGCAATGTATACCGCGTCATACTGGTCCTGCAACTGTTTGAAGGGTATGTCCTTTCCCACTTCCGTATTGAGCTGGATACTGATGCCCACCTGCTTGATGGCGTTAATCTCTTTATCCAGCGTTTCCTTGGGCAGGCGGTATTCGGGGATGCCGTAGGCCAGCATGCCGCCCGCAACGGGCTGCTGCTCGTAAATGGTCACCTCGTACCCCAGGCGGCCCAGGTAATACGCGCAGGTAAGGCCGCTTGGCCCCGCGCCGATAATGGCCGCGCTTTTGCCGTTTCTGGGGAACACAAGCTGCATGGAGGGCTGCTCCATCTTGTAGTATTCGTCCGCAATATAGCGCTTTAAATCCCGTATGGCAATGGGTTCGTCCAACTGCGCGCGCCTGCACACAAACTCGCAGGGATGCGTACACACCCTGCCGCACACTGCGGGAAGAGGATTTTCCTGACGCACCAGGTCATACGCGTCCTTAATGCGTCCGGCCGCAACCAGCGCCAGGTATCCGGGCACGTTCACCTTGGCCGGGCAGGCGTTTTCGCACGGGCTGATGAACAGCTCGCTGCACACGCCCGCGCGGCAGTATTTATGCCGTATATGCTCTTCATATTCTTCCCTGAAATGCTTGATGGTACTGAGAACCGGGTTGGGGGCGGTCTGCCCCAGGCCGCAGAGCGCGGTGTCTTTGATTACGTTGCCCAGCTCAATCAGCTTTTCAATGTCGCCTTCCTCACCCTTGCCCTGGGTGATGCGCTCCAGTATCTCCAGCATGCGCTTTGTCCCCAGTCGGCAGGCCACGCATTTGCCGCAGCTCTCCTCCTGCACAAACTCCATAAAAAAGCGCGCCACATCCACCATGCAGGTGTCTTCGTCCATGCAGATGAGGCCCCCGGAGCCCATGATCGCGCCCAGCTCCACCAGGGAGTTGTAATCAATTTTGGTATTAAGGTGCGCCCGCGTCAGGCACCCGCCGGACGGCCCGCCGGTCTGCGCCGCTTTTAAGCGTTTGTCCTTGGGAACGCCTCCGCCGATGTCAAAGATCACCTCGCCCAGCGTAACGCCCATGGGCACCTCTATAATGCCGGTGTTATTCACATCGCCCGCCAGCGCAAACACCTTGGTGCCCCGGCTGGTTTCCGTGCCAATGGAGGCAAACCAGTCCGCACCTTTTGAAATAATGGGCGCAATGTTGGCAAACGTCTCCACGTTGTTGATGATGCTGGGCTTCTTATACAGCCCCTCGTCCGAAGGAAAAGGCGGTTTCTGCTTGGGCTCGCCGCGTTTTCCCTCCACAGAGGCAATCAGCGCCGTTTCCTCGCCGCATACAAACGCCCCTGCGCCAATGCGTATCTCCATATCGAACGAGAATTTGGAGCCGAACAGCTTCTCGCCCAGCAGCCCCGCTTTCCTTGCGTCCGCAATGGCCTGCTTTAAGCGTTCCACCGCAATGGGGTATTCCGCGCGCACATACACAACGCCGTGGGAAGCCCCGATGGCGTACCCGGCAATGGCCATGCCCTCTATAATGGAATGGCTGTCGCCCTCCAGAACGCTCCTGTCCATAAACGCGCCGGGGTCGCCCTCGTCCGCGTTGCAAATCACGTATTTTTCCTTGGAATCTTTCCTTGCGGCCAGCTCCCATTTCAATCCGGTCGGAAACCCGCCGCCGCCGCGTCCCCGAAGGCCGCTCTTCTTGACTTCCGCAACCACCGCTTCGCGGCTCATGGTATTCAGCGCTTTTTCCAGCGCGTAATAGCCGCCCTCTGCAATATATTCCGGCAGGTCTGCAAAGCCAATCCTGCCGCAGTTCCGGAGAACAATTTTTGTTTGCGCCTTAAAAAACTCAATATCCTTCAGGTACGGCTGCACCTTGCCGGAGAGGCTGTCAAAATAGCAGAGATCCTCCACAATCTTGCCCTTCATCAGGTGCTCCTGCACAATGCGCGCCATATCCTGCGGCCTTAGTTTGCAGTAAAACACGCCGTCCGGCAGCACAATGGCAGTGGGTCCCACGTTGCAGGTGCCCACGCAGCCGGTCTCCACAACCTTTACCTTGTCGTCCAGCCACTCCACCTTCAGGCTGTTTTCCAGCGCCTGCTTTACCTCAAAGCAGCCGGAAGAGACGCAGCCCGCGCCCGCGCAGACCAGTATTTTAAATTTATATTTCTGCTCCTCCGCCAGATAATTTTTTTTAATCTCGTCCAGGTTCTTTTTAGTCCGAATTGATAATTCCATTTCAGGCCGCCCCCTATTCAAATTTTGCAAGAATGCCCTGCAGCTTGTTGGGGTTCACGCGCTTGAACACTTCCCCGTCTATCAGCATGGCGGGAGCCAGGCCGCACGCGCCTATGCAGCGCATTACATTCATGGAAAAACGCCTGTCCTCCGTTGTCTCTCCCACTTCTATATCCAGCGTCTCCTTCAATTTATCCAGCACTTTTTTTCCGCCGCGCACATAGCACGCGGTTCCCAGGCATACGGAAATGGTATGCCTGCCCTTGGGAGATGTGGAAAAAAACGAATAAAAAGAAACGACTCCGCTTACCCGGGACAAATGAATGTTCATTTTGTCCGCAATAAGCTTCTGTGCCTCAAGGGGCAGATAACCAAATATGGCCTGGGCCATATGCAAAACCTGTATCAGGTTCGTCTCTTTGGCTTCGTACTCCTCAATTACCTTGCCGAGCATCTCATACTGCTGTTCTTCGGTCATTTGCCCACAATGGCACGCCTGCTGTTCAACCAAATAAAATACACCTCCAATGCTGTCGCGATTGTACGCGAAATTAAAAACCCGCTAAATAAAAAAGAGATTTTGCAACATCAACAGATACTTTATAACATTTTTTATGTTAAAAACTTTGGCTTGTTAAAAACTTCACAATTGTCGATTTATTATACCGCTTTGTTAAAAAAAAGTCAAACCAAATAAAAGTCTGACTTGTAAATTATTTGTTATTTAATTTGAAAACCAATCAAATTATCTGTTCATAAACCCGTAAATATTCCCGTGCGGAACGCGCGAAGGAATTGTCCAGCGTCATGGCGTTGTGCATCAGTTTTGCTTTTGCGTCCGCCTCCCGCAGTACAGAAAACGCAAGCTCCAAAGTGGCGGAAAGTTCCGCCGCCTTATAACCTTCAAAAGAAAATCCCGTCCCTTCCCCCGTATATTTGTTCCAGGGTGCAACGGTATCCTTAAGGCCGCCCGTCTCCCGCACCACAGGCAGCGTGCCGTAGCGCTGCGCAATCATCTGGGATATGCCGCAGGGCTCAAACTGGCTGGGCATCAAAAACAGGTCTGCTCCCGCGTATATCTCGTGCGCCAAATCGTTCCTGTAGCCAATGTACACACCCGCGCGTCCGGGGAAATTGGCGGCAATGTAATTAAAATAAGATTCATACTCATGGTCCCCGCTGCCCAAAATGATAAACCCAACGTCTTTTCTCAGCAGGCCATCCAGCATGGTGCGCACCATGTCCAGCCCTTTTTGCGCCGTCATGCGCGTCACCATGGCAACCAGCGGCGTATCCTCTTGAGTGGAGAGGTTAAAGCGCCTGATAACCGCCTGCCTGCACACGGCTTTCCCCGATGTGTCCCGGCTGGAAAAATTGGCGGCAATCAGCCTGTCCGTTTCAGGGTCGTAGTCCTTGGTGTCTATGCCGTTTAAAATTCCCCAAAGCTGGCGCTTCCTGGCCCTAAGAATGCCATCCAGTCCACGGCCCGCAGGGTTCTCCTGTATCTCTTTGGCGTAACTTGGGCTCACGGTGGTAATGGCGTCCGCAAACACAATGCCCGCCTTCATATAATTGGCGGCGCCGTAAGCCTCCATGAATTCCGGGGTAAAGTACCTGTCCTCCACGCCAAAAAAATGGCGCACAAAATCAAAGGAAAACGCGCCCTGGTATTGCAGGTTGTGGATGGTTAAGACTGTTTTCATTCTGCCCTGCGGCTTGTATGCATACTGGGTTTTCAAAAGCATGGGGATCATGGCCGTGTGCCAGTCGTTCACATGCAATATATCCGGCTCAAAATCCAAAAACGGCAGCGCCTCCAGCACCGCACGGCTAAAAAAGGCGTACTGCTCCCCTTCCGTTTCCCCGCCCTTATAGATGGCGTGGAAAAAATAATATTCGTTGTCTACAAAATAGAAGGGAACGCCTTCAAGCTCCATTGCCTCCACGCCCACGTACTGGCTGCGCCAGCCCAACTGGATCTGGAATGTGGCCAGCACCTTCAGCTTGTCCCCGTATTCGTGCTTAATAATCCCATGCTTGGGCATAATCACGCGCGCGTCCACCCCCAGAGCCCGCAATTCCCTGGGCAGCGTGCCGATCACATCGGCCAGCCCTCCGGTTTTGGCAAACGGCACGCATTCCGCAGCCGCAAAAAGCACCTTCATCCCTTTTATGTCCATCCTACAGTATTGCTCCTTTCCGGATGATCACCGGAAAATCCGCGTCTCCAATCAGACGCCTGCCCTGGCGAATCTGCACCAGTTTGTCTATAATCACATATTCCAGGTCCGCGTTCTCGGAAACTTCGGAGTCCTGCATAATGATGCAGTTCTTCACCTTGGCCCCAGGCGCCACAAACACGCCCCGGAAGAGAACGGAATTTTCCACGTGCCCGCCTATAATGCAGCCGTTAGCCACAAAACTGTTCTGCACATCCGAATCCTGAACGTATTTGGCGGGCGCTTCGTCCTTTATCTTGGTGTATATGTTCCTGCCGTTATAAAACAGGTCCTGCTGCACCTCTGGTTTTAGCATATCCATATTCATCTTAAAATACGACGCAACCGAGTGCAATCTTCCCACATATCCCGAATGCTTGAACCCGTAGTAATGCAGCCGGGTAAGATTACCCATTAAAAGGTCCGTAATAAAATTATATTTGCCGCGGCTTGCGCAGTCCTCCACCAGGTATTCCAGCAGGTCCTTGCGGATGATGTACACGTCCATGCCCACGTTCTTGGAGTTGCTCATCTCCGAATTCAGCTCCATATCCGTAATGCGCCCGTTTTCCTCCATGTGCAGCCGCAGGTCTTTAAACCGCTCGCCCGTAAAAAACCGGTTTGTCTCCATGCTGTACAGCATGGTGATGTCCGAATTGTTCTGGATATGAAAATCCATCGCCTCGTCAAACAGCATGTTAAAAACAGTGTAGCTGCCGGAGAGGATGCAGTATTTTTGCGAGCAGCGCCGTATATAGCTCATCACGCCCTTAATGGCGTCCACCATTCCGTTGTAATGGCCGGAGTTCTCGCTGGAAAAATAAGGCGGCAATATAAACAGGCCGTCGTTCTTGCGGGATAAATCCCACTCCTTGCCGCTTCCCAGGTGGTCCATTAAAGACCGGTAATTCTTCTGGGCAATCACGCCCACGTTGCGCACGCCGGAATTCACCATGCAGGAGAGTACAAAATCAATCGCCCGGTAGCGGCCGCCAATGGGCAGCGCGCCCACGCTCCGCGCATGCACCAGTTCCCTTAAGTTGATATTCTGTTCGCCCGCGTATACGAGCCCAAATGCATCGCGAATCATTTTGTCACCACCTCGCACTCCAGGTCGTCCGTTTCGTCATGCGGGCTTATCTTGGTGCCCGGCGCAACAACAGAGCCTGCCTTCAGCTTCACCTGTGTTCCCACAACCGTAATCTCGTCCGTTCCGCCCACCGTGCATCCGGGTTCCACCACCACTTCCTCGTCCAATATGGTTTTTAAAACCACGGCGTTATCCATTACCGTTGTTTCCTGCATAATAATGCTGTCCCGCACAACCGCGTCCTTCTCCACCACCACGCCGGGGAACAATATGCTGTTCTCCACATCTCCGTAAATATAGCACCCTTCGGAGACGATGCTGTTGCGCACGTGCGCGCCTGCCGCTGCAAAATGGGGCGGCTTGTTTGGGTTGCGGGAGAATATGCGCCAGGAGGAATCAAACAGGTCCAGCGCCGGGTGTTCACCCAGCAGCTCCATGTTCGCTTCCCACAGGCTTTCTATGGTCCCCACGTCCTTCCAGTACCCGTCAAACGGAAACGCAAAAAGCCGACCGCCCTGAGAGAGCATGGTGGGAATGATGTTTTTGCCAAAATCGTTGGAAGAAGCGGGGTCCTGGTTGTCGCACACCAGGCACCTGCGCAGCTTTTCCCATGTGAAGACGTAAACGCCCATGCTGGCCTTGTTGCTTTTGGGCTTTTTGGGCTTTTCCTCAAACTCCAGTATGCGCAGGCTTTCATCCGTATTCATAATGCCAAAGCGGCCCGCCTCTTTAATGGATACCTCAATCACGGCAATCGTCGCGTCCGCCTTGTTCTTGATATGAAAATCAATCATTTCGCTGTAATCCATTTTGTATATATGGTCGCCGGAGAGCACAACCAGGTATTCCGGCTGATAGCGTTCTATAAAATAAATGTTCTGGTATATGGCGTTGGCCGTGCCCCTGTACCATTCGCCCCTCTCCTGCTTCATATACGGAGGCAGCACAAACACGCCGCCCGTAATGCTGTCCAGGTCCCACGGAGCGCCTGTGCCTATGTACGCGTTCAGCTCCAGCGGCTCGTATTGCGTCAGAACGCCCACCGTGTCCAGGCCGGAATGCACGCAGTTGGAAAGCGTAAAATCTATAATCTTATACTTGCCCCCGTACGGCACGGCCGGTTTGGCCCTGTACTTGGTCAGTACGGACAGGCGGCTTCCCTGGCCGCCCGCAAGGATCATTGCGACGCATTTTTTTCTAACGAACATGGCATAACCTCCTCAGTATCCTGATGAAATTCGTAATAAACCGCCGAAAGCGGAGGCAATGTTAAAAGCACCGTGTAAGGTTTATCCCGAAACGGCTTCCGCACGGTTGCGGCCTGGCGCACCGCGGGCACGCCGCTTCCGCCAAAAGGCGAATCGTCGCTGTTCAGGATGCATTGAATGCGCCCCGGCCGTTTAAGACCCACCGTGTATTCTTCCCGCGCCACCGGCGTAAAATTTACGGCGCACAGGATATCCGGCCCTTCACCCGCTTCCGCGTGCCGCATAAAAACAAGCACGCTGTGCGCCGCGTCGTCCGCATTCAGCCAGGTAAAGCCTTCCCAGCAGCCATCCAGTTGGTACAGCGCCGGGGCGTTTTGATAGATATGATTGAGAGCGGCCACATATTTTTGCATGCCCGCATGTTTTTCGTAATCCAGCAAAAACCAGTCCAGTTCGCGCTCATACGCCCATTCTATAAATTGACCGAATTCGCTTCCCATAAACAACAGTTTTTTACCGGGATGCGCAAACATAAACCCATAAAGCGCGCGCAGGGAGGCAAACTTCTGCCAGTAATCGCCAAACATTTTATCCAGCATGGATTTTTTGCCATGCACCACTTCGTCGTGGGAATAAGCGAGTATATAATTTTCCGAAAACGCGTACAGCATGGAAAACGTAATCTTGCCGTGGTGGTGCTGCCTGAAGTAATGGTCCAGGGACATATACAGCAGCGTGTCGTGCATGAATCCCATGTTCCATTTAAATGTAAAACCCAGCCCCCCGTCATAAGGCGGCTTTGTAATGCCCGGATACGCGGTGGATTCTTCCGCCACCATCATGCAGCCCGCAAAGTTTGTCAAAACCACGCTGTTTAATTTGCGTAAAAATTGCTCCGCGGATATGTCTATGTTCCCGCCGTATTTGTTGGGCACAAAATTGCCCGGCTCACGCGCGTAATCCAGGTACAGCATGCTGGTTACCGCGTCCACCCGCAACCCGTCCAGGTGGTATGTGTCCATAAAGAAAACGGCGCTGGAAACAAGAAAGCTTACCACTTCGGGCCTCTCAAAGTTGAATACCACCGTGCCCCACTCCGGGTGTTCGCCGCGCAGGGGGTTCTCGTGCTCATACAGGCACGTGCCGTCAAATTTCCGCAGGCCGTGTTCGTCCTTTGGGAAGTGCGCGCCCACCCAGTCCATAATCACGCCAATGCCGTTTTGGTGCAGTACGTCCACAAAATACATAAAATCCTGCGGCGCGCCGTAACGGCTTGTAACCGCAAAAAATCCGGTGATCTGGTATCCCCACGATCCGCCGTACGGGTGCTCCATCAGGGGCAGCGCCTCCACATGGGTAAACCCCATCTCCAGGCAATAAGCCGCCACCTCGTGCGCAAGCTCGCGGTAGCTGGGAAACCGGTAGCCCTCCTTTTGGCGCCAGGAACCCATGTGCATCTCGTATATGGATACCGGCTCCTTCTGCACGTTGCGGCTCGGGCGTTTTTGCATATATGCCCCGTCCTGCCATTCGTAGCCGCCAATATCCCATACCTTGGAAGCCGTTTCAGGAGAGGTTTCCGCGTGGAAAGCAAACGGGTCCGCCTTGTATACGGTTTTACCGTCGTATCCGGTGATGCGGTATTTATAATTGTCTCCGTTCTTTGCACCCGCCACATAGGCGGCATAAACGCCGTTTTTGTGGTGGCGCATAGGGTTTTGCGCAGGGTCCCAGCCGTTAAAATCTCCCACCACGCTGATTTGCCGGGCATTTGGCGCCCACACGCAAAACCGGTGCATGGAAACCTCGGGCATCCAATGGCACCCAAACAACAGGTAGGCCCTCTGCGCCTCGCCCGTATTGAACAGATACAAATCAGAATCCGGAATATCCCTGCTCATAATCCCCCACCTGTCAGCCGGCAGTTCAGCCTATGTCCATTACAAACCTGCCGTCCTTGCTTGATCCTTTTGCCAGCTCGGCCGCTTTTTGTTCATAGCCCTGCCTGCCCATCAGCGCAAAGGTGGCAATCTTGCCTTCTTCCACGCCAGGCTGGTCAAACGCGTTTATGTTCAAAAGCTCGCCCGCCGCCGCGGTCGCCATCTCCAAAAAGAAGAACAGCGCGCCCACCTCGGAAGCCGCCGGCTTTTTCAGGGTGATTTTCATGTTCATTTTGCCGGCCTTGGTAACTGCGTACTCGGTCGCCGCCGCCTCGGAAGCAATCAGCTTGTTCAAGGTCTGGCCCGCCAAATATGCCGCGTCCATCACGTCAATGGGCGGCTTGGGTATGGTAAGCGTGGTGTTGAATTCCTCCACGCCAATAAAGCAGATGATCTTGTCAAACGGCCCTTCCGTATAGAGCTGAATCTGGGAATGCTGGTCCGTTACGCCCAGCGCGCGCACGGGGGTTTGGCCGGTGTGCACGGTGTTGCCGCGGTTGTCCACATTCTTGCCCAGTGATTCCGCCCAAAGCTGTGCGTACCATTCCGCCATGCTGGCAAGCCCGTCCGCGTAGGGCATCATAACGGATATGTTCACATCCTCCGCCATGGCCACACAGTGCGTAAGCGCGTACATATACGCCGGGTTTTTATATAAGTCTTCGCCGCAGCAGGCTTTGTCCATTTCTGCCGCGCCCGCCAGCATCGCTTTTACATCTATGTTCAGCACCGCAGCCGAAAGCAGGCCCACGGGAGACAGCACGGAGAACCTGCCGCCCACCCCGTCTGGAACGATATACGTTTTAAAGCCGTACTGGTTGCATATCTTCTTCATAATGCCTTTTTCTTTATCTGTGGTAACAACAATGTTTTCGCTGTATTTGCCGCCAACCTTTTCTTCAATCAGCTTCAAAACGATCATGAACTGCGCCATGGTCTCCACCGTCTCTCCGGATTTGGTGATCACATGGAACGCGGTTTTTGCAGGGTCTATAATATCAAACAGCGCGTTCATGCGGTCCGGGTCCACGTTGTCCTCCACATAAAACCGCACACCGCCGCGTTTCTCGCGCGGGAGTTCGTTATAATGCGTATGTTTCAAGGCTGTAAACAGCGCCTTTGAGCCCAATGCGGAGCCGCCAATGCCCAGCACCACAAAGTTCTCAAATTTCACGTTGATCTCTTTGGCCAGGTTCTCCATGTCCGCCACAATTTCGTCCTGGTTATAGGGCAGCGCACGCCACGCCATCGCGGCCTTTTTGGCGCACATGGCGCTGTGCACTTCCGGAATACGCGCTGCCATGCGCTCCAGCATATCCGGGGCAATTCCGTGCGGCCCCACGCCGGATTTTAGCATATTGTTAAAATCAATCCTCATAATTACTCCTTTGCAAGCCTGGCTTGTTACACCTGTTTATTACTATGTGCCGCCGCAGGGCGTTTATTCCCGCGCGGCCTCGCCTATCTTTAGTTTAGCCCATGTGGGAAAATAATTCAATATAAACCAAAATAAACAAAATAGGTTTATAAGCCGCGCACGGGCGCACCCGCTCCGCATTGCCGTTCCAGTAAAACGCATGCAAAACCGTTGCCATTTAATCCCGGTTTGTGCTATATTGAAGCGTAAAAATAAAAAACTTGGGAAAGGCTTTTATATGAGCAATAACAGGAGTTTTTTTGGAAGCGCTTTTTTCTACACCATCGGCGTGGTACTGGCACAAGGCACTTCCTTTGTAACAACCATGGTTCTCGCACGGTTGATGCCCACAGAGCAGTTTGCACCGCTTACGGTGGTGTATGTTTGGGTTACCATTTTTGGCACCATTGCAGGCCTGCAGGCATTTGGCTCCATGAACAATGCAAAGCTGGACTTTGGGCCGGAGAAGCTGGATTCCTATACCTCCTCTACATACGGTATGGGTCTGGTGAGTATGGCCGTCCTCCTGGGAATATTTTTTTTGCTGCAGGATGTTCTGGCTTCTTCCATGCAGCTTCCTTTCACGGTTATACTCCTGTGCCTGGTGCAGGGCTTCTTCTCTTTTACCACGCAGCATATAGCGGCCAAATACCGCGTTTTAAACCAGCCGGGCAAGTTTGTTTTTTGGACGGCCATTGCACTGTTGTTGCGCCTCGTGTTATCCATTGTACTGGTGCTCCACCTTACGCAAGACAAATACCTGGGCGATGTGTATGGTTCATCCATCGCATACGGTATAGTGGGCATTGCGGCGGCTATTCTGATATTTGCCCGCGGCAAATCCTTTTACAACGCTAAATGGTGGAAATACTGCATCACTCTCACCTTGCCCATGGTGTTCAGCGGGCTTGCAAACTACGTGCTGCTACAGGCAAACCGGCTGATGCTGCAATATATGAGCACGCCTCTTGAAACCGCGCTGTACGGTTATGCCGCCACCATCGCGGTGGCCATTACCGGCGTGTGGCTTGCGTTCAACAACGCCTGGTCTGTCTGGTATTTTGACAAAACACACGCGGGCGCAAAAGAAGAGATTATCCAACTGTATAAAAAATATTGCCTGTTTGTTACTCTTTTATCTGTGGCGTTCACGCTGGTATGCCCGGATATTGTGCGCATACTGGGCGGCCGCCAATACGAGGCGGGCATTCCCATGATTCCAATGATTGCGGCGGGCTGTTACTTTTTGTTCCTGTATTCCTTTGCGGTCAACTATGAAACCTATAAGCAAAAAACTGTTCACATCGCAGTCTGCACCGTGGCCACCGCAGTACTCAATATACTCCTAAACTATTTCCTCATTCCCTTGTATGGCGGAATGGGTTCTGCTATTGCCACTCTAATATCATACGTACTGCTTTTTCTGCTTCATTTTATTATGGCAAAATTTATCATCAAAGGCTTTGAAATCAGCTTTATCCAGCTACTCATTCCCGCGCTGTACATCTTTGCCGCGCTTGGCGCAACATACCTGCTCATGGATTTCTGGCCAGCCCGCTGGGCCGTGGGCGTTCTGATGCTCGTGCTTTCCTTCCGCACTTACCGCCAAAGCAGGCATATTATGATGGAATAGAACCGGCAGCTTTAAAAGATGCAAAAAAAACCATATTGCCCTCGGGTTGAAAAAAAGACGCGAATGGCCTATACTATAGGTGGCCACACGGCCAAATAAAAGGCAGGTTTAAACATGCAAAAAGATTTCAGCCATTGTTTTGCTCTCTGCGCGTACCAGGTGAATCCAAACCTGGAAGAATGCGTGCAAACGCTGCTGGCGCAAACATTACAGACGAAAATCATTATGATCACGGGTAGCCCGAACAGCCATATCTCTTCGGTTGCCCAAAAATACAACCTGCCCCTGTATGTAAACGAAAACACCACAGGCATGGCAAGCAACTGGAACTATGCTTACAAAATGGCGGATACGGACTATGTGACCATTGCGCACGAGGACGACCTGTACGATAACGAATACGCGGCGTCCATAGCTGCGGCTGCAGGCGGGCGCTCTTCACCGCTCATCCTGTTTACGGATTACTGGGAACTGAACGAAGAGACGATGATCCGGGAGAGCAGGCTTCTTGCTATCAAGCGCCGCATGAACGCTCCTTTCCGTGTGCGCGCCTTCCAGGGCAGCCGGTTTATCCGCAACCGCATCCTTTCCTTTGGATGCTCCATCTGCTGCCCGTCCGTTACGTACCACAAGGCGGTCATTGGGGATTTTGAGTTCAACCAGGACTTCCAGTGCAACCTGGACTGGGATGCGTGGTACCGCATCTCGCAAAACAAGGGCGCGTTTATCTATGTGCCAAGCCCGCTCATGATCCACCGCATCCACGAGCAGTCCGAAACCACCCGGCTTTTAAAAGCCGGCATCCGCCAGAGTGAAGACCTTATTATGTTCAAACGTTACTGGCCGGGTTGGATTGCGGGCAGGCTAATGAAAAGCTATGCAAGCGGCACAGAGGACAACAATAAGCTTTTAGAGAAGCCAGAAAGCGATAAAATCGGATAGCAAAAGCCGTTTTTTGCGAAGCGGCCCAGCTTGACGACAAAGTTCATAATGATTAAAATACACAAGAAGCAAAATTCCCTTACTATATAAGGGCTGCTGAAAGCCCAAGCCACCGGCCAAAGGGACAATCGTCCCTTTGAAATCCCATTTGCCAAAAAACGCCGTTTTCACGGCATTTTTTAAACATTAAAGCCTTTTGCTTCTTTTCCGAAAAAAATGGAATATGGGACTAAACCGCTATAAATCGTAAAACTGCTTTTTTAAATCGATTGTTTTATTGTACAGGAAATCCTTTATAATCCCTGTAATCAGCCTGGATGCGTCTCCGCTGCCGTATGGGTTGGGCAGCGCGCGTATCTTTTCTTTAAAATCCGGCGTAAGGCATTTTTCAAGCGCGTTCGCAACCGCCTGCGCTTCGGGCGGGCAGTTCACAATAGATTCGCCCATAATCCTGCCCTTCTGCCTGTCCCCTATGTTCAGGGTGGGCACGCCCATTGCAGGCGCTTCCACAATGCCGCTGGAGGAATTCCCCACAACCGCGTCCGCGTACTTCATGGCGCTCAAATATCTAAGCTGGCCAAGTGATGTATAGGCCGCAACCCTGTCTTTATGCTTCTCCGCATACGCGTCTATCATGGCGTTAATCACGCGTCCGTCCGTATCGGCGTTCGCTTTGGTGAAAATCACTTTTAAGTCTTTCATTTGGTCCAGCGCCCCCAGCAGGTTTTCAAACTGCCGCGCGGCGGTCTGCTTTTCCAGCGTTACGGGGTGGAATGTAACCAGCGCGTACCTGCCTTTCAAAGAAAAGCCTATTTCGCGCTCCAAATCCTCTTTTGAAAGCAGGGGCATCTTTTTAATATTCTCCACGCCCAGCGCTCCCACGCAAAAAACCCTGTCCGGCTGCTCGCCAAGCTGTATGATCCGTTTACGGTAATCCTCCGTGCTGGCAAAATGCAGATAACTCATTTTGGTGATGGAATGCCGGAACGCCTCGTCGAACGCGCCCTGCGTGGTCTCCCCGCCGGAAATATGTGCAATGGGAATATTGGCGACAGCCGCCGCCGCAGTGGCGGCGAATACCTCATACCGGTCCCCCAGCACCACAAGAAAATCGGGCCGAAGCCGCGCAAAACATCCCGCAAACCCGTCCAGTGCCAGCGCCATTGTTTTGGATACGCCAATGGAGGTATCGGAACTTAAAAGAATCTCTATTTTCTCCGCGATCTCAAACCCGTCTTCCTCAATCTGCCTGTAGGTCAGTCCAAACTCGGGAGACAGATGCGCGCCCGTAGCCACTATTTGAAGCTCCAGCTTTTCATCCTGGCGGATCCGCTCAAGCAGAGGCTTTAAAAGCCCATATTCCGCACGGGTGCTGGTGACGACGCAGACCTTCTTCATAACTCAATCAACTCGTCTTCCTTAAAATCGCGCCGCGCAATTCTGCCGGTCACCTCGTGCAGCCGCATGGGGCTTATACCGTTGCCCGGGCGTTTAACGGCAAGGTTCCATTCTGTAAACGCATCGCCTTTTTTAATATCCATAGCTGCCACAATGCTTTTGCGTGCAATGGCCATATTCTTGATCTCGGAGGGAGACGGAACTTTTTCAGCGCTTCCCATAGACTCCTCCACAATGCGGATAGCGCGAATCATAGCCGCCAGTTCATGGGGCTCCAGGCTCGCCTTGTGGTCCGGCCCTTCCAGGTTCTTGTCCAGCGTAAAATGCTTTTCTATCACGCGCGCGCCCATGGCAACCGCCGCAACCGCCACCTCTATGCCCGGCGTGTGGTCCGAATAGCCAACGGGCACGCCAAATGTCTCGTGCATGGTCTGCATGGCGCGCAGATTCACGTCGGCATAAGGCGTGGGATACTCCGTGTTACAGTGCAGCAGAATAATTTCATGCGCGCCGTTTTTCACAAGAATATCGGTAGCGGCGCCAATCTCCGCAAGCGTGCTCATGCCGGTGGAAAGGATCACCTTGCAACCCAGTTTGCCTATTTTGGTCAGATAAGGCAGGTTTGTAATCTCGCCGGAGGGTATCTTCATATATTCCAGGCCCATTCCGGCCAGAAAATCCACGCTTTCCAGGTCAAACGGTGTGGAAAGAAACTGTATGCCAACTTCTTCGCACAGTTTTTTCAGCTCAATAAACGCGTCGTACGGCAGCTCAAACTTGCGCACCATTTCTATCTGGCTTTCGTCCCCGCCCGTGGCCGCCTTCTGGTATTCCGCCTTTTCCGCATAACGGGACATTACAAGCTCCGCCTTAAACGTCTGGAACTTCACCGCGTCCGCGCCCGCTTTTTGGGCTTCCAGCACAAGCTGCCGGGCCATTTCCATATTGCCGTTGTGGTTTACGCCCGCCTCGGCTATAATCAGCACTTTATCCATCGCGTTCTCCTATTCTTTCATCAGGCATTCCACCATATGCACGTCAAACACGTTGATGCCCAGCTTATCGCGCACCTGCTGCCTTTCGCCGTAAGAATCGTCTATTAATATCGCATCCGCTTCCTTAATATGGCAGTATTTCTGATCTTCCCTCTGCAGCCGAACCACTTCGTCAAACAGGCCAAAAAGCCGCCTTTTTTGTAAATCTTCTTCCAAATCTTCGTCATGCTTGGAGAGCAGGGTAACGGGTATCCCTTCGTTTACGCACTGGTATATAAAGGCCGCCAGCTGCAGGTTCACCTTTCCGTCAACCACCAGCGAATCGTCGTAATCCATGTACACGTGCGAATAGCGTATATCTGTTTTGTACGAATTGGTAAGCGCCCTGTCCAGTTCTATGGCATACTGGTTGACAATTACAGAATCAATGGCAAACCCGTTGTACAGGTGCAGCGTTAACAGGGGCAGGTTCACGCCCAGGCTGCGCGTAAATGAAGATGCCCCGGCAATGCGGGACGCCACCTCCAGCAGCACATAGCTTCCGTCTTCACGCGACTTTACCTGGAAGAACCATCCGCCCTTCTGCGGAATGGCCCGGCCCACGGCCTGCGCCAGGCGTACCAGTTCTTCGTCCCGCACCGCAACGGCGTTTACGCTGATGCCGCTTTTGATCCGCTTGCGCCTGCGCGCGCCTGCGTATACCAGCCCACCCTCCGAGTTGGTGAAGCAGTCCACCGTAAACTCCTCGCCGGGCAGATATTCCATCAGCAGCATATTCTGATCCGCGGATTTAGACAAAAAATAATCCAGTTCCTGGCGGCTGCCCACCTTGCTCGCGCCAACCGAGCCCTGCCCCACGTCGGGCTTTAAAAACAGCGGGAACGCAAGGGCTTGGTCCGCCGCATCATACAGCCTGGGAACCGGCACAACGTCTTTAAGCATTTGGTATGTGCGCAGCTTGGAGCGCGTTACGGACGCGGTATCAAAATCCGGCGCAATAATTTCGCAGTCAAACAAATGCCGGTACTCCGCAAACTTGTATACCACGCCGTCCATGGCGGGATAGATAAAATCAATATTGTATTCCTTAATTTGCCAGGCAAACGCCTCTATGTCGGCCGGGCCGCTTTCGTCTGTTATAAAAGGCAGGTAATCAATGTGATTTTTAAACACAAATCTGCCGTGGTCATAGGAGCTTGATCCGCCGATCAGTTCAAAATGGGTGGAGCGGCATGCGGACTTGTATATCTCAAGCCCAATCTCTGTGCCGCAGGGATAGACCAACACCCGTTTTTTTCCCATAGTATTCCTCTCTAAAATGGATTGATTGCATCAAACCCGGCAAAATGCATTAGGTTCCTGTCTTTTTCAGATAAAAACGCTTCTTCTTCCAGAAGCGGCCAGCGTACTCCAAGGTCACTGTCGTTCCAGGCTATACCCGTATCAAATTCCGGATAATATTTGCCAATGCAGACATAGGACACCACCGCCCAGTCAGAAAGCACGCAAAACCCGTGCGCATATCCTCTTGGAATATAAAAGCTCTTATGATTGTCACCAGATAGTTCAATGGATTCGTATTTTCCATATGTAGGGGAGCCGTGCCGTAGATCAACCGCAACATCAAAAATCCGGCCCGCGTGTACGCTAACAATTTTTATCTGCGGATACTTCAGTTGGAAATGCAGCCCACGTACCACATTTTTGTGCGAGCCGGAAATAAACCATTCGTTAACCTCATTCTCCAGACCAAACTCCTGATAAATATCCCTCTCAAAGCCCTTGAGAAAGTAGCCTCTGTCATCTTCCGCCAGAAAAGGATTCAAAACAAAAAGCCCTTCCATTTTTGTATCTTCTTTGGAAAACCGTTGTACCCTACCCATTCGTTTTATCCAACCATTCCATATACTTTTTGATTCCCTCGTTTATACCAATTTTTGCGCAAAATCCTGTATCCCGCTCAAGAGGGCCGGCATCGAACGTTTCCCCAGGCAGCATGGCCCCTTTGAACGGAACCGCGCCAAAGCTGAGTGCAGAGGCCGAGCCAGCAGCCCGTTTTATGTCCAGAATATACTCCTTAAGCGGTTTCACGTTTTTCGTGCCAATATAGTACGCCGCGCCGGGCAAGCCTTTTTCTCCAATTGCTATAAACGCCCGCGCCAGCTCGCTTACGTAAATAAAATCATACAGCTGCCTGCCGTGCGTAAACCCGCTGGGCTCGCCCCTGCGCATCTTTTCAACCGTGGCGTGCATAAAGCGGCCCGTCCGGTCGCCCTCGCCATACGCGTTTGAAATCTTGCCCCAACAAAAGGGCAGCCCCAAATGCGCGGCCGTTACCTTGCACATATAATGCGCCGTGAGCTTTGCGCAACTGTAAATATAATTAATGGAAGGCTCCGCGTCCTGCTGCGGAATATATGCGTTCGCCTCGTCCTCCATAATGCTGCCCGCACCCACAAACTTGCGGCAGCCAAGAGCCGCCGCCGCGGCTACCGCGTCACAGGAATACCGCACGTTTTTAAGCTGCTCGGGCACATCTGCCCGCAACGGCCCCGCGGAACCCCACCAGGCCATGTGAAAAAACACATCAAACCCGCGCTCCGGTATCAGCCTGGGCAGTTTTGCAAACGACTCCATGCCGCACGCTACAATTTTCAGCTTGGGCGATTTTGGCAGCGCAGCCATGTCCGTAATCTCGGGCAGAAGTACAAGCGTTACCTCCACGCCGCTCTCCAGCAGTCCGGACACCAGCCATTTGCCGATAAATCCGGTGCCCCCGGTTACAACCGCGCTCTTCATTGCTTGACGCCTCCGCAGGCGGAAACAATGGTTTTGGCAATATAATCAATCATCTCGTCCGTCATACCCGGATACACGCCCACCCAGAAAGTATCGTTCATAATGGCGTCCGTATTTATTAGTTCCACAGGCGCCCGGTAGCCTGTGTTTTCTTTGCGCATTCCGTCAAAGCAGGGATGCTTTACCAAATTACCCGCGAACAGCATGCGCGTCTGCACGCCCGCCGATTCCACTGCGCCCACCAGTTCATTCCTGGAAACGCCGCTGCCCGGTTTTACCGTAATCAAAAACCCAAACCAGGATGGATCTGCGTTTTGGGTGGCCTCGGGTAATATAAGTTTGTCCGCGCAGCATTCCAGCGCTTTACGCAGACGCTGCCAGTTGTGTTTGCGCTTTTCAATAAAGCCGGGCAGCCGCTTTAACTGCGCGCAGCCAACAGCGGCCTGCATATCCGTTGCCTTCAGGTTATAGCCAAAGTGGGAATACACGTATTTGTGGTCGTATCCCAGGGGCAGTTCCCCGTACTGCCTGTCAAACCTGTGCCCGCAGTAATTGTCGTGCCCGGATGGGCATACGCAGTCCCGTCCCCAGTCGCGCATGGATAGCGCTATTTTGTACAGCAGGGGGCTGGATGTATACACAGCGCCGCCCTCGCCCATGGTCATATGATGCGGGGGGTAAAAGCTGGAGGTGCCAATATCCCCAAATGTGCCGGTATAGCGTTTTTCGCCGTCCAGCGTGTATTGCGAGCCAAGCGCGTCGCAGTTGTCCTCTATCAGCCAAAGATTATGTTTTTTACAGAATGCGGTAACAGCAGCAATGTCAAATGTGTTGCCCAGGGTGTGCGCCAGCATGACCGCCTTTGTTTTGGGTGACAACAGTCCTTCCATCTGCGCGGCGTTTACATTATAAGAGGGTATCTCCACGTCCGCAAACACAGGAACCGCGCCGTATTGCAAAATAGGGGTTACCGTTGTGGGAAATCCGGCCGCAACCGTAATCACCTCGTCCCCCGGCTTCACGCGCCTCTCCCCCAAAAGATCGGAGGTCAACGCCATAAACGCCACCAGATTGGCGGAAGAGCCGGAGTTTACAAGCAGGCAGTGGCGCGCGCCCAGAAACGCGGCAAAATCTTTCTCAAACTTTTCCGTATACCGCCCGGAGGTCAGCCAGAATTCCAGCGCGGAATCCACCAGGTTCTGCATCTCCTCCGCGCCGTATACGCGCCGCGCGTAAGGAATACGTTCCCCTTCCCGGTATGGCCCGTCCTGCCTGTACCTTGTATAAAACTCTTCCGTAAGCTCCAGCATTTTTTCCCTTGCCTGGGATTCCGTTAAATCTTTAAACATATGCATATCCTTTTATTAAATAATTAAATATCAAAGTACTTTAATATTTGCGCGTTTGTCACGGCAAACATATCCTGGCCGCTTGCATACGCGCGGCTCCATTCCACCGTTTTTTGAATGGCCGCCTCTATGTTCCATCTGGGTGTGTAACCCAGTTCGTTTTTCATCTTGGAGCAGTCCAGCTTTAAAAACGTGGCTTCGTGCACCGCATTTTCCTGCGGTTTGTATTCCCACGCCGCACCCGGCCAATACTTGCAGAACAAATTTGCCAGCGTCTCCACCGGCACGCAGTCCGCGTCCTCCGGCCCTATATTGTACGCCTGCGCAAACCGCGACCCGCTCTCCGCCAGCGCCTGCAACACCGTCAGATATCCCCGCAGTGGCTCCAGGACATGCTGCCAGGGGCGTATGGAATCCTTGTTGCGCACAACAATCTGTTTCCCTTCCATGGCCGCACGCACGCAGTCGGGTATGATGCGGTTTTCCGCAAAATCCCCCCCGCCGATTACGTTTCCCGCACGCGCGGTCGCCACTGCCGCCGGATGCCTGCCCGGTCCAAAAAAGCTGCTGCGGTAGCTGTGCGTCACCAGTTCTGAACAGGATTTGCTGTTTGAATATGGGTCCTGCCCGCAAAGCACGTCGTCCTCGCGGTAGCCCCAGTGCCACTCGTTGTTGCGGTATACCTTGTCTGTAGTTATATTTAAAAACGCTTTGGCGGCACTTGAAGCGCGCACGCATTCCAGTATGTTCACCGTGCCCATCACGTTAACATCATACGTATACGCAGGGTCCCGGTACGAATCAATCACCAGGGGCTGCGCCGCCATGTGGATGACCATCTCCGGTTTAAAAGAGTCGCACGCGCTTTTCAGCTGTTCCAGGTTCCGTATGTCCCCCATATGGGACTGCATCCTGCCCTCCAGCCCGCACAGCCGGAAAAGAGACTGTTCTTGCGGTTCAAGAGCATAACCGCACACATCCGCGCCTGCCAGCAGCAAAATGCAGCAAAGCCAGCTTCCTTTAAAACCTGTATGCCCTGTTATAAAGACCTTTTTGTTTTTAAAAAAAGACAGTTCCATTTACCATACCATCCATGGCGCTTTTTTGCTTTGGATGAGTTCTTCCAGGTATTGCTTGTCCCGCAGGGTATCCATGCACTGCCAGAATCCACTGTGCTTATAAGCGGCCAGCTTGCCTTCCCTAGAGAGCCTTTCCAGCGGAGAGCGCTCGAATATGGTTTCGTCCCCTTCCAAATAATCAAATATCTCCGGCTCCAGTACCATATAGCCGCCGTTGATCCAATCACTGTCTGTGGAAGGCTTTTCCGCAAAGCCGGTCACGTTTCCCTCGTTATCAAAATCCAGCATGCCAAACCGCGCAGACGGCTGGATGACCGTAATGGTGGCCACCGGTTTCTTCTTACGATGAAACGCCAGAATGTCGTTTGGGTCCACGTCGCACACACCGTCTCCGTAGGTAAGCATAAAGGTTTCGTTCCCCGTATAGTCCCGCACGCGCCGCACGCGCCCGCCCGTCATGGTATTCAGGCCCGTATCCACCAGCGTGACCCGCCAGGGTTCTGCAATGTTGTTGTGTATGGTCATACTGTTGCCCGCGCAAAAATCAAAGGTGATGTCCGAGTGGTGCAGATAGTAATTTGCAAAGTATTCCTTAATCGCAAACCCCTTGTATCCGCAGCAGATAACAAATTCGTTAAATCCATAGTAAGAATAGCTTTTCATGATGTGCCAGAGAATGGGCATATCGCCAATTTCAATCATCGGTTTGGGCTTAAAGGCGGATTCCTCGCTGATGCGCGTGCCAAAGCCGCCCGCAAGAATTACAACTTTCATGTTTTCTCCAGTCCTGCTATTTAAAAGGATCGCATCCTGTAAAAGTATAGCATACGCCGCCATGCATGTAAACTATACCCATACTGTTTTTAGGGCATCTGGCCTCCTTGGCCGTTGACACACTTTATTTTCCGGCCACCCTGAGTACATTCGGCAAAAAATTTCAGCCAGTTTCACAGAATGTTCAACATGCCATACCACCGGCATGTTGACATCTGTTGTTACAGATATATATAATTAAATTGTCAAAAAAATGTAAAAAGGCATGCATGCTTTAATCCGTAACAGTGAGGATAGATGATGAAAAAATCAGGTATACTGGAAAAAAGGCTTAACAGGGTTTTAATAGCCGTGCTCATCGGCTTTATTTTTGCGGGCGGCGCATTTATGATGCAGCGCACGGCGGAAACCATTCCGTTGACCCGCGTGAATCCTGAGACTATTAAATACGAATCAAAAAGCAATTTACTAACGCTTTACAATGGCGTCAACCAGGTTAATATGACGGCCTATTCCGGCGTATCCGGCGTGCCTTCCAAAGATACTAAAATTTCGCTGATGGCGGTTCCCAGAGGCGGAGACACTTATTCCGGTTACCAGCTTACAAGCTACCAGTACAGCTATCCCGATATTACTCTGCAATTGGGTGGCAATCAGGAATACAGCCAGGCGGGCGTCTTTGGCGGATGCTATGTTTCGCAAATTCCTGTGGGGGTTTACGGCATCGCCATTTTAACAGAGACTCCAAATGGAAGCGCCTATTTTATCACGGCATACACGTTTGAAAACGGGCTTTACGAAAACACGCTTGACACGCTGTTTTTCTGGCTGGCGTTCGCAGTATACGGCCTGTTTGCGTTTGTATGCCTGGAGTTACTCTACAAGGGCAGGAAGTTGCCAACTCCGGCTTCCGGAGCGCCTCTGCCAAACGCTCCGGCGAAACATTCATTTTTAAGCGTGCTCAATTTAATTTTTCTGGCGCTCTCTTTCTGGATCTTCCTGAATGTAACGTTTGCGAACATCAACGAGTTTGCCAATCTGGAAACATACAAGGCGCTCTTCGCCGTCTGGGCCGCACTCCTTATTTTTATAGTGATGTACAGCGTGTGGTTTGGCATGGATTTCTCCAAAAAACCGTCTGCAAAAATAAAACTGCTTGCGCTCGCGGGCTGCATTGGGTTCTTCCTGCTTCAGGTTGGCGTCTGCTATTCCAACTCCGGGCAGATACCCTGGTTTGATTCTTCAGAAATTGCCAAATCTGCGTTCTCATTTGTGCAAAACGGTGCAAACGTCACATATAATCCGCAATATTTTGTAGTATACCCCAATAACTTTTTTATGCTTTTTACAGATATCGGTATGTTCAAACTGGTGGGCCCGTCCATGGAGGCATATACCCAGCTGTCTTTTCTGTTCAACATCATACTGCTGGATATTTCTTTCCTGCTCACCTACCTTTGCGTCAAAGAGCTTTATGGGCGAAAAGCAGCGTTTGTGATGCTGCTTCCTATTTGCCTATTGATTGGGCTTAACCCCATGATGATCATGTTCTATACGGATACGCTTTCCATGGTGTTCCCTGCTCTTGTTTTCTTCCTGTATTTAAAGATGCGGAAAACAAAAAAAATTCCTTTCAAAATTCTATTGCTTCTCGCAATCGCGCTCAGTACGTATGTGGGCTATGAATACAAAATGACAGCCATCATTCTCCCCGTTGCCATAGCTGCCATCGAGCTGATCGTACATATCAGGCAATGGAAAAGGTTTGTGGGCGTGGCACTTTCCTGCGTAGTTGTTTTTGGAGTTGTGTTCACGCTCAACGCAAAAACAGAGAACCCGGAGTTCCGGTCATCCTACCTGGATATAAACCTTGCCCAGAACCCGGACCTTGGCGCTTTTCCCGTCTGGCACTGGGTAATGATCGGGCTGCATTACCCCTACGGCGCGTTTAACATAGAAGACTGGAACTTTTCCATTACCCGGCCCGGCCCCACCAGAGACGCAGAGACCAGGCACATGGTCAAGGTACGCCTATTGGAATACGGGCCCGCGGGATACCTTGCGTTTTTAAACAACAAGCTGAGTTATGCCTTTGGGCAAAGCACGTTTTCTGTGGGAACAGGCGAATATTATTACAGCATGCCGGATTCCACCCTGTCCAAACTGTCCCAGAATGTATTTGGCTCCAGCGGAAAATGGTTCTCCGTGTTTGCCTATACCCTGCAGGGCGCATGGGCGCTCTGCCTGTTCCTGATCGCCTGCCCGCTGTTTTTCAGAAACAAAAGAAAGGTGGATAAAAACGCAACCATACTGCGGCTAGCTCTGGGTGGCATGATCGCCTACCTGCTGGTTTCGGAAAATAACCCAAGGCAGCTTGTAAACCAGATTCCTCTCATTCTTATTCTTGCTTCTTACTCCCTCCCACCCGTTATGGACGGCTTCAAAAGGCTTGCGGGTAAAGCCGCGGCCAGGTTGAAAAGCGGGGATTAAAAGTATGCACGCACAAGGCTCCGTGGGCTTTCTTCAAGCGGCGGAGCCTTTTTTTGCAGGCTGCCCGCCCCCGCGATGCATTGCAATCCGCCTTGGGATATGCTATTATTTTAAAGTATTTTCAAAAGCTAAAAATCTGTTTTGGAGTGAAACATGGATATTCGGCAAGCCCTGTCCGCGGGACCGCAGGCGGCCTTTGCGCAATCAAAAGCAAACGCGGTGCTCGCTCGCTTTCCCTGGAAGATTTTTTCCGTTGCTTTTGCGGCGGCCTATCTGATGATTGTATGCTATTTTGGAGTTGTCAATCCGTCTTCCATAGCCGCGTATTTTCTGGGGCAAATCGCCTTTACGCTCATTCCGGGCATGGCCCTGGGAGCCGCTCTTTCGGTTTCGGGGGAAAAAGTCAAGTTTCTTATTCTTTCCTATTTTCTTGGTATTTTCATCAACATTGTTTTTTATGTTGTTTTCTATTTATTGCGCCTGCAGGATTTTCTGCTGTACGGCATGACAGCAGCATCCGCTCTGAGCGTTTTTTTACTGATTAAAAAAAGGGGCTGGCTTAAATCGTTGCCCACAAACAACGCGGGCGGGGCGGCCCTTTCCATTGTGACAGCCGTATGCCTGTACATGCTTCTCTCCTACACCATATTCAACAATTTTGCGCCGGACGCAACGCCCAACACCCTTTATTACCACGACATGCTCTGGAACACAGGCAACATCACAGCGCTGTACCTTGGTTTTCCGCCGCAGGACATACACAATCTGGGGCTTTCCTTCAACTACAACTACCTGTACACCATGTTTCTGGCCGTATACAAAAACCTGTTTGGCCTCTCGTCCTTCGACCTTAATTTCAAACTGTTCGCAGTCACGCAGATGATGCTGTTCACATCATCCGTCTACCTGCTGTTCCAGAAGTTCATTAAAAACATGGCCTGGGTGGCGGCGGCCATTATGCTCGTTTTATTTGCGGACGGGATATTGTTTGCGCACATTCTGTGGGCCGCTTTTTCCACAACCTTTGGGCTTGTGTTCTGTGCGCTCACCGCTTACTATTTCTTTAGGTATGCGCAAAACATGGAGACGGCAAAATTGGGGGACAAAAACTTCTGGCTCATGGTCTTATTCTTTGGCATGGCGTCTTTTGCCAAAAGCACATTCGCGCTGGTACTGCTTGCGGGCATAGGCTCGGTACTGCTTTATCAACTATTCCGCAAAAAAAACGTTCAAATTACCCTGCTGCATGGCGTTGTGATCATCGCCGTCATGGGGCTTGCTTATGCGGCTGTATATGTAAACGTATATGGATTCAATGGTCTTTCCCGCCTTCTTGCCGCGCCCATGCTGGATGCAAACCCGTCCTATTACCAATGGGCCATGCAAAATTGGGGCGGCACGCTTTCCCCCACGCTCATCAAACTTTTGTGTTACCCGGTATATCTGGCAACCCAATATACAACTGTTACGGCCTCCTTCTTTATATTGCTTGCGGCCATTGTCAAATGGCGCAAAGACGATATAAAAAACGAATTGTTCTTGCTGGCTTCCATCGTGTTCGGTGTTGTGCTCGCGTCCGTGTTCACCCAGCCGGGCGGCTCCAACATTCTGTTCATCATGATCTGCCAGCCGCTTGCCCTGCTGGCTATCGCCATGGTGTTTGCGAAATACTTTGCGCAAAAAAACGCGAGGCCGACTCTGCGCCGCGTGCTGTGCGTTGCGGTCTGCGCGCTTGTTGGCCTGCAGACAATATTCACCATTCAAGGCATAATGGCAGATATCACGGCCAACGGCCGCATCAAACAGTACCCGCCGCTGGCCTATACGGACCATCCGGTGGTAAAGGATACTTCGGATGCCAACTCCATATCCTACTGGGAATACCTGGGGATGCTCTGGCTGCGGAACAATACGCCCGGGGATGCCGTTATAGCAGGCGACCGTATTTACTACACGCCCAGCGAAGTGATGATGGACGCGCGGTATTATTACTACACCGCGTTTTCCGAGCGGCAGTTTTATCTGGAAGGATACCAGTACACCAACACCAGCCAGAAAAATTTTGAGGAAATCATTCAGGACAAACTGGAAATCTTACGGCGCGTTTACCAGAACGATCCGGACGCAATCGCCGCGCTGAAGCAGGCGGGGGTTACATACCTTGTCCGCACAGATTTCATACATAGCGCTTTCCAGCTTGACCCGCAGTATGGCAGAATTGTATTCGCCAATCAGGCAGTCGCCATCTATCAGCTGAACTAGAAAAAAACTTTAAACCAGGAGTCGAACATGGAAACATCAAAGTCTTCCCTCCGGCCATCCGTTTTTGGCCGCCAGCAGTCCCTGCTGCGTCTGCTTATCTACTTTGTACTTTTCCTGATCATAGGCTTTATTCTGTTTTATATTGCCCGCACCATCGCCTACGTCGGTTATGGCACCATGGACGATATACAGATTCAAAACCTTTTAAACGGCTCCAAGGGCGCAAGCGACGGCTTCTGCAACCATATGAACGTGTTTCTTGGGGGCGCTATTGCATTTTTGTACAGGGCGCTGCCCTCCGTCAACTGGTACGGCATATTTTTGCTCGCAATGTTCCTTGTCTCCTGCTCCCTGTCCGCCGCTGCCATCGCGCAGCGGCTTGGCGGCAAAGCGGGATTTGCGGCAGCCTTTACTGTTTTCCCTTTTATCTATCTGGACTCCATGTACGGCTTTACCTACACCGTGATCTCATACGTAATGCTGGCCTGCGCTTTTGTGTGCATTGCGTACGCATTCTACCTGCATGACAAACCCAGGCGGCTCTTTTTGTGGATCTGCGCCGCCCTGCTTTGCGCGCTTTCCGTTATGCTCCGCACAGACGTCATCGTATCTGCCGCCGGAACAGGCGGTATCTACGCCTTATTCCTGCTCATACGCTATAAAAAGGAAGCCGTAAAGACCGCGGTTATAACGGCGGCAATACTGCTCCTTTCCTTCGGGCTCACAGGTATCAGCAATCTGATGTTTTCCACAGACCCGGTGTGGAGCGAATATTACAGGTTTAACGAGACCAGGATAGACATGCAGGACCGTTTCCATCCCGAATACAGCCAGAACCAGTCGGAATATGAAAAACACGGCTGGTCGGAGACGGATTACAACATGTTCTATTCCGCCAACATCCCGGACGACCCCCAGTTTTCCAACGAGAATCTGGAGCGGATCGACGCTTCGTACAAGGATATCAGCCGGTTCAGCTTTAACGCTTCAGATATAATCGCTTCCCTCTGGCTGTACGCCTCCCACTCCCTTTTGTTTCTGGTTTTGCTGGGCTCGGTTTTTTTCCTGGCGCTTATCAGTTCCAAATCCAGGCTGCTTGCGGTTATCCTCTTCCTTTTTCCCTTCCTCACGCAGATTGCGCTGGTCATCATACAGCGGCCGCTTACAAGGGTGGTTGTGCCCCACTACTACATTTCCCTATTAATCCTGTTCTGCCTCATCAACACGCAGGTATTGCGGGAGAAATTTGCGGGCAAAGCCAGGCCTCTTGCCGCCGTTGCCCTTGCGCTGAGCCTGGGCGTATGCGTCTATCCGCTATACAATACATACAATTACTGCTTCCAGCTGGAAGAGCAGCGCCGGGACCCCCATGTGGCGGGAGATTACAACAACCAGCTGCGCTTGTTTGATTACTTCGCCCAGCACAAAGGCAACTTTTATATATACGCCATGGAACCCGCCTTTTACAGCTACAGCCAGAACCTGAGCATTTTTGATACAAAACCCAAGGAATATTACATTAACTCGTTCAGCATGGGCGGATGGGCGGCCCGCAGCAAAGAATACGAATTGTTCAAGCAGCAGGCGGGCGTCTCTTCCCTGCCCCGCGATTTGATAGACAACAACCGCGTATTTTTCTCGGCCATGAACAGGCTTGATCTCTATACGGAATATTTCTACAAAACATACGGCATACCCGTAAAATATGAACTCGTCGATACTGTTTCGGGATATCCTATCTACCGTGTAAAAACGGCCTCCTCTCTTTCAGAAACAGGAGCAGTAACAAGCGGAAGCTAAATTTCGCCTGTTGTATACAGCATAACAATATGGAGGAAAGAAAAAATGACAAGCTACTCTGTTTTGCATCAGACGCAACTGGTAACAGGACGTGGTTCCATCTCCTTTTTGTCCGCCATGGGCAAGAAACGTGCAGCCGTTTTTTATGACGGGCGCGTTATGGACGGCGGCGCCAAAGGCAAGCTGAGCGCCCTGCTGGCTGCCGGTGGCTGTGAATGCCGTTTTGTGGCGGATATACGCAACGAGCCTTTTTTTAGCGATATCACGAATGCCGCAGGCGGTATGCGGGAATTTGAGCCGGACCTGTTTATAGCCATAGGCGGGGGTTCCGTAATGGATACCGCAAAAGCCGTGTGGCTCTTTTACGAACACCCTGAATTACCTTTTGAAGACGCCTTTAAACCGTTCCAAATTCCGGAAAGCACCGGCAAGGCCGTGCTCGCCGCTGTTCCCACAACCAGCGGCACCGGATCGGAAACAACCTGCTGCGCGGTTTTCGTCAATCAGGATACAATGCAAAAGCAGCTTATTCTGGGCTTTCCCATTATGCCTGCTTACGCCGTTCTTGATCCGGATTTTACAGACACCCTGCCCGGCCAGATTGCCGCGCATACAGGCATGGACGCGTTATCCCACGCAATGGAAGCCGCGGTATGCAGTGCTTCCTCCCCTGTGGTGGTAACCATCGCGCTTGCTTCCGCTCTGGATATCCTGGAAAATCTGCCCGCTTCCGTCACCGCGCCCGCAGGCAGCAAAGAAAAGGCCGTAGCACGCGAAGCATGCCATTACAGCGCCGCAATGGCTGGCGTGGCCATCAACAACGCCAGCGCAGGCCTGGTGCACACGCTGGACCAGCCCGGCCCGTATTTTAACCTGCCGCACGGGCTTGTGTGCGGCCTTTTGCTCCCATACACCACCTCGTTCCATTCGCCACACCCTGTGTACGCAAAACTTGGCCGCAGGCTGGGCTTCACAGGCAGTGACAGCGGAGCGTGCGGCTTCCTGCTCAACTATCTGTGGAAATTCAATACCCGGGTGGGCATCCCCCACAGTTTTCAGGAGCTTGGGATTTCAGAAGCAGATTTTATGGCAAAAATACCGGATTTCCTTTCCGGGCTGGAGAACTCCATGGCCGCGCGCCTGTCTCCCAAACAGCCAACTTATGCGGAAGCGGAGCAATTATTAAAAGACGCTTACGCGGGCAATAAGCCTATGTAAAATAAATGCAAAAAACCGGCTCCTGGTTCATCCCAAAAGCCGGTTTATTTTTGCTTAGCGGCGTTGCGCTTTTATGCTTTATGGCTGTACTGTATGACCGTTTCGGCCAACATAAAGTCAAAAATATCGTCTATGTCTATGGAGTTTTCCTTGGACATCACAACGGCATAGCTGCCCTCCCCGTAAGTATTGTCGTGATGCATCAGGTAATCTGTTTTTACAATATACAGCGCCCCGTTGATCCTGTAATAGGCGGGCAGCTGCTGCCTGGGCTTTCCGGCATACTGCCGGCTAATAAAATTCTCCAGGGAATCGTCCTGCGGCAGCATATTCGCCCAAACCGGCGGATGGTCTGCCTCGCATACGGCGGCTACCAGGTTGGCGTTTTTTTCTTTCAGCTTATCGTAGCCGCGCAGTATATCCGCTGCCTCTCTCATGGGAGACGTGGGCTGCAAAATAGCCACGGTATCAAACTCCCTGCCCATTTCGCGGTATTTCAGTATTGCCTCCCTGGCGGCATCCCAAGTGGAAGAAGTATCCTTTGCCAATGCAGGGCTTCTCAGAAAGGGGACGCTTGCTCCTGCATTTTCAGCAATTTGGGCATACTCCTTGGAATCGGTTGAAACGAATATTTCATCAAACACGTTTGCTTTTACGGCGGCCTCAACCGAATACTGCAAAAGCGGCTTTCCACCAAGCAGTTTAATATTCTTATCAGCAATGCCTTTTGAGCCTTGCCTTGCAGGTATGATGGCAATATTCTTCAAGTTTAACCCCCCGCGCCTATTTTTTTACAGTATATCCGCAAAATATGTCACCAAAATGTCCGTAATGTGAACACCAGGTGAAATTATATATACATTTAACAATATTTTAACATATATTTTACATGTTGACACTATAAATAAAAATGTCAATCTTTCCAAAAAAAACCGGCTTAGCATTCGCGCTTTGCCGGTTTTTAAAAACTCCCAATCAAGTTACAGTTTCTTTTGTATCAGGTCAACCATCTCACCCACATTTTTCAGGCTGCCCGCTTCCTCTATGCTGAATTTAATGCCAAACGTCTTTTCCATTGCCACTATCAGGTTGATATGCTCCATGGAGTCCCAGCCCTCTATGTCTTCTGCAGCCGTATTCCGCGAGATATCCAGGCTCTCGTCATCAAACACGCTGCGGAATATTTCCTGCACCTGCCCCAAAACTTCTTCTTTAGTCATTCAATCGCACCTCCATCACCCGGTTCATAGTTTCATATGCCTCTGGAATCACGTATTCCCATTCGCCCCGGTCTTCGTCCCTTTGCACGGCGCGGAATCCCAGAGCCCCGTACAGTTCCTGCACCAGAGCGTTTTTGCCGGTTTTGATATATGTTCCTTTAATCTTGCCAACGCCCAGTTTCCGGCACCGCCGAACCAGTTCGTCAAACACAGCCAGTTCCAGGTCCCGCTTGAAAACCCGGCAGCTCATCACCCACAGGTCTATCTCCGCCAAATCTCCAATTACGCCCGCCAGCAGCACGCTCACAAGCCCGTTGTCCCCGTATTTATCCTGCAACCGCGCACATATGGTAATACCCTGTTGCGTATAGCAGCGTACCTCTTCCTCCGTATACCGGCGTGTGGTCAGGTTAAACTGGTTTGTTTTGTTAATCAGCTGCGTTGCCCGCTGCAGGTTGGATTCGCCAATCGGCTCCAAATTGCACGCCATCTGGAGTGATTTTAAATATTCCGTGTAATCCGCAAACCGGTTTTGCTCTTCCGCCCGTTTCGCGTTGGCCTTGTAATATTCGTTGCGCCTGGTGTCGTCCGTGGAGAGGGCCGTCACTTCAAACCAGCCGGACTGGTCCAAAATCCGCACATACTCTTCCGGACCGTTCAGTTCGGGCACGGCCAGGCCGGGCAGGCTGGCTGCCGCCAGTTCCCGCTCCACCGGGTTGTCGTCCGCATATACCATGCTCTCGGGCAAAATATTAAGCGTTTGCGCCACTTCCGCAATGTTGCGGTCCTTGTTTGCCCAGTTTGCCTTGAACACAATAAAATCGTCCCGTTTCAGCACGCTGGACGGATGTTCAAACCCCTGCAGGGCTATTGCTTTATCATTTTTGGAGCAGACATTCAGAGATATGCCCGTGGCGGACAGCGCCTTTACGTAATTCTGAAAATCCCGGTACGCCATGCCCTCCGGCGTCTCAATGCCAAGGCGGATATTCTCCACCCCGTCGTCGCCAATCACGCCGCCCCACAGCGTATTATCCAGGTCCAGCACCAGCGCTTTTTTGTTTTTGCCGAATACAGATTTAATGATGTTCGCAATATTATGGGCTGCAAGCGGAATCGCGTCCACCGCAAACGGATATTTGTACATATACCACTGCGCGTTGTCGTACCAGCGCGCAAGGCCAAACCAGGACGCCTGGTAATGCAGGTCGTTGATATATACGCGGGGGTTGTTTTGCGCGTATTCGTGGAACATACTGTTGACTGCATTGATAAAGCGCACCCCGCCGGCCGGGTTCACCGCGTCGCTGTTGCCAAGCGGGCGGCACGGCGGCTCTTCAAAGTTGTTCTGCACCACCGGGCAGCCAAGGCGCTCCCGCACAGCCTCCCATATCTGCCTAAAGCGTGCAAACACCGCCTCCGCGCGGGCCCGCACAGCCTCGGGCGGCTCTCCCGGCGCAGGGTATTCCTCTATGTTTTTGTTGCTGGTGTGTATGTATACAATGTCAGGCGCAAACGCGGCCAGCTCCGGGTCTCCGTAGACCGCTTCCTCGTAAAACCGGTTGTACTGCCCTTCCCAGAATATTGGTTTGATGCCATGGTTCAGCAAAAAAAGCTCCAGCATGTTTTTTGTCTCGCCCACGGTGGAACCGCCCAAAATGGCCACTCTCTTTTCCAGCAGCCCGGTATTCGCAAGAAGCTGCCGCCGCAGGGACTTCTTTTTTTGCAATATGTACGCGCTGTCAAACGGATATTCCAGTTCTTTCATTCTTGACTCCTGGCCGTAAGGCTGGGCCTGTCCTGATCCCCATCACCCTTGAATATTCTGAATCCTTCGTTGTCTGTGGTAAAATAGTCTATCCCTATGTTCTCCCGCACAAACGGCTCAAAATAATTGGGGATAATGTTGGTATTCCCCTCCCGCAGGGTAAACCCCGCCGCCTGCATCACTTCGTGCGGTATGCCATACTGGTAGAAGTCCACATACTCATAGCCGTTATTGTCCAGTAATTTTTGTATACCGGCGGATATATGCGCCAGGGGCTCCACGCCGCCAATCAGGTCCACCATGCGCAGCACCCTGGCGCCATTTGCTTCTATCTCCCGTGCAAACAGCAGGGTCTCCACCATTCCCGCCTGGTTCCTGATCCCGAACGCCTTATACCTGTAGACCGGGTGGTTAAAGTACCGTTTCTTTATATACCAGGGTTCCTTATAGGGCTTTGCGTCCCCTGTAATTTCAAAATCAAAGGATGTCTCCAGTTCCGCAAAAGAGCCGAACGGGGCAAGTTCATAGCCGTCTGCTGGTTTTACCGGCAGTATGTTTTTCTCGCCAACAAAGGCGATTTTATATTCGTTCAAATCCGCGATGCGGTAGTAATGCGCCAGGCTGCCCGTGTGGTATCCAAGGTACTGGTATATGCCCGCCACGCGCTTATTGATGCCGCAGGAGCCCACAACGCGCGCGCCAATGCTGCCCACAAGAAACTGCAGCACCTGAACCCCCAGAAAGGCGTTCTCCCCGGGCCGCGCCTTCCACATCACAATCATGGCGTCGCGTTTTTGTATGCCGTATGGTATGAATCCCAAAATGGCCTGCACTTCCAGCTTCCCCGGGTCCTCGGACAGCACAAAGCATACTTCCTCCCCGCAGGTGTGCTCGTACTCAAAAAATGCACGGTCGTTCGCCAGTATGTGCGTGGCAGACCAGTAAGTTTTGATGAACGCCATAATACGGGGAATATCGTCCCTGCCTGCCCGGCGGATTACGTTCTCAGCCATGTGCAGCCTTCTCCAATCGGTCTTTGTAATACTCGCTCTTGGGCGGAAAATCGTTCGTATCCAGGCGGGGCATTGTGTAGCGGCCGTCTTTTTGCATGTCCGCCACCCGCACCTCTGTGGTCAGGCCCAATGCGCAGCCGCGGCTTTGCACCGCTTCCACCACATCCTGGTTATAAGATCCGTAGGGATAATTCATCACCCAGGCATTGGGGTCTATAAATTCCCCCATCGCGTCCAGCGCGCGGTCCAGATCGGCCAGCATATCAGGTTTTTGCAGATTGCCCAGCCAGTAATGGTCGTACCCGTGCAGGCCAATGTGCATGCCGCACTGCTTCATGCACTTGATCTGCCAGCGGTTCATATAAAGCTCACGGCCAAACTTTTCTTCGGAGAGGCCCACGTATTTCTCAAATATATTGCTTGCAATTTTATTGCGCAAATCTTCGGGCAGCACGGTTTGCAGCATGCGCTTCACAAACACAACCTCTGGCGTATCAAACCTGTCTTCCCCCGCGTATTTGCAAAAAAGCTCTTCGTTGGGTTCTATCGGGTACTCCGCGCCGCGGTAATGATCCATCTGCTTATACAGGTCCGCCAGAATATTGCGAATACCGCCGCTTGCCAGAATAAAATGCACCTTGTTCGCATCCAGCACAATGTTCTCGCAGAACGTTTTGCCGGGGATAAAAAACGAGCCCTGCATGCCGTATTCCTTCAGCACGGGGAGCACATTGGTAAAATGGTCCGTATATCCGTCGTCAAACGTAAGCAGCGCCGCGTTTTGGGGCAGGTTATAACTCTCGTTCCTGGCGGCCAAAACTTCCTCCATGGTAACCACGTTGAAGTTTGCGTTTAAAAATTCTATCTGCTGCCTGAACAGCGCAAAATCCAGCCCCTTGATTCCAGGGTACCGGCTCATGCCAAGGTCGCGCACATAATGGTACATTACAATGGAAACCAAACTCATAACATTCTCCCGTCCAGAAGCTATTATAACACAGATGCAGCCTTGTTTCAGGTTTTTTGAGCCGTTGCGCCAATTTTTGCGTTGATCTGCGCAAACGCCTCTTCCAGCTCGTCCAGTGTTTTGGGCGCAAACACCTTGTCCTTGTCCCGGTAAATGGTGCGCACGCCTTCCATCAAACGGATGGACGCTTCCAGCATCTTTTTATCCGGCACAATCACCCGCAGCACATCCATCATCAGCGGATACGTAAACACAAGGTACGGCTCCTGGTCGTACAAAAACTTGCTTGTCAGCATGGCGGTTGAAAGCGCGGATACAATCACGCGGTTGTTTAAATCCACATGCGCGGGCAGTATCTCAAACGGAAATTTGGTGTACACGGCGGCAACGCCTGTCTTTGTATCGTACCCGTTTGTACGCGGGTGCATCTTGATTACAACGTCTTCCTTTGGAAGCACACGCATAATCCGCTCAAGGATATCTTCCTCAAAGTCCCCAAACCTGTCCGTCAGCTCCGGCCTGTTGAACCCCTCGTCCAGAAAGATGCACTTGTATGGGGCCAGTTTGTCCAGGTCTCCGCTCGTCTGGAACAGGCTGTCTATCAGCCGCACAGAATCCGCGTCGTCCGCGCTGCAGGGCAGCTTGCGGATGGGAAAAGGCACCTCATAAGGGTACAGCTCCGGCGCTGAAAAATACGCCGCATCCAGAAACGCGTAGTGCGTCTTTTTGCCCAGCAGCTTGCAGGCGCGCGTGAACCGCGTCTCCCCCATGTGGGAGGTGTATTCGCTGCATCCTTCCTCTATCAGGTACATTTTTAAATCTTTGTTTTTCTCAATAAAGTAGTTGTACAGGTAGGTCGCCATCCAGGTGGTGCGGGTTGTGATGATGGCAGATATATCAAAACCCTCGTTGAACCCCTCCATGCGGCGCAGCATATCCAGCGGATTAAACAGGCCCTTGAGCAGCATGCCAATGCCCATTTGTTCCTTGCCGTAATACAGCACCTTGTGAATGCGCCCATTCTCCCCGTTCACGTCAAACTGCCGGGCCGATTTGCCCCAGAGAGCGTTCAAAAAAATCAGCAGTTTTTCGTCCCTTGATATATGGTTCGCCATAAAAACGCCGCTTACTAACTGGTAGGGCGTGTCGCAAAGAATCGCTATCAATTCCGGTTTCCTTCCTTTTACCCATATCAAAGATAAAGAGCGTCGTCCACCCTCGGCGGGAGCTCTTTATCATTATACACAAATTCTAATACTATAGACAGGGTTGTTTTTGAGGGCTCCGCCCTCATATCCTCACCCCAAAATCATAGATTTTGGGGACCCCGTCCCGCTAAGGGTCGCTTGACCCTTAGAACCCTTTTGTTGAAAATGCCGCTTACCGCGGCATTTTTCACAAGTGGGATTCCAAAGGGACAATCGTCCCTTTGGCCAAAGGTTTGGAGGCGGGCAGCCTCCAAATTAATTTATACAAGCCTCTTAAACCCTGTATGCTTGATCTCGCCCTTCAGCGCTCCTTCCACGCCGCCCTGCTGCTGCAGCTTGGATATCTGCGCAAACGCGTCCGCGGTAGCGTCCTCAAACTTCTTCATCACTTCGTCGTTGTACACATAGGTGGCGTACACGGAAGCGCCCAGCAAAAAACCTTTTTCCAGCATAATCTGCGCGTACAGCGTCATCATGGCCTGGCGGTTCTCATACTCAAAATCCAGGTGCGTCAGCGGCTCAATGCCGGAGATATGGATATGCAGGTTATTCTCCTTTGCCGCCCGCCGCCAGATATCGTTCACAACCTTGCCCCAGTGAATCAGGTGCGTGGGGTTGTCCACCTTGATCATTTTGTTCAGGGTAGCCACGCCCGCCGCGAATCCCAGCCGCTCTGTCCAGAAGGTGGAGCTGATAAAGCTGTTCTGCGCCGCGTCCATAATCTCATGCTTGCCGATAATGGCGGATATGGGGTGGCCGTTTCCAAGCGCCTTGCCAAACACAGCCATGTCCGGGGTTACGCCCATGGTCAGATGGATGCCGCCGATGTTCATGCGGAATCCGCTGGTCACTTCGTCAAAAATCAGCACGGCGCCAACGCGGGTCGCTTCGGCGCGTACCGCCTGCAAAAACTCCGGCGTGGGCGCAACGCCCCGCTGCGGCTCCATGATGATGGCCGCCAGGTCGTCCCTGTTTTCTTCCGCCACTTTTTTAACGGAAGCGGCGTCGTTGTACATAAACGGTACTGCCGTGCCCTGCAGCTGCCGCGGAACGCCCGCGGGCTTCAGGCCGGGCAGAAGCTGCTCGTCCAGGTTGGAATCGCTTGCAATGTTAGAAGAGATATACCAGTCGTGCCAGCCGTGGTAGCCGCAGAACGCAACCTTGTTTTTGCCGGTTGCCGCCCTTGCAATACGGATGGCTATGCTGCAAGCTTCCCCGCCCGTGCGGGAGAACCTTGCCATCTTGGCCCAGGGATGCAGTTCCAGCAGTTTTTCCGCCAGCTGCACTTCCTCGTAGCTGTTGAGAGAGCACATGGAGCTGTTCTGGATCACGTCTATGGCTACCGCATTGATGTCCGGGTCCGCGTACCCAAGGGTACAACTGCCCACGCCCATCTGCGCAAAGTCGTAGTAATGGTTGCCGTCCAGGTCCCATACCTCGCAGCCCTTTGCCTTTTTATAGTATGCGGGCCACAGGCCGGGCAAAAACATCTCGCTCCGTTTAGACAAGAGCTCGCCCCCGCCGGGTATAATCTTTTTGGCCTTGTTCCAAAGTTCCGATCCGGAATTCATTTCTGTTCTCCTTCTTTCTGAACCTGCCGGTTGAAGTTTTGCCTGTATTCTTCCAGCAGTATGGAATTGATCTTATAGGTATCGTCTTTGCGCGCCGCGGCGATGATCTCCGCGTCCGTCGCGTCAAAGACACGGTCTCCCAAAGTGGTGATCACCTTGGAGAAAAACTCGTAGTCCTCCGGGTAATCGAGAGTAAAGCGCAGCATCTCATAATCCGCCTCCGCGGGAAAGTTGATCTCCACCAGCTCCGTCTTGTCGAACACGCGGCCCCAGCCTGTTTCCAGCACTTCCGTATCCATATAGGGCTCCATGCAGCGGTTCAGGAAGGCGGTTTTATAGCCCAGAACATTCATGCCTATGGGCAGGTTTTTTGTGTATATGTAATTTGCGCCGCCGCTCAGGGCCTTGTACGCCTCGCGCATTGCCTCGCGGGAGCAGAGGATGTCGTCCCCGTCCACATTGATCACCTGGTCCAGCTTGTGCGCCGCAGCCGCCTGCACCTGCCTTTTGGGGATGTTGTGCACGTCTCCCAAAAACAGGCCCGCGTTTTTAAACTGCCGCAGTTCCTCGTTCATGGGCTCATTGGAAGAGCAGATAACCACTTCCACCTCGCCCTTGGCAATTTCTTCTTTAAATTCACGGTTGATGCGCTCCAGTAAATAGTGCAGCATCGGACGGCCGTTCACATCCAGCAAATGCTTTTTTGCCAGCCGGGAGGACCCCAGCCGCGCGCTTAAAAGAATGCCTGTCTTCATTTGCCGCTCCAATACTTGTCCGTCTTCTTGAATGTGGATTCCTTGTCCGATTTTTCAATATCATAGAGCACCTGCAGCACGTCGTAATCTTTTTGCAGCGTGTTCACAAAGGGCGCGCCTGTGCGTACCGTATTCAAAAACGCTTTAATCTCGTCTATATACATATTCTCTCCAATGTTCGCGTTGTACCCGGCTTCGCTGCTCAGCATCTCGTACTCGCGTTTTTCCCATTTGTTCGTCTCAGGATCGAATATCTCAATGGCGGAAACGTCCCAGTCCCAGCGGAGCTGTTTTTTATCGCCGTTTATCAGAAGCCTTCTGGTCATGTAACGGGAAACAACGTCCACCGTAATGTTGGCGAGGAAATTCTCGTAATCCAGCAAAAAATTGTACGTATCGTCTATGCCTTCCGCGCCTTCCATGTTGATGGTCTTGCGGAAGTTGCCCGCCACGCGTTTGGGCATCCCAAAGATGTCCAGCAACCAGGTCAGCTCAAAGGGAACAATCTCTCTGCCGCCGCCTGTGGGCGGGTAGGATACGTAATATTCGCTCACGGCCTCGTAGGTGTGCCAGTCCGGCAGGTATTGGCCAATGTGGTATATGATGTTGGAAAGTTTGCCAAGCTCGCCGCTCTTGATGATATTTTTGATCATTTGCACGGCCGGGTGGAAATACAGTGTGGAGGAAGGCGCAACCACCGTTTTGCTCTTTTTCTCCATCTCCAATAGATCCTTCATGCCGTCGTCCACCACGCTGGCTTCAATAAAGCAATGCATGAAATGCCCGAGAGCGTATTTGATGTATGTGCCATGGTTTGCAGGCGGCACGGAGATAATCAGCGCTTCCGGTTTTACTTCGGCAATTGCTTTTTCAAAATCCGTAAAAGTCTTTACGCCGTATTTCTCGTTTGCTTCCTTTGCGCGGTCTTCCCGCAGGTCAAAACCAAAAACGTTTTTTTCTTCCAGCGCCTTTAAACACCGGATGCGCCGCTTGCCCATTGATCCCAGTCCAACAACCAAAAAATTCATAGCATACTCCTAAAAAAACTATTTTTTCAACATCTTCGTTGAGAATGTATCAAAATTGTGTGCAAAAATCCCTTACCATTTTCACTCTTGCAAAACACTTTGTCAACGTTTATTTTCCAGTATAAAGCATTTTATTCTCCCTCTATAGAGTCAATCAGGGCTAGGGTTTCAAGGTCGTCCTCAAACGTGTAAACCGGCTGTTTTCCGCCCTCCACCAGCTCTATAAACGCCTGTATCTCGTCCACATACGCGTTTTCTATAATGTTCGCGCTGTAGCCGCTGTGCTTGTCCACCGCCTCGTACAATTGGACGGACTCAAACGCTTTTTGTTCCAAATTAAAGTATTGCAGTGAATCCGGGGTGCCGCCCCACAGCAGGTGCAGCCCTTCCCCTATCACTTCCAGCTTGGTGGACGCGGAGCGGGATACAATGTCAAAGCACAAAATGCCCGCGTGCCCCCCTGCGTGCCGCACCAGCAGCAAAACGCTGTCCGGGTAGTCTATCTCCAGCTTGGTCAGGTTGCCGGACAAGGCCTCAAACTTCTCTGCCGGGCCGAATGTTTTCAGCAGCCACGGAAACTGGATGGCCATAATCTCCCGCACGCCGTTGGTGCGCCTGTCACCCACAAAAAAGTTTTTGTAGTTTTCCCAGGGGTGCCAGTCCGGCAGGTATTGCCCTACATGGTATATATAGTTCAATTTGCACGCCTGTTTATTGACCTCCGCCTGTATGTACCGTATCTCCCGGCGGTAGTTCATGGTGGATGAAAGGAAAAGCTTTACGTTCTTCTCTTTGGCAAGGGCGATCATCTCTTCATACCCGTCGCGCAGCAGGTTGATCTCCGTAAACACGTGTTTTCCCGCGGCAAGCGCCTCCAGTATAATGGCGCAATGGTACAGGGGAGACGTGCATACAAACACCCCGTCCGCGGGGAATTCCGCAAGCGCGGCCTTCAGCTCCGGGCTCGTCTGAATCCCAAACTCTACTTCCGCAGCATGCCTGCGCTCCGCCGTCGTGTCCGTGCCAAACACCCGCGTTCCCGGAAAATATTTTTTTAAAAGCCGTATCCTGCGCTTGCCCATGGAGCCCAGCCCCACCGCCAGTATGTTCATGCAATATACTCCTTACAACTTAATTGGAGGCTACGCGCCTCCAAACCTCTCGCTCAAGGAACACTTGTCCCTTGAGAATCCCATATGCCCACAATACCGCTTTACGGTATTGTGAAGAAATAATAAAGGCCAGCCTGCCCCTGGCATACGGTATTTCTGATAATCTACTTGTTTATATCCTTCTCCAAAACGCCGTGCAACGGCGTTTTAACATTAAAAGTCTTTTGCTTCTTTTCCTCAGAAAAGAAGTGGGGCGCGGGGCGAAGCCCCAAAAAAGCCTATACCCCCATCCTATTTCGCATCTCTTCCAGTTCTTCTATCTGGCCCATATCCATCCAGTCTTTTTCGTTGATGGGATACACAGCCACCTTTTCGCCTGCGCGGCGGTATTTTTCCACAATATCCGGAAAGCCGGCCTCCGTATCCTGCGGCATCTCTTCTATCACGCGCGGCTCAATCAAATACATGCCGGTATTCACCATAAAACTGAACTCCGGCTTTTCCTCCATTGCCAAAATGGCGCCGCCTTCTCCGGTGCTGATCACGCCGTAAGGCACGGTAATATGCTTGAACGCGCACACCATGGTGATCAGGTTGCCGTTCGCTTTATGGACGTTATAAATGTCCGCATAGTTCGCGTCGATCAATATATCGCAGTTGGAAACAATGGCGGTCTTGTGGGGCATGCCCTTCAGGAGCGAAAGCCCGCCGCCCGTTCCCAGCGGTTTGTCCTCGTCTATATAGTAGAGATCATATTCTTTTTCAATGTCGTTGAAATAAGATTTCACCATATTTTTTTTATGGTTCAAAATCACATAAAAATCCCGGCAGCCGCAGCCGCAAAACCGGTCTATGATGTGTTCCAGAATAGGCTTGTCTCCAATGGGAATCAGCGGCTTGGGCAATATCTTGGTATAGGGGTACAGGCGGGTGCCCCGTCCGCCCGCCATAATAATCACGGGCAGGTCAATCTGCTCGGTACACGGCGTTTTCTGTTCGTACAGATACGTAACGGAAACCATGTTCCCGTTTCCGTCCACCACCGGGAGCGTATCAATCCCGTTTCTCTCCATTATTTCATCCGCCTCGTCAATTTTATCCGGCCCTATGCTGATGGGGCGCAAATTTCCCGCGGCCAGCACGCTGTCCTCCGGGCTGCCTCCCCGCAGAATATGCCTGCGGATGTCCCCGTCCGTCAGAGCGGCTTTCAGCGCGGCTCCTTGCAGCACAAACACAATTTTTTTGCCCGTTTTGTCCAGGTTCTTCATGGCGTCCAGTATCCGTGCGCCGGAATCTATTACAATATCGCCAAATTCGCTGATCTGCATCGGTATCCCCTTCCGCCCTAGCTGTTCAGTATGCACTGCGAAACGTACGCAACTTCTTCGCTGCCAAGATTTGTGCTGCAGGGCAGGTTCACAATGTTCTCCACATAATCCAGGGCTTTTTCTATCCGGTACGCCACGCATTCCCTGTATGGCTTCTGTTGGTGGATCAACCCCCATACCGGCCTGGTCTGTACGTGGTTTTTGGAAAGAAACTCAATCAAATAATCCCGTTTGATGTCCGAGCCCTTCAAATACAGTGAATAGAACCAATGGTTGGCGCGTATGTCCTCCCGGAAAGGCAGGATGGAAAGCCCCCTTTTGCCGTTCAGCAGCTCTTTGTATAGGCCATAGTTGCGCTTCTTGGCTTTAATAAACCCTTCCAGCTGTTCCATCTGGGCCACGCCCATGGCCGCCTGCAAATTCGTCATCCTGTAATTAAAGCCAATCTCGTCGTGTATAAAATACACTTCGTTGTCCTTGGCCTGGGTGGACAGGTATTTCAGCTTTTCCAGCAGTTCCACGTTGTGCGATACAATCATGCCGCCGCCGCCTGTGGTGATGATTTTGTTTCCGTTAAAAGAAAAAACGCCCACGTCTCCCATTGTCCCGGCATGCTTGCCGTTCATGGCCCGGGTGCCCAGCGCCTCGGTAGCGTCCTCTATCAGCAACAGGTTATACTTGCGCGCTATGGGAATAATCCTGCGCATATCTGCCATGTTGCCAAACACATGCACCACAATCATGGCGGCAACACGCCTGCCCGTGGTTTTATTTGTAAGAACGCCGTTCGCAAACGTGCATTCCTCCGCGCAGAACCGCTCCAGCTTTTCCGGGTCCATGCACAGGTCGTCCCCGCAATCCATAAACACAGGCTCCGCTCCCACATAGGCCACAGGATTTACGGCTGCTATAAACGTAAGGGCGGGTACAATCACCTCGTCCCCGCGCTCAATCCCCAGCGCGTGCAGCGCCAGGTGCAGCCCTGCCGTCCCGCTTTGGCAGGCTACCGCGCCGGGCGCGCCCACATACTCCGCAATCACCTTTTCAAACCGCGTAATCATCTGGCCGCCTGTAGAAACCCACTGCGTTTTGAGCGCTTCCGTTACGTATTTAATTTCGTTGCCCGCCAGGTTGGGCGTGGAGAGGGTTATAAAATCTTTCATCTTTTAGCCTCTACAAGTTGTATATCTCCGTTTTATACCGGCTCATATTTTCTTTTAAAAACGCAATGGTCTCCGCAATGCCGCGTTCAAAAGACCATGCGGGCGCCCAGCCGGTGAGCGCCTTAATCTTCTCGTTGGAACCAAGCAGCCGTTCCACCTCGCTCTTTGCAGGGCGCAGCCGCTCTCCGTCGCATATAATCCTTGCGCCGGGGTTAATCTGGCTGATCAATTGATTGGCCATTTCCCCAATGGATATCTCTGTTCCTGTCGCAATGTTGATCTCCTGGCCAACGGCGTCGCCGCACTTTTCAATCGCCAGGAATCCGGCGGCCGTATCTTTTACGTAATTAAAATCACGGGTGGGCGTAAGCGCGCCCAGCTTGATCTCCTGTTTGCCGGAGAGAAGCTGCGTGATAATGGTGGGAATCACCGCCCGCGCGGACTGCCTGGGGCCGTATGTGTTAAAGGGCCGCACAATGGTAACGGGCAAACCAAAACTCCTGTAAAAGCTCTCCGCTATCCTGTCCGCGCCAATCTTGGTGGCGGAATAGGGAGACTGCCCCTGGAAAGGGTGCTTCTCGTCTATCGGCACATACTGCGCCGTGCCGTACACCTCGGAGGTGGACGTAACCAGCACCCGCTGTGTGCCCAGGTCCCGCGCAGCGGACAAAACGTTCAGCGTGCCCTTAATGTTGGTATCCACATAGGAATCCGGCGAATGGTAACTGAAGGGTATGGCAATAAGCGCCGCCAGATGGAACACGGTATCAATTCCCTCCATTGCGCAGCGCACGCCGTTGGGGTCGCGGATATCGCCCGCAAACACGTCTATGTTCTTTAAAACCTCTTTGGGAAAGGTGTCCAGCCAGCCCCAGTTGTTGAATGAATTGTAATACACAAAGGCGCGCACATCATACCCTGCGGCGAGAGCGCTCTCTGCCAGATGGCTGCCAATAAATCCGTCCGCCCCTGTGATGAGTACTTTTTTAGGCATGTTCCTCTCCTTACTTCTCCGTATCCTTTTTGTCCCGCTCAAATGAAAAAATGGCCGCCTTCTGCGCCAGCTCGGAAAGCTTGTCCTGCATCTGGGACACGCGGATGGACATCAGGAATATTTTAAGCAACAGTATAGCTATAATCAGCAAGAATAAAAAGTTATTGGGCGAGTGTATGCCCACCAGGTTTGCCAAAAAGAAAATAATAACCGGAAAGACGGCGATGACAATCATCAGAACGGCAAACACAATCCAGAATATGGAGTCCGATATATTCATTTTGGAATGCCGTATCTTGTGGATAACGTACAGAATTGCCAGCGCGGATACGACGATCAGGGTAATCTGCAATTGCAGCGGCATAAATTCCTCCATGTTATTCAACCTTCTTTCTGAATGGAAGTATCATTAATATGGAAATGCACATTCTGAGCATAAACACAGCGGATTTGGCAGGCGTAAAATAGCTTGCGCCGGCGGACCTGTCGTTCATTTCCACCGCAACCTCCGCCATCTTCGCCTTGTTGCGCACCAGGTACGCCCATGTGTCCGGCTCGGGGCCAAGATTCAAACTGTGGCTCAATACGCCAATCATCCGCCTGTTCACCATGCGCATACCGGAGGTCGGGTCAGTCATACGCGCGCCCGTCGCCAAATAAAAACAAAGGCCAATGATACTGCTTCCCACCACCCGCATGCTTGTATGCCTTTTGGCGTTCAAAAAGCGGGAGCCAATCACAATATCATAGCCCTGCTGCATTTTTTCAATCATCGGCTTTATATAAACCGCGTTGTGCTGCCCGTCCCCGTCAAAGGGCATCGCGATGTCGTAGCCCTTGTATCTGGCGTACCGGATCCCCGTCTGAAAGACGCCGTCCAGCCCCAGATTGACCGGCAGGGTGATGCACGGGATGCCGTTCTCCCTGCATACCTGTGCGGTGCCGTCGGTTGAACCGTCGTTAATCACGATATAATCGTATTCGGGGCAGTGGGTTTTAAGGTCTTCCACCACGCCCTTCAGCGTCGCCTCTTCGTTGTAAGCAGGGATAAAAATCAGTACCTTCATAGGACTCCCAATCTTCAATACTAGGTTTATTATAGCGAGTGCACGCACATTTTGCAAGTTTGGATCATTTATTTTGACACCCGCCGCATTACCAGTTATAATAAATCTGCAACAAACCTATAATACATCTGCAATATTTTAAGCAGGAGAAACCTATGGGAAAAATTGTATCTGCGCTTCAAAAAACAGGCAGTTTGGTTGCCTCCAATCATCTGCGCCAAAAGATATTTTTAATCTGTATACTTGCCCTGTTTTTCTTTATGTATGTAATGATTTTTGCACCGCCCACAAAGGAGACCATCGCCGCGTTTGACGATGGGAGCCCGCGGGCCGAGCAAAAAATTGCTGAAAATGCCCCCCTGGAAATGCCCCTGAAACTGACGGAGGGTTACCCAATCGCACTCACCCTTTATTTTGCGGAGCAGGAGCATTCCTCCAAAGACCGGTATACCATTGATATACTGGACGTTTCCGGCAATACTGTGTTCACAAACCGCTTTTCCATAGACAGCCTGGCCGAATCCGGTAATAAGCTTTCCTTCAGCCTGGTAAGCCTGCCCAAAACAGGCGGCGAATACACCCTTAAGATCACAGGCGAAGGCATTCCGGACGAGGCTGCTGTGAGCATTTATACAAGGCAATACGCAGGCCTGACCGTACCCGAGGCGAACGTTACCTATTCGCACGGCATTAGCCCCTATGTGCTGTCTCTTTCCTTTATCACCGTTCTGGCCGGGTGCATTCTGATATTGTTCTATTCCAAAAACCTGCGCGCGAATATCCTTGTTTCCATCCTGGTGTTTGGCGTGCTGTTTGCGCTTTTCACCCCGATTATGGACGTGCCCGACGAATCCGTTCACGCCTCCAAGGCGTTTTTGGTGGCGGGCGGCACCCTGTTCAATCCGCCGGAAGGCGGCATGGTGGCCGCGGCCAAGGAACAGGTCACAAACCTTTCCCACCTGCACGAGACCATTGTGAATACCACGCTGCACGGGCAGCCGATTGATTCAAGCCTGATACAAACCGTATACGGCACCAACCAGTTCTTTCTGGGTTATCTTCCCGCCGCACTTATCATTAATCTTTTCCAGCTCCTGCACACAAACGTGCTCGCGTTGCTCTATGGCGGCAGGATCATCAACCTGCTGGTGTACACGCTCTGCGCTTTCTTCGCAATCAAAATTGCCCCGCGCTACAAGCTGTTCTTTGGCGTTATTGCAATCGCGCCCATGGCGCTGTATATTGCCGCTTCCTATAACGGCGACTACCTTACATATGGACTCAGCCTGCTGCTTGCGGCAATGTTCACCCGCTTTTATTTTCAAAAGAACTTTGTGATTACCTATAAGCAGATCATATGGTTCTCCATCATCTGCGCAGTCATATGCATGGTAAAATACTATTTTCTGCCCCTGTCCCTTCTGCTACTGGTAATTCCTGCGGCCAGATTCGCGTCCAAAAAAACCAAATGGCTGGGCGCGCTGCTCTGCATTGCTATTACCTCGGTTGCGGCTTTCGGAATTTTCGGGCTCCAGCAATACGAAATCGCCCAGGCCGGCGGTTCCTCAGCCGTGGGCAGCGGCGTCAACGAAATGGGTGCAAATGTGGGCCAGCAGATCAGTTTTATGCTGCACCACCTCACTTCCGCGGGCGCCATTATGATCCGCGCATTTGTGGATAACGCTTCCGGATACTTAAACCAGCTCTTTACGTTTGGCTGGCTTTCCGTGAGTGTTCCCAACGTTTTTGTGTTCCTGTATGTGGGATTCCTGGCGCTCGCCGGACTTGTGTATTCCAAATACGAAAACAATACGGAAGGCATAGTGGAAACCAAGCATACAACGGTAAACAAACTGGGGGTCCTCATCATACTCCTGCTGGCATACAGCGCAACAAACATCCTGCTCTACCTTATTTGGAACGCGGTGGGTTCAAATTCCATCGTGGGCGTGCAGGGCCGCTATTTTATTCCGCTGCTTTTGTTCCTGCCCTTCCTGTCCGGCAACATGCGGCCCCAGATGGACGAAGCCGCGTATACAAAAAAGCAGAACTACATCCTGTTTACGGCGCAGGCATTCATCATCCTGTCCATCATTCAGACTCTGTTCAGCAATTATTAATCAAGCTGTAAACAAAAAGGATCGCAACGGGGCGATCCTTTTTTATGTGGTACTTGATATTAAAATCTTTGCTTCTTTCTTTCAAAAAAAATGGAGCGCGAGTGAAACCCCGTAATTTATTTACCGCAGCATTTTTTATACTTCAGCCCGCTCCCGCAGGGGCACGGATCGTTCCGTCCCACGGTTTTGCCACTGACCGCCTGTTTGGAGGCCTTCCAGTCCTTGTAGATATCCGCGCGTTTTTCCCTGGAAAGCACGCCCTCCCATTCGGGAAGTTCGTACAGCCATTTTGCCTTGGCTTCGTGCATGTTGAAAAACAGCTTTTCAAAGTCTATCTCCAGCTTGATCTTGGATGTGGATTTCAGCTTATCCACACCGCTCTCTTTTTTCAGGCTGGAGTCAACGCCCCCCATAAATCCGGTGAAATACACGTCGTTCATGCCGAACTTTTCGCCCAACTCAGAAAGCGTTCCTTCGTACACGGTATCCTTGTCTGCCAGAAGCACCTTGTATATCTCTTTTTCCCTGTCAAAATAATCCTTCCAGAACGCGTCGTATTCCTCTTTGTTCTGGGGCGATTCGGCAAGTTCCTTCCATTCATCAAATAAAGACATAGGCTACTCCCCTTACAGTTTAATGCGGTCCGCAACTTCACGAATGAAGCCTTCGGTATCCACTATCTTTTTATTCACAGCCTCGCTTAAACTTGCAAGGTCTTTTGTCATAACGCCTTCTTCTATGGTATCTATAGAAGCTTTTTCCAGCGCGTCCGCAAACCGAACCAGGTCCGCGTTGCCGTCCAGTTCGCCGCGTTTTTTGAGCGCGCCCGTCCATGCGAATATGGTTGCCATGGAATTGGTGGAGGTCCGCTCCCCCTTCAGGTGCTTGTAATAGTGCCGCGTCACCGTGCCATGCGCCGCCTCAAACTCGTAGTTCCCCTCCGGAGATACCAGCACAGAGGTCATCATGGCCAGGCTGCCGAATGCAGTCGCCACCATGTCGCTCATCACGTCGCCATCGTAGTTCTTGCATGCCCAGATGTACCCGCCCTCCGAGCGGATCACGCGCGCCACCGCATCGTCTATCAGGGTATAAAAATATTCTATGCCGGCAGCCTTGAATTTGTCATCATACTCCGCGTCGTATATTTCCTGGAAGATATCCTTGAATGTATGGTCGTACTGCTTGCTGATCGTATCCTTGGTCGCAAACCACAGGTCCTGTTTGGAATCAAGGGCATAGTTAAAGCAGCTTTTTGCAAAGCTGGAGATTGATTTATGCGTGTTGTACATGGCCAGCGCAATGCCCGGGCCTTCGTAATCAAACACAGGCAGGCGCGTTTCCTTGCCGTCCGTGGTAATCACAAGCTCCGCCCTGGAATTAGCGGGCACCTTGTATTCCGTATCCCTGTACACGTCTCCATACGCGTGGCGCGCAATGGTGATAGGCTTCTTCCAGGTTTTTACGCTGGGGCTGATGCCGTTTACCAGAATAGGCGCGCGGAACACCGTTCCGTCCAGAATGGCCCGGATGGTGCCGTTGGGGCTCTTGTACATGTCTTTTAAATTATATTCAGTCACACGCTGCGCGTTGGGCGTAATGGTTGCGCATTTAACACCCACACCGTATTTTTTAATGGCCTTGGCAGCGTCGTAGGTAACCTGGTCGTTCGTCTGGTCGCGGTAGGGAAGCCCCAGATCGTAATATTCGCAGTTCAGGTCAATAAACGGCTCCAGCAGATGTTTTTTAATCAGCTCCCAGATGATGCGCGTCATCTCGTCCCCGTCCATCTCCACCAGCGGCGTTGACATTTTGATTTTTGCCATGCTTTTCTCCTTTGCTTATGAACTTTAAAAACTTACACCCAAATATTTTACATGAAAAACGGGTGGAGTGCAAGTTTTATTGTGAATTCCTGCACACGGCTTCCACAATACATGATTTACAAATAATTACATATTATGGTATAATTTTATATATGGAGGTGATTAAAATGGATGTTTGCCAATTTACTATTGCTATATAATTATAGAATATTATTTATTGTATTTATTAAAATCTGTAATTGCGGCGGTTATATTTCTTATCCTTTACATTCTATACAGGTTCAATATTTTTACAAATCTGGGCACCCTGATTATTGTTATCGTGTATATTATCATTATTGGATATAGAATTGTAGAATGTTTCAAAACTCAAAAAGAGAGTAGAGCTTCTCAATCCTCAGAGTGCAATTAAAAATGCACACAAAAAAAGCCGAACCCGCGGCTTTTTTTGTATCATTCTCTTCTTATTTTTTTACTACCTTCGCTCCAGTTCCCGCTTTCTGCAAAATCGTGGAGTCGTATGCAAAGGAATTGTTCTTCTTGTCTTCCATCTGTTTTTCCGCAAAGGAGACCATTTTATCTATCATCTGGGTAAACGGCACGCCCGCTGGTTCAAACAGGTAGAACGCCATGGAGCCGGGAATGGTGTTGGCTTCGTTTACATATACAATGCCGGTGTCCTGGTCCACAATGTAATCAATGCGCACCACGCCTTTCAAGTCCAGCGTCTGAAACACAATTTTACTCATCTCCACAATCTCTGTGGTCATTTCTTCGTCTATCGGCGCGGGTATTTTGCGCGCCAGGGATTTCATGCCCTTGCTGGCGCCGTCTGTTCGCAAATACTTCTCGTCAAACGTTAAAAAGTCTTTCCATGTAACAGGCTGCTCCAGCAGGCTCACGGTCACGTCGTCCGCGTAGCCCAGCACCGCGCTGTTAATCTCCATAATATTCTCCACCGCTTTCTCCACCAACACCCGGCGGTCGTAGTGGAACGCCACCGCAAGCGCGGTTTTCAGGCTCTCACGGTCCTTGGCCTTGGATATGCCAATGCTGGAGCCCAGGTTGGCCGGCTTTACAAACACCGGGTACGCGCACTTCTGCTCCACCTGCCGCGCGACCGCGTCCGGATCCTGTATAAACGCGCTACGCTCAAAAAACACGCCGTCCAGCACAGGCAGGCCCGCGCCGCGGAACGCGCACTTCATCACAATTTTATCCATGCCAACCGCGCTGCCCACAACGCCCGGGCTTGAATAAGGAATATCCGCCAGCTCAAAAAGGCCCTGCAGCGTGCCGTCCTCCCCGTGCGCGCCGTGCATGCCCAGCACGGCGACATCTATGGTCTCCACCGTCTTCACGCCGAATTTGCCCTGCGCTAGCAGTTCTTTTTTGCCGGGCGCGGGGTTTAAAAACACGCGGGAGATTCGCTTGTCGTCCGGGTTGAAGTTTTTATAAAATTGTACGTCCCGCAGCTTTTCGCCGCAGAACCATTCTCCATCCCGCGCAAGGTATACCGGAAACACGTTGTATTTTCCCTTGTCCGCATTGTCAATGATCTGCAGGCCCGTAATAATGGAAACGTCGTGCTCCACGCTCCTGCCTCCAAAAAATACGGCTACGTTCTTTTTCATAACTGTCCCTCTCTTTTTAGCAGCATTCTTTTTGGAGGCTACGCGCCTCCAAACTACCGCCAAAGGGACAATGGTCCCTTTGGAATCCCACTTGTAAAATGCCGCTTTGCGGCATTTTGAAATAAATAGTACTATTTATTATAGTGCTCTATATAACTTTTTCGCAATACAGCTTCGCTACTAACTGCCTCCAGAAAATGAGATAGGCTTGCTAGAGCATCGGTGAAGGCCACTGAAAGCCCCAAATACAAGGCATTTCAAACATTGCGGCGCAAGCGTAGTAAAAACCTACGCTGAGGAGCAAGCGGAGAAATAACGAAGTAGTTGGGGCTTCTCGGCGGCCTGCAACCTATTCGTTGTAATGGTCTGGAAGATCATTCTCAAACAACACCACATCTCCCACGCGCAGCATGCCGCCCATTTGGGCGCTGGCTTCGTCCAGGGATTTTGCCACAAATATGTTCTCTATGGGAAACCCGCTTTCCGCAAGTCCGTTATATATGGGCTTCGTGTGTTTGGGGCCTACCAAAAACACAAAATCGCACACGCCGCTCATCAGCTTGCCAAACTGGTAATTTTCCGCGTCCTCTTTCTCGCCCAGTTCCACCATGCCGGGCGTTACAACAATCTTGCGGCCCAAAAACTGGGAAATCACCTCAATTGCAGAGGCGGAACCTTCCGGATTGGAATTGAACGCGTCGTCTATTACCGTGATGCCGTTGCCTGTGGGCAATATTTGCAGCCGGTGCTCCACCGGCTCCACCTGTGCCACCCCCTCCGCAATTTCTTGCGCGTCAAGGCCCAGGGCAACCGCCACAGAAATGCCGCCCAGAATGTTGAGTATGTTGTGTTTCCCGAGCAATTTCGTCTTGCAGGCAAACCTCGTCCCATCCTTCTGCACCACGTCAAAACTGCTGCCCTCCGGCCCGGAACGCACGTTCTCCACCCATATGTCCACATCCTCCGCAGGGGTGGTGGCATACAGGTATTTTTTCAGGTTGGTCCTGGCGTGCAGCTTGCGGACAAGCTCGTTGTCCCCGTTAAACACGGCCACGCCGTCCTGCGGCAGGCCTTCTATCAGCTCGTATTTGGCTTTCACCACGTTTTCAATCTTTCCAAACGTCTCCAGATGCTGCGGCCCAATGGATGTTAAAATCGCATACTGCGGGTGCACCAGGCGGCACAGCTCTTCAATGTCCCCCACGTGGCGCGCGCCCATCTCCGCCACAAACACCTTGTGATCGTCCTCCATCTGCTCGCGGATCACGCGCGCCAGTCCCATGGGCGTATTGTAGCTGGAGGGCGGCACAAGCGTCTTGTATTTCTGCGCCAGAATAGTTCCCAGTATAAACTTTGTGCTGGTTTTGCCGTAGCTGCCCGTAATGCCTATTTTTACCAGGTCTTTCCTCTGGGCCAGCTTTTTCCTGGCGTCGTTAAAATACCAGCGTTTCACACCGTTCTCTATGGGAGACATCAGTATGTTGCATACGGGGGTAAGGACGGGAATCAGAATCGCCAGAAACCCGGCGTTCCAGTGCGCGGCCAGCGTGAGCGCAAAATAAAACACAGCCAGCACAATAATAATGCACACAATAAGCCGCCCCACGCGCGATGTTACAACCAAAGGTTTCTTTGCCTGCTTGAACCGGATACGTTCCGCAAAAACAAACAGCCAGGCGGCCAGCGCGATCAGAATACCAATGGAAACAATAGTGCCCGCGTCCGTCTGAAAAAACGGCAGCAGGCTTGTGCGGTTTGCAATTTCCACAAACAAAACAATAACAAAAACAATGCCGGGAACGGTATAATTTTTTCTAAAATTCGCTCCCAGCCATTTAAAATAACTCTTATTGGAATAGCTCTCCAGTTGGAGCACATGGCAATAATGCAGCTGCGCCAGCAGAATGGCAGCCGCAAACAGGATACCGGGAATGATGGATATGACAAGCGCAATCGTATCTAGCAGTCCCATTCATTATCCTCCAAAAAAGCTGTTTACTACCGCTATAAACTGCGGGAACTGGTCCAGGTACGAGAAGTGCCCCGCATTTTTCAAAACAACCAGCCCTGCGTCCGCAATTTCCTTTTCCATCTTTTGGCCATACCAAAGCGGCGTATCTTCATCGTTCTCCCCCCAAATCAGCAGGGAGGGCGATTTAATCTGTTTCAGGTATCCGCTCAGATCCTGGTTGACCACATTGACAAACGTTTTTTTCATATGATCCGGCAACGCCTTGTAATCGCTGGAACCGGCAGCCTGAATTTTTTTCTGCACATCCACGCCAACGGCTTTCAGCGCCGCAACCAGCCACCCCACGCGGGCAATCTTTTTTGCCAGTTTATAAGACCATACTTTTATGTAATACTTTGGCTTGCGCCGCGGACGTATGCCCGCCGCGTCCACAAACACTATTTTCTTAACCAGCTCCGGATGCGTTGCCGCCAGCATCATGGTGATGCGCCCACCAAAGGAGTGGCACACTATGTCCACCTTTTCCTCGCCAATCCGCTTTAAAAACGCCACGGTAAACGCCATGTAATCCGCCACCGTCCAGGGCTTATCCGGATACCCGCTCTTGCCAAAACCCGGCAGATCCAGCGCAATCACCCTGCGGTATTTCTGCAATGCAAAAATAACAGGGGCAAAGCTTTCTATCTGCGCGCCCCATCCATGCAACAAAAGGACCGGTTCTCCTGTGCCCGATATTTCCACATTCGTCCGGATCCCCAAAACATCCAGTTCCAAAAATCAGTTCTCCCCTGCCAGCTGAATGGTTCCTTCCCTCCACATGATGTACGCATCCTCGTTGTTGTTGGAATAATACCGTTTGCGCAGGCCGTGGACAGAAAAGCCGCATTTTTTATACAGATGCAATGCGTCGTGATTGGAAACGCGAACCTCCAGCGTCATATTATCGGCGCCCAGGCTCTGGGCCTTGTCGCACAGTCTTTTCATCAGCAGCATTGCATAGCCGTGCCTTCTTTTTTCAGGCGAGATGCACACATTGGTGATATGGGCCTCGTCCAGAATGATCCACATGCCTCCGTAGCCCACAATTTTGCCGTCTTCCTCCACCACATAATACACCGTGCCCTTGTTTACACAAATGTCCTCGTAGAGCATTTCGTAACTCCACGGAATGTCAAAGCAGATGTTTTCCAGCGAGTGGATTTGTTCCAGATCTGCACATTTGGCACGCCTGATCTTTATACTCATTTTTTCACTTTCCCCAAAAGCCGCTCCGCCTGGGAGGGCCTTAAATAATTCGCTTTTACCTGGCGGTAATCCGCCAGTTCATCCGCCTGACTCTTTTTATATCCCAGCATGCAGACGGACGAAGCCCGCTGGTACCTGCTTGGTTCCGCCGCAAAAAAGCTCTGCGGCAGCCCTTTTTGAATTACATCCCTGTACGCGTCTATCCCGTCTCCCACAAACAGCACCGGCCCGCCGCTCAAACGGGGCAGCAATTCGCCAATATCCGTTGCGCAGGAGTTTATAACCGTGTCTTCTCCGTTTTTAGCGGCGGCATATACCTGGCTTCGCCTGGCATCCATTATAGCACAAATCGTTCCGTTAAAAAACACATTTTGCATCAGTGCCTCAAGCGTATCAATCTGCGCCACTTTTTTTTGCAGCGCGTGCGCCAGCCCTTTTGCTGTGGCCACGCCAATGCGTATGCCCGTAAAAGACCCGGGGCCAACGGAAACCGCAATCATATCCACATCCGCAATGTCCCGCTCCGTATGTCCCAAAAGCGCGTCCACGGCAGGCAGCAGCGTCTCGGAATGTTTTTTTGTTCCGTGTATATTAAGCTCGCCCAGTATTTTCTCATCCTGGGAAAGCGCCACAGAAAGCGTGTTCCCGGTTGTATCCATTCCAAGTATGACCATTTATTGGGCCTCGTAATCTTTTTTTATGATGATTTCTCTGGTATTGTTACCGGTTTTTTCAATCCGAACGTAGACAGAGCGCGCAGGAAGCAGGCCTGGTACTTTTTCGGCCCATTCAACCACACTAATGCCGTCTCCGTCCAGATATTCGGAAAAACCGATATCAAAAAGCTCGTCCGCGTCTCCAATCCTGTACACGTCAAAATGATAGAGCGGCATACTGCCTTCGTATTCACGTAATATGGTAAAGGTCGGGCTTACAATCACATCCATGATTCCCAGCCCTTTTGCAATGCCTCGTGCAAAAACCGTTTTTCCTGCGCCCAGATCGCCGTCCAGCGCAACAACATCCCCGGCTTTGAGCGTATGGGCGAAGCGTTCGCCCGCCGCAAGCGTTTCAGCGTCGTTTTTAGTACGGACGCGTTCCATTGAATTCCACCAATCTAAAAATGTCGTTTGATTCTATATTATATAAAAACACGCCTAATTGCAAGAGTTTAGGCTACAGAAATAAGCTCCCCCGCAGCTTCGCTCCTTTTCAAAAAGGCTTTGTTAGTATTTTCTGTTGTTATTAATAACGTTTAGCGGAAAAATATAAAGCTAAAAATGAGTAGAACGCTTTTATATTTAACACAAAATACAGAATAAACTAAAAAATAAATTCAAGTAATTTTGCCTCCCTCTGACGAGGGAGGTGCCGCCTATAGGCGGCGGAGGGAGAGAAAATGCTGAAGGGCTCTCCCTCAGTCAGCTTCGCTGACAGCTCCACTTCGCTACGGATTCATGCATCGCGTCAGTATTTGTTGTTTGTTCTGCGCCCGCATTCTTCACGTGCTCAGCGGGCTTCCGCCTTCCTTTATCACGCTAAGGCGTGCGGCCGGCTCCGCCCTGGCAACAAAGGGAGCCTGAAATGAAGCAAATAGAATGATTTGGGCTTATCAGAAACAGCACTGATTAATGACCAACACTTTGCTTTAACAGAGCCTTCAAATAAGAAAAGAAGGCCTGCAAAGCCTTCTTTTGATTCAGCAATCCGCTCTGCTCTATGCGTTTTTCTGCGCGCCAACAGGCCGCGCCACTTCCTTTTGCTCCAGCCTCATCATCTTTGATACCGGTTTGTAAACAAAAAACGTCAGCACGGAATTGATGCCCGCCTTGATCAGGTTGAACGGAATAATTGCGGGCAGCAGCATGGCCACCACCGCCTCCTGCGGCACGCCCATAAAGATCACCGTAAATATCAGGTTTAAGGGAATCATAACAGCCGTCATGGAAAGCGAACCCGCCACCAGTCCCCATACCGCGCCCTTGCGGCTTGCAAAGCGCTTGTAAATCAGCCCGGAGACCAACACAAACGTTCCAGTTGCAATAAAGTGCATCAGAATGCCAATCCATCCGCTGCCTGCGGATACGGTAACCCCCTGAATCACTGCCACAAGCGCTGTGAGAACAAGCCCGCTTGCGGGTCCAAACAAAAATGTGCCAATCAGAATAGGCACGTCCGCCATGTCGTATTCCAGAAACGTCACCCCCGGAATAATGGGGAAATGCACCAGATACATGAGTACCACAGAGAGACCCGCCAGCATAGCCAGCGTAACCAGTTTTTTTTGCGTCCAGCTTTTCATAAAAAATCTCCTTTTTACCTGGAAGACTCTTGGAGGAAAAACCAACCCATGCAAGGAGCCAAAGAAAATAAAAAGCCTCTGAATTTCTTCAGAGGCTAAAAAATTTCAAATCAAAACAATGATTTTTCTTCTCCCGTCCGGACTATACCGTCGGCTACGGAATCACACCGTATCAACCATTTCTGGCTCGCAGGCTTTCACTGCCGGTAGGGAATTACACCCTGCCCCGAAGATTCTTCCATATTTATTTTGTAGTTATAGTTTAAACCCGTTTTGCGTTCGTGTCAATGGCGGAATATGCCACTTTTCCGTCTATCAGCACATACCGGGGCTTGTTGCGTATATCCAGCGGATTACCGGCAAACAGCACCAGGTCCGCGTCCTTTCCCGGCGCAATGCTGCCCACGCGGTCGTCTATCCCGCAGGCCCGCGCCGCGTTAATGGTAACGCCGCGGAGCGCCGCCTGTTCCGAGAGCCCTTCGCGCACCGCCAGGGCGCAGCTTACAAGCAGGTACTGCTCCATTACCACCGGATGGTCTGTGCAAATGGCAAACTCTATGCCGTTCCGCTCCAAAATGCCCGGGGCGGCAATGTCCAGCTCCCGCAGTTCAATTTTGCACCGTTCAATCGCAAGCGGCCCTATCACAATTTTTACGTCTTCGTCTTTCAGGTATTGCGGTATGGTATGCCCCTCCGTGCAGTGCTCTATGGAAAGCCTTATGTTGAATTCCTTGGCAATGCGGATGGCCGTCAAAATGTCGTCCGCCCGGTGCGCGTGCGCCTTCATCAAAAGCTCGCCCCGCAGCACCTGGGCCAGCACGTCCAGGTCCAGGTCGCGCTCGGGCAGTTTTGATGGGTCTCCCGCCGCCGCGGTTGTTTTGCGCATGTATTCCTGCGCGCGCACCAGTTCCTTGCGCAATATGTTTGCGGTTGCCATGCGCGTGGTAGGCGACTTTTTCTGGTCCTTATATACCCGCTTGGGGTTCTCGCCAAACGCCACCTTAAGGGCGCAGGGCGATTTGACGATCATATCGTCAATACGGTCCCCCGCGGTTTTAACAGCCGCAAACAGCCCGCCAATCACATTGGCGCTGCCCGGCCCTGTTACCGCGGTGGTCACGCCGCCTTCCCGCGCCTCCCGGAAGTACTCATCCCGCGGGTTAATGGAATCTATGGCACGCAGGGACGGTGTGGAAGGATTCACAGCCTCGTTGCCGTCCGCCCCTTCCTCGTCCATGCCGTTCTCCCACATTCCAAGATGGCAATGCGCGTCCACCAGGCCGGGAATCACCGTTAAACCCGTTGCGTCCAGCACTTCGCAATCCGCCTGTATGTCCCGGGCAATTTCTTTTATTTTACCGTTTTCTGTCAGAATATCACAGCCCTGCAAAACCGGGCCTTCCATTGTGTATACGTTGCCGTTTCTGATCAGCCGCATAGCGTTCTCCTTTATTTTTGTATTGGTTCAAGCGGGCCGGGCTTTCTTCCAACGGAAAAATACCGCACCCCGTTTGTTTCCATTTCCTCTACATTATAAAGATTCCGTCCGTCAAAAACAATCGGCGTTTTCATCAGCCGCACAAAGTCCTGTGGTTTCAGCGCTGCAAATTCGTCCCATTCGGTAAAAATAAAGCAGACCTCCGCGCCCGAAAGCGCTTCCCCGGCGCTTGCCGCATACGCAATTCTCCCTTTCACGCGTCCGCCTTCTGGAAAGTTCTTTTTAAAGTTCTCCATGCCAACAGGATCGTAAGCAGCAATATCCGCGCCCGCCCGCAGCAGCAGAGAAACGTTTTCTATGGACGGGGCCTCCCGCACATCGTCCGTATCCGGTTTAAACGCAAGGCCCAAAACAGCAATCCGAACCGCCTCAAAAGAGGGAAAAGCCCCAGCAGCCTTTTTGAACAAAACGGTTTTCTGTGCCCGGTTCACCTCTATCGCGGCCCGCACCGTCTTCATCTCACATCCCGCTTTGCCGGCCAGATGCGCAAGCGCCGCGGAATCCTTGGGCAGGCAGGATCCGCCGAATCCGGTTCCTGCGTTTAAAAACCGGGGGCCAATCCGCTTATCCAGGCCCATACCGCGCGCCACATCCAGGATATCCGCGCCAACCAGCTCGCACAGGTTTGCCACCTCGTTCATATAGGAGATTTTCAGCGCAAGAAAATTGTTGCAGGCGTATTTGATCATCTCCGCCGACCGCCTTCCAACCGAAACGACGGGCGCGCCAAACGGCTCATATATCTCCCTTAAAACCTGCTCGGCCCACCTGCTCTCCGTCCCAATCACAATCCTGTCCGGGTGCATCGTCCCCGCAACCGCCAGGCCCTGCGTTAAAAATTCGGGGTTGGAAGCAACCTCCACCCGCAGACCGGGCTTTATGCGGGCGTTCATCAGCCGCTCAACCGCTTCGTTCGTTCCGGGCGGCACGGTGGATTTAACCACCACCAGGCATTTTTGCCGGATATTCTGCGCCGCCTGCTCCGCCGCCCGATACAAAACACAAAGGCAGGCGGAGCCGTCCGGCAGCTCCGGCGTGGGCACGGCCAAAAAAACCGCTTCCGCTTCCCCGCACGCGGTGCAATAATCGCTTGTAAACGCAAGCCTTCCGGCCCGCATATTTGTTTGCAGCATATTCTGCAGCCCGTCTTCGTATATGGGGGATATGCCCCGGCTCAATTTTTCTATTTTACTTTTATCAATATCCAGGCAGATAACAATATGTCCGGCCTCCGCAAAGCAAACGCCAACGGCAAGCCCAACATACCCTGCGCCAACCACAGTAATCTTCATACCAAATCATTCCTAAAAAAAGATTTTTCTACATTTTATTATTTGTTTAGATATGTTGTGACATTTTTAAGCCGCATGCCTTTGGGCGGCAGCTTGAGCAATGAACCCAGATATGCGTTTCCCTCCGGGCTGTAATACTCCGCCATTCCGTACGCCGGCGTAAAAGTCATTTCGCCAAAAAAAGGCCGCCCGTCTTTCACATAAAAATCAACGCGTACAAACAGAAAAGGCATTGCCAGCCGCGCGGCATACTCCAGCATTTCATCCAGGCAGGCAGGCTTTCCTGCATGCCTGCCGTTGGGGATGAGTCCTACTTCCAGCGGGTTCCATTCCGTATCATACCATTCCAGCCGCAGCCCGCTTTGCCTCTCAAAGCAATACAGCACCGCCTTTGGTACCCCATTAAAGCAGTAAACCTTGTAATCAACGGGCAGCAGCCCCGCTTCTGTTTCCATATACTCTTCGCATACAATCAGCGGCTTGATTTTTGAATACTGGGGCTCATAAAATTTTCTGCCAAAATCTTCTCTGAGCCACATATTTAATTTGGCGGAGGCTTCCTTTGTATCAAGCGCGTCCTTGTTCGCGCAGATAATGTTGTATCCGCACCCGTGGTTGCATTTAATCGCAAACTTCTGGGGCAGCGCGTCCCAGTCAATCTCGCTTGCCACTCTGTATACGCCGTATAATTTGGCCAATATATGCTTAAGGCCCACGCTTTCCACATACCCGCGCACCCTGTATTTATCCGCACAGGCCGCAACCAGAGGGTCTCTGCAGGCAAGGATCAGCCACAAAATTTTCTGGTTAAATCCACCAAGGCTTTCGGAGCGGCTTAAATCCAGCTTTTCTTGAAAGCGTTCCGCAAACCTGCTCTCTAAAAAAAACCGTGGAGAAATTTTGGCATACAGGCGTTTCAAAAAGCCCAAAAGCCTGTTTGTTTTGCGCATAGCAATCCACCCTGCTCCCGCTTAAAAATGGCAATGCATATCCCTTGTATTGTATTGCGCCTCCGCGCGGCCGGTTCATATAAAAATTCTTTTTTCTTCAAAATTTCCGCGTAAAAAACGGTTCACATTATTTTTCGACAGTAAATATACTATACCGTGCAAAATACAACAAAAAAAAGGAAATCAATATGCAAAAAATTTGGGCGGTATCCATTGTTAAAAACGAGAGGGACATCATTGAGTCTTTCTGCCGGTATACGCTGAGCTGGTGCGACGGTTTGCTGATTCGGGACGACGGGAGCGCGGACAACACAAAAGAAATCATAAATATGCTGATGCAGGAAGGGCTGCGCATCAAGGTGATCAAAACGCCTGTTTCACGCACAGGCGGCTTCGGGCCATATAAAACGGAGGCATTAAACGGGCTAGCCCGGCAGGCGTTTGAAGAATACGGGGCGGACTGGGCGGTTCCCCTGGACGCAGACGAATTTATATTCTGCCCGAATTATTCAAACCCCAGAGCCCAGTTGGAGCAAATGGACGGCTCCGTGGAGCACAGGTTTTATTCACGCACCTATATCTTTGAAAAACCCCCGTCAGATGATTCCGTTTTTCTGCCCTTCCAGTTCCAGTCCTTTTTGCGGAATCCCAGGGAGGGCCGCATGGCCAAAACTATTTTAAGCAAAAAACTGTACTTTGAGCGGAACGCGCGTATTGCCACCGGCCATCATCATCTTGCATACGCTTCGAAACCGCAGCCGCAGATTGAATTTACAGACCGCCTTGCCTCCGCGCATTTCCCGTTTAGAAGCACGGAGCAGATGCTGGCCAAAGTAATTGTGGGCGAACTGAATTACAAAACTTCGCCAGACAGAAACAACTGCGGCCTGCATTGGAACCTGATGTACAACGCAATCAAAAACCAGGCGGTGGACGCAAAGCTGGTCAGGCGTTTTTCACTGTTTTATTCCGGGATCTTCGAAACACAAGCCGACGTGGATGAACCCGTTGTAGCCGATCCATTCAGGGCCGGCTTTATAGCGGAACCCATCGTCCTTAAGTATACAAACCTGGAACCCGGCACATACGAATATCTGGATAAAATACTCGCGGGCATGGAATCCATTATTGACAATTTAAAAAATACTATTGAAGCAACCGGCGGCGAGCTTGACCAGTGCCGCAAGCAAGCCGCGGAATTAAAAAAGCATCGTTTTAAACGCACAAATTCTATATTAAAGTTTTTCCACCGGCTTTTATTTAAAAGCTGATATCAGTCTTCCCCGGAGCTCTTAAAGCCGTATCCCACAACCTCGTTTGCATGCCAGGAGATGATAAACGCGCCCTCGTCTATGCTGTACACAATTCTTTTTAATGCAACGGCTTCGCTGTTGCCGCTCACCACGCACAAAAGCACCGTTTTTTCCCTGCGGCTGAACGCCCCTTTTGCGTAAAACGCCGTAATACCGCGCTCCACGCGGCTCATTACGGCTGCCGCTATCTCGTCGCTTTTCTCCGATATCACCATAAACGCGCGGGATACCGCCAGGCCGTTAGATACCATGTCTATCACCTTGTCCGTAATGGCCAGGGTCACAATGGCGTATAGTGAAGATATTAAGCCAAATACAAACGCGGAGGCAACCACAACAATCACGTCTATAATGAACATGGTCATGCCTACGGAGATGTGCAGCGTTTTTTTGGTCAAAATTTTGGCGCAGGTATCCGTACCCCCTGTGGAACCCCCAAACCGCAGAATCAGGCCAAAACCAATCCCGCCAATAATGCCGCCGTATATGCTGGCCAAAAGCATATCCGGGGTGATGCCCGGTATTTCAATATAATCCGTGGCGACAGAATACAAAATCATGGCGTACAGGGTGCGGATAATAAACCGCTTGCCGTTTACGCGCAGGCCCAAATAAAAAAAAGGCAGGTTTAAAAGCAAATACAGCGTGCCGATTGGCAACGGGTTATATAACGCGTGTATAATGGCGGCTATACCCGTGAATCCCGCGGGGGCTATGTCGTTGGGCACCAGGAAAAATTTTACGCCAATGGCGGCCAAAACCGCGCCAACTCCCATAATCACATAATCCAAAACCGCTTTTCTGTATTTCACGTGCCGCCTCCATATGCCAAAAAAAATATAAAATAAAGGAGCCTTTTGAGCTCCCTTATTTATATACCCAGGCTGATTAAAATTGCCTCATTTATTTTGTGCATATATTCACCGTCTATACTTCCAATTTTGTTGGAGAGCCGAGACTTGTCAATGGTTCTGATCTGCTCCAGCAATACGATGCTTCTTTTACTCAATCCTTCTATCTCCGGCAGCACAATATGCGTCGGCAGCTTGGTTTTCTTGATATTTGAAGTAATGGCAGCCACTATAACCGTTGGACTGTGTTGGTTGCCTTTGTCATTCTGTATCACAATCACGGGGCGCAGGCCCCCCTGTTCGCTGCCTGTCACGGGGCTTAAATCAGCATAGTAGATATCTCCTCTCTGAATCATTTTAAGCGCTCCCTGTATTCAGTTTCTATATACTATGCAACACGGGATAAAATGGTTGATTTGCTGCGTATCTTTTCTGGTAAAAATGTAAATTATAATTTATATAATGTCAAATATATTTGACATATCTTTAAATAAATGATATTATACATATATCAAAGGTAACAAGGCGGAGTAACTATGGGTAAAAATTTAAAGTTGAAAGCCTCGCGCGCCGCGCTGGACCTGTCCCAGCAGGAAGTGGCAAACGCGCTGGGCGTCACCAGGCAGACGATCAACGCGATTGAAAATGGGGATTACAACCCCACCATACGCCTTTGCATCGCGCTGTGCCGCCTGCTCGGAAAAACATTGAACGATCTTTTTTGGGAGGATGATCAGGAATGAAAGAAAATTTAGACGAACGCCAGGTGGCGAACAGGAACAAAATAGGAAACCAGTGCTTCATGCTGCTGGCCTATCTGTTGTTTGCGGATATTGGCCTTACGGGCTTTGGAATACGCTGGATTCCCTACCCCGCGGATATTATGATTATCCTATGCGCATGCCTTTTTGTATATCTGATACGGTTGATTGTCGCAGGCTCTTACACCGGCCCGCGCGTAAAAAAGAAAAAAAGCGCCTTCTGGCTGACTGTCATCGTCGCCATCGCGGGCGCGGCTCTGGTGATTATCCTGAGCAGCCGGAACGCAGATCAATCGGCCGATAACAGCGGCACGGCCCTCTTTATCATCTCCGCCGTTTTGATCATTGTCGTGCTCATCATCACCCTCGTCCGCAAAAAGCAGGATCATTCAGATGAATGACCTTTTTACAGGGACTTTGCCCCTGTAAAAAAAGCGCCGCAACGCTTTTTATCTTTTATAAGGCTTTGGTATAATCCTCCTGGAATTTTCAAACCCCCGGTACGGCAGGTGGGTATCCGCCCGGTCCATAAAGGGGCCGCCGTTGCCCTGGTATGCTTTGGGGGAATTATACTCATCGTCAGGGGACAGAAAATTAAAATGTTCCTCCAGCCCTTCCGCGCCCAAAGTAATGGGGCCGTCTGCGCTGTTACCGCCGCAATCCTGCCTTGGGCTTTCCTGCGCCGCGGGTTCCCGGCGCGGTTCCGCCGGGGCAGGCCCGTACGCCCCGCGGTTCTCGTCTGCCGCCTTGTCCGCACGCGGTTTTAACTGCGGTTTGGTTGCCGGGGCCCGGCCGGCCACCAAGCTGTCCATTGCCCTGCCAATCATGCAAATGGTATCTCCCGCCGTCATGGCGTATTCGCCCTCTTCCCGGCTGGCCATGGAGCCCGCAATGCCGCATACCAGCACGCCCAGCACCGCCGCGTCGTACGGCTTGTACCCCTGTGCGCACAGGGAACCAATTGCGCCTGCCAGCACGTCCCCGCTGCCGCCCTTCGCCATGCCGGGGGAACCCGCTTCAATCAGCGTAATGCCATCTTGCCTGTTCGCCACAACCGTAACGGCTCCCTTCAAAACCAGCGTCACACCGTATTGCTCTATAAACGCCCGCGCCTCCGCAATAGGGTCGTTCAATATCACGTCTACGCTGGAGCCGCAGAGGCGGGAAAATTCCTTTGGATGTGGCGTTAAAATCACGTCGCCTTCCAACCGCCCCAGCACGTCCGTCTGCTTTGCAATGGCGTTCAGCGCGTCCGCGTCAAACACCTTGGTCAATTGATTGTTGGTCACCATATGGTGCACAAATTCCAAAACCTCCTGGCTGTCCGAAAGACCGGGGCCTATTGCGACCGCGGTTGCGTTTTTGACCAGGTTGTCCGCCTCGCGGGCCGCGCCTGCTGATATACTCTCCCCCTCTTGGGGCAACACCCTGCAAATCACTTCGGGCGTGCCTGCCTGCACAACGCGCACCACCTCCTGCACAGAAGCCAGGGTGGTAAGCCCCGCGCCCGCCCGCACAGCGGCGCGCGAACACAGCACAGCCGCGCCCGCCATGCCGGTGCTGCCCGCAACAATCAGCAGGCGGCCATAATCGCCCTTGTTGGTGTTGGGGTGCCGCGCGGGAAGGGTGATGCCGCAATCCTTCTGCGTTATTACCCGCACGTCCAGCCTGTCCACCACCGGGCAGCCCATATCCACGCCAATTTTTGCAACCGCCAATTCACCCCTGTAATCCCGGCCGGGGTACAGGTAATGCCCAATTTTGGGATACTGAAAGGTCACAGTCGCATGCGCATGCACGGCTTCTCCCATCACGGCCCCGGTATCCCCCGCAACGCCGGAGGGAATATCCACGCTTACCTTGTAGCCCGGCATCCGGTTAATCAGCCGCACCACATCCAGGTGCGTCCCTTCTATTTCCCGCGCGATACCGGTTCCAAACAGCGCGTCCACAATCACATCCGCCGCCATGGCAAACTGTTCGGCCTCATGCAGCTCCACTCCGCCGCGAATCTGTGCAAACCGCTCGCCCAGGGCTTCAAAAAATTCGTAGTTTGCGCGCGCGTCTCCCCCCACGGTAAACACGTCTCCAATCAGGTATGCCTGTACGTCGTATCCGTTTGCAATCAATATGCGCGCCACGGCAAACCCGTCGCCTCCGTTGTTGCCGCTGCCGCAGAATACGGCCACCCGGCCATGGGGAAATCTTTGCGCAATCAGGTCCGCCACCGCCCGCGCCGCGTTTTCCATCAAAACAATGCCCGGTATCTTCATCTTGCGGATCATATACTCGTCAATCTGCTTCATTTGGTCCTGCGTGACTGCAAACTTCATCTTTCATTTCCTCCGCTTTCAATCAAAACATAAGCCGTTGCCAGATCGCCCGTATGCGCGATGCTCACCAGCACGCGGCCCCCACCAACCAAATCTTTTGCGCCTCCGGCAAGCCGTATATACGGCTTGCCGTTCTCCGCGTGCGCAACCTCCACATCGCACAGGGAAAAAGCGCCCATACCGGTTCCAACCGCCTTTATAAACGCTTCCTTTGCGCAAAACATGCCCGCGGCGCTCTGCGCCGCGTTTGCTCTTAAAGCGATGTATTCCTGCTCGCTTTTTGTATAACATTTATCCAGAAAACGCGGGTTTTCCATGGCTTTCTTTATTCTTGGGATCTGCTCTACATCAATGCCAATGCCCAGGACCATTACGATTCCTCCCCGGCGGCCAGCACCGCGTTCACAACCGCGCGCCTAGCCGCTTCCGTTGCCGCTACAATCAGCGTGTTTATGTCCGCCTGCGCTTCTCCCATACCCAGCGCGAATATGGTGTCTCCGTCCAGCATGGTATGCGAAGGGCTGATGCTGAGCGCCAGGCCGTTCTGCGCCGCCTGCGCCAGCCTGGTCGCCGTGTCCTTGGTGAGGCGCGCATTGGTTGCCACCACGCCAATGGTGGTATTGAACCCCGCCTGCGGCTCCGCTCCGCCAAGCATCATTTTGGCCGTGTCCGCAAACACGCCGTTTATATTTGCCCCGGCGATTATTTTGCCGTTCTCCACAATGTCTCCAATGGCGTTTACCACAATCAGCGCGCCCACCGTAACGCCGCCCGCAAGGGTAACTGTTGCCGTTCCCTGTCCGCCGCGGCAGCAATGCTGCATGCCCAGCGCCTTGCCCACCGTAGCGCCCGCGCCCGCGCCAAAACTGCCCTGCATAACAGGCCCGGTGTTTTGGCAGGCCGCATAGCCCATAGCCTTGTCCGGCCTTATAGAAGCGCTTTTATACGCCAGGTCAAAAATCACCGCGCCGGGCACAATGGGCACGCGCGCCACGCCCGTGTCAAATCCACCGCCCTGCTCCTCCAGATACTGCATCACGCCCGCCGCCGCGTCCAGGCCAAACGCGCTGCCGCCCGCCAGCATAACAGCATGCACGGTGTCCACCAGCTTGGCCTGCCCCAAAAGGGCCGTTTCCCGCGTTCCCGGGGCGCTGCCGCGCACGTCAACGCCGCAGGCCGCGCCTTGTTTGGCAAGCACAACGGTTACGCCTGTGCCCGCCGCGCCGTCCTGCGCGCATCCAACTTCTATCCCTAAAACATCGGTTATGCTGCCTGTATACATCATCCGTCAAACCTCATTCCTCAGCCCCTGCGCCCAGCTCAGCCAGCGCGCTCTTTATCTCGTCCGCTTCAAATCCCCGGTTCAGCAGGGTTCTGAACACCTTGCCCCGGGCTTTATACGCGTCGTCGTTTTTATATTTTTCCATCAGTTTTTCCGCCTGGCTGCGCACCGTTTCGGCAAAACCGCCCATTTGGGCCAGCGCTTCGTCCGCTTCCGCATTCCGGATGCCTTTTTCAAACAGCTTCTGCCGTATGCCCCTTTTGCCCAGCCGTCCTTTCAGTTCCTCCGCATAGGCCGCCGCAAATTCCAGGTCGTTGATATACCCGGACTCCAGCAGCCTTTGTACCGTTTCTTCGGCCGCGCCCTCCCCCACGCCCTTTTGCCTCAGCTTGTCCCGCACTTCCTTTTGCGTGCGCATCCGGTACGCAAGAAACTGCATAGCCACTTCCAGGGCGTATTTTTTCTCGTCCTCCTGCGCAATCCCTTTCATGTCCAGCCCCGCGATGTCAGCGCCTTCCCGCAGGCCCGCCCAGGCCGCTGTTTCCGCGTACAGTGCAAACGCAAAAGCTCCGTCCACATAGATATTAACGCGGTTTTTGTTCCCCTTGCAATTTGCAATCTCCGTAATAATCATACAGTAATTATAGCGGTAAACACAAAAAATGGAAAGTATTTGGCCCGGGCAATAAGCAGAATTTTTCCGTGCAGCCCCGGCTTCAAAAAAACAAAAGCCTCGCCTCGGCCTTGGTTGCAAAAATCGTGATTATATTGTAAAATACACGTAATCCGTGAGGTGAATGATGAAAAAGTTCTTTGGCTTATTGCTGGCGATATTGATTCTGACCGCGCCCGCCATGGCAAACGCGGCAACAGCAACGCCGGACACATTGCAAAAAGGTTCCAGCGGCAACCAGGTGCTGGATGTGCAGCAGGCGCTGCGCGATCTTGGCTATCTGAATTTCCGCGTGTCCGGCAAATACAGCAACATTACGTTCGACGCGGTGCAGCGCTTCCAGACTGCCAACGGCCTCTCTGCGGACGGGCAGGCAGGCGGCGAAACGCTTGCTTTGCTGCTCTCCGGGGATGCGAAGCCCGCGCCCAAGAACTCAAAATTCAAGCTGGTGTACGGCCCATATCTGCAAAATCCCAATGCGTTTGGCACCCTGTCCTCCTGGGAGGAGATCAGCAAGCTTTTCCCCGTGGGCGGTACCGTTACCATCAAAGATTTATACAGCGATAAAACATTCCGCATGCAGCGCACAGGCGGCACAAACTGCGCCAGGGTGGAAACCCTCTCCAAAGGGGATACGGATACGTATGTCTCCATGTTCGGCGGGGAAAGCACCTGGGAAAAACGCCCGGTGCTGGCAACCATACAGGGCAAAACATACGCCGCCGCACTTTTTGGCAGCACCCAGGGCGAAGAATCTATTCCGGACAACAGCATGCCGGGCAACACCATCCTCTATTTCTCCGGCTGCTCCTCCGATATGTTTGGCATCCGGGACGAGGAAATGGCCCAGGCCGTTATGAAAGCCGCAAACGCTGTAAACTGAATTTTTTTGTACCCCAAAGAAAACCTTTAATTTTATAGCAATAAAAAAAGAGAACCTGTTTTTAAACATGGTTTTCTTTTGCGTTACTTTTCTTTTTTTAAAATCAATTAAATTATCTCAGCATGTTCTTCGCGACGTCCGCCGGCAGCAAACCCTTTATAAATATCCCATCCGGCTCGTAGCGGATATCCAGCTCCTGGCCGTGTTCGCGCGCAAGCGCCAGCAAATCGCCCCGTTTATACTCAAGGGTAATCTCCACCGGGAAAAGCTTGGGACGCAGCACCGCGTCTATCCGGTTGAGCAATTCATTTATGCCCGTTCCCTGTTTTGCGGAAATAAACACCGGGCCGCCGCTGTGCTCCGGCGTTTCCGCCAGCAGGTCCGCCTTATTGTACACATCCAGCACGGGTTTGCCGGACGCGCCCAGGTTATCCAGCACTTCATAAACCACGCGCGACTGTTCCTCGCACCGGCTGCTGGAAGCGTCTATCACGTTTAAAAGAAGGTCAGCGCCCGCCGCGCCTTCCAGCGTGGAGCGGAACGCGCTCACCAGCTCGTGCGGCAGTTTGTTGATGAATCCTACGGTATCCGTAAACAGCACCTGCGTGCCGGAAGGCAGCGTTACCCTGCGCGTCACGGGGTCCAGAGTGGCAAACAGCCTATCCTCCGCGCGCACGCCCGCGCCCGAGAGCGCGTTTAAAAGGCTGGATTTGCCCGCGTTGGTGTATCCCACCAGCGCCACCTCCCGTATGCGGTTCTTCTCCCGCTCCGCACGCCGCAGCCGCCTCTGCTGCGCAATCTGTTCTATCTCCTGCTCCAGTTCAAAAATACGCCTGCGTATGCGCCTGCGGTCCGTCTCCAGCTTTTTCTCGCCCGGTCCGCGGGTGCCAATACCGCCGCCCAGCCGGGAGAGCACAAACCCCTCGCCAGCAAGCCGGGGCAGGTTATATTTCATCTGCGCCAGTTCCACCTGCAGCTTGCCTTCCTTTGTTTTGGCGTGCCTCGCGAATATATCCAGAATCAGCGTCGTCCTGTCCAGCACCTTTACGCCCAGCAGCTCTTCCAGGTTGCGGTTCTCGGTGGGGGAAAGCTCGTCGTCGCAAATCACCACATCCGCGTCCAGCGCCGCCGCGGTAAGGGAGAGTTCCCTGGCCTTGCCCCTGCCTATGTAATATCCCCGGTCCCGCTGCCGCGCCTGGGTCTCCATGGCCACCACATCCACCCCCGCGGTATCCGCCAGGCGTTTCAGTTCCTCCATGCTGGCCTCGTCTGAATTCAGGCCCACCAAAATCGCTTTTTCCCGCGCATCCCCCGTATCGTGCAGCGCAATCTGCTCCGCCACGCGCGCCGTTGCCGCCATAATCTCCGCCATTAAAAACGCATGCGGTATTCTGGCCGCGTGAAAAGGCCCGTATATTGCAAATTCGTCCAGCTTTTCTCCAACAAAACCCACGCACAGGCTTTTGGGTTCGCCGCCCCGCACGGCCAGCGCGGCCATCGCGTCCAGCCTGCTGGAGAGAAGCGTTGCCGTATCCACTTCCGAAAGCATGGACGTGGAATCCGGATGCGTATGCACGCACCGCACGCCGGAGAGCGCCAGGTTGCCCCTGCGCTTGCGTATGTACGGCATGGTTACCGTTTCATGGTCCCCCACAGATACGTCCAGCACCCGCCCGCCGCGGGAGAGGAACACGGATATTTCCCTGTTTATCTGCCCCGTATACAGTGCCATTGCCTGCAAAAGCTCTGCGGACGCAAATTCGCCCCGCGGCGTTGCTATATCGTATACCTTTTCCAGTCCTTCCAGAATTGCGTCGCTCAGGCCCTTTGTGTTGCCGTTGATCAATGTTTGTCTCCCGTCAGTAATTTTGCGTATGCCAGCAGGTCTCCCTTTTGGTTGGGCACCCGTTCCCGTATCACTTCCATCAGCAGACGGTCCAGCGCCGCGCCTATGGCGCTTCCCTCCTGCATGCCCGCCGCCAGCAGGTCACGACCGTTCACAGCCAGGCTTTTTACAGAAAGGCATTCCCCGCCGTCCAGTATTCCGCGCGCCGTTTTTATTTGCGCCTCCAAATTTTCCGTCAGGCTCTTCAGACTCAGCAGCCTGAGAAACGCGTCCGCTCCCAGCGTTTTAAGCCAGAACTTCACGGCCAGCCTGTTTGCGTTCACAGGGTGGTTTTTATACTTAAGCAGTGTCAGCGTGCCGCATATGGTGCAATTGTCATATTTCATCGTGTGCAGCCACTCCCTGGCCTGCTGCATGCTGTAAAGGCCATCCAGCAGCACCGCCAGCTTGGCGCACAGGTCGTCCGCGCGGTCTATGGTCCTGCTTTTTTCCTTCAGCGCGGGGTCTGCTTCCAGCCCCGGCGCAAATACGCCGAACACATCCCCAAAAGGCGGCAGAAAATCTTTTGCCCTGCCGGAGAGCAGCAGGCGGCTGAATTCCGCGTTGATGCGCTCCGCGGATATTTTTTTTAGCAAATCTTTCTTCTCGTGCAGGCACGCGTCGGTTTCTTCTTCTATGGCAAACCCCAGTTCTCCCGCCAGCCGCACAGCCCGCAAGATGCGCAGCGCGTCCTCCCCAAACCGTTCCGCGGGTTTGCCCACACAGCGGATCAGGCGCGCGTCAATATCTTTTTTACCGCCAAAGCTGTCCGCAAAGCCGTCCCACGGGTTCCACGCAATCGCATTCACCGTAAAATCCCGCCGGGCCTGGTCTTCCCTTATATTTCTTGTAAACGTTACGCTGCCGGGCCGCCTGTTGTCCAGATACGCGCCGTCCGTGCGCAAGGTGGTCACTTCCACCGGCATGCCGCGCACCACCACAGTCACCGTGCCATGCTGCAGGCCGGTGGGCACAACCGTAAAATCCTTAAACAGCCGCATCACAGTCTCGGGCAGCGCGTCCGTCGCCACGTCGTAATCCTTGGGAGTCCGCCCCAGCAAATAATCTCGCACACAGCCGCCCACAGCCCAGGCCTTGCACCCATTCTCGTTCAATATGCCAAAAACCTTCTCTACTTCCGCCGGAAACCGCATGCGAACCCCTCCCGTCTTCTTGCTGCTATTATAACAAATTATACCCTTTTTTCATCCCTTTTCTTTTAAAAAACCAGGCGGCTCAAAAAATCTGTGGTTTTGCGGCGGAATGGCCGGGTATATCCGCCATATTCCAATATGCTGTATGATAAAAATACGCAAAAAAAATTTTCAAGCGCCTGTTTACGCCGCGCGCGCCATGGTTATTTTTATTCAAAACCAGGAAAAATAAAATAGAGAGGAGCCTTGCCATGAATGCTTTGGATCAAAAAAAGTTTAAACGCTGGGAGATTATCGGAATCATTGTAACCTGTATTCTTGCGCCCGTGTTCCATTTTACCTACAACTGGTCTGGCGCCAGCCCTATTGTGGGCACTTTTTCCGCGGTGAACGAGAGCGTTTGGGAGCATACCAAAATACTCGCGTTTCCCTTTGTTATTTACGCCGTTGTTGAGTTTTTTATTCTAAAACCAAACGCCAGGCGGTTCTGGTCCGCCAAGGCGGTCGCCTTCGCATTTTTACCGCTGGTTATGCTGGCGTTCTTTTACTTGTACACAGGCATGTTTGGCGGAGAAAATTTAATTGTAGACATTGTAAGCACATTTGTCTGGCTCATTCTGGCAGCCATCCTCTTTGGCAGGCTGTACCAATCGGGCTACAACCTGGAGAAATACTTCGCATGGTTCATGGTTCTATTATTCGGCGTGCTTGCCATAGAGATTCTGTTCACATATTTCCCGCCCGCCATACCGCTTTTCAGGGATTCTGAAACCGGCCTGTACGGCTTTGCTCGCTAAATAGCAACCGAAAACATAGCTGAAACAGATAAAGGAGTATGTTTGGTGAAAATAATCGGAATAAACGGCAGCCCGCGGAAAAGCTGGAACACGGCAACCCTTTTGAGCCACGCCCTTGAAGGGGCGGCTTCAAAAGGGGCGGAAACGGAGCTGACCCATTTTTATGATATGAAGTTTGAAGGATGCATCAGTTGCTTTGCCTGCAAAAGAAAAGACGGGCAACACGGAAAATGCGCTCTCAACGACAGCTTAACGCCCGTTCTTGACAAGCTGGAAACAGTGGACGCCATTATATTCGGTTCCCCCATTTATTACATGAGCATAACCGCAGGAATGGCTGCGCTGCTGGAGCGTTTCCTGTTTTCGCACAATATATACAGTGTGGAAATCCCGACGGTTTTCCCCAGGAAAATTCAGGCCGGGTTTATTTATACAATGAATGCAACGGAGCAACAAATTGAGCAGTTGGGGTTAAAAGGACATTTAACCCTGCGCGAAGGTATGATTGCAAGAACATTGGGAATTCCCGTTGAATCCCTCTGCAGCTTTGATACGTATCAGTTTCTGGATTACAGCAAATACGAATCGTCCCGGTTTTCAGAAGAAGCCAAGGCAAAACACAGGGCCGAACAATTCCCCGTCGATTGTCAAAAGGCTTTTGAAATGGGAGCAAGTTTTGCCGCCAACGCGTAAACTGTCAAATCCATAAAAAATGCCGGCCCTTTAAAGCCGGCTTATTTTATTTATCGGTGTTTCTGTAAAACCCAATGGCATGGGCTTTTAGTTCCCGGACGTCGTTTGGTTGAAAATAACGTTTTTGATTTGTAGATTTCTATAAAAAATTTACGTTTTGTTCGATATCTTTATTACTTATGCCCTCTGCCGTGTTCGCCCGCTTCATCTTTAATCTCGCGGCGCATGCCTTCAAGGGCGTCCCTTCTTCTTTCGTTTTTCTGTTCCAGGTCTTGTTTCGCTTTTCTGTCCGGTTTTTTTTCTATTCTCTCCTCAGCCATCTCCATATTCCGTATGGTGTGGTTGATGTTTTGCTGGATTCTCTCCACATTGTCGCTCCGGTCGTCCGGATTCGGTTTGTTTTTCATGGCAAAACTCCTTTTCATTTACTTAGTATTATTTATAAGTTTTGCCACCTTTATGAATGGTAATTGTTGTTACAGCTTTTCGCCAAGCCGCCCATTCGTTTTACAGATGAATAAACAGACAGTACTGCAATGCCTGTGCAAGCAAAAAACAAAATTTCCTGATGCAAAATACGCGGAACAAGCAAAACAATGCAACAGAGGCCTGGCAGCAGGTAAAACAGCACAGACGCCGCCCTTCCCGCAGAATCAAACACAAAAAGCTTTTCCTGTCCAGGGTTTTTGGCTTTAAAAGCATGGGATGTCGCCACAAATTCCGCAAACTTGTATATCACCAGCGCCAGAAACCACGCCGGAACCACGCCGTGCAAAACCAGCAGGCAAACGGAGGAGCATACAAAAACACAGTCTGCGGCAACGTCCAACACCGCGCCCGCGCGGGTAGCCGCTCTCAGCTTGCGCGCCAGTTTGCCGTCAAAGTAATCGGTAAGGCAGATACATGCAAAAATAATCAACGCCAAGTATGCTTCGCGCCCCAGTACCAGAAAAGTATTCAAAAGCGGCAGAAAAAAAGCGGTCAGCGCAAGCCTTGCGCCCGTCAGCAAATTGGGAAGAGCCGCCTGTATCCCACGGCTCCGCATGCCCAGGCCCTGCATATAAAAACTCCGTTTACAGTTTATTGATCTGTGAAGCCGCATAGGCCGCGCCAAATCCGTTGTCTATATTCACAACCGAAACGCCGGAAGCGCAACTGTTAAGCATGGTTAAAAGCGCCGCCATACCGCCAAAGCTTGCGCCATAGCCCACGCTGGTGGGCACCGCGATCACCGGCTTATCCACCAGCCCGGCAACCACGCTGGCAAGCGCGCCTTCCATGCCCGCCACCACAATCACAACCCGCGCGCTGCGGATGCGCTCCAGCTTGGAAAACAGCCTGTGTATGCCCGCCACGCCCACATCCACAATTTTCTCCACCTTGTTGCCCAGAGCCCGCGCCGTTTCGTAGGCTTCCTCCACCACCGGCAGGTCGGAGGTGCCCGCGCACACAATCGCAATCACGCCTTCCGGGTATTTTTTCTCGTTCCGCTGCACGGTAATGGTCCGGCCCAGCGTGTTGTACTGCGCATCCGGGCAGATTTCCAGCACGGCGCGGTACATCTCTTCCGTTGCGCGGGTGGCAAGTATGTCGTTCTTTAATTCCAGCATGCTCTTTATAATGCCCCGCACCTGCTCCACCGTTTTGCCCGCACAATAAATCACCTCCGGGTAACCCACGCGCAGTTCCCTGTGGCTGTCCAGCGTGGCATAGCCCAGTTCCTTTTGCGGAAGGTCCGCCAGCTTTTCCAGCGCGTCCTCCACGTCCGTCTCACTGCTTTGTACGGACTCCAGCAGCCGTTTAAGTTCTTCGCGGTTCATTTTGCGTCCTCCCGGTTTGGAAGCGTATCGTTCATGCTGCCCGTGCGGTAGCCCGCCAGGTCAAGCGCCACATAGGTAAAGCCAACTTCCTTCAACTCCGCGTACACCTTTGCCGCCGTCTCCGCATCGGCAAACCGGCCGGTTTCTCCCGGCCCCACTTCTATGCGCGCCATGTCTCCGTGATGCCGCACACGCACCTGCTTGAATCCCATATCCAGCAAAAACTGCTCCGCGCGGTCCACCATGCCAAGCTTCTCACGCGTAATCGTGTGCCCGTAGGGAAAACGGGACGCAAGGCACGCAAAGGGCTGTTTATCCCAGGTGGGCAGGCCCATTTGTTTGGAAAGCTCCCGAATCTCCGCCTTGGCAAGCCCCGCCTCCAGAAGAGGGCTTTTAATCCCCAGCTCGCGCACTGCCTGCATGCCCGGGCGGTAATCCCCCGTGTCGTCCGCGTTGGAGCCTTCCACAACCGCGGCCAAGCCCATATCTTTTGCGATCCGCGTAATTTTGCCAAAAAGCTCGCTTTTACAGTAATAGCACCGGTTGGCCGGGTTTCCCGCAAACTCCGGAATGTCCAGTTCCTCCGATACAATCGCAATATGCCGCGCCCCCAGGGATTCCGCAAACGCTTTTGCGCCCAAAAATTCGCGCTCCGGGTAGGTGGAAGACCGCGCCGTTACGGCAGCAACCCTGTCACCCAGTTCGTCCGCCGCCACTTTGAGCAAAAAGGTGCTGTCCACCCCACCCGAAAAAGCCACTGCCGCGCTGCCGTAGCCGCGCATGATTTCTTTTAAACAATCCAGTTTTTGATTTATATTCATATTGTATTCCTTTTTTATGGAGGCTCCGCCTCCATGCCACCGCCAAAGGGACGATTGTCCCTTTGGAATCCCCATCTGTTACAATGCCGCTTCGCAGCATTGTAAAGTAAACGCCAACCTGCCCTATACATACGGCATTTTTAGTCAACTGCTTATTTATGATCTATTCCCAAAACGCCGAAATGGCGTTTTGACAATAAAAGTCTTTTGCTTTTTTCTTCAGAAAAGAAACGGGGCACGGGGTAAAATCCCGCAACCTATATATTTTTTTCTATCTCTTTGTATACCTGTGTGATCGGCAAATCCCGCTCCGCGGCGATGCGGCGCACGTCCTCGTACTCGGGTTTTGCGCCCACCGGTTCGCCGTCCAGGAATGCTTTTTTAATCCGTACCTGGCCGAACGGGGTTTCTGCGATTATGATCTCCCGCCGGAGCATCACCTTGCCCACAACCGTTCGCCGCAGACCCAGGGACGTTGTTTCCCTAAACAGCGTGCGCTTAACAGCAGCCTCTGCCTCAGTGCTTACAAGAACGCTCAGCATCACCGCGGGCCTGCCTTTTTTCATAATAATGGGCGTTTTATATACGTCCAGCGCCCCCGCTTCAAACAGCTTTTCTTCGGCATAGGCATAGAGTTCCGGGTTCATATCGTCTATATTGGTCTCCAGCAAAATTTGCTCTTCCCGCTCCGCGCCGTCCGCCGCTTCCGCCAGGTATACGCGCAGCACATTGGGCACGTTAAGATCCCGCGTACCCAGGCCGTATCCTGTTTTTACAATCGTAAATTGGGGCTTGTCCGTAAATTCGCTTACGTTTGCGGCCAGAATCGCCGCGCCCGTCGGCGTGGTGGTTTCTTTATCCGCAATGCCCGTTTTGATGGGGATTCCGCTCAAAAGCTCCGCGGTCGCGGGGGCCGGCACCGGCAGCAATCCGTGCGCGCAGCGCACAAACCCGCCTCCCACCTGCACGCTGGAAGCCATTATTTTATCAGGCTTCAAATAATCAAGCGCAATGGCCGCGCCCACAATGTCCACAATGGAGTCGGCCGCGCCCACCTCGTGAAAATGCACTTCCTCCACAGGCACGCCGTGCACCTTTGCCTCCGCACGGGCAATCCGCTCAAACATGGCCAGGCTTTTTTGCTTCACGCCGTCACGCAGGCCGCTGCCGTTGATAATGCTTTTAATATCTTCCAGGTGGCGGTGATGGGGGTGATGGTGTTCTTTTAAAACCACATCCGCTTTTACGCCGCGGATGCCCATTTTTTCGCCGCTTTTTACCGCAAGTTCAAATTCGCCGTCCATTTCAAGCCGGGAAAGCTCGCGCCGCAAAAAGTCCGGATCCACGCCCAGTCCGATCATTGCGCCCAGGTTCATGTCCCCGCTGATCCCGCAGAAACAGTCGTAATAGAGTATCTTCATGCCTTACCCCTTTTTTAGAGGCTCCCCGCCTCCAAACCTCCGCCAAAGGGTCACTCGGCCCTTTGGAATCCCATTTGAGAAAAATGCCACTATCATGGCGTTTTCATACTCATACAATCATTTTGCCGCTAAAAAATCAGTCCTCTAGCGCAGCGCTCACATTCTTAAGCTCCTCGCGTATAGCAATGCCCTGCGGGCAATGCTGCTCGCACCTGCCGCAATCCCGGCAGACGGAAGCCCTTTGTTTTGACGGGAGCCGCATGCACCCATACCCAAGAATGGATACCTTTTCATTTGCACGCCCAAATACTCTGTACTGCATAATTTATCTTCCTTTTTCTTTGTGCCGTCCCTTTTCCCGCAGGTACTGTGCAATATACAGCTCGTCCTCCACCTCCAGGCCATACTCCCCTCCCAGGGTTTCCAAATGGTGGCGGAATTCATGTTTCACGGTTTTGTCCAGTTGCTCCCGCAACGCCTCCATTGGCAGATGGCCGTAAACGCGCTCAAACGATCCGTAATAAATTGCGATATATTTGCCCATTTGGGCGTCCCTGAAATATTCGCCCAAAATAAACAGGTCTCCCCGAACGCTTTCCGGATGCTGTTTACTCTGGGGCAGCAGCAAAATGCCCCCGTTTAAATATTCAAAAAATTCTTCAGGCAGCTTTTCAGCTATTTGGGCCAGCATTTCTTCCATTTCGTCAATTGATACCATTACTTATCCTTTGCCTTAGCGCCATGCATGCAGCGCCCTCGCCAGTCCGCCCGTATACCGGGTTGTCACCATTATACAATACATTATTCTTAACTCCAACGGTTAAATTGCAAACCCAAAACAGCCCATTATTTGGGCAGTTCATACCGCGGCAATTCAAACGCCTGTACGGTGGGATCGCACACCGGCGCACGGATCTTTGAAATTTTGGCCAACTGCGTCAGATAATAGCATTCCTCCCGGTACATGTGGTCCAGCATAACGGACGTTACGGTTGTGGGCACATTGCCCTTGATGATCTTAAAATTCAGGTCCACAAAAAACTCCGTAAACTCTGTCAGCTTTGCGCTCACATCCAGGTTAAACTGGTCAAACGCGGGAAAATCTTCTATCCCTGTCCGAATAAAGCCTTTCATTTCGGCAGCGCGGATGTACAGGAACATAAACTCCGTCTGGTATGAAAGCGTCTTGCTTTTTAGTTCTGTGTTGGAAAAGTTAAACCCGTTTGCAACATCCACCGCGTGGCCCGCCGCGTCATATAGCCAAAGCATGTGCAGCGGAACCGGTTGAATCACATACTTTTTATCATGCAGAAACAAATATAATATGTCCAAATAGCATTCCGCCTCACTGGCCAGGCGGCTTATAAGGTCTGAACTGATTGCAATGCTGATGTCCCCCCTGAGCTGGCGCGTTAAAAGATGCAGCTTATACAGGCGTATCTGTTCGGTTGCCTTAAAGGCATTTTCATTCAATTGCCTCAGTTCCTCGGCCGTTACCGTGTTCCAGACCTTTTCCAGCATTGCGTTATAACTCTTTATCAGTGTTTCCGCCCTGCCGCGTTCTTCAGTCTCCCTGTAATTAAGAGCGTTCAAAATAATATACAGGTGGTCCAGCATGATCCTGAGCCAAAACCGGTTTTCAAATATTTGGTTTTTCTGATCTTCAGCCGATATTGCCATCCTGCTAAACTCCAACTCAAAATTACAATGGTTTATTATAAAGGCTATTTGGGCAGTTCGTATTCCTGCACAGTGGGATCGCACACCGGCGCGCGGATCTTGGATACCCCGGACAGTATGGTAAGGTAATAGCATTCCTCCCTGTACATGTGATCCAGCGTAACAGGAGCAATGGTGGCGGGCACTTTGCCGCTGATTATTTTTGCGTTTAAATCTACAAAGAATTCTGTAAAATCCGTGAGTCGGGTGTTCACATCCTCGTTGAACTGCTCAAATGCCGGAAACTTTTCTTCCCCAATGCGCAGGAAACCGCCCAGTTCGGCCGCGCGGACATACAGAGCAATAAATTGCTTCTGATAATCCTGTGTTTTTTCTTTCAGGCCCTGGCTGCTGTAATTCAGGCTGTTGGCAATGATCTCCGCGTGGCCTGCCGCGTCGCTTAGCCAAAGCAAATGCAGCGGAACGGTATGAACAACATATTTTTTTTCCTGCAAAAACGTTCCGAGAATATTAAGATACCACTCCGCTTCGTTCAAAAGTCTGCTTGTTAGCCCGGAGTTAAGCTCAAATCCAATTGTTTGCGTAAGCTGGCGGCGCAACAGATGGAGTTTAAATTTGCGTATCTCCTGCGTAATTTTATATGCGTCTTCGTTTAACTGTTTCAGTTGCGTGGTACTCAAAGGTTCCCACGCGCGTTCCAGCAGTTCGTTATAGCCCTTAACCATGGATTGCGCCGTCCTGTGCTCGTCCGCTTCACGGTAATTCAATGCGTTCATGATGATATACAGATGTTCCAGCATTATCCTCAGCCAAAACCGGTTTTCAAATATTTGTGTATTCTGTTCATCCGTCATCTTCAAACCCTCCGGAGGTTTTAATATATTTTATTGATTTGCCGGTGCGTTTATTTATAAATTTGACGCGGTTGTTATAAAAATCCTGTTTTCATCATTCATTACTATATAAACTATTCGAGGGGTACGTATATGAACAGGGATACCGTGGGCACATTCAGGGTAGCCGCAACATACATCGGCACGGTGGTGGGTGCGGGTTTCGCCTCCGGCCAGGAGGTGCTGCAATTCTTCTCCTTCTTTGGCGCGTGGGGCGCCGTTGGCATTGCGCTTGTCACCGTGCTGTTTATTTACTTTGGCGTTATCATTATGGACCTTGGGCGCGGCACTGGCGCGCGTTCCCACCTGGAAGTAATCCGCGCCTCCGGCGGCCGTATCTTGGGCGGCGTGATAGACGCGGTTATCTCTTTCTTCCTGTTCGGTTCGCTCACCGCCATGTTCGCAGGCACCGGCGCGCTTTTTATGCAGGAATTCCACCTGCCCGCGCTTCTGGGCGGCGGCCTGATGGCTGTTTTAACCGCTGTCACCGTTCTCACCGGCATACGGGGGGTAATTAATTCCATCAGCGTTGTTGTTCCTTTCCTGCTTGCGGCGGTGGCGGGTACCTGCGTGTTTGCCATGATGCAAACGCCGCCCAATTTTTACGCAGCCGCGCACCCGGCCACTCCCAACGGGGTCATTACAGATTGGTTCATGGCGTCTATTTTGTACGTTTCGTACAATACGCTGGTGTCCGTTGCCGTGTTGGGCCCGCTGGGCGTACATGCCAGGAATAAAAAAACAATTCGCCGGGGCGCTTTGCTGGGCGGTCTGGGGTTGGGCGCCGCCGCGTTTTTAATCTACCTGGCCCTGTCCGGCAATCTTGCCATGCTCTCCCGCGTGGAGGTACCCATGCTTTATCTGGCCGGCGGCGTATCCTCCGCCCTTAAGATTGGCTATGCCGTTGTGCTCGCGGCGGAAATATACACAACCGCCGTGGGCTCGCTGTACGGGTTTGCGGCAAGGTTTACGAATGCGCGCAAATCCCCCCTGCAGGCAGGCTGGATCATAGTAATCGTAACCGTTGCCGCGTTCTGGGCCAGCCAGCTTGGGTTCTCCAACCTGGTGCGTTACCTGTACCCCATTGCAGGCTACGGCGGCCTTTTGCTGCTTGCCATTCTGGTATACTGCCGCATCCGTTACAGGCGCATGTTCTAACGCCTGTTTACATATGCACTGAAACCGGCTATAATGGCAGTTGCCGGATACGGCAAGCGCATACAAAGAGAGGCATGCAAATGAAAAAATTATCGGCATGGATTGTAACGGCGTCCCTATTATTTTACTGTCCAATTGCGGCATATGCGCAGACGCAGCCCGCTGCTTCGCGCGGGGGGGATGTTTTGAGCGCGCCTTCGGGCAGCGTGATGCCTCAGCCGGTGCAGCCTCCCGCGGATATACTGCACGCGCAGACCGCGCAGTATGTGGTTTACGCCATTGCGGCGGCGGTTGTGTTGGTGCTTCTACTGGTGTTCCGCCGCAAATACAAGCGAAAGAAAAGCGATGAATAAGGCATAAAATGAGCGCTACGCTCTTTTTTATTTATAAGCAACGGTTTACGCGCCTTACAAAATAGTATATACTGTTTCCAAATGCAAAATTTGTATTACATCGGTCAGACACCGGGGGTAACTATGAAAAGGGTCCTGATTCTTGTCTTATGTATACTGGTTGCAGCCACAACCGCCGCATGCGGAAAAGTTGCCCCGGCAGCGCCGTCCTCCGCAACACAGCAAACGCCCCCAGCCACAGAAACGCAGGCCCAGACTTCAGTCTCTTCCTCCTCATCCCAATTTTCCCGCTCCAAATATAGGTATATGTTCCGCAGGGTCAACATGGGCGATACACCCGAGCAAGTCACCGCTTCAGAGGCCAGAGAGCCGGATGTGCGCGGAAACGGCTACTTAAATTTTTACAACATATCCAATTTTGAAATAAACGGAGACCTCGAGTATTCGTTTAGAGAAGATAAATCGCTGGTCAGGGCCATGTTCCAGTCCGTCAGAAAACAGGAAAACTGCGTGGAAGACTACAACAGGGTAATCGAGTCCATTACGCGGCAATACGGGCCGCCAAATTCGTCCGGCCAGTATTGGAAAAACAGCACCAGCACCATCCCGGATTTCAACGAAGCCGTGGCCCGGGGGCTTGCAGAATACCAAAGCCAATGGAACACGGACGATATAATGATCTGGTGTTTTTTAGATAAAGAAGCAAGTATCCGTTCAAAAGACCAGGCCATACAAGAAATCTGCATCTCCCTGATTTTTTACCAGGTTAAAACCCCTTCCGCAACGCCCGCCATCATCACGCCGCCTGTAGCCACGCAGGCGCAGGCCGTCTTTGGCGGCGTAACCTGGGGAGATACGCCGGATAAAATTATTGCGGCGGCAGGCAGGCAGCCGGACAGGCAGATGGGAGACTATCTGCGTTATATGGGCGAATCCGCGTTTGGCTTAAAGGGCGGCGTTCAGTATTCATTTCAGAACGGCAAGCTGAACAAAATTCTTATTCAGTTTCCGGAGACGCAGCAATACGGCATAACAAACTATAACAGCGTTACGGACTTTTTTTGCGAGCAATACGGAAAGCCCAGCCAATTTGACCGCGTTCGCAAGAACAACCCTGATACGCCGGCGGACGACAGCAAGGCGCTTGCCGCGGGAGCGCTGTATTACCTGAGTAAATGGGAACCGGGCGGCACAACGCTGCAATGCACGCTGGACAACGATTTGAATATATTTACAAACCAAAAAGATATCAATATAGCCGTTGTTTTTGCGCCCGCAGGCTTGCCCGGTCAGGCCGGGCTTATGCCGTAAAATATTCTATTTTTTAATAATTTGTTGAATCCCGTTCCAAAAGATATATAATAGTACAAAAAGCGTGGGGTTATTATCTGCATGAAAAAAGCGTTGGCTTTTATATTCTGCATCATCTTTATATTTTCGCTTGTAGGATGCAAATACCTGGAGGCTGCGCCTGTTGCCAGCCACACAGGCCAGTTTGTTCTTCCCGCCGGCTCTTCCCTGCCTTCCGCTACGGACGCTGCACCTGAAACCGTGCCCACATCCGCGGCGGATTCTTTTACGTTCAGAAAAACAAGCTGGGGCATGTCCGCAGACGGCGTCATCGCGTCCGAGGGCAGGCAGCCGGACGAATCCACGGGCCTGCGCATTGCTTACGCCAAACAAACCGTGCTGGACAGGGAATGCACTGTGTTTTACAATTTTTCAATGAACCGGCTTGTATCCGCGGGATACGACTTTGCAATCAAGCCGTCGGATCTGGCGGACAGCGTCTCCGTTTATGAGCAGATTGTGTCCGGCATTACGGAGCAATACGTTTCGCCCTCCAGTTCGCAAACACTGTGGAGCAACGGCCAATTTAAAAACGATCCCCAAAAATACGGCCTGGCCGTGCTGCTTGGCGACCTGGTATGCGCCACCGGCTGGAGCATAAGCGGCTCTGCCGTTACCTGCGAGCTGCACGCGGCTTCAACCGGCGGAGTACGGTCCGCAGCCGTTACCGCCACATGGCAGGCTCCCGCGCAGCCGCAGCCCGCGGCCAACCAAACGGCCTCCCCCGCGCAATCCGCATCGCCTTCCTCAACGCAATCCGCCGCGCCAACAAATACGGGCTTTTTCACAGAAACCCCGTCTACTGCTCCGTCAGGCCAAGGCGGCGCAGAGAGTGCAACCGGCCTGGATATCCAGCTCCCGCCCTCAACGGCAACGCCTGGGCAGTCCGGATTTTCTTTCCGCAACACCAACTGGGGAATGTCAAAGGACGCTGTGATCACTTCCGAAGGTAAGCAGCCGGACCGCACCACTGCCGGCGGCGTAATATATCAGGGCGAAACATACCTGGACAGGGACTGCAGCCTGTTCTATTCGTTTGACCACGGCGCGCTTTTGAGCGGCGGCTACGACATAGCGGAATCCGGTTCCAGCCGCAGCATAAAAAATTACAACGCGGCCATAGCCTCGCTGGCCGAACTGTACGGGGACCCGGCTGTCTCCGAGCTGCTCTGGAGCGATGCCAAGCGCCAGGGTGACCCCGCCTCCTACGCCCAGGCCGTTGCCGAAGGATCGCTGGTATACAGAACCGTGTGGTATACAGCTAACGCAACGGTAAGCTGCCTGCTGTATGGATATGGCAAGGGCAGCCAGAAAAAAGCGGCCATCACCGTTTCCTTCCAGAATCCCGCCGCCTCCACCGCAGACATCGAAACGCCGCCCGGCTATTCGTTCCGCCAAACCAACTGGGGCATGTCCATGTACCAGGTCATCACTGCAGAGGGCAGGCAGCCGGACGATAAGGGCGCGGATTACATGATCTACCGGAAAGCAAAATACCACAACGCAGACTGCCATATCATCTACCAGTTTGCAGACAGCGGCCTTGTAAGCGGAAGCTATATGATATATAACATGCATACAAATCCCAACAGCTATATTGAGGATTACAATACCGCCGTATCCATTTTGCGGCAAAGCTACGGCGCGCCCCAGGCAAGCAACCAGATTTGGAAGCCCTCAAGCCGCTATAAAAACGATCCCGCAAACTACGGTGTCGCCGTGCTGCGTGGCGACCTTTCCCTTTCCAGCCAGTGGACGCTGCCCCAGGCGGCCATAGATTGCTCCATCACCCTGGCAAACACCATCGTCGCCATTGATATCACATTTAAAGATCCGGCTCATATCACGGAGTAAGACCCGCCGCCCTTACCGGGCCCCCTTGTTTGCGCTATTCTTATGCGGCATCGAATTCTAGTCCGGTTTCTTTAACCAGATTTCTTTATTTAAGAAATAATAGTATTAAATCTGTATCCCTTTAAAAATCACTTCAGCCAAACAAAAAAGTGTCTCCTTTTATGCACCCTTCATAATATATACATATACGTAATATCGGACAGAACAGGAGAAGAGCTATGCCCCGGCAATACCCAAAGAATCGAGTATACGTCCCCAACAGAATCATGCCCCGCTTTCGCACACCCGTGCAACTGCAGCCCCCGCATGGGCAGCAGCAGGCGGAACCGTGGAACATGCGGTTTATAAACCCTTACGCGTATGCGCAAAACATCGGCAGATCCATGGAAGAAGTAAGAAACCAGATAGACCGGCTGTACAACATAAAAAAAGGCAAAAGCTTCAAAGGCTTTTGCGGGCTGTATGTGGATTTCCAGCTCAGGGCCCTGGGCATTTTTCCGGCCAAAACCTCTTACATGGGCCACGGAAACACATGGTACACGGGCATAACCCCCCAGCACGTATCCAAACAGTACCGGCTTAAAAAATACCCCGGCTCAAACTGCCTGGAAGACATTTTGCGAGACAGCGGCTTTGAGGCTCACAACATTGTGGTGTGCTTCTCAAGAGGCCGGTTTGGCCACGTGCTTTTTATCCACGCCATTTTAAACGGCAGGGTTTTGTTTACGGACTCCTTTGCGTTTCATAATATAGAGGAGCGCCGCATGCACATCCTTTCCATTCCCGCGTTTAAAAGCCGGTATCTTGGGCGTGGGCACCGGTTCATTGGCGCGCTGCATTTTAAAAAAATAAGCGCAGCGGGCTCATATTAGTTCTTGGCATAAAATTTTTTGGCTTATGTTTTAAGATGGCTGTGTTAATATTTCATAAAGTTTTACCAGCGCAAAAAGGCCCGGGCTTGCCCGGCCTTTTTATGTCTTTATTGAACAATATGGTGATTGGATATATAATGCAGATAGAAACTACACAAGGGGGACCCTGCAAATGAAGAAGCTTCTTGCCGTTTTGCCGATAGCGCTTGCTCTTGCCCTATCCGGATGCAGCGTGCTGGGCGCGGCGGCGTCCATGGTGCCGGAAGTATTGGGCCAGTCGTCCGCCGCCGAGACTCCGTTCCCGTCCACGGTGCAAGGCGCAATGCCCTCCAATGAAGACATGCTGTCTGCCGGGCCTTCCGGCGAACAGGAATCAACCGAGCCATCTCAAGACGGCTCCGAATCGGCAGAACCTGCCCCCGCCGGATCAACCACCGAGCTTAATCCGGGCGACGTGATCCAGACTGTGGAGGATCATCTGCCCATTGGCCTGCAGTTTTTAATCGACCAGATTGGCGCGCTGGCCAACCTGGTTACGGGAGAATCCCCTGCAACGCCCGCGGGTTAAGGCTGGCCCAAACGGATGCCCGCCCGGCCGCGCATAGCCTCCAGAGCGCGGCACGCTTCCAGGGTTTGCCGCTTTGCCTGCGCGTATTCCTCTTTCATTTTGTCCGGCTTGGTAATGTACTTTAAAAAGCTCTTCGCCTCCGCCGCCATCAGTTCTGTCCTGGTATAATTGCGCAGCACGCGTTCCTTCTGCCCGTCCCTGTGAACAATAAACACATCGCTCATTTCCACCGCAAAACCAATCCTCATGGTAGCCAGGTCACCCAGTATCTCGCAGCCAATCGCACCCTGCCCAGTTTTGGAAAGGGATATATTCACATGCTTGTCCGGGTATATAAACAGGCCGTTTCCATACGCGTCCCCGCCGGTGGATGCAAACCCCGCCGTATATGCAATGGAATCCGGCACGCCAAACCAGTCCAGCGCCGGATACACGCAGTATACCCCCATATCCATCAGGCAGCCGCCCGCCATCGCAGGGTTGAATATATTGGGGCTTTCGCCCATCATCAGGCTGTTATATTTGGAAGAAAGCTGCGAAAAATCAAGGCGCGCCATACTGACGTTTCCCAGGCGGCCAACCGCCTCCCGGATGCGCCTGCGCCCCGGGTGGTGCATATACAGAATCGCTTCCATATACACAAGGCCCTTCTGGTCTGCCAGGCCGGAGAGTTCTTCGTATTCCGCGGGCGCAACCGCTATGGGCTTTTCGCACAGCACATGCTTTCCGTTCTGCAAAAACAGCCTGCTTTGCGCCACATGCAGGCCGTTCGGGCTTGCGATGTACACGGCGTCTATCCCGTCCCACGCGGCCAGCGCCTCCAGGTCGTCAAACGCTTTTTGGCAGCCATATTTTGCGCCCAAAACCCTTGCTTTTGCAAACTCACGGGAATAAACGGCAGAAAGCTCCATACCCTGCACATCGCGCAGGCTCTCCATAAACGCTTCCGTTATCCAGCTTGTACCCACGGTCGCAATTCTGATTATACTGTTCATGGTCCCACCCCTCCAACAGCAATAAATCCGCCGGTTATCTTTTTGCAAACGTGGCGGCCACAGACGGCATATGCGCGCTGATCTGTATCTTTTGCGGGCATTTGCTTTCGCACGCGCCGCAGCCAATGCAGTTTTCCGCGCCGGTACCCGGCCCCTGCCACTGCAGCATGGCGGCATATGTGCCCCGCCCCGCGTCCTCGCCGTACAGGCGGATGTCGTTGTACGCCTCAAAATTAGAGGCAATGCTCACGCCCTGCGGGCAGTCGCAATACCCGCAGCCCGTGCAGGGTACGGCAATCAGTTCAGCAAAAATATCTTTTGCCTGTTTGATCACCTGCCTGTCGCTCCCGGTAAAAGCGCGTGCGTTTTGCGCGTAACGTACATTGTCCACAGTCTGCTGCATGGAACTCATGCCGCTCAAAACAACGGATACCTCTGAAATATCCCACAGGTAATCAAGCGCCCATTGCACCGGTTCGGCTTTCCTTTGGCTTTTGCCGAATATCTCGCGCACCTGCGCGGGCGGATTTGCCAGTTTGCCGCCCAACAGCGGCTCCATAATCACAACGCCCAGGCCCTTTGCCGCGGCGGCATGCAGGCCTTTTAAGCCTGCCTGCATTTCCTCGTTCATATAATTCATCTGTACCTGGCAGAACTCCCAGCCGTCCCATGCATTTAAAACCTGCTCAAACACAGGGTAGCTGTCGTGGAAAGAGAACCCTATGTGCCCAATTTTTCCCGCTTTTTTTGCGCGCTCGGCCTCGCCAATCAGGTCAAACTTCAGCACGGTTTCCAGGTTCTCTGTGGACAATGCGTGCAGCAAATAAAAATCAATATGTTCCTCTTGCAGCCTTGTAAGCTGTTCGTCCAAAAACCTGTTGAAATCCTCTTTCTTCTGTACAAAAAACACCGGCGATTTGTCTGCCAGCGTAACTTTGGAGCGAAAGCCATCCTTCAGCGCTTTGCCCAGCACAACCTCGCTCACGCCGTTGTGGTATGGGTAGGCCGTATCCACGTAGTTTACGCCATTGTCTATGGCGTAGCGGATCATGCGTACCGCCTCATCCTCTTCAATTTCCGGGCCAAAATTCTTCCCGCCCGCGCAGGGCAGCCGCATGCAGCCAAACCCCAATATGGACGCGCTCACGCCCGTTTTACCGATTTGCCTTTGTTCCATCAGCGTAAACCTGCTTTCTTTAATTTTTCAATTACTTCCTGCGTAATCTGTTCTATCAGTTTTTCCGCATCTTGTTGTGCTCCCGCGCCGGGCGCGCTCTTTTGGGCCGTTTCGCATACGCCGCTTCTGCCGCAGCTTGTGCATTCCTTAATGGGGCCGGACGCGGGCAGCACATCCCTGTCGTTCATGGTTTTAACCGAACAGGCGGGCTCGCCGCCGCCGCTTACCCCCAACCGCGCGCGTATATCCATCAGGGGTTCTATCTGCTGGCAGCTCAGTTTCATGGATTGCCCAATGATATAGCTGGTATTAAAAATAATATTCGCATAGTATTCCACAGATTCCATACGGTGGTACGCCTGCATCAGGCTGTCCCCCCAGGTAAGGGCCCCGTGGTTCGCCATTAAAACCGCGTTGTACTTGGTGCAGAAGGGTGCAATGGAATCCGGCACCTCCTGGGTGCCCGGCGTGGCGTACCTGGCCACAGGCACGCTGCCCAGGGACATCAGCGCCTCGGTCAGTATGGGCTGGTCCAGGCCGATGCCCGCAATGGCAAAGGAGGTTGCGTAAGGCGGATGCGCGTGCACCACCGCAACCACGTCCGGGTTTTCCCTGTAGACGCGCAGATGCATCTTTACTTCAGAAGAAGGCTTGCAGTCGCTGTAGCCAACCACCTCGCCGTCCAGATTCATTTTCACCATCATATCCCGGTCCATAAAACCCTTGGATACGCCCGTGGGCGTGGCCAGAATTTCAGTGGGAGATATTTTGCAGCTGATGTTCCCGTCGTTGGAGACCACCAGGTTTTTTGCGTACATACGCCTGCCTATTTCAACAATCTGTTCTTTTGCTTCAAAAACGGATGGATAAACCGCCATGTTAATACCTCTACTCTTCTGTAATGGAAAAAGGCAAAACCGCCTTACCGGTTTGCCGCTTTAGTCCGATCATTCTATACATCCCGCGCATACGCTCAGTCCTGTTCTTTCGCAGTGGCCGTCTTCTTTCCGGGTACGTCAAAATGATCCACAAAACCACAGATGGTGCAGTCCACCACCGCTTTTTTGTCGTTAATAATCATTTGGGAAGCGCCCCCGTCTACGTTCACCAGCACAATATCGCCTATGCCCGCGTCCGCCGCGTCCATTACGATCTGCCGGGAACCGTAAGGTTTCCCTTCCAGATCAATATACTCCACCAGCATCAGCTTGTGCCCCCTGTGCGAGGGCATTTTTACAGTGGATACCAGGTTGCCAACCACCCTTGCCAGCAGCATTTCAGCCTTCTTTGCCCGGCAGTATACCTTCCACGTCGTCATGCGGGCGCGGAATTACATGCACGGAGAACAGCTCGCCAACCCGTTTTGCGGCGGCAGCGCCCGCGTCCACAGCGGCTTTCACCGCGCCCACGTCGCCCCGCACCATCACTGTCACCAGGCCGGAACCTATCTTTTCCTTTCCAATCAGCGTAACGTTTGCGGCTTTCACCATTGCGTCCGCCGCCTCAATTGCGCCAACCAGCCCTTTTGTCTCCACCATACCCAATGCCTGTTTTTCCATTTTATTTTCCCCCTTCAAATGCTTATGCTTACAAATCTTCGTTTAAACGGTCTATAAAACCCACAATGGACGAATCCACGGGTATCATGTTCAGTTCCGGGAAGGGCAGGCACGCTTCCTTGCTGCCAATGAGGTATACCCAGTCGCCCACGCCCGCCTGCCGCGTCCCGTCCGCGGAAACGATGAGTTCCTTTGGCTTTCCGTTCTCAATGCGCTGCACAATCAGAAGCTTAACGCCCTTTAAGTTTTCGTCCTTCACCGTGCTCACCACGGTGCCAACCACCTTGCCCTGGTACATATTACTTTTTGCCCGCCGCGGTTTTTGCAGCCGCGCCCGGCAGTATGCCTTCCACGTCTTCATGCGGGCTGGGGATCACATGCACGCTCACCAGCTCGCCAACCCGCTTTGCGGCGGCAGCGCCCGCGTCCACAGAAGCTTTTACCGCGCCCACATCTCCGCGCACCATGACTGTTACAAGCCCGGAGCCAATCTGCTCTTTGCCAATCAGTTTTACATTTGCGGCCTTTACCATTGCGTCCGCCGCTTCAATGGCCCCAACAAGCCCTCTTGTTTCCACCATGCCCAACGCCAGTTTCTCCATGTTTGGTTTCTCCTTTATTATTTCCTTTTATCCTAGAAAATCGCTTTTACAATATCCGGATGGGGCGCCGGTATCACCACCGTGCGCGATACCATGCCCGCCGCGCCTTCCTGGCCCCGTGCCGCTTCCACGGCGAACCGCGCCGCGGCAACATCCCCCGTAAGTGTTACGAAGGACTTGCCGCCCAGGCCCCTGCCCAGGCGAATCTCTATCAGTTCTATATCCGCGGCCTTTACCGCCGTATCCGCGCACAGAATGGCGGATACCAACGAGAACGTCTCAATAATGCCCAGCGCCCGGCACCCGGCAATCTCCGTGCAGGCCGATACCGCCCGGATCACCTGCGGGTCCACGTTGGGGATCACCACGCTGTCCACCAGCGTTTCCTGCGCAACCTCGCTTCCCGCCGCAACAGAGGCCGACACCGCCGCCACCCCGCCGGAGACCAGCACAATATATTTGCCCGCGCAGGCGGTCTGCGCCGCGGCAAGCGTAACATCCGCAGCCTTCAGCATGGCGTCGCCCGCTTCTATGCCCTTTGGTATGCAATTTGTTTCAACCATTCCCAACGCGTAACTCATGTATTATTCCTCAATCAGTATTTCGTTTTCCAAAACCTGCGCCCTGCCCGCAATGCTCGCGTGGATATCCGCTCCCAGGCCCTGGGCCTCCGCAATAAGCTGCCCTTTTACCACACAGCCGCCGGTTTTCACCACCGGCTTTGCGGGCGCGCCAATGTGCATTTTCAGCGGCAAACGTACGCTTTGCACATGCAGTTTCTCCACCAAGGGCATATCGCGGTCGTACCTCGCGATATCAAGCCGCGCCAGCAACCTGTGCGTAGGCACTTTTATGTCGCTTATATTGCCGCTCGCCACAGGGTACGCTGTTTTTTTAACCGGTTTCACGCCCTGCCTGCCCAGCTCCTGCTTGGCCCGCTGCATCATGCGCGAGGGCGCGAGTGAAAAGTTGCAGGCAAAAAGCGTGCACAACCCGCAGTCGCAGCAGGAGAATATGCCGTTCGCCTCGCCAAAGTCCGGCGCTCCAAGCGCCATGCCGCGCATCACCTTGTGCGGCTCCACCTTCAGGCCCAGCGCGTTCCTGGGGCACATCTGCGTGCAAAAGTTGCACTGGCAGCATACGCTGCGCGCCAGCTTCAGGTCGCTTTCCAGCGAGCCCGTGCGCTTTTGGATCAGCGGGTGTTCTTTGGGAAACACCAGTATGCCGCCCGTCGTTTTGGTCACGGGCTCGTCCGGGCTGCTTGTGATGCGTCCCATCATGGGCCCGCCAATAACCACGCTGTAGCCGGATAAATCATCCGGCCCGCCCGCAGCGGCAATCAAAGAGCGCACGCTTGCGCCAATGGGCGCCCGGAACACCGCAGGGTTTTTCACCTCGCCGTTCACTGTCACCAGCTTTTCTGTCAGGGGCGCGCATTTAAGCGCGTTCGCAACGTCCGCCAGGGTGGATACGTTCTGCACCACCGCCCCAACGTCCAGCGGCAGCCCGCCGGTTGGCACCACTTTTCCCATAGCCTCATATACAATCTGCTGCTCGTCCCCCGCGGGGTAATAGCTTTCCATCAGCAGGAATTCTATGTTTGCGCTGCCAATTGCGCTTTTAAGCGCTTCAATGGCAGCCGTGTATTTCTTTTTGGTGGCAATCACGCCGCGCTTTGCGCCCGCGGCCTCCATGCAGGCTTTCAGCCCCGCAATCACCATGGGCGCATACAGCTCCATCACCGTGCGGTCCGTGCGCAGCAGCGGCTCGCACTCCGCGCCGTTTGCAATCACAACCTCCGCGCTGCAATTCAGCTTCACGTGCGTGGGGAAACCCGCGCCGCCCGCGCCCACAACTCCGGAGTCTTTTATCTTCTGCAGTATCAAATCCCTGTCCATGCTCACACAATCCTAAAGTTGCCGTATAATACGCAGCGCCTCAACCGCGTAAAGCTGCGCGCGCTGGTAAGCCCCTCGCCCGTGGGCGTGGCAATGGTCAGGGTTGTATATCCTTCGCCGCCAAATCCCAGGCCCGCGTAAGAAGGCGCGTTTTTTACGAATATGGTGGTATCAAGTGCCCGCGCGGCCATGGAGAGGTGCGTTACGTTTTGGGAATGCATCATGGCTGTATGGTGGCAGCCGTTCTCCGCGCGGATTGCCTTTGCAATCGCGCTCTTGATATCATGTTCTATGTTCACAATGCCAAGCACAGGCATCAGCATTTCCACCGTGACAAACGGGTGGCCTTCGCCCACCTCAGCAATCACAAGCCGCGGATTGCCCGTAAAGGAAACGCCGCTGTCCCCTAATATCACCGCGGCGTCACGGCCCACATAATTGCGGTTAATCACATACCTGCCGTCTTTATGCACCAAAACAGTGTTTACAATTTTTTGTATGTCGTCTCCATACACACGAAAGGCGCCGTGTTTTTGCATTTCCGCCATCAGTTGCTCGCCAACTTCGCGGTATACAAACACTTCTTTTTCCGCAATGCACAGCACGTTGTTGTCAAAACTCGCGCCGTCCACAATGTCCTTTGCGGCCTGGGGAATCAGGGCCGTATCGTCCACTATCACCGGCGGGTTTCCCGGCCCGGCCGCAATCACCTTTTTGCCGGTCTTCATGGCCACGCGCACCACCGCCTCGCCGCCCGTAATGGCCAGCAGCGGAATATCTTTATGTTCCATGATCACTTTGCCGCTTTCAAGAGTCGGCTCCTTCACAGTGCAGATCAAGTTTTGCGGCCCGCCCGCGGAGACAATCGCCTCGTTTAAAATACGCATGGTCTCAGCGGAAGCGTTCTTTGCCGCCGGATGCGGGTTAAACACCACCGCGTTTCCGCCCGCTATCATGCTGATGGAATTGTTAATTACAGTGGAGGTGGGGTTTGTGGAAGGCGTAATTGCGCCAATCACCCCAAAGGGCGCGCGCTCCACCAGAGTAAGCCCAAAATCGCCGGACATTGCGTCCGCGGTCAGGTCCTCTGTTCCCGGCGTTTTTTCTATGGCCAGGCGGTTTTTTGCTATCTTGTCCTCCACCCTGCCGTAACCGGTTTCCCGGTTTGCCAGTTCAGAGAGGTATTGCACGTTTTCCATGGCTGCCCGGCGCATTGCGCCAATCAGTCGGCCGCGCTGCTCCAGGCTCATTTCTTTTAGCTGCGCCTGCGCCGCTTTTGCGCCCGCAACCGCCTGCTCCGCCGTATCGCACAGCCAGCCGCCGTTTGTTCCCAGCGCTTTATGCACAGCCGCCTCCACAATGGCGCGGATCCCGGCTTCCGTTAATTCCATAGCATCCTCCCGTTATCCCAAAAATCAATCCTGTTTTTCTTCAAACTTACGAAAAATCACTTTCCCGTTCATCTCCATGGAATCGATGATCGCAACAATCGCCATGTCGGACGGTTTGTTCTCGGTAAGAGCCGTTTGCCGCGAGGAGCTTCCGCCGCACAGCATCACAACCTCGCCCACGCCTGCCCCAACCGTGTCGATGGCGACAGTGGGCTGCCCCTTCTCCTCAAATGTGGAGAGGTCTATGGGCGCTACAATCAGCAGCTTAAGCCCGTGCAGTTTTTCCGTTTTATTGGTGCTTACAACGTTCCCTATCACTCGTGCAATCTGCATATTCTATCCTGTCCGGGCCGGCAATCAGCCGCCCTCCGCGTATTTTGCGGGTTTATTCTATCGCAATCCCCAGCTCTTTTGCGGTGTCCCGCGCAAGCTGTGTCACAATCGCGCCTTCTTTAACCTGTATCCTGAGCTTTTTCGCCTTGGCCGCGTCCCGCACGTCCTGCTCGGATACAAAATCCTTGGGTTCCTCCGCACGGCCCCGCGGCAGCAGCGTTTCCAGCCGCATGCCCGCTCTCTCCAGGCTGCCAAGCATTTCTGTCAGTTCTGTCATCATGTCGCCCCGGCGGTACCCCGGCAGCGCAAAATCCAGCAGCAGCGTCACGTTTGTTCCCCACAGCAGGGGCCGCAGTATCATCTGCGCCGCAAACGTTCCGTCGTCTCCCCGCGCCAGGCTGCGGATAAACCAGAGCGGCGGCGTTACCGCCACAATCTCCGCGTAATCCTGCAGGCCGGCCGCAATCTTCTGCCGCTGTTCGGGCGTGTCCGCGCGCGTCTGCGGTATGGCAGCGTCCGCCAGATACGCTTCCTCAAACAACACGGCCTGCGCGCCTATGCGATGCAAAAACGCGCATGCGCCCTGCTGGTCGAACACCGGCCCCGGCGCCACCGCGAGCGCCTTGCCGCGCGGCATCCCCGCGCCCGCCGCGTTCAGCGCGTCCCGCGTTGCCCTGGCCACTATTTTTTCTATTGTTTCCGGGCTTATTTCCATACTGTATATTACCTGTCCAGCTCCATCATTTCGCCGCAGAGCATGCCCGCCGCGTTCGCCTCGTCCGTATCTATATGCACTTCCAGCGAGTGCCCCTCTCCCGCGCGCACAACCACGCCGCAGAATGTAAGGGCCCGCGCCCCGCCTTTTTTCACGCTGACGGAATCCCCGTTTTTAAGCCCGTAGCATGCCGCCTCGGCAGCGGACATATGCAGGTGCCGCGCCGCAACAATAACGCCGCGCTTTAATTCCACGCTCCCGGCAGGCCCAACCAGCCTGCCGCCCGGGGTATCTGCCAAATCTCCGGACATGCGAACCACCGGCTCAATCCCCAGCTTAAAGCTGTCCGATTGCAGTATTTCCACCTGCGTTTCTCCGCGCGCAGGCCCCAGCACCCGCAGCTTTTCCACGCTGCCCTTTGGCCCGGCAAGCGTCACCGTTTCCCCGCACGCAAACTGCCCCGGCTGGCTCAGGCCGCGCAGCACTTTTAGCTGGTATCCTTGTCCAAACAATACTTCCACGTCCGCCGCGCACAAATGCACGTGCCGGTTAGAAACAGCCACAGGCACAAAATATCCCCTGCCGGCCTGCGCTAATTCTTTGAGTATGCTGGTTTCCACCAGCCGCCTGATCGCGCCGTTATCCATTCTTTGCTTTTTTCTCCTGCAGAAACGGTTTCAATAAACTCTATACGCAATATATTAATTCAACCGCGCACTTTCGTCAATTGCACATTTGCTAATACATTTCTAATCTTGTGGCGCAAAATCCATGTAAAAACACATAGACTTGCAATTTGCTCCGGGTGTACAATTGTATGCAACAGTTTTAAATTTATAAATAAGGAAGTGTACGTTTACGGAATCTTTGCAAACAGAAAAACAGACTAAAAAAGCCTCCCGCTACAAGTGGGTGGCTCTTTCCAACACCACCCTTGGCGTGCTGCTCTCCTCCATCAGCGGCAACATCCTGCTCATATCTCTGCCCGCCATATTCCGCGGCATGCAGGTAAACCCGCTCTCGGCAGACGGCGCTTCGTACATGCTGTGGATGCTGATGGGCTTCACCGTTGTCACCGCCACACTGCTGGTATCCTTCGGCAGGATATCCGATATTTTCGGGCGTGTGCGCCTCTTCAATCTTGGGTTCGCCATATTTACCGGCGCGTCCATTTTGCTGTATTTTACGCCCGCAACCGGCACCACCGGTATTCTGATCATGATCATATACCGCCTTGTGCAGGGCGTGGGCGCGGGGTTCCTGTTCTCCAACAGCACGGCAATATTAACGGACGCGTTTTCATCCAAGGAGCGGGGCATGGCAATGGGCCTGAACCAGATTGCCGCTGTGGGCGGGTCCCTGGGCGGCCTGGTGCTGGGCGGCATTCTGGCGGATATAGACTGGCGTCTTATCTTCCTGGTCAGCATCCCCATTGGCCTTGTGGGTACCATTTGGGGGTATATCTCATTAAAAGAGCAGTCTGCGCCGGATAAAACGCAGAAAATCGACTGGCTTGGGAACACAACGTTTGCCGCGGGGCTAACCCTGCTTTTAATGGGCCTTACCTACGGCATTATGCCCTACGGAAACTCCACCATGGGCTGGGGCAGCCCTTTTGTTATTTGCAGCATCATTGCGGGCGCCGGTCTTCTGGCAGCGTTTCTGTTTATTGAGCGCAAGGTTAAATTCCCCATGTTCCACCTGGAACTGTTCCGCATCAAGCCGTTCTTAATGGGCAACGCCAGCCTGTTCCTAAGCTCTGTTGCGCGGGGCGGGCTGCAGTTTATGCTCATCATCTGGCTGCAGGGCATCTGGCTGCCCCTGCACGGCTACAGCTTTGAATCCACGCCCCTTTGGGCGGGCATATACATGATGCCCATGATCCTTGGGTTCTTTGCCATGGGCCCGCTCTGCGGCCGCCTGTCCGACCGGTATGGGGCCAAGGTTTTCACAACCACCGGCATGATCGCCTCTGCCGCCGGGTTCATACTGCTTACGCTGCTGCCCGCGGATTTTGGCTACGGCATTTTTATTGTGATCCTTCTGGTTCTGGGCGCGGGCATGGGCATGTTTGCAGCGCCCAACGCCACTGCGGTAATGAACGCCGTGCCCCCAAAGCAGCGCGGCGCGTCTTCCGGCATGATGGCCACCTTCCAGAACACGGGCATGACCCTGAGCATGACCCTGTATTTTGCCATTCTTATCATCGGGCTGGCCCAGAGCCTGCCCCCCGTGCTGTACCAGGGCCTGGTGCAAACAGGCGTTCCGGCGGAAGCGGCGCAGCAAATATCAAGCCTGCCGCCCACCTCTGCGCTGTTTGCAGCCTTCCTGGGGTATAACCCCATGGGCACGCTTATTCCGCAGTCTGTGCTTTCCGGCCTGTCCCAGGCCGCAAAGGCAACCCTCCTGGGCAACCAGTTTTTCCCCAACACCATTGCGCCCGCCGTTATGTCCAGCCTGCGCGTGGCGTTCTATATTTCCGCCGCGCTCTCCGGCATTGCCGCCCTTCTCTCTTTCCTGCGCGGCAAGCGCTACGTGCACGGGGAATGACTTTGGAAGGGCTTCGCCCCGTGCCCCGCTTTTTTCATAAAGGCTCTGTTAAAACAAAGTGTTGATAATGAATCAGTGCTGTTTTTGATAAGCCCAAATCATTATACTTGCTTCATTCCAGGCTCCTCTGATGCCAGGGCGGAGCCGGCCGCACGCCTTAGCGTGATAAAGGAAGGCGGAAGCCCACTGAGCACGTGAAGAATGCGAGCGCAGAACAAACAACAAATACTGACGCGATGCATGAATCCGTAGCGAAGCGAAGCTGACTGAGGGAGAGCTCTTCAGCATTTTCTCTCCCTCCGCCGCCCTCGTGAGAGGGAGGATATTTACCCCATTAAATCCCTGGTTCTGGCATACAGTTCCCGGAACCGGCCATATCCCTGGCGGTACACCCGCCTGTTTTCCGGATTCGGCTGAATCACTTTATCATCGTACCGCACAAAGCGGCCGCACGCGTCCTGCACGCTTGGGAACAACCCCGCGCCCACGCCGGCCAGAATGCACGCGCCCAGGCAAGCCTGCTCGCCCACCCGGCACACCTGCATCTCCCGTTCAAACACATCCGCCTGAATCTGGAGCCACGCGCGGCTTGCCGCCCCGCCGCCGGATGCAATGATGCGCTCCGCCCGTATGCCCATTTCCTCAATAATAGTAAGGGAATCCTTCAGGCTGTACGCAACGCCCTCCATTGCGGCGCGAACCATGTGTTCCCGGCTGTGGCAGAGCTTCAGGCCAAAAAAAGCGCCCTCCGCCTTGGGGTTCATATGCGGCGTGCGTTCCCCCGCCAGATAGGGCAAAAACAGCAGGCCCTCGCTGCCAGGCTGCGCCTGCGCGGCCAGCCGGTCCATTTCGGCATAGCTTCTCTCTTTGAGTATCTTATTTTTAAACCAGTTAACAGCCATGCCCGCGCACAGGGTAGCGCCAAACACCGTGTACGCGCCCTCCACAGCGTGGCAAAAGGTGTGGGTGCGCATCTGGATATCCCACGCGCCCGCGCTACTGAATGCGGAAATCTGGCCGCCCGTGCCAATGTTGGAAACCACAATGCCTTCCCGCACAGCCCCGTTTCCAATGCTCTGCGCCATCTGGTCCCCGCAGCCGTACACCACGGGAACGCCTTCCGCAAGCCCGGTTGCCTGTGCGCATTCCTTTGTAACCGTGCCCGCTATACTCCCGGACATGCCGCATTCGGGAAAAACATCCCCGGGCACGCCCAAGCGCCGGATCAGGTCCCACGCCCATTCCCTTTTGCCCACATCAAAACAGCCAGTTGCGGAAGCGTCCGATTCCTCCGCACCTATGCGTCCGGTGATTTTGAACCGTATATAATCCTTGGGCTGCATCACCCGGCTGATACGGCGGGCAATATCCGGCTCATTTTGCATCACCCATAAAAGAGAAGGGAACGCGAACCCCGCAAACACGCGGTTGCGCAAAACGCGGCCCATCTCTTCTCTGCTTATTTTCCGCTCAATCTCCCCAAGCTGAACGCCCGCCCGCTGATCCAACCACAAAATGGCCGGGCGCAGGGGTTCGCCGGTATCGTCCACCGCCACCATCCCGTGCATCTGCCCTGAAAACCCGATTGCCGCAACGGCATTATATTCTTTTGCATGTTTTTCTTTCAGCTCCCGCAGCGCCTGCGCAGCCGCGTCCCACCATGCCTGCGGCTGCTGCTCCGCCCAGCCGGGCCTGGGTATGTCCACCGTATACGCCCGGCTTGCAACGGCAGTTTCGCCCGTCTCCGCGCCAAGCAGCATGGCCTTAACGCTGGACGTGCCCAAATCAATCCCCAAAACACAAGCCATTCCAGAACTTCCCTTCACAAATTTTTTAATGTTACCCCATCAGGCAATCAATGTCTCCCCGCATAATAGCGGGCAGGTTTTGCTGCACGGCCTTTTCTTCCCAGTTCCACCATTGCAGCGCAAGCAGCTTTTCAACAACATTAGCAGAAAAACGTTCCTGAATCTTTTTTGCCGGTACGCCGCCCGCAATTGTATACGGAGGGACATCCTTTGTAACAACCGACCTTGAACCTATGACAGCCCCATCCCCTATATGCACCCCCTGCATGATTACGGCTTCATACCCAATCCAAACATCGTTGCCAATTACCGTATCTCCTTTATTATCCCATGCCCCTGTTATATCAGAAACATCCAATCCCCATTCTTCATAAAAGACTGGAAACGTATAGTTTGAAAGAGATAGCATCGTATGGTTTCCGGAAGTAAACATAAACTTGGCGCCGCAGGCAATGGAGCAGTATTTTCCTATAATCAGCCTGTCACGGTTTACAGGATAGTGGTACAGAACGTTATTTTTTTCGAACTCAACAGGGTCGTGCGCAAAATCATTGTATATTGTATACTCCCCCACTGTTATATTCGGTTGTGTTATGGCGTTCTTTAAATAGATTGTTTGTTTGTCGCCGGTTCTTGGATACAATTTGCCGCTGTCCATACCTATCTTACACCTGACCCTATATGCAATAAATACCAGACAATTATACCTCAAAATAAATCATAAGCAATTAAAATCTGTTTTGTTACCGGCACATTCTGCAATATGCAGAAAAAATATCCGTTGGCCCACAAACGCGCCGCGGATATTTTTTTAGCTTCGGCATATTGCCGGCAAACAGAATTATATGCTTCTGATCAGGCCGCCCTCTATACGTATGGATGCGCCGTTTGTGGCGGCAGAAAGTTCCGAGCAGTAGTACGCCACGGTTGTGGCAATCTCACGCGAATCCACCCACCTGCGCACCAGGGAGGTGGGGTCAAAGTTGTTAAAATAATCTTCCACATGCTCCTCAATGGTCATGCCCTTGGCTTTCGCCACGCCGGTCTGGTATTCCGCCGTGCCTTCCGTCCAGGTGGGGCCGGGCAACAGGCAGTTTACCGTTACCTTTGTGCCCTTGGTCAGCTCCGCCATGCTGCGCGCCAGGTTCATCACCGCGGCTTTGGAAGCGCAATAATGCGGAAAGGTGGGCAGCGGTTTTATGGCCACTTCGCTTGCGGAGCAAAGAATCTTGCCGCTGTTGCGCTTGAGCATCCTGGGCAAAAAATGCCTGCACAGGCGCACCATGCTGAACAGGTTGATATTGAACATGCGCATCCATTCTTCGTCTGTGCAGCTTTCAAACGGAGAAGCCCAGTAAACGCCCGCGTTGTTCACAAGCACGTCCAGCTCGCCAACCGCGTCCGCCGCGTCAATCACAGCCTGCGCGCCTTCCATATTGGAGAGGTCTCCCGGCGCGGCATACACTGTGCCCAGCGCAGAAAGCTCCTGCGCCGTTTTCTTCACGTTATCCGCATTGGGTTCGTTGAGTATCACGCGCGCGCCTTCCGCCAGCAGTTCTTTTGCTATGGCCTTGCCAATGCCGGATGTGGAGCCCGTAACCAATACCAGCTTATCCTTTAATTTTAAATCCATATTGCTACCTCCCTGTCGTTATAAATTGTCAAACCGGACGCCTTTTTCTTTATTCAAAAACGCGCTCATGCCCTTTTTTGCGTCGCCGGTTGCAAAGCATTTGCCAAACTGCCCGGCGTCCAGTTCCAGAGCATCCGCCATATCCATATGCATCCCGGCGTGCAGGGCCTGCTTGGCCAAACGCACGGCAACCGGCGCGCTGGACGCAATTTGATTCGCCAGCCGGGCCGCCTCGTCCATCAGTGTTTCCTGCGGGTACACATGGTTTACAACGCCCATTGCAAACGCCTCTTTGGCGGGTATGGCGCGCCCCGTAAAAATCAATTCCTTCGCCCTGCCCGGCCCCGCCACGCGGGCCAGGCGGTGCATGCCGCCCCATCCGGGAAAAAGCCCCAGGCCAACCTCCGGCAAGCCCAGCACCGCGTTATCAGAAGCAATGCGAATATCGCAACTCAGAGCCAGCTCAAAGCCGCCGCCCAGGGCGTATCCGTTCACCGCCGCAACGGTGGGCATGGGCAGCCGCTCCAGCCGCAGCAAAACGCCGCTTCCCAGCCTGCTGAAGGCCTCTCCTTCCGCCGGGTCTTTTGCCAGCATTTCCGCAATGTCCGCCCCGGCCACAAACGCCCTTGCGCCCTGCCCGGTGATAATCAGGCACCGCAGGCCCCTGTTTGCCGCAACGGCCTCAACCGCTTCTTCCAGTTCTTTTAAAACGCCGGTATTCAGCGCGTTTAAAGCCTCCTCGCGGCATATGGTCAGAACGCCAGTTTCGCCCCGCAAATCAAGTTTAATGTGTTCCATCACTCGCTCCAATCCTTATACGCAGAGGGAATCCCTCTCCACAATCAACGCCTCTCCCATGCCTCCGCCAATACACAGGGTTGCAAGCCCATATTTGCCGCCCTGTCTGCGCATCTCATGCAGCAGGGTAACCAAAATACGCGCGCCGGAGGCCCCAATGGGGTGCCCCAGCGCAATCGCGCCGCCGTTTACGTTCACCTTTTGGCTGTCCAGTCCCAGGTCGCGGGACACCGCAATGGCCTGCGCGGCAAACGCCTCGTTTGCCTCCACCAGGTCTATCTGCGAAATCTCCAGGCCCGCTCTTCCAAGCGCCTGCTTTACGGAAGGCACGGGGCCGGTGCCCATAATCTCCGGGGGAACGCCCTGGGAACCGTAAGCCACAATTCTGGCGATTGGTTTTAAACTGTTCTGTTCCGCAAATCTGCGGGATACAAGCACCAGCGCCGCCGCGCCGTCGTTGATACCGGATGCGTTTGCGGCCGTAACCGTGCCGTCCTTTTTAAACGCCGGTTTCAGGCCGGAAATACTCTCCGCCGTAACGCCCCTGCGCGGATATTCGTCCTGGCAAAATTCCAGCGGGCCACCCTTGCGCTGGGGAACCTGCACTTTTGCTATTTCGTCCGCAAACTTGTTCTCATTCTGCGCGGCCTCGCACTTTTGCTGGGAAGCCGCCGCAAAAACGTCCTGCTCCCCGCGTGTAATTCCGTATTTCTCCGCTATGTTTTCCGCCGTAATGCCCATGTGGTAATTGCCCATCGCATCCCACAGGCCGTCGCATATCATTTCGTCCACAACCCTGCCGTCACCCATGCGTCCGCCCGTCCTGTGCTCGCGCAGCAGATAGGGCGCCTGTGACATGTTTTCCATGCCGCCCGCAACAATGCAGTCCGCGTCGCCCGCGCGTATGGCCAGCGCGGCCAGATTAACGGCCTTCAGCCCGGAGCCGCACACCTTGTTCACCGTCATGGCCGGAGATTCCACCGGAATGCCCGCAAATACGGCAGCCTGCCTGGCGGGGTTCTGCCCCAGGCCCGCCTGCAGCACGTTGCCCATAATCACTTCGTCCACCTGTTCCGCCAGCACGCCCGCGCGTGCGAGTGCCTCGCGAATCACCGCCTCGCCCAGCCGCGCGGCAGGCACATCCTTCAGCGCGCCGCCAAAAGACCCAATGGCCGTCCGGCAGGCGGATACAATCAAAACGTCTTCCATAAAACAATACCTCTTATCCCAGATTTTCCACATCGCCCCGTATGCGGGCTACGTCCCTGGCCTCCAGCACAATATCCGCGCCGCCAATGTTGTCCTTAAGCTGGAATACCTTCCTTGCGCCGCACAACACGTTCACAAAATCTCCCTGCGCCCTTAGCCACGCAATTGCCAGGCGCGTATAGGTGCAGCCATACTTTTGCAGAAGGTCCGCCCACCCCTGCATCATGTCAATCACCCGCGGCAGGTTTTCTTTTGCAAACCACTTTTTGCCGTCCCGCGCGCTCCCCGGCGCGGGCACAAAATCCCTGCCTATATTGCCGGTCAAAAGCCCCATCTCCAGGGGAGAATACGCCTGAAACGCAATGCCGTTTTGTTTCAGAAGTTTAAAAAGCCTGTCTTCAGCGCCGCGGTCCAGCATGCTGTATTTTTCCTGAATAATGTCCAGCCCGCCGCACGCGATGTATTCCTTTAAATGTTCAACAGAAACGTTGGATGCGCCAACCGCCAGAATCTTCCCTTCCTGTTTCAATTTTTTCAGCGCCTCCATGGTTTCCCAAACGGGCGTAAAAAACGGAGGCACAGACTGCCAGTGCGTAAAATAAATGTCTATGTGGTCTGTCTGCAAACGCCGCAGGCTATCCTCCACCTCCCTCTGAATGGAAGCAGGGCTTAAGTTGCGGAGCACCTGCTTGCCGTCCTTTTCAAAAAAGAAGGAGCCTTCCTCCACGTCCCACACCAGCCCGCATTTGGTGGAAATATATACGTTGTTGCGCATTCCCTTTAAAGCCTTGCCCACAACTTGTTCGCTCAGGCCCTTGCCGTAAGCGGGCGCGGTATCTATCAGGTTGATGCCGCCGTCCACCGCCGCGTGAATGGTGGCTATGGAGTCGCTCTCGTCGTTTTCTCCCCACCATTGCCCGCCGCCAATGGCCCATGTGCCCAGCCCAACCGCCGAAGCGTTTGGTATAGCGCCTATCTTCATATATCTCATTGCACACCCTCCGTTTATTGGAGGCGTCCCTCCTCCAAAAGCCATTACTTTAACTCAAAAGAAGAAATAATCATCTTCTGTATCTCAGAAGTCCCTTCGTATATCTGGGTGATCCTTGCGTCGCGGAAGAAACGTTCGGCGTCGCTGCGTCCGGTGTAGCCAATGCCGCCCAAAAGCTGCAGCGCGTTTGTGGAAGCCATGTCCGCCACCTGGGAGCATTTCAGCTTTGCCATGGCAGCCTCTTTTGTATGGGGCCTGCCGCTGTCCAGCAGCCGGGCCGCGTGCAGCATCAAATGCCGGGCAGCCTCTATTTCCGTGCGCGCCTGCGCCAAAACGAACCGCGTGTTCTGGAATTCGCTGATGCTGCGCCCAAACTGCTTCCGTTCCTTTACATAGGCAACCGCCAGTCCCTGCGCCGCCTCTGCAATCCCCAGCGCCTGGGCGGCAATGGCGATTCTGCCGCCGTCCAGCGCGGCCATGGCGGTTTTAAAGCCGCTGTCCGGTTCTCCCAGCAGGTTGCCTTTGGGGACCTTTACATCCCGGAACACCAGACGCCCGGCGGCAGACCCGCGGATACCCAGCTTTTTTTCATACCCCGCAATGCAAAACCCAGGCATATCCGGCGTAACCAGCAGGGCGGAAAGCTTGCCTCGTTCGTTCTTTGCGAATACAATGTACACCCCGGCGTGCCCGGCGTTTGTTATAAACACCTTCTCACCATTTAGAACATAGCAATCGTCCTCTTCCCGCGCCAGGGTTTCAATGGCCCAAACGTCGCTGCCCGCTTCGGGCTCGGTCAACGCAAACGCGCCAAGCAGGTCGCCCGACAGCAGCGGCCGCAGGTATGCGGCCTTTATCTTTTGGCTGCCAAACAGGGATACGGACAGGCAGCAAAGGGATGTATGCGTGCTCAGCACAACGGCTGTGGACGCGCACCGCCTGGCAATCTCCTCTATAGCCATTGCATACGCTGTGTAATCCTGGCCTCCGCCGCCCCACTCGGCGCCAAAAGGAATGCCAAAATACTTTCTGCTTTTCATTTCCCGCACCGCCCGCGCAGGAAAAGCATCGCTTTCATCCGTAACCCTTGCGTCGGGCGCAACCACCGTATCCGCAAACTCCCGCACGCCGTTTATAAAGTTCGCGTACCGCTCCTGCTCAAAACGCATCACAACTGCCGGAAGAGCTCTATCCTCTCTCCGTTTGGCCCGTGAAAGAAGGCGACTTGCAGGTTGTTTCCCTTGCGGCCAAAATCCGGCACGTTGTATATCCCCGGTTTTTCAACCTGATAGCCTTTTTGCTCTATATATACAATCGCGCCTTCTATGTCGTCCACAGAAACGGCAAAATGGTTGGCAGTGGCTTCCGCCAGCGCCTGCACTTTTTCCTTGCCTTCGGGCGGTTCCAGCAGCTCCACGCAGTATCCGTCCATCTGCACCATGGCAATTTGCAGCCCGTCCGATTCGTTGTCCACCGTAAAAAGCAGCTTTCCGCCCAGCACGTCCGTGTAAAAACCAACCGCTTCTTGCCTGCTTTTAACAAATATCGCAATATGGTTCAGTTTTCCAAACATTCCGCTCATTGCGTTTATCCCCTTTTCGTTTCGTATTCATAATAAGAGAGCATAAAAGCGTATCCGCTCTCTTCCAGCCTGTAAAACCGCTTTAAGTGCTCCACAATGGCGCCAATGGTGAGCGCCGCGTCCCTTTTCATCAGCCCGTCTATAATCTGCCTGTGGTGGCTTATTTTCACAAGGCTGTCCTCCACGTCCACATAATTGGCGGCCTGCAACAGGCATATCTTCTGGTACAAAATCTGCTGGTACGCCGTATGCACCTGGTTTTTTCCAATCTCGGCCAGCAGCAGATGAAAACGGCAGTCTGTGGTAATGCGCATATACCTGTCGCCTTCCCTGGCGTATTTTTCACATTCGTCCGCAGCGCGGCTTAAATTTAAAAAATCCGCGTTGCTGCCGTTCTGAATCGCAAGTTTGGCAGAAAACACATCCTGATTCAGGCGCACAATGCCTATCTCGTGGCGGTCTTTCTCCGTAAACGAGATCACCTCCGCAAACCGCTTGGGATAAATGATCACCAGCCCCTGGGATGCCAGCAGCCGCAGCGCCTCGCGTATGGGGGTGCGGCTGATGTTCATGCGCTCGGAAATATTCTCTTCCGATATGCGCTCGCCGCACTTGATCTCCTGCATAATGAGCGCCTTCATAATATAATCGTATACTGCCTGGCTTAAATTTGCAGCCGAATCCTTTTCTCCGTTCATACAATCAAGCTCCTTGTCATGTACTATTTTAAATTTATGTATACAATTATATGGCTGAAGAAACAATCCGTCAATCGATTTTGATGACCACCTTAAAATGATTCGCGTCCTCCACCTGGAAACGCATGGCCTCCACACACTCGTCCAGAGTAAATTCCCGGTTCAATATCTGCTCCAGTCTGCCATTTAAAACGCCGGACTTTAAAAGCGCAACGGCCCCTTCAAAGCTCTGCTGCGAATGAATGCGCACACCCTTTACGGTCAGTTCCTTGGCAAACACCGCCCCCAGGTTAAAGGGCTGCTCCCCCGCCATGCCAATCACCAGAACAGTGCCGCCAATCTTAACAACGCCGGTCGCCGCCTGTATGCAGGGCTTACTGCCGGAAGCCTCGTACACCACGTCGAACCCACGGCCATCCGTGATGCGAAGGGTTTCCTGCTCCGGGCCGCACTTTGCGGGATTAATGGTTTTAATGCCCAGCCTTTGCGCAAACGCCAGGCGGTATTCGTTTATCTCGCTTACATATACATCCGCACCCGTGTGCTGCGCCACCAGCGCAATCAGCATGCCTATGGGGCCCCCGCCCAGTATCAGGGCGCGCTCGCCCACCTGCAGCCCGCTTCTGCGCACATCGTGCACCGCCACGGCGAGAGGCTCCGTAATCGCGCCCAGCTTTAAGCCCACATTGCCCGGCAGCCTGTATACTTTTTTCAGAGGCACGCGCACATATTCAGCAAAGCATCCGTCTTCATGGATGCCGAAGATCTTAAGCTCCCGGCAAACATTGTCCATGCCGCTAATGCAGGGCTCGCACATTCCGCAGGACCAGAAGGGCTGCACAACCACCCTGTCCCCCGGGTTCAACCCGTCTCTGGGCGCGCCGTTCATTTTTTCCAGCACGCCGGAAAATTCGTGCCCCGGAATGCGCGGATAAGTTGCGGTGGGGTGGCGGCCCTGCCATACATGCACGTCGCTGCCGCAAATTCCCGCGTACGCAACCCGCACAAGGGCTTCCCCCGGCCCAATCTCCGGAATCGGCGCTTCCGCCAGCTCCAGTTTGTTCTTGTCTGCAAATAATGCCGCCTTCATTTCCGTCTCCTCAATATTCAAAAAATCCCTTTTTCGTTTTCTTTCCCAGATACCCCGCCCGCACCATTTTTTTCAGCAGGGGGTGAGGTCTGTATTTACCGTCGCCCGTTTCCTTCTGCAACACCTCCATAATAGCCAGCACCACATCGTTGCCAATCAGGTCGGAGAGCGCCAGCGGTCCCATGGGGTGCGAAGCGCCAAACTGCATGGCGCGGTCTATATCCTGCGCGCTTGCCACACCCTCGGCCAAAACGCCCACCGCCTCGTTGATCATGGGAATCAGAATCCTGTTCACCACAAAACCGGGGCTTTCCTGCACCTGCACAGGCTCCTTGCCAATGCCCTTTGCAATCTGCAACGCCTTTTGCAGCGTTTCCGGGCTGGTATGCGCGCCGCAAATCACCTCTACCAGCTTCATCACCGGTGCGGGATTAAAGAAATGCAGGCCCACAAGCCGCCCGGGATGCGCCAGATTCTTCCCCATCTCCGTTATGGAGATGGAAGATGTGTTTGTTGCCAGCAGCGCGTTTGCATCCAGTATTTTTTCAAGCCCGGCGAATATTTCCCGCTTTACGGCCAGGCTTTCAAACACCGCTTCCACCGCAAGCCCCGAACCCGCGCAGTCCGCCATGCTGCCCGAAGCGGATATCCGCCCAAAGATATCCTGTGCCTCCGCTTGCGCTATCTTTCCTTTTTCCGTCAGGCGGCTTAAAGATTTTTGTATGCCCGCAAGCCCGGCCATAAGGCCCTTCTGGTTTACATCCAGCAATACAACGCTGTATCCCGCCGCAGCAAAGACCTGCGCTATGCCCGCGCCCATGGTCCCCGCGCCAATCACGCACATTTTTTCCATACTCTCACCTGCCCGCTTTCTTTTTTCGCTCTATCGCAATTTTGGCTTTGCGCCCTATTTCCTCCGGCGTAATTTTAAAACGCTCCCGCAAATATTCCACCGAACCCACCTCGCCAAATTCGTCCGCCACGCCCACGCGTTCCATGGGCGCCGGGCAGTTTTCCGCCAACACCTCCGCCACTGCGGAACCAAGCCCGCCAATCACGTTGTGGTTTTCCGCCGTAACTATGCATCCCGTCTCCTGCGCCGCCCGCACAATGGCCGCCCTGTCCACCGGCTTAATGGTGAACACGTTCAAAACCCGCGCGGATACGCCCTCCCTTTGAAGCGCCTCCGCCGCAATGCGCGCGTCCGCCACGCATATGCCCGTCGCCAAAACCGTAACGTCCGCGCCTTCGCGCACCAGCGCCGCTTTGCCTATCTCAAAAGTGCTGCCTTCCTCAAAAACCTGCACCGCGTTCTTGCGGGAAAGCCTTATGTAATACACGCCCCACGCGTCTTTCAGTTGCCGCACAATATCCGCCAGCATCACGGAATCTGTGGGTTCTATCACCGTAACGCCCGGTATGCAGCGCAGCATGCCCATATCCTCAAACGGCATGTGCGTGCCCCCGTTGTAAGATGCGGTTACGCCGGGGTCGCTCCCAATAATGCGCACGTTGGCCCGCGCAAAGGCGGCCGATATAAACACCTGGTCCGCAACGCGGCGGGATGCAAACACGCCGAATGTGTGCACATAAGGAATTTTGCCGGCCACGGAAAGCCCCGCCGCCACGCCTACCATGTTAGCTTCCTGTATGCCGCAGTTGATGGTCTGCTCCGGGAATTTAGCCGCAAAGGGCCGCATGCCAACAGAATTCATCAGGTCTGCGTCCATGTATACAATGCGCTCGTCTTTTTGCGCCATATCCATCATGGTGGCCGCGAATACATCCCGCATTGCCTGCGGCTCCTGCTTGTTTATTTCTGCCAATACTTTATAACTCATTCTCCTTGCCTCCCCAGGGATGCCTGCAAACGGCCTATTGCCTGCTGCGCCTGTTCCTTGGTGAACGTCATATGGTGGTTGAACAACTGGCCTTCCGCAAAGGTGCAGCCCTTTCCCTTCCGGGTGTTCAGCACGATCATATTCGGTTTCTCCGTCTGCGCCTTTGCCGCCCGCACAGCCGTTTGAATTGCGTTTACGTCGTGCCCGTCTATATCCTGCACATTCCAGCCAAATTCCCGGAACTTGGCGGCAATGTCTCCCAAATCGCAAATATCTTTTGTATAGCCGTCCAGTTGCTGCCGGTTATAATCCACAAACGCAATCAGGTTTCCCACCTTGTGCTGCGCGGCAAACAGAGCGCCCTCCCACACCTGGCCCTCGTCGCATTCGCCGTCTCCCAAAATGAGGTATACCCGGTTTGGCTTTTTGCTCATTTTCAAGCCCAGCGCAATACCAATGGCGGAAGACATTCCCTGCCCCAGCGAGCCTGTGCTCATATCCACGCCGGGCGTTTTGTTCCGGTCGCAGTGGCTGGGCAGCCGGGTTCCGCCCTGGTTAATGGTCGCAAGCTCCTCCAGGGTAAAATACCCTCTCAGCGCCAGAGCCGCGTACAGCGCGGGGCCGGAATGCCCTTTGGAGAGCACCAGGTAATCCCGCTCCTCCCACGCCGGATTTTTGGGGTCAATCTTCATTTCCGCCCCATAAAGCACGGCCAGTGTTTCCGCTATGGACATGGCCCCGCCCACATGGCCAAACCCCAGATTGGACAGGGCTTTTAAAGCCTCCATCCGTATTTCGGCTGCAAATCGTTCCAACTCTTCCATTTGTTATACCTCGCTCACAAACTTTTCACAAAAACGCTTTTCGTATTCCTCTATCAGCCAATCCCTGAAATTGGGATGCGCAATGCCAATCAGAGCCCGCGCCCTCTGCCGCAGATTCCTGCCGAACATGGAGGCAACGCCGTATTCGGTTACAATATACCGCACATCCGTGCGCGGGGTTGTCACCGTTGCGCCGTTCGCCAAAAAGGGCACAATCTTGCTGGTTTTTAAATCTTTTGTAACGCTGGGCAGCGCAATAATGGATTTGCCGCCCCTGGAGTGGTTTGCGCCACGCACAAAATCCGCCTGCCCGCCGGTTGCGCTGATCTGCTTTAATCCCACACTCTCAGCGCACACCTGCCCCGCCAGGTCCACCTCCACACAGGAATTGATGGAGGTCATACGGTTGTTTTGCGCAATCACAAACGGGTCGTTCACGTAATCCGCGGGCGCCATATACATGATGGGGTGGTCGTCCAAGAATTCATACATCTCCCGGCTGCCCATCACAAACGTGGCCACAATTTTTCCCTTGTGCAGATTTTTCTTACTGCCGTTCACCACGCCCGCGCGCACCAGCTCCATCACCCCGTCCGATATCATCTCGCTGTGAATCCCCAAGTCGTTCTTCTCTTTCAGCGAAAACAGCACCGCATCGGGCAGCGCGCCTATCCCAAGCTGCAGGCAGGCGCCGTCCGGCACCAGGGACGCGCAGTTTTTGCCGATGGCGTAATCCTGCTCCGTCAGTTCCGCCCGCGGCAGCTCAATCAAAGGCTCGTCGCACTCCACAATATAATCCGCATCGGATACGTGGATATAACTGTCTCCGTGGGTGCGGGGCATATATTTGTTTACCTGCACAATCACGGTTTTTGCTTTTTTTACGGTGGCCATGGTGTAATCCACAGAAATCCCAAGGCTCATATGCCCGCGTTTATCCGGCCGGCTGGCCTGCACCAGGGCCACATTCACGGGCAGCACATCCTCCATAAAAAGGGCCGGAATATCAGAGAAATGTACGGGCACAAAATCCGCGCGGCCCTCCGCAAACGCGCGGCGCGCGGGCCCGCCAATAAACAGGGAATTGTGCTTAAAATGCCCCCCGGCCTCAGGCGTGCAATACATGCCCTTGCCCATGCATACCATGTGGACTACCTCCACATCCTTCAGTTCGTTCTTTCTTTCCCATAACGCGGCTGTTAATGCCTGGGGTTCCCCCGTGGCATGTGCCACCGTTACCCGGTCCCCGTTTTTAACCGCTTTCAGCGCCTCCCCAGCGCTTGCATATCTACTCATTTCGCTTTCAGCTCCGCTATCAATTTTCCGTTTGAGGGCTCCGCGCCCATATCCAAAGATTTTGGGGTGAGTGTGCGGAGGCGAGCAGCCTCCAATGTTGCTCAGCCCTTCTCTTTTTCCCGGCGAAGAATGCCGCAGATGTTCTTGGCCAGTTCCTTTTTGGCGGGCAGGTTGCTCTGCCGCGCGATCATAATGCGCTGCGCCTGGGGCGAACCCGCCCCGTGCATGGATTCCGTGCGGTATCCCACCGCCGCCGCGCCAAGCGTCAGGTTCTCAATCAGCCGCAGCACGCGCATGCGGTATTCCGTCGGCACATCCGCCACACCCTTTAAATACTTGTCTATATACGGCTTTAACTTCTCGTTTTGGTAGTCCTGCTCGCTGGGCATGGTGACCATAATGCCGCCCGCTATGTCCTCCGCCAGCCGCGATATCTCGTAGGGAAAGCGCGTTACGTTCTGTTTGCACACGTTTGCCAGAAGGGTGTCCACAAAATAGTTGCCCGCCCGGGTTCTGTGGCCCTCGCACGAGCAGGATATGCCGCACGCGTACAGCGTCTCATTCAGGTGCGTCATTTCTATCAGCTTATCCTTGATGTGGCTGGCCTTTGCGCAGCCATTGTAATCCGCGGCCAGCGCCGCCGCGCCAATCAGCACGTCCCCCACGCCCACCTTGCAGCCGCCGTAACTCTGCCGGTGGTAGGATGCGAACCGCTCCACAAGCATGCCCGCAAACTCGGTTTCCCCGTCCATAAATATCCGGTCGCGGGGAACAAACACGTCGTCAAATATCACCAGCGCCTCGTGTCCTCCAAAGCTGCAGTTGCCAAGGTCTATATCCACCTGCGGCTCCAGCTTGCGGGTGTCGCAGGACTGACGTCCGTAGATCATAAATATGCCTTTAGCGTCGCAGGGCAGCGCAAACGCGACCGCATAGTCCTTATCCTCCGGCCGCATGGCAATGGTGGGCATCACAATTACCTCGTGGCTGTTCACCATGCCCGTTTGGTGCGCCTTTGCCCCGCGCACCACTATGCCGTCCGCCCGTCGTTCCACCACGCGCAGATACAGGTCCGGGTCCGCCTGCGCGGAAGGGCCAAGGCCCCTGTCTCCCTTGGTGTCCGTCATGGCGCCGTCCACCGTCAAATCATTCTCCTGCACGTACGCCCAGTAGCTTTTGAACCGCTCAAAGTAATTTGTGCGGCAGGCCGCGTCCATCTCAAACGTGGTGGAGAAAAGCGCGTTGGCCGCGTCCAGTCCCACGCAGCGCTGGAAGCACGAAGCCGTCTTTTGCCCCAGCAGCCGCTGCATCTTCACCTTTTTCACCAGGTCTTCCGTGCTCTGGTGCAGGTGCGTAAAGCGGTTGATCTTTTTCCCCGTCAGGCTGGACGTCGCGCACATTAAATCCTCGTATTCCGGCTTTTGGGCCAGCTCGTAGGTCATTGACACCGAATTCATGGAAGGCCGTATCATCGCGTCTTCCGTTGGTTCGGGCACTTCCCTGCCCATCAGGTATACCATCATCTTCATTTTCTTCAGGCTATCAATATATTCCGCAGGTGTTTTCATACTGTCCTCCTCAAAAACAAGCTTTATAAATCTCTTTTATATCTTCCTGAGACAATGCCACAGGATTGTTTACCAAAAGCCGCTGCTGCGTGCCGATAACAGATTCCGCAAACTGCCCCGCCTGCTCTTTGCCCATGCCGTATTCCCGCAGGGGTTTACGCGCCAAAACACCGTCCAGCAATTCGCGCAGCGCGTCCCAAACCTTGCCTGTCAGAAGGATTCTGCCCAGCACGCCTTCCAGGGCGGAGAGGTCTGCGCCGTTTCTGCGGTACACGTCCATCACCGCTCCAAACATCAGGTAATTGGCATTGCCGTGCGGGATATGAAAATTGGCTCCCAGCGGATAAGACGCAGCGTGCACCGCGCCCACCCCCGCGTTTGCAAACGCAATTCCGGCAAAGCAGCTTGCGTTAAGAAACCCGCCTATGCGGCCCTGCAGTGCCTCCGTGCTTTTGCCAGCGGCAAGCAGCGCCTGGTAGCCGGTTAAAATCGTCTCCATGGCTTTTTCGCTGAACAGTTTTGTAAAATCGCTGGCCCTGGGAGCAATATAGGATTCAATGGCGTGGATCAGCGCGTCTATGGAGCTGGCCGCAAACACATTGTAGGGAATGGCTTTAAGAAGCGCGGGAATCAGCACCGTCTGATCCGGAAAAAGCTGCTCTATGGCCAGGCCCATCTTGGTATGCTTTGCCTTGATCTCCGCAATAGAGATGCACGTAACCTCGCTGCCCGTGCCGCAGGTGGTGGGAATTGCGACCAACTCCCGCTTTTTTGGCAGGGCTGCGCCCCTCTCAAACAGATCGCCGCACGTATATCCCGGCCCAAACACCAGCAGCTTGCCAATATCCAGCACCGTGCCCCCGCCAATAGCAAAAACCCGTTTGTATTCTTTTCTGTTTGCTTCTTGCAATATCCCGTCAATCATTTCGTCAGAGGGTTCGCCCGTGCCGTATTGTTCCTGGAACAAAATGCCGCACTCCGGTTTGATATTGCCCAGGTGGGGCATCAGGACGTATTCGTTGGTTATAACCAGGTCGTCTTCTCCAATGCGGAACCCTTCAAACAGTTCCCCGGCCGTTTCCACGCTGTGGATCACCGGCTTGATGCGAAATACCATCTCTTTTTCTGCCTTCTTTCTATTTAAAAACCTTTTCCGCCCACGCTTACCTTCAAGCCCGCGCCTTCGGCAATTTTTTTACACCTTTGTATGCCGTCCTCGTTTTCCGCCATAAGTTCAGCCGAGGGGCACGCGTAGCCCAGTTGCGCGTATTTCTCGTCTCCCATGTGGTGGAACGGCAGTATATGCATTTCATTCACGTTCCCCGTTCTGCAGGCAAACGCAATAATGGCTTCAAATTCTTCATTGTCGTTCACACCGGAAATCAGGGGCACGCGCAGTACCACACGGCATTCTTCCGCCGCCCTCTTAAAGTTGGCGAGTATCCGCGCGTTGTCCACTCCCGTCCAGTATGCGTGCCGGATGGGGTCCATCAGCTTGATATCAAACAAAAGCAGGTCCGCATACGGCAATACTTCCTCCAGGTTCTCCGCCGGGTAATACCCCGCCGTTTCAATGGCGGCGGGAATGCCCTGCGCTTTCAGTTCCCGCAAAAACGCGCGGTTAAAATCCGCCTGCAAAAGCGGCTCCCCGCCGGAGAGCGTCACCCCGCCGCCGGACTGGCTGAAAAACACCCGGTCTGCCAGCGCTTCCGCCAGCAGTTCTTCCAGGGATACTTTACGCACAGAAGGCCTTCTTGCCTGGGCAAAGCACCTCTCCACGCAGGCCATACAGTTTTTGCAAAGCTTGCGGTTATATACCACGTCTCCGCGCCCATTAAGCGCAATCGCGCAGCAGGGGCACGCGTTAAAACACTCCTGGCAGCCAATGCAAAGCCGGCTGTTGAGTAAAAGCCTGGGCTTTGTGGAAAACGCCTCCGGGTTCTGGCACCATTTGCAGCGCATGCCGCATCCGGCGAAAAAAACCATTGTGCGTATTCCCGGCCCGTCGTGCAGGGAGCAAAACTGGATATCCGTTATCGCGGCCTTCATTTTTCAAACCTTTTGATAATGTTGTCCTGCTGCACGGGGGACATGGCGACAAAGTAGGCGGAAAGCCCACCCATGCGCACGCGGATATCCCTGTACTTTTCCGGGTGTATCTTAGCGTCCCGCAGGTCCTCCACATTCACGCTGGTGATGGTCATAATCTGCCCGCCCAGCTCGCAGAAGGAGCGTATCAGGGAGGCGAGGCGCTGCACGCCCACCTCGCCCATAAAATCGTTTGAGTTGATGGAAAGGTCAAACGGCGCGCCGGAAAAATACTTGCTCAGGTTGGGCCTGGTGGCGCTTTTGATTGCCGCCGTGGGGCCCTTGATATCCGCGCCCGGCTGGGGCGAATAATTGGGCGCAAGCGCTTCGCCAAAAAAGCGTCCGTCTGCGGAGGCGCTTATATCCCGCCCCAGGGCGGCGTAGTTTTCAAACGTGCCTATGCCGCACGGGTATTTTACGGGCAGGCCTTTTTTGTTCCACGCCTCCACCGTATCCTCAAAGTCTTTCAGCATGCGGATGCCCAGCGCGTCCACCTTATCATTGTCGTTGCCAAACTTGGGCACGCTGTTTACCGCGCGCATGCGCAGGGGTTCATGCCCCTTCCAGTTGGCACACAGCGCTTCCTTCAGGCCGTCAATCGTTACCACATTCTTTTCGTATACCAGCTCCCGGATCACTTCCAGGGAATCCACTGTGTTGGCAAAGCCGGTAATTAAAATCTGGTGGAAATAGTACCGGCTGCCGTCCTGGGTAATGTCCCGGCCCCTGGGTATGCAGTCGTCCATCAGCGCGGACATCAGCGGGTCCGGCGCTACCATATAGCTTAGGCCAAAGCTCTCCAGCCTTCGCTTGCACTGGTTGCCGATGTACTCCGCCACCTGTTTGGAATACGCCTGGTAGAATTCCTCAAACGTCCCAAACGCCGCCGGGTCGCCCGTGTCCAGGCCTTCCATTTTGCCGTTGTGCCGGGATACGCCGCGATACAATACCCATTCCACGCACCGCAGGTTCATCACATGGGCATAGGTAAAATAACTGCGCCCGGGGATCAGCGTTTCCCAGCAGCCGTCGTTGCTGTAATCGCGCGCTTCCTCAATGGGAATGCCAAAATCCACAAACCCCTGTATGTTCACCTCGTCGTTGTAAATTACAGGCTCGCCCTGGCCGTAGCGCAGCACACGCGCCACCGTATCCACAAATGCCGAAGGGGAATTCTTGTGAATCCTCGCACCCATGGTGGGCATCAGCAGGCTCATATCGTTCATGATCTCAAGGATCATAAAGGATAAATCGTTGGTTGCGTCCTGCCCCTCCGGTGTCAGGCCGCCCACCATGCAGTTCATCAGCCAGTCGTTGCCGGACTGCCCGTAGTTGAAGTTGGCGTCGCTGTTTGCGTCCTCACCGTCCTGCCAGGTGAGCGCACGGATGTTGTAGCCGCCCGTCTGGTTGGTGCCGCTCTCCTCTGTTTTTTCGTCCGGGATAATCCCCTGGCTGAACAGCCCGAAGTTATAATGGTTCTCCACCTTGCGGGTGTCCGTTACAATCTTCTCGTTGCACTTTACCAGAAAGCTTGCCAGCAGGTCCCTTGCCTGTTCCTTTGTGATCTTTCCTTCTTTTATGTCTTTCTCATAATACGGATGCAATATCTGGTCCGCGCGCCCGAGCGGGATATATTCCCCGCCGCTGTTGATGATGCAGTACGTAAACCAGTATGCCTGCAGCGCTTCCGCAAAATTTTCGGCAGGCCCCATGGGCACGCGGCTGCACCTGCGGCTCATCTCCAGCAGTTCTTCCCTGCGCGCGGGGTCTTTGCAGGCGCACGCTTCCCTGACTGCCTCGTCCGCATGGCGTTTTGCGAACACCGCAACGCCTTGAAGAGCGATCAGCATGGCGCGGTATTCCGCCAGCGCGAGTTGATCCTGTTCGGTCTCCGCCAGTTTACAGGCGAGCGCCTGGTTGATCTCTTCCGCCACGCCCTTTATGCCCATTGCAATGATTTTGTCAAACTGCGGCGGATGATGCCCCCATACGGATGCCTCGTTGAGCTGGTGCCGCGCTGCCTCCCTGCCCTCTTCCTTTGTATAATAGATGGGCATCACGGTGCCCCAGCCCACGCTGTTCTGGTTGCCCCGCCCGGCAATCAGTTCGTCCGGTTTAATGCCTGCGGGCAGGCGCTCGCCCATGTATTTCTGCGCGTATGCCTTGCGGACCACCAGCGGCTCGCCTGCCAGCCAGGGCATTTCGTCCAGCATATTTGTATTCGTAAAATGCCATACGCCCGCATCGTGGAATTCCACATCAAACAGCCTGTCTTTCAGGCGCCGCATCCTTTCAGAGAGTGCCATGCCATTTCCCTCCCATTCCTGATTTGCCTTATCCCAGCAGCTTTTTAAAAGCAATGCTCTTTTCCTGCGTGTATTCGTCCAGTGTGTGCGTCACGCCTTCGCGGCCTATGCCCGTCATTTTGTACCCGCCAAACGCCAGGTGCGCGGAGCGGTAATTGCCGCAGCCGTTTATTACGCATGTGCCGGCTTCCATGGCCATGGCCACTTTAAGCGCCGTACCCATATTTGCAGTCAAAACCCCGCTGGAAAGGCCGTAGGGTATCTGATTTGCTATTTCAATCGCTTCTTCCGTTGTGTCAAACCCAATCACCGGGAACACAGGCCCAAATATCTCCAGTTCCCTGGCAACGTCCATTCGGGGCGTTACGTCCGCAAGCAGGGTCGGTTCAAAAAAAGTGTGGTTGTAGCGTTTGCCGCCATACAGAAGCTTCGCGCCCTGCCTGATTGTATGGTTCACCTGTTCCTCCACATCCTGCGCCGCGCGTTCGCTGATCAGCGGTCCATAAGCCACGTCCGGGTCAAACGGGTCGCCCACCTTCAGTTTCTTCAGTGCTTCCAGCAGTTTTTGCGTATAGTCTTTTTTAATGCCGTTCTGCACAATAAACCGTTTGCTTCCGCAGCAGGTTTGGCCCGCATTGCTTGCGCGGCCTGCCAGCGTTTCGGCCACCGCCTGGTCCACATCCGCGTCGTCAAAAACAATCAGGGGGTCGTTTCCGCCCAGTTCCAGAAACACATGCGTCAGGTTTTGCGCGCAGTTTGTTGCGGTCTCTATTCCCACGCGCGTGCTGCCCGTCAGGCTCACCGCGTCCACATTTTTGTGGCTGGATAAAAGCTTGCCGATCACCGATCCGCTGCCCGTAACGCACTGCGCCGCGCCTGCGGGTACGCCGGCCTCCAGCAGCAGCTTTGTAAGGTATATATTCCCCAGCGGCGTATCGCTGGATGGCTTTATTATCACCACGTTACCCGTAACCAGCGCGGGGGCAACCTTGTGCGCATATAGCTCTGTGGGATAATTAAACGGAACAATGCATGCCACAACCCCAAGAGGTTCCCGCACCGTAAAGATCACGTCTCCTTCCACGCGCGGCTCGCTGTCCAGGGGCAGGGAATGCCCGCCGTAATTGCGCGCTTTTTCGCAGTACGCTTTGAATATATTGATGCAGGCATAGCTCTCGTCCACGCAGGCATACAGGGGTTTGCCCGTTTCCGCGCACATCAGGCGCGTGAATTGTTCCATGTCGCGCACAAGAAGCGTAGTGAACTTTTCCAGAATGGCAACGCGTTTATACATGGGAACCTTTCGCCATTCTTTTTTTGCCTCCACGGCTGTCCGCACGGCCTGCTCTATGTCCTGTTCGCTTGCCATAGGAACCGTATCAATGCGCTCCATAGTTGCCGGATTCAAAACATCCAGGGTTTTTCCATTGGAAGATTCCACATCCTTGCCATTAATGATCATTTTCATAGCATAAACCCGCCTTTTTTGATTTATTTAGTTGTATACACGCGTGAATTAAAAATACTATTTGTAATTTAAAATACAATTATATAATATTGTATTTTTTAAATCGTGTCAATAGGCCTAGAGCTGTCAAAATAAATTTTTTTAGCTAAACAATTAAACGCCAAAATAAACATAAAAGATTTTTATGGCTGAGTTTGCATGCTGTCTTAATAGTATGGAATGTATGCGATAATATGGAAAATTCGGCCGGAGCAAAGCCCCGGCCGGAAGTAAGGAGGAAGATTTACTTGATCTCAGATACTTTAACTTTTCTGCCCTCTTCATCGGATTTAATGGCCGCTTCCATCACGCGCATAATCTTTGCGCCGTCGCGGAAGTTGGGCTGGGGCATGGCGCCGTTCTTCAGGCAGGTCAGGTAATCGTATGCCGCGTTCACAAACGTTGTTTCGTAGCCTACGATGTGCCCGTCCGGCCACCAGTTCGCCTCATAGGGATGCGCGCCGTTGGTGGTGATAATGGTGCGGAATCCCTTGATTCCCGCGCTGTCCGTTAAATCCAGGTATTGCAGTTCGTTCATCCGCTCCAGATTCCAGATCAAGCTGCCCTTGGAACCGTATATCTCAAAGGTATTCATGTTTTTGCGGCCGCCCGCAAAGCGGCTTGTATCGCACGTGCCCAGCGTTTCTTTTCCCTCAAAGTCAAGAATCATAAAGCTTGCGTCGTCAATGGTCACGTCGCCCATCTCGGAAGAAGCGCCCGTGCCCGCCGTAAACGTGGCCGCGCCAGCTCCCGGCAGCGGGCGTTTTTTAATAAACGTGCGCATGTTGGCATATACGCTTTCAATTTCCCCCACCAGGAACCGCGCCAGGTCAACGTTGTGCGATCCAAGGTCGAACAACGGGCCAGCGCCCGCGAACTCTTTTTTTAAATGCCACGTGAGCGGAAAATTGGGATCCATAATCCAATCCTGCAAATAAGCGCCCCTGTAGTGATAAATCTCGCCAATCTTGCCTTCTTCAATGAGCTGCTTTGCATAACTGACAGCCGGTACTCTCCGGTAGTTGTGGTTCAGGTACTGCAGCACGCCCGCTTTTTCGCATGCGTCTGCCATCTCCAGCGCGTCCTTATAGTTCAGGCAGCAGGGTTTTTCGCAGAATACATTCTTGCCGTGCTGCGCCGCATATACCGCCATGTCTTTATGCACCATGGTGGGCGCAACAATATCAACTATGTCAATGTCATCGCGCTCGATCACCTTCTGCCAGTCCATGGACCATTCTTCAAATCCCCATTTTTCGCAGAAAGCTTTTGTTTCATTTTCAACCGTTCCAAAAATCACCTTTAAAACCGGTTCATAGTCCGTCTCGAATATCTTGCTTACCGTGCGCCACATATGGCTGTGCACTTTGCCCATAAAGCCGGTGCCCATTACGGCGATATTGATTTTCTTTTTCATTTGCCGCGTCCTCCTATTTCAACGAATTCACAATGTTCTTCAGGCCCTTCACGCTCAACTCAACTGCCTCGTCTTCACGTCCGCGCCAGTCCGCGTGCGGATGGTCGATCTCCACCGCCAAAAATCCGGTGAAGTCCTGCTTGTTCAGTATGTTTGCCAGCGTCTGGTTGTCTATCAGGCCCTGCCCAACCGGCACGCCGGAGAAGAAGAACCAGTCTGTGGGCCGCGCTTCCTTCACGTTTACCTGCAAATCCTTCAGGTGCACGGCCAGCACATGGGGCGCGAGTATTTCCATGCCGCGGATCGGGTCGTCCAGCAGGCGCAGGAAATTGCCGGTATCAAAGTTCACACCAAAGTTTGGGGAATTTACGCCCTCCAGCAACTGCTTGATCTCGTCCGCCGTGTAGTCTATGTGGTTTTCCACAGCCAGCTTAACGCCAACGTCTTCCGCAATCTTTACGGCTTCCCTGAACTGCTTTGTAAGCGCTTCAATCTGCGGGCCGTGCGGCTCCAGCCGGAACATCAGGGACGAGCCCGTTACGCGCATTACGTCCGCGCCGATCAATTTTGCCTTGGGGATGCACGCCTTCATCTCTGCAAACGCGTCCGCGTTCTTCCCGCGTTCCAGCCCGTCCGGGTGGCCCCACGCAAATACGCGGTCAAACCCGTATTCGTCTATCTGCGCCTTTAAGTCCTTCATGTATGCGTCGTCCAGCGTACTAAAAAAGCACGATTCCAAGGATACGCCGTCTACGTCCAGTTCCTTTGCGCGCGCTAAAAAGTCTTCCATCGTCCACTTCTTGGCAGGCTGGTCCTGATCCGGGTATACCTCTCCAAAAAACCGGTGGTAGCAGTAACTGTCGATTCCAATCTTCATATCAAATTCCCTCCTTAAATCTTTTTTCGTACCCTTTCTTTGTAGAAAAAAGAAAGGGTACCCCAAAGAAAACCTAACATTCATTTACTCTAGCTCCAATGCTCGATCCCAAAACCACTTTAAATCATCCGCATCAACTTCCTGTATGAAGTTGTATGCGGATACCTTAAGCAGGGGGTGGCAGCGAAGCGTCGGACGGGGGACAGAGTCCCCCGCCGAGTTATAATACTTGCGCTTCAAATCCGAATACTTTGGCGAGCTGCAACAGTTCGGTCTTTTTGTTGCCTACAATGATGAGCGCGTGGTGCGAGCACAGGGCGTCCATCACCTTATGGCCGTCCTTATAGCGGATCAGCGCGCCGTTGCGGCAATCAGAACCGGGGTACTGCACATAATCCTCTATCTCCGCCTCAATGATGCTCAGGCGTTTAAAGTCGGGATATATCTTTGCCAGCGTAACGGGGCCTTTGGGCATCTGGCAGTTCACCATGCAGGCGTTGTCATTCACAATCTCCAGCACCTTGGGGCAAAGCTGCCAGTCTGTGCAAAAGGACGGGGGCACCAGGCCGAAGTATCCGCAGTGTACGCCCAGGGCGTGGTTGTCCGGGTCTTCTATATCCGGGAACTTGTCGATCTTCTCGTGCGCCAGCGCAGCCATGCCAACAAGGAACGGATAAATGTTCGTCATCATAATGGGCGCTTCCAGCGTGCGGTACAGGATAAATGTGCTGAGAAGCGTCAGCGTGTCGCCCTCGCAGGCCCAGATAATATTGTCTTTTTCAAAGATCATGTTCCATGCCAGGCAGGGCGTGGTATCCGAATGAAAGGATTCGTTCAGGCAGTTGGCGCCAACGCCGTCCACACCGCCCAACTCGTCGATCACTTCTTTAACGGCCACATATATCTTTACCGCTTTCAGGTAGTTTTCTTCGCTTAAATCCTTGCTGATATTGAGATTCCAGCCCGCGCTGGCCTTGCGCGCTTCGTCGTCGCTGATTTGTCTCGCACGTTCATTCAGCCCTTTCCAGCTCCTGTAGATCATTTGCAGGCCGAATGTTTTTTCCATCAGGTCTGTGCATTCTTTTTCCCACCAGTAGAAGCGCTTGAAAATGTACGCCTGCATGCCTTCTCCGGGGCTGTCCTGGAACGTCAGGAATTTTGCGCCCTTTAGCTTTTCTTTGGCGGCAATCGCCCGGACGACCACCTTGGCAAGCTCTATGTTGTAGGGCGAAAATACGTTAAGGCCTTTCTCCCGCAGGTATGTAACGATCTCCCAGTCCCACATTTCCACCGTGCCAAACCGGCTGGTAAGCACCACCATGGGCAGATTGATCTTTTTTAATTCATCCGCTTCCTTGAACGCCGCGCCGATAAGCTGCGGAAATACAATGGCGTCCGCCTCCGGAATCTTCTTGCCCACGCATACGGGTTCCAGAAACTCCGCAACGTCTCCATAAAACTCGTGCAGCCTTTTAAGCTGCGCGTCAAACTCGCCGCGTTCCCTTTCGTTTGCTGCGGCAAAATACAATGGCAAAAGCCTGGCTTTCATAACAAAATACCTCCTGTCATAAGTCGCATGTATATTAAAAAGAATTACTAACGCTAGCATTATAACACTATATGAAAAAAATTAATAGCCAAAACAATAATATTCAATAATAAATTTATAAAATAATTATTTTTTATGTAATGTTATACCAATTTATATTCTTTATTTTATAATAGTAACCAGCGGCGGCCTTTTGCGCCCCTGCATCAAATATTTTGAGGAGGCTACCCAATGATTAAACGTGCAGGCAGAGCAGACCTGCCTGAGATTTTGGCCCTGCAAAAGCTTGCGTTTCTGAGTGAAGCGGAGATATACGGAGACTACACCATTCCCCCGCTTACCCAAACGCTGGAGGCATTGGAACAGGATTTTGTAAGCCAGGTAATTTTAAAAGAAACCGGAAACGGCAAAATTACCGGTTCTGTGCGCGGCTTTGAAACGCAACCCGGCGTTTGCTATATCGGCCGCCTCATCGTGCACCCGGATCATCAGAACAAAGGCATAGGCAAAAAATTGATGGAAAGCATAGAGGCCTGTTTTCCGCACTGTTCCCGGTTTGTTTTATCCACCGGCAGCAAAAGTCTTAAAAACATACGGCTGTATAAAAGCCTGGGCTATAGCATTACCCGGGAAGAAATAATAAACGATGCCCTTACGCTGGTACATCTTGAAAAATAAACAAAAGGACCGTTATGGCCCTTTTTGATGTGTCTTATTTCTGCTCAGCAGGGATATTGAATATCTTGTCCTTGCGTCCCTCGTAAGGCGCTTTGATGAGCAGGGGTTTCAGGTAAGCAGCAACCTTTTCCACGCCGTCGCCCACGCTCATGGTCACATCCTCGTGCTCGTAGGAGAGAACGTAGTCGTAACCCACCATGGAAAGCTCTGTGATCACTTTCTTCCACGGTACGTCGCCCCAGCCGGGTATACGGAACCTAAAAGACCTGTCCAACCGCTGCCAGTCGCCGCGCATCAGCACGCCGCCCATCTGCACGTTGTGCTCCACAACTTCCGCGTCCTTTGCGTGCACATGGAAAATGCGGTCGCCCAGCTGGTCTATGAAGTTTTCCACCTTAAGCCCCAGATATGTAAGGTTTGCCGGGTCCATGTTGAAGCCGAACGCCGGGTGGTAGGAAAGCAGTTCCAGCGCACGCTTGGCTGTATGAATATCGTATATAATATTGTTGGGGTGCGGCTCCATGGCAAATTTTACGCCATATTCCTTAAACTTGTCCAGAATGGGCGTAAAAATTTCCACAAAATCGCGTTCCATCTGCTCCCATGCCCCACCGTTTGGGAACGGAAAATACCTGCCAAAGTCCGCAATACCCGTGAATCCGTTGACCACCGGGCATTCCAAAGCGTTGGCCGCCTGCGCGGATTTGATCAGGCTCTGCGTGCCGTATTGTATTTTCTCTTCCTTTGTACCCTTGTACAGCAAGTCCGTCTCTTCGTTGGAACCCAGCAGCAGCATGGAATCCGCGTGGTTGGAGAGCGCGGATATGCCAAGTCCGTAGTGTGTCACCTTTTTTTTGAATGCAGCCGCGCCGCCCGCTATAATCTCGTCGCAGTCCAGTTGGCCGTTGCCTATGTAGCAAGGAATCTCCAGCATTTCGTAGCCGTGTTCGCTGGCTATCTTTGCAACCTCTTCCACCGGAAGGTGCGCGTAGTTTGCGGCAAAAAATCCAAGTTTCATATCTATAAACCTCCCATGTATATTTTTTCTGAATGTTTTTATGAACCGTTAAAGAATTGGAGGCTACTCGCCTCCAAACCTCCGCCAACGGGACACATGTCCCTTGGGAATCTCATCCCAAAAAATTAAAGAATTACTTTCTTGCTGCGGCAACCGCGGCAACCATTTTCCTGCCTATCTCAACAATGGATTCATAGTCGCCCTTTTTGGCTCCGGCCGTCAGGTCGCTACCTGCGCCAACCGCTACACAGCCCGCTTTGATCCATTCCGCCGCATTGTCCGCGTTCACGCCGCCGGTGGGCATCATCTTCGCCTGGGGCAGCGGTCCTTTAAACGCCTTTATGATCGGTGGCCCAAACAAATTTCCGGGGAATATCTTGATGATATCCGCTCCGGCTTCCATGCATTCAACGGCTTCCTTAATTGTCATCGCGCCCGGCATGCAGGCCACCTGATACCTCAGGCAGGTTTTCACCGTTTCCACGTCCAGGCAGGGGCTTACAATGTAATTTGCGCCCGCCAGAATAGCCGCCCGCGCGGTCTCGCTGTCCAGAACCGTGCCGGCGCCCACCAGCATTTCTTCCGGTTTATATGTGCGGGTCAGGGTGCGGATGATATCCAGCGCGCCCGGAACGGTAAACGTAATTTCAATTCCTACAATTCCCGCCCGGATGCAGGCTTCCGAAATCTTAACCGCTTGTTCTTCACTGTCCGCGCGCACCACGGCGATTACGCCGCAATCCGTGAGCCGCTTTAAAACTTCCTGTTTTTCCATTCTTTTTTCCCTCTCTATTTATTCAGAACATACTTGCAGGGCTCGCCCTTCAGCACTGCAATACAGTTGTCCACCGCCATCATACCCATTGCCTGCACGGCTTCGCCGGTATGCGCGCCGGTATGCGGGGTAAATATCACGCGGTCCAGGCCCTTCAAGGGTGAATCCAGAAGCGGCTCCTGCTCAAACGCGTCCAGGCCCATGCCGCCCAGTTTGCCGTCGCGCATGGCCTGCGCCGCCGCTTCCTCGTCAACAAGCGCGCCCCGCGCCGTGTTGATTATAACCGCGCCCTGCTTCATACCCGCGATGCGGCTGGCGTTCACCATGTGCCGGGTCTCGTCCGTCAGCGGTACGTGCAAAGAGATAAAATCCGATGCGGACAGCGCCTCGTCCAGCGCTACCTTCTTGATTCCGTTTTTGTCTGCAAACGCCTGGTCAAAATACGGGTCGTATGCAATCACCGTCATGCCAAAAGCAATCGCCCGCAGAGCCAGGTTCTTACCAATCGCCCCCAGGCCAACAATACCCAGCGTTTTGCCGCAAAGCTCCGTGCCCTCGCTGCGGGGCCATTCGCCGGCTTCCACCGCAGTATGCAGTTTGGGGATGTTGCGCGCCGCGCAAAGCATCAGGCCAAACGCCAGCTCGCATACCGCTATGCTGTTTGCGCCCGGCGTGTTTGCAACCTTGATTCCTTTGGCCGTGCACGCCGGAATATCCACCCGGTCCACGCCTGCGCCGTAGCGGGAAATCATTTTTAAGCTTGCGGGCATTTTTGCAATCACGTCCGCCGTAATGTAATCCACGCCCGCAATATAGCCGTCCACGCCGGAAAGGCGCTCCAATATCTCTTCGCCTTTTAACGGCCGCCCAAGGTCATTATACACCACCTGGGCAAACGCTTCTATTTTTTCTTTTGCCTTTGCATTCTGCAAAAAGGATGTTGGAGTAACTAAAACTCTCAATGTCTCTCCCCTTACTTCCATTTGGGATTGTCTATGATCGTGGGTTTACCGTCCCGCTCCACCATCAGCTTACGGTACCCTTTGGTTTCAATGGTGCCATAGTCGTGGCCCGCGTCTCCGCGAAAGCAGAAGAACGTGAACAGCGGCTCTGTCGCGCTTACGTTGATGCTCCGGTGCGCGTACCGCGGCGGCACATAAACCATTTTGCCCGCGGAGAGTTCCTGCGCAGACCAGTCGCCTTCCGGATTTTCCAGCAGCATGTAGCCGTGGCCGCTGATGGTCATGTATATCTCGCCCGTCTCCAGAATGGTGTGGAAGTGCCCCTTAGTCATAAAGTATTCGTCCCCCACCTTGCCGGGATAGGTGATGCTGCACCCAAACGCCAGATCGCCCGAGTTTTCGGGCGCGCCGATCTCATGAAATTCATAGATCATCTGGTCTTCCTTTTGAATCATGGCCTCAAGCGCAGCGTCGTCCGCAAACATGCCGCGCATGTTGCTCAGATGCCGTTTAGAAGTCGCCTTCTTGGATGAAAAGCCGGTTTTAAAATCAAAATCGATCGTAAAGCCGCGCGCCCAATCCATAGGGTTGCTGCTTACATTAAAATCTGCCATTGTACATTCCTCCAATTCTACCGCGCATTAAACTTAGCCGCAATCTTATCCAGTTTATCCAGCACTTCGCCTTCAATTTTTACATCGAACACTTCGCCGATCACCTGCGTCCAGCCAAAGATGAAGTACTTCCAGCCGTCCTCTATATACAAGCTGCGTTTCTCTTTCTGCGCTTCGGCCTGATGCATAAACAGCAGGTCTCCGCGGTAGTTAATCTCCCAAACCAGCGCGTTCTCCGGGAATACCGCATCATTCGTCAGTGGCGAACCCGGCCTGTCTTTTCCCAGGCCCGTAGCGTTGATAATCAGGGAACCGGGGCCCATCTTGTGCATCACAACGTCGTTCTGGCCCGCCTCAGGAGTCAGGTAATATTCAAATTCCACTCCGCCCGGATCGAGCTGTTCTTTGTTGATTTTTTCAATTTCATCCAGGCGCGGCTTGGAACGGTTTGCAACCACGATTTTGGAAGGATAGTTGCCCTTAAATTCGGGGCGCAGCAAATACGAGCACATGGCAATGGCGCTGCCGCCCGCGCCCATGATCATTACGCCCGCGTCGCGGTGCTCCGCCCAGTAGTTTTTGGGTACAAACTGTTCCAGCGAAAGGCCGGACGAAATGGGGTCTTTTGCGTGCCCGCGCAGCTCGGCGCCCCTTTTGGAAATGGAAGACATTTCGCCAAACATCTGTGCGTACGGATCAAGGTATTCAAACTTGTCTTTGGCCGCGTTAAACAGGTCTATTTTATGGGTGGTCACCAGTGCGCCGCGCGAGAGCGGATCGTTCTTGATGAAATCCACCACTTCGCGGTATACTTCCGGCTCCGCGTGAATCTCAATATCAATGCCTTTCATAACGGTGTCTTTCAGGCCAAGCGCCTCCGCCCATTCCGGAAAAACCTTCATAATGGAAGACTTTCCCGTGGTAACACCAATAAAATACATGGTTGGCTGCGTAGCTTTTTCTAACTTCTGCATCCCTGTGACTCTCCTTTAATTTTTATCTTCAATGCTTCCCGTGCGTTTTGGGATTGCATCTTTAGCATGCCCGCTTCAGATACGCCCGCTTCCCTGAGGAGCGGCGCAAACTCGCGTATGATATAATCCAGGCCCATATCCGCTCCATAGGCGCGCAGGCGCTGGTTTGTGGTGTCCAGGCTCAAAAGCAACCTGTCTTCAAAACCCGCCTGCTGCATGGCGCATATGAGCGCAATTTCCTGCCGGTTGCTTAAATACTTCAGGCGGTTAATGGTATCGTACTCCAGGTAAACACCCGCGCCAAGCACTTCTTTGTGATACCCAAAGTCGTACCTAGCCCTGTCCAGATGGCACAAAATCAGCCGGTTTGCGGCAACGCCCCTGTCCATAAAAAACCGGGCGGCTTCCAGAGCATCCGCGCCCTGCTCAATATGGCACATCACCGGCGCGCCGGTTGCCAGGGCCGCGTTTGCCGCGGCGGAAAACAGTTTTTCATATACCGCGTCCGCATATATGCCGCCCGCGTCCACCGCCACTTTCACAATGCCCGCGCGCGCGTCCAGAGGATGCACGCCGTCTTTTCTGGATGTGGCCATCCCGTTCTGTATCTCTTCAATATACAGGTCTGTTATGTAGCCTTCACCTTTATGAAAGATATATGCGTTGTCATAGTAAAAAATGGCTTTGTGAAAGCCAGTGGAAGCCACGATATGCACGCCGCTCATCTGCGACGCCCGCACAAGGTTCTCCGCCATGCGGCCGGCAAGCACGGGTTGCGCGTCCACAATAAGGATGCCGCCCGCGGCGCGGTAATCCGCCAGCTCCGCCGTCGATTTTTCCAAATCATCCATATACAGAACTTTGGATACCTCGTACGATTTGTCCATCTCCACAAACAAATGCTCGTGGCACTGGCATATGCCGGGTATGCTCGCCTCTATATCGCCCAATACGGTTCTTATTTTTTCACTCATATAGATATTTTCTTTTCTTGGAGGCTCCCCGCCTCCAAACCACCGCCAAAGGGACGTTTGTCCCTTTGGAATCCCATCTGCCCATAATACCGCTTCGCGGCATTATGGAAGCAAATCAGTTACCCTGCCTCTGTAATGCTATTGCTGATAATCCGCTTGTTTTTTATCATTTCCAAAACGCGTAGGCGTTTTGCATCAAATTCTTTTGCTTCTTTTCTTTTTTAAGAAAAGAAGTGGGGCTGGGGACCCCAAAATCTATGATTTTGGGGTAAGGGTAGGGGTGAAACCCCGCAAAAAGCTTTACTTAAATACGATTACGTTTTTAAGGCCTTTTGCTTCTTTTGCGTACTGGAAAGCCGTCAGGGCTTCGTCTATGCTGAAGGTGGCTGTAACCATGCTTTTAAGGTCCACCAGGCCGTTGGCCACAAATTCCAGCGTTGTACGGAAATGACAGATGTTCGCACGGGTGGAGCCGGTCAAAAACAGCTCCTTATAATGCACAATGTTTGTGTCAATGGCAACGGGCTGCTTGCTTGCGGGCACGCCGCCAAAAAAATTCACCCTGCCGCCGTAGTTCATCAGGGGCAGCATGGCCGCCTGCACCTCAGGCACCGGGCACGCCACAATCGCAACGTCCAGGCCGCGCCCATTGGTCTGTTCCTTTATATAGCCGGGCAGGTCTTTGCCTGCGTAGGTATAAATGCCTTTTACAATCGCGGCGCTTTCCTGCAAACGCGCCTCGGAAAGATCGTTCATAATCACCTTGGCCGCGCCCGCCATTTTGGCCAGTTGCGCGTGCATAATGCCAATGGGGCCCGCGCCCACAATAAGCACATATTCGCCAGGGCGGATGTTGCATTTCAAGAATCCGTTGTACACGCAGGACAAAGGCTCGTTAATCGCCGCTTCCTCGGGCGTTACGCCCTTTGGCAACACCATCAGGTTGCCGCGCAGAATCGCTTCCTTGGGTACCCTGATAAATTCCGCAAAAGCGCCGTCCATGTTGATGCCAAACGCGCGGTATTCTTCGCACAGGTGAAAATCTCCCCGCACGCACATATCGCACAATCCGCACCCAATGTTGGGGGCCATGGCGACCTGCATGCCGGGTTTATAGAAAGGCACGTTTGCGCCCACTTCCACTATCGTCGCGCCAAATTCGTGGCCCAATACCAGCGGATGCGCTTCGTCCACACCCTTGTACCCGTTCTGCCACATGCGGACGTCCGTGCCGCAAACTGCGGCCGCGTCCGTCTTTAAAAGTATCTCGTCCGCATTGATGACCGGCTTTGGAATCTCGTCCAGCCTGATATCATTGGGTCCGTATAACCGTAAACTTTTCACTGTAAATCCCCCTTAAAGCTCTATGATCCTGTTTTCCGCAATGGACTGGTTGCCAATCTCCACAATCCGCACAGCCATTTTTCCGTCGTGCCCCGTAACTTTGGGGTCCTTGCCGCTTAGTATGCAGTCTATAAAATGGCAGTCTTCCTCCAGATACGCGTCGCGGAACAACGTCATCCAACTGTTGATGAACGGCGTCGCGGTGCCGTTTTCCACCGTGGTGCATTTTAAAAACTGCTTGTCAGACCTGCCCACCTGAAGCACGCCTTTTGTACCCACAACCTCTACTTTGGCATCGTAGCCGTACTGCACATAGGCAGCGCCGTCTATACTGTACTGAACGCCATTTTCAAACACGCCGCTCATCACAACGTTGTCATAATAATCCGGGTATTCCGCCGCCACTTCCTTGTTGCGGTAATTACCGCCAATGGCGTAAACGGATTTGATCTCACTGCCCGCCAGCCAGCGCACGCAGTCTATATCGTGGCTGTTCAGTTCCGCCAGGATGCCGTTTGATTTTTTCAGGTCGTACATCCAGGGGCGCGGTTTGGAAGGCCCACGCGTGCAGGAGCGGATGAGTACAACATCTCCTATCGCGCCGGAATCTATGATCTCTTTGGCGCGGATAAAGCTTTCGTCATGCCTGCGCATAAAACCAATCTGCAGTTTCACGTTGTTTTGTTTGCAAACCGTTATCATTTCATCGCATTCACTTGCGTTCATTGCCATTGGTTTTTCACAAAAAATATGTTTTCCCGCATTTGCGCAATCAATTACAATTTGCCTGTGCAGATTGGTGGGAGATACCACAACAACAGCGCCAATTGCGCTGTCATTCAGTATTTGTTTGTAATCCGTGTAATAGTGTGAAATTTCCAGTTCCCTTGCCGCAGAGACAGCTACTTCTTCAACCGCGTCCACTACCGCAGCCATATAGGCGTTATTGACTTTGTTCTTAAAGTTGTTCGCATGAATCATGCCGGCTCTGCCCGCGCCTATCAGGCAGACCCCGATTTTTTTGCTGTTCATAAAGCCCCCAAAGCCTCCCGGATTAGCGCGCGCGCCCTCCGGGGAATTCAACAGAATCCGAATTATAAAGAACCGGAATCTGCAATGTAAAAAAAAATGATATATAATATGTTATTATTATATATCATATGGTTATTGTTTTTCAAGTATTATTATCATTTATTCTCGCTTTTATTTTTACTTTTTTTCAACAGCGCACACTTCCACTTCCAAACCCTCACGCCGGAGCAGATCCACATAGTCGCCGTCCGCGCCATTGTCCGTAATCAAATAATCAATCTGGCTGATATCCGCAAACCGCACAAACGTCGTTCTGTCCAGCTTGCTGGAATCGCACAGCAATATGTTTTCATCCGCCAGTTCAACCAGAACAGATTTCATTCTGGCCATATCAATGTTGGGCGTGGTAGCGCCTTTTTTAACGCTCAGGCCATTTGCTGCCAAAAACGTCTTATCCACATTCAGATCACGGATGGTGTCTATTGCTTTTTTACCGGTGGTGCAATGAAAATTGCGGCGAACCGCGCCGCCCGCTATGATAACGGTTGCTTCCGCGTTGCGCTCCAGGTAAGCCGCAATCTGCAAATCGTTCGTTACCACGGTTAAATTCTTAAAATTCACCAGCAGCTTGGCCAGTTCGAAGGTTGTGGTGCCGGTATCCAGCGCAATGGTGTCTCCTTCGTTGATGCACTGGGCAGCCACGCGCGCAATGGCCTTTTTTTCATCCATAAACTCCACTTCCTTTTGATAGGAATTGGGTTCATAGGTGGCCTTCCGGTTGCTGATGGCGCCGCCATGCGTGCGCTTTAAAAAACCGGCTTCCTCCAGCTCCCGCAGGTCGTTGCGAATGGTGGCGGGAGATACGGAAAACTCGCTGCAAAGCTGCGCCACCGTTGTTTTATAATTCTTGTTCACCAGGTCCACAATCAGGTGTTTTCGCTCCTCGGCAAATATACCCTCTTCTTTTTTTGTTATCATTTCCTATCCCCTATTCCACTCTATAGATTTCGCTTTTATAAATACCGGTCAGCGAATCAATCACTTGCAGGTATTCTTCTGCAAATTTATGATAAGCCGCATGGTTGTTCATATCCGGTTCAAACCGTTTTCCTTTTCTGGAAACGGCGCCAATGGGCTTGCGGTAATCCTCCAGCACGCCCGCGCCCACGCCCGCTATCACGGCGCTTCCCACCAGGGCGGTGTCCCCCATCTCGAATGTGGTGACGGGCAGGCCCAGCACATCCGCTTTAATTTGATTGAACAATACGGATTTTGCGCCCCCGCCAATGGTGAACATCTCCTTAAACGGGGTTTTGGGGTACAGCTTCTTTAATACGTCAAAATAATAGCTGTATTCGTACGCAATTCCTTCCAGTACGGAGCGGTACATATGCGCCCTGGTATGCTTCCAGTCCAGGCCCACAAAACTGCCCTTTACAAACGGATTGTTGGGCAGCACTCGCCCGCCAAAATGCGGCACAAACAGAATGCCTTCGCTGCCCGCCGGAATTCCGCTTGCCTCTGCCTGCAACTGGTCGTATGTGGCTGCAGGGTTCCCCGTAAAATTGTCCCTGAACCAGCGGATGCAAAGCCCGCCGCCGTTGATGTATGCAAGCGGCATATAAACGCCGTCCACAGGGGAACGCATCTGCGTCATGGTCTGGTGCTCCGTGTCCGCCTGGTAGCTGTCCACCACGCAGCAGAATACAGAGGCCGTGCCCGCGCAGTCCAGTATCATGCCTGCGTCAAACATCCCTGAGCCGAATACAGACGCAGCCGTATCTCCCGCTCCCGCCACAACGGGAATGCCTTCCGAAATGCCAGCCGCCCGCGCAAACTCTCCGCACGTTTTGCCAATTACGTCAAACGGTGAGACGATTCGCGCCATTTTGGCGGGGGCTATTTCAAACAGGTCCAGCAGTTCGGCAGACCATTCTTTTTTCCTGTTGTCGCCAAACCCGGAATATTGGATGCATGAATAATCAAAGTAGGCCTCGTTGCCGGGAAGAGCCGTCATGCGGCCAACAACATACCCGTGTGGCAGCACGAATTTACAGGTTTTATTATACACCTCCGGGTGCTCGTTCTTCCACCATAAAATCTTGGGACCGTGCGTATAGGTAATGGGGCCGCCGGTGATCTCCAGGGCCCGTCTGCCTGCTTTGGCGCGCATATCGTCCATATATTTTCCGCAGCGCATGTCAAGCCAGGAATCGTAATACGTGGTTGCCTGCCCGTCATACCCTACGCCCATAATGCCGGCCATCTGCCCATCCACGCCAATGGCGGCAATGCTCCCGGCGGAAACGCCCGATTTTTCCATAATGGTACGGATTGTGCGCACGCAAGACATATATATTTCGTCCGCTTCCTGCCACACCACTCCCGGTTTGGGGCTGATCAGGCTGGAAGGCTCAAACGCTTCCGCTATGATGTTCATTTCTAAGTCAAACAAGATGGATTTGGTGCCCTGCGTTCCAATATCCATGCCAATCAGGTATTGCATAGACCCTCCTGTAATTTTCGGGTTGAATCCGTATTGTTGTTATGGAATTGTTATGTTAGCGATTTCTATTATTTATTATTATATTTATTATATTTCAATGCGCATATATTGTCAATACGCTTGACAATACCAATATTTTTACGTTATGATCTAGATATCGCAAATAAACGGTAATAAAACCTAAAAATGCTTTGCGTTTTAAGGCAAGGCGTTTTTATAATTTACAAGCAGGAGGCGGCAGCTTTGCAGGAACTACTCATAGCCTATGATTTTGGAACAGGCGGCATCAAGGCGTCCCTTTATACCGCGGCGGGCGAATCCCTTTCGTCTACGTTCGAACCATACGATACAATTTATCCACATACAGGCTGGCACGAACAACGGCCGGAGGACTGGTGGGAAGCGCTGTGCAAAAGCACCCGGAACCTGCTCCACACTTCGGGCGCGGACCGAAACGCCATATGCGCGCTTGCCATATCCGGGCACAGCCTGGGCGTTGTGCCGCTGGATCAAAAAGGCAACCTGCTGCTCGGCCAAACGCCTATCTGGTCGGACATGCGCGCGGAGGCGGAAGCAAAAGAATTTTTCTCCGCCCGCAGCGAAGCGGACTGGTATATGAAAACGGGCAACGGATTTCCCGCGCATTTGTATTCCGCGTTTAAGCTGCTGTGGTATAAAAACAACCTGCCGGAGATGTTCTCAAAAATAAGCAGCGTGCTGGGCACCAAAGATTACATCAATTTCAGGCTCACGGGCAAACTGGCCACAGACCCTTCTTATGCGTCCGGCTCCGGTTTTTACGATCTTGCGGCAAACGCGTACGACGGCGCGCTGATGGCCGCATTTGGGTTTGACAAACACATCTTTCCTGAAATTGTGCCCTCCACACAGATCATCGGCACGCTTACAAAGGAAGCCGCGGAAGCCACCGGTCTGCCGCAGCACGTAAAAGTCGCCTGCGGCGGCGTGGACAATTCCTGCATGGCGCTTGGAGCGCGCGGCATTGAGGATGGGCGCATATACACCTCCCTTGGTTCCTCGTCCTGGATCGCCGTAACGTCCCGCAACCCCATCCTGGACGCAAGGCTGAAACCGTTTGTGTTTGCGCACGTTATTCCCGGCATGTACGCTTCTGCCACCTCCATATTCGCGGCAGGGTCTTCCCTGCAATGGGTGCGCAACCATTTGTGCCGGGACCTGACGCAGGGAGGCTCGGACGCATACCCCGCCATGAACCAGGAAGCCGCGCATTCTCCCATTGGCGCAAATAAACTGCTGTTTAACCCATCCCTTGCGGGCGGCAGCGGGTCGGACCGCACGCCCAACGTGCGCGGCGCGTATATTGGCCTGGACCTCAAACACACCCGGCAGGACATGATCCGTGCAGCTATGGAAGGCATCGCAATATCCCTTCGCATCGCTCTTGACCGTTTAAAAGAAATGTCCCCTGTGTCAAACGAGATGTTGCTGGTGGGCGGCGGCGGCAAAAGCCCCCTGTGGCGGCAGATGTTCGCAGACATATACGGCCTGGATATACTCCAGACCTCCGTCGGGCAGGATGCCGGTTCTCTGGGCGCCGTGGCCCTCGCAGCCGTGGGCGCGGGCCTCTGGAAGGATTTTACCCCCATAGACGCCATCCACAAGCTGGCAGGCGTGCACAAGCCAAGGCCGGAGGCGCAGGAAGAATACAGCCGCATCCTGGCCGTGTACAAAAAAATCAACGAGCATCTCTACGAGATTGGCGATATTATGAGCAAAGAATTATAAGAACAATTTTAAAAGGCGCGGTTCGCGCCTTTTTCTCATATCTTTTGTTAGAAAAAAGAAATATTGCTCAAAAATCGCAATCTATTTCCTTGCCTTCCTCGTCAGAGAGCCCAAAAGAATACTAACGCAAAAAGGCGCGTATGCGCCTTTTTGCCGGATTGATTGATTGAATTTACTGCTGGTTACACGTCTATGCCGTTCGGGTATTTTTCGCATTCGTTAATGATATCAATGGCGTCCGTATACCCAACGCCAAAGCGCCGCACACCCAGGCGGTACATGGCTAGTACGGTCTCAAGCCCGCGGATGCCGCCGGAAGCTTTGATGCCAAGCCTGTCGCCAATCTGGCTTTTGATCACTTCAATATGGTGCACTGTGGTGGGCTTGCCGGTGATCCAGCCCGTACCGGTCTTGATGAATGCCGCGCCAGCCTCCTCAGCTATTTTGCACGCCTCTATAATCTGCTCGTCTGAGAGCGTCATTACTTCTATAATGGTTTTAATGGGGCGTCCGCCCGCGGCTTCGATTACCTTTTTGATATCTTCCTTTGTTTCCGCCAGCCTGCCGGAGCGCAGCCAGCCAATGTTCATCACCGCGTCCACTTCGTCCGCGCCCATCTCAAAGCACTGCTTCATCTCAGCCACCTTGGTCTCCGTGGTCACGCCGCCGCCCGGGAAACCCACAGGGCAGCCCACCATTACTTCCGGGTCGCTGTCCAAAAGGCTCTTGGCATAGGGCACGTTGGAAGGCAGCACATGCGCGCAGATAAATTTGTACTTAAGGGCCACCTCCGCCATTTGCGCAATGTCCTCATACGTCATGTACGAACGCACGCAACTGATGTCTATCATTCTGGCAACGTCTTTGGTATACAGTTTCATAGCTCTTCTCCTTATAATATAAAAACATATATCGTATCGCCATGCAACCGCCCTGTTGCATGGCATAACATTCTTATTCCGGCTGCGGGCAACTCAACGCATCCGCAGGTTCTTCATTTGTTAAGAAATGCCGCCCGGCTACGGGCGGCATTTCTTTTAGGTTTATAACTGTTTTAATTAATATGCTTCGTTCATGTAATCCTTCACGTTGTCTTTTGTTACAACATATGTCGGAAGAATGGTGTCTTTCTGTACGGTTTCACCCTTCAGAATCTTCTTGGCAACCTGGATTCCGTCTGCGCCCATAGACGGGAAGTAGGACATGGAAGCCTGGTAAACCGGATCGCCTTTGCTGATCAGTTCATAAGCGCCCGTTGTGCCGCCCATACCGGTGATTACTTTGATGTCTGTTCTCTTTGCATTCTGAATCGCGTTCAAAGCGCCCAGAGCAGCTTCATCATCCTGTGCGAACACAGCGTCAATCTTGTCATAAGCGGGCAAAATGTTGGTCATGGCTTTTAAACCAGCATCGCGGTTAAATTCGCCGTCGCCTTCAACAAGGATCTTGATGTCCGGATATTTTGCGGTCAGTTCATCTTTGAATCCATTGTATCTTTCCAGATCAATCGGGATACCAACATAGCTTCTCAAAACAGCGATCTGGCCTTTGCCGCCCAGAACTTCGCCAATGTAGTCCGCAGCGTTTTTGCCGCAGCCTTTGTTGTCGCCGGCCAGCAAAGCCGTGTATTTGTCGCTTTCAATGCCACGGTCCAAAATAACGGTTTTGATACCCTTGTCATAAATCTGCTCGCAGATGCTGGTCAGCAGGGTGCCGTTGCCGGGCAGGATAACGATCAGGTCATAGCCGCCGTCTTTAAACGTTGTCAGCATGTTCAGCTGATCGGCATCGTCAACCGCATTTTTAACGGTAAACTCAAACTCACCGGATGTGTCTTTTGCGATTTCGTTGTTCACGTGCTCAAGCAGTTTTGCCTGCCATGCGTTGTTTGCAGCAGGCAGAGACACAGCTACTTTAAACACCTTTCCAGCTGCCGCCTCAGACGAAGCCGGAGCTGCGGACGAAGCTGCCGCTTCAGACGATGCCGGAGCAGACGATGCCGGAGCGGACGAAGCCGCAGGCGCCGAGCAAGCAACAAGGGCTAACACCAGTACCGCTATAACAGCGATAAATAGAACTCTTTTCATTTTCTTTCCTCCTGATTTATTTTTTTTATAACGCGTTCGTTATAAACTTATTTCTCTCTCCTCTGGAACAACACGGCAAGCAGTATAACCGCGCCTTTAACCGCGCCGTTCAGGTATGGCGAAATGTTCATCATAATCATCATGTTGCCAACAACACCAATGAACAAAGCGCCAATCACGGTGCCTACTATTTTTCCCCGGCCGCCCGTAATGGCCGTACCGCCTACCACCGCAGCCGTAATCGCTTCAAATTCGTACAGGTTTCCGGAAGTTGTGGATGCAACAGCCGCCATTCTGGACATTTCGATCGTGGCGCCAATGGCAACGCACAGTCCAATCAGCATGTATGTATACACCTTGATGCGGTCTACCTTGATTCCGGAGTATTTGGCCGCCATTTCATTGCCGCCCACAGCAAATACATACGTGCCAAATTTGGTCTTTGTAAGCACAATGCTAAGCACAATTGCGGATGCCAGCAGAATCCAGAACGGATTGGGCAAGCCCAGGAAATCTCCGTTTCCGATGTTTGTAAATTCCGGAACCGACTGGCCGGTGATGGTTGCGCCTTTTGTTATAAACATGGTATACGACCGCGCGATAATACCCACGGCAAGCGTTACAATAAAGGGGGGCAATTTGGCCTTGGTGATGATAATGCCGTTAATAAACCCGAAGCCAATCGCCACGCCGCAGCAGGCCGCTATCGCGAGCCACAGAGGCACAACGCCGGATCCCTGCAGCATAATAAGCACTGTTCCCGCGGTGGCGAGTATCGCGCCGCTGGAAAGGTCTATGCCGCCCAATATCAGAACAAACGTCATGCCAAGAGAAATCATACCAATTGTGGATATGTTCCTCAGTATCGCCGTTACGTTATTTGGCGTAGAAAATTTGCCGGAGGTTATGATCGTGCAGAAAATATACGCAACGATGAATATTACAACAACGCTGTATTCCCTCCATAATGTTTTGAAAAACCTGGCAAGCAGATTTCCCTGGTCTTTAATAGCCGCCTCTTTTAACTCTCCCATAATTACATGTCCCCCGTTAGTTTACATTTGTTGCGTATTTCATTACGTTTTCTTCTGTTCTCTCAGAACTCAGAAGCTCGCCTTTGATTTCTCCATCATGCATAACAATGATGCGCTGGCATATGCTCAATATCTCGGTCAAATCGGAAGATACCACCACAACGGTCTTGCCTTCGTTCGCAAGCTGGTTAATGATCTGGTATATTTCCTCGCGCGCGCCAACGTCTATGCCGCGCGTTGGCTCATCCAAAATTAGTATTTCCGAATCTACCAATAACCATTTAGCCAATACCAATTTTTGCTGGTTACCGCCCGAAAGATTGCTCGCCGCCTGAAAGTGGCCCGCGCAACGCAAATTCAGGCGTTTGATCATGCGTTCCGTGTTATCTCGGAACCTTTTGCCATCGTTAAAGAAAAACCTGTTTTTCACCTGGTAGATATGGTTCATGTTTTCCCGGATGCTGCGCATGGTTACAAGGCCGTTTGCCTTGCGGTCCTCGGTTGCAAATCCAATGTTGCAGGCAATGGCTTTGGCCGGATTTTCAACGGTTACACTTTGTCCGTTAATCACAATCTCTCCGCACTCACATTTGCGCAGGCCAAAAATGTATTCCATCAGCTCGGTTCTCCCCGCGCCCACCAGGCCGGCAAAGCCAAGAATCTCCCCCCTGCGCACTTGAAAGCTTATATTTTTAAGAAAGTGGTCTGTCACGCCTTTTACTTCAATCACATAATCGTCTTCCCGGCCTTTGTAGTCCGTGGCAACAGACGTGCTTACTTCCCTGCCCACCATCAGGTTGGCAATATCCCTCTCGCTCACTTCATCCACGCTCCGGGTCGCCACAAAACCGCCGTCCCGCAGAACAGTGATCTTCTGGCAGATCTGTTTGATCTCCTTGAGCCTGTGGGAGATATAAATAACCGCAATTCCCTGGCTGCTCAGTTTTCTGGTCAGGTCAAACAATATCTCTGTTTCCCTGGTGGTCAGCACCGCCGTTGGTTCGTCCATAATGAGCACCCGCAGGTCAAACGAAATAGCTTTTGCAATTTCAACAAGCTGCTTCTGCGCAATTTTCAAATGCTTGATCTTTGTGGTGGGCTCCAGAGTGGGGTCCAAACGGTTTAAAAGCGCCTTTGCGTCCGCATTCATTTTTTTAAAATCAATCAGGCCCGCCTTTGTCCGCGGCTCCCTGGAGAGGAAAATGTTCTGCGCAATCGTCATTTCCTCCAGCAGGTTGAGCTCCTGATGAATCATAGAAATGCCAAAATGCTGGGCGTCCAGAGCCGTGGCGTTTTTGGGGATCAGTTTCCCGTCTATATACACTTCACCGCAGTCCTGATCGTAAATGCAGGCAAGTATCTTCATTAACGTTGATTTTCCTGCTCCGTTTTCACCGCAAAGCGCGAATATCTCGCCATGGTCCACACCAAAATCTATATTGTGCAGCACTTCCACGCCATAAAAACTTTTGTATATGCCCTTCATTTCTACAAGCTTAGACATCATTTTACCTGCTTTCTTTCAGTATATATTGGTGATCCAATAAAAGACATATGTCTGCTTAATCCATCCGCTTGCCTCAAAATTCTTTTAAGCGGCATTATTGTAGCATTTTACCGTGTTTATTCTTTAATTAATAAAAAACAAAATTTATTTTAAAATTCTTTTTCGTTTAAATTCTTTTAGCATAATAAATTATACCATAGTAATAAATAAAATCAACATTTTTTATTGATTTATTATTCTTTAATTTCGTTTGCTATCTATTCTGGTAATAATTTCTCATATGTTATCATTTTAATAAGCAATAAAACGCATTATTTGGTACTGTTTTGGCAAAAAAGCAAGAAATAACGAAACCGGCTCGCCTATTTGGCTCCGTTTACTTCCATTTGCTCAGATAAACCGCTAATATCAGAAAGGCATCCGGTTCCTCTTCCGGGCTGCTTTGAACATTTGGTAATTGTTTATTGTCGTTTATTGAGAAAACGCTTATTCTTTCACACGCGTTTTTCTTTCATAGTCAACGAAATCCGCCCCTTCTTTTGGTCTACATCCAGCACCCATACGCAAACAATATCACCCACCCTGGAAACCTCGGACGGATGTTTGATATACCTGTCCGCCATCTCAGAAATATGCACCAGCCCGTCCTGGTGCACGCCAATGTCTACAAACACCCCAAAATCCACAACGTTGCGCACAGTGCCCGTAATCTCCATGCCCGGCTTTAAATCCTCCATGCCAAGCACGTCGGTCCGCAAAAGGGGCGGCGGAAGTTCGTCGCGCACGTCACGGCCCGGTTTTTTAAGCTCCGCCAATATATCGCGCAGGGTTGGCACGCCCATTCCGCATGCCTGGGCCGTTTTTTCTTCCCCCGCTTCCTTTATTTTTTTAACCAGCTCATCCACCCCCGCCGGATTCATATCCGCCTCCAGGCCGAATAATCCCAGCAGCTTTTTAACCGCTCCGTAAGACTCCGGATGCACGGATGTATTGTCCAGAAAATCCTGCCCGCCGGGAATACGCATAAAACCCGCGCTCTGCTCAAATGCCTTGGGTCCCATGCGCGGCACGTCCCTAAACTGGGCGCGGTTTTTAAAAGCGCCCTTTTGATTGCGGTATTGCACAATATTCTGCGCAAGCGAAGCGTTCAGGCCGGAGATATAAGAAAGCAGCGAAGCGGAAGCTGTGTTCACATCTACCCCCACGGTATTCACGCAGCTCTCCACCACCCCAAACAGAGCGGAGTCCAGGGCGGCGCCCGGCATATCGTGCTGGTACTGACCTACGCCGATGGATTTGGGATCTATCTTTACCAGCTCGGCCAACGGGTCCTGCAATCGCCTCGCAATAGAAACCGCGCTCCTAAGCGACACATCCATCTCCGGAAATTCTTTTGCGCCCAGTTTGGAAGCCGAATATACGGAAGCCCCCGCCTCGTTTACTACCATATAGCTCAGGCCCGGAATCTCTTTGGTAAGCTCGGCCACAAAAATCTCCGATTCCTTGGAAGCCGTCCCGTTGCCAATGGCAATACAGGCAACGCCGTGCTTTTGTATCAGCGCCTTTAATTTCGCCCTTGCCTCCTCCTGCCTGTTCTGGGGAGGCGTGGGGTATACCACCGTGGTATCCAGCAGCTTGCCCGTCTGGTCCACAACCGCTATCTTGCAGCCAGTGCGGTACGCGGGGTCAAACCCCAGGGTAACCTTGTTTTTTACAGGCGGCTGCAAAAGCAGGGGCTTTAGGTTGAGCGCAAACGTGCTGATCGCCCCGGCCGATGCGTTTTCGGTCATCTCGCTTCTAATCTCCCGCTCCAGGGAAGGCCAGAGAAGCCTGTCCCAGGAATCCTCCACCGCGGCGGCAGCGCAGTCCGTTGTAACGCTGTGTTCCTTTATATAATCCGCGCGCATGGCCTTCAGCACAACCTCGTCCGGCACAGCTATGCCCGCTTTCAAAAAGCCTTCCTTCTCCCCCCGGTTAATTGCCAGAATGCGGTGCCCCGGCAATTGTCCCAGGTTCTGTGAAAAATCATAATACGTTTTGTATACGGAATCCTCTTCCTTTGCGGCCTTCACTTCCAGCACGCCATTTTTCCAGGCGATGGCGCGCAAAACCCTGCGCAGGTTCGCGTCGTCCGATATCCGCTCCGCCAGTATGTCCTGCGCGCCCGCCACAGCCTCTTCCCAGGTGTTCACGGATTTTTCCGGGTCCATGTACGGGGCGGCCAGATCTGCAAGGCTGCCTTTTTTAATATTCTGTGCAATCAGGATATCGGCAAGCGGTTCCAGGCCTTTCTCTTTCGCAATGGTTGCCCGTGTGCGCCGTTTGGGCTTAAAGGGACGGTATATGTCCTCCACTTCCACCAGGGTGGCCGCGCCGTAAAGCGCTGCCGCAATTTCCTCCGTCAGCTTGCCCTGTTCCTCTATGCTCTGCTTAACCTGCGCCTTGCGCTCTTCCAGGCCGCGCAGATACGCCAGCCTCTCGCCAAACTCCCGCAGCACCTGGTCGTCGCAGGAGCCGGTCCTCTCCTTGCGGTACCGCGCAATAAAAGGAATGGTGTTCCCCTCGTCTATCAAATCAATTATGTTCTGGCTAAATTCCGGTTTTATGGCGAACTCGCGCGCCAGTTGCTGTGCTAATTCCATATATTCTCCCGTATTGTATTGAGCTTTAGTAAAAATGGATTGCGCATGCGGCTGCATCCGCCTTATAGTAGGATACCCATTGCAGGGTTGTAAGTCAAGAGGGTTGTCGCCTGTATTTGGCTCCCGGTAAAAGCCGCACACATGTTTAAAAAGGCCCGCAAACGAATTGCAAGGCCTTTGCGGCGCGGCAAGGACTCAGCCCGCCGCCTTAATTTCCTTTTTACAGCTTTATTCCACGTGAGCCTCTTGCGCCTCCGGGCGCTCTTCTTCTGCCTCCTGCTTATTTTGCAGCAAAAACAGCCCTATTTTTTCTTTGAGCAGTTCGGCCTGGCCTGAAAGCTCCTGGCTGGAAGCCGCGCCCTGCTGTGCAGAGGAGGCGTTTACCTCCACCACCCCGGAGAGCTGCGCAATGCCCCCGTGCATTTGCATAATGGCCTTTTGCTGTTCGCCGGATGCGTTCACAATTCTTTCTTCCTGGGCCTCCGCGTTTTCCGCGGCCAAAACAATCTGCGCGAGCGCTGCCGCGGTTCTGTCCGCAAGCGCGCTGCCTTCGGCCACGTTTTGCATGGTTCCTTCTATCAGCTCCGCAGTCTCCCGCGCCGCCCTGGCGCTCTTTGCCGCAAGGCTGCGCACTTCTCCGGCCACAACGGCAAAGCCCTTGCCCTGCGTTCCCGCCCGTGCCGCCTCCACCGCGGCGTTCAGCGCCAGTATGTTTGTTTGGAACGCTATATCGTCTATCACCTTAATGACTTTGGATATGTTCCCGGAAGACTCGCTGATCTTCTCCATAGCCACAAGCATTTCCTGCATCTGCCCATTCGCCTGCCCGGCCTCCCGCCGGGATTTTGCCGCCGAGGCTTTGGATTCGTTCGCGTATGCAACGTTCCTTTTGGTTTGCTCCGCCACGCCGCCTATGATTCCGGTGAGCTCTTCAATAAAGGCGGCCTGTTTTTCCGCCCCCTGAGATATAGCCTGGTTCACAGAAGCCACCTGGTTGCTTCCTTCCAGCACCTGCCCCGCCGCCTGCATAATGTCCGCAAGCACTTCGTTCAATGCGTCCACAGAACGGTTGATTGCGTTTTTCATCTCCGCGTGGTCGCCCTTGTAATCCCCTTCCACATACAGCCGCAGGTCTTTTTCCGCTATCTGCTGCAAAACCGCGGAAGCCTCTCGCACCGGTTCCACCATTGCGTCCAGCGTATTGTTAATCCCTTCTATAATCACTTTAAAGCCTCCGGCATGCCTGCCCGCGTCCGCCCTTACGGACAGGCGGCCTTCCAACGCGCCTTCAACAAGCGCTTCCACATCTGCTATCAACGCTTTCAGGTTGGCGCGGAACTGTTCTATCGTCGCGTTGGTAATTGCCTTTTTACCCGGAAACTGTTTTAGCGGCGCGTCAAAATTTCCCTTGCCAAATTCGGCCACGCATCCAAGAGCGCTCCTGTTATCGGCCAGGTACCCCCCCACCATTTTGTTCACGCCCGCCGCCATGGTCTGGTACGCCCCGCTAAAATTCTCCAGCGGAATAAAAGCATCCGTGTCTCCCTGGTCATGCCGCGCGGACATACCGTTCATCTCGGATATCAGATTCCCGATAGTATCCGTAATTTTTTGTATACTGATCCCCAATACATCCTTGTCCGATTTTATCTGCACATGCAGATCAATCGTTCCATTGGCAAGCTTGCGGAGATTCTCCGCGTTTTCATAAATATTATCAACCACCCGCTGCAAAGACAAAACGAGCAGATCAATCTCGTTTTGGGTTTGCTTCACCCTATCTGGGCGGTTTCGCTTTTTTATCCTGTTTGTTTTTTTTATTTGCTTTTTCCTTTGGGGCTTGCTCTGGCTTAGCCGGATGTCCACGTCTCCCAGCGCAAGCCGGTTTGCGGCTTCCACCAGCCTGTTGACGGGGCCGGTAATGCCCCTGGTTAACCGGACGGAAAGCAGTATGGTAACAATGCCCGCCGTGCTTGCAATGGCAATCAGCATATACACGCCTGTCTCGCCCATACTTTGGTTTTGCAGCATGGCGCTCTCCGCTTCGCTTTGGTTGCTAAGGATAATCAGGCTGATCTGGTCTTTTATTTTGGAAGCTTTATCCCGCAGGGAAATCTCCTGCCCGTCTATACCGTCCGTTTGGCCTGTCCCCAGCATCTCCGCCAATTGCCGGAGCTGCGTTATATAATCCGTATACACCGCATACAGCGCGTCTATCTGCGACTGCTCCGCTTCCCCGGTCAGCAGATTCCTGTATTCGGTAAAACCTTCCTGCATCTTTGCGTCCGTATCCGCAATTGTTTTGGCCAACACCCCCGCTCCCTCTGGCGTAGGATTATCAAACATTGCGGTAAGCTCCGCGCTGCGCAAATTATCGTACTTCATCGCCATTTTGCTTAGTGTGGTAATGGCAACCAGGTGCTTTTGAACAATGTCTTTATCCGCGGCCGATATGGCGCTGATAGACGCCAGGCCATAAACGGTTATTGAGATAAGCCCAATAACAATTACAAAAAAAGTGGATATTAACTTTCTGCTTATTTTCATTTCTGCCAATCTCCTATGGTGCAAATAGTACAAACTTTATTTAAACAGCCATTTGGCTGCGTTTAAACAATATTTTAATACATTATCGGCCAAACACCAATGATACTTAACAGAGTTAACAACAACTTAACATTCTTTTAAAATCAATTTAACCTGACGTATGTGGTTTAAAAACCCCTGTTTCCGTTGGAGCTTTTTTCAAAAAAAAACGGCCTTCTTTTTTTTGAGAGGACCGCATACAGAAATTATACTATTTTTAATTCAAAAAGAGATCTTTGACTTACGGCTTTGAATTGCCGTTCTTTTACTCCTAACTCTGTTATACAATCCCAATATGCTTTTTTTCATGGCGTGCTCCAGTATATGCATGATAAGCGGCATGCAGGCCACGCCGGTTATGGTGATTATTAGGCCTGCCATATTCAGGGCGACAATATCAAAGAACCACGGCAACGCAAAAACGCAGAGGGCAAAAATACCCAGCGTACATGCCAGTATAATGCTCCTGCTCACTGTAAACGGGCGGGATACCTTTACAATTACCCAAATGCCCGCAGCCGAGGCCAGCAATACACAAATGGTACTTACCATCGCGTCGTTTAAATGGAACTGCTCCGCCACCGCATTGGCGGCAATCATGCTGCCCACGGCACAGATGCCGGCGGGAATGGCCTGTGAAAAAACATCCAAAAGAAAACCTTTTTTAATAGGCGTCTCGTTTACTTCAAAAGACAGAAAGAACGCCGGAAACCCAATGGTCACAAAGCTGATCATAAACATCTGCACGGGCGTAAACGGATAGTTCATCTGCGGAATCAACAGCGTAAAAACCGCAAGCAAAAGCGCGTAAACAGTTTTTGTAATAAACAGCGTAGCCACTCTCTGGATATTGTTTACAACCTTCCTGCCCTGCGAGATGATTCTGGGCAGGGCTGCAAAATCGGAATCCAGCAGCACCAGGTTCGCCACATTTTTAGCCGCGTCGCTCCCCGATCCCATTGCAATGCTGCAGTCCGCTTCCTTGATTGCCGGAACATCGTTTACCCCGTCGCCCATCATAGCCACAATTTTTCCGGAGTCTTTTAGCGCGGCTACCATGCTTTTTTTCTGTTCCGGCGTCACACGGCCCAAAACGTTGCATGCCAGCACCGCATCGCGTATTTCTTCCCCGCCGCCAAGAACAGACGCGTCCGCGCACCTGATCTCCCGCAACCCGGCCTCCTGCGCCATGTTGCACACCGTTGCGGGGTCGTCTCCCGAAATAACCTTTATATCCACGCCCTGCGCATACAAATAATCCAGCACAGCCCCCGCGCTCTTGCGCACCATGTCCTGAAACACCACAAGGCCTGCGCAGGCCATGCCGTCCGGCAGCCCGTATCCTTGTGGCGGCGTTTTACCGTGCGCCACGGCCAGCACGCGGTATCCCTGCCCGGACAGTTCTTTAATCCGCTCCAGAATCTGCGGGTCTTTCTGCCGGAACAGGCAATCGTATGCGCCAAATGCAATAAAGCCTTTTTCATTCAGGTACGCCCCGCTGTATTTCCTCTCAGAGCTGAAAGGGATCAGCACGCCCGCCTTTTCAAAGGTAAGGCCGGGGCCAAAATACTCCCGCACGGCGCGAATGGTTGCGTTATCGTCCTGCGTCGCGCCGCAAAACTGCCGGAGCAATTCCTCCGTATTTTCTTCCTGCAAATCAATGATTTCTTTTAAAGCAATTTTTCCTTCCGTTATGGTTCCCGTTTTATCCAGGCAGACAACCTGCGCGCGCGCCATGGTTTCCACACTGTAAAGATCCTGCACCAGCGTTTTTCTATACGCCAAAAGTATAGCGCTTGTTGCAAGCGATATGCTGGTAAGCAATATCAGCCCCTCCGGTATCATGCCTATCACCGCGGCCACCGTCCTGGAGATGCTGTCGTCAAACCCCGCCCCCATGGAAGACTGGCGCAGATACATCAGCAGCCCAATAGGAATCACCACATAGCTTACGGACTTTAAAATAATGCCTACGTCCCGGTTCAGCTTGGATTTCTTTTTTTCAAACACTTTGGCTTCGGCAGTAATCCTGTTTACAAAGCTGTCCGCACCCACGCCGGTCACCAGGGCTTTTCCGTTTCCGGAAACAACAAAACTGCCGGAGAAAAGTGTATCCCCGGCTTTTTTTAAAATAATATCCGACTCCCCTGTAACAAGGGATTCGTTTACCTCCAGCGTTCCTTCCTTTAGCGTACTGTCCGCGCAGATCTGGTCTCCGCTTTTTAAAACAAGGATATCAGAAAGCACAACATCCCGTATATCAATTTCGTTGATTCTGCCTTCCCTCACCACCTCGGCTTTTGCCGCGACCATCAGTGAAAGCCTGTCCAGCGTTTTTTTGGAGGCAATCTCCTGAGAAAGGCCTATAACCAGGTTGCCGGCCACCACCAGCAAAAAAGTAAGATTCTTGTAATCTCCAGTTGCAAAAACAAACACCGCAAGCACCAGGTTCAGGATGTTAAAAAAGGTGAGCAGGTTGTCCCTTAATATCTGCCTGTACGATTTTGTTTTGGATACAACGCCCCGGTTGGTCTGCCCTGCCGCAACTCTCTCCGCAACCTGCGCTTGCGTAAGGCCAATTCCTGTTTCCCCGCCATTAGACTCCAAAAAGCAGCCTCCTTCTGGTTATTTACTCCCGATACCCACGGTGGGTGTCAGCGCTGGGCCACTTTCAGCAGCCGCGGCGCGTCCGTTCCTTCAACACGTTTGCGGGCTTGAAACATTTCGCCCATCTGCGCGTCTATTGCCGCCAGTTTTTTAGAGCAGTCCAGCAGGCTTTCATGTGTTTGCGCGTCACTTTTTCCTTCCGCCTTATAGCACAGTTCGTGTTCCAGGCTGGCCCACATATCCATGGCAATGGTGCGGATCTGAATTTCAACCGGCACCTGCTCCGTGCCGTGGCACAACGCAACGGGCGCCAGAACCACCAAATGCATGCTTCTGTACCCGTTTGGCTTTGGATTTTTAATATAGTCCTTTTTTTGCAGCAGCGTTATGTCGTCCTGCCTCAGCAAAAGTTCGGCCACGGCGTACACATCCTCCAGATACGGGCATACAATGCGCAGCCCTACCACGTCGAATATATTGCGGGTAATATTGCTCAGTGCGCAATCCAAACCTCTTTGTTCCAGTTTGCGCAGTATGCTCCCGGAAGATTTCAGGCGGCAGTCCATATGATGAATGGGATTGTGCTTCCTTGTCAAGCGAAAATCGCTCTCAAGTATCTCCAGCCTGGTGCTGATTACCCGCATGGCCGCATTATATATATTAAACATCCGCTGCACTTCTATATCGTTTTCATTGCCTTTATTTGCGCCGCATAAACCGGTTGCGTTAAAATAAAGCTGCCCGGCGCTTTTTTCCATACTCATATCATTTTAACCTGCTTTCCCCGTAATTTGAACCGCTTTTTTAAAAAATATTACGATACGGTTTGCCCATCCCCGTTTTGTCCGCCGTCCCCGCGGTTGCCAAGGGCCGCCTCCAGCTCGCCGCAGGCCGCAATCAGTTCCTGCCTGTCCTTTCCGCGCATTGCTTTTTTTACCCTTTTCAGCGGTTCTTCCAGCAACGCCTTTTCTTCTTTGGCCAATTTTTTTATTACGCTTTCCGCCTGCAAAGCCAGTTGTTCAGCGCGGAACCGCACTGTTTCCTCTTCCTTTTGTCTGGCGTCTTCCGCGGCATACTGCTGCGCTTCGCGTATAGCCTTGTCAATATCCGCCTGGCTCATGTTGGTGGACGCGGTAATGGTAATCGTCTGCTCCTTTCCGGTGCCCAGGTCTTTTGCGGACACGTTTACAATCCCGTTCACATCTATACTGAAGGTTACCTCTATTTGGGGCACGCCCCGCATAGCGGGCTTAATCCCGCCCAGCCGGAACTTGCCCAGCGCTTTGTTGTGCGCGGCAATCTCCCGCTCGCCCTGCAATACATGTACATCCACCGAGGTCTGGAAATTTGCCGCCGTGGAAAATATCTGGCTTTTTTGAATCGGCAGGGTGGTGTTTCTGTCTATAATTTTTGTAAAAATACCTCCCAGCGTTTCAATGCCAAGGGAGAGGGGCGTTACGTCCAGCAGCAGCAGGCTTTTCACCTCGCTGCACAGCACGCCGCCCTGAATGGCCGCGCCCATGGCCACGCATTCGTCCGGGTTCACGCCCCTGAAAGGCTCCTTGCCTGTAAACTTTTTAACAGCCTCCTGCACCGCCGGTATGCGCGAAGACCCGCCCACCAGCAGCACCTTGGAAATATCCGCGGCAGAGACCCGCGCGTCGCCCATGGCCTGCCGCACCGGCCCCATTGTCTGCTCCACCAGATGCGCGGTCAACTCGTTGAACTTGGCCCGGGCAAGAGGCATGTCCATATGTACCGCTTCCTTGCCTTTTGTGGCAATAAACGGCAGGTTCACGGTTGTGGACGCCATTGCGGAAAGCTCTATTTTAGCCTTTTCCGCCGCCTCCCTCACCCGCTGGAGCGCGGCCGGGTCTTTGGAAAGGTCAATCCTGTGTTCACGCTTAAATTCACGCAGCAGGTAATCTATCACGCACTGGTCAAAGTCGTCTCCGCCCAGCTTGTTGTTGCCCGCCGTTGCCAGCACCTCTATCACCTCGTTGCTGATCTCCAGAATGGATACGTCAAAAGTGCCGCCGCCCAGGTCGTACACCATTATTTTCTGCTCCGTTTCCTTATCTATGCCACAGGCAAGCGCAGCCGCGGTTGGCTCGTTAATGATGCGCTGCACGTTCAATCCGGCAATCCGGCCCGCGTCCTTGGTCGCCTGTCGTTGCGAATCGGAGAAGTAAGCGGGAACCGTAATCACGGCTTCCGTCACCGCAAAGCCCAGGTAACTTTCCGCGTCCGCCTTCAGTTTTTGCAGCACCATCGCCGATATTTCCTGCGGCGTGTACACTTTCCCGTCTATTTTTATTCTATAGTCCGTCCCCATCTGGCGCTTTATGGAGCCAATTGTCCGCTCCGGGTTGGTGACCGCCTGGCGCTTTGCCACCTGCCCCACAAGCCTCTCGCCGGATTTGCTGAACGCCACCACAGAAGGCGTTGTGCGGTTTCCTTCAGAAGACGGTATCACCACCGGAGTCCCGCCTTCCATAACAGCCACGCAGGAATTTGTCGTTCCCAAATCTATACCAATGATCTTAGTCATACTAACCTCCCGGAAATTTTCACGGAGCCGCAGCCTGTATATAAAGCGGCCGGAGTTGCCCGGCCAGTGCGATTGGGAAGCACGTCCGTGGAAGAAGAGTACGGACTTCCGGCCTGCCGCAATTCCGGCCGCGAAATTTACTTGCTGCTGTTCCGTATATTTACTATAGCTTCCCTTTATGAACCATACATGAATTTTTAAATAAAATAAAAGAACCTGTGACAAAGGCTCTTTACACGATAACATAATTAACTTTTCAGCATTTTACCGGTTTCTTGTTCATTCTCAATATCATTGGAAGCCATACCGTCACCGCCGTCCCCTGTTCCGGCACGCTTTCAACGTCCACCTTGCCGCCATGCATTTCCACAATGCGTTTCACAATAGACATGCCAAGCCCGTTTCCTTCCCTTGCGTGCGAAGTATCTCCCTGGTAAAACTGGTCAAACACGCGCAACCTCGTCTCCTCGTTCATGCCAATGCCGCTATCCCGCACGGCAACGCAAACCGCATTGTCCATCAGCGACAAAAGAATCCGCACCTTTCCCTTTTCATAGGAATATTTAACGGCGTTGTCAATCAAATTAATCCACACCTGGGACAAAAGCTCCTCGTCTCCAAAATACTGCACGGCGGGCAGGCGGATATCAAATTCAATCTGCCTGGGGCTCCATTTTGGCTCCAGCAGCAAAACCGCCTGGCGTATCTGTTCGTCCAGCGGAAAACTTACCGGCCTTGCCTTTATCTCCTGGTTATCCAGTTTTGAAAGGCGGAGTATATTCGCCGTCATATTGGAGAGCTTTTCGCTTTCCCTTACAATCAGTTGCGCGTACTCCTTGCGCTCTTCTTCCGATACCCCGTCCTTTTCCAGAAGAACGGCGTATCCCTGTATCACCGCCAGCGGCGTTTTAAACTCGTGCGAAACATTGGATATAAACTCTTTTTTCAAATATTCGTTGCCCTGCAACTCCTTGGCCATTAAATTAAAATTGCGCTGCAGGTCGCCAATCTCGTCCTTGCGGCGCGTCTCCTCTATACGGACGCTAAAGTTGCCGGAGGCAATCTCCTTTGTGGCGTTGGAGATAGACACAACAGGGCCAACCGCCCACTTGGAAACCACGCCAATGAACATCGCGGTAAAACCAACCAGATAAATGGGCGTCAGCACGTCTTTAAACGCAAACCCAAATACCAGCGCTTCCACAGGGTTGGTGCCCGGATACACCAGCAGGCGCAGGCACACGGCTAAAGCAATGGAAAGAAACGTTGCCACCGCCACCACCAGGTACAGGAGCAAAACAAACTTCCAGCGCAGCCTTATCATTTCATCACCGCCCGGTATCCCAGCCCACGAACGGTTTGTATATCAAAAGCAGGCACTTCCTCCAGTTTTTCGCGCAGCCGCTTGATGTGCACGTCCACCGTGCGCGGGTCCGCCTCGCAGTCGTATCCCCAAACTTCATCCATCAGCATCTGCCTGGTAAATATTTTGTTGGGGTAACACAGCAGCTTGTGCAGCAAAAAGAATTCTTTTTGGCGCAGGCCCACTTTCCGGTCCCCGTATGTAACCAGCATTGTTTCCTCGTCCAGCGTACAATCTCCCACACGCAGCACGTTTTTACCGGATATATTGGAACGCCTGAGCAAAGCCTCCACGCGCAGGAGCATCTCGTCCATATCAATGGGCTTCACCATATAATCGTCCGCTCCCCTTTTAAATCCCGCGCGTTTGTCTTCCAGCGTTTCCTTTGCCGTCACTATCAAAATGGGAAGCGTATATTTAGCCCCGCGCAGCTCTCCGGTCAGCTCATACCCGTCCATCAGTGGCATCATAATATCCAGAACCATCAGGTCCACCTGTTGGCGCTCAAGCACATCCAGCGCCTCCAGGCCGTTGCCCGCCTCAAGTACCCCGTATCCCGCTTTTTTCAGGTGTATACACATCAGTTTGCGCAAGCTCTCATTGTCTTCCACCACCAACAGCGTAACCATTCAGGCGCCTCCTTCCATCTTTCTATCTGCAAAAATAGCACATCATTTGCGCCAGGCAAAGCCCCGCGCAGCACAGGCCATACTGAATATTCGGCGCTCTGTATTGCCTGCCCGCGGCTTCGTAGGCATGTCCGGGATCTTCCAACTGGCTCAGCAGCCTGCGGTATTCCATGTTGTTCGGGTCCATGGCAACCGCCTGCCGCGCGTTTACCAGCGCTTCCGCCCGGTTCCCCAGCCCTGCGTTTGCCAACGCGCTGTAAAAATACCAGCGCGCGCCCCGTTCCTGAATACCGCCCAGCACATTGAGCGCTTCCCCATAGTTTCCGCTGCTGATATACTGGTACGCCGCGCGCATGTACGGCGAATCGTTCGCTCCTCCGTTCTGCCCGGCCCGGCTCCATCCCCCAAACCCAAACGGATCAAAGCCGTCTTCAAACGGATTGGAAGAGCCGTATCCCTGGCCATAAGAATTCTGCCCCCCGTAGCCGTAAGAGCCCTGGTTTTGCCCCTGCCCGCTTCCGGCAGAATAATAGCTTTTTCCGTTGATAATCTGGTCATAAGCGGCGTTTGCCTCTTTCATTTTTTGCTCGGCCGCCTTATCCCCCGGGTTTGCGTCCGGGTGGTACCGTTTCGCCAGTTTGCGGTATGCTTTTTTTACTTCTTCGTTTGAGGCGTTTGGAGAAACGCCCAGAACGCTATATGGATCCGTCATCCGCCAATAAATCCTTTCCGCTGCCCGTTTCTTTTGTTTCCGCGTGGTCCGAGGGGCAGCAGGCCAAATACCTTGTCCAAACGCCCGAATACAGTATGTTCCGCAATATGTCCGCATCCTGCACCAGGGGCAGTTTTTCAAATTCCATAGTGCACTCGGCTATATGCATTCTTAAAATATCCTTCATGTATTTGTCAAACCCCGGCCGTCCATACAGCAGGCCCAAAGGGTTGTATTTGCCTTTTTTAACGTCCCGCCGCACATCCTCATAAGCGTCCATCACATATATAAAACGGCCCAGCGCAGCCGCCGTCCTGCGCAGGACGGGAGACCACCGGTCCTCCTCATACACAAACAGTTCTGCCATAATGTTGCCAAAGCTGTTGGCCGCAGCGTCCAGGCTGCAATTGTTTTCTGCCTCCAGTTGCCCCAGCACGCGCAAGCCTTCCGCAATTGTACTGCATTGCCTGGGATATTGTTTCTCCAGGGCCGCATATTTCTTTTTAAGCAATGCGGCTTCCGCATATTTAACAATGTTTTTATCGTCTTTCCAGTCGTCCATGCAGTTGTGGTATGCCAGCGCAACGTTCATGTCCGCGGCATATGCGGTAATGCGGTTTTCCCAGTAAGGGTGCGTTTTTACGGGATGCACGGCGCACCGCTCCCTGCCCTCCCGCGTATCCGGCTCATACAGGGATGTCAGAAGCAGCACCAAAAACGTCATGTCATAATTAAGCGTGATGCGCCCCGCGTATCCGCACCTTGCATGCAGCGTTTTGCACAGCCCGCAATAGCAGGCCGCGTAACGTTCCAACTGTTCTTTTGCCAGTTCATCCTTATTTGCCAGCACATATCCAAACATAGCACATTTCCCGTCAGGTGTTTTTTATAAAAGAGTGGCTGCATTTTGGGCAGGTGATGCGGATCTTGCCCTTGCCGCGCGGCACCCGCACGGTAACGCCGCATTGCGGGCACTTATAGAAGCGGAATGTTTTCCCTTGCTTCCATCTGCTCTTTATCTGCCCAAACCAGCCCGTCACTTTATATTTCATGTTCAAATACTTCACGTTTTCCCGCTGCCTGTCGCCAGTCCGCTTGGAAAACATCCTGTAATAAGAATAAACCAGGCAGGCAAGAGCAAAAGCGGTTAGCACATTTCCTATGGTATTGCGCACAATCATGCCCGCAATCAGCAATGCCACACTCACAATTGCAAGAAATCTTCCAAACTGGTCCGATCCGTACCTTCCGGCCATCCATTGACTAAACTTTCGTCCCATTCCATTTACCTCTAAAGTTTATTTCGCGCAACTATTCAACATTATTTTTAGCTTTGTTTTATCATATTATCACTTTATGAACCGAATGTGAACTTATTTCTTTGCATGCCGCAAATATATTCATTTAAAAAATAAGAAATTGCGAAGAGTCAATTTTTACCCCATGGTTTTTTAATAAGATTTAAAAAATGATTTTAAAAAAAGAGCAGCGCAAATCTGTGCAGCAATAATAAAAGGAACTCCAATGGTAAAACGTTTATGCAGGGTTTTATGGCGGAACGCGTAAATACCCAGAAGCACGCCAATGCTTCCACCCATCCATGCAACTGCAAAAAGGCTTCTCTCCCTTATACGCGGTTGTGATTTTCTGGCCTTATTCTTGTCCACAGCCATCATCAAAAACCCCGCCAGGTTTATTGCCGCCAAATAACAATAAAGAAAAACCACGCCATCCTCCTTGCGGTTTTCTGATAAATGTACCATGCAGCGGGCGGTGTGTCAACATGCAAGCCAATCAATCTCTATCTGAATTTTACAAAAAATGATTTAAGGTAAAACGCAATCAATATTTACACCCCCTGCCTAAAAAGGCCGGAAGCGCAACACACCCCGGCCCATCGCTGGTCATATATCATGCAGCCCCGTTTGGCCCGGGGAATCACACCCGCGCTCAACAGGGTTCCTGGCGGTTACTTAAAACTGCCTTCAATATCGCTCCAGTTTTTTTCCGCGTATCCAATCAGCTTTTCGGCGTCCCACATAGACATTTCCGGAAAGTGCATAAACAACGCCTGCGAACCGTACCGCTTCACAAGTTTGTCCACATTGCAAATCCACTCGTCAACCCCGCCGGAATACACCTTAACCCAAAGCGACTTTCCAGCCGCGCGCGCCTTGTCGTAAATAGCGTACCAGTCTTCCAGCGTGCCGTCCGGCCCGTAATCGCCGCTGGTCCACTGCAGAGCGTCTATCTCGTCTATCTCCATCAATGCGTCCATATGCCGGATGCTGTCCGCGCCGTCCAGGTGATACAAAACCGTATCCAGCTTTTGGGCCTGTTCGCGCAAAGAGGGCTGGATATACGCCCTAAAATCAGCAGGCGACATCATTGCGGAAAAATCGCACTGGAGTTTTGCCAGCTTGCCGGGACCCCATATCTGGAACACGGTGTAGCACGATCCGCCGTCGGACGCATTTTTTACGTGTTCATAAAACCGGTCGTAATACTCAAAATAAATGGAATTAATCTGGCCAATGCGTTTTTCAATTTCGTCCGGGTCGTCTATCAGGTCATAAATGATGTCCTGCGTGCCCCGCAGAGAAGCCAGCACGTCCATGTTTTCCATAATGTCCGGCATGCCGATGTAAAAATCTTCTCCCGCCAGCCGGCGCACATCTTCCGCCAGCCGGATGTGTTTCTGCCACCAGCTATTCCGCGCGTCAAACTTAAGCGGCGGCAGGGAAGCCCAGTCCTCCACACAATGCTCAAACCATACGGTATCGTCGTTAAAAACTATGTTTGCGCCCAAATACCCGGCCATGGAGCCCGGCCCAAAGTCTATGTTAATGTTGGGGAAGCTCTCCGCCAAAAACACATGGTTCCGGCAGAAATGGCGGTATCTTGCCACCATCCTTTCCGCGTTCCGGTACTTGTCCTCCATATCGCGGTACATCAGTTCCTGCGGCAGCAGGTAATCTGTTCCCTGGCAAAACTGCTCGCAGCCTTTTACACCCGCCTGTCTGGCCCTCTGCCATTCCTGTTCGCTTTCAGGGGAACGTGCAATCACGCACATCAGCGGCCTGCCCGTATTCCGCCTCTTCCAATACCGCTCCCATTTTGTTTTTGCCTGCTCCCAATCCGGTTTATATTGCATTTGCGCATCTCCCTTAAAATTTTATGCTTTGTTTGGCGCCGTCAAACCGCACGTCCTTCCAACCGCCCTTGTAGTGAATCCTTAGTTCAACGGGCGCCTTCCGGCATCTGCCGCATTCACGGATTGTAAGCAGCTCAGGATGGTCGCTCCAAATAAACCGCAGCAGCTCGTATTCGCCTTTTTCGTAATTGTAACTTATTCCGTCGTCGTCATAAAAGAACCTCTCCGCGTCCGCTCCGCCATATATCCATACGTCCATACGGTCCTGTTTCCGCATTGCGGATTCCACCTTGTCCTCCCGCGTAAGCAGAATGCTTCCGGCGCGTACAAACAAAGGAATCTTGTCAATTTCCGCGTTTGCGCATATCGCTTGCCCGCCCGCGTACAGTTCATCGGTCCAAAAGTCAAACCAGTCTGCGCCCTTGGGCAGATAGCACGCCCTGGTTTTTTCGCACTGGGTCCAGCCCGAATGGCCGTAATACATCGGCTGCGTAACCGGGCAAACCAAAATTGCGTCCCCAAGCATAAACTCGTCGCAGATATTGCGTACATGTTTATCTGTTGCAAAATCAAAAAGCAGGCTGCGCATCATGGTTCCGCCGTCAAACGTTACGCTTGCGGCCAGAGAATAGATATAGGGCAGCAGCCTGTAACGCAGGCGGATAAACTTTTGTATCGCATCATAAAACATATCGCCGGGTTTGCCAAAGTTCCATATCTCTCTCGGCGTATCCGTGCCGTGAGACCGGAATATGGGCAAAAACACTCCAAACTGCAACCATCTTGTGTACAGCTCGCAATAGGCGGGATCACTTGCGCCCCTGTCATATTCGCCGTTCCAGAACCACACTGGTTTTGCTTCCGGGTTTCCGCTCCATTTGCGCCAGCACGCAACGCCGCCCGCAAAGAAAGCGCCTATATCCACCGTCCAGTAGGGAATGCCGCTCATGCACATGTTAAGTCCCCTGGAAATTTCATTTTTCAGCGTTTCCCACCGGGCGGAGGTGTCTCCTCCCCAAAGAACCGCGCCATATTTCTGTATGCCCGGATAACCGGAGCGCGTCAGGTTCAATACCCTTTTTGCGCCGTCCTGCTTCCGCTGGTTTTCGTAGATACCCTTGGCGTGCATCACCGCAAAAAAATTTGCCTGGGCGGGGTCCAGAAATCTTTTGTGTTCTCCTCCCACCAGCTCGTACCGCTCTTCTTCCGGCCGCTTTACCTCGCCGCACCAGTCAGGGGCCGTAAACGGCTCGGATGAATCGCACCACCACGAATCAAACCCACCCTGGAACAATTCCCTGTTTGCCTGTTTCCAATAGAGTTCCCTTGCCTTTTCGTTAAACGCGTCGTAGGTGGAATAGTCGCCCAGCAGGTATCCTTTCTTGGCCATTTCCCCATGGTCGGGGCACCCCGCAGCCATGTTGGGCCAGATGGAAACCATCGTATGCACATCCATATCATGCAACGCCCGGTTCATTCCTGCCAAATCAGGATACCGCTCTTTATCCACCGTTTTTTGCCCCCACTCGTCGCCCGGCCATGTTTTCCAGTCCTGCACAATGCAATCAAGGGGAACGCCAAGCTCCCGGTATTTCTTCGCCACGCTTATCATCTCATCCTGGGTCTGATACCTCTCCTTGCACTGGAAGTATCCAAAAGCCCATTTGGGCAGCATTTCCGCCCTGCCCGTCAAATACCGGAATCCCGATATGATTGCATCCATGTTGCCTGCAATCACATAAAAATCAATCTGGTCCACGGTATCAAAAGTAACAACCGTCTCTCTGAGGGTATCGTCGAACACCATCAGAGAGGGGCAGTCAAACAATATGCCCCAACCCTTGTCCGTCACCATACAGGGCATGGGAGTCCGCATGTTGTGCTGGTAGAGGTAGCATTTTGTGCCGCGGCGGTTCAAAATGCCGTCTTCGTCCTGCCCCAAACCGTAAACGCCCGTATCCTTTGGAATTAAAAAACAAGCCTGGCCCTTATATGCGTTCCGGTCTATATACGGCCGCAGGTTGGAAATCTGCGTCCGCTCTCCGTCCACCGTCTTCACAACTTCAATCTCGGGCGCTTCGCCCTGCGTGAAATACTTGATCACCGGTATTTCGCTCAGGCTATACCCCGCAAGGCGCAAAAGCTCCCTGCCTTCCAGCTTCCAGGAAACGCCGTTTTCACCTGCTTCCGCGTCCAGTTCATGCGCGCCGCCATACTGCGCTTCAAAAGCGCTCTTCTCAACCAAAAGCGAATTGTTTTTAACCGGCTCCCCTTTTGTTACCGTACAACGCGAAATATTTTCCTTTATGTGGGAGATATGAATTGCGTATTCTTTTGCGCTGTTTTTCATAAAACCTCTATGCCTCCAGCAAAGCCTGTTCCGTCTTTTTATCAAAAAGATGTATCCGTTCTTTGTTAAAGCTGCACCTAAGCTCCTCGCTCTTGTTTATGTTGCCCAGCCCAAACTCTTCCATCATGGAGGAGGCCAGGCGGATGATTGCCACATTGCTTCCTATGTTTGCGTGCACATATATTTCGTTGCCCATCATTTCCGTCATAAGAACATGCGCCGTGCAATCCGGCTCTTTTCCCATGGCGGCAATCAAAATATCTTCCGGCCGTATGCCCATAACAACGCCCTGTGCGCCAATTTCCTTATCCTTCAATTTCTGCTGCATAGACTGGGGCAGTTCTGTTTCAAAGCCGCAAAATTTCACATTGTAAACGCCGTTCTGGCAATCCAGCTCAGAATCAAAAAAATTCATCTGGGGGGTGCCTATGAACCCCGCCACAAACATATTCACAGGATGCAGGAACACCTCCCTGGGCGTTCCAATCTGCTGGATATCGCCGTCCTTCATAACCACAATCCGGTCTCCAAGCGTCATCGCTTCGGTCTGGTCGTGCGTCACGTATATAAAGGTGGTGTCTATCCTTTTTCTTAAAAGCACAATCTCCGTGCGCATCTGGTTGCGCAGCTTTGCGTCCAGGTTGGAAAGCGGCTCGTCCATCAGAAAAACCTTGGGGTTGCGCACAATCGCCCGGCCAATCGCCACGCGCTGCCGCTGCCCGCCGGAGAGTTCCCTTGGCTTGCGCTTCAGGTATTCGGTAATCCCCAGTATCTCCGCGGCGTGCCTTACCTTCTGGTCTGTTTCTTCCTTGCTTGCTTTCCGCAGTTTCAGCGCAAACGCCATATTTTCGTAAACGGTCATATGCGGGTACAGAGCATAGTTCTGGAATACCATCGCAATGTCCCTGTCCTTGGGGGGCACCAGGTTCATCAGCTTGTCCCCAATATACAGCTCCCCGCCCGTAATTTCCTCCAAGCCCGCCACCATGCGCAGTGTTGTGGATTTGCCGCAGCCGGATGGGCCCACCAAAACAATAAATTCCTTATCCTGTATTTCCAGGTTAAAATCCCTAACCACCAAACAGTCTTTGCTGTAAGCCTTTTGTATATTTTTCAACATCACATTCGCCATAAAATTCAGCCTTTGAAAGCGCCTTTTGGGCACATTCCTCGCAGCCAGCCAACCGGGGGCTTGCTGCATTGCCGCAGCTCCACACCGCAACACCGCCAGCCAGGCGGAAAAACCTCCTTACATTTCGCGCGTTTCCATTTGTACCGTGGAGAAATAAAAACGGCAGTTATATGAATTTGTTGTTATCCCTTTACCGCGCCCGCGGTCTGGCCGCCCATGATATATTTCTGGCAAACCAGGAATATAACCAATACAGGGGCTACCGTAAGCAATATATCGGCACTCACCAGGTTCCAGGAAGCCATGTATTGCCCAAAGAAATTATATACCGCCAGCGTCATGGGCCACTTGTCCGTGGAATTCAGGAAATACAGCGGCATAATAAAATCGTTCCAGATGTTGAGCAGGCAAAGAACCGCGGCCGTAATCAACACCGGTTTCATAAGCGGCAATATAATTTTAAAGAACAATTGAACAGGCGTGCAGCCGTCTATCACGGCAGCCTCGTCCAGTTCAACCGGCAGCCTTGAAACAAACCCGTACATCAGAAAAACCATAAACGGCAGGTTTATCGCAATGTATAAGAATATAATCCCATACTGTGTGTCGTTCAGCAAAAGCGTCTGCATCACCTTCATTAACGCTACGTAATTAACGGGAATCACAATGCCCAGTACCATAAACATGTACAAAAATTTATTCCCTTTTGAACGCCTTCTGGAAAATACATATGCCGCCATTGCCGCCAGCAGTATGGTGCCAAACGTCCCCACGCCCGAATACAGAAGGCTGTTTAAAAAACCCGTCCCCAGTTTCCCTTTTTCTATTACGGTTCCAAAGTTGCTGAAATCCCACTGCTGCGGCAGCGCGATTGAAAACGTGTTGGCTTCCTGGGTGGGTTTAAAGGCGTTGACTATAATCAAGGCAAGAGGAATCAGCATGAATAAGGACCATGCCCATGCAAATGTGTTCTTTGCGATTCCGCCGGGCGTCACCCTCCTTGTTTGCGCTTTCATTACTCCTGCACCTCGTTTCTGGTTAAAATTTTAATCATAAAGTATCCAACCGCAAGCATAACAACAAACATCAGGCTGCTGATGGCCGTGCCCACAGCGTACCGGCCCTGCGAAAATTCTCTGAATACGGAAGTATACATTACTTCGGTCGCGTCGCCCGGGCCTCCGTGTGTCAGGGCGTATATAATATCAAATACCTTGAGTCCATACAGCACGTTCAGCACAATGGTGACCGCAAGGGTTGGCCGTAAAAGCGGAAGCGTTACATACCGGAACTTCTTCCATGCGCTTGCCCCGTCAATAGACGCCGCCTCGTAATACGTCGGAGAGATGGACAGTATGCCCACAATCAGAATGGTCATAATATACCCCATGCCCCTCCATGTATCAACGGCCATAACCGACCAAAGCGCAAGCGATGGATCGGCCAGCCATTTCTGCGCCATAAAATCAAGCCCCATTCCGCGCAGGCCCTGGTTTAAAAGGCCGGTTGCGGGATCCAGAATGGATGTAAACACCAAGCTGATAACCAATATGGAAAGCACCGAAGGCAAATACATAATTGCGCGGTGGAAATTAAGCGCTTTTATTCCTTTGCTTAGAAGAAGCGCAAATCCCAGCCCCAGCGCTGTTTTTGCAATCGCTGTAATTAACGTAAACAAAAGCGTGTTTCCTATATAAGCCAGATAGGCCCTGTCCGGAGAAAATATTTCTATAAAATTGTCCCATCCCACAAAATTGACTGTGGAAGAATAGCTGGACCAGTCAGTGAACGAATATCCAACGCCGATAACTCCAGGCATAAAAAAAAGTACAACATAGAAACCAAGCGCGCCGGCTGCAAAATACCATGGATATATTTTTCTTTTGTCCACTATGATCTCCTTTCCTGTGCTATTTAGTTTTACAGCTTACCGGATTAAAATCCGGTAAGCTGTAAACAGTAGTGGTGGCTGTCGATTGATTACTTCTGCCATCCGGCGTCGCTGGCCGTTTTAGCCTGGTCTGCGCGGCGCTGGTCTATATTCTTGAGAACCTGGTCGGCGGTCGATTTTCCAAGCAGGTAGGACGTCATATCTTTGCCAATATCCATCCACTGCGGATTCAGGTATTTCACAACGTTTTGGTAAACGGTCGCCTTGCCGGTCTTGTACTGGCTCATGGCTTCCTGCACTTCAGCGGAATATGTGTTCTTCAGGCCGGTGAATGGCAGGCTGTTCATCTGGTCTTTCGGGTTGTCAATCAGAGACTGCAGGTTTTCCTGCTCCGCCATGTAAGCCAGGAACTCTTTGGCAATGTCTATATTCTTGCTGCCGGAGAAAACGAACATGGAGGGTCCGCACGGCGTTTCAGCAATTGTCTGGTTGTCCAGGTACGGAGCCGGGAAGAATCCAAAGTCTTCAGATTTCAGAGCGCCGTTGCTTGCGTCTGTAATCAGGCTTACGCGCCCCATCATATTGCAGGTCATGGCGTACTTGCCGCTCGCCATGGCAGCGCCGGTATCCGTGTATTTGTTGGATACCCAGTTGTCGCCCCAGTAGCCTGCGTCAACAACCTGTTTCATCTGTTCCAAAAAGGTTTTGAACGCGGCAGTCTGCGCAACAGTTGCCTGGTTGTTGTTCAGCTTGTCCACCATGCCGGCATCCGCTGCGTCGTACTGGGCGGACACGTCAAAGAAGTTGAGCTGAATATGCCATCCTTCGGCATTGGCCTCATAAACAGGAGTAATGCCGTTCTGCTTCAGCGTTTCGCAAACCTGCATAAATTCTTTAAAATTGGTGGGTACCTTTAAGTTATACTTGGTAAATATCTGTTTGTTGTACGTGTAAGCATAGCTGTCGCCCACATCCCATAAAGTAACGCCGTATAATTTTCCGTTTACAGAAAGCTGGTCTTTCACGGCAGGCGTCAGGCGGCTTGCCCATTCCTCACCGGAAAGGTCCACGCCGTTCTTTTCAATCTGCATCTGTGAAACGATGTCAAATTTTCCGGACTGGTTCATAAAAATATCGGCAGCCTGCCCTGCGTTCAGTTTAGTGGTAAGCAGGTTGGGATACTGGTCTGCGGGACTGATCTGCCAGTCCACCTTAATGCCGGTTTCCTGGGTGAATTTTTCCGCCAGAGCCGTTTCGCCGTCCCTTACCCAGTCCTGGCTGGCCATAATGGTCAGCGTTTTGCCCGCGTTGGGGTTAGCCGACGCGCTTGGCGCAGCCGAAGCAGCCTGGCTTGACGCCGGCGCGGAAGACGCGGCCGAAGCAGACGGCGCGGCTGCCGTGCTGCAGCCCAGCAGCATTGACATAACAACAGCCAGCACTACAACGAAAGCTACGATAGATTTCTTCATACTCTTCCTCCTCAATAATTTACTTGTGTAAAGGTAAATACAAAAGCTTGTGTAGATTATAACAAGCAACGCTCCCGCATTCCATACACCAGAGAATACAGTTTATATACTTTTTTAACCTGCCATTGCTAGAAAAGTTTCGCAGATATATAATGAAATAAACTGTTTAAAATATCAATATAAAACCGTACCACCCGCCCGATATCCATTATCCAATGCCGCAACGGAATTGTTCCTGCGCGCACAACATTTGGAGCGTCTAAAAGAAAAACGGTTTGGGGGCTTATGCCGGTGCTTAAAAAAAAGAACAAGCAAACCAATATGCGGTCTATCCTGTTCAACTCCTATATGGGAGCCATGCTCTTTATTTTAGTTGGAGCTACTGTTTTTTTTGCCTTTATTCAGTTTTTTTCTATCAACAGCAATATCATATCCAATATCCAGCAAACCAGCAAATCAGTTGGGCAAAGCGTGGACAACCAAATCCGGCAAATGGACCATATCTCCATGAACGCGCTTTATTCCAACCTTTTAAAAAGTTCGGTGTCCGATTATCTGGAGTTGCAAAAGGACCCTTCAAAATTAACATTGGAATCGGCGCTGGCGCAAAACAACAACGCCAAGGTTCTGCACGACCTTATGTTTGCTCTTATTGGCGCAGATTACGATATCCGCCAGCTGAACATATATAACATGGACGCAGGCGGATTCGGAACAGGGATGTACAACGGCTATATCAATCAGAACCTCAACACCATGCCCTGGTATGAAAATGTATTGGAAAAGCATGGGTACAAATATATAGCGCCGCCTGTAAAAAATGCGGTGCTGTCCGCCACCACCTTAATCAGCCCGGACACATATTACCTTTCTTTATGCCGGCTTTATTTTGGCCAGTACAACCAGATAGACGGAGCCATCGAAGTTGTACAGTATTATGATACGGTGTTTAATGCAGCGGAGCACACCAACAGCACATACCAGCCAAGAATATATATTTACGGCAACGACGGTGCCCTGCTGTACCCGATATTGGAGCCCGGAACCAAAGTCTTTAATTACTACGGAAAATATAGCAGCGACGGTTCCGTACAAACGCTCCGCAATACCATAAGCAGCGCGGATGAATACGTGTGCTACGAAAAGTTGGATTATTCCGATTTTCTTACGGTAACAGTAGTAGACAGCGGTAAGTATTTTGAACCCATTGAAAGCTTTCTTTTAATCATGCTGGTTGTATTGGCGGGCGTAACTGCTATCTGCTATTATGGAGCCCGCAGGCTTGCCGGCAGGTTTTCATCTCCCTTAACCGCCATGTCCTCGTATCTCTCCAAAATTGATTTCAACAACGCAACCTGGGACCAGATGGACCTGCCCCAATCCAATATCATAGAAATCAACGAACTGCACAAGGGCATCAATCAGTTCCAGCAGAAACTGAAGGCTTCCATGGAAAACATTATGCTTCTGCAGCAGCACGAGACCCAGTCGCAAATGCTGGCGTTGCAGTCTCAAATGAACCCGCACTTTTTATACAATTCGCTTGCCACCATTATTGCCATGGCAGAGGAAGGTATGACGGACGGCATCGCGGAAATGTGTTCCGCAATAACGGGCATACTAAGGTACATATCCTCCAACAAGGAAGACCTGGTGAGTCTGGAGGACGAGCTCGAAAATACGGAACGCTACCTGAGCTGTTTAAAATACCGCTATGGCGAGAACCTGCAATTTACCATAGATATAGACGATTCCATGCTGAGCACACAGGTTCCTAAGCTTTGCATCCAGCTGCTGGTTGAAAATGCCGTTAAATTTACCACCACTTCCATCCTGCCGCCCTGGCATATACAGATTTCCTGCATCCAGACGCGGGATATCTGGACGGTTACGGTTTTGGATAACGGCAACGGCTTCCCGGAAGATATGATTAGAGGCATTACACATAAAATTGCCAAAATAAAAGAAACGGACCTCCTGCCCAATCTGGAGTTGCAGGGCATGGGGCTCATGAATATATTTATCAGGCTCCGACTGCTGTATAAAAACGAGTGCATCTTTGAATTTGGCAACCGTAAGCAGGGCGGCGCATTTGTACGGATTGGAGGCAAACTGAATGTCTAAAATCACAGAATTCAACGTAATGCTTGTGGAAGACGAACCCCTTCTCCTGCGTTCCCTGGAACGGCATATAAGCAGCATAGACCTGGGCTTTAAGGTGATAGCCAAGGCCCAGAACGGGCAGGAAGCCCTTGATTTTTTAAAAAAAGCAGAGATGCACCTGGTTATATCGGATATCATCATGCCTCTTATGTCCGGCCTCGATCTGCTTACGCAAATAAACCGCTACTATCCAAACATCGCGGTTGTTCTGCTCTCCGGGTATGCGGATTTTAACTTTGCGCAGCATGCCTTGCGGGAGAGCGCGCTTGATTATATTCTAAAGCCCATCACGCGGGAAAAAATCGAAAATATCCTTTTAAAGGCCAAGGCGGAACTAAGCCGGCATTACCAGTTGGTGGAAGACGAAACACTGAGCGGGCAAACCGCGGAGCAAACAATGGAATATGTGCGCGCCTACATAAGAAAGCACTATAACGAGCAGATAGATTTGTCCGTCCTTGCCTCCAAACTTGGAATCTCATCCGCCTACCTGACGAAGCTTTTCAACAAATACGAAAAATGCTCCCCCATTAAATACATCACAGACCTTCGCATTGTGGAGGCAAAGCATCTGTTATACAACACAACGCTCACAATTAAAGAGATCAGCGAACGGCTGGGATACCAGAACCAGTTTTATTTCAGCCGGGTATTCCGCAAAATAAACAAAGCGAGTCCTTCCGAATTCCGGAATAACCAGCATGGCAGCTAATACCTCAGAATAGCATTAATGCGCCAAAATCTTAAATTTTCTTTTCCTGCAACAAAAAGCCGCATCGTTATAGTGCGGCTTTAAATGTTTGTGTTGCAAGCATGCCTGTTCTTTTGTTCGCTATTTATTTACAATATTAACCGGCGTGCCATTTAAAAACTGTCTTAAATTATCAACGGCAACATCCATCAGGCGCTGCCTGCTTTCTTTGGGAGCCCAACTGATGTGCGGCGTAATAAAGCAATTTTTTGCTTTCAAAAGCGGATTATCCGCTTTAATCGGCTCGGCAGACACAACGTCCAGCCCCGCCGCATATACTTTGCCGGAGTTCAGCGCGTCGGCAAGGTCTTTTTCCACAATCAGCGGGCCGCGGCTGTTATTCAGTATAATAACGCCGTCTTTCATTTTGGCAATTGTATCTTTATTAATAATGCCTTCTGTTTCAGGCAAAAGGGGGCAATGCAGGGAAATAACGTCCGAATTTGACAGCAGTTCATCCATATCGGCATATTTCATCACACCGCTTTCCAGATCCGGGTTTTTGTATGAATCACAGGCCAAAATATTCATGCCCATGGCTTGCGCAATCCTGGCAGCCGTCTGCCCTATCCGCCCGTAACCAATAACCCCCATTGTTTTACCCGCAAGTTCAATCAGCGGATAATCCCAAAAACACCAGTCCGGGTTGTTTGTCCAGCCGCCCGCATGCACCGCCTCGCTGTGATGCCCCACATGATGGCATATTTCAAGCAGCAAAGCAATCGCAAACTGGCCCACGGCAGCCGTTCCATAGGTGGGAATATTCGCAACCAGTATTCCTTTCTCCCGGGCCGCGTTTACGTCAACAATGTTATAACCGGTTGCAAGAACGCCAATAAATTTCAGATTCCCGCATGCTCCAATCGTTTCAGATGTAATGGGGGTCTTATTGGTATAAACAATTTCCGCGTCGCCAATTCTGGCTTTTATTTTATCAACCGGCGTACGGTCATAAACGGCAAGCTCTCCCAAAGCCTCAAACCCCGCCCACGACAGGTCTCCCGGATTCTCCCTGTAACCGTCCAATACTACAATTTTCATTTTATCCTCCAATTACATAATCGCAGATTACCAAAAATACTACTGTAATTTTAAAGCGTTTTCACAAATTTTTCTATCCTTTCAACGGCAATTTCCAGATTCTCCATAGAATTAGCGGACGATAATCTCAAATAACCTTCTCCGTATTTTCCAAACGCCGTGCCGCCGCAGGCCGCCACGCCCCCTTCGTTCAGCAGCCGGTCCGCAAATTCCGCGCTTGTAAGGCCCAGCTTGCTTATATTCGGGAATACATAAAATGCGCCTTTGGGAATCACGCAGCTCATACCGGGAATCGAACTAAGCGCGTTGGCCAGATACCTGCCCCGCTCGTTAAAAGCCGCCACCATTTCATCAACGGCGTCCTGCGGCCCGGTCAGCGCTTCTATTGCCGCCATCTGCGAGAACGCAGCCGCGCACGAGTTGGAATTGACCATAAGCATCGTCATGTGCGCCGCAAGTTCCGGATGCATAATGCCGTAACCCAGCCGCCATCCCGTCATGGCATACGTTTTTGAAAACCCGTCAAGTATAATGGTATAATCCTTCATATCCGGGAGGGAGGCAATGGAGAACGGTTCCCCGTCAAACACAATGCGGTCATAAATTTCGTCGGACAGTACAAATATGCCTTTTCCTTTAACAATTTCATATATCTTCAGGATGTCTTCTTTCGGGAAAATGCTTCCGGTGGGATTGGACGGAGTGTTCAATATAACAAGCTTTGTTTTGTTTGTTATCAGCTTTTTAAATCCCTCAATATCAATGCTGAATCCATTCTTCTCCAGCAGGGGCATGGGAACGGGTTTGCCGCCCGCAAACGTAATGCAGGATTCGTATATCGGAAACCCGGGATCGGGATAAATCACTTCATCCCCCGGATTCACCAGCATCAGCATTGTATAAAACATAATCGGCTTGCCGCCCGGAACAATCACAACGTTTTCCGCTTTGGCGTCCACTTTTTTATGTTTCCGGCAATAGGCGGCGATAGCCTCGCGGGCCTCGGGCAGCCCGGGTGTGGGCGTATAGCCGGTGTAGCCGTCTTTCATGGCTTTATACGCGGCTTCAATAATATTTTTAGGCGTCGAGAAATCAGGCTGCCCTATCTCTAAATGGATAACGCTTTTACCCTGTGCTTCAAGCTGTTTGGCCTTTGCAAGAATTGCAAAAGCAGATTCCGTTTTAAGAAGACTCATTCTTTCCGCTGCATTAAACATAAAAATATCCTCCGATTGTACTGTGGCTTTATTTATTTTTAAAACTCTAATGAATAAGCTTTCATCTGCAAATCATTTTCTGTTCGTTCTAAATATTTAACTTATTGTTCTTTATATTATTATACCCGGAATTGCTTGTCAATAGATTCACCTTCTTTTAACCGTGTTTTATTTTACTATTTTATAATGAATGGTATTGTATATTATAGATAAGGTTTAATATACTGTTTATTAAAAGCAGTATTGTTATTAAAAATATGTTAGACAAAACTTAAAAAAGCGTTATAATAGTATTATTTATAAAATGGGGATTACAAAATGGATCCTTTAAACCCACCATTAATAGGCAAAAACATTAATTATCACAGAAGCAGAAAAAAAATGAGTCTGGATACGCTCTCCAAACGTTCAGGCGTATCTAAATCCATGCTTTTTCAGATTGAGCAGGACAAGACAAATCCTACTATTGTTACAGTATGGAAAATAGCCCGCGCCCTTAACATTAATGTGCAGGAGCTGATGGAGTCTTCAACAGACAATATAGAGGTTGTGCGGTTCCACGACCTTCCGGTCATTCATTCCGCAGATAAATTATGTGAAATACGCATAGATTCCCCTGTTCACATGGCCGATTACCTGGAATTGTACCATTACACTTTGAAGCCCGAGGGAAAGCATTTCTCAAAACCGCATTGCGAAAGCGAAGAATTCCTTACCGTGATAGACGGCCAGGTGAAAGTATGCTCCGGTTCGTCCAGCGTATTGCTGAACAAAGGCGATACATGCAGGTATAAAGGAGACATTGAACATTCTGTGGAAAATGTTCATAACGATGTTTCAGAAGTATACGTGATCGTACTGTTTAATAAAGATTAATTGCCCGCCCCTTTACCATGATTCATATTTGCGCGCAAAAACCGCAACCTTTTGAAGATTGCGGTTTTTTTAACCTCTTTTAAATTACCCTCTGCGCGTGGTTATTTACTTTGTAACCGTTATCTTTTTAATATTGCGCGGCGTATCGGGCATACATCTTTTCGCCTCCGCCAAACCGCAGGCAAACAGTTGCGCAAACATAACAAAATGAAATGGCGCGGTGTATTTGCAAGACTTTTCCACAGCAAAAAACTTCTGCGCGTTCCCTGCGTTTTGAACGTCGTCAGAAACAACGGTCAAATACGCGCCCAGAGCGGCGTATTCGCCTATTGCGCGCAAAACATCCTGCCGGGTCTCATCGCTTGAGCAATACACAAACACAGGCGTATTGTTGCCTACCAGTGCCAGCGGCCCGTGTTGGAAATCCGAAACGGCAAACCCCCTTGCATTTGTATAGGATGTTTCCGTCATTTTCAGGGCGGCTTCCAGCGCAACCGGGTACAGCAAACCGCGCCCAAGAACAATACAATTCTGCATAAACGTAAATTCCCTGGCGCTGCCTATGATATCTCCGGCTTTCGCAGTCTCCTTTTCTATGCCGCCGGGCAAATTGTTCAACGCCTGCAGCAATTCATTATTCCGCGCCCAATGGGCAACCACCAGGGCAAGGCAATACATCTCGGCGGTAAAGGTTTTTGTTGCCGCCACGCTTTTTTCCAGGCCCGCGGCGCAAAAAAGGCTGTATTTGGCAGCCCTGGCCACGGGCGATTCCAGGTTGTTCGTTACCGATACCGTAAGGGCGCCGCACCTGTTGGCATCCTCCAACACCGCCAGCGCGTCTTCCGCCATGCCGGACTGGGAGATGGCAATCACCAGTGCGTCTTTATACAATACTTTGGCCCCGTACAATGTATTTACGGAAGGCGCCGCAAGCATCACCGGTATGCCAAGCAGAATCTCCGCCAGATATTTGATATAAATGCCGCAATGATCCGAGGTTCCCCTGGCGGCAATCACAATCTGCCTGATATCCGCTTTTTTTATATCCGCGGCCAGTTGTTCCATAACCGCTTCATTTGCTTTTTCAATGCCCGCCAGCACCCGCGGCTGCTGCATAATCTCGTCGTACATGATGGACATATTTTTTCTCCTTCAATAATTACAGCTTAACAATCGCATCCATGGCGTGTTTGTTTGCAAACATGGATACATAAGGGAATTCCTTGTAATTGGGCAGCATCTCAAGTGTCACATAGCCGTTGTAGCCTATGCGGCGCAAAGCCGCCATAACCGCGGCAAAATCCACATCGCCGGCCAGCAGGTCCACAAAAGCGCCAAGCCCAGCCTGTCCGGCGCGGTAATCGCTAAAATGTATTTTTTTGATGCGCGGGCCCAGAATATCAATCCACTGGTCCGGATATCCAATATACAGAATATTGCCCACATCAAAATAAGCGCCCACAAACTCGGAGCCAATCTCGTCTATAAACCGGCGCAGTTCAATGGGAGAAAGAAGGAACCGGTTCCACACGTTCTCAATCCCAATGCATACGCCCGCCGCCCTGGCATACGCGGCCAACCCGGACAGGCTTTCCTGCACGCGGTCGTAGGCAATGTCGTAACGCACAAACTCAGGGGTTTGGGAAAAATCGTTCCCAACCGAGCCCGGCACCACCAATACGGTATCCGCGCCCAAAGCCGACGCAACTTCCAGTTGCTTCTTGACGATATCCTCCGCGGTCCTGCGGCGCGCCGGGTCGTTTGAAGCCAGGTTATATTCCCAGAGCGACCAAACGCCAACGCTGGGTATTTCCAGCCCGTTCTCACGCGCCAGCCTGCCAATACGCAAAACATCGGCGTCCGAGCTCTTCATATTCAGATAACCGTTCTCGCTGAGCACCGGCTCTACGCCGTCGTATCCCGCTTTGCCGCAAATACGCATGGCCTCCTCAACGTTCACATCCTGCGCAAACGAATAAAAACTGGCTCCCTGCTTCATTCAGAATTCTCCTTTCCCGTTATTGCTCCAGCTGTTGCAAAATGTTTTCTTTAACCGCAGGCGTCAAAAGGCCCTCTTCCTCAAAAGCCCAGAGCGCGGCGCCGCACACCGGTTTTACGCCCAGGGGAATCAGGCAAACGCCCGGATAAACCCTGCGCAGTTCCTCTTGCATAACGCGTATATGGGTATCGTCTTCCGCCTTGACAAAATTGGAGCCAATCAATACCAGCTCAATCATTTTCTCTTCATCCAGCCGTAGGCTCCTGATAATGGATTTGCAATATAAAGCCATCTGCCGCCCCATTTGGGCAAGCGTTTCCCTGGCAACCTCGTCCTTTTTTGCAGCCGCTTCAAACAGCATATAGGATAAATGCTTTATTTCCAGAGACCCTTCGCCTACCCGGCGCACCAGCTCGTCAATCAGCATGTTCCGGTCGGCAACGCCTGTCTTTTCCATCAGCATGGGCGTAAGCAGTGTTTTTTTTCCGTATAAAAACAGCTCGTTGTGCACCAGGCGTATGATTGCGCGGCCTATGATAAAGCCGCCCGCCACGTCGTCCATAATAACGCCCTGCCCGCCAATCTGCATGCGTTCACCGGATGCATTGATGCCCGCAAAGCTGCAGCCGGTTCCGTTGATTACATTCAGCCCCACCCCGCGGGATGTACCCGCCTTGATGCCCAGGTATCCGTCGTTGCACACAATGCAATTGGCAAGGCCCTGCGCCTCTACAATGGCGGATAATTTTTTCTGCTGCCAGGCCGTGTCCACTCCCGCCATTCCAAATACGCCCCGTATCACGCTCTTGGGCGCAATATTGTTTCTAGAAAAAACAGCGCTTAGCATAGCGCCTATTTCGCGCGCGCAAGCCTCATACCCGCCGGGCAAAAATTCATGGGAAGTGCAACCCCAGCGCAGCATATCAACCAGAACGCCGGCAGTATCCAGCAGAACACAGTCGGTCTTTGTGCCCCCGCCGTCCACGCCTATGATGTACTGCTTCATTCTATACTGATCACTTTCCCCGTTTCCAGAGATTCCTGTATGGCCAGAATCACCTGCAGCACATGGCGGGAATCGGCCGGGGTAATCTCCCTGGGCGGCTCGCCTTTCCGGACGCAGTCCGCAAAATACTCCAGTTCGGTCTGATACGCGTCTTTTTCCTCAATATTCAATTTTTGAGGTTGACGCCCCTTTTGATATTTTACAATCGCGCGTTTTGCGCCCCCAACGTCTTCCAGGTTAAATCCCGCGGTCATCTGGTAATCAAGCGCCTCGCCTTCGCCCACAATCCTGAAGCTCATGGTAAAGGGATAATTCTCCGTCATGTCAAAAACGCCTTCGGCAGTTGCGGCGCACCCGTTTGCAAACCGCAGTGTGGACATCACATAGTTCCAGCAGCCTGTCTCGCTGGCGCGTCCAACCGCATATACGCTATTCACTTTGCCAAACAGATACTGCAAAAAATCAATATCGTGCAGATGCAGGTCAAAAAGCCCGCCGCCGCTGTTTTTAGGGTCTTTGTGCCATTGGGTCCAGTTGGGATGCTGCGCCAAACGGTTTGCATAAACTATTTTGATATCTCCCAGCTCGCCTGCATCGTACAGTTTTTTAACCTCCTGGTATTCCGGCCAGAAGCGCAGCACCTGCGCCACCATAAAAAACACGCCTGCTTTGCGGGTGGCCTCTTCCATTTTGTCAAAGGACTCCAATGTTAAGGTGACCGGCTTTTCACAAATCACATGTTTTTTATACTGCGCCGCAAGCAATACAAACCTTTCATGCAAAAAAGTAGGCAGGCAAATGTCCACAAAATCAACTTTTTCTTTCTGCAGCATTTCTTCAGCGTCTTTATAATAAGCGCACTGGTACTCCTTTGCCGCTTCCATGCCTTTTTCTTCGTTTACATCCGCAATGGCAACAAGCCTTATATCCTTCATATTGCGGTAAGCCGCCGCATGCGCGTTTCCAATAAATCCTGTACCTATAACAGCCGCGTTGATCATATTTCAAAACCGCAGGGGACGCAGGCCCCCTTTCTCCTTTCCTGCATGTAAAGCCAAATCACTTGCATTCCACGTTCATCGGTCCGGCCAGTTCCTTTAAGTAAAAAAGCCTGCCCGGAATAGTAGGCATAAAGCTTGCGGGCACCCATATGTCCGGCCCGTAGCGAAGCGCCGCCCACAGGGACATCCCCTGCCACATCATGTCACGGTCGTAAGCGCCGTCGCAGCCGCCGATTGCGTAATCCGACTGCAGGAACAGCGCGGGGCCGATTGTATTGGCAAACGCAGGCACCAGCGTTGTTCTGCTCTTAAAGCTGTGCAGCGCGTTCTGTTCAATGGTAAGGGGGTGCAGGTGCGCGCCCAAACGGTATGCCTGGCTTTTCCATTCGCCCACGCTTGCAAATTCAGCCGCAAAGTGCGGTTCCCAAAACGCGATATGAAAAACTCTTCCAATCCCGTATACCGTTACCAGCCTGCCGCCCGCGGCCTTTATTTTTGCAATCTTATCCGCATAGGCCGGCAGGTTTTGGCGCGTGGCAAAATTTCTTTGGGAAGCAGGAACCGTAAGTTCCTCAAGCGGCCCATAAAAAGCTTCCATCATGGCATTCTGGAAGGACCCCTTTTCAGCCGGGCCTACCGTATTTCCCTCCGCGTCGCTCCATTCGTCCATGTTAAAGCAGGAGACGTGATCGCAGGCTACATTCCATTCCTTTAAAAAATATACCACCCACTCATACATCCCCATTGGGCCAACCGGCAAAATAAAAGCCAGTTTCCGCCCTTCTTCCCTTGCCTTGCAAATCTCCTGCGCAATGGCATGCCCCATTTTTACCGCGAATATATCTGCATTTTTGCATGAAACCGGAGCAAAATCCGCGTTCCAGAAACCTTGCCGTTCCTTAATCTCTTCCGGGTCATGCGCGCAGCATGCATCCAGTTTTGCAAGATCCCATCCGGCGGGATAAAAACCTTCCATATTTGAACCTTTGATGGTTGTGAGTAAATCCAACATTAATAACGCCTCCAGTGCTGAATCTTACGGGAGCAGGCGGCGGGTCGTAAAACGCGGCCAGCCTGCATATTGACGAAAACCTTCTGCAAAAGCAACCCCGCATTGCAACCCGCGGTACTTTGAGCAGGTACGCACAAAATCAATAAAATCAATTTTATCGTGGTCCAGTAACCATTTAATCTGGCTTTCATGGCAAGCCAGCGCCTTCAGTTTTATTTCGATTGTGTCCGTTATATCCACATATTCGGTGGGTATAAAATTCACCCCCGCCAGCGTATCCATATAAAACAGGGGCGCAATAAGCCCATAAGCTTCCGCCGCCTGGCTGATGCCCGGCAGCACCGCACCCTGCATATGCGGAATCGTGGCCCCAAAACTGGCGTTAAAAGCAAGCTGGCTGGCCTGCATGTGATCGCGCATGTAATCGTCCGGATTATGCGTAATAATCACGTCCGGCCGGGCATAGCGTATCACTTCCACAACCTTGGAAATAGTATCCCGGTTGCCGCTTTCCACATGCATGTCCCCAACATCAATATTCACCGGTTCAGCCCCTATAATCCGGGCCGCTTCTTCCGCTTCCCTTGTTCGTATTTCGCGCAGTTCGGGCGGCATGATTACGGCATGGCCAAGATCGCCGTTTGCCACATGGCACATCACAACCCGGTCTCCCCGCCGCGCGTATTTTGCAAGCGTTCCCGCGCAGGCAATCTCCAAATCATCCGGATGGCATCCGATTGCGAGAATATTCATCGTTCATCGCTTCCTATCTTTTAATTTTTCTTTATATTATTAATGTTGCTGATGACAACCGCCGCAACAATAATAGCGCCTATTATAATCGTTTGCGTCTCGTTTGGCACGCCCAGTATTACCAGAGCGTTGGTTACAACGCCCATAAACACGCACCCCAGGAACGCGCCGGAAACCGTGCCGCGCCCGCCTTCAAACGTTACGCCGCCAATAATGGCCGCTGTAAGCGCGTTCAGTTCCTGCCCTGTTCCGGCATTGGAAGTAATGGAATCCAGCCTGGCAGAGAACACAATGGCCGCAACAGCGCAAAACAGGCCGCTGATCGCATAAATTAAAATCTTGTGTCCATCCACGTTGATGCCGGAAAGGTAAGCGTTTTTCTCATTGCCGCCAATCGCCACAATGCGCCTGCCAAACTTTGTATAGTTGAGCACAAAATAAGCCACCAGCACCATTGCAATCAAAAAGAACAGCATGGACGGAAAAACATCCCCTATTTTGGCTTTGCGCACAAAATCAAGCGCTCCGTTAAAACTGACGATACGGCCGCCGGACAGGCTGAGCATAACGCCGTAGTAAACCTGGCTCATTCCAAGAGAAATAATAAGCGGCACGCATTTGCTTTTGGCAATAATAAAGCCGTTCAGCAGCCCGCAGCCAATTCCCATGCCCGCGCCCGCCAGAATAGCTACCGTAAGGCTTGCCCCCGCTCCTATCGATATGGCCATAACCATGGAAGACAGCGCCATAATATTACCTATGGAAAGGTCTATGCCTCCGCTGATCAGCAATAGGCCCATGGCCATGGTCAGAATACCCATTACGGATATCTGCTGAAAAATGGCAAATATATTTTTAACGTCAATAAATCTTGAATTGATAACAGTAACAACTAAAACAATGGCAATAATCAAAACTGCAAGCAATAATCTCTGGTCACGCAGATTGATTCTTTGATTTTTGAGCGACCGGTCCATTTAGTTCACCCCCAAAGCTCTGGTTATAATATTTTCTTCCGATATCTGATCCTTTTGAAGTTCATCTGTGATAGCGCCGTCTTTTATGACCAAAACCCTGTCGCTCATGGAAATCAGCTCGGGCATATCCGAGGATATCATGATGATGCACTTGCCCTGATGGGTCAGCATTGACATCTGTTTGTAAAACTCCACCTTGGCGTTCACATCTATGCCGCGGGTTGGCTCGTCAAACACATATACCGTCTGGTCTGCAAAGAGCCATTTGCCCAGAACCACCTTTTGCTGGTTGCCGCCGGATAAATACAGCACCGGCTGCATCACGGACGGCGTTTTAATATTCAAATCCTCCACAATGCCTTCCACCAGCGGGGGCATTTTTTTGAGGCTGATCAATTTGGATTTGATTTTTTGGTAAAGCCCCACCAGCAGCATGTTTTCCAGCACGCTAGCGGAGAGCGATAACCCCAAACGCTGGCGGTCCTCCGTTATATGGGCGATTCCCGCTTTTATTCCGTCCGCAGGGCTTTCAATCTTTATTTCATCGCCGTTTATATACACATGCCCGGCATACTTTTTATCCGCGCCGGTAATGGCGCGTACAATTTCCGTACGGCCCGATCCCACAATACCGGAGAGTCCCAATATTTCGCCCTTGCGCACGGTAAAATTGATTTCCGGCGAATCCTGTTTCAGCTTTAAGCCCCGGACCTCAAACATAACGCCGCCAATTTCAGAGCTTTCTTTTGAATAGAACATGTCCACAGGCCGCCCCACCATATCACGGGTGATTTCCTCCAGCGTCACCTGACGCTCCGCGTTGTTATAGGTGCGTATCACCGAACCGTCCCGGATAACCGTAATGCGGTCGGCAATCTGCTGCACTTCTTTTAAAAAGTGCGAAATATATATAATGCTGATTCCTTTGGCCGCTATTCTGCGCGCCAGTTCCAGAACCTTACCCGCATCTTCCACATTGAACATAGAGGTTGGTTCGTCCATAATCAAAATCTTTGGGTTTGCAGACAGCGCCTTCAGTATCTTTACAAATTGCTGGTCAGAAACAGAGAGCTTTTCAATCGGCGTCTGGAGATCAAGCTGTATCCCCAACCCGTCCATCAATTCCTGCGTTTCCCGAGCCATTGTTTTAAAGTCCATAAATCCCAGAGCTTTGGTTTTTTCGTTGCCCACATAAATATTTTCCACCACATTGGTGGTGGGCACCAGATCGTTTTCCTGGTACACAATGGTAATGCCAAGCTCCTTGGACAAATTGGGCGCCAGCGCCTTGTATTCTTTTCCCTCAACCAAAATAACGCCGCCGTCCGGGCGGTATGCGCCGCTCAGAACCTTCATCAATGTACTTTTGCCCGCACCGTTTTCTCCCACCAGGCAATGGATCTCGCCTTTGTATAAATCAAAGGTAATATCCGTAAGCGCTTGCACGCCGGAAAACTTTTTTACAATCTGCTTCATTTGTATAACGGGCTGTTTGTTTTGGTAATTCATAGCGGGTATCCCCCATTTGAATGATACCGCGCTCTCCCAAAAGGAGAGCGCGGTCAAATGAACTCTTCTTTGAGCTTAAACTAATTTGCTTTATTTAGCGCCATAAACATAGTCATATGCCGCTTCATAGTTGTCCCATGCTATAAATTTGCTCAGGTCGCTTGTGTCCACAGGAATAATGGGCAGCGGCTGGAACTTATCTGTGGGAGCCTTACCCAATACTATTGTATCATACAGATTCTTGAATGTCTGTACGCCCTGTATGGATACCGGTGCGGTCATGTTGGCGCCTTCCACCTTGGATTCCAGCATGGAGTAATCATCCGGGGAACCGCCCGTGGAAACAATGGGGATATCGGTCTTGTTGGCTTCCTGCAGCGCCTGGTAGCAGCCCTTTGCCATCATGCCGTTGTTTGCAAAGATGTAATCAAATTCTTTACCCGTCTGGATAAAGTTCTGCGTTACGTTCATAGCTTTTTCCGTTTCCCAGTCGCCGTGCTGCGTATCAACAATCACCAGTTTGTCGCCCAGCTCTTTTAAAGCCTTGTCAACGCCTTCCTGGTATTTCTCATACACGCCAGCGCCTTTTTGTCCCGCGCAGAAGAATACTTTTGCGCCCGGTTTCTGCTCTGCCATATACTTCATGGCGGCATAACCAATGTCGTCATACCGGCAAGCAACGGCGGCAATATAGTCGCCGGGGTTTTTTACGTCATCCATCGCATAATTTTCAATCGTAACCGGAATATTGGCGTCGTTTGCCATTTTTACAAGCTGCGCGCCCTGGTCACTGGAGATGGGGAAGATGGATATGCCGTCCACGCCCTGCTGGATCAGGGATTCCATGCACTTCACGGATTCTTCCACATTGTTTTTGGAATCCAGCGCAATCACCTTTACAGGCACATCGGCTTTTGAAGCCGCATATTCAAAGGCTTTCTCCGAATACTCGTTCCAAATGTCCGCCATATTGTAGGCAATATAGCCAAACGTGTACGAGCTTTTGGCAGCCCCCGCTTCCGATGCAGCGGCGGATGCCGATGCAGGCGCAGCCGACGACGCCGGAGCCGCTTCCGATGCAGGCGCGGCCGAAGATGCTGCAGGAGTCTGGCTGGAGCATCCAACGACGCCGAGGCACAATACGGCCACCAGCAAGATCGCAAGAGTGATTCCCATTGATTTTTTCATAATTTACCTCCTAGTATAAAATAACCCTGTCCTTCAGGCATAACCAAATGGTTATATTCTTCCAATGGACTTCAGGTATTGGAACGATTTTTTTACCGCCTCGTTTGCCACCGCAAGGTCGCCCGGGGCTTTGTCACGCATTGTGAAATCCTGGGTATATTCAATTTCTATACTGTAGATGCCGTTATACCCCTTTGTATCCATAAACCGCATAAATTCTTCAAGTTTCAGGCTTCCCGCACCCAGGGCCGGGAAGTCCCACAAATCCATGGGGCCTGCCTTATCCTTGAGATGAACGTACTTTACGCCTTCATAACAGTTTTTAATTTCTTCTTCCGGAAGCCGCCTGCCATAAAAAACCACATTGGCAGTATCGTAATTAACGCCCACATAAGGCGAATTGACAGCCTTTACCACCCTGTAAAGCGATTCTCCGGTGCCGTATTCACCGTGCACTTCCAGCACCATTGTAATATTCGTTTCTTTCAGCACCGGCACAACTTTTTGAATATTCTGCGCCAGCAAATCGTCCGTAAAAGTTTCATCCTTGCCAAAATGCGCCTCTCCCGTGGAGGTGATGATATACCCGCATCCAAAATACGAGGCGAGCCGGATGTTTTTCTCAAAATCTTGCAGCCTGCCCGCGTCCATCAAATTGCAGTGGCCGCTTAAGCCCACCGCCTCCAATCCAAGCTCCTGCAGCCTGCCGCGCACAGCCGAAAGCCCGCTCTCGCCCATCTCGGGCATCACATGCTCCGTCCACCCGCGAACAGCCGTGAGCTCCACATACTTAAAGCCCGCCGCCGCAATACCCTCCAAAGCCTCGTCCAGCGAAAACCCATGGTAGCTGTTGGTATGAACCGCAATCTTGTTCTTCATTTTCAACACTCTCCTCCATTATTCTGTTGGATATTCTGCTCAACCGTTCTGCCGTCAAACGAAAGGATATGATCCAGATAATATTTTGCAATGCCAAGGTTGGAGCCGTTTTCATCAATGCCTGTATAGCGTATTTTTAAATCGTGCGTCAGCCTCCATGCGTCCATACCGCTCATGTGCTCCAGTATCATATCATAGAATTGCTTGCCAAATTTGTGCGCATGCCCGCCCAACACAATCTCTTGCGGGTTAAATATGCTGATAATGTTTTTAATGCCCACAGAAAGCTTGCGCGCGTTGTCCTGTATAACTTCTGTAACAAGAAAATCCTTCTGGTGAAAAGCCTCGCAGATCATGTCTATGGTAATATCATTCTGGTTTTCATTCAGCATGCCGCTCACCATGGAATAGCCGCCCTGCTGGATTTTTGCCTTTACCTGGCGCAAAATCACCGCCAGGCTGGTCATGCGCTCCAGGCATCCCTTGTTTCCGCATTCGCACTGAGGCCCGTTCACGTCTATGGACATATGGCCAATTTCTCCGGGGCTCCCGTGAACGCCGTTGAACATCCGTCCGCCCACAATAATGCCCGCGCCAATACCGTAGCTGTAATTGATGTAAATCAGATTATCCACACCGGGGGCGGATATAAATTCTTTTTCCGCGTAAGAGAAGGTTGCTGAATCATTTCCCACAACCAGAACGGCGTCCGGAAAAAGCCCGGAAAGCTCCTCCATAAATGCCATGTCATCCGAAATATCCAAAATATTCAGAAGCAGCCGGTGGCTGCCGGGATCGGCGAAGGCTGGCAGGGTAACGCACAACGCCGCCACTTTTTGCGGGTCCAGTTCTTTTGATTGGGATAAAATATGCCTGATATACTGCACATAATCCGCTCCGCTGAATTTCATGCGGATGCATTCTTTTTCAGTGCAATCCAGGTTATACAACACAAAATCAATTTTGTTCAAATCGATGCAAACGGTTACAATCTGCTGCCCGGCGCTGTTGATTTCAAATATCACCGGCTTTCTTCCGGCCGTTTTTAAATCTCCAAGGCCTTTTTCAATCAACATGCCGCTTTCAATCAGCTCGTCTGCCAAAGATGCCACCGCCGTGCTGGATAAGCCCAATTGCTGCGCAATCCACGCCCTTGAAACTTGTTTGTTTGCCAAAACAAGATCAAAAATTTGCCGCAAATGCATTTTTCTGAGCATTTGCTGATTGGTTTCTGCTCCTGCGTTGTTCTGGTTTTCTCCAACAATAATCATATTATTTATCCCTTACCCTAATTATTAATGTGGGTTTTATAATTATTTTGTCATTTATCAATTTAATCTGCATTTATCCGCTTTTATGTAAATAATTATTTATTTACAGTACATTTAATAAAAAGCATCACAATGCATGATCTTTGCATATAATTTATTAATTGCATTGATTTTTTACAATGGTTTAGCAACGTCTTTGTTGCTTAGAATTATACTATTGCATCAATAATTTTTCAAGTAGATTTAAAAATTATTTTAATTAAATTATTATTTCTAAAAAACAGCAATAGAAAAGCCCCCTGCATTTGTATTTCAATCAGCAGAAGGCCTGCTATTTGGCGGGAGAAGCCATTAAAATCTTACAGATGGAAAGAAAAAGAAAAAATACTTTTTAATGCTTTTTTCGCTTTAGGTTGAATTTTTACCGTGTCTTTACCTGCGTCCGAAGACCATATCTTCCAGCATTCGCCTCCCCATATGCCGTCTGAAAAAATTCTATTTTTCGTCTGGAAATCTTCAACGGCAGCCAGCGTGCTCACGCCATAGTTTCCATCCGGGTTAAAATACACATAACCTGATTTTTTTAAATAAGATTGCACCGCCTGCACCGCTTCTTTTTTATTCCAGGCTGTGTAATCATTCGTAAGGTTCGGAGCCAGGTATTTCCAGGTTCGGGGGCCTATTTTTCCGTCCGGTTCAAGCCCGCATTTTATTTGAAACTCTCTAACCTGGCTTTCCATAGTATCATCAAACAATTCACCTTCGGTTAAATTGCATAATTCGTACAGCATCAGCAGACGCTTGGCAAATTGCACATCCGCGCCCTGGCTTCCAGGCATAATCAAATTCATATCTTCCGGCATACTATTGCCCTCCCGTTGTTCCCGTTATTCAAGCTTTGTATAAATATTTGTATGTTTCATCCATACATTACGAGACAATAGTAGCAGATAAGCACATAATAAAAAAATATAAAAAGGGAATATCAGTATATCCTTATCGATATGACATTACTGATATTCTCCCCGAAACTGCGTTCAGCAGTATTCTATAAAAACCTTTTTACCGCAACCCGTTAAAAGAGCGGCTATCTTCTGTACCAAATCAAACTTGATGCTCAAATTGTACGGCAGGTCCGGATTCTGGTGCGCGGGATTGAGCGCCTTGCCCACAATAAAGTGTATATGATTGCTTTGCTCCAGCAGCATTTTGGCAAATCGGGAGGCCCCGTCTCTTTCCTGCAAAAAACGGCACGCCTTCGCCTCCCCGTTTTGTTCCAAATAGTCCCGGATAACGCTGCATGCTTTCCGGAGCGTTACCACGCCCTCGGTCACAAGGTCAATCCCTTCTATGTACCCCACAGGCGGCACATCGGGCGATTCGTATTGCAAATCCACAGTGAGCTCCCGGTTCATCAGCCGGCTTACAATCTTGGAAGTCGTTCCCCCGCACACCACTTTTTTACCCGGTAATTTCAAAAATTTTTCTACCAGCAGGCAGTCGTCTTTCGCGTCAACAGGCGGGCCTACCAGAACCGTGCAAGGCTGCTCTGCGCATACTTTTACCGTGGCAACGGTGGTATCGTCACCCGGCTGTTCCATATAAAGTGAATTGCACGCGCCCAAAAGCTGGTTTGTAAGGAACCGCGCGGGCATATCCTTTTTACAGTAACCGCTTAAGTAGTCCACAACGTTATCCCGCTGCCAGCCAAAGTTCAGCAGTTTGCCCACACCGGCGTGCACCGCGCCGTCGCTAAAAAGCACGCACGCGTCGCCGGGTTCCATATTAAAATTGCTTACCTTGATCGCCTTGCCGTCATAACGCAGGGTATGCTTTTTAAGGCTTATTTCACGCCCTTCCCGCAGCAGCACCGCTTCCGGGTTGTCAAACTCCACCAGCCTTGCCGCGCCGCTTCCGTCCACCTGCAAAATGGTAAATGTGGAATACGCAATTCCCCTCTCTTTGCAGACGGGCAAAGTGGATGCAACCGTTTCCACCACTTCCCCAATATCCGCGCCGTTGCTCAGCATGGTGGCCGCAATTTTGCTTGTGAGCGTGGCCAGGATATTCGCTTTAACGCCGCTGCCCAGCCCGTCCGCCAAAACAACGGTTACTTCGCCCGGGCCGCGGACCACTTCAACCTTGTCTCCACAAAGCTCCTCGCCAAATTTAGTCAAGCTGTTTGCGCTGGCGTCCACATATATGCTCATTGCCCGCCCCCATGCGTACCCGATAGAATGGACTTTTTCAGCCGGGTCAAAGCAAGTTTTGTTTCCGCAGTCGTCTCTCCAAGCAGGCTTGCAATCTCCTGCGCAACCCGCATTTGTTTATCAATTACTTTCTGGGCTATTTCCACCGTTTCTTCCTGCATTACCGCAAGCTGGTTCTGCCGCTGCATTTCATTTGTAATATCTTTTACAATCAGCAGATACATGGAATGCTCTTCAATATAAACAGCCGTCTGCTCCAGATACAAATCCATTTCGGGGTAATACTCTTCATCCCCAATCACGCCGCCTGTGTCCTTCACCCGCTCAAGCACCCTGCAATCAAACAGCCCGGATACCGGTTCCCCGCCCAAATCCGCCTTTATACCAAAAATTCTTTTGGCGGCCGAATTGCACTCCACTATCCTGAAATCCTCATCCAGCAAAAAGATACCGTTTGGCGTATGGTCTATCACCACATTGGAGATGGATTCTGCCTTCTCCCGCATATGCGGCAGGCACATCCTTATATCCGCCTTTCCCCGGCACACGGCAATGGCTTTATCCCGGCAGGAAGCATAACCGCAGCTCCCACAGTTCAGTTGCTTTTCCGGCAGCGCCTTGCCCATTTTTTGAAGCACTTCCTCTATTTCCTTCTCAGTGGGAAGCGCCTTCGTTTGAGACCTGTCCAAATAAAACCTATTTAAATCCGTCTCCGCCTGTTCAGAACGGAGCTTCCCGGATGCAGCGTTTCTGCCTTTTGCAGCCTCTCGCACCTGATTCTGTGCAAGCAGGGAGGTTGTTTTTCTGGAAAGGATGCCCGGGCCTCCCAGGCAGGACCCCGGGCAGGCGCTCATTTCTATAAAATAACCTGAGACTTCATTATTCCTAAGGGAATCCAGCGTCTCCCGGCACCGGTCCACCCCGTCTACGAATATATGCGCGTACGCTTTTTCGCTCCCGCCGGTTGCCTGCAATATCCCGCCGGGAAGCGGGTACAGCCTGCCTTGGGTCTCCATTGGTTCAGGGCCGGATTCATCCGCCGCGGCAAGATCAATGTTTTCTTCCGCAAACCATTGCTCCAGATCCTCAAACAGCAGAACCGAGTCCACACCCGACCGTCCGGCCAGATCGTTTGCCGCTTCATATTTTTTGGATATGCAAGGCCCGGCAAACACAATTTTAATATTCATCCCATACGCGCTGCGCATCATTTTTGCATGCGCAGCCATGGGCGATACGCAGGGAGCCAGATACGGAATCAGGTCCGGGTAATACTTCTCCACCAGCAAAACAGCGGTGGGGCAGGCCGTAGTAATAATGTTCTTCATTGTGCCTTCCCGCATCAGCCGACGGTATTCCTGCGAAACACGGGCCGCGCCAATGGCCGTCTCCTCCGCCTGCGCAACGCCCAGCCTGCGCAGCGCCCCGGCAATCTTTCCAAACCGGACGCCGCCAAAATAACTGGCATAGGAAGGCGCAACGCTCACATAAACCCGCTCTCCCCGCCCTATATAGCCTTTTACTTTGCCCAAGTCACTGTCTACATATTTGGCGTTCTGCGGGCAAACCAAAAAGCAGTGGCCGCACAGAATGCATTCGTTCTCCAGAATTTCCGCCTGCTCGTTTTTAAACGCGATGGATTTCACCTGGCAGCTCCGCAGGCATTTATAACAGTTTTTGCAGTTTGCCTCTTTAAACCGGATAATGCTCATACGGATTCCTTCCCCCGCAGCGTTTGCAGAACATGCGTTTTAAAAAATTCCTTTGTACAATCCGGGCGCAGGGAATGGATATCGTCTGCTATCCGCACCGAAACCGCACCCCTGCAATTCTCCATGCAAAAAACCGCTTTTAGCTCCACCCTGTCTCCCAAGCCGTTCTCTTCAATCAGCTCCTGCAGCAGATGAATGATGTTGTACGCTCCTTTTAAATGGCATGAGCTGCCAATACAAATCTCAATCAGCATAACGCCTCCGGTTTACCTGCCGTAATGCACATGCAGCAGCCTGGATACCTTGTTCTTTAAAACACCGTTATACAATGCCAGCAGCATGGGATTCTCTTCCGAGCGCTTGATCCCCGAGAGTTTGTCCACCCTGTATAATCCCTTTGCCCGGTTTGCTTTTCCGCTCTGCAATGAGAAAGGCTGCCCGCCGCCCGATATGCATCCTCCGGGGCAGGCCATCACTTCCACAAAATCATAAGGTGCCTCGCCGGACCGGATTGCTCCAATCAGCGCCGACGCGTTCGCAAGCCCGCTCACAATGGCGGCCTTTAAAACCCTGTCCCCCATGGGAACCTTTGCTTCCTTAATCCCCTCCATACCGCGAACCCCCATAAAGGAGATATTGTGCAGCGCCAGGGAGCTTTTATCATCCGTGATACGCCGGACGACCGCCTCAGTAACGCCGCCCGTCACGCCAAACAATACGCCCGCCCCGCTGGCGATTCCAAACGGCATATCCGGCGCTTCCATTTCCAGTTCGCCAAAAACAATGCCGCATTCCCGAAGCATTTTTGCAAATTCCAGCGTTGTAATCACATAATCCACATCCGGCTGCCCGCCGTTTACAAACTCCTGCCTGGCTGCCTCGGCCTTCTTGGCCGTGCAGGGCATCAGCGAAACCACCACCGTTTTGCGCCCGTCCGCTTCCCCTGCCGTTTTATAATGCTCCTTAATCAGGGAGCCAAACATCTGCTGCGGCGAGCGGCAGGTGGAGATATTACCCAGCAAATCCGGGTAATTGTTCTCCGCATACTTTACCCACGCAGGGCAGCAGGAGGTAAACAGAGGCAAATTTTTGTCTTCTTCCAATCTCTTTAAAAGCTCCTGCGATTCTTCCATAACCGTCAGGTCCGCCGCAATGGAAGTATCGTATATTTCGTCAAACCCAAGCTTGCGCAGTGCGGCCACGGTCTTGCCCATTACGTTTTCGCCGGAAGCTATGCCAAATTCTTCTCCCAGGGCAACACGCACTGCGGGCGCAACCTGCACCACCACCCGTTTCTCCGGGTCGTACAGCTCGTTCCACAACTCCCGGGTCTCGTTTTTCACCACAATAGCGCCCGTTGGGCAAACAGCCGCGCACTGCCCGCAATTTACGCACCCGGTCTGCGCAATCGGCCGGTCAAACGCGGGGGTCACCTTCATTCTGCTGCCTCTGCGCGCAAAGTCAATTGCCCCCACGTTCTGTATCTCGCTGCACATACGCACGCAGTCTCCGCACAGGATGCATTTGCTGCCGTCCCGCACAATAGCCGGGGAAGATTCGTCCAGATCGCATTTTTTGCGGGGGTATTCAAACCGCACGCGTTTGATCCCAAAGCGCAGGGCAAGCTCCTGCAGGCGGCACTTGCCGCTTTTTTCGCAGGTGGTGCAGTCGCGGCAGTGGCTTGCCAGCAGCAGTTCCAAAATCATTTTCCTGTGCTTCTGCAGCTTGGGCGTGTTGGTCCACACCTTCATATTATGCTTTGGGGGCGTGGAACAGGAGGCCACAAGCCCGCCCCATTCGTCCTGCACCATGCACATGCGGCATGCGCCGTATATGGAAAGCTCTGAATAATAGCAGAAGGTGGGCAGTTCTATCCCCGCCTTGCGGATCACATCCAGTATATTTTTTTCACCGGCCAGTTCCACGCGCTCGCCGTCTATAATCATATATTCATTACTCAGCATACTTTATCTCCTATTGCGCCAAATTTGCAGGCTTCCTTGCATGCACCGCATTTAATGCAAAGTTCCTGGCTGATAAAAAACGGCTTTTTGATTTCTCCCTCAATCGCGCCCACCGGGCATTTCCTGCGGCACAGGCCGCAGCCTTTACACCTTTCGGGGTCTATGGTAATTCTGGCCAGCGCGCGGCAAGTGCCGGAGGGGCAAACCTTGTCCCGCACATGCGCAATATATTCGTCCCCAAAATACTTAATGGTGCTGATTACCGGGTACGGCGCGGTTTTTCCCAGGCCGCAAAGCGCTGTTTTGGATATAGTCTCCGCCAGTTCCGCCAACAAGTCTATGTCTTCCATGCTCCCTTTTCCGTCCACAATGTTCTGCAAAATATCCAGCATGCGCATGGTTCCCTCCCTGCATGGCACACACTTGCCGCAGGATTCATTTTGTGTAAAGTTCATAAAAAACCGCGCAACTTCCACCATGCAGGTGTCTTCGTCCATTACAACAAGCCCGCCCGATCCAATCATTGCTCCCGCTTTCTTGAGCGAATCAAAATCAAGCGGCAGGTCGAGATGCTCGGCTGTCAGGCACCCGCCCGAAGGCCCGCCAATCTGCACGGCCTTAAACCCTTTGCCGTTCTTTACGCCCCCGCCAATATCAAATATAACCTCGCGCAGCGTTGTACCCATGGGCACCTCTATCAGCCCTGTGTTGTTCACATTGCCGGTAAGCGCAAACGCCTTTGTGCCAGGGCTTTTCTCCGGCCCAATTGCCCTGTACCACTCCGGCCCGTTCTGTATGACCAGCGGCACATTGGCAAACGTCTCCACGTTGTTTAAAACCGTGGGTTTGCCAAACAAGCCCTGCTCCACGGTGCGCGGGGGCTTTACGCGCGGCATGCCCCGGTTTCCCTCTATGGATGCCGTCAGCGCGCTGCCCTCTCCGCATACAAACGCTCCTGCGCCCTGGTTGATGTGCACGTCAAAATCAAACCCGGAACCCAATATATTTTTCCCCAGCAGCCCCTCCGCCTTGGCGCTCTTAATGGCGTACTCCAGGCGGCGTACAGCCAGGGGATACTCCGCCCGCACATAAATATATCCTTCGTGCGCACCCGTGGCATATGCGGCAATCAGCATTCCCTCTATCATCCGGTGCGGATCGCCCTCCATGATGCTCCGGTCCATAAACGCCCCCGGATCACCTTCGTCTCCGTTGCAGACGACGTATTTTTCATCCGCGTCCTGCGCTGCAACCTGCTCCCACTTGCGGCCCGCGGGATATCCACCGCCGCCGCGCCCGCGCAGATTGGAGGCTTTTATCTGCTCCACAACATCGCGCGGCGTTAGCTCAAACAGCGCCTTTGCCGCGCATCCGTATCCGCCTGTGGCAATATACTCCTCCACAGATTCACAGTTCAGGTGCCCGCAATGCTCCAGCACAAGGCGCTTCTGCTTTTTATAAAAAGGTATGTCGTTCTGTTTTGCATAGCGCACCCCTTCCTGCGCGTACAAAAGCCTTTCCACTGGCTCGCCGCCAACAATGCTTTTTTGCAGTATTTCTTCGCAGTCCTCCGGCTTTACCTTAATATAAAGCCACCCGTACGGCTCAACGCGCACAAGCGGGCCCATCTCGCAAAAGCCATGGCAGCCGGATTTCTTTAGGCCCACGCCAGTGCCATGCGGCTCTTTTGCCAGCTCCAGAGAAAGGCTTATGCCGGCTTCCTCCGCCAGCTTTTTCATGCGTCCAAATATCTCCAGAGAACCGCCTGCAACGCAGCCCGTGCCCGCGCAAATCAATATTTTTTTCGTTTCACGCTCCAGCGCCTCGGCATACTGCTGCGTTTTGTCAAGCAGTTCCCGCTTGCTGTTAATCATTTGCATTCCCCCTAAGCTTGTCCAGCAGATCTTTGGCAAGATCCGGCGTCATTGCGGCATAAACGGTGTCGTTCACCGTAAGTACCGGCGCAAGGCCGCACGCGCCCAGGCAGGAAACCGTTTCCACCGTAAAAAGAAGGTCGTCCGTCGTCACCTTTTTATCATTCAGGCCCAGGCTTTCCCGCAGTGTTTCCAATATGGGAATGGATTTGCGCACATGGCAGGCCGTTCCGTCGCAGATGCGGATCACATATTTTCCTTTTGGCTTTAACGAAAAATTTTCGTAAAAAGTGGCGATGCTGTACAGTTTGGCGGAACTCATTTCCAGCTTTTGCGCAATATATTCCAAAACTTCCTCCGGCAGATACCTGAACTGCTTTTGCACCTCCTGCAGAATGGCGATTACCGCCGTGCTTTTATATCCGTATTTTTGAAGAATCACATCCGCAGCCGCATATCCGCCCTGCGGGTTTGCTTCTTGCATCTCCAAATCCGTTTTATTTTCAATCATGTATGATTTTCTCCTCGCTTCAATTCCCGGCTTGATGGCCGCCCTTACTTTTTTGGCATAACCGCTTGGAAAGCATGGCAAGCGACGCTCCCATGTTCTCGTTTTCTACCAGCACCCAATCCGGCACGTTTAAATGCGCGGGCGATAGGTTCCAGATGGCACGGACGCCGCCGTCCGCCAAAAGGTCCGCCGCCGCCTGCGCTTCCGCGGCAGGCACGGCGACGATCCCAATCTGCACATGCATGCGCCTGCATATTTCGCCCAGCTTTTCCACGGGAAAAGCCCGTATGCAGCCGCAGGTTTGCAATTCATTTTTCCGGTTGCTGAACAGTGCCACAATTTCCAGCCCGTATTCGCTGAATCCTTCGTATTCCATAAGAGCCTCGCTCATTTTGCCCGCACCCACAACAACCGCCCTGCTGGTCTCCCTGTACCCCATAAACCGCTCTATATCCGCTATTAGTTCTTCCGTAACATAGCCGGTCCGCGGCCTGCCTCCCTGGCCCACATACGCCAGGTCCTTGCGCACCAGCACATGGTTTAAATTCAACTGCCGGGCAATAATGGCGGCGGATATGGTCTCGGGTCGCTCGCTTAAGGATTTTAAATAGCTCAGATACAGCGGCAGCCGCCCGAGCGTCCGGCCCGATACCGCTTCGCCCTCAGAGCGCTCCTGTTGCTTATAGGCGTTCATCAGAAGTTTACTTCCGTCCCGTAATACGCGCAGCCAAGGAGTTTTTCCATTTCCGCCGCCAAAACAGGCCGGGGGTTGGAACCCGTGCAGGCGTCGCCCACCGCAAGCTCCGCTATCTTTGCAACCTTTTCCTTAAACTCGCTTTCCTCTACGCCAAATTCCTTTAGCGTTTTGGGTATATGCAAAAGCGCGTTGTATTCGTCTATCTTGGCGCAAAGCGCCGCCACCAGTTCATCGTCCGTACCCTCAAGGCCTATAAAGCGCCCTATTTCCGCGTATCTCTCTTTGGCACATTTGGCATTGAATTTGATTACATAAGGCAAATAAACGGCGTTCGCGCAGCCATGCGGAACATGCCCGCCAGAAAAAGCCGCGCCCGTTTTATGCGCCATGGAATGTACAATGCCCAAAAGCGCGTTGGTAAACGCCATACCCGCCATGCACTGCGCGTAATGCATCTGTTCCCTGGCCTTTGCGCTGCCCCTGTAGGAGTCCGGCAGATACTCAAAAACCATTTTAATGGCGCTCAGGGCCAGCGGATCGGTAAAGGGCGAATGCAATGAGGAAACATACGCTTCCACCGCGTGGGTCAGAGCGTCCATGCCCGTGTGGGCCGTCAGCTCCGGCGGCATTGTTTCCGCCAAATCCGGATCCACAACCGCTATGTCCGGCGTAATGTTGTAATCCGCAAGCGGGTATTTGATTCCCTTCTGATAATCCGTAATAACAGAAAACGCCGTTACTTCCGTGGCAGTGCCGGAAGTGGAAGGAATGGCTATAAATTTTGCCTTTTGCCTGAGTTCCGGGAAATTGAACGGCTGAATGAGCGTTTCAAAGCTTGTATCCGGGTATTCATAAAACGCCCACATGGCTTTGGCTGCGTCTATTGGCGAGCCTCCTCCAATCGAAACGATCCAGTCCGGCTCATATTCCCGCATAGCCGCCGCGCCCCTGAGCACTGTTTCAACAGACGGGTCCGGTTCCACGTTTTCAAAAAGCCTTGATTCAATGCCAGCTTCATTGAGGTATGCAACCACCTTGTCCAAAAAGCCAAACCGCTTCATGGAGCCTCCGCCCACCACAATCATTGCTTTTCTGCCTTTAATCTTCTTTAAAACGTCCAGCGAGCCTTTTCCGTAATAGATGTCACGGGGCAATGTGAATCTTGCCATTTTTCTATCCTCCAAATTTTTTAAATTTAAAACTTCCTTTTGATAATATTTTAACAATCTTGGCATATAAAAAATAATATAAAAAAAGCATATCGCTATATATATATCGATATGCCCGTACTGATTTAATTGATTAAGCTTCACAAGGGTTCCGCCGTTACTTCATCCCTTACCAGGTGCAGTTCTGCCAGAAACGCCTTGTCCAGATCGGTCATTTTATAACCCTTTGCGTATATAAGCAAATCCACATATGTATTGTTCACTCCATAACACTTCTTTTGCAGCAACCCGTAACAGTCCAGCAATTCCTGCGGCATGGGGGAAACCCACATATACGTTGCGGGCGCTTTGCGCAGCAGATCAAACTGGCTTCCCCTCTCATACACATATATCCTTCTGCTCAGTTCCGCTTTTTCTTCCCGGCTCTCCGTTACGGACAGCGGCAGGGATAAATCCCCATGCGCAATCTCCACGTACTGGTTTAAATCGCTGTAGCTTATTTCCCCGCACTTTCCAAGAGAATGGTCCTTGGATATCAGTACATTGTATGTATATTCAAGAACGGGCTCCCATTCCAGTTCCTTCTCCTGAAGCAGGGAATAAAAATATTTCTCATGCATTTTCTGAAAGCGGATGATGCCAAGGTCGTACTCACTTTCGGCAACAAGGTGAATCGCCTGCATGGTATTGGTCTCATAAAAGTCCATATCCATGCCCTTGGTGATGTCCAGCCCGTTGATAAAACGCGTAAAAGCGTGCGCAATATAGCTGGCCCTGGGCACCGCTATGTTAAACCGCTGCTTTTCTTCCCCCGGTTTAAATAGGGTTTCCATTTCGTCAATCTGCGCCAGGATATTTTTGGCGTAAGTCAGAAACTCCGCGCCCCTCTTGGTGGGTTTGATTCCCTTTGATGTGCGCTTAAAAATGGTAATGCCCAAAGTGAATTCAAGTTCCTTGATTGCCTTGCTCAAATTTGGCTGCGCCATATACAGCCGCTCCGCAGCCTGCGTAATGGAGCCAGTCTTCTCTACTTCCAGCGCATACCTAAGATGAATAATGTTCAAGCTTCCTCCCCCTTGCCTTGGGTTCTGCTCTGCAAATGCTTGGACAGCATTGCGAGCGAGGCCGCCATGTTTTCATTTTGCACCAATATGTGGCCCGGCACACTGAGACGGACCGGCGCAAAATTCCAAATGGCCAGTATACCGCTTTGCACCATTAAATCGCAAACTTCCTGCGCCGCATTACCGGGCACGGTAATAATGCCAATGGATACGTGCAGCCTATCGCACAGGTCCCCTAATTTATCCAAAGAGAAAACGTGTTTGCCGTTTATTTCAGTCCCCCACATATCTTTATCGCAATCAAACGCCGCCACTATGGAGACTCCATATTCGTCCAAATCATCATACGAAAGCAACGCCCTGCCCAAATTTCCGGCTCCCACCAGCACTGCGTCCGTTTTATTATTATACCCCAGGCAGTTTTCTATCACTTCTATCAGCTCTCCAACACAAAAGCCCACTTTGGGTTTTCCGCCGTTTGTGCTCACAGCCGCAAGGTCTTTTCTTACCTGAACTTCATTCAGGCCCATTTCCTTTGCTATTTTTGGCGCGGAAACAGTTTCAACGCCAGCCTTGCAAGCTTTCTTTAAATAATTCAGATAATAAGGAAGACGCTGCAGCGTTTGCCTGGATATCTCAATACGATCCATGCTTTCTTACCTTTCCATCCAGTTTTCTATTATCGATATTATAATACTGATACAAAAAAATCAAGACCGTCTTATTAAACAGTCCCAATATAAATACTTTAAAACCCGGTATCCGTCGTATGTAAGCCGTTCATTCATTGCCGTTTCAACTTCTTATTTTGCAAGCATCCGTATCAGCCTTCCCAAAGAAACGCATCACCCCAGTTGTGCGTCTTCATTCAGTTCCACTGTATCATAGGCTACTTTGGGGACAATGCCGCCGTTCCATTGAACGGCGGCGGCATCAGCCCCCGTAGCCTTCTCCCTCAATAAATAACGCCAGCGTTATATTTGTTTCCAGATAAACCTGTTCACCGTTAACCCTCATATTTCATCTCCTGCTCTTCCTGGCTCAGCTCTACTTTTTTGCCTTCCAAAATCATATTGGTGGTACGCATCGCGCACATTTTCCCGCACATGGAGCAAGTATGGCGGTCGGCAGGCGGCTGGGATTCAAAATACCGCCGGGCCTTTTCGCCGTCAACCGCAAGGCCAAACATCTCTTCCCAGTCAATCCGCCTCCTTGCATCGCTCATCCGATCGTCTATTTCCCTCGCGCCCGGAATACCTTTTGCAATATCCGCGGCATGCGCGGCGATTTTGCCTGCAACAATCCCTTCGCGCACATCATCCAAATCAGGCAATCGCAAATGCTCCGCGGGCGTTACATAACACAAAAAGTCTGCGCCGTTTGCCGCTGCAATCGCCCCGCCTATTGCAGACGTGATATGGTCGTAACCCGGCGCAATATCCGTCACCAGCGGGCCCAGCACATAAAACGGCGCGTTATGGCAGAGCCGTTTTTGGAGCGCCATATTTGCGGCAATTTCATTCATCGCCATATGCCCCGGCCCTTCCACCATTACCTGCACATCTTTCTCCCAGGCGCATTTCGTAAGGTGCCCAAGCTCTATCAATTCCGCAATTTGCCCGGCGTCGGTGCTGTCATGGATCGACCCGGGGCGAAGCGCGTCTCCAAGGCTGATCGTAACGTCATACGCGCGGAGGATTTCCAGCACTTCCTCATAATACTCATAGAATGGGTTCTCGTTTCCCGTCATCTCCATCCATGCAAAAAGAAGCGAGCCGCCCCTGGATACGATATTGGTAAGCCTGCCCTCCCGCCTGAACACTTCCACCGCCCGCCTGTTGATGCCCGCATGTATCGTCATAAAGTCCACACCTTCTTTCGCATGGGCTTCCACCACTGTAAAAAAATCTTTTGCCGTTATCTGGGGCAGGTCTTTTTCCAGATAGCCAATCGCGTCATACATGGGAACCGTGCCTATCATCGCCGGCGACATCGCAACCAGTTCCTGCCGGAAGGTGTTTGTCTTGCCGTAGTTCGACAGATCCATAATGGCCTCGCATCCAAACGAAAGGGCCAGCTTCACCTTTTTCATTTCAACATCGTAATTTTTACAGTCTCCCGAAATACCCAGATTCACATTGATTTTTGTCCGAAGCCCGGTCCCGATTCCTTCGGGAGACAAGGCTTTGTGATTTACGTTTGCGGGAATTGCCACCTGGCCGGATGCGACCAGTTTTTTAAGCTTATCCGTTTCCAGTTGCTCTTTTTTTGCCACCATCTCCATCTGAGGCGTTACAATCCCCATTTTAGCGGCCTGCATTTGCGTTTTATAGTTCATATTCCGGTAAACTCCTTTTTTCCTAATAAAAATAGCAGATATACCAAACCTGGTTTATCTGCTATGTAGAATCATAAATACAAATTATATTATACAACATTCCCTACGTTGGCATTACCCAAATCAGGTATAAAGGTGCGAAGTTGGATTACTTCATCTCAGCCTGCCTGACAAGCTCCCTCAGCTATTCATTTTTATTGATTATATAACCGCCGATGAATAAAAGTCAACAATCAAAATCTAAATTGCCAAGCAGACCACTGCCAGCCACAGAACCGTAAGAAGTACCCATTCGGATACTCCTCTAGTTGTCTATACGTTATCCGCGCCTTTGCTTATTGAAATCCGCATTGCCAAAATTCCATATTCATACATTTCCAGCATGCATCTTTCTTTATGCCATAAACTTCACAAATCGCTGCTTCAATGCCTCTTCAATCTCTTCAATCCTGTTTTTTCGCAAAAAATCCCAGCCAATCCATTTTAGCTTCTGGCCTTCCCCAAGCTTGTTGTCCACGTTTGGGCAGGCAGACGGAAAGCCATTATCCGCATACTGCTGGCCAAAACCCTGTCCCGCCACATATTCAATAAGAGGCGTATATTTTTCCTTCATTCCTTTTTTGATCAGGATATATGCGGGATCAAAAATTGCTCCGTCCTCCGGCCAGACGAGTTCTGTATATTCGGAGTCGCCGCGGGCGCGTCCAAAAAAATTCATAATCGTATAAATGCCCGTTGCCTCGCTGCGCAGGGTTCCCGCAATTTTAGCCATTTCAGAAGGATGAACGGCGCGCGTTACGTTGGATTCAAACCGGCTGAGGCCATCCTCTCCAAATTCCTTGTACAGATACATCAGCAAGGTGGTTGAAGGGCGCCCGTGAGAACCGCTCATGGTAATCTGGCCCTTGTATTTGGGTTCAAGCAGGTCCGCCCATGTCCTGGGAGCAGGCAGGCTGCCAAGTTTTCTTTTATCAACAAGAAATACCATCGGATAAGCCGCCAGGACGTTGATCTCATCTCCCGGGTCCTCTATGCCGATATTCTCAAAAGCAACGTTTCTTTTTTCCCAACCGAGCGTTTCAAAACAGCCCTTACCCAGCATGTGCCTGCAAAACGCGGAGTGAAAATAGTCCCCAAAACCAAACGACGCCACCACATCCGGAAAAGTCTTTGGATCAATGGAAGATAATTCTTCCGCCAGCTTTTCCGCCTCTTCCTCTTCTGCGTCTCCCCCGCAAACCGTTGGCACGTAACCAAACCACTTCTCCCCGGTTTTCTTGGTGTGCTCCGCCGCAACGGCCTGGTAGCCTTCATTAAAAGCGGCCTTCATGGGGCAAAGCACCTCGCCAATAAAATCAAGCTTTCTGTTCTCCATAACAATACCTTCTTTCCATATAAAATTTATATATCCGTCAATCGTTCAAATTCTTTTTTCAAATCCATATCCAGCGTATCTCCCCGGCGGAGCCGGTTGCGCAGATTCATCATGTACGCGTCCACTATCTCAAGGAACTTAAGGTTTTTCCTCTCGCTCCCGCTGGACTGTATGATATCGCGCATACCTCCATCCTTGATAATAATCCGCTTATCCGCCATCATAGCCAATACGGGATCATGCGTAGACATCAATATCATTTTATCCTGCCTGGATAGCAGGTCAATCGCCTTGCGCCTGTCTATGCCCGCGTTTTCAATTTCATCTATCAATACAATGGGCGAATCGCTGAGCAGCGCCGTATCCGCTATCATCAGCGCCCTGGATTGCCCGCCGCTGAGCTGCGTGACCGTGGTATCCATGCAAAAACGCTCGCCCGCCAGTTCATTGGCGCAATCAAATATTTCGCGCGCTATCTTTCCGGAATCCCTGGCCATGCGGCTCTGGGCATGAATTTCCAAAAACTCCCCCACGGATATATCCATTACAAAATTCATATTCTGCGAAAGCTGGGCAATCAAACGGCTGCCGGTATCAAACCGGACCGCATCGTCCGGCAGCGTGCCGTTTACAAGTACCTTGCGGCCCGTTGGCGTATCCCCCTGCGCCAGGCATTCTATATCGCCCAAAAGGCGACTTTTGCCCGAGCCGGTGGGCCCAACCACACTGACAATTTCGCCTGCCGTCATGGTAAACGCCGTCTTTTCTTCCCGGCCATATTTATCCCTGCCACCTATTACGCAAAGCTGCGTTATTTTACCCCTTGCCCCGGATTCCTGCTTCACTTCCTCCATAAACGTGGAGAAATGCTCCAGAAACCCTGCCCGGTCAAATCCGAAGTCTTCCAGGTATTCTTCCGGTATATCTTCCATTGCTTTGGGCAAGGTAAGCTGCATATCCAAATTTTCCAAGCGAAGCCCGGACAGAAGATCAATGGTAAAAGGGTATTCCTCCATCAGTTTTCCCAGAGGCATTTTATAGATTTTGCTGACCACTCGCTGCACCTCCCAAGGCAGTTAAAACTGAAGCTTTTTAATGCTGCCCATCTGATACTGGGCCCCGATTTTTGTCTGACCCAGGCAATAGGAGCATTGTGCGGCAGGCATTGTAAACCGGAGCCGCATATTTTCAACCGTGCATATTTCCGGCGATTCCCTTAATTTTCTGGCAAGGTGAAACGCCCCTTGCCCCGTTATACCGTTCATAAAGACAATATGCCCCTTTGGGTTTGCCTTGCGTATATTAAAGCTGAACACCTCGCGCTCGGCCTGGGATACAATGTCTCCCTTGGTAACGGCCACAATGTCCGCGTATTTCAGCATGGGCCCTATTTTTCTGGGCGTATCCGCGCCCGCAAGGTTATCAATCACGCAAACCCCCAAAACGCCTTTGATATGCGGCGAGCAGCGGTTGCACAACCCTGCGCTTTCCGTTATCAGGTAATCAAAGCCGCTTTTAAGCCCCCACTGCACCGCTTCTTCAATATTGCTGATGTAATAGTGGTCCGGGCAAAGGTTTCCGGATAGCCCCACCCGCACGGGGATATTGTCCCGCCGGTACAGCCTGTCGTCCAGAGAGGACAGGCAGTCGAATTTCACAACGCCGGCCTTAACAGGCGCTTCTTCCCGCATCACGGCGAGCGTCTTTAATATCACAGCCGTTTTGCCGGAAGAAGGCGGCCCGGCCACAGTAATCAATCTCATGTTCGCAACCCCTTTTCAGCGCGTTTTGGGTAAAACCCCGCACCGTTTATCCAGATGGTCCAACAGCGCGTTTGTTACCATTTCAATGATACGCACGCCCCCGCGGTATCCCATCACCGTCTGCAAATATCCGCCAAACCTGTCCGTAACCGGAAATCCAATCCGCACAAACGGGATTCCCAGTTCCCGTGAAAGATAGGCCCCGCGTGATTCTCCCAGAATGCAGTCAACCTGCCCTTCCTGCGCCAGATGCCCCAGAGCATACGCATCGCATCCGCTTTTGGCTATCCCCTGCACACCGTACTGGCGATAGACGCTCTCCATTTCCTTCTCAAAAAACTCGTCCGGCTGCGCGGTCGCCACAACTGCCGGGGTCATCCCGATATCCGCCAGAAAAACGGCCAGCGCGATTGCCATATCCGGGTCCGTATACAGGGCGACCCTTTTTCCAAACAGATATTTGGAGCTTTCCACTACCAGCTCCATAAGGCCTTCCCGCTGACGCGCCAGCAGCTTTGGTGCATGTTTTCCGCTGATTCTGCACAGCGTTTCCATAAACCGGTCAGTATTGCGCAGGCCAACCGGCAAATGCAGCATGTGCCCCTGCATAAAGAACTTTTGCCCAACCAGTTCTCCCGCTTTCCAGGAGGCATAGCTTCCAAGCGCCAAAAGTGCGCCGCATCCGCCAATCCGTTTAATATCCTGGGCTGCCGTGCCGCCCGGCGCATACGCATCCGCGCGCTCCGGCGCAGCCGTGTCAAAAACCCCGCGGAAATCCGGAAGAAACATCGCTTCCAAACCAAACTGTTCCAGAATCATTTGTATTTCGTACAAATCGCCCGTATTCACCATGCCGGGAAAAACACACAGCTTATCTGTTCTTTCGTGGGAAGGTTCAGCAATCCCCTCAATAAATCCGCACAGCATAGCGGCGTAGCCGCTGATGCAGCCGTCCGTATAGCTGGGCGTGCTTGCCCATACAAGGTGCTTGCCCGCCGGAACCGGAATGCTGGCCAATATGGCGCCCACGTCGTCTCCAATGGTTTCGCTCAGGCAGGTTGTGTGAACAGCGAGCACCTCCGGGTTATATATCTCAAAAGCGTTCCGAACGGCAGTCCGCAGATTTTCTTCTCCGCCAAAAACGGCAGCCTCTTCCTTGAGCACACTGGTAACGGCCTTTACCGGTTTTCTGAAATGGTTCTGCAAAAGCGCCCTGTGAAACCGGATGCATCCGGGCGATCCGTGGCTCAGGGGCAGGCAGGCATGCACGCCCATGGCGGCATAAACCGCGCCGGCCGGCTGGCAGGGCCTGCAGGAATTGATGCTGAGCGCCAATCTCTCTGTTTCCATTACCCCTCCAGCCTCCTTTGTTCCTGCAGCATGTTCTCGCGCCAGCGCGCCATGGCCACCCCGCGCATCAGTTGCCGGGCAAAATCCACCGTCCCGCAAAATCCGCCAAAATGAACGTAATGCTCGTCTGTTTCAAATCCCAGGGGGCGTATGCCGCCTGTCATGTTAAATTCGTCTTTTAAATTCCAAAAGCACAGGTCCGGCGCGAATTTGTTCAAAAGCGCGCTTGCGTTTTCTTTCCCATGCAGTTTCAAGACAAATCCCCCCGGGGCTTCCGTACGTTCTGCGGGAGCCCCATCCACACGCCCCGCGCATGCCTCCGGTACGAATACTTCGTAGTTTTCATTTTGAATCGCGGAATACAGCGTGGCTCCATCTTCTCCGCGCACCACGGCGCATTGAACGCCCAAGTCTTCCAGCACGGCGCAAAAACAGTCTGTCTGGAACCCGTCCTCCGAAAGCACGGCGCACAGGCCTCCAAATTCCTTTTTGTATGGCTCCAATGCTAATTCCGCTTCCCGCTTCCTTTTCTGCATCTCTGTTTTCATTTTTTTTAAAAGCTCTTCATCTTTAAAAAACGCGGCGATCCCGATAAAAGAGTCCACCAAATTTTTAATCCCAAAAAAGTTGGCGGCTATCCAGCCCGTTTTAAATTTGTCGGCGGCATACCGCACAATGTCCTGCACTGGCTTTCCGCTCATAAAAACATTTAGCCCAGCCAAATGCCCGCAGCGTATTTCTTCGATACTGCTGTCCCCCATCAGGCTAGAAACCACCTCAATCCCTGCACGGTTTAAAATCTCTTCAATTTCTTTTCCGGTTTCGCCGGTATAATACTCTCCCACCATATTCACCGCAAAAGGCGCAATGTCCTTGTCCGCCGTTCCCATGATGCGGTCTATCATGTTGTAGTTTGAAAGCCGGAATCCGGGTACGTTTTTAAACCCCTCGCAGGCAACAGGAATCACCTGTATGCCGTGCCGCATGGCCGCCGCCTTTGCAACCGCATCCAGGTCGTCGCCTATCAGTCCGGCCGGGCAAGTTGAACAAACCAGTATCACGGGCGGATGAAACAGCTCCACCGCCTCGTCAATCGCTTTTTCCAGCTTCTTTTCCCCGCCGAATACAATGTCGTCCTCTTCCAGAGAAGTGGAAAAAAAGTAACCCTGATAGGCAATCCCAATATCTTCATCCGTGGAACGCAATCCCCCCCAGGCAAAATATCCACAGCCCACCGGCCCGTGGGTAATCACAAACGCGTCTTTCACAGGAGAGAGCGCGAGCCCCCTGCAGGCCATATAGCTGCAACCGTGCGGGCAAAGCAGGCCCGGCACGTCCGGCCGCATATTGTTCGTTTGAAAAAGCACTTCCCGCCCATGATCGGGCGGCGATACAACCAATTGCTTCATAGCCATAACCGCCTTACCCGGCTTTTTCAAGAGCCGGTTTTTCCACCACAATCCACATGCCCCGTTCATCGTCTACAATTCTAAACTTAAAGCCAAGCCCGCTCAAAATACGCGCATAATCCTGAACCTCGTAACCGTTTGTTTTCTTTCTGACGCAATCCGGCCACTCGGGCTCGTAAACCTTCATTTTCTCAGTAATCTCGGCTTCCAGTTCTTCCGTACCAAATCCGCCGCCTATAAACGTTTTGCCGCCCGGTTTTAAAACGCGGTAAATCTCCCCGAACGCCATGGCTGTATCCGGCCAGAAACCCACCGAACCACGGCTGACGGCCAGGTCTACGCTCCCCGTTTTAATCTCCGCCATATTCTGTACGTCCCCTAAAACCGTTTCCGTCCTGTCTGCAAGCCCCCATTCCCGCGCCCGGTCTCGGGCGATTTCAAGCGCGTCCGGGCTGATATCATACAAAATCAAATCCATGCTTGTCATCTTCAGCAGGCTTAGGCCCAGATGGCCGCCGCCGCACCCCAGGTCAATCGCCGTTCCTTGGCTGACCCCCGTTTCTTTTACGCATTCCTGCGCCAGCACCTCATAAATAGGAAAAAAGACCTCGCTTGCAATCCTGTCAAATTCAAATTTACCCAATGGTCTACCTCCGTTTAATGCAGCAACGGAATGCAGGTCTTAACTTCGAGCCCGCCGTCCATAATGCTGGATATTTTTACATCAATCCCGTATACTTCTTTCAGTTTCGCTTCGGTCATCACTTCATCCGGAGTACCAATATAAAAACCATCCTTTTTTATAAGCGCAACCTGAGAAGAACATAAATATGCGTGGTCTGGAAAATGCGTGGTCATAATCACGCCCATTCCCCCCTCCGCAAGCCGTTTGATCTGTTTTAAAACATGCATCTGGTTTCCAAAATCAAGATTCGAAGTAGGTTCGTCCAGTACGAGCAGCTTGGGCTGCTGGGCGAGCGCCCGGGCAATCAGCACCATCTGGCGCTCTCCGCCGCTAATCTGCGTATAAACCCTCTCCTTTAAAAAGCCGATGCCCAGCGACTGTATCACGTCTTCCGTAATTACCCTGTCTTTCTCGGAAGGCATGGAAAAATCCCCCATGTGTGCTGTGCGGCCCATCAAAATCACTTCCTGCACCGTATACGGAAAAGGCGGCGTATGCGCCTGGGGCACATATCCAACCGCGCGGGCAAGCTGTTTGATCTTCCAGTTCTCAATGTTTTCTCCATCCAGCATAATGCTGCCGCCCATTTTTTTCAAAAATCCAAGAATGGTTTTAAACAGTGTGGTTTTTCCAGCGCCGTTTGGGCCTAAAAGGCACAGCACTTCTCCCGCATTGACCGAAAACGAAATATCCTGCGCCACTATTTTTTTGCCGTATCCGCATACAATTTTATCTATCCGTAATTCCATCACCAAGACCTCTTTCCCTGAAGGAGCAGGTACAGGAAGAACGGCGCTCCTATCAGCGCGGTAAGAACGCCCAGCGGAATCTCCATTGTAAAGGCCGTTCTTGCCACATTATCCACAATCAACAAAAATGAGCCTCCTATCAAAAGCGAAGCAGGTATCAGCCGTTTATGATCCGGTCCCACCAGCAAACGCGATAAATGCGGAATGATCAACCCCACCCAGCCGACCATTCCCGCCACAGAGATACATGCGGAAGTAAGCAGCGTGGAGCAAACAATCAGAATCAGACGGATTTTTTTAGTATTCACGCCCATTGCCTGCGCTTCTTCCTCCCCAAACGAGAGTACGTTCATTTTCCATCGCAGCATAAACATGGGAATAATACCAATGCCAAAAGGTATGATCAGCATAATCACTTCTTTTTGGGATACCGCCGAAAGCCCGCCCATCAGCCAGAACGTGATTTCCTGCAGCTTGTTGTTTGGATCCGCCAAAAATTTGGTTGCGGAAGTCAATGCCGTAAAAAGCGCCTGCACCACTATGCCCGTTAATACCAGCAATAAAATGGTATTGCTGTTTTTGCCGATCATGCTGCTCAAAAAATAAGACAACCCAACGGCCAGTATTCCGAATATAAAGGAAGTGAATTCTATTCCCACCACATTTGCGTTCAGCATAATTGCAATTGCCGCGCCAAATCCCGCGCCGGAGGCTGCGCCCAGAATATCCGGAGACACCATGGGGTTTTTAAAAAGCCCCTGGTACGTTGTGCCAGATACGGCCAGCGCCCCTCCCACAATAAGCGCGCAGAGAATCCTTGGTATCCGCACGTTAAACAGAACGGTTTGAAGCGTATCCGGCAGGGTTGTCTGGTATCCAAATAGTTTGCTGCCAATCAAATCCACCAGTTGATCCAGCGGTATGGAATAGCGCCCCAGTATGATTGACCCTATAAATATTCCAAGGGTGACCGCAATCAAAACCGGTATTGCAGCGGAACTCCAGGTTTTTTTGTCTTTTTCCAGCCGCGCTTTTAATTCCAGCCTTTCATCCGTCTGCACTTCCCTTTACCTCACTTTCCTGAACCTTTGAAAAACGGGGAGCCTTTTTGCTCCCCATTTTTCAGGTATTTAGCTATTTTTCAAATGAATTGGCAAGTAGTTCGGATACCTGTTCGTCCGTCAGCGTGACGCCAAAGAACAGGGAATAGAAATCCTTGGTTTCCTGCGTCATGTTAATGCCCGCCTGCTCCGGGTATACCTGCTGCGCCAGCCATTCGTATCCAAGTACGCGCATAAGGCTTGGGGGCCTGTCAAACCAGTTGAAAGGCGCGGAAGGCACAACCGCAACTTTTTTGTTCTTTACGGAATCAAGCTGGCTCCAGCTTGCGTCCGTAAATACTTTACTGTACAGGTCTTCCCCGCCCCCGGCGATCACAAGGATATCGGGATTCCAGGAGAGTACCTGTTCCATGGAAACATCCGATAATCCCATACCGCTTTTCACCTGTACGTCCGCAATGTTGGTGGCGTTAATAAAGTCAATCAGCTCCGCATGCGTGTTGCCGCTTGGGTCTGTCTGCAGGCCTGTCGCGCTCTCCGCATAGTAAATACTCTTTTTATCCGCACCAGAAATAGAGGACAGCTTGGACATAAGGGGAGTGATTTTCTGATCGTAATAATCAATCAATTTGGCCGCCTTATCTTGCGCGCCCAAAAGGTCGCCCATCATTTTCAGTGATTCGGGAATTTTCTTAAAAGAGGAATCCAGAACAACCACAGGTATGTTGGTTTTCTGCTGAATCGTATCGGCCAGCGTGCCCGAAGCGGGGTTTGTTGTTTCAGAAGTCATAAAGATAATCAGGTCCGGGGCGGTTTTTATGATTTCCTCAATGTTTGCCGTGGATTTCTCGCCCATCCAGCCGCCCAGAACAGGCAGTGAAGCCGTATATTCCGGAAGGTATTTCAGCACCTTTTCCGCAGGCTTGTTCACCCAGCCCGCCAATTTTTCGGGAGCCAGGGCAATGGTAGCCGCTTCCGAAGTGGGGGCGGCGTTATAAACTTTGTTTACCGTAGTGGGTACGGTTACCTTGCGCCCCGCCATGTCCGTTACTTCCGCAGTTTCGGCCGTGGCCGATTCCGCAGCAGATGCGGATGCGGATGCGGCGGATTCTGAAGCAGCCTCGCTTGGGGATGCCGTGGCAGACGGTTCCGGCGCAGCCGTTTGCGCACAGCCGCTAAGTAAAATTACAAAAATCAACACAATAGCCAACACAACTGTAAGCGTTGACGCTTTTTTCTTATTCAATTCTTCACTCTCCATTCATAAATTTCTATATAAATTGCGCGCACATTTATTCGTTTTAAAAATCTTCTTAACAGCTATTCCAGCGCATTATACTCCAGGAGTATCTGCTCCAGCCGTTCCCTCTCCATGGGTTTTGGAATAACAAAGCTGCAGTTATTCTCTATTTTACCGGCAAGTGCCCGGTACTCTTGTGACTGCGGGTTTGCGGCGTCAAATTCTATCATGGTTTTCTTGTGCACCTCCGCCCTCTGCACAATGTTGTTGCGGGGAATAAAATGAATCAGCTGTGTGCCCAGTTCTTTGGAAAAAGACTCCAGAATCTCTTTTTCATTTTCCAGATTCCGGCTGTTGCCAATAATACCGCCAAGGCGGGTTTTGCCCATTCCGGCAAACTTTTGTATACCTTTGCAGATATTGTTGGCGGCATACATCGACATCATTTCTCCGCTGGCCACAATATATATTTCCTGCGCCTTTCCTTCCCGAATGGGCATGGCAAACCCGCCGCATACCACGTCGCCCAGAACGTCATAAAAAACATAATCCAACTTGTCCGAATAAGCGCCAAGGCTCTCCAGAAAATTGATGGAAGTGATAATTCCTCTCCCTGCGCAGCCGACGCCCGGCTCAGGGCCTCCGGATTCTACGCAGCGTATCCCCAAAAATCCTTTTTTCTGTATTTCAATCAAATCAAACGCTCTGCCCTTATCGCGTATTGTATCCAGAACCGTTTTTTGTGCAAACCCTCCCAGAATAAGCCTTGTTGAATCGGATTTAGGGTCGCAACCCACAATCAATATTTCTCTGCCCGATTCACCCAGGGCCGCGGACAGATTTTGAACAACCGTAGACTTCCCTATTCCGCCCTTCCCGTAAACAGCTATCTGCCTCATAGTTCCTCCGGTATATTAAAAAAATTTTTCAGTATTATACTAAAAAACTTCGTTGTTATATCTTTTGAATTCGTTATGTTTTAAAAAATATAACGATGTTATTATTATATTTTAATTTTTGGAAGCTGTAAATACTTTTTGCAGTTTTTAAAATATTTTATAAATAAATAATTTAAAATAAGTGCTGCCAAAAACATAAACATCCATTATAGGCTAAATTATATGGCCCACATATTTCACTAAATTTATTGTCAGGGTTATAATAAATAGATTATTTAATAGTAATATTTCATTTAACGCAATAACATCCTTGCACAGATGTATCAGGCCAACAGATTCTCTTCAGTTTCCTTTGAAAACAAATGAATCAACGCCGGGGAAAATTTAAAATGTATCTCAGCCAGGCTCCCAATGCCGCCACGGTACCTTTCGTCAAGATCAATTGTCGGAACGCGGATAATAGCATCCTTTCCTTCTACATTCAAATGTATATGCATTTCACTTCCCATCATTTCACAAACGTCAACGAATGCGCTGACGGCCCCTGTTTCTCCCTTTGCCGCGATACTGATGTGCTCCGGACGGATGCCAAGAATAATCTTTTGATCGCAAATCGCTTTTTTCTTAAGCCTGCCTCCCATTTCATCTGTAAGAGGAATTTTAACACCATACAATATTACAAAATATCCATCTTCTTTTTTGAGTTGTGCGTCAAAAAAGTTCATTTGGGGCGAGCCGATAAACCCTGCTACAAACATTGTAGCCGGATGATTGAATACTTCCTCCGGAGTGCCAATCTGTTGAATATAACCATCTTTCATAACAACAATACGGTTGCCCAGCGTCATGGCTTCCGTTTGATCATGTGTTACATAAATAAATGTAGTATTAATACTTTTATGTATCTTAATAATTTCAGCACGCATTTGGTTACGCAGCTTGGCGTCAAGGTTAGAAAGTGGCTCATCCATTAGAAATACTTTAGGATGCCTTACAATGGCGCGCCCTATTGCCACACGCTGTCGTTGTCCGCCGGACAGCTCCTTTGGCCTGCGCTGCAACAAGTCGATAATTCCTAAAATTCCTGCAGCCTCCTTCACCTTTTGATCTATCTCAACTTTGTTTACATGCCGAAGCTTCAATGCAAAAGCCATGTTTTCATATACCGTCATATGCGGGTACAAAGCGTAATTCTGAAAAACCATTGCAATATCCCGGTCTTTAGGCGGAACGTCATTTACAGGCTTTTCGTCAATATAGATATTGCCGCTGCTAATCTCCTCCAGCCCTGCAATCATACGAAGTGTTGTTGATTTACCGCATCCCGAAGGACCAACTAAAACGACAAATTCTTTATCAACAATTTCAATATTCAGATCTTTAACGACCTCAATATTTTTATCAAATATTTTCGTGACCCCTTTAAGTCTTACACCAGCCATATATTTCGCCCTTCCTTATATTTTTGTCCAATTTACAATACCTAAATGAATCTAATATTACGCTTGATCATATTGGATTCGAAATACATTCCATGAAAATTTTGGAATGGGCAGTTCACACTGTTCGTTAACTGCAATTTTTTTATCGTCATAGGCAGGTACAATTCTTTTATGATTCTCCAGGTTGTTTGCCTTTATATCATCACTCTTCATTTTCACTTGATGCTGTATTGTCTTGGGGTGCAATCCATATAGGTCAACCTCTAAATTAAAATCGTCTGTAAGACTACGGTTTACTGCAAAGATAACCAATTCTTTATTATCGGGATCCTGCACGCAGATAACATCCAAATATGGAATTTCTCCATTTTCCGATGCATACGTTGGACAGATTAAATTTGTATTCAATACTTTTCCTTTTGCATATTTTGCGATATGGGAAAAAGGATAATAAGTTGGCTGCAACCAGCATTCGCCGCCCGGCACCGTCATAATGGTGGCGCTTACATTGGTCAGAAGCGACTGGCAGGCAATCTTGACCCGGTCACAGTTCCTCAGTAAAACCAACATCATGCTGGAAAAAAGCAGCATGTCTTCAAATGTATAAATCATCTCGCTAGTTCGAGGCGCTACCTGCCATTTTTCTGCCGCATCCGGTTCTTTAACGCTTGGAAAGTTCCATACGTTCCACTCATCAAAGGATATATAGATATCCCTGTCTGAACGTTTTTTTTCTTTGATCACGTTGCAAACAGCAGCAACCGTCCGGATATATTTATCCATATTTTCAGATTGAGACAAGAACTCCGGCGTCCCTTTATCCTGGCCTCCATAATATTGATGCAGTGAAATATAATCAATGTAATCATATGTGTGTCCCAGCGTCGTTAATTCCCAATCGGGATATGTGCTCATGCTCGATAAAGAACTGCCGCATGAAACCAACTTTATTCTGGGATCTACCCGCTTCATTGCCTTCGCGCATTCTTCTGCCAAGCGCCCGTACTCAGTCGCTGTCTTATGTCCAATCTGCCAAGGGCCGTCCATTTCATTGCCTAAACACCAGGTGGCGATATTATACGGTTCAGTAATGCCATGCTCTATACGCAGATCGCTGTAATATGTGCCTCCGGAATGGTTGCAGTATTCAACCAAACTCATGGCATCTTCAATACCGCGAGTCCCAAGATTAACAGCAATGATTGGCATTACATTTACTTTTTCTGCAAACTTCATAAATTCATTCAAGCCAAAAGTATTGGGCTCTGTCGCGCCCCAGGCTATCTCCAATCTGGGAATGCGTTCCTTGCCGACTCCATCTTTCCAATTGTAACAGGAAACAAAATTTCCGCCCGGGTACCTGATGTTTTTCAAACCCAATCCTTTAACAGCTTCCAGTGTATCTGAACGAAATCCATCTTCATCAGCCGATGGATGAGTCGGTTCATAAATGCCGGTATAAATTGTCCTTCCCATATGCTCAACAAAAGATCCAAATAGATTTTCGTTGATTTCTCCCACAATAAAATGATTGCTTGCAAACAGTTTTGCCTGCTTCATAAGTCAGTCTCCTATTCTTTGATTCCAGTGGTAGCAATACCGCTGATAAAATATTTTTGAAACAGAAAATACAATATTATTAGGGGTAAAATAGACACCATGGTGGATGCTAAAATTGCGCCGTAATCAATAGCCTTATCCCCTACAAACATGGCTAAACCTGCCGATAATGTTCTCATATCCGTATTGCTTGTTAGCATTAGAGGATAGATCAGGTCGTTCCAGTTATTGATTAACAAAATAACCCCAAGAGAGATCAGCGCCGGTTTGCACAGGGGCAGCATGATTTTGAAAAAGATGCCGAACTCACCGAGGCCGTCAATCCTTGCGGATTCTTCAAGAGATTTTGGCAATGAAATAAAGAATGAACGCATCAGATAAATACCGAAAGCGCTTGTCGCGCGCGGAAGGATTAATCCGGTAAACGTATTGATGATAGTCATTTTGGATTCCATTACGAACAAGGGAATCATGATAACCTGAAAAGGGATCATCATGGTAAGCAGTACAACAATAAACAGCGCTTGCTTTCCCTTGAACCGGAGCCTTGCAAATGCATAGCCTGCCATGGAGTCTAACAACAGAGAAAGCGCGACGACGCCACCCGAAAATATAACGGTATTTAATAAATATGTTAAAAGGGGTATGCTGTTCCATACATTCCTGTAATTATCAAATGTAAAAGTTGATGGCATAAGTGTCGGCGGATACGTTATGATCTCCTGTGTCGGCTTTAGGGAACCAAGAACCAGCCAGATAAACGGGAACAGGACTAAGATCAAAATCACGATCATCCCAGCACCACTCAAAATATTGCCGAATCTTTTTTTAGGTTTCAAAGCACTTCCATCTCCTTTTTGAATGATTTTCTGTAAATGATCAACGTAGCCGCAGCAATTAATATAAAAAGCACTTCGGCTATCGCAGACGCGTATCCAAGTGCGAAAGGCTGCAATTTGAATCCAACATTATATATGTACTGTACGACGGATTCCGTGGTATGTACCGTGGTAATGGGCCCCCCCTGCGTCATTACATAAATCTGGTCAAACACTTTTAACGAATCAATTGTATTCGTAATAACAACAAAGCTCAAAGTCGGAATTAATTGCGGGATAGTTATCTTCATATGTTGCGTAAAAGTTCCTGCGCCATCTATCTGGGCAGCCTCGTAATACATTTGCGGAATAGCCTGTATGCCTGCCACCAAGATGACCAAACTGATGCCTAAATTCTTCCACACGGTGGTGATAATTACTAAGGGCATTGCCAAATTGGGATCTTTAAGGAATGTAATATCAGAAAACCCCAGGGTTTTAAAAAAATAAGCATAAAGCCCCAGATTGGGATCAAGTAATATAGACCATAATATTCCTATAGCCGTCATAGAACAAACGGCTGGTATAAAAAGCATTGTTCTGCAAAATTTGCGGAAGACTGTGTTTTTGCTTACATAAATCGCAAGAATTAATGAGATCCCCGTTTGCAAGGGAACTACTATCAAAGTAAATATAGATGTATTTAGCAATGAATTCCAAAAACGTGCATCAACAAGCATTTTTTGAAAATTGGCTAAACCGGCAAATGAGCTATTATTAAGAAATATATTTATATTCATAAACCCCATTACAAAGGATATAACGATAGGCAAGATACTAAAAATCAGAATAACGGTGAGCGAAGGTATCAAAAACATATATGGAGTATTCTTGGATTGTCTTAAGGCAGGGAAAACGTCTCTCATAAGTAAATCTCCATTCCAGAATCAGCCAGCAGAAGTCCACGGGTACTTTCACTCATTGGTGCATCATGCAGTAAAAACTGCATGATGCATCCAAATAGAATCAGAAGTATCAATTATTGGCTGCAAGTATCTCGTTTATCTTATCATCGCATATCTTCAAAGCGTCGGCAGGGCTTACTTTGCCCGAATAAACGGATTCCAGCATTGCCCAAATGGCGTCATCGTTAATTGTGGTGACAGCTGTAAAGGCATCGGGATTATACGAACGTCCCAAGGCAGCCAGTGCAGGATCAGAAATCTCTTTCTGTACCGAATCAGCCTTTATGTCCGCATCGTTAAACAGTGAGTTCTTCCAAACCGGGAATCCTTCCTGAATGCTCCATTTCTTGGAGATTTCATCGGACATCCAGTACTTAATGAATTCATAAGCCGCCTTCTGTTCAGCATCAGACGCCGTAGTGGGTACAACAAAGCCAATCTCACCGGTAATCTGCTGCTGCCTCGCCAAGCCTTTCGGAATAGCCGCGAAACCAAAGTTTATGTTCTTGGATTTCAGTCCTCCAATCATCCAGGGCCCGCTCATTTCCATACCCAATTTGCCGCTCAGCATCAGGTTGTCAATATCCGCACCGGTTGCGCCCGCCGGGCTGACTTTCTTGTTTATAACAAGATCCTGCATCCAGGTTAGTGTTTTGAGATTCTCGGCAGAGTTAATCAGAGATTTCTTGGTTTTTGCATCCCATAGTTCTCCACCGTTATTCCAGAAGAAAGACGTCCAATACTCTGGATGGGCTTTTACAGCCAAACCAAGCCCGAACTGACCGTTCTCGGCGTCAGTCAGTTTTTGTGCAAAAGCAGCCATTTCCTCCAAAGATGAAGGAGGGGTATTGGCATCAAGCCCGGCTTTGGTAAACAAGTCTTTATTCCAGATCAGGTAATTCTGGTTATACTGCATAGGCAGAGCATAATATTTGCCGCCAAACTTTCCTGCGTCCAAAACGCTGGTAACATAGTCGCTTTCTTTAAGGCCGGTAACAGACCAGAAATCATCAAGGGGCTTAAGAGTATCGTTGGCCAGATAACCCGGGATGGTATCGCCAATCAGCAAAGCAAAGCCAGGGCCGCTTTTTGTCGCAATTGCCGGCGGCAGTTTTTGGGCTAATACATCCCACGCCATAACATCCATTTTGATCTCAATTTTGCCGGCGTTGGCCTTGTTGAAGTCATCAACAATCTGTTTTAAAAAGTCACCGTCCGGCCCTGTAAAACCATTCCAGAAAGTCAGAGTCACCGGTTCCGAGGCGGAATTGGCGCTGGCACTTTGCGGCTCGGCGGTGCTGGCACTCGGCGCTGCGGTGCTTGCGGCCTGCGACGGAGTAGGCTGTGCAGCACATCCAACCGCTAGCAGCAGTACCAGTGTCAGTAATAGGACTATACCAAGGGTCTTTTTCATTCTTTCATCCTCCTTTTTTTGCGGAATGATCCGAACTTTATGGCCAATTTAAATATTATCAAGTACGGATTGAGGCTCCGCATTACCTCAAATCGCAAAATAATCTAAACAGCTCAAATTCTAAAATAATCTAAACAATTTTAATTCTGATCACGTTCCATGAAAGCTTAGGGATGATGGTGCTGAAATCACTTTTTATTTCTTTGGTTTCCTGTATCAGTCTTGGCGTTACGGCCGATTTATTTTCAAACGTGTTGATTGCATTTTTATCGCCCCCGTCAAGACAACTATGCATTTCTATTTGTCCTTTTCCGAATGACTTTATTTGTAATTCTATATTGATATCTTCCGATTCATCAATGTTTAAAACAAAAACATTCAGCATCTCATGCTCAATATCGTAAATAACGCTTATTGACAATAGAGGTGTATCTCCATGTTTTGTTTCAATGGTTTTTATTTTACAAATCGGTTTTATGACCATTCCTCTTCCGAATTGTGAAATATCCCTAAAAGGATAATAAATGGTTTGCTTAAAAACACCGCCATTTTTGCGAGTAAATATGGGCGCGATAACATTGACAAGCTGTGCAAGACAGGCTATTTTCACACGGTCCGCATTGTTAAGCAATGTAATACCCAAACCCGCGAATACCAGTGCGTCCAGCAGGCTGTATCGGTCTTCCAATATATCAGGCGCTTCAATCCAATTCCTTCTGATCTGCTTTTGCTGATACCATACGTTCCATTCGTCAAATGACAGATTAACCGTTTTTTTGCTCCTTTTAAGAGCCTTCACATAATCTGTTGTCGCTTTTACTGCGTGAATGAACCGGTCCATATCAATAAACGAGGCGAGAAAGTCAAGATCATTACCCAAATTTTCGTAATACATATGCAACGAGAGGTAATCTGTTTCTTCATAGGTATGCTCAAGGACAATTCGGTCCCATTCAGGAAAAGTTGGCATCTGGGATGTAGAACTGCCACAGACGATAAATTTCAGTGTTTCATCAATACTTTTCATCATCTTAATAGTCTGCCAAGCTTTATGCCCATATTCTTGAGCAGTCAACCCGCAGGTCTGCCAAGGCCCGTCCATCTCATTGCCAATACACCATAATTTTATGTTGTAGGGATCCTTATGCCCGTTTTTGGCGCGGAGGTCCGACCAATAGGTTCCTCCCCTAAAATTACAGTACTCAACAAGATTTGCAGCAGTTTGTGGCGTTCCGGTTCCCATGTTAACACCGCACATAATCTGTGTTCCGGCAATCCGGCTCCAATCATAAAATTCATCAATACCAAATTGGTTTGACTCAATCGTTTTCCAGGCCAGATCCAGACGCCTGGGCCTTTCATTACGGGGCCCAATACCATCTTCCCAATTATATCCCGATAAAAAATTGCCTCCAGGGTACCTGACTGATGTAACTTTTAAATCTTTTATTAATTGCAAAACATCCGTTCTGAAGCCGTTTTCATCTGCAGACGGATGGCCCGGCTCATAGATGCCGGTGTACACAGCCCGCCCTAAATGTTCTATAAATGAGCTAAACAATAGATCGTCAATTTCGGCATACGTGTAGTCTTTTTCCAGCTGAATTGTTTCATTTTTCACGCAAGCCCCCCCCTGTTTCGCCCTGTAAATAGATTTGTACACGTGTCCACAGCATGCGTACTCGTGTACGCAATTTATATTAGACTATTTTCTACTTATTGTCAATAGCATAATATATTTGGATTTTAATAATTTTTTTATTTTATGGGGTGGCTAAAAATGTAAAGGCGGCTATTATGTTTCTCAAAGTATTGATTATAGGTTAACAATTATGTAAAATTAAGATATTTATTAATAAAAGGTAGATGTTTATGAGTATTACTTCAAAACAAATTGCGGAACTTTGCGGCGTATCCCGGACAACGGTTGACAGGGCCCTCAATAATAAGCCACGTATCAGTAAAAAAACAAAAGCAAAAATATTAAAAGTTGCCAAGGAGTATAGTTATCGCCCTGCCCTGCTTGCAAGAAGCTTGGTAAAGGGCCGCACGTTCTGTATTGGTGTGGTCGTGTTCGATGTCAGAAACCATTATTTTTCCCAGATGTTAAGCTCAATTGAATTGTCATGCAAAGCAAACGGCTATGTTGTCTATTTTTCTATGCATGAAAAGGATAACGGCGTGGAGATTGAACTTATCAAGAATCTGGTTGATAGAAAAGTGGACGGATTAATCTTATGCCCCGTTAATAAAGGCCCTGAATTTGAAAGCTTTGTCAGCAGCCTGGATATCCCAACGATAATCATCGGGAATAAAATCAGTGAGCATATACCATGCGTCTGCATTGATGAGAAAATGGCGGCCCAGGAAGCCACAAGCTTCATCATCAGTAAGGGATATAAGCGTATTTGTTTTGTTTGTCCGCCTCTGGCTGATCAAGCAAATGAAAACATTTATACGCACGAGCAACGTTTGCTTGGATTTCAGGATACTATTCATTTGCATAAAGATGTTGAAGGGGTCGTTTTGGGAGATTGGGGATTCCTTGAAAAGTCTATTGATATTGCCAAAAATCCGTCTATAAAGACTGCTTTCTTTTGTTCGGGAGATATTTATGCGCTGCAGATTCTTAAAGAATTCAGATTAAGGGGATATTCAATCCCCAAACAGTTTGGATTAATGGGGTTTGATAATATTGATATGTTGGATTATATCCTGCCACCGTTAACCACAGTTAAAAATTCTGTTGAAGAAGTTGCAAAAAAATCGGTTGAACAATTGTTAAAGCTCATTTCACACGAGGAAATAGCATCAAACGAATTTGTTCCATATGAAATAGTGTATGGGGATACTATCATAGATTAAAACTTTAAACTCAAGAAGCGGGCGGACGAAATAAGGAAAAACAATACCAATGCCGGTAAACTTCAGTATTGCTCCGGCACAATTCAGCCTGTCATCTGTCGAAAAAACAGACTTGAACTTGGCAGACCTGCAGAGCTGCCTGTTGAAATTTATCAGGCCTCCCGCATGATGCGGCATGCCATTTTAAAAAGAATATCCGTTACAATGCTAAGGACGGCTATAATTCCCATGCAAACAATGATAATATGCGTTTGTCCCAGCATCCGCCCGTCAGACATAACCGCCCCAATCCCAATGTTTACGCCGGTCAGCTCACCCAGCACCAGATACGCCCAGCTTATCCCCAAACCCAGCCGCAGTCCTACGGTAACGCCGGAAAAAGACAGCGGAAAAATCACATACCTAAACATTTGGGGCCTTGTTGCGCCAAATACCCTTGCCACAGAAATATACTTGTCGTCTATCTCATGGGCGCTGTGCGCGGTATTCATGTATATCGGGAAAAACGCTGCAAGAGAGATCAAAAACAATGTGTTGCTCTCCCCAACACCAAACCAGACGATTGCAACCGGAAGCCATGCGATTCCCGGAATAGAGCGTATCAGCATAATAAACGGATTGATTACGCGGTAAACACACTGCACTCTGCCCGAAAGATATCCCAGAGGAAGCCCCAAAGCCGCTGCCGTCAAAAAACCTGTTGCCACTCTTGCCGTGCTGCTTAAAACGTGTTGCAGCAACAGGCCCGAATAAGCGGTTTCATTCGGCGGGCCAATTGCGAAATCAGCCAAAAATCCAAAAACTTTCTGGGGCGGCGGCAGAATATAAGCCGGCACACTTTTTGTTTCACATACAAGGTACCACGCCAAAATGACTCCCACCGGAAGAATAAGCCCCAAAAAATCAGGCTTTTTTGTTTTTTTCATCACTGTATAAACCTCAAATCAAACAGCGCTTCCACATCAGGAATTTTAGGGATCATTTGAAGTTCATACATCTCCTCGGCCAATTTTTTAGTCCTGCTTATAAATGCATCATCAATCTCATAGAAAAGCTCCATATTATCGGCGGATTTCTGCAAAACGCTCATTTCCGTTCCAAACCCAGCCGCGCTTTCAAACCATTTGTCCTTGTTTTCCGTTAAATACTCCGTGGACTTTATGTGCATATCCACTAATTTCCGTATCCTTTCAGGGTTCTTTTGGGCCTGCTCTTTTGTGGTGATCATCGCGGCATTAATCGTGCCAATACTCTCATCAAAATAGGGATAGCTTAAAATCTTTCCGTAGCCCTCAAGCTCCGCGATGGAAGGATACGGCTCGCCGCTTAAAAAAGCGTCTATATCTCCCTTTGCCAAGGCCTGTCCCATATCAAAAAAATCAATGCGCACTAATTCCACGTCCTTTTCAGGATCTATGTTGTTTTGCCTTAAAACATTCAGCAAAAGAATATGATGCATCGTGCCGGGAACATACGCAATTTTTTTGCCGCGCAAATCGCTTTCGCTTTCAATTCCAGAATCGCGTCCAACCACCAGCGCCGAACATTTGTTGCACATACCCGCCACTATAACAATGGGTTCATCTGCCGCCGCCGCGGCAATAGCCGTTACCATAGTAGTCCCGCACATATCAAGGCTGCCCGCAAGCAGCGCGGTTTTTTGGTCGCCGGGATTGGTAAAAGGAAGAACCTCCACGCCGGCATTTCCGGCAAACTGCTGGTAAAAGAAAGGCTGAATCGTCTGCGCCGTTTTCCATGTGCCCACCTTAAAACTCTCCTGAACAAAAGTGGATGGCTGCCCGCACGCGGATAGAAAAAAAACAACTGCAGCCAAAAACAGCGTGCAAATTTTCTTCATTATACTTCTCCCTGTATATAATTCTGATTTTCAAACCATTCTTTTGCGTTTTTGCAGGTAAAGCCTTTCCAGGGCGTTTCCCACCGCCCGCCGTCCCTTGGAATGGCGCCGCTTTCAATCACCGTTACGTTGGCTCCAAACGCAAAGGCTTTTTCACTTGCCGGGTGAACGCATATATCCTCCACAATGTCCGCGCAGGCCAACCGCGTCACGGCAATGATATGCGCCATACGGTCGTCCGAAATCTGCGGCGTATCTCCCAGAGGCGTGCCGGTTACGGGAATGCGGGCCATGGCTCCCGAAACTTTTGTTTTGCATTCCAAAACGGTGCAGATTATATCCGCTATTTCTTCGTTGGTATGCTCCGTGCCTATCGGTTCTGCCAAAAACACCAGATTCATTGCGGAATCCCGCACCGCATGCAGTGTATTCAGCCGTATTTGGGGCTCGAAGCGGGTTTGCCTGCCCTCCCCCAAACGAAGGGAGTGGTATATAAAATCACAACCGGCGCTTGACAGCTTGGCGGCAGCCGATGCGTCAATCTCTCCAATATTCAGGCCCAGCTCATACGCGCCGGGCACAAGCCTTTTTACCTTGCCAATCAGAGCGCACAGCGCGTCAATGCTGTAAAATTCCGTTGTTCGCAATACCACCCAGCGGATGCCGTCCAGGGAGTAATCGCGCACACGGCATATCACCTCGTCCTCCGGGAGTTCGTATTCGTTTTTCACAAGCCCCCATTCTTTTCCCAGGGAACAAAAATCACAATTCATTTCGCAAGGCTTATAATCCAGCCCAATCGCGCCCCAAAGATAATAACGGTTGTTTGTAATTGCGGCAGCCACCTCACGCGCGGCACTGCCCAAATAGGCCGCATACTCTCCGGCAAGGCTCAGAAGCGATATAATTTCTCCGCGGCTCAGCCTTTCACCCTTTAGCGCCTTTGTTTTTGCGCTGTCCACTAATTCTTTTCCTGACAAAACGGCCACCCTCCTGTGCTTTCGTTTACAGCGCCAATTAATTTGCTGATGCTGTCCCTGTAACGGCGCAGTGTCTCGCCCCAATTTTCCAGGCAACGCTTTCCCTTTTCGGTTATCTGATAGACTCGTTTGGCATACGCCACGTCTTCGGTATTCCATTCGGACGCAAGCAGGCCCGATTCTTCCATTTTTTTAAGCATGCGGTACAACCCCGTGGGGTCTATGCCATTAAAATCAAAAAAATCACATTCAGCCAGTTTTTTGCAGATGGAAAAACCGTGGAGCGGCTCGCGGCTTAACAATACCAGAACAGCCGGCTGCGTAAACCGTTCCAAAAACGAACCTTTACAAGCGCACTTCTCCAACGCCAAGACCTCCTCTGCTATTAGATATACTCTATTATATAGGCATGAATCTGGTTTAACAGAAACACTTAAAGGTTTTTTCAAGTGACAGTGGAATCCACAAAAGCTTTAAAAAGAATCTTTGCGTATGCATCATCTGGCATCATTTCGGGATGCCATTGCACGGCCACGGCAAATTTATAACCGGGTATGCACACCGCTTCAATCAGCCTGTCTTTGGAATAAGCCATGGGCCGCAAGCTCTGTGCCAGCGTTTTTATGCCCTGGTGGTGGTAACTGTTTACCCTAATTTCATTCCTGCCAAAAATTCCATGAAGAATTGTGTTTTTGCATATTTCAACGGTATGGCTTGCCATCCCCTGCGACGGAGGGCTGTAGTGGGCAACCTTTTTTGCCGCGTCAAACTGCACGCTCAAATCCTGATACAGGCTTCCGCCCATAAGGGCATTAAACAATTGCAGGCCCCGGCATATGCCAAAAACCGGTTTTCCCGGGATAAGCAGCGTATGGCGAAACAGCAGCTCTTCCATAGTATCCCGCGCCGGGCACGGTTCCCCGCACAGCCCCAGCTTTTCTTCGCCGTAAACAGCGGGGGAAACGTCATGCCCGCCCGTAAATAAAAATCCGTCGTATTCAACAGCTATCCGGCGGATTATTTCTCTATCGCCTGTCAAAGGCAATATGGCCGGTATGCCGCCCGCGTGCTCAATCTGCTCCATATATCCGGGCAGCATCCATATGCTGTCCATTTTCACGTCCCACAGGGGCGTTATGCCAATGATAGGCTTCTTTGTCATTTTGCGGATCCTTTTTTCAGATTATTTTATGTCCAGGGCCGCCCCGTCCGCAAAGGAAAAACTCCTTCCAAAACGGTGGACGCCCTCCGATCTCTCCCTGCTTGCCAGGAGCCGTTCCAGCCCAAAGCCTATTCCAACCCAGGAACAGGATATTTTCCACGCCCAGTCAAGCCGGTGCGGCCCCATAGAAGACGATGCAAGCTCCATTCCCGAAGCGTCCACCACATCTGCGCCGCTGCCGTACACTGCGGACGTTTCCTGCTCAAGCCGAAAATCCGTAATTCCCGCGGCATCCATCACCATCGCCGCAAGAGAATGGATGCGCTCGTCCCGGCTGTCCTCGGGCGTGCCCCATTCCACCAGATTCAGCATGGTAAATTCTTTCAGGTGAATCCGCCCCTCCGATTCCTTGCGGAAGCAGGAGCCTATCTCAAATATCCGAAGGGGCAGCGGCGAGATGTTCAGCAGCTTCTGCGATACCGCGTACAGCCCTGGCGCCAGCATGGGGCGCAAACAGGATTTTTGATCCAGCCAAAATACCTGCGATGAGAGCGGGTGCTCCGCATCTATAGACATGCGCTCCAAATACAATCTGGGTATGACGGCGGGCGTCAGCATCTCGCTGAATCCCGCTTGAAACAATTGTTCTTTAATGGCGCGGGTCATTTGCGCAATCCGCGGTTCCCGCGTTTTAAAAAGCAAATCCGCCAGTTCGTTTTTGTTTTTTGCGGCAGCCTCTTTTTCCAGTTTCTGAAACGCCCTGTCACGGTCCCCAGGCGCTTTAAAAACCCTCTCGGTAAAATGTTCGCGGCGCATGCCCAAAACCGCGAGCCGCTCCGTTTGAGATTCTGAAAATGGCAACATTATCTGCCTCCTCTGTCCGTAAACGCCGTGCCGGAATACTTCTCCATCTTCCAGGCGGGAACCCCGCATTTGGGGCATGCTCCCATGCACTGGTGATTTCTGAGCCATCTGGCGCTGCGGCTGGTTCTGGAATTCCATACGGTGAACTTTTCCCCGCAATGCGTTTCCAGCTCAATCAGGCGTCCGTGGAGCGAAACGCTTCTCAGTCCGTGCAATATTCCCGATCTGGCCGGCCACAGCTTAATTTTATTCACTAACGAAAAAAGGCTCTGGTTTTTTTGCACATATCTTTTAATATCGGTCATTTTTAACCCCCTGGTACTGCTTTGCGCAGTGATGCAGCATTACGGCTATGCCCAGTTCCAGCGGATTATGGAATACCCTTGCGATTTCTGCCGCCTTATGCGTCACGCCCAGCGGAATGCCCGGCGCGGATATATGGGTGCGCGCGGTCACATCCGCGGCGGTAATAATGCCTCCCGCATTTGCCGCGCATAAAATATGGCAATGTTGTTTGTAGCCGCCGGGGGCATGCAGCACCCGAATGCCCGGTGCTTTTTTTAACGCCTCTTCTGTTTTTTCAAAAACAGGGTCGTACATAAAAACCGTCCATCCCTTTTGGTCAAGATACTTTGCTGCGGCCTGCCCCACAGGGCCCGCGCCCAAAACAATCACATCCTGCGGGGAACCGCTCATTAAATCCAGCGCCGCGGCAAATCCAATGCCCGTGGCGTACCCGTTGTCAGAGCGTATCCGCCCCCTTGTGCCAAAAGCCGCGCACACATCGTCATCCGCCATAAAAATCAGGTCCGCGTCCCGGCCGTATGCCTGCCAAATACCCGCCACGTCCGTCTTGTCAGTTACATATGCTTCCGCGCCGCAGTATGCCAAAATAGCGCAAACGGTTTCGGAAAAATTGCCAATTATCCCCTGTCCGCTGGTTACCGGCACAACGGCGCATTTAAACGCGGGAATCCTTCCCTTAAAATCCACCGCATACGCGGCAATCTCCCTGATTCCTGCGCCCATAAGCGCGCGGTATTTGCCGTCGTTCTCCCGCAGGGCTTTTGCCGTATTTTCAATATCCTTTTCGGTCAGTCTGGACATCCCGCCACCTCGCTTTTAATATTCCGGATGCACGCGCCCCACTTTTCTGCCGCTTCATCCAATGTGCCGGCGGTTATAATAAGAATGGCCGCCCAGCCCGAAGCGCCCGGACAAAAATCGGTCACCGCTTCGTCCGCCCCAAAAAAACCGTGTTGCAGCCAAAGCCTGCCGCATCCGGCTATCACATGCTCGCCCACAATACGCACCTCTCCCTTTTCAACTAAAATCTGCCGGTACAGGCAGGCCTTATCCCTGGTTTTTTCATGCAAGACACTGCGCTGCGCGAGCATTTCCACCATATTGATACCCGTTGCGTGATAAACGCTTATGGGCGTCTGGCTGGGAAAGCGCGCGTCAATTTCCAAAAGCTTTAACTTTCCGTTGTGCTCCAGCGCCTCAATGTCGAATATTCCGTTTATTTTCAGGCTGTCCGCCAGCGCTTTTCCTGTTTGCCAAAACTGCTCCGCTAAACCGCTTGATAGCGCGGCGGGGGCGTTGATGCCAATGCAGTCGTAATCGTCCCCGCATACCACTTCGGTAATCGGCAGGCAAACGGACGCATTTCCGTTTCCAATCACTTCCATTGAAAAGCCGGGGCCGCTTACATACTCCTGTATCACGGGAACGTATTCATAGTTTTTCAGAATCTCCTTCAATTCTTCCGGAGTTTCAACTCTGCGCACTCCCAGGCTTCCGCTCATGCCATCAGGCTTTACGATTACCGGGAAGCCGCACGCGGGATACTCTTTGGGCACTGGCAAACCCAATTCTTTGAATAACGCGTTGGAGCGGGCTTTGGAAGAAGATATGCCGTAACACCTTTCGTCATATACCACGGGCGTGCCGGTCTCCTTACCGTACGCAAGCAGCCTGCCCAGTGCATGCGCATCCTCCAGCGCGGGAAAAACAATATCCGCATCCAAAAACAACCCGCGCGCCGCGTCGGCATCCATCACGTCAACGCATATAAAAACGTCCGCAATGCCCGCCGCCGGGGCGTTTACGTCCTTGTCCGCAAGCGTTGTATGAAACCCCGCCTTTTTTGCCAGATACGCAATCTCTATCCCCTGCAACCGTCCGCCTATAATCAACACATGCATTTCTGTTCCCTCACCCAGTCCCGGTATTCCCCCGCCTCTGCCGCCGTGAGCCCGCATTGCCCCAGCGTTTCGGCAATCCCGCTCACCGTCCGCCTGCCAAAGTCAATGTCCAGGCTGCTGTTTGCCACCCCGTTAAAACCGGAGCCGGGCGGTATCAGCGACGTGACAACATTTGCCCCGGCCCCAAGCCTGTCCCCAAGCCCGCCAAGTCCCTCTACGTCCAGCGACGCGGGAATCAGCAGCTTTGGGTACAAAACCCGCATAACGGCTATGGCTAGGATTTCCGTGCCAAAATCAATCCCGGCCCCGCCGCCGGGCGGTATGTATGTCATAACCCGCACCTGTGAGGGCCGCACCCGTTCCATAGAAAGTATGGAGTGCGCCAGGGAGAAGGCGTCGTCTCCCGCGCCGGTCAGCAGGCCCTCCTCAACCAGCAGGCCTGTTTCACGGGCATGCAGCTTTGCGTCGTATCGCGCCTCAAAGCTTTGGCTTACTCTCATTTTCAAAAACAACTCACGCGAATACGTTTCCTGGTAAAGCGCGTACCAAAGAGCGCCCGTCTTCTTAAATTCGTCAATCAGAGCGTGCGGCACAACGCCGGGCGAGACCATTACGTAAAGTCCCGTCGCCTCTTTCACGCGCCGTATGATATCAAGCAATTTACCGGGGTTTCTGTAATAATACGGGTCTTCGCCCATTGTCAAATCAATCAGGTGAACGCCGGATTCTTTCAGCTCCACGGCCGCATGAACAATATCCTCCATGCTTTTGCGATATCTGTGTTCACCGCCGGAAACCCGGTAATTGCAAAATGCGCAGTCATTCTTGCAGTAGGTTGAAAAATAAACAAACCCGTAAAGAAATACCCGGTTTCCAAAATATTTTTCCCTAAGAGCCCTGGCCGTGCGAAACAGCGTTTCCCTTTCATCCGCTCCGTCCATTGATAAAAGATATGCAATTTCCCGCTCAGAAGGCTTTATTCCCGCCAGTGCCTTATTCAGAATATCTCCGCAATTCAATCTGTTCATCTGCCCAGCTCCAGCTTATAAACAATCGGGCATGTCGGTAGCTTATGTATACAGCCATGCCCTATAAACCTGAAATCCTTCCGTTTTGCACATTGAAGGATCATGTCTTCATATGTTAGCCCGTCCTCAAAACGATACGGTTTTGCCGCCGCCATCCCTGCATTCTGGAGCGAATAAGACAGTTTGCCGCATATATAGGTTACGGAGCCCGTCATATACGGCTCAATTTTTTTCAGCAGCCCCAGCACAGCCGCGCCGCTCACTTCTGCAAACCACTTTTTTCCAACCAGTTCCGTTACCCCTTCGGCATCCGCCAACGAGAATACTGGCCGTCCCTCTTCCGCGTGTTTTGAGACGAACCCGGCAATCGCATCGGCCGCGGCGTCCAACAACTCTTTTAACGCCGGATTTTTCATCTCCGTATAGATATTTTGGGGATTCACCAGGGACGCAATGAGCGAAAAAGGGCCGGGGATTTCAATAATGCCCTCTGGAACATCTTCCGCCATGCGTATGGCGCTGCATACAATTTCTCTGTCAAGTTCGCTTATTTTGCCATACGGGTATTCATTCGTGCGCTCTATCAGCCTAATCGTCCCCGCGCCGGACGCATGCCCGCCGTCCGCCCCGCAATGCCAGATATAAGGATGGTTGGCGCCAAACACATCCCTTTCATGCGGAATATGCATTGCTCTCGCAAAAGCTGCGGGATACTCGCCCAGGGCCGCGGTTTCAATAAAAACCGCTTTTTGCGAGAGCGCTCCAGCCTCCAGCCGTTTTGCTTTGTTTATGAGCGCCATCCGCGCCCCCAGGCCCGCCGCATTGCCGACGGATCGTATGTTTTTTAAAAGGCAGTCCGGAAACATGCCGAGTTTCAAAGCGTTCTCCTTATCCAAATAAGTCCCAAACGCGCCCGCCAGAATAATCTCGTCAACAGATGATACGCCAACCTGTTTCATCAGCATAACGGCCCCTGCATACAACGCGGCTTTCGCTAGCTGCACAGCGCGGATATCCTTTTGCGTGACGGATATAACGTTCTTGCCAAAATACAGCACATATTCCGCCCCTGAATCCCGGCGGATGCGGCTGGATACAATATTGGGAGAAAACCTGCCGTTCGGCTCAATAATTCCGGCCTCCGCCATCTGCGCCGCAGCGTCTACAATTCCCGAGCCGCATATGCCTGTCACCTCGTCCGTATTGCCAATCACTTCAATTTGCGCCTCCAATGTTACGGGATCAATTTTGACCTTTTCAATTGCGCCAGCCTCCGCGCGCGACCCCCACCTGATCTGCGCCCCCTCCAAAGCGGGGCCCGTAGCGCATGACGTAACATAAATTTCGCCCAGATGGGCAAGGCATATCTCGCTGTTTGTGCCTATGTCTATCAGCAAAGTGGTTTTTCCGCTTTTATACGGCTCCGTGGCCAAAATAGCGGCCACGGCGTCCGCCCCCACAAAACCCGCGGGCGTGGGCAAAAAATGCACGTTTCCCTCCGGAGAAACAGCAAGACCCAGCCCTTGCGCCGGCATATCAAAAGAATCTTTGATTACGGGCGAATAAGGCGCCACGCCTATGCTGCCGGGGTTTATCCCTGCCGCTATATGGTGCATAACCGTATTTCCCACAATAACCGCTTCCAAAATCTCTTCTGTTTTTAATCCCGCATCCTTTGCCAGTATTGAAATAAGGCGGTTCAGTTCTGCGAACAATACGCCGCGCAGCTCGCTCAGGCCTGTTTCTTTTTCCATACAGTACGCCACGCGGGAGAGAACATCCGCTCCAAATGGTATTTGCGGATTAAGCCCGCACGCGGACAAAACGGTTTCCCCGCTTTCCAAATTGCACAGATATACGGCGAGAGTGGTTGTACCCACATCGATTGCAACGCCATAGCCTTTTTGCTCTCCGGGCATAATTTCGCCCGCCCCCGCAATGCTCTCGGTAAGGATTTTTTCCTGTTTATTCCCGGGGATCTCAACGCTGACGTCCGACTGCGCCCGCGCCCTGCACGCAAGCCTTATGCCATTGGCCAATTCTTCATGCGAAAGCGCGCTTTTCTCAACGGGAGAAACCTCTGAAAGCTTCCCCAACGCAAGCTTGATCTTACATTTTCCGCACGCGCCTTTTGCGCCGCAATACGCGTTTATGTAAATACCGGCTTGCCTGGCCGCATGCAGTACGGTCTCATTGGACGAAATCTCACAAGAAACGCCGGCGGGCAAAAACGTAATTTTCACTAAATACCTCCCAACAAAAAAGAGAAGTATATAAAATACTTCTCTTTCATTACGACCTTTGAATTGAAGAAACAGTGGCGGAAAGTCCCGGCGTCGCACCCGGCTGTGCGGATTTAGAGTCCGCATAATCACTCCGATTCACTCTCCATATGGGTAGGGCGGAAGGTCCCGCCCCTTGGCCTGCTCATTATTTATTCCAGTAAGTAAGCCCCAACCCCGCCAGTATTTTAACGGCTTCGTCATACACCTGCACATATTCGTCGGTAGGCGTTAATGTCTTTACGTCGTAACACTCCTGGAACTTCTTGCCCCTTGGAGCGGTTTTGTAATTAACCTCGTACATGCCTACCAGTTTATCCAAAAGAATATTAGCTTCGTGTATGTCCATGCCCGCAACGGCATACGCCGCCTCGCCCATCATACGGGCTTCCATAGCGGTAAACAGGTCTGTGCTCACGCCTTTGCAGGAAGCAACGCCAGAAAGAATCTCGCGTCCGCTTACCGTATCGGTAATCGCCTGTGCCGCGGTTTCAAGCAAACACATCACGGTACAGGGGCCTGATAACGTATAATACTGGTTTCCAAGTATCAAATGGGTGTTCTCCTCTACAGCCCTTCCGGCGTGAGCCGCAACTGCAAGCGCCTCGCGCGCGGTGGTAATTCCCCATCTGACATGAACAGGGCCGTCCAAATGCCAGGTTCCCTGCATCATAACAAAAGAGTTAAGCGTTGTCGCAACGTCTACGATCGTGGTGGTTTCAAGGCCACCCGCGTATCCTCCGAAAATCGGCATCTGTTCAACCATAACCTGTACTCCAGCCATTGCATAATGAGCGCCAACAACCAACGCACCTACGTCGATTTTGAGCTCATTCAGCTGGGACACTTCATGGGCGTCAGACGGACGCATCCCGCCCTCGAAATCAGATTCGATGACACCGGCAGGACTTAATGAAGTTTCGCTTCCCTACAATCCCATGCCTGTACGTCCGGCGCGCATCTGCGCTTCCCGAACCTGCAGGCATTCGTTTTTAACCGCCATAATTTCCCACGGCGAGCCGGGCACCGGGTCTTTGCCCATGACCGTTTGCATAACGCCGTCAACTATGGTATCCACTATCCTCTCCTGGGCGTATGCCTGGTGTATCGGAAGGAACATGTCTTCCGAACACGGAGAGCCTGTGGGGCCGCCCTGAATAACGGGCGGCGTTTTGGAGGATGCGTGCCTGGGCACCACCTGAATCGCCTCTTTGCCTTCGCCGAACACAAAGTGGTTCGGAGCGGAGCAAATGGCGTTCAGCACTTCATCCCGGGTGTATTTTATTACCCTTCCGGTATCAATGCAGTATATACCGCATTCCACCAGCATATCCAGCCCCGCGTTAAAAAGGTTGTTTATAAGCTCTTTATCTTCGGGTATGATGGTCTTTTTATCCATCTTGATGTTGTACTTTTCTTTTAAGGCTTTTGCGGTCTGGGGAACAATTTTATAGTCCCAATCGCTTTCTTTTACAAGCGGACCGGTTTTTGCTCTGTCGTACACATCAAAAACGGAAATTGGTTTTCCGATTGCGTTCAACTGTTTACGCCCCCTTTCTTTTTTTTGCAAGCAATTCTTTGGCTAAAACAACCGCCTCGGTTGCGGTTTGAGTGAATCCGTCGGCTCCTATCTGGTCACACCATTCCTGCGAAACCGGCGCGCCTCCAAACATAACAATGTATTTGTCACGCACACCACGTTCTTTAAGCAGGTTGATAATATCGCGCTGCGCCGGCATAGTAGTGGTCATAAGCGCGGAACCTAAAATAAAATCCGCATTTACCTCTATGGCCTTGTCCACAACCGATACCACAGACACGTCGCGCCCTAAATCGTACACCGTAAAGTTGTTTGCCTCAAACATAGTTTTAACGATGTTTTTACCGATATCGTGAATGTCGCCCTGCACGGTATGAATGATCACAACTCCGTTTGAGGCGCTGTTTTTCTCTTCTTCAGACATACCGCTTGTAAGCACCTTAACTGCGGCGTCAAACGCCTCAGACGCGGTTAAGAGTTCGGGAACAAAGGCTTCGCCTTCATCAAACAAGTCGCTCATAACCTGCATTCCCGCCGACAAGCCGTCGCTGATGCACTCAAGCGGGTCAAGCCCGGCTGCCAAAGCCGCTTCCGCAGCTTCCACCGCAAGATCCGCATCCATTTCGGTAATAGACTCTTTCAGTTTTGCGAAAATTTCCTCACGGGTCATATGCACGCTTTCCTCCTTTTTGTAAGATTTGTATCATTATAACAATCAGGCAATCGTATGAGTAGTTACAGTTCATCGTGTTTTTTCAGTGACAGTTGGCGTCTTAAAACCTCGCCCATTTTTTTGCATCCGTTTATAATTTCTTCTCTGGACATAGAATTAAATCCCATTATAAATATATCCTCATACGCGTTAATCTGGTCGTGGCAATGCTCTTTAATGCCGTATATCCGTATGGATTCCTTTTCCAAATCTTCTATCAGCTTTTTTTGATTCCTGCAATTCATTATTTTAACCAGGGTATGGACGCCTGCCGGATTTTGAACAATTTGCACCTCGTTTGGCATATACTCTTTAATAGCCTTGATTAATACGTCGTACTTCTTTTCGTTTATGGATGAAATTTTCCGCAAATGGCGTTCTAAAAATCCTTCGTTTATCATATTGGAAAGCGCGATCTGATGATACGCGGGGAGCGCGGCGTTAAAGTACCTGTACTTATTCTCGTAGGCCTCCACCAATTCCCATGGCAGTATCAGAAAGGCGCACCGTATGGCAGGCGAAAGAATCTTGGAAAGCGTCCCCATATAAATTACCCTCCCGTTCTTGTCCAGGGACTGCAGAGACGGTATGGGCATCAGCCCGTAGCGAAATTCGCTGTCGTAGTCGTTTTCTATGATGTATGCCCCATTGGTATATGCCCATTTTAAAAGCTGATTTCTAACGCCAATAGAAGTGACCGCCCCCGTAGGGAACTGGTGGGACGGCGTTATGTACAGGATATTGCAGTTTGAACGGGATAAAAGAAGGGTGTACACCCCATTTTCCAGCACGGGAATGGAGGTTACGCTGTATCCTTTTTCTTCAATACAATGCCGCATGGCTACGTAGCCGGGTTCCTCAAACGCGAAACGGTTGCTTCCCGGCGGCAGCAGGGACGTTAAAATTTCCATGGCGTATTGCGTTCCCGCGCACAAAACAATCTGCTTGGGGTCGCAATTCACCCCTCTGTGCCGGTATAAAAAGCCGCTTAGGCTCTCCCGAAGCTTAAGGTTGCCTTTGTTGTTTTCATAGGATATCGCGCTTCCGCATTCCTCCATCAAAATAGCATTGCCCACATATTTCTTCCACTTTGCCCATGGAAACAATCCTGTCTCTATGCTTTCAAACTCAAAGTCATACATCACCTTGGGCTTTTTCGCATGATGCACCAAAACGGGGAACAAGCTGCTTTTATGCTCACCGGAAAAGTCGGTTCCTATGTCCTCCACAAAATACCCGGTTCCATGCACGGCGCGAATATATCCTTCGGCAATAAGCTGCTGGTATGCGTTGTCCACCGTGTTTCTGCTGATTCCAAGCTCATCTCCGAACACCCTAAGAGATTTCAGAGGCGTATTTTTCGCAAGCGACCCGCCCACAATATCCTGCTTGATCTGCCTGTATAATTGCTCCGATAATGACTTCGGACTGTTTCTATCCAAATAGATCACATTTACACGCCCTTTCGGTTAATAAAAAACGGAAACGTCTTTTATCGGCGTCTCCGTTGACAAATTATGGATTCATTATACATTAAAGGTACTGTTCAAGTAAATAGCCACTTTTTTTAAATTTCCAAGTGACAGTCGCCATTCAAGCACACAGACTGCCACTGTCACTCCGGAAAAAACAAGAACTGTTACTATCATTTTGCTACTGATTCCATTTAAAATATCTACAATACTTTCATACTTGCTGTGACATTTCATAAAAAGGAGGACACAGATGGGAAAAGATCTGATTTTCAAAACACTGAAACACGAAAAAGCAGACAGAGTACCGTGGATTCCCTTTGCGGGAGTTCACGCCGGCAAACTGAAGGGATACAGCGGGGCAGATATCCTCAAAGACGAGGAAAAGCTCTACGCATCGCTTATGGAAGTGCATAAGCTGTATACGCCCGACGGCATGCCGATCACTTTTGATTTGCAGCTTGAAGCGGAAGTTCTGGGATGCGGCTTGCTGTGGGCGGAATTTAACCCTCCGTCGGTATGCGCGCACCCTTATGAAAATGACGCCGACGGTTTCCCATCGGACGATATGGTTCCCGGGAAAGAGGACGGCCGGATTGGAATGGTCATGCGTACCGCAAAGCGGGTGAAGAACGCTGTTGGAGCCGATACGGCTATGTACGGCTTGCTGTGCGGGCCGCTCACGCTGGCCTCCCACCTGCGAGGCAGCAAGCTGTTTACAGACATGCGTAAAAACCCGGATTCCGTTAAAAAATTCATCGCTTTTACAACAAAGGTGGCAAAGGCCATGTGCTCCTATTATATGGAATCAGGTATGGATGTGATCGCCGTGGTCGATCCGCTGGTCAGCCAGGTTTCTCCAAAGTTCTTCAATGAATTTTTGGCAGACAGCTTTACCGAACTCTTCAGTTTTATTCGGAAAGAAGGCGCTTTCTCCTCCTTCTTCGTATGCGGAGACGCCACAAGGCAAATAGAGGTTATGTGCGCAACCGGGCCGGATTCCATGCATATTGACGAAAACGTAAACCTCCCCGCCGCCAAAGAAATTACGGATACATACAACATCGCGCTCGGCGGCAATATTCCCCTCACAACCACAATGCTGTTTGGAACGCAGCAGGACAATATGAAATGCGTGATTGATTTGTGCGACTCTGTAAAAAACCACACCAATTTCCTGGTAAGCCCGGGCTGCGATATGCCCTATGATGTGCCCATCGAGAATACGGTCGCAATCGTTCAGGCGGTGCTGCATACGGAAGATACCCGTGAAATGATTAAAAACTATACGGCGGGAAGCTCTTATGATCTGGATGCGATTGCCATCCCCGACTACAGAAATCTGGATAAAGTGCAGGTAGAACTGTTTACCTTAGACCCGGATCAATGCGCGGCTTGCACCTATATGGTTAATTGCGTTGCCGACGTATATGACGAGATCAAGGATGATGCCGAGTATGTTGTGTACCGCTATAACATCAAAGAAGATGTGGCGCGTACCATTAAAATGGGGCTCACCAACCTTCCCACCATGGTAGTGGACGGTGTTCCCAAATTTGTGTCCATCATTCCTGATAAGCAAGAGCTTTTTGCGGCGATCGCAGAGGCAAAGGCAAATAAAAACAAATAAAAAGGAAAAGGAGCTGAAAAAATGAATTTCTCTGACGTTTCGTTTTTATTGATCTGTACAGTGCTGGTAATTTTCATGACGCCGGGCCTTGCGCTGTTTTACGGCGGACTTGAACGCAGAAAAAATATGGTCAGCAATATGATGAACGTGGTATTTAATATGGGGCTTGGCATTGTGATGTGGGTAGCCGTGGGTTACACCATGTGTTTCGGTGGAAACACCGGGGGCGTTTTGGGCGGCCTGAACCATTTCTTTTTAAGCGGGCTGAATATAGCGGACCCGTCGCCCGACCTGGCCACTGTGCCCACGCTGGTATTCGTGGTGTTTTTAATGGCTTTCGCCATTATCACCCCTGTTATTATTTCCGGTTCGGTGTCCGGGCGCATAAAATTCAAATCGCTGTTTATCTTCACCGGCCTGTGGAGCCTGATTGTGCTTTACCCCATGTTCCATATGGTTTGGGGCGAAGGCGGGCTTCTTGGAGCAGGCTGGCTGCACTCGCTCGATTTTGCGGGCGGCAACGCAATCCATATAAGCTCGGGCGTTTCCGGGCTTGTGTTGTGTATGCTTTTGGGCAAACGGCACGGCATTGAACACAAAGAATACAAGGTGCATAATATTCCGTTTGTGGTGCTGGGCGCCGCCATCGTTTGGATCGGCTGGTTCGGCTTTAACGGCGGCTGCGCGCTGGAAGCCACCGGCAAAACCGGCCACGTATTCATGACCACTGCGGCCGCCTCCGGCTCGGCTGTGATTTCCTGGATGATTCTGGACGTCATCAAAACGGGAAAACCCACCATCGTAGGGCTGTGCTCGGCGGCAATCGTGGGGTTGGTCGCAATTACGCCCGCCGCAGGCTTTGTACCGATTTGGTCTGCGTTATTAATCGGATTTTTTGCCAGCCCGTTCTGCTTCTACGGAATCCACCTGGTGAAAAAGGTCTTCAAAATTGACGACACCCTTGACGCCTTCGGATGCCACGGCCTGGGCGGAATTTTTGGCGGCATTATGACAGGCGTATTTGCCACTCCGGAATTGTCGGGCGCTGTCGGCCTCATTTACGGTTCGGGTGACCAGTTCGGCAGGCAGCTTGCCGGCGTTGGATTATCCATCACCTTTGCGGTGGCAGGAACGCTTGTATGCTATGGAATCACCAGGCTGTTCGGCAAACCAAGGGTTGAGAAAGAAGATGAGATTCGCGGCCTAGACGCCAGTGAGCACGGCGAGTCGGCCTATCCGTCCTTCAGCGGACTTGATTAAAATAGGAGGTTAGTTTTATGTATTTTGTGGTGGCTATTGTAAGAGAAGAGAAATTGGACGCCGTAAAAGCCGCATTGAACGACATTGACGTAAAAGGAATCACTGTTTCACAGGTTTTTGGCTGCGGGAAACAAAAAGGATATACCGAGCTGGTTCGCAGCACCGAGGTGGAAATTAACCTGATTCCCAAAATCAAGTTTGAGATTGCGGTTTCAACCAGGGAATGGAAAGACAAAACCATTGAAGCAGTCACCAAAGCCGCGGGTACAAACAATGTTGGCGACGGTAAGATTTTCACCTTTAAATTGGAAGACGTTGTGAGAATCAGGACAGGCGAAAGAGACGTTGATGCTTTGAATTAGCAACCGGATTGCATATATGGAATTTTAAGAGTCTATAGAAAACTATCTGTAATAAGCCTCCTGTGATAGAATAACACAGGAGGCTTAATGAATGTCTCCTGAATAAGAGCGATTTTTTGATAAAGGCAATATGAAACCAAGTAATCTAACAACAAGCGCAAAAAGCCGAAATGAATCCATCTCAGATTCAGCACTAGAACGGACATGGCAATGCTGTGGGAAATGGTTGCTTCCAGCTTCGTTACCACCAGGCCCAGGCCGCACTTGCGTGGCCAAGCCGAAACGACGCTCAACCTCAACGCGTTCACATTCATCCCGGTAATTCCTCTTTTTGTCGGGCGGCTCATCCCTCTTCAGCCGCCCAAGCGTTGGCCCAGAGAGCCGTATGTGATGGAGTTTGCAAAAGGCCAGATTGCCGCGGTTCCTGTATATCTTATCCGCCAATATCCAGCTCGGGTAACGGTCCGCGCGCTCCCGGTCCTCTCAGCCATATCCGCCAAGGTTCACCGCCTCATTGTACGCGTCAAAGGACAGCGCCTCCAGCCTTGCCCAGCCATCGCAGACGCCGATGTCCATCTTCGCCCCGAATTCAACCCGCTTCCCCGCCTTTCCACGTACAATGGGCCGCAGGAACGTCGGCTTAAGCTCACGATCCGGTTTGGCGCGGAGTGCGTATTGCTCCCGCACATAGCTTTTTGCTGTTCATAGACCTTCCGGATCGTTTCAAGCTTGGCTGCTTGCTTTTTCTTCAAGCGTTTTTCCGTCCCACAGCATGGCGTCTATGTGCCCAAGGTCCCTTGAAAGATAGCCAAGCTGCTTTTTGATGTATTTCCGGATAAAAGCATGCGTCCGGTTTCTGCTCCGGGCAAACCGGAGATATTCCTTGCGCGCCTCTCTCCTGTACGTTTGCTATTTAAAATTTCTCGTTTCAATTTCTTTAATTGCATTTACTTTGGGAGTAGAACTTCCGTCTATAAAAGTAAGGGAAAGCCACTCTTTGGTTATTTTTTTGGCGAGTTCCTGCCCAATCACACGTTCTCCCATACAAAGAACATTTGCATTATTGGAAAGCTTTGCGCGCTCAGCGGAGAAACTATCATGGCATACCGCCGCACGGATTCCCCTACATTTATTAGCGCTTATGGCCATTCCAATTCCTGTGCCACAAATCAATATTCCTTCCTTTTTAAAATTGCTCTTTTTTATCTTTTCACAAACTCTTTCAGCAACCAACGGATACATTATTTGGTCATCCGCAGAAAAACAGCCCAGGTCCTCAACAGACAAACCAAGCGATTCAACATACCCTTTTATTGTGTTTTTCAGTTGAACGGCCGCATTATCACAGCCAATCACGATTATTTTATTCATCATTTTACCCCGCTTCTTTTCCGGTCAAAACTTTTATGTCAGCGGCTTAACATACCCACACTTCAATGCCTGCGTTTCTATATTTTTGTATAACTTTTGGATCAGCTTTATAATCGGTTATAATTAGGTCAATTTCATTAACATTTGCAAAACAAGATACGGACCTTGTCTCTAGTTTCGAATAATCCAAAAGAGCTATTTTCTTTTTTGCACATTTCAACATTTCTTTTTTCAATTCGCATCCCAAAATATTAAAGTCTGTTAATCCATCTTTTAATGAAAACCCGCAAGCAGAAACAAATGCCAAATCCGCACTGATATCAGATAATATATCTTTACCCAATACCCCTTCCAAAGATGCAGTACCTTTTGCAACCATTCCGCCAATTAATATTTGCCTTACATTGGGCTTGTCGTCAAAAGCCATTGCTGTATTAATCCCGTTTGTAACTATAATTAATTGATTTATATCTGCTATTGCTTTTGCAAGAGTTAATGCCGTTGTACTCGCATCCATTATCAAGCATTGATTGTCGTGTATCAGACGCAATGCTTCTTTAGCAATTGCCTCTTTTTCTTCTCCGTGCGAAAAAAATCTGGATTGAAAAGAAAACGCCTGGTTCATGTTGGATAGTACTTTAGCTCCACCATGAGTCCGAATTAATAATCCATCCTTCTCCATTTTTATTATGTCATTTCGAAGTGTTCCTACAGAAACGTCAAAATGCTGAGATAATTCTTCTGTCTTAACTTCAATTTGCCGGTTGAGGTATTCCAGTATTTTTTTACGTCTTTCTAAAGATGACATAAAATAACCTCCAAAACTATTAATTAACGTTTAATAAATCTTTTATTGTATGTCCAATAGATTGCATAATAATATTACAAGAAGTTGCACCTGCATCCAACACGCCCTTTGAGCGTTCCCCCAAACGGCTCGACCTTCCTACCTTGGCGATCATATCTTTGGTGGACTCTTTTCCTGCTTCGGCTGCCTGCGTCATTGCATTAATGCAATCCCTAAAGCCCTTTCCTGCAACAAGTTCTTTTTTATACGCTTCTGTTGCCGGAATCAACACATCCATAAGAGTTTTATCTCCCACTTTAGCATCGCTTACGGCTGAAATATTTTTGTATGCCAGCGTAAGCATATCTCCAAAAACCTTTTTATCTATCTTTTCTACTCTTTCAGAGGCCGCCGCAAGCCCTTCAAAAAGAGTACCGTATAAAGGTCCCATTGAGCCGCCTATTTCCATCATTAAAACCTCGCTTAAAAGATTAAGCGCGCCACTCATATCAAATACTTTCCCCTGCAACCTTTGCTCGCAGATGGTAAAACCTTTGTTCATGTTTATGCCGTGATCTCCATCTCCAATAGCTCCATCCACCTGGCTCAAATATTCCTTGGCAGACTGAATCTCTGTGATCATATTGGTCACAATACAAACCGCATCTTTATTGAAAAAATAATCCATTTTTTGCACCTCATTAGAAATCTTTTCCATACCAGTATATAATTATATCATAAAATACTTAATTCTTCTTCTTATTTCTTGCATAGGCAATCAGCAATATAACGAGTATAGAGCCGTATACAATCTGCCTTCCTGCTTCCCCCATTTTAAGCGTTGCAAGCATGCTGTTTAAAGCTATAAGCACAATGACCCCCGTTACTGTTCCAAGGTAATTACCCGACCCGCCTGAAAGTGAAACACCGCCTATAACAACTGCCGCAATGGCAGGCATCAGATAACTAGACCCTATATCCAGATATGAAGTGCCTGTATAGCCAAGAATCAGTATTCCCGCAAAACCGCAGATCATGGCGCTGGCTATATAAGCAGTTGTTTTAATTCTCTTTGTTTTAACTCCTGAAAGTTCTGCTGCAAGACTATTGGCTCCAACTCCATAAAGCAAATGTCCCCATTTTGTTTTTCGCAAGACAATCTCCGCAATAATAATCACTGCAATCCATACAATAATAATATACGGAATAATGCCTCCAAATCTTGCATTGCCCAAATCATCCAGCAGCGGTGCTGCGCTTCCCTTGGGTTGGCCCTGTGTGTAGATCATAACCATTCCCTGAACTACCGTTGACATTGCTAACGTCATAATGAGGGGAGGTATTCGCAAATGCGAGATAGCAAGCCCGTTGGCCAAGCCTATCACAAAAGATATTCCCAGTACCGCCACAATGGCAAGCGGAATATTTAAATTATCTCCTGCCATAATCTGAGAAGACATTACGGCGCTTAAAGATATTACGGCGGGCGCAGTTAAATCCAGTCCGTCGCCGCCGGAAATAATCACAATTGTTTCTGCCAGAGCAACAACTCCTAAAAACGAGGAAAGACTAAGTATATTCATTATATTTGCGAACGAAGCAAATCCGGGCGCCAGTATCCCTCCGACGGCAATCAACCCTGCCGCTATATAAAGCGCAATAACAGACTTGTGTTTGTATAACACTTCAACATTATTCATTATTAGTTCTTCCTTTCATTACAACCGCACCTTTACTCGTGTTACCCTGCATATTTTCGCATGGCCCGGATTCGGGGTATTGTTGCAAGTATCAGTGCCCCTACAATAACCAGCCCCTTGATGAAGTCTTGGTAGATGGAAGGTACATTGGCAAAAAAGATAATATTTGTAATTAATGCAAGTATACAAGCGCCAGCCAAAGCCCCCGCAAAACTCCCCTTTCCACCCTGCATAGCTATACCGCCTACTACAGCGGCGGCGATGGAGTTGAGGGGTATGCTTGATCCAAGGCCCGAGTCTCCCGAAGCAGTAGAAGCAGTTAAAACAACGCCCGCAAGTGAAATAAATGCCCCGCTGAACATGAAAGCCTGTAAGCGCACTTTTGATACATTGATTCCGCTAGCGCTTGCAGAATCTTCATTGCCCCCAGCAGCAAGCAAATGCGTGTACAAACGCCTTTTTTTAAAAAAGTAGAAAACAAGATATGCCAAAACAATAAAAATCAATGCAACCGGCACAAAACCGCCAAGGCTGTCCTTATACATCCTATAAAACATGGCAGGAACATAACCTCCGGGTTGGGGCATAATGAATAGCGACAATCCAAACCATACTGCGGAAGTGCCAAAGGTCGCCACCATGGAAGGTAGGCGAAGGATTCCAACCAGCAAACCATTTAAAGCGCTAGCACCAATGCCTACCAAAAAGGCACTAAGTACAGCAATAACAACGCTGCCCATAGAATCATCCATTAAGCTTGCCATAATAACATTAACCAATGTAACAATTCCACCTATTGAAAGGTCTATTCCACCGGACATTATAACAATACCCTGGGCCACAGCCAACAATATGAGCGGGGCCATTGTCATAAGATTCGATTTAATGACCGAATACTCAAAAAACCTGTCCTGCATTATTACATTTAATATGATCAGTCCTGCAAGTACAAAGAAAATCATTGAAAAATCATTTTTTAGCCATTTTGTTTTTAAATGCATCCAATTCACAATATTTACCCAATCAACTTTAATTGGCGTCGCCAAAGGAAGCGGCAACAAGAGATTCTTCATTTAATTGCTCTTCCTGCAGTTCGTTGATAATCCTTCCTTCAAACATGATATAAACCTTGTCACATATTTTTATAAATTCATCATTGTCTGTCGCAAACAAGACTACAGCCGTTCCGTTTTCAGCCAATCTGGCCACCACTTGGTACATCTCCCGCTTTGCCTCAACATCAACGCCTTTCGCCGGGTCACTCAACAGTAGAACTTTGGGGGCCAGTTTAAGCCATTTGCCAACCACTACTTTTTGCTGATTGCCACCGCTTAACTGGCTTACAATCATATTCGGTTCCGGCGGATATATTTTCATTTTTTCTATGGCGTCAACGCATTGCAATATCCTATCCTTCTTATATAAAGGCTTTTTCCATCCGCTTAATGCTGTATGAGGATAGGAAATATTGTCTATCATTGTGCGCCCTAAAAAAAGGCCTTCCTTATGTCGGTCACCAGGTACCAGCACAACCCCTTTTTTGATTGCATCATAAGGATGGGTGAGCTTAATCTGATTTCTATTAATCAGAATATTGCCTGTATAATGTTTTAAATATCCCGCCATTAAAAGCAGCAAATCTTCCTGGCCCTGCTCGTTCAACCCTCCAATGCCAATAATATCGCCCTCTTTTATGCATAGATTAATTCCTTTTAAAGAATGTTCCAAAGAAATATTTTTCAGTTCCAGCACTTCTTTGGGGCTTTTATATTTTTTACGTTTTATTTTGTCCTGGTAAAATTCACTTTTTCCTGTGATTAATTCAACTACATCCTGCTCTTTTTTTATGTCTTTTTCAAAATTAATCTCTCCAACGGTTGCTCCGTTTCTGAAAACAACAACCGCATCGCAAATCCGCATAACCTCCCACATTCTATGCGATATAAAAATAATACCAATATCTTTACGCTTTAGTTCTTCTATAATTTCTATCAACCTCTCAACCTGGGAATGTTCCAGCGAGGCGGTTGGTTCGTCCAAAATCAATATCTGGGGGTCTTGCGAAAGCGCTTTAGCAATTTCTACGAGCTGCTTCTGGGCCGGCGTCAGTTCCGCCACTTTGGCGCACATGTTAAAACCCGGCCATATATAGTCAAGAACTTTTTTGGCTTTTTCATATTCTTCTTTTTTATTTATAAATCCACCTTTGTTTAAAGGCTCATGGCCTAGGTTAATATTTTCCCATACGCTTAATTCCGGAACCAAACTCAAGTTTTGATGTACCATAGCAATCCCGTTTCTTTTAGCGTCGCCGGGTGAATTAATATCTACTTTTTTGCCGCAAAGAAATAACTCTCCGCCATTCTTTTTTAAAATACCCGAAATAATTTTGGAAAACGTGCTTTTCCCCGATCCGTTTGCGCCCAGCAAACCAACAACTTTACCTTTGCTACAAGTTAGGCACCCGTTGTCCAATGCTTTTATGCCTCCAAATGACTTTTGCATGCCTTTAGCTTCCAACAATTGCATAATTTACCCTCCTAAAGAAGAAATGGAGGGAATATCCGGCTTCTGGATATTCCCTGTAAGCTTTTAAAGTTATTTAAATAAAGCGTCTATTGCTTCTTCGGATAATCTTTCATCCGGAAAGTAGGTGTCTTCCGCATCTTTGTATTTTTCAATGTATTCGTCAAGATTATTGTTATCTATAAAAACCTGAACGGGATAATAGAAATAGTTGTTGTCCAGGGTGCCTTCTTTTGGTGTCTTGCCCTGTAGCAAGCGTATACCAATACTCAGCGCTGCTGTACTTACGGATGGAGGATCATTTATTCCCCAAGTGTTGAATCCTTCAGACTGGCTTAAATCCTTCCAAAGGCGCAGGAATCCCACCATTGTTTCGCCAGAAATAACAGGAAGTTTTCTGCCAGCGGCCTGGAATGCTTTAACCGTTCCAAGGGACATTCCATCTTGCGTCAAAACACCGTCAATGTTCGGATAAGATGCAATTACATTAGACATAACTGTCTGCGCTGTTCCCTGGTCCCAATTACCATTCACTTCTGTAAGCACTTTAATGTCCGGATACTGTTTCAAAACATCATACTGGCCTTGCAGCCTAGATACGTTGGAAGGGCCTCCTGCTACGCCCGCCAATACAATAATATTGCCCTTACCTCCAATTTCCTTGACAAACCATTCTGCAATCTGTTTCCCCCAATCATACTGATCCAAAGCAACATTAATTGCAAATTCAGACGTTACCGGCTGGTCTATGCATACAACCAAAATACCTGCATCATGAGCTTCTTCAATTACGGGATTAAGGGCTGTCTGCGAGTTAGGAACAATCATGATCATATCAGGTTTGGTTGCAATCATATTACGAAATATCTGTATCTGTTCATTCACATCATCGCCCGCATTTTGCACCTTTATTTCCTTCATTACGCCTGAATCAATATACTCCTGAGCCAGAGCTTCAACGGCATCAGATAACTGTGTTCTCCATCCATTGCCCATATAGCCGTTAATCATTCCGACTACAAAACCATCTTTTCCGGATTCTGACTGTACCGCCTCTGCCTGCGACGCATCTGCGGCAACACTCTGAGATGCCGATTCATTTGCTGCCGAGCTTGTTGTTGCCGGGCTCTGTGCACACGCTGAGAAAGCAAATACTGCAGCCAATGCAAGCATCAGAATAAGACTAAGTTTCCTTTTCATACATTTTTCCTCCAATATTTATTTTTTTTCGGAAGCCTTCATCTTCCAAATTGTTTTATCCCCATGGTATCTATCTCCATATCTATCAGTTCCTTTAATTCTTCATCCAGTTTCATTACACAAAGCTGAATGCCCATCATATCAAGCGAGGAGAAGTATGTGCCCACGTAAGAGCGGTAAATTTGAATGCCTTTCTGGGAAAGAACTTCTTCAACCCGGTTAAAAAATATATACTGCTCCATCACAGGCGTGGCGCCTAAACCGGAGACCATCACCGCTATTTCATCTCCTCTCTCAAAAGGATAATCTGGCAGAATAATATCCAAGAGCATATCAGCCATTTCATTGGCGGTTTTAAGCTTACAAACCTTTATTCCCGGCTCTCCATGAAGTCCTATCCCAACTTCCATGGTTCCTTCCTTAACTTCAAAATTCGGATGACCCACTGCAGGTATTGTGCATGCAGTTATTCCAATTCCTGCCGTACAAGTATTGTCCACTGCTTTTTGAGCTGCTTTTATAACTGCGTCTAAATCGGCACCCTGCGCAGCTTTTGCTGCTCCCACTTTCCACATGAATATCTCGCCAATAACACCCCGGCGTTTCTCTTTTTCGGCTTTGGGCGCGGACGCAACATCATCATTAGCGGTTACTGTTTTTACTGCGATGCCTTCTTTTTGGGCTATTTTAATTGCCATGCGAACGTTCATATTGTCTCCGGCATAATTTCCATACAGACATGCAACGCCGTGTCCGGAATCCGCAGCTTTAAACGCGTCGCAAAAATCTTTTAACGTGGGAGATGAAAACACTTCTCCAACGGCCACAGCGTCTATCATGTTGCGCCCGATATATCCAATAAATGCCGGTTTATGTCCAGAACCGCCGCCGGTTACAATGCCTACTTTCCCTTTTACAGGCGCGTTTTTGTATTTAATTACTCTTGGATTTGCCGTTGGAGCAACGATGTCCTTATGATTTTTTAAAAAGCCTTTCAGCATATCGTCTACTACCTGATCCGGATCATTGATGATTCTTTGCATAATTTTTCCCCCCTAAAGATAGATATAAATGTTTGGATTTGAATAAAAACACCTAAAATTAATTATAATTTCTGTTTTCCAAAAACGCATCCATCATGCTTTTAAGATTCTGCATAGGAACACCGTGTTGGATATTATGTATTACTGCAAACACAAAGCCTCCACCCGGAGCTAATATTTTAATACGTTCAATCACCTGTTCTTTCACTTCTTCCGGCGTTCCATAAGGTAAAATGGTCTGACTTTCCACACCCCCGCCCCAAAAAACAATTTGGCTTCCGTATTCTTTCTTTAATTCCACAGGATTCATATTGCCGGCATTGGTTTGCACAGGATTTAAAATATCTATCCCAGAATCAATAAATAGAGGAATAAAATTTCTAACAGACCCGCAAGAATGAAGCATTGTTTTGGCTTGGCAATATTTGTGTATATAGTCTGTAATTAATTTATAATGCGGTACATACAATTCTTCAAAAACAGCCGGACTGAAAATCTCGTTTTTTTGAGAACCATAATCTGTAGAAGCAACAAGAATTGTATCTACATATTTGCCAACCGATTGTATATACATTTTTAGGTTTTCTATAACCCGTTCTGTAGTTGCATCTAAAATTGAATTTATATATTCGGGTTCCATCATCAATAAACACAACCAGTCTGTCATTGTATGGCCTGCCATTAACCCTGTTGTGTACAATTTGCCTTTGCCAAATCCTCCGTGAATTGAATATGTTGTGTTTTCATACAAAAATTTTGCATTTTCTTCCATATCGCGCAATTCTTCATCCGTATATAAAGGTATAGATTTTTTCCAAACCTGCTGATCCATAAAAACTATCTCATCGGACATTTGTGTTGAACACGCCCGGTCAAAATATTTCCCTCCCTTAGGCATGGAAGCCTGCGTTTCTCCATTTTGCCCTAAAATATAAATATTACCTTCGTCATCTTCTACCGGTTGAAAATCCTTTGGCATTAATACGGTGTTCCCCGCGAATGTTGTCCAAGGCTTCCATTCTCTGTTATAAAGTCCCCAACGAAATATTGGATTTTCGACCAGCACAACGTCAGTATTCACGTATTCACGCATTGCTCCTTCTACTCTTGCCAACATTTGAAACTGATCGTAAACCTTGGGATATTCCATATTCAGACCAGCATATTTAATCCAATCACAATATTCATCAATGTGTACACCCGTATTCTCTGTGCCACCAATATCAATTGGTACTTTATCTGCCTCCAGAAAATTAATGGTTCTCCAAACTCGTTCTCTTGATGTCATCTTTACCTTCCTTTGGAAATTATTTTTTATTTAATTATTATGAGATTTATTATTTATAGATTTTCTATAGTTTTATTATAATTTATTTATATATTTTTGCAATATTTTTTTTAATTTTTTTATTGTTTTTTGTATATTTATTGTAATTTTTTATATATTGTTGATTGATTTATGCAAAACCAGCTAGCTGAAATGGTATGTATCAAGAAATATTATCAGTTCTGTATAAAAAAAGCATTGCATCAAATAAAAAATTTAAAAAGTTATTTTGCTTTGATGATAAACTCCAATTTATCAATAGTTGAAAACCACTCGCGAGGATTATTTTGTCCACGAAAACATGAATTTGAATAAAATCGGCTGGCGGTGTATAATTAAAATTTTTTTTACGACAATTTCTATTTTAATTTATTCTTCTGGATACAATTGATAAATGTCAATGTGTCTACAAATTAGTTACGACTGAGTTTTACTAAATTATTACCGGTCATGCCGGACATAATAAAAAAAATCACACTGTAATGCGATTTTTTGGTGAAACACGACGTTTTCACAGCCTGGACTACTTTTGGGGGACACCTCACAGTTTCTTTGAAAGGAATGTCCTCTTAAAAAGCTAAGCGAGTTCATTCTTTAATTTTAAATAGTTTATTTATAAGCCTGTTTTGCAGCTTTCAAGATTTGATCTTTCGGTAAATTAAATTACCAACCACCTGAATAATTTGCACCAGAACAATGAGAGTCAAAACAGTTACAATCATAACACCCTGATCAAACCGCTGATAGCCATAAGTCAGCGCTACCGAGCCGATGCCGCCCGCCCCCACGGCGCCCGCCACCGCTGTGCTCCCCAATATTGCAATCATCGCCAAAACAGTGCTGGAAACAATGGAAGGAAGAGCTTCCGGCAACATAACTTTAAAAATGACCTGCGCGTCCGTAAGCCCAAATGATCTCATCGCTTCAATCAGTTCCCTGTCAACTTCCATAAGAGAATTTTCTATCAGGCGGGCTGTAAACGCCGAAGCGGCGATTGTTAAGGGTACAATAGCTGCCGAAACGCCAATGGAGGTATTTACCAGCATCTTAGTAAATGGCAGAATAAGAATCATCAAAATGATAAACGGAAAAGAACGAATTACATTGATCATAAAACTTAAAACATTATAAACGGCTTTGTTCTCCATCATGCCGCCTTTGTTGGTAATGACAAGAACAACTGCCAGAAGAAAACCCAGAATACTGCTGAGAATGGTTGAAACAATCAGCATTTGCATGGTAGCTGCAAACGCCGGAACAAGTACTTCGTTTACAAAACGCATTCCATACGTCGCTATTAATCCATCGAACATTTTTTATTCCTCCCGGCCCAGCAATTCATCCCCGGCCGCTTCTGCATAGGGGTGCCATATTATTTTATTTTTATCCAAATATGCCTGAGCACCCGCAACATCATTCTCATTAAAATTAAGAATCAACGTACCCAAATGGTTGCTCTGATAACGCTCCATTTTGCCGCCCAGTACAGAAAACTCAATTTGCAGTTCCCGCGCAAGCCGGCTTATAATAGATGTTGAATTGTCTTGGTCAGACAACATGATCTGGAGATTTACGCCGTCCTTTGCGGGAATGGAATCGTCCTGGCCCATAAACCGGCGCAGTTCAACCGGCTGATTGCGGAAAAGTTCGACTACCAGCCCTGACACGCTTACACGGCCATTTCGTAAAAGCGATACATTCCGGCACACCTCACGGACAACGGCCATCTGATGTGTAACAACAATAATGGTTATCCCAAAATTCTCATTGATCTTCCGCAAAAGCTGCAAGATGGACTGCGTCGTTACAGGATCAAGCGCAGAGGTGGCTTCATCGCACAATAATAGTTTGGGCCCCATAACAAGGGCTCTTGCAATAGCGACACGCTGTTTCTGGCCGCCCGACAAGGTACTGGCTTTTTGGTCCAGCTTGTCAGAAATGCCAACGACCTCGGCCAACTCGTTTACTCTTGTTTCAATATACTTCTTATCGTATTTCCAACAGCGCATTGGAAAGGCGATATTCTCATAAACTGTCTTTCTGGCCATTAAAGCAAAATTTTGAAAAATCATCGCGACATTTTTCCGGTATTGGCGCAGTTCGCTTTTGCTCAGCGTGTTTATTTCCACGCCGTCAACTTTCAGGCTACCTGCGTTATATGTCTCCAGCCCGTTGATGCAGCGCAAGAGCGTGGATTTTCCCACTCCGCTTTTGCCGACGAGGCCATAAATATCGCCGTCTTCAATTGTTAGATTGATATCTTTAAGTACGTTTAATTCACCAAAATTTTTTTGCAGCCCGCTGATCTCTATCATATTTATATCTTCCTGGCTATTTTTAAAATAACGGCATGCCGTTTCATTCCCCCGAAACGGCATGCCCGCTTTTTGATCTTTATTTCTATTGTTTATGAAACACAAAACCGCTGGAAGGATCAACATAGTTCTGCGCGTCTTCAGATGTATATGCTGTTATCAAGTCCTGTACCCATTGCTTATCCTTATTTTCCGGAAGAATGCACAGCCCAAGCGCTTCATCAGTCATCTGGTAAGTTGCGATCTTATTTTTCGTAGGATCCACACCGTTGGTTGCCATAGAGTTTGAAGTGCCGGTAAGAAAAGTGTACTCGTTCATATTTTTCCATCTGGTGCTGTCGGTTTGTACAAACTCATAATTGTGCGGATTTTTGACAATATCAAGAGTAGTGTAAAGATTGTTTTTTGGCGCTTGATCTGTCAATGTAATCAGGCCCGATGAAGCAATGTTCTGAAGATCAAGACTGATATTCGACGCATCATTTGCAATGCCTACCTTGCCGCCTTCCGGCAGCTTCTCAATCGAGTCGGCTTTCACCGAATACAGGCCTGCATAATATTCCCAAAGCTTTGAAACCATAGTAATATTTGTGTTGTTGCTTGTGTTGTAAGCATCCAAATAAGGTTGATGCTGAAACAGGTTAACGTCAATGGAACCTTCCGTCAACGCGACGTTTGGAGTCACATAATCGTCAAACATAACAATGTTGACCGTATAGCCCAATTTTTCCAAAGACGCCTTACCGGAATTTACGCAATCCAAGGCATTCGCGGTAGTCCCTATGTTTATAGTAGTTTTGGCATCCTCTGCTTTATCCCCACTTGCAGCGCCGGAATCAGTGCTGGTAGCTGCACTGGGTGTTGCGCTTTCGGAAGAAGCAGATGCGTCTGAAGCAGCCTGGCTGCAGCCTGTCATCAGGCTGGCGACCATCGCTACAATCAAAGCAATCAGTAATAATTTGTTCTTCATTTTTGTCCTCCTGGTAAAATTTATTTTTGATTTATATAACAAATTTCTTACAGCAGACCAAATATCAAAATCTTCTCCGGCCTGCTCAGTTAGGTTAAGCCACAAAAAATCTCCTTCTTTTATATGTTCATACCAGATTCGTACATATTCAAAGGAGAACACTATTGTTCTATAAATAGAATTATTTTATTATTTCAATATTCTATCACAGACAAAAAAATATAATCAACATATTTTTAATAATATATTGATTGTTTTTTACAGGCTTTGATATAATATATATAGAATTTTTCTATATATAAAATTTCGGGCAAATTCGACAAGCTGGAAGGAAGCAAATAAAATGGAGAAGGCTATTGAACATTTATACAAGCATAATCGTCTTCTGATCAGCCCCATTGGCGGAGCAAGACAAGATGTAAAATTTCGCTGTCTTGGAAGAATTGATTTCGCAGTCGCTCTCGGCTTTGAATCTTACCACGCAACGCCGCTGCTCACCGCCATAAGACCCATCAATATTAATAATAATAATGATCTGACCCTCATCTTGAAGGAATGCAAATATAACAATGCGGTTTTTGAAAGCGAAATTGCCGGCCTGCGCGAGTCTCTGCAAAATGATCCGGAAGTATATCTGGGAGGCGGATGTTTTGGGCCCTTAACAATGGCTTCCGATATTCTTGGAATTGGTAACCTTTTGCGGTATAGCGTAAAGCAGCCGGACTTGGTAAAAAAGCTGATAGCCTATATTGAATCATTTATTTCTGATCTGGCAAAACGCGAAGCAAAAGCTGGCGCAAAATTTTTTTGGATTGCGGAGCCTGTAGCATCTTTAATTTCACCTAATAATTTTAATGAATTCTGCGGCCAATATTTAAAAAAAATCTATACTGCGGCCGGAATTCCAGGGTATCTTCATGTATGCGGAAAAACGTTGAAGCACATGCCTTACCTTGTGGAGACCGGGGCTCAGGTTTTAAGTATAGATTCCGTGACCGATTTAGGCGCATCCATCCGAATGGTGGATGAAGAAGTAATAATTATGGGAAATATAGACGTATCCTTTTTGCAGTTGGCAACGCCTCAACAAGTTCGTGAAGAAACGGAAAGAATTTGCGGCGAATGCAAAAATTTAAAAAATTTCATACTCAGTACCGGTTGCAGCATCATGGAAAATACGCCTCAAGAGAATTTAGATACGTTTATTGAAGCAGGTCAAGCCTATCCATACCGCAGTAATGACGAATTTCACCAGATTAGGCATATGCTTGGGCTCCTCTTAAATGACAGAAAAGATGAATTTGAATTATATATAAAAGCAACTAGTATTTCCGATGAATTGGTACAAAGTGCATTAGAAGAAAGCAAACAGAATTGGGCCAACCGTTTAGCGAAATAGCCGTCGGGCCCAAAGGTTCTCAATCTCTGCGGAGCACCAGCAGGCAGCAGTGTCCGCCGTCCCAGGCGTACCCGCTGCCGCGGTATTCCAATACGGCAAAGTAACCGTACCGTCCTGGCCCTGTGTAAACACAAAAAGCCTGGGCGCGTGAAAGGTGTTTTTTGCGCTGGATTTGAACCTGCTCCCGCTGCAGTGATCTGCCCGCGGCTATTGCGCCCAACGCTTTAAATACCGGAAGAAGGTCCGTTTTACCAACGTTGGCCGTCTGAAACAGGCCGTTTTCACCGCCAAGGGAATAATCGGTCGGGCTGCCGCCGGCAGCCGGGCATACGGAGCCCGACAGGTAAAAAGACGGTTCCTGGGTCATCCGTTCCTTTGTGGCCCGCCACCGCGTGCTTGCTTCCCACGCACAGCAGGTATTGCCCCTGCCAATGGTCAACCGTTATACCGTCCGCGGCGGCCAGGATCTCCGGGCTGAGCGGCTGATATTTCCCCGCCTCTATGCCCTGGACATAATGGTATATGGGAACCAGCATTTCCGTTTGCTGAAAGCGCTGTACAACACAGTATATCCGCCGGACGCGGCCTCTTCATCCATGCCGCCAACCAAGCTGATTCTGCCGCGCTTACAGCCATCCCCATATCCGTGAGCATGGCGGAACAGTCCATACGCCTGGATTTTTTCGTCCTCACTGCCAGCAAGCCATTGTTCGTTGGTGAGGGCGTTGTATTTTTTAAAAGAGTGCGTTTGCAGGGCGGAATAAATCTCCCGGGCATACGCGTCTGTCATGGTTGTTTCCGCAAGCGAAATTGCGCACGCGGCATCCTATCCTATGCCTCCTCAGGATCGTCGGCAGATGCGTCCGCATCTGTTTCCGGCGTCTGCTCTTGCGCATAGGCCGTTTCGTTTTCAGCGGTTTGGGGAATTTTGGCGCTGCACGCCCCCAATACTGAAACCAGCAGGCACAGCGCTAAAACCAATGGCATTCATTTGATTGTTCTCATTAACATACCTCCAAAACAATAAGAGGCTCACTCATTGCCTGCAATTTTAATTGGCAACCCGTATATGGAACCGCCGGCGCCGTCCCAGGAGATCGCGTAGGCGTACTGGGCTTTCATATTCTTGCTCCAGCAAACAACGGCGGCGCGGGGATAATCCGCCTCCGGCACCTGCGTAACGTATTCAAAAATTCCGTCTTCCTTCAGCGATGCGGAAGCAAGCTGCCCGTTTGACTTCCACGAATCGTCGCTTGCCATATGCGATATGGCGACAATGTCCACCCGCTGGATGCCGCCCGGCGCATAAATCCAAACCGTATCGCCGCCATTTCCGTCTGAATCGCTCTTTATCACGCTTGCGACGCCGTCCAGCGTATTGCCGAATCCGGACGCGGCACATATATATACCGGATTCTCCCCTATCATTCCGGACGCGCGCACCGAACCGATGTCCTCAGCCGGAGTATACCGGGCAATGGTCAGATTGCCCACCGACTCCGACAGTATACGCGTATCCGGGTCAAACTCAAAATAATGGTTGTTCAGAAAAGCGCCGCCCTGGAACATGCCAATCACATTCGTCGGCGCGCCAGTTTCGTCTGTTTCCCGGAACGTATACATTATTTGCCACTCCGGAGCCTTCTCAGCCGACCAATCCGGGTCATTTTCCACGAAATCTTCAGGCATAAAGTCCTTATATTCACCGGTTTCCGTGTCAAACCAGCGGGATCCAATCAGCAACTGATAGCTGAGGTTGTCGCCGATGTCGCCCCTTGTGGCGACGTCATCTGGAACAGAACTGTCTGCCGAGGGCATTGCGGCGCTTTCCGATGCAGGAGCCGCAGACGTTGTTAAGGCAGTTTCCTTCGCCGATACCGCGGCGGGCGATGCCGTAATGTTCGCCGCAGGCAGCGCCTCACAAGCCCCCAGAGCGCACACTATGGTAACCATGACAAGCGCGTAGCCAAGTATTTGTTTAACCATTTAAAGCCTCCTTAAAATTTTTACAAATACCTCACCAGGTATCGCCAGAATCAGACATGTCACCCGGATCAGACCACTGGTCATTGCCGTCGCCGGGATCAGACTGCGCATCATAGTCCGCCAATTCCTCGTCGCCGGGATCAAGCCATTCACTGTCTCCGGGATCAGACCACTCATCATTGCCATCACCAGGATCGGACCACGGGTCATAATCAGCATAATAGTCGTCATAAGAGTCATAGAAATCTTCTGCGTACCAGTCTCCATATTCATCGTAAAAGCCCCAGTCGTCATAACTGTCCCACGCCCAGGACCACCAATCGCCATCCGAGTAATAGTCCCAATCCGGTTCGTAATAGGAAGAGTCATAAACGTCCCAATCGTCATCCGCGCTCCACGCATAGTAATAATAAGGCAGATAGACCCATTCCGTAACAGGAACATAGTTTGTCTGCGCCGCCTTTGCCGGTTTTGCATCAGGATAGCGGCTCTGGTACGTGGCCTTTTTAGCAGTTGTATCAACCGTTTGGGGCTGCAGCACATTCATGGTGGAAAGAACGTCCGCAATTAGTTTTGCGTCTGCATCCGTACACCCCTCCATAAAGGAGGCGTTCATTAAATACAAGGACTGGTTAACAATAGACGCCGCAAAAATGCCCGCGGCCTGCTTGCCGGACTGATCTGTATAACTGTAATTGCACCGGTTTGCCCGCGCGCCAAACAAGTTGCCCTCCGTCACTTTTTCCGCCGCAGCCCCGTATGTTGATTTTAAAATCTCCGGGATCAGCGCGGCTGTGCTGGTTAAATTTTGTATGCCTGGAACAAAACTGACCTGTATAAAGGCAAAGGCGTCTTTTGTGGAGATTGTTAGAACATCGTTTTTTTCTGAAATTACGCAGTCCTCGTTTACCAGCATTTCCATCATTAAAGGCTGGCTTTGGTACAGTTCCGTAACAGAGGAGCCGACTTTTGCGGAAACCTGTGCGGTCGGGCTGGAAGACGCTTTGCCCGATGCGGAAGACGCCGCGCCAGTTTGCCCGCATCCGCAGAGCAACGTAATACAAAGCGCCGCGGACAATCCGAATGCCAAAATTTTTTGTTTCATTTTAATTTATTCCTTTCTCAATTCTCTGTAAAAACAATAGCAGGATGATCGCTTTGCGACAGGAATTATAAGAACGCAATTTTGGCGTGGGCGATATTCCCCTATTTTTTTGATAAAAGCATACCATAATCGCGGGGAACGCATAAAAAGTGTTAAGAAATCTTTATTAAAAATTTTCTCATAAAGCATGATTTATACACAAAAAAGCAATATGCTGAATAATAATTTTTTAGGTGCCAATTTGCGTGTTGATATTGTTGGAGCAGCCAAAGCAATTCACCAGGAAATCATTCACCGGGGCATTGCGGGTGACTTGACCGCCGCCAAGCCGCCGCTGGATTTTAAATTAACCGTGGCAAAATTGTCTTTCCCCAGCCCTGGCCGAACCGTAAGGATCGTATCCTGGTAAAAGCAATACATAACACCGCCTCTGTTTTGATTGAAATAAAAAAGACGCCTTTCAGCGCCCAATTCAATATCCTTTGTAACAATCAAGAGGCATCCGCAGCGACACTCCTTTAATCTCTTCTATTGGTTATTTTTCATTGCCCATAGCGTGCATATGCCTTTGATACCGTTTTAAGCCCCCTTGTCTTGCCCGTCTCCTGATTACCTCAAAATAAACTCCCCCATAGCACGGAAAATGATCCATACCGAGGTGGCGCCGGCATCCTGATGCCCAATCGCTCTCTCCATGAGAGATTTGGCTCTTCCAAATTTTGCAATCATATTCTTGGTTTGATCCACGCCCTCCAAAGCTGCCGCAGACGCAGCCTCAAACATTGTGCGCAGGCCTTTTTCTGCATTGGCTTCCATTGCAGCAACCGCGGGTTCCAGAGCGTCCACCATGGTTTTATCTCCAACGGAGGCTCCACCACGCTGTTTGATTGACTCAAGGGAACCTCTGAATAGCCGGGCAAAATCCTCCGGCCCAAATTCATCTTTCTCTTCCACAGATTTAGATCCTTCTGCAAACATGCTGCCGAATATGACGCCCGAAGCTCCTCCCATGGACATGAGCATTGCGCGTCCGGATGCGAAAAACACCTGGTTGACCGATGAAAATGTGCCGCCGGAGAGCTTTTCTTTTACTTTTTCAAATCCCACGGTCATTCCAATGCCGTGGTCCCCGTCTCCTATCGCACTATCTACCTCGGTCAGATACGGTTTATTTTCAATAATTTTATCCGCAACGTACAAAAGCATTTTTATTGCGTTTCCTGTGGATACTGTTTCCATCTATTTTCCCTCCTTGGAATAATACGGCGTATGGCAGGGCTGATCGTATAATTTTTTCAACTCGTCGTCCAGCTTCATGATGGTGACGGAAAATCCCCCCATTTCCTGGCAGGTACAATAGCTGTTGATGTCCCCGTCATACACCAAAATCCCCGCTTCGTCCAAAAGCTGCTTAATCCGCCGGTATACAATGGACATTTCCAGTATGCTGGTGGACCCCAGGCTATTTACCAGGACGCACACCTCGCTTGCAGGGGCAAGCGGCATATCCTGCACAATCGTATTAAACAGCGTGTCTGCTATGTCGTCCGCGCTCTGCATTACGGTGCGCATAACGCCGCGCTCCCCGTGCAGGCCCATTCCAAATTCTATTTCGTTAAGTCCCAGCTCAAACGTAGGTTTCTCCAGGCCCGGAATGGTTGCCGGCGACGTTGCAATACCCACAGACCGGGTATTGTTGCGGGCTTTTTCCGCGGCGGCGGTTACTTCCTCCAGGGAATATCCCAAATCGCAAGCCGCTCCGGCAATCTTAAAGACAAACACATCTCCCGCCACGCCCCGGCGGTCTGCCATGCGCTCCGCCGGCGCCGACGCGCAGTCGTCCCAAACCCGCACATGCGCCGTTTTGATTCCCTCCTCCGCCAGAAGCTCTTCCGCCATATCAAAGTTCAGATTATCGCCCGCGTAGTTGCCGTATGAAAATAAAATCCCTCTGCCCGAATCCACCGCCTTGGCGGTCTCGTAAATCGTTCCGGGATCGGGCGAGGCAAAAACATTGCCGCACGCAGCCGCATCCGCCAGCCCTTTGCCTACAAAGCCACAAAACATGGGCTCATGCCCGCTCCCTCCCCCAATAACCAACGCTACTTTTCCGGTTCTTTTTTGTTTACAGACCACTCCATTTACACCGGCCAGCTTTTTATAATATCTGGAATTCGCTTCAACAAAACCGTCAAGCATTTCCTTTACCACATCATTGGCTTCATTTATAATCTTTTTCATACCCTCTCTCCTTCCTTCGCCGCTACGGCGGCTATGCAAACTGTCTTTTGAAATGATTCCTTTTTTGATCTTGAGTTGTTCATTTTTTCCCTCCCTAACTGAATCCAGCCTTATCAGGGTTGGCGCCGGAACCCTTTTTGAGAATAAAAAAGGCTCTGAACACTTTTTCGTTCGGGGCCTGTTCCTTAACGGTGAACCTATCCGCAACCATGTTACCCCAAATCTTTTGTCCAACATATAAAACGGATATTCATTTTTAAAAGATTTCCCCTGTCCAAGTCAAGTCTGTAATTATTCCTTACACAAGAAAAACAGTCTATGCTGTGTCAGCTCGGTCTGGTTAAGCTCTGCTACCAGGCTTCCCTTTCTAATCACAAGCACGCGGTCGCACATTCCGGCCAGTTCGGAAAAATCAGAGGAAACCAAAATAATGGCCGCTCCTTTGCGTATCAAATCGTTGATGATATTATATATCTCAACCTTCCCCGCTATATCCACGCCCTTGGTAGGCTCGTCGAATACGTAAATGCTGCAGTTGGAGAACACATTTCTTCCCACAAGCGTTTTTTGCTTGTTGCCGCCGCTCAAATACCTTACCTTCTGGTGGGTATCCGTTGTTTTAATCCCCAGCCTTCCCACAACGTCGGCACTTTTTTCTTCTTCCTTCTGCGGAGAGATCCATCTCCCGCGATATACCTTGTCCAGCCGCTTGATGGTAATGTTATGGGATACGGAAAAATCCATAAACAGGCCCTGTGCGTCCCTGTTCTCCGGCATGAATCCTATGCAGCCATTATGCTGCAGGCCTATCCGCTTTTTCCGGCTGGGCTTGCAGGGCAATACTTCCACTTCTCCAAAATCCAGCTTGTCCAGCCCAACAATCGCCTTTAAAAGGTTTGTCCGGCCCGACCCCACAAGCCCGGCAATTCCCAAAACTTCTCCACGGTGCAGCTCAAAGCTTATATCGTTCAAAAATTTATTTTGAATCTTTCTAACCCTTAATACAACTTCCCGCCTGGCAACCGTAAGCTTCGGGTAATGTTTCTTTATGTCATCGCCCAGCATCTTTTTAACAATGATGTCCTGTTGCGCATCCTCGGCAGGCATGCAGGCCGTAATTTCCCCATCCTTCATGATTGCGATTACATCCGCAATTTTCATAGCCTCTTCTATCCTGTGCGTTATATAGATGACGGAAACGCCTTTGGCCTTTAATTCATTAATAACCTCATACACATACTGCACCTCCGCCATTGTCAGCGAATCGGTCAGTTCGTCCAGCACCACCACTTTATATTCGCGCAGCAATATCCTTGCAAACTGTATCAGATATTTTTCCGCCAGTGAAAGATTCTTGGACTTCCGTTTGGGGCTGATATCCACATGCAGCCTGTCCAGTATCCTTTTTGTCTCCTTTTCCATCCGGGTCCAGTCCAAAATACCGTTTTCCGTAATCTCGCTTCCCAAAAAAAGGTTTTCCGTAACGCTTAATTCCCCAAACACAAAAATATCCTGCGGACAGCTGATAATACCGAGCTGCTTGGCGGCATAAGGGGAATTGATATTGGCTTCTTTTCCTTCCACAAAAATCTTACCGCCGCTCATCCGGGTTTCCCCCGTGATGATCTTTGTAAGAGTGGATTTGCCTGCGCCGTTGCTCCCAATGAGCGCACAAACCTGCCCGGCAAACAATTCCAATTGAATACCGGAAAGTATTTTCATACCGTTATAGATTTTAGAAACATCCGCCAGTGTGAGTACTGCTTGGAGCATTACTCTCCCTCTCCCCTTATTAAAGAAGTCTTGATTCGATAGGATGTAAATATTTTAACGCCATTTTTAAAAAAATACGATTTGTATTCCTCCGAGATGTTTTCGTTGGTAATAACCGTATCCGAAGATGTAAGCGGGCCAATGCTCATCAGGGAGGTCTGCCCGAATTTCGTGTAATCGGCCACGATCACCATTTCTTTGGAAATCTTTTTGATCCAGTTATACATGTTATATTCCTGCATATTGGAAACGGTATATCCGCTTTCAAAATCGATTCCGCCTACGCCTATAAACGCCTTTGCTATAAATATATTTTTCAAAGACTTTAGGAACATATCGCCCGCCAGCGACATCTGCGTGTGCATCAGATTTCCGCCCGTTACAACCACATTGGAATTCCTGTTGTGCGAAAGCGCGCCCGCAACATACAGGTTATTGGTCACAACATTCACATTATCCCTGTACACAAGCGCTTTTGCGACATAAAAACAGGTCGTTCCCTGCCCAATGAATATCCATTCGTTATCCCGAATCAACTCCGCCGCAATTTGCCCAATATATTCCTTGTTGCGGTCGTATTCCAGGCTGCCGCCGGTCACATTGTCCTGCAAAGACTTTTGTTTGGAGTAATCCTCATTCAGAACAGCACCGCCATATGTTCTAAATATAAATTTTTCTTTCTCCAGCAATTCCAGATCGCTTCTGATCGTCACGTCCGAAACATTTAAAAGAGCGCTTAAAGTGCCTACATCTACCCGTCCCCTGTCCAGAATTACTTCCTTAATTTTTGCCAAACGCGCGGCCTTGAACATCCTCTTTACTCCAATTAAATATAAAACTTACATATATTTCTATTCTTATAAATTTATAATATTATATCACACTTCTTTTCAAATGTCTTTTTTCTTTTTATTATTCATAAAACTTCCTAAAAAAAGCTTAGGATAAATGCAATGGATTTTTTCTTATATGCAAAAAGAAAAAATTCAGCGCATCATGTTTTTTCTTTGCCGTACGTATATAAAAAACGGTATCTTTCAGACTCCACATACTTTGGGGGAATCTCGTTAATTTTAATCTGTCCAAGCAGGGACAAAAAAATATCGCTGGCTTTTTCTATTACCCTTGCCACCAATATGGCCTCCGCCAAATCTTTTCCGCAAGCAACGGGGCCGTGATTGCGCAATAGTACGCCGTTCCGGTCGCCAATCACTTCTGCAGCCGCCCTGCCCAATAAAATATGCTGCTCTGCAGGCACATACTCCCTGGTCATCGGAATGCCTCCGCCTATAATTTGGGACATTTCCTCAACCACACAAGGCACCTCGTTGATGGCCGTTGCAGAAAGAGCCATTGCTTTTGGAGTATGCGCATGAATGATTGCGCCCACATCCTCCCGCATACAATAAATCTGCCTGTGCACCTCTTTTTCGGAAGTCGGGTTTCTGTCTCCTTCCACCTTGTCCCCGTTCATATCGATAACAACCATATCTTTGGAGGCCATGCTGTTGTAATCCACGCGGCTTGGCGTCATAATGATATGCTGCCCTATGCGCATACTCACGTTTCCCCATGTGCCCATAAAATATTCCTTGCTCTGCAAGTATTGGCACGCTTGAATAATTGCGATCCTTTCTTGTTCGTATCTCATTATCCGTCCCACTTCACAAATTCAAAAATTCAGCCCGCAGCTTCCACGTTTCCCTGATTGCTTCATAAGTACGCTTATACAATTCATAAAAGCGCAAATAAATCTCATGTTTTTTCATATCCGGTTCATAAGTCTTGTCCATTTCAACCGTCTTCTCAACGGCTTCGCCATAGCTCTTATAATAGCCCTGCACCACGGCGTTGTTGATCACCACTCCCTTTGCGCCCAGTTCTTCGCCTTTAACCGTTACAATCTTCGTTCCAAGCGCATCCGCAAACATTTGACACCACACGGCGCTCTTCGCGCCTCCCCCGCACAGGGTTACCTGCTCTATTGCAAGGGGCATGCTCCGGTAGCAGTCCAGCATGGCGAACGCCACCCCTTCGTATGTGGCTCTCAGAATATCCGCCAGCGTATGCTTCACGCTGATTCCCGTATAACTTGCCCTGGCGCGCGGATCCGTAAACGGCGCCCGCTCGCCCCCGGCAAGCAAATATGGATGATACAGTATACCGTTTGATCCTATGGGCACCTGGGCGACTATCTTTTCCATGTAGCCGTATATATTTTCACCGGCCGCGCCGGCATCCAGCTTCAGCTGTTTTCCAATAGTATCCAGCATCCATTCAAGGTTTGGCGTGCCGGCCAGCGAAGCCATCAGCCGGAGCCATTTGCCTTCCATCACATGCGTCACGGTCATTCCGGCTTTTACATCGTCAGAAAGCGGGCGGTCTATCACCATTTCATGAAGCGCCGCCGTGCCTATGATGGAGCAGCAATGCCCCCGCTCAATCACGCCGCTTCCAAGCGCGCAGGCGGCAACATCCATAGGCCCTGAAGTAACCGGTATGCCGCTGCTCAGCCCCAGCTCCGCCGCCGCTTTTTGAGAAACCGGAAAAACGTTTTCCTTGGCCGAAAAAATAGGCGGATATTTGCTCCGGTATTTTTCCATTCCGCAGATGCGGAAGGCCTCGTCCAGGTACTGCCTGCTGTGGGGATCAATGAGCACCAGAGACTGGTCGGTAGCGTCTGTCGTCATTTCTCCCGTAAGCTTATAAAACAGATAATCCTTCAGGTGCAGGAAATACCGTGCCCGCTCAATGCTTTCCCGCTCGTGGGCTTCCATCCACTTCACAATCCCATTTTGGTTTCCGGTAAAAATACGCGTCCCGGTAATGTTAAACAGGCGGTCGCAGGTTCCGTCTTCCACCCATTTGTCCACAATATCCGCCGCCCTGCCGTCGCAAAAGCAGGCGCCATTGCGCACAGGTTCGCCATTTTCATCCACCAGCCATAGCCCGTCTCCCTGCGCGGTAATGCCCATACCGGCTATTGTATCCTTTGGATATTTTGAAGCCAGATATTGAATACACTTTTTGGCTTTCTCCCAAATCTCATGCATATCCTCTTCATACTGATTTTCTTCCGGGAATATGCCTGTCAGGGGGTACGCTTTTTTATCGATCTCATTTCCGGCAAGATCAAACAACACCGCTTTTATACTTGTTGTTCCAGAATCAATACCAATAAAATACTTCTCCATTTTCATCCTCAAAACCGTTTGTTTTCCGTTTTTTTATACAAAAAACACACCTGCCGCAAAATGCTTTTCCGCAGCGCTTATGCTTCAAAATTTTTCTTGATAAAACCAAGTGACTCTATCAGCATTTCGTCCATCATTGTGTCCGTCATATTCTCGGGGAGCATACGCCTCCATACGCTGCCGCCTTCCTCTGCAACCGTACCCCCGGTATGCACCAACGGTTCAAACGAAACGCATTTATCGTAGCCTATGGTCCTCAGCGCCTGGCCAATCCGGGCCCAGGGCAGGAACCCGCCTTCGTGCGGAAGGTTGCGGTTGTTTGATCCCACATGGTAATGCCCAAGCCTGTCTCCCGCCGTGATAATGGCGCCGGCCAGATCGTCTTCTTCCACCATTCCGTGGAAGGTATCCAAAAGCAGATTGATCTGCGGGTTTCCGGACGCATCGGCCAAGGCTTTCCCTTCTTTTGCGGTATTAACCAGATACGTTTCAAACCGGTTTACTACTTCCAGATTCCAGCTCAGTCCATAGTCGGCCGCAAACGCGCCCACCTCGGAAAGCGATTTTGCCGCATATTCCAGCCTCTCCTGCTTATTGATGGGCTTATCAAAATTGCACCATGCGCCGTAATTGATGCCGGAAAAATTTCTGGCGCCAATCCTGCTCACCGCGCGGATCAATTCCTTCGCCTTTTCCACGGCAATTTTCCGTCCCTTTTGGTCGGGCTGCGAAAGATCCTGATCCCGTCCAAAGCCGCCTACGCAATACATCTCAACGTTGTTTGCCCGGCATGCAGCCAGGATATCGTCTACCTCCTTTTGCCGCATGGTAAGCACTCTGCCATAAAATATTTCAAGCACGTCAAAACCGCATTTGCGCGCGCGTTCTATCTTGCTTGGATAATCCGTTCCTTCCCAGTCCCTGCTCCAATAGCAATAACAAATTCCGTATTTCATATTATTATCCTCCTACACAGAAGCCTGTTTAGACCTGCGGATCGCGTCAATGGAAATCGCAATTAAAACAACCATGCCGGTGACTACCTGATCCCAGTACGAGGAAATGCCCAGCAAGCTGATGCTGTAGGTAATCGCGCTCATCAAAAGTCCGCCTACAATGGTTCCAGGGATTCCCCCGCTGCCCCCGTTCATGGAGGTTCCGCCTAAAACAGCAGCCGTGATAGAGGGCATAACCCAGTTTTCTCCTATATTTACCTGAGATGAACCCATTCTCAAAACCATCAGTACGCCCGCTACGGCTGAAAGCAAGCCCGCCAGGCTGTAAACGCCCATTTTCGTCTTGTTCACACGGATGCCTACAATTTTGGAAGCCTCTTCGTTTCCGCCCACCGCATACACATGTCTTCCAAAAGAAGTAAACTTGAGTATCAATATAAACAGAACGGCAAGACCGGCCATGATAATGGTAGGATAAGGTACAAACCCAAGAGAGCCTTGCCCTATAACCGTCACGTATTCCGGAATTCCGGTCAGCGGAAATCCCTGCGTGGCCACATAGATAATGCCGCGGAACAAAGCGCTTGTTGCCAACGTCACAATGAACGGCGTCAATTTAAGGCCGCAGATAAACAGCCCGTTCACCGCGCCCATGCCAACGCCTGCAATCAGCGCCACGCATATGGCCAAATATGGGTTGGCCTCCATCTTAAGCACCAGCATTGCAAAAATCATGCTGCACAATCCGGCCATACTGGCTACCGAAAGGTCGATTCCTCCCAAAAGCAGCACAAGCGTTTGGGCAAAGCCTATAATAATAGTAAATGAAGCCGCTCTTGTGAATGTTGAAAAATTGTAAGCTGTATAAAAATTGCCTCCGGTTGCCAAATGCACCACCAAGGTGAGCATGATTGTTACAACAAATACCATGCCGGCTGTAGATTTGAACAGCGATTTGAATCCGTCCTCGATGGCCCGACCAAAACTTTTCTTGCGTAAACTTTGATCCATTTTGTATTCTCCTTCCGTATTTCCGAAATTACTGCAGCGCTATTTTCAGAATATCTTCGCGCGCAAAACTCTCATCAGGCTTAATAATTCCTTTTATTTTTCCGCCAAACATAACCATCATCCTGTCCGAGACAGTCAGCAATTCCTCTATTTCAGAAGAAATAATAATGATGGTTGTGCCGCTGTCAGCCATTTCGCGAATCAATTTATAAATTTCGCCCTTAGCCCTTACGTCTATGCCCCTTGTAGGCTCATCCAGTATTAACAGGTTTACTTTCTTTTCCATCCATCTTGCCAAGATTACCTTTTGCTGGTTTCCCCCGCTCAGGCTCTTGATAGGCACGCTGTTGGAAGGGGTCTTGATACGCAGTTTTCCAATATACCGATCAGATGTGTTTTTTGCTACCCGAAAATTAATGATTCCTTTTTTCTTTATTGTATCATAAGACGGCAGCATCATGTTTTCATACACCGATAAAATAGGAAACATTCCCAGCCTTCTGCGTTCTTCCGGCACAAGCCCAATTCCATTGCTGATTGCAACATCGGGAGAAGTGATATCTATTTCCTTGTTATTTATTTTAATGGTGCCGCTCTTCTTTTTGGTAAGGCCGTAGATACAACTGAAAAGCTCCGTTCTTCCCGCCCCCACAAGGCCCGCGACGCCAAATATTTCGCCTTTTTTAACCGAAAAACTTACGTCCTCAAACTCATGGTTTCTGGTAAAATTGCTGACTGCAAAAAATTCTTCCTCAGAATATTGTCTTTCTTCTTTAATGCTTTTCTCTATTTTTTCGTTCGCCATATGAAAGATCATGTCGTCAATACTAAACTCTTTTGTTCCGCCCACTTTTACCATACGGCCGTCGCGCATAATGCTTACCCGGTCCGAAAGCTCAGCCACTTCATCCAAGTGATGCGTAATCATGATAATAGATTTGCCTTCCGTTCTCAGTTTCCGGATGTTATCAAATAAATGCTTGGTTTCGTTTATTGTCAGAGAAGCGGTTGGCTCGTCGAATATAATGATCTGCGATCCAACCACAAGCGTTCGTGCAATAGACACAAGTTGTTGGTAAGCGGGGCTGATTTCACTCACCTTTTGCCTCGGGTCTATGTCCACGTTCAGCCTGCGCAAAATCTCTGTAGCTTGCTTTGTGGTTCTGTCCCAATCAATCAGGCCGTTTTTTTTCTTGATATGGTTTCCAAGGAAAATGTTCTCAGCAACCGATACATCTCTCACCAGGTTCAGTTCCTGCGGCACCATTCCAATTCCCTTTTCAAGCGCTTCAAACGGCGTCTTATTTTCTATTTTAACGCTGTTCAAAAGCATCTCCCCCTCATTTGGCTGATGGATACCCATGAGCACATTCATCAGTGTGCTTTTCCCCGCGCCGTTTTCACCAATGAGCGCCATGATCTCGCCCTGTTTTATACTGAAATCCACATGATCCAGCGCCAGTGTTCCAGGAAACTCTTTGACTATTCCTTTCATTTCTAAGATATATTCACTCATAAGCTTCCTCCAGTCAATGGACAATCTGCTTGTTAAATTAGGTTCCGCCCTGTAAAAACAGGGCGGAACCCCTCTGTTCCAGATGGTGTGTTTTAAGAATTCGGATAAAGTTTGTCGAGCATTGCCTGTGCGCCGTCCTGATAAACAATGGTCGTCTGCTCTTCAGTCTGCTCGGGATAAGTGTCCGTACCCGGCTGGACCCCGTCTGCAATTTTTACAGCTACCTGGATGGTGTCAAAGCCCATTTTGAAGCAATCCTGGATACCCAGAGCGGTAATAACGCCGTCTCTTAAATATTCAATTGCGCGTTTGTCATGGTCCATACCAACCAAAACAATCTGTCCTTTTTTGCCCGCATCCACGACCGCCTGGGCAGCGCCGATGGGGTTACTCATGTTGTTGCAGAAGATACCCTTCAAGTTGGGATACTTTTGCAGGAATCCTTCCGTAAAGGTAAGAGCCTGTTCAACCTGATCGTTATCGTACTGGATATCAACCACTTTGATGTCAGGGTACTTTGCCATTACATCCTTAAAGCCCTTAATGCGGTCTTCGTGGCAGGGAGCGCCAATCGTTCCGCCCAAAGCGGCAACCTCGCCTTTATAATCGATCTTCTTGGCCAGTATCTCCGCCAGGTCCGCGCCATCCTGATAGTTGTGCGTGTTTCCCACATAAGCGATGCGCTTGCAGCCGTCTTCCTTGGTTGCGTCCGAACTGGAGAATGTCATTACCTTAATGCCTTTGTCAATCAGGTTGTTGATGGTGGGCGTTACAATTTTGATATCATTTACGTCAACGCCAATTACGTCAAACCCTCTGCCTGCCGCTGTTTCCAGCCTGTTTACCTGGTCTGCCGCATCCGGCGTTACAGGAGCCGTATACTCATATTTAATGGTAATTCCCTTGTCGGCAAACTGTTTCTGCGCTTCCTTCAGCCCCAGGCCCACAGCATCCCACCATGGATGTACCAGTTTGTAGGTGAGATAAAAGTTGTACTCTGTTTTTGCCGGTTTGTAGTCGCCCAGCGTCAGATTAGAACTTACAACCTTGTCTGCGTCAATTGCTCCGCTGCTGGCAGGCGCGGCGGACGCAGATGACTCCGCAGGTGCGGCAGATGACGCAGCGGGTTCTGCTGACGCGCTTTGCGATGCAGCGGGTGTTGTTGAGCAGCCGGTAAACAATGCTGCTACAAGCACAATTGCGACTACCACAGTAAAGATACTTTTCTTCATACTTATTCCTCCTAATAATGTGTGCAGTAAATAATGCAGCAAACTTGCACAATTTTTGCTGCAATTCATGGTTTCAATTGATAAATGGATTCTTGGTTCAGAATACAAATTAACTTTGTATATTTTATTTCTTATTTCCTTGTGTAATGAATGTATCACTTTTAAATTTATATGTCAATATTATTTTCTTATTTTTTTTTATTAGTTTTTTCTACTTTTTTTGTTTCAAAAGTTTCAACGTTATTTAATTTTTTTTGTTAAATCTGCTTATTATAGGCATTCTCGCAATTTTTTTTGAAATTTTTAGCAGATCAAAGCGAATTTTTATAAAAAAATATTATTCTATTTTTTATATATTGAACTTTAAAATTTTTAACAGAAACGTTTTTTCTTTATAATAAAAAATGCCTCCATTCTAAAAGAGTCCTTACATTGCCCAGTTGTCCAATTCCCACGCTAAAAAAGCCCGGACGTTCCGGGCCTTGTTAAATTATGTATTCATCTGCCAATTATACGCGCCCCAGGCCTCATCTAATTTTATCCATAATATCCCGGGTTATTTTTTTAATCAACTCATCCATTTCATCCGGCTTCTGTTCTTTCTCTTGCCGCTCTGCCCCGCAGTTTGCTTCGCCGCCGCACAGGCATCCTATAGGTCCGGACTGGGGCAATACATCCTTGTCGTTTGTGGCACTCAGCGCGCAGGCCGGTATACCGCCTCCCTTTATACCTAATTTTGCCCTGGTTTCCAAAAGCGGCGCTATCTGCTCGCAGCTAAGCTTGTTTGATTTACCGATAATATTGCCCGTATACATCATAATCGTTGCAAAATACTCAACCGACTCCAACCTGTAGTATGCCTGCATTAAGCTGTCCCCCCAGGACAGCGCGCCGTGATTGGCCAGCAGGACTGAATTATAGTCTCTGCAAAAAGGCGCAATGGAATCCGGAACCTCATCCGTTCCGGGCGTCGCGTATCTTGCCACCGGGACGCTGCCCAACGCCATAATTGCCTCGGTGAGTATAGGCTGATCCAGGCCGATCCCCGCAATTGCAAAAGAGGTCGCCACTGGCGGATGAGCGTGCGTTACCGCCATAATCTCCGGGTTTTCCCTGTACGCTCTGATATGCATTTTCACTTCGGAGGAAGGCTTATACGGCCCTTCTGAAAGCACCTTCCCATCCAGCGTCATCTTTGCCAGCATATCTCCATCCATAAAGCCCTTTGACACGCCTGTCGGTGTCGTTAAAATCGTATCCGGAGAAAGGCGGCAACTGATATTGCCGTCGTTTGCGGCAACAAATCCTTTCATATACATTCTTTTACCAATTTCTATAATTTGTTCTTTCGCTTCAAAAATAGATGGATATAAAGACATTTTACTTACCTCTTTTTCTGTAATTATCCAAATTAAAATCAATATACTATAGATTCCGGTATTGCGGCGCAAGTGTTTCTTGCATCATTTTTGTTGTTTTATTCTATATTCATGCCCGATCGCCGCTCAAACCGCATATCCATTGCCCAAAAGTATTTACAAACGCTTCCGATTTCTATAAAATATTATAAAACTATATCTTATTTTAAGGGGATTGTTCTATGCTGGCGCTTACCCGTAAAAACAAAATAAAAGAACTGATTCTGGAACAAAAAAATGTTACCGTTTCAGAACTCGCCTCTTTTTTTTCCGTTACAGAGGAAACCATACGGCGGGATCTGAAATCGCTTGAAGAATCCGGCCTTTTAATACGTACCTACGGGGGCGCATACATACAGGAAGGCGTTGTAAACGATATCCGCGATTCGCTGCGCGAGACAATTCTGGTGCCAAACAAACAAAGGATCGCCAGGCAGTGCGCCCAATTCATTAACAACGGCGACACAATCACGCTGGATGCCAGCACAACGGCTTTTCATATCTGCAGCGAGATCAAAAACAAACGGATCACCGTTTTAACCGATTCCCTTAAGGTAGCAAACTATCTCTCAAATTTCAACAACATACACCTGATATCAACCGGCGGCGCATTTTCAGACAAATATGCCAGCTTTATAGGCAAAAGCGCCCAAAAAACCATCCGGGAGTATTTCGTGGACAAGGTGTTTATGTCCTGCCGCTCCGTTGATATGAAGCACGGCATCACCGATGCAAACGAGGATATTGCCGCCATCCGCACAATCATGGCGGAAAGGGCCACAAAGGTTTTCCTGATTGCAGACCATTCAAAGTTTAACAAGATATCCTTTGTATCTGTCTGCGGCTTTGATAAAATCAGCGCGGTAGTGGTGGACGAACCTCTCGGAGCCGAATGGCGGCAGTTTCTGGAGCAACAGAATGTCAGCCTGTATGAATGCACGGAAGACAATACCGAGATACCCGCATTTGTGTCAGAATAAGACAGAGAACCGTATTTAAGTTCAGGCGCTCAACTAAAAACTATTTGATTGCCGGAAGAATTCCCTCCACATCTTCATGCGGGCTTGGTATCACGTGCGTGCCGTATAACTCGCCCACCCTTTTTGCTGAAGCAGCGCCCGCGTCTACAGCGGCTTTTACCGCCCCTACATCCCCCCTGACCATCACAGTCACCAGGCCGGAGCCAATCTGCTGTTTTCCAATCAACGTTACATTTGCCGCCTTAACCATCGCATCCGCGGCTTCTATCGCCCCAATCAACCCTTTGGTTTCAACCATTCCCAACGCCTGTTTTTCCATTGTTATTCTCCCTTGTTTTTTATAATATCTTGTTATAATCGTCAATAAATCCGACGATTGAAACATCGCACGCCGGTTTTGAATCAAACGCCAGCGACGCTTCTTTGCTTCCGATCATATAAACCAGATCGCCTACCCCCGCCTGCCTGGTGGCGTCACCGGCAATTACCCGGCCCTTTTCCACATTGTTTTCAACCAGGCGTACAACCAACAGCTTTAGGCCTGCCAGCCTTTTGTCTTTTACAGATGCGACAACGCTGCCCTCAACCCTGCCGATATACATGCCCAACCCCCGCTTTCAGCAACGCTCATATGCATAGTGTTTATCTGAGTTGTTTCCATTTTTGGCGGACTTCATTTTAACCTTACCGTGTTCGCGTCAAAAGTATAGCTGTCAATAACGCCCGCTATCGTATCGTCTGCGATTAATTTTTTATCGTTAAAAATCATAACCGCGGCTCCTCCGTCATTATTCAGCAGTACAATGTCCCCTATTCCCGCATCCGCCCCATCCAAGGCAATTCTGGACGTTCCCCGCGGTTTTCGGTTTATATCCAAAGGCTGAACAATCATAAGCTTGTATCCCGCCAAATGTTCTCCTTTTATTGTAGAAACAACGTTTCCCACAACCTTTGCAATTTTCATCACATGGCCTTTCCCGGTCAGCGCGCAGGCAGAATTCCTTCCACGTCCGAATGAGGCCGCGGAATCACGTGTACGCCGTATAATTCACCCACCCTTTTTGCAGCGGCAGCCCCTGCGTCTACAGCGGCCTTCACCGCACCAACGTCACCCCTTACCATAACGGTAACCAGCCCGGAACCAATTTGTTCCTTACCAATCAACGTTACGTTCGCAGCTTTTACCATTGCGTCGGCAGCTTCAACCGCCCCGACCAATCCCTTGGTCTCAACCATTCCCAATGCCTGTTTATCCATTTCTTTTTCTCCTTGTATTTTTAGTTAAGAAAACTTCTATTAAATTCCCTGAACTGCTTTACAGCAGGCTTTTAACCAGATCCGGATGAGGTGATGGTATCACCACGCTTTTGGACATCATTCCTTCCGCTTCTTCCAGGCTTTCCGCAGCACGCACAGCCGCTTCTACCGCCGCTACGCCGCCCGTAAGCAAAACAAAGGATTTCCCTCCCAGCCCGCGTCCCAGACGCACCTCGATCAATCGTACATCCGCAGCTTTCACGCACGCATCTGCGGTGATAACCGCCGCAGCCAGCGAATAGGTTTCCAGTATGCCAAGCGCTTCCGCCTGTCCGATTTCACTGCAGGCGTTCATCGCCTCAATCACATTCGCGTGTACGCTTGGTATCACAATGCTTTGAATCAGCGCCTCTGCCGCCACATTCTCCCCAGCCGCCACAGATTCGCGCACGGCCGCCACCTCTCCCGAAACCATACAGATATATTTTCCGGCGCATACAGTCTGCGCAGATACCAAATCAACCGCCGCCGTTTTCAGCAGGGCATCGCTGGCTTCTATCCCTACGGGGATGCTTAAAACTTCAATCATTCCCAAAGCATTCAAACGCGTCTCCTCCTTTAAGCGTGGATTTCTATAAAATCTCTTGTCACGTTTGCAACGGTACCGGAAATGCTCGCGTGAATATTAGCGCCAAGTTCGTTTCCTTCAATTGCGGCTATCAGCTGCCCTTTTGCAACCGCATCGCCGGCTTTTACAACACTTTTGGCCGGAACGCCAATATGCATTTTCAGAGGTATGCGTACCCTTGCCGCCGGAGGAAAAATTTCGGCAACAGGAGCCGGAACGTCATACCCACCCACGCCAAGCCGGCCGATCAGCCTTGAAACAGGCACTTTTTTGTTTTCAAAGCCTCCATCGCATCCGGTAAACACTTCCTTTTGGGGACGTATTCCCTGCTGCATCATGGATTTTTTAATGCTCTGCATCATTACGGACGGTTTCAGGCCAAAATTGCAGGCGTAATATGTGCAAATTCCGCAGTCGCAGCAGGAAAAAATCCCGTTAAAATTTCCCAGAAGAGCCCCGTTTGCGTTTCCCGCCGCACGCATTGCCTTGTGCGGCTGAACATTCAGCCCAAGCGCATTTCTGGGGCACAGCTGCGTACAAAAACCGCACTGGCTGCAAGCCGCTTTGATCAGCTTTATATCCGCAAAACTGTTGGGCTTTTTTTTGGAAATCAAAGGATGCGCTTTTTTCAGCACCAACACGCCGCCCATTGTTTTTGTAACAGGCGTTTCCCAGTCGTCGCTCAAAGGCCCCATGCATGGCCCTCCCAGAATCAGCGCGTAGCGTTCCCTGTCCGCAGGGCCGCCCGCCGCCGCAACCAGTGCGCTTACCGGCGTACCAACCGGAGCCTTGAAGGTAGCCGGACGGCCGACCTCTCCGTTTACAGTGATATATTTATCGGTAACAGGAAAATCCCCCAGCGCGCGGGCCACATTCATAAGCGTGCTTACGTTCAGCACAACCGCGCCTACGTCAAGCGGCAGCCCGCCCGTGGGGACCACCTTTCCCGTCACTTCATATACAATTTGCTGCTCGTCCCCTGCAGGATAGTAACTTTTCATTAAGTGCAGAGATATATCCTGCGCATTGCCTATTTCTTTCCAAAGGGCGTCCACCGCGTCATGGTAATGCGATTTTAGGCAAATCGCACCTCTCTGCGCGCCGGTATGCTTCATCACTGCCCGCAGGCCTGCCACCACTTCATTGGCAAAGGCCGCCATTATTTGCTGATCCACCCTGAGCAGCGGTTCGCATTCCGCACCGTTTGCAATCGCAACTTCCGCCCTGCAGTTTATCTTTACATGCGTCGGAAATCCCGCCCCGCCCGCGCCCACAACGCCGGCAGCGCGTACTTTTTCTACCAAATCCATTTTAAGCACCCGTAGCCTTTTGCGGCTATACAATCCTGAAATCGCCCTGCAATACACACCGCCTGGAGCGGGTAAAGCTTTTTGCGCTTGTAAGGCCTTCGCCCGTGGGTGTGGCAATCGTCAGCGTGGCATATCCCTCTCCGCCGAAACCAAGACCGGCGTAGGACGGAGCGTTTTTTACAAATATGGTGGTATCCAAAACGGCAGCCGCCCTGGACATGTTTTTTACGTTGGTGGAATGGATCAGCGCGGAATGCCGGCAGCCCTGCTCCGCCCGGTGCGCTTCGAGGACCGCTTCTTCAATGTTTGCAACGCGAACCATCGCGAGCACCGGCATGAGCATTTCCACCATAACAAAAGGATGGTGTTTGTCAACCTCAGCCAGTATCAGCCGCGGGTCTCCGTCAAAAGCAATACCGCTGTCCGCCAGTATCCTGCCGGCGTTGGAGCCTACATATTTACGGTTGATTACATATTTTTCGTCTTTCCGGCTTAAAACTGTCTGAAGGATTTTATTAATTTCCTCACCTTCCGCAAGATAGGCGCCTTGCGAAACCATGGCGGATACAAGCCCGTCAAAGATCGAATCAAATGCGAAAACTTCCTTTTCCGCAACGCACAGCACATTGTTGTCAAAGCTTGCGCCGTCCACAATGGCTTTTGCCGCATGTGGAATAGCCGCCGTATCATCCACAATCACGGGGGGATTTCCGGGACCGGCCGCAATAACTTTTTTCCCGGTCTTCATGGCGACCGAAACAACGGCTTCGCCGCCCGTTATAGACAGAAGCGGTATATCCTTGTGTTCCATAATCGTTTTGCCGCTTTCAAGAGACGGATTTTTTACCGATGTAATCAAGCCCGAGGGCCCGCCCGCAGACAGGATGGCTTCGTGCAAAACACGCATTGTTTCCTGGGACGCTTTCTTTGCGCCCGGATGCGGGTTAAAGACCACCGCGTTTCCGGCCGCGATCATGCTGATGGAATTGTTGATCACCGTCGACGTCGGGTTGGTCGATGGAGTAATGGAACCTATCACGCCAAAAGGCGCTCCCTCAATTAAGGTCAGTCCGTCATCCCCGGTGAACGCAACCGGCCTTAAGTCCTCAATACCCGGGGTCTTTTCGGCCGCAAGGCGGTTTTTAAGCACTTTATGCTGCCATCTGCCGTATCCGGTTTCCTCGTTCGCCAGCTTCGCAAGATACTCGGCGTTTTCAATGGATGCCTTGCGCATGGCGGCTATAATCTGTCCGCGTTTTTCCAGGGACATCTGCGCAAGTTCTTTTTGCGCTCTTTTTGCAGCGGCAATCGCCTGCTGTGCATCATCAAACAGGGCGCTTTGCGAATCTCTTTCCGAAGTTTTTTTCATCTCTGTTTCTGCAAGGATATTGACCACTGCTTGCTTCACAAGCTCTTTTAGCTGTTCATCGGTTATATTCATATTGAATCAATTCTCCTTATTTTTGCTTCAGTACGTTTTAAAGGACTGTTTTTGATCCCTATAAGGCTTTGTTCCTTCGTTTTTTTACCGTCGGTTTCAGCCCCCGGGTTTTGTCAAAGCATCTTTTTCCAAATATGTCCACGCTATCCACAATGGCTATAATCGAGTTATCCACCGGTTTCGCCTCCGTAAGGCCGGTCTGCCGCGAAGAGCTTCCTCCAACGCACATCACAACTTCTCCTTCGCCTGCGCCGACCGTATCAATCGTCGCAAAAGGTTCTCCCTTTTCTTCAAACGTATCCATATCAACCGGTACCGCAATCAATATCTTCATCCCAAGCAGTTTGTCGCTCTTCTTTGTACTCACCAGGTTGCCTATTACCTTTGCCAACTGCATGCATATCTCCCTTAAGCGTTTGCTTTTTCATAGATGCGCGCTTTCTTTACGTCTATACTGTCAATGATGCCATAGATGCTGTAATCGGAAGCATACCCTTTCGTGGTTTCTGTCTGCCTGGCGGAACTGCCGGATGCGCAAAATACCAGCTCGCCTATTCCGGCGCCAACATCGTCCACGCAGATTACATAATCATCCTTTTCCTTCATGGTTCCAATATCCACCGGCTGGACGATCAGCATCTTCACCCCGGCCAGCGCATCCGCCTTATTCGAACTGACTACATTCCCTTTTACAATTCCAATCAACATCTCGTTTGTTCCCTGTCCAATGTTATATCCAGTTCTCTGGCTTTCTCAGATGCAAGCGGGGTTACGATCGCTCCTTTAGCCAACAGCATGCTGGTTTCTCCCCGTTTTCCGGCGTCTGCCACGTCGTTTTCAGTAACCAGCGAGTAGGCATTTGCCCATCTATCTTCCGCGCAAGCGTAATGCGTTATCTCCACGCCCATAGATTCAAGCATCTCAAGAATATCCGATACCTTTTCAAAAAAAGTGCCTCTTTTAAATTTAGGCCTCTCAAAATCCAGAAGAACGCACGGCTTTCTCCCCCACAAAAGCGAGCGGAGAAAAATATATTCCATGAATCCTTGGTCATCACCCAGGACAATTTTCTCCAAAAGGCTGATTTTAGGTGCAACAAGAACGATCCTTTCCTTTTTTTCAGCATTTTTTAACAACTGGTTCCGTGTGGCGGCATCGTCTGCTCTTATTCGGAAAAAACCAGACGTTTCAAATTCTACTTCTCCCAATAAAGCAAATTCAACATCCCGGCCGTATCTGCTCAAAAGAGCTTGTACGGCGCTTTTCCCAGCAGGAGCGTAGCCCGCTAAAACAGCAAGCGTGCCCCGGACTGTTTCGTCCTCCCACATACACCCCCCTGCTTGGTCCAACATCCGGTCAACAATATCACCAATTAATTCGTCCAGCTTAATATTTTCCATGGGAGCCCTTCAGTCTATAATTTCCATATAGTCGCCGTTCTTAATAAACGCGGCGTTTGCCTCATCTGTATCCAAATGCACTTCCATTTCATGGCCGTCCCCCGCCCTTACAACAACATTCTCAAAAACCACAGGGCGCATCCCGTTTACCTTCAGCTTCACCACATCCCCGTTCTTAAGGCTCAATCCTTCTGCCTGATCGGCCGAAAGGTGCAAATGACGCGCGGCAACAATAATACCCTTGTGCAATTCAACTGACCCGTTGGGCCCGATCAGTATTCCGCCCGGCGTATTTGCTAGTTCTCCGGACATTCTGACAACGGGCATGATTCCAAGTTTGAATGAATCCGTAACCGATATTTCCACTTGCGTTTCTTGCCGCTCCGGCCCAAGCACGCGAATATTGTCAATATTTCCTCTGGGCCCCCGCAGGGTAACCGTTTCTTCGCACGCAAACTGTCCGGGCTGCGACAAGGGCCGCAATTGCTTAAGAGCATAACCGGCTCCAAACAAAACGTCCAAATCTGCTCGGTATAAGTGCACATGCCGGTTGGAGCCGGCTGTCGGCACAAACCTTTTCCCTGTTTGCCTCGCCAAAAAAATAATAATTTCCGTTTCAATTCTCTTTTGGATTTCTGTCTCTGTCATAAAAGATACCTGTACTCAAAGCGTCAAAATGTTATTAATAATCTATTAATATATTAATATGATATATGCATAAAGTCAATTATTTATTTGGTATTTAGTTGTTTTATGTTGTTTTATAATTCAGTAATATTTTTTTTTGCTTTGTATAATTGGGGCAATGTAAAAATCCGTATTGCTGCGCAAGCCAAACAAGACATACAATATCCTTCCAGGTACGTCCGCTTGTCGTTTTAAAGCGCTTGAAATGTATGAGTCTAAACAAGAGGCGGTCTCCTTCTATATATATTTCCAAGCTTTTTTACGACAATTTAATCCCGACAATCGCCAATAATAGCCTAAAATATTAAAATGGCTGTATAAATGAATAAATTTAAATTTCAAGATAACAAAAAAGCCACTATTTAGCAGCTTTTTTCATCTTTGACCTCAGAAGACACGTCACTTTCAGGCGTCCAAGCTCCGTTGGCTTCGCGATTATCTACCACAATTGCATATGTTTACCGATCTCTAAAAACAGCTTTGAGTAATTCTCCAACTGCATTAGCTTCCTCCAATGTAATGAGAAAACTTGTGTGTTTGATATAAATCTAATTATCGGATAAAATTCATAAGCAACAGAATGCGTGATTGAAGCATTACTCGTTAGTAATCCCCGTATTCATTCTGTACCCATCCAGGTAATATCGCATCGTGTCCAGAACATCCTTCTTGAAATCCCGCTTGAATCCATCAAGTTCGTTTTTTTCAATGATATCCATCACAGCGGCTGGAAGTGTTGCGGAAAACCAGCACCCCGTAATAATTGACGCCTCTGTTTGCAGGATATCCATCACTTCTCCCGCCGTTAGTATATTGTTCTGGGACATTAATGTTGCTACATGCATCGCCTGCCTGTACAAACTCATTTTTTGGGCCAGCATCAATTCGGCGTCAACATTTTTTTCCAAAATGGCCGAGCGCATGGATTCAAGCCTGATGTACAGAATATTTTGATCCACAAGTTCGCTGAGTTCTTCCATCACCAGTTTCTTAAAATCGTCAAAACTGCTGATACTTGTGTGTTGGATCATATCCGCAAATTTTCCAAGCCTTTTTTCATATTCTCTGCACAACAAGCTGAAGAACAACGCTTCCTTTGTTTTGAAGTAAACAAACAGAATGCCATTTGAAATATGCATTTTCTTGGCAATATCAGACATCTTGATCCTGTCATATTCAGACGAAGCAAACATCTCCGCCGCCATGTCAAGAATGGACTGTGCCTTTATTGCCTTTGCTTCTGCCGTCATTGCACGCTTGTTCATATTTATCACTCCATTTTAACCTATTTTACCATCAGACTGATTTGGAGTCAAAACATGAACATTGGTTGGCATCATGGTTTGCCGTCACAGTACTGCTAGCTTAATCTTTGAATAAACCTGTCGTAGCCGCGGTCACCCAACATGTTTTTAAACATCACCATCATGCCTGCAAAAGAACCTGTCAGATACCGCGTCTTCGGCTTCCGTGCGGTCACAGCTTTTCCAATGCACTGCGCAATCGCCTCAGGTTTGGTCAGGCGGGTTCCGCTGTAATTCTTGATCATATTCTCCGCTTTTTGGGCGGCGTCTTTAGCGTATGCGCCCTTTGCGGATGCTTTCTTCAGGTTTTCACCTGCAATAATGCCCCAATCTGTTTTAATCCCGCCCGGCTCAATAACAATTACATCAATGCCAAACGGCGCTACTTCCATGCGCAGGCAGTTTGAAAATGCTTCTACCGCGAATTTGGTCGCATGATACCATCCGCCGTAAGGAGTCCAAACCCGGCCGCCTACGGAAGAAATGTTTACTATTTTCCCATATTTGTTTTTTCTCATTCCAGGCAGTACAAGCTGTGTCATGCGGGCAAGTCCGAACAGATTCACTTCTATTTGGCGGCGCGCTTCCTCCATAGGTACATCCTCTATGGCTCCATAAGAACCATAGCCTGCGTTGTTTACAAGTACGTCTATGCTGCCTTCTTTTTTCAAAATCTCATTCACGCAGCCAACCATGGATTCCTCATTGGTCACGTCCAAAGTGACTGTGCGTATTCCCATGGCTTCAAGATCCTGCATGTTCTCTTTTCTTCTTGCCGCTCCATATACCTTGAAGCCTCTTTTGTTCAGTTCGATTGCCGTCTCTTTTCCAATACCGGAAGATGCGCCAGTAACAAGTGCAACTTTATTACTCATATATATTTCTCCTTTAATTGATTATGAGTCAATTATAATTGACTCATAATCAATTGTCAACATTATTTTTTTACAGTGTAAAAAAGCTCCAATCTAAAAAAAACCTTTGAAAAAAACAAAGCGCGTTCTGTCGTTTGGAGAATAAAGCCACGTATTGCGTCCAAGTTGTGTCTTGCTTTGCAAAGTATGCTGTCAGGCTAGACAATTTATAGGTAGTTTAGGAGACAGATTGTTTTGCTTTTGTATAGTTCAACAAAAAGACTATCGATATTTGCGTCTCTTACATACTCTTGCATAAAAGAGGTCATAAATCATCAATCGTATGTTTTATTTATGGAAACCGGCGCGCCTGGCCTTATGCCGGCAACAAAAAGCCCCCAAAGCGCCCCCGACCAGTTGATAAATTGCCTATATGCAGGGCAGTAAAATAATATTAGCTACGACTTTATTACGTCAGTTTAGTCTCTATAATCGCCAAAAATAGCCTACACGACAAAAATTGCATGATTTATTTCGGCTCATAGATACCAAAAAACCGCATTCTCATATGGTTTTTTGGGTGA
>JAEYKI010000016.1 GCA_023408315.1 Bacillota bacterium
CATTGCAGAGAGTTGAAAATACTGGGAAAGGAAGTATAATTAAAGAAGGCGGGCCTCCAGAGGGTGCGGGGAAGGGCTGGTATAAAGCGGATGGTTCTCTCAATCTGCCACCAAACTATGGGGCAGTCAAAGGTACAGAAAAAATTGTTGACTTGCAACCTGGATCCAAACTCGGCCGTTACGGTGGATACGGTAGAAAAAGTGATTTTGCAACTGCTCCAGGTGCTTCTTCTGACAGTTTAGCTCTTCCGCCTACAACTACCTCTTCAATTTATCAAGAGTTTACTGTAAAAAAGCCAATTCCAGGAGTATCTCAGTCAACGGTAGCTGAATGGCCGCCAGGCAGTAAAACAGGCGGTGGGATACAATATAAGCTTCCAATGACGATTGAAGAATTATTAAAACAAGGCTATATTGAATAGGAGGTACAAATGAAAAATATATTAACAACTAAAGAGTTAGAAAAACATGTCCATACATTGTATGGCCGTATAAAGCGTCTTGCACAATCAGATGGAGTTTACAGAGAACTTAATGATTACTTTGATGTTGGAACCCCAAGGGGTATTGACGGAAGTTTTTGCTACTCGGATGAAAAAGGATATCACTATGGAGTGAATGAACGAGGTCAACTTATAACGAATTTTACAACTCAAAGTTTGGTGGAAATAGTTTATGCTGTTATCTCAAGTGAAATCCTTTGGATGGCTCATGATTATGAAAGGCAACATAGAATTATGGGAGAGGATTCTCGAAGACAGTTGTTTCAGAAAATGATGAAGTATTGGAATACAATTGGCGGAGATTATGCAGAACGGGCGAAACAAGACATAAACGAAACTCTCATAAAAGCCCCATTTATTGATTAGAAATCGCAAAGCTACAACCAAGCCGGTGTCCATAATAAAAAGATTGTCATCCGCATGCGGTTCCTGTATGAACCGCACGTGGATGCTTTTTTGTTTATTGGGAGCACTAAAAAAGTAAGGCCGTGGCGGAGCCGACTGCCGTCGAGAGATATGCAGTCAGTCCCTTTGGTTTGCGTAGTACTGCTTGTCTTTGTACATAAGGGAATCCAGGTGGCTGATGAAAGCCTGCACGGAGGGGTAGGCGTCGGAGTCGTAAACGTCGAAGCCCAGGCTGAGGTTGATATCATAGGGCAGAGAGCTGAGTGAATTGAACGAGTCCACGCTTGCGCGCAGGCGGCCGATTGCCCGCTGGAGGTCGTCCTTATCCCGCACAGTGGCCAGCACGATGAATTCGTCCCCGCCGTAGCGGGCTATAAAATCGTTTTTGCGGAAAGTTCTTTTTAGGATGCCGGCCGTATGTTGCAGGGCGTCGTCCCCCGCGCTGTGGCCGTAGCAATCGTTAATCATTTTGAATGAATTGAGATCCAGCATAATGCCCGCGAGCTTGAAGCCTGCGTCCTGGCTGATGGGAAATTTAAGGTAATGGTCCAACTGGCGGCGGTTATATACGCCGGTTAAATAATCGCGGTAGAGCTGGTTGTTCTGGATATTGATGAAAACGATGAGTATAGACAGCGCCACGCAGGGCCAGACAAGCGAAAATCCGTAAAATATGGTTTGCAGCGCTCCTCCGGCAGTGGGCGGAAGCAAAAAGAGAAGAAGCGTAATGTATTCGCGCCTGGCCACTTTTTTGCAGTTGCGCAGGATAAAAGCTACGCTATAGAGCACATAGAATAAAGCGCACAGGCAAACGTAAATAAATCCGGGGCCGCGGTGGTATATGTTTTGGGCATCGTAATAAAACAAAAAGCCGTTCGCATAGCTGAGCACACTGAGCGCCGCTATAGCAAAGGCGGGGATGAGCAAGATGGGCGTGAGCTTTTTAAGGCGGACTTCGTCTCTGATGATATGATAATCCACATAAAAATACCACATAACGCACATGGCGGGATTTAAAATAAAATAGAGCACACCGACTACGGAACAGGCAATGTGGACGAAGGAGCCGGGCTGGCCTCCCAGCAGATACATAATAATATCCAGCGCCATAATGAGCGCATTGAAAAATATGAAGAGCCCAAACAGTTTGCTATCTGTAGACAGGGTTTGGGCATGCCTGCGCATGTTGAAGAAAATAATGGTAAGCACGGCAAGCGCAAATACATTGATGGTTATGTTTAAATACGCGTCTATGTGGGCCACCTTCTTTATGATGTATACAGCGTACGTGCTCCGGGCCGGCGCAAAACGTATATTTCCGCTGGTTGTATTGTATCACACTGGTTCAATAAAATCTTTAGTGTGCAGATGTTTTGTGCATCTGCTTATCCTTATACATCAGCGCATCCAGATGGCTGATGAAACTCTGCATGGACGAATGGGACGCCGGGTCGAAAACGGCAAAGCCGATGCTGAGGCTGATGGAATAAGGCAGGGAACTGAGCGCATTGAACGAATCCACATTGGCGCGCAGGCGGCCGATTGCCCGCTGGAGGTCGTCCTTGTCCCGCACGGTGGCCAGCACGATGAATTCGTCTCCGCCGTAACGGGCTATGAAATCGTTTTTGCGGAATGTTCTTTTAAGGATGCCGGCCGTGTGTTGCAGGGCGTCGTCCCCCGCGCTGTGGCCGTAGCGGTCGTTAATCATTTTGAATGAGTTGAGGTCCAGCATGATGCCCGCAAGCAGTGAATCCGGGCCATGGCTGATGGGAAACTGCATATAACGGTCCAACTGGCGGCGGTTGAACACGCCGGTCAGGTAATCGCGGTAGAGCTGGTCGTTCTGGATGTTGATGAAGATGATGAGTATGGAGAGTGTGACGCCCGGCCAGATGAGAGAGAAACCGTAAAATATCGTTTGGAGCACGCCGCCGATTACCGGAGGGAACGCAAAAATAAGGACAGGAGCAAACGAAGCCTTGGGCATGCGTTTTTGATGGTACAGCGCAAAGCAGAGGGTGTATACGATATAAAAGAAAGCAATGGAGGCCATGACCAGAAAGCCGCTGCCGCGATGGTACACGTTTGCATCGTCTATATAGAACAGGAAGCCGTTGAAAATGCTTGTGACAGATAAAACCGCGCTTGCGATAGCTGGAAGCAGCATGGGAAGAATGATTTTTTTAAGGCGCTCCACACTTCTGAAGATGTGGTAATCTATATAAAAATACCAGAGGGCGCAGAGCATTGGGTTTAAAATATAATAGGCGGCGGTATCCGCCAGGTATGCCTGCCTGAACGCGAAGCCCGTTTTGCCATCCAGCAGGAACATCCCGATATCCAGAACGCAGATCAGGGCGTCTGTGACAATGAGCGACCAGAAAAGCCTGTAGTCCGGCAGATATGATTTGCCGCCGCGGCGGAAGTTAAGATAGATGACCAGCAGTATGGCCAATGCAAAAGAATCGATGGCAACGTTCAGCAATGCGTTTATTCTGAGCACCTTCTTTTCCGTTTTGTGGACCCGTGACCCCCAAAAAAGGTTTATACAGCCAGCTTTTCCGTACATGGAGATTGTATCATAGCCCGCAAAAAAAATCTTGTTTTTTTTATATTTATTGCATGGGCTTGCAAAAGAAATAGAAAAATAAGGAAAAATATACCGACCAAAATTGGCCGGTATAAAAAAGGCTCCCCGAAAGGGAACCATAAAAATCGGATTGCGGTTATTCCTGAGGCGGTTTTTTTGTGAACGATAGTTTGATACTTGTTTCCGCGCCGGCATTCAGGCTGAAAATTTCCAGCAGGCCTATTTTACCTTCTGCGTTGACGCCTACGGAAAAATCCATTTGGTTCAGTTCGTACTTTTTTGTTTCGCCAATATCTTCCAGCGCGCTGCATACCGTGCGGCAGATGCGGGTGAGGTCCTGCTGGAAAACATCTGAGAGGACAAAGCCCTTGTGGAGTTTATCTGTATCTTCTTCTGATTTGCCGTGCTCGATAGATTTGGGTTCCAGCCCATCCAACTCAAATTTGGGCACGCGCATGGAAAGCTCCGCCTGGTATTCTCCGGGTTTTGAAGGCGCAATGATAGGTATAAAATATTGTTTTTCGCTCATGTTATTTTACGACCTTTCATCAAGATTTTATTAATTATACCATATTATGAATTAAATTACAAATAAGCTGATTGGAACGCTAAATGCGGGCGATGCCGATTGATATAAAAAAATACCCTTTATCGTAAAAATTAATGATAACTGAAGGGTAATATGTGATACAATGCAGCCATAAGCATTACGATTAATCTTAATGAATGAAAGGAGAAAAAAGAATGGCTATAGCAGTGAACCAATACTGGACGACTGGCCAGAAAAAAAGCTCCAGAAGTTGATGAACCAATTTGGATTCAGGGACGACAGAGGAAACGCACTTGCGGAGGACGGCATTATGGGACCTAAATCCACACAGGCGCTGAAGAAAACGAACGATTACCAGCAGCAACTTGTTCAGCCGGACATTGGAGTAAAGGAGTGGCAGGAGCAACTGAACGACTGGGGGTATAAGGACGCGGGCGTAATCAGCGGTTCCAGCATGGGCGGCTGATGCGCAGCGAGATGCAGGCGCCGGATTTAAGCACAATAGTAACAATGTGAGACGTATACTTTTGGTTTCAGTAAATGGCAGAAACGTCTATAACGATTACCAGAATTAATAACGATTTATTGATTTAAGTAATGAGCTTCATTGAAGCTCATTACTTAATAATGGACATAAAAGCAATAGTACATCAGAAATTGATTGTGGTACAAATATGATATATAATAAAAAGCATATTTAATTTGAAGTGTTTTAAGCAAACGTTTTAGGAGAAAAATGAAAAAATTCTTTGTTATTACGTTAATTTGTGCTTTATTGCTTGCTTTATTTGGCTGCTCATTTAAAGTATACAAGTGCTTTGATGATAATGGTGAAAAAGGGATAGTACTTGATGTTGACAGTGATGTTGCGGAATACCTGCTTAATACTGTTGAAGAGGTTGCATTGCCAGGATGATATCAGCTTAGAAAAAAATAGGCAAACAGATCACCACCCCAATGAGGCTCATCTTTGAGCTACATAGGGGCATTTTTTTTGTTGAGAGTCCTAATCAGGGGAACAGCGAAGCATTGGCGCGGTTAGATACTATTATTATAAAGTATATAGTAAATATTGTAAAGAAAGAGGCCGCATAAAAGGAACGGCTGTTTTTTTATTTAAAAATTACGCTTTTTCGTAAAAGTTGGTGATAACTGCGAGGCAAGGTATGATATAATGCAGACATGGTTGGGTTACGTTTAATCGTAAATTTACATGAAAGGGTTAGAGTGAAGATTTTTAGATAAATATTATAAAATAAAGAATTGTTCTTTTAATATTAAAATGTGGGACGAGGAGACAATTTTAAATAGACAAAAAAATACGTGTTTTCGTAAAAGTTGGTGATAACTGCGAGGCAAGGTGTGATATAATGCAGGCATGATAAAAATTACCCTTTATCGTATATTCAAAAATCAGGGAAGGGTGGTAATTTAAAAGGTTTTGGTAAAAAACATGGTTTTCTTTACGGGCGCGCTTTCTTTTTTAAAGGAAAGGGTGCAAAAAAAGGGAGGTAACATGGAGATTGCAAGTTTAATTGGGATGCTGGCGGCGTTTTTCGCGGGGGCGTATGTGCGCCAACCGGTCCACCCCAAAATGCCGCAGACATTTTGGGGACCCCGGCGTTCTGGGGACGGACCCCGTTGTGGCTTGCGGGCCGGGGAGCCTGGAAGCGGGGAGGCCGGTTCTATTACCCAGGAGCCGGTTTCCCGGGCCTCCGCGGAGGCGGAGGCGGAGCGCCGAAAGCGGGAGGAGGACCGCATTGCGCAGTTGCAGAACATGCTGAACTACATTGGGAGGGGAAGCGCGAATGAAGATTAGGAAAGAGCCCGGTGAGATATGGGAGGAGTACCAGGACGGCGTGGCGTACAACACGCAACTGGGCCTTTATGAAACCGTGCAGCAGAACAACGACTTTTACAATGACCGCCAGTGGGAAGGCGTGCGCGCCCCCGACCTGGACAAGCCGGTGTTCAATTTTTTAAAACCGGTGGTGAACTATTACATTGCCATGCTGATCTCCGACGAGATTGCGGCCAATGTGGAGTTGACGGGGGGCAAGAGCGCGCCGGACGCGGAGAGGGCGATAAGCCAGGAAATCAGCCGCATTATGGAGCGGGAGAACATGGGGTTTAAGAACCGCAAAGGCATCCGCAACGCGGCGGTGGACGGGGACGTGTGCTTTTACAACTGGTTTGACCCGGACATGGAGACGGGGCAGGCGGCGGAAGGCGGCATCCGCACCGAGCTCATCGATAATACGAACGTGATATTTGGCGATCCATCCCAGAGCGACCCGCAGAAGCAGCCGTACATCATTGTCGCCATGCGGCGGCTGACGGAAAGCGTCCGCGAGGAGGCCGGGGAGTGGGGATGCGACCCCGGGGCTATTCTGCCGGACAGCGACTGCATCTATATGAACGACGCGAAGAACGCGGACAAGCAGTACACCACAGTGCTGCTGAAGATGTGGTTGGACAAAAAGAAGAAGAATGGCAGGATTGTGAAGAGCGTGCGCATGGTGAAGGCGTGCAGGGAAGGGTTTGTGAAGCCCGCGTGGGATACGGATTACCAACTGTACCCGCTTTCCTGGATGAGCTGGGAAACTGTGAAAAACTGCTACCACGGCGTTTCGCCTGTTACCGGCAAGATACAAAACCAGATATTTGTGAACAAGAGCTACGCCATGGCCATGATGTTTGTGACGCGCATGGCGTTCCCCAAGATCATCTATGACAAGACCAAGATTCCGCAGGGGTGGGACAACCGGGTGGGCACCGCTGTGGCGGTGGTGGGAAATCCAAACGACGCGCTGTTCAGCAATTTTGCGGCGGCGGACATGAGCCCTGGCGTGACCAGGCTGATTGACTCCACCATCAGCCAGACAAAGGACCTGATGGGCGCGAACGAGACGGCGCTTGGAAATGTGCGGCCGGAGAACGCCAGCGCAATTATTACCATACAGAACCAGAGCCGGATACAACTGGACATGCAGCGGCTGGATTTTTACAACTGTGTGGAAGGGTATATTCGCAGCTGGATTGACATGATGCGCGTGCATTACGGCGCGCGGACGGTGACGGTGGCGGACGCGGACAAGAAGAAGAAGGACGTGGAGTTTAATTTTGCGAGCCTGGACAAATACACCGCGAACCTGCGCGTGGACGTGGGACAGGGCAGCTACTGGAGCGAGATTGTGCAGTTGCAGACCCTGGACAACCTGTACAAACAGGGCGTGATTCCAAACGCGTTAACGTATTTGCAGATGATACCCGACGGGGTGATACGGGACAAGCAAACCCTGATGGATGCGATAAAGGCCATGGACAAACCCGCCGCGCAGGCAGCCGGTTTGCCGCCCATGCCGGAAGCGCAGAACGCGCCGCCGCAGGCGGGGGCGCCCGCGGCCAATGCCGCACCGCAAATGGGAGGCGGCTTGGGGATGAACGATGAAACCGCGGCCATGCAGAAGGTGATTGAAACGCTGGCGGCCATGCCGCCCGAGCAGGCGCAGGCGGAACTGGAAAAACTGCCGGTGCCTGATGCGGACCGCGCGCAGATTGCCCAGGTGCTGCAACTGAGAGCCAAGGCGAAACCGGGCGCAACGCAGGGAGGTATGTGAAATGAAGTGTGAAAAATGCGGGCTGGAAATGTTCAGCAGGCCGGTGTTTTTGGACGGGGAGAGGATACCGAATTTTGTATGCAAGAACAGGCAGTGCGAGCGGTATGCGCCGGACGACGCACCCGCAAAAGAGATCAACACCGGAAATGGGCAGGAGGAGGAAGGAAGCTGATACCGGGGAAGTATTTGAATGGAATTGCTTTAGCAACCAGAGGCGCGCAGGATAGCAGTTGGGCAAACTGTGAGCTGGATAACAATTTTATAACATTAGGTTTTCTTTCTGGTTCTCTATCTTTTTTCTAAAAGAAAGAGAATAAAAGAATAAATGGGACTACCAGTTCCCGGAAGGAGAAAGACATGGAAGAGATGATGGCAGCCCAGGCCGCAGGCGAACCGAGCCAGGGGGGCGAGGGCGGATTTTTGGACAGCGCCGACTGGGCGCAGGCCCAGTATGAGGCGGACCGTGAAAACGGGGATATTGACGCGGACGGGAACGAAGTTGCCGGAAACAACGAAGGAGAAGGCGAAGCGGGCACATTACCGCAGCGCATGGTTGTACGGCACAACAAGCAGGACGTGGAGCTGAGCGGGGACGGCCTGAAAACAGCGGCGCAAAAAGGCCTTGATTACGACCGGATACGCGAATCACGCGACAGGTATATGGAACCGATTGAGAAGCTGGCGCGGCAGAGCGGCGTGAGCACCGACCAGTTTATGAAAAACCTGGAGGGAATGGTGCGCGAGAACGCGCTGGCATCCCGGAAGAACGCGTTTGTGCGCATGGGCCTTGGCGAAGCGGCGGCGGATATGATGGCGCGGATGCAGGTGGAAAACGACGCGCTGAGAAACGCTGGCAGCGTAAGCCAACGGGAAGAGATTCGCGGGAAGATAGGCCGGGACATTGCGGCCTTTGAAAAGAAGTTCCCGGAGGTGCAGGAGCTGCCGGACGAAGTGATTCGCGCGATACGCGGGGGCGAAAGCCCGGTGGCGGCGTACCAGGACCACCTGCTGCGCGAGAATGAAAAGAAATTCCGCGCCCTGGAACAGAACACCAGGAACCGCGCGGGGTCGCCCGGTTCGCCACAGACCATTGGCGCCGCGAATGAAGACCCGTTTTTGGCAGGATTTTTGAGTTTATAGGGGACTTTTTCCACTTTTCTTTTAAAAAACCGGGGTTCCCAAAATCTGTGATTTTGGGGTGGGAGAAAAAGTGGAGCAAAAGAAAACCACGACCGTAAGAAAGATCGAAGACGGATTGTAATTACAAACTACAAAAAATGAAAGGATTGAAACAAACATGGCAATTAATCTGGCAACAAAATACGCGCCGCGGATTGCGGAGGCGTTCAGCGTGCAGTCTGTTGTGGACGGCAAGACGAACAAAGACTATGAATTTACGGGGGTGCGCTCCATCCATATTTACACGCCCACCACCCAGGGACTGAACGATTACCGGAGGACAGGCACCAGCCGCTACGGCACGCCGACCGAAATGCAGGACACGGACCAGGAGCTGGTGATGACCAGGGACAGGTCTTTCTCCATTACCATTGACAAGGGCAATTTGCAGGAGCAGATGGACAACAAACGCGCCGGCCTGATGCTGAAAGCGGAGATGAACGAGCAGGTGATCCCCGAGATGGACAGGTATGCACTGACCCAGTTTACCGATTTGGCGGGGAAGATTGTACCCGTTGACGCGCCGGACGCGGACAACATCGTGGGCGCGCTTTCCACCGGCATGACGGACATTTCCAACAAAAAGGTGCCCGCGGACAACCGCACCATCTGGATTGGGTGGACGAACTTTGGATTCCTGCGGCAGTCCAGCCAGTTTTTGGGCGTGGATTCACTGGGCGAAAAGGCGCTGACCAAGGGTACCCTGGGCCTGTTTATGGGCGCGGAGGTTGTGCCTGTGCCCGACGACTATTTGTATAAGGCTGCGGCGCAGTGCCACTTTTTGATTGCGCATAAAAACGCCGTTATGCAGCCCAAGAAGATTCAGGACTACTTTGTGAAGCAGGACCCGCCGGGGATTAACGGCGCGCTGCTGGAGGGCAGGTTTCTTTATGACGCGTTCGTGATTGGCACCAAGGCGGACGGCATTTACGCGGCGATTGCGACGGAAGGCCAGCAGGCCGCGCCCAGCGCTTCCTACACGGCAGGGACAAAGAGCATGACCCTGACTTCCGTAAGCGCTTCCGCGATCAGGTATACCACAGACGGCACGGATCCCAGGTATTCCAGCTCCGCCAAAATCATTACCAGTGGCGGCACAGTGGATCTCTCCGCGTTTGCGGGCACTGCTGTAACGGTAAAATCTGTTGCGCAGAGCGCGGCCTTGTTTACATCCAATGTAACAGCCACAACGCAGGCGGTAGCAGCGTAAATCTACTCTATGCGGGCTTCCCTAAAAGGAAGCCCGCAAAAAAAACTTGGCCATGCGGATATTTGTTCGCAGGCTGGTTAGACGGATTGGATGAAGAGAAGAAAGCATTTAAATAAAAAGCAAGGTTTTTTTTGGTTCTGCCTTTTTCCTTGAAAAAGAGAAGGCGGAGAAGAGGAGGGAGTATGAGAGTCAACGATATTTTGAGCGCCTCGCTGGCGCTGATGGGGGAAGACGCAGACGCGGCGGGTGGTTGGCAGGCGCAGTTTACAGGCGTGCTGAACCTGCTGCTGGCCGAACTGACAGACGCTGAAAACTCTGTGCGGCTGGCCGCGGGGCAGCCTGAGATGGACGCGATACCTACGGTGTACAGCCTGGCGGATACGGTGCCCTACTGCGAGGCCATCTGCCGCAGGGTGCTGCCCTTTGGAGCGGCAGGGACGCTTTTGGCAGAAGACAACCCGTCGCTTTCATCGCAGTACAAGAACAAATACGAATATGAAAAAGCGAATGCGTACAAGGTTGCGTATACAAAGATAAAAGACATGGCCGGAGAGGAGGAATAACATGATACAGTATGCCGGACAGCCGCAGAAAAGCGTATACCAAAAGCAATACAGGGCTTTTCGCGGTGTGGACCTTTCCTCCGGCGTAACGGAGGTTGACCCTTCGCGCAGCCCGCACGCGCCCAATATGATCAGCGATCAGGCGGGGTTTCCGGAAAAACGGCCGGGGTACAGAAGTATTTTTCAGGTGAGCGCCAACTGGTGCGCTGCCGGAGAAACGTGGACGTATGCGAGCGCCACAGTGTTCACAGTTGCCGGAGACAGGACCGCAAGATACCGGGCTGGTTATGCGGTGCGGTTTGACCAGGGCGGAACCACCAAAACGGGTGTGATTGCTTCCTGCGCATATGCGGGTGGAACGACGGCTGTGACACTGACCATGCCTGCCTTGACCAGTGCGGCGGTTACGAACGGTTACTACAAAAACAACCTGACAGTTGATTCCGGTTGGGTATCTTGCTTGGAAGAAGAGTGGATTTTTGCGGGCGGGGACGCGTTTGCGGTTGCAGGGGACAAGACGGCAAAGTACCAGGAGGGATACCAGGTAAAGCTTGACCAGGACGGAGCGGCGGCTGTTTCCGCCGTAAGTTCCGCGGTATACAGCGCGGAGTCGGGGCTTACCACTGTGAAACTGGTGCAAAACGTTGTGCAGAACCTGCCCATAACAAATACGTGGTGCAGGAACAGCTTGCTGACAGCGCTGGGCTGGATTGCCGCCGGGGAAACGTGGATATATGCAGGTGCGGATTCGTTTACCGTGAGTGGTGACAAACGCAGCAAATATCCAACGTCCACACTGGTAAAGTTTGACCAGGACGGCATCGCGAAGGCGGCGAAGGTTGGGTTATCCGCATACGATGGCAGCAAGACAACCGTTACGCTGACAAAGAGGATCCTGGATAATACCGAAATTGTAAACGCGTATTATTCGTACGACACGGCAGTATACGGGATATTTTCATTCGTACGGGGTGACGGCAGCCCCATGCTGGTGGCGCATGTTGGGACAAAGCTGTACAGCCTTCCGGTTCTGGAGGTGGTTTTGCCCGAAAGCATAACAGATATTACGCCCGCGGGAATCTTGATGAACCGGGCGCGTTCAACCAGCTTCGTGATGCGGTCTTCTGACAAAGCGATTGGTTACAAGCTTTGCCTGTATATATTGGATGGCGTTAATTACCTGCGCTATGACGGCTATGCGGCGGCGGCGCCTGTGGAAACGGCGGCGTACATTCCGACTACAACGATATCGTCGCCTCCTGCGGGTGGCGGAGAGAAATACGAATCTGTGAACCTGCTGCAGCCAAAGCGGATCAACCGGTTTCTGGGGTCGGCGGCGGACAAGGATTATTATCTGGACGCGTATCCGGTGGACAGCATCAGCCTGGTGGAGAAACTGAACAGCAGTACAGGAAACTGGGATACGGTCAGTGCGGGCAGCTACAGCCTGACGTACGATTCCAAGGGCTGCGCGCGTGTGACGTTTACTGCGGCGCCAGGAGCGGCGGTGGGCGGTATAGATAATATACGGGTGACGTTTACCAAAGCGGTTGAAGGGTATGCGGACCGGATAAGGAATTGCACAATTGCCGCTTTTTACGGCATTGGAAGCGATAACAGAATATTTTTGTCCGGCAACTCGCAATACCGGAATTACGACTGGCAGAGCGGCATTGCGAATCCGGAATATTTTCCGGACGACGGATACGCCGTTGTGGGCAGCGAGAACAGCGCGATCATGGGGTATCTGAAGGAGTTTGACAGCCTGGTCGTCGTCAAGGAAGACAACGACCAGGATGCATCGCTTTACCTGCGGACCTCCACAATATCCAGCGACGGGGCAAAGATCACCTATCCCCTGAAACAGGGTTTCGTGGGGGTTGGGGCCATTTCCAAATACAGTTTTGGCGTGTTGGAGGACGACCCTCTTTTCTTCTCGCGCCAAGGGGTGTTTGGAATAGAATCAAGCACAATTACCAGCCAGCGTACGGTCCAGATGAGAAGCTATTACGTAAACGGCTCGCTTTTGAAAGAGCCTGCGCTGAACACAGCTTGCGCAGCCATATGGAACGGATGGTATTGCCTGTTTGTAAACGGACACGCGTATGTGGCCAACAGCCGGCAGATGAGCTCGAATAAGACCGGGTCACAGGGGTATGAATGGTTTTACTGGGAGGATATCCCCGTGTCGTGCTGCCGCGAATTTAAGGATAACCTGTATTTTGGTACTGCTTTGGGCGATATCTGCAGATTTACGCCATACGCTGAATACGGCATGTCTGCCTACTGGGATGCAGGAAGCCCCTATGTTTGCCAATGGTCCACCAAGATGGATGACCTGGGCGATTTTATGCGCATGAAAACGATCTTGAAGCGTGGAGTAGGCATTATTGCTAAGCCTTATGTTTTAAGCAGCGGGACGGTCTATTTTGCGAATGAGGATATATCCCAGGGAGCCGCAAGTACATTTGGACAGAATTTGGTCACATTTGATTTTGGAATATTCGATTTTTCTAAAATCAGCTTTAACCCGGTGAACAACCCGCGCGTCACGCCTATCAACCATAAACTGAAGGACTTGAGGCTGCTGCAGGTGATTGTGGAAAGCGCGGCGGGTGGTACGGGATTTGGAATCTATGGAATACAGATACGGTATGTTTTTACAAAGGATGTGAAGAAATGATTACGGCAAGAAAATTAGATCCTAACTCCAGTTTTCAGCATAATCAGATTTCAGAGCTGGACAACCAGCCGCAAATGTCTGCCGCTGAACTGAAGGCAAAATTTGACGCTGCTATGAAAAATGTGATGGTTCCTGCGTACAACAGCATGATTGACGATCTTTCCGGCACGGCGGACAACGCGAGCGGGGCGGATAATATTGGCGCGACGCCCCTTGCGTCCGGAAGCGCGAATACGGTGCAGGGTGTTTTGGAGGAAATGAACGGAAGGATATTCCCCGTTGCGGCGGTGAATGTAACACTGACAACGGCAGGCTGGTCGTCCGGACAGCAGACGGTGAGCGTCTCCGGAGTGACAGCCGCCAGCAAGATTGTTGTTGGAATTGCAGGCGCGGCATCGTCCGCCGCAAGGGCTGCCGCCCGGAGCGCATATATTTACGCGACAGCCCAGGGTGCCGGGACGGTAACGTTTACTTGTGACGGAACGGCGCCAACGGCGAATATTCAAATGGTCATTCTAATAGTGGGGTGAGAAAATGGCGATAGTGAATTTATTACAATCCTATTTGGCAAATAAATCCGCCCTTTTATCTGAATTGAACACATCCAATGCCATTGGCTCCACAAATCTTCGCTGGACCGCAGCAACATGGAATACGTTTGTGGCCGCCAGGACTGCCGCACAAAATACGTATAACGATGTTGGTGCTTCCCAGATGCAGGTGGATGCCGCCAGGACTGCGTTGTATAATGCCAGGGCGGGATTGGCGCTTATTCGTATTGATATGTCATTTACGGGTAGTTGGAGTGGTATACAGCATGACGATTCTTGGGGACTTCGTGTAGGATATGCCTTGTTTTATAATTCTGGTACATTGACGCTAAATACACGCTCTAATCATTTTGATGTGTGGATGGTTGGCGGCGGCGGCGGCGGCGGTGGTACAAGCGGTGCTGGTGGTTCAAGTTCCTCTGGTGCTGGTGGTGGAGGAGGAGGCTACGTAAATCTTGTTAAGAATCAAACCGTTGGTGCTGGAACTGGAGCGATTACAGTAGGTGGAGGGGGAAGTGCTGGTGTTGGCTATGATTCAAATGGTGCTGGTGGCGGTACATCATGGTTTGCTGGGCTGGGTCTCAATTTTGGTGCTAACGGCGGTGCGGGCGGACATTGCAGTAGGGTTGGTGTACCCGGATATGGTTCCAATGGTGGCTCTGGCGGGGGCGGGGGCACAAATGCCGGCGGCGGTTATGGCGGTTTGGGAGGTCAAAACGGCAGTTCTGGTGGAACAGGGCAAGGGGGTTACGGCGGCGGTGCGGGCGCTGGTGCAAATCAAACAATATTTCAGGAAAATGGCTGGTACTTGGCTACACCATCTGGTCCAGGAGGAATAGGTGGCCCTTGGCATGCAGACACACAATTTGCTAATGCCTATCAAACAGGTTATTCTAGTTTTATGGGCGCGGCAGGTATAAGAAATGGCGATTGGGGTGGCGGTGGTGGTGGGGCTCCCGTTTTTGGTCAAACAAGCGGTTCAACTGGCGGTAATGGAATTGTTATCGTCCGTTGGTATGATTAAGGAGGTGCAGTAGTGAATTTTGCAATAATTAATGAAAAGACAAACAGAGTTGAAAATATAATTTCAGCCTTTCCAGGTGTTATAAACGGTATAGAGCAGGCTGTTACGATTGAAGCAGGAGTTGGCATGTTTGCAGTGAACTGTGATGACATTGTGTTGAACATGGGCGATAATTATGACCCGTCGGACGGCAAATTTTATCGTGATCGTAAAGAAGTATCTTCCATACCTCCTGTTTGGGAACAAATACAGCAGGCGATAGATGGCTATACGTTTGAACTGATTACCGACGGAATTATTGATGGAGGTACTGTAAAATGAGTACATTTGTGGAGAGCTTGAAGCGTTTATACAAGGCTGGACAAATTACAGGAGAGAATCTGGACAGGCTTGCTGAGCAGGGTAAAATTGACAGCGAGGCGCTGGCTGTAATCAAACAAAGCGCAGAGGCAGAGTAAGAAGGAGGTTTTTTAAATGGCAATTGATTGGAACGCGATCTATAGCGAAGAGTTTAACAAGCTGCCGGACATCGCCGCGTTGCTGCAGGGGCAGCAGGACAGCGCGCTGGGGGATTTAAAGAGCACCTACGAATCCAATCAGTCCAAGCTGCGGGACCAGCTGGATGAGGCGCTTTCCGCCGCTTATGTGAATGGAGAGCTGTCAAAACGCGACCTGGCGACCCGCCTGGCAGCGCAGGGAATCACGGGCGGGATGACTGAAACCGCTGCGGGGGATATTTTGCGTGAGCAGCGCAACGCCAGGAACGAATCCCAAAAGTCGTATGATACTTCCAATACGGATTTGACCAGCAACTACAACACCAGTGTGACCAATGCGCGGAACAACTACGGTCAGCTGATTGCAAACGCGCAGAGCAACCGGACAGCCCAGGCTTCTGGCAACGCAGGCACAAGGGCAGGACTGCTGCAGCAGGAAGACGCCAGTTCGCTTGCGCGGGAACAGTTTGGCTGGCAAAAGCAGCAGGCGGAACAGCAGGCGCAATTGGAAAGAGAGAAATGGGAATGGCAGAAACAGAAGGAGGCCTTGGAGGCTGCGGCCAAGGCTGCGAATCAAAAAGGTAGTTCCTGAAAAATTGAAACAGCCAGAGCGTATTTTTAGAAAAATGGGGACTGGGTGTGCGCAGCAAGCCGAGCTTATGCTATGCAACATAGATGAATGCTTTTGCAGGTGCCTTTGGTGACGGGAAGCTGCGGCGCAGGAAAAAATAAGAGTAAGGTAGAGGAAAAACATGTTTGAATATGTAAAGGACGCGCGGCTTGCGTTTAGCGGTGCACTGGAAAAGCGCATTAAAACAGACCTCATTGTCCTGCACCACAGCGAAGGTGGCGCTGCGGAGACGGTGCAGTCCATTCACGAGTATCACCTGTCTCGCGGGCACAAGGGCATCGACTACAATATCTGTGTGCTCAGGAACGGGGATGTGTACTGGGGCCGCGGGCTGGAAGCGGTTGGGGGGCATGTAAGCAACAGCTGGCCCAAAACCGCGGGCGTTAACGCCCGGAGCGTGGGCATTGTATGCCTGGGGAATTTTAACCTGGGAGCTATGGCGGAGCCGCAGTTTTCGGCCCTCAAGCGGATTGTGGCGGATGTTGTGCGGCGTTTTGGGCTTGATTCCGCAAACCGGATCGCCACGCACCGGGAGATAGCGGGAGAGGATTACACGGACTGCCCCGGGAGCCATTTTCCGGTTGGGGCCGTGCGCGATTTCATCCGCGGCGGCGGGAACATGGAGCAGGAGAAGGAGAACGCGCTTGTGTGGAAGGTGTGCGTGGATGCGCTTAATTTCCGTGAAGGGCCGGACCTTGCGGCTAAAGTGATGCGCGTGCTGCACCGGGGGGACGATGTGCGGCTGGAACGCTACGTTGCGGGCGAGGACTGGGCCCGTGTTACCGTGGACGGAAAGGCCGGCTGGGTATGGCTCCGGTTCATTGGTGAAAAGGGGGCCTGACAATGCAGTTGACGGAAATTATTGCTGCCATTGCCTCCGGGGTTCTCTCCCTATCGGTCACGCTGTTTATGCGGCGCATTGCTGCGCGGGACAAGCGGGCCGAGGAGCGGGAGGCGCAGCTCATCCGCACGCGTGCGTGCGAGATGGATTATTTGAGTTCGGTGGGTACCATGGCCCACCGGACTGCAGGAGCGGTGCTGCGGGCGAACATTGCGAACGGAGACGTGCGGCAGGCAATGGACGATTACACGGAGAAAAAGGACGGCCTGCTGCGGTGCTACAACCAACAGATTGCGCAGGACGCGGTAAAAAACCACTGAAAGGGGAATGAACGAAAATGGAAGAAAAGAAGGTACAGGATACGCAGACAGACGCGCAGAAAATTGCGCAGAATGTGCAGGCCATTGCGCAGGAGGTTACAAAGGCGGATGGCCAGCCCAGGTATAAAAGCTGGCTTTTGTGGGTGAGCGTGGTCTCTCTTGCGGTGATTTGCGTAAAGATTGCAACCGGGTACGATTATTCGCAGCCTGTGGATACCATCGCCAATTATGCGCTCGCGGCGCTTTCCGCGCTGGGGATTGTGAACAACCCCACCAACAGGGCGAATATCTAGGGCGGTTTTTTCTTTTGGTGCGCCTTTTCTTTTGAGCGGAAAAGAAAAGGCGCACCAAAAGAAAAGCATAAGATAATATTTTAAAAATAATTCCAAACTATTATAGGATTGGATATAATATTTGGGACACTACTCCAGCGTTACATCCCCAAACGCGACATCCGCCGCGTCCTTTAAGCCTTCTCGCGGCTTGGCGAACGAATACTGGCAATCGGGCGAATAGGGCGAGAGAACGTCGAACGTGTAACCTTTCTTTTTCAGTTCCCGCACAAGAGATTTAACGGTATCCGCGGCAAAATCAAATTTATCGTGTATCAGCACCACCAGGTTTTTGTTGTCTCCCGCGTCCCGCAGTATCTTCTGCAAAAATTCCGCGGATGTTGTGGCCCTGTCCGGGTTGCCGGGTTCATACGCGTCCTCGCCTCCCGCGTTCCAGTCAAATGATTTGTAGCCCATGGCGGAAACTTCTTTTGCCAGCGCGGGCATTAAAATGGAATTGGAAGCCGTCATGGAAACCGTGTTGTTTGTGCCGCCGGGAAACCGGTTGATCTTGGGCGTTATGCCCGTTACTTCTTTGATCACGCTTTCCATGCGCCTGAAATCGGAAAGAAACGCCTGCTGGTTTTGGTAGCAGACCGCATACTTATGGTTCCAGCAGTGTACTCCTATGGCGTGGCCTTCGTCCGCTTCCTGCTTTAAAAGCGTGCGCTTTGTATCGGAATCTTTGTTGTCAAATGAAATAAAGAACGTTGCCTTTATATTAAGCTGCCTGAGCGTCTTCAGCACGGCGGGGGTATATTGCTCGCTTGGCCCGTCGTCAAATGTGAGGTACGCCACCTTTTTGTTGGGGTCTGCCGATACCGAGGGCGGGGGCGTTGCGCTTGGCTGCAGCAGGGCAGCGTTCTGGCTTTGCAGCACCGCGTTCTGGCTATAGATCGCTTCCATTTGCCGTTGCAGGCTGTCAAGCTGGCTTGAAAGACTGCTCTGCTGCGACTGCGCCTGGGAGACGGAACTTGAAAGCGCGTCCGCGCGCAAAAATTCGTACACAGAGAATACGGCGAGCACTGCGATGAGGGATACGGCGATGACAACAAGCGCTCTTGAGGTTCCAAAAGATTTTTTTCTCATACATCCACCTTATACGTTCATTTTTCCATTAATACCAGAAAAATAACACTATAAACCTTAGTTGAAACGTTTATTGCATAAGCAGTGGTTTTACGCGCCGTTTCGCTATTTTATACAAAAAATCCGGCGCGTCAGTGCCGGGGGCCGGAGCCGGTGTTTCTGCGTTTTTTTGCTGTCAGAAGAATCACCGCCGCCACCAGTGCGATCATAATTGCCACCAGAACAGATGTTAAAATATTGTCCGCGTTTGCGTCCGTCTGCTGCGCGCGGCTAGGCGCGGGGGATACGGACGGGCCGCCTGCCGCCGGTACGGATGGTGAAACCTGCTCTTCCGGGAATTGGGAAGCAGCGGAAGGCTGTGCGGATGAAGAGACGGCGGCAGAAACCTGCGCCACGTATTTTGTGGACCGTGCGGGAGGCAGGGGAGGGTTTTCGTTTTGATTTACGGTGTGGTCTGTAAAAATACTGTGGTCAAGCAGAAAACGGGACGGTTGTCCGCCTTTTTGCATGGTTTGCATATCAAGCGCCGGGTCTGCAAAATACCATTCGCCGTCCACTTGCAGCAGCACCCAGGCATGGGGTTGGCCCAGCGCCGTTCCCGTTACGGTATAGGCGGGAATACCTGTCTGGTGCAAAAGGTACTGGTATGTGCGCGCGACGCCAAGGCTGTCTGCCTTGCAGTTGATCAGCCCGCCCACCAGGTTGCCCAAGTCTGTGTCTTTTTCTGCGCTTGCAGCGTCCTCGGATGCGTCCTGCGTTTCCAGGGTAATGGTTTGCGCCAGGTATTCGTACAGGGCACGGGCTTTCTGGGCTTCGTCCATGTTCGCATTCAGGCGGCCCATGGCGGCCTGGGTTTTTCGGGCCGCCAGCGCGTTTACCGCGTCCTCCTGCTGCATGCCCAAAACAATGTAATAGCCCAGAATCTCGGGCGCGTCGTTATACATATATTGCAGGAGCTGGTGCGAGCGCTCCGCGGTTATGCCAAACTTGTCCGGCTCCACCGCTGTGCGTTTGGGCATGGCGGCATACAGGGCGTCGTAATAGGAAAGCTCCTCGCCCGCAAGGGTGGAACGCGCGTAATATGTGCTTTTGGTTAAGGGTGCGGCGGCGTGTGCAGCCGGGGGAAGGACGAGCAGGAAAGCCGCGGCCAGAAAGACGCACAACAGTTTTTTCATTCTGTAATCCTCCAGCGCTATTATACCTGTTTTTTACCCACAATGAAATAGGCCGGGCAATCCTCAGCCGTAAAACGCCGGTTTCTCAAAATCTTCCATAAATGTTTTGCGCATTCTCTAATATTCGCTGCTGCGTTTGGCGTAAGGGTTGCAGTCTAGCGGCGTTTCGTTAATGGATTTGGACCACCTGAGCAGATAGAAGCATACCATGCGCTGCGCCCGTTCCACATACAGCAGAGAGAGGGACCCCGGCATTCTTTTTTGGCGCAGCAGGGAGATGATGCTGGTTAAAAATTCATAGAATTCCTGCAGCACTTCCGCCACCGCAACGTGATGCGCGTCCGCCAGAACAATATATCCGTCGCCCGCGCGCTTCATGCCCTGCAACTGGTTGGAAAACGCCGTGTACTCAGTCAGCACCTCGGAGAGATCTATAGCCTTTTCATGGGTCCGTTTCTGGTAATAGCCAACGTTGTCCGCTATGTACCTGCACTGTATGGTGAACACGGGCAGCCAGTATATCTCCTCCAAAATGGCGTCATATATTGGGCCGGAACCTCTCATAAACGCGTCAAGCGTATCCATATAGCGCTCAGCTTCGTTGGCGAACAGGTTTATTGTGGCGGGCTTCAGGTCCACATGAAAATCTTCCGTGAGCATACGGTTTAAAAAATGCAGAAAAAACCGGCGCGCGTCCTGCGCCGCCTCAAAAGCTTTTCTGTTGTTTTCCGGCGTTGCGGATTTTCCCGCGGAATCTGTAAGCGCATCCAGCCGGTCGGCCAGGGCCTTGGCTGCCGCCGCTTCGCTCTGTTCACCGGGAGACATGGAATTTCGGACAACCAGCGCGTTATCCGCCAGTATGTTTAGATAAAAACGGTTAAAGTCTTCATTGGTCAGGTTGGAATTTGCCATTTTATAAACCTCCTGCAGCAAATATCAATACCGGCTGATTCTGGCCGCATACGGATTGCAGTCCGGCCCCTGAGCGTTGATGGATTTGGCCCACTGGAGCAGGTAAAAGCAGACGACGCGCCGACCGCGCTCCAGATTCAACAGGGAAAGCGAACCGGGTATGCGGTTTTCCTGCTGCAATTGTATAATGGTAGACATAAATTCATACAGCTCCAGCAGCGCCTCGTTCACCGCAATGTGGTGCTCGTCTGCCAGGCGCGTATATCTGTCCCCCACGTGGGATATGATGCTTTTCAGCTCCACAGAAAAAGACCAGTATTCGTTAAGTGTTTGCGCAAGCTCTCTTGCCTGGTCGCGGTAGCGCTTCTGAAAATTGCCCAGATTGTCTGAGATATATTTGCACAGGTTGGAAAAGATCAAAAGCCAGAACACTTCTTCTTCGATGGGCCTGTATACTGGCGCACGCCCATGCTCAAATGCGTCCAGTATATCCAGGTATTTTTCTGTTTCCAGCACAAAGGAGTTGATCATGGTGGGTTTCAGGTCCAGGTGGAAATCCTCGGATGTGGTCCGGTCCAGTATGTAAACAAAAAACTTACGGACATCCTGCACCGCCTGCGCCGCATCCCGGTTTATCTCCGGCTGGTCTGCCTCCGTGTTTTTTTCCGCGCGTTGCGCAAGCGCGTCCAGGCGTTCGGCATAGGCCTTGGCGCGTTTTGGTATATCCGCATCGTCCGGAGAGAGCGCGTTAAATATCACCAGCGCGTTATCCGCAAAAAGGTTTAGGTAAAAACGGTTATAATCTCTGTTGGTTAGGTTATCCATGTTGCGGAGCCTCCTGAAAATTGCTTTGTTTTAACGGGAACTGATCCTGGGAGCATACGGATTGCAGTCCGGCGGGGCCTCGCCTATGGCTTTTGCGCTGTTGATCAGGTAAAAACAGAGTACGCGTTTGATGCGGCCCAGGTACATAAGAGAAAGCGACCCCGGTATCCTGGTATCCCGCTGCAACCGGATAATGGTGGTTATAAATTCATACATTTCACTCAGAACGGCATCCACAGCGTGGTGGTGTTCCTGCGAAAGCGGCGTCTTTTTTTCGCCCATCTGGGCAGAAATGGCCTTTAGTTCAATGGAAGAGGACCACAGATCGTTGATGGTCTGGGCCAGTTCCTGCGATTTATCCCTGTACCGTTTCTGAAAGTTGCCCAAATTATCGGATACATACCTGCACATGTTGGCGAATATATTCAGCCAGAATATTTCCGAATCTATAATGTTGTATTGCGGCTTGCGGTTGTTCATAAAAGCATGCAGCGCGTCCAGATATCTTTCCGCTTGTGAAGAAAAGGAACTCAGCGCTGTTATTTTAAGGTCCAGGTGGAAATCTTCCGCTGTTTTTTTGTTTAATATGTATATGAAAAATTTACGCGCGTCCTGCGCTGCCAGAAAGGCGTCTCGGTTCAGGGCGGATTCTTCCGCGCCGGAAGCCTTATCCGCGCGCAGCGCAAGAGCGTCCAGTCTGTCCACCAGCGTTTTTGCGCGCCCGGCGATTTCGGTGTCGTCCGGTGAAAGGCCGTTGTAAATAATAAGAACGCATTCCGCAAGCTGCCGCAGCCAGAAACGGTTCAGTTCGCGGTTGGTATATGCCGCGTCCATAAAAAATCCCTCCCGCAAGTGAATTGCTTTTATGTATCAACCGCGCCTCACGGGCGGCGGTATAAATGTAAGCGCTTGTAGCGCCGCCTGGCATTTGTGCGCAGGCGCGCACCTGTCCTTACGCCGTTTTGAACCATACCCTATTGTATTCCCATGCGGGCGGAAGGGTGCAGATAGCGGCTTTTAGAAACAAACGGGCAAGGCTTTTATGAATTTCCTGACTATTTGCCAATTTATCTATTGGAATTTTGCAAAATTTTGTTATAATGATAATCGGATGAAAAAAATTTTCCTTTTTTCATTTTACTTTTTTCCTAGATGGAAATAAACCGCTCCGCCCAAAGCGGTTTATTTCTTTATACCCGGAGCTGTTTTGCATGGCTCCCGGTTTTGCAGAGTGCGATTCTATGGTATACTGGCATTAAAAAGCAACGGACCGCTGCCGCGTGGCAGGCCAAAGGAGGCGCGCATGAGATCTTATAAATCTGTGGACGAATATATAGAAGGCTTTCCGCCGGATATCCAAAAAAAATTGAGCGCAATCCGCGCGGTTGTACTGCACAACGCGCCCCGGGCGCAGGAGCGCATCAGTTATGGTATGCCGTCTCTGTACCTGAACGGCAGCCTGGTGTATTACGCCGCGTTTAAAAACCACATCGGCTTTTTTCCCACCGCGGAGGGCATACAAGCTTTCCGGGAGGAACTGAAGGGTTTCAGCGTATCCAAGGGAACGGTACGCATACCGCTGGAAGAGGGGCTGCCTCTGGAACTGATCGGCCGCATTACGCAGGAACGCGTGCGGCAGCAGGAAGCAAAACAGAAAAAAAAATAACAGCAGATTATATGGAGCCGCCGGGAGCGGCTTTTTTATATACTTGCGGCGCATTTTTTTGGCCCCTTGAATAGTATAGGTATATTCCAATACGGAGGAATCGAGGTCATGGCCGAATATATCTACTCCAACCGGGACGAAAACCAGTTTTGGCTGGAGATCATGGGAGACGGCGCTCTGATGCTGCACAGCCGCATATCGTCCGGACGGCGGGAAGCGGATGAAGCGCTTTATTTTTTCAACCTGTTTGACAGGCTGGAACGCCGCGCGGGAGAAAACAATACGCCGGAAGAGCTGAACGAACTGAACCGGGACGCGTACAACAACGCCATGCGTTTCCGCGCCTTTGTACTGAATCTGCTTAAATCGCTTGCCACGGGCGTTTCGTTTATCAACATGAAGCCTGCGTACATTAACAACATGGCGACCCTGGCGGAAGAGTATATGTATTTGCTGGGGAAATTTATAGAAGGCAAGAATCCCACGCACAGCGCCATTGCGCAGGACATATTCTGGCTGCCCATGCTGTATGCAGAGGCCAGGTACATAGCGGATAACGTTGGCCTGTTCCAGAGGGAACTAAAGAATAAAGCGGAGGAGACCGCCGCAGACCTGAGCTATTATTTTATGTATGCGGTGGAACTGCAGAGCACCATGCGCATCGGCTCGGGGGATTACCAGATATTAAAACAGTACAGGCGAAAATTGCTGCCAAAATTGGAGGAATTCCATAAATTTGTTCAGGAACTCATTGTAACGCATCAGCGCAACGGGCTGCCAGGCACGGTTTCACTTCTGCAACTGGATTCACTTGCGCGCAAGCTTTGTTATTATATCAACCAACTGGCCGTGACGTCGGAGGTCTTAAGGCCGTCCTGCAACGCGTACAGCGTCCGGCTCAGCACCACATAAGGAGGAGTGCACATGGCGGAGTACGTATATTCCAACGCGGAAGAAAACCGTTTCTGGCTTAAGCTGATGAGCGTTAAGGCGCAGATTATTTATAACAGCCTGCCACCCGGCAAACCGGAAGCGCCGGAGCTGCAAAAATTATACCGGCGGTTTGAGGAGCTGTATGCGCGCGCTCAGGAGGCCATCAGCGGAGCGGTGCTCAGGAACCTGAACAGCGAAGCCAGGCAAACGGTGCAGGAGTTCCGCAGCCTTACGCTGGAGATTTTAGCCAAGCAGCTTAAAGGCGTTTATCTCAACATAAAGCCGTCTTTTGTAAGCCATATTGTATCCATGGCGGATGAATACCTGTACCTTCTGGGGATATATATGCAAAACAAACGCCCCACATACAACCCCATTGTGCAGGATATCTTCTGGCTGCCCGCTTTTGAGGTGGACGCAAGGCTGATACGGGACAATGTGGAGTTTTTTGATACCAATATCAATGCCAGAGCCGCGGATTTTGAAAAGCGGCTGAACGCGCTGTTCAGCTTTGCCATTACGCTGCAGGGCTTTTTGCGCGCGGGCCTGGAGGATTTCCCCGTTTTGCGGCAATACCGCAACAGCATGCGCAGCACGCTGAAAGATTTTGCGGAGTTTGTGGTGGATCTGCTGGCAATGGCGCGCAAAAACATGCTGCCCGGCACGCTGACGCTGCTGGAGCTTGAATGCGCGTACCGCATATTGTGTTACCATACCGCGCAGCTTGCCGCCATAGACGAGGAACCGGTGCCGCCGTGCGATCCGGGCGGAGAGATGCCGTTCCTGATCCGTACATGATACAAAATTCTGCGGAAGGGCACAGGGCGAGCTGCCCGCAAAGAGGCGTACGCGTGCATTAAGACCGCCTGGGCGAGGCCGGGTCGCAGGCCGGCGCGCGTATGCTTGAAACGGAAGACAGCTTTGACATGATGTAACAAAGAATGCGGTACAGATCGTCCAGGTCCAGCAGGGTCAGCGTGCCCGGGAAACTGCGCTTTTCCATCATGCGGATCAGGTCCACCACCAATTCCGCGTACTCGGTCATAAACGCCGCAAAGTCGTTGTAAAAATCGTTCAGCATGGGGAAGGATTCCAGGCCCGTACGTATAAAGCCGCTTAATACCTGCGCGCGCATATACAGGTATAAAAAACCGTCGGCGTAAGCGCCGGCCTTGTTTTTGTAGTTTACAAATACAGAGCTTATGTTGTCCTCCAGGTGGATTGCGCCCATATAAGCGTTGAGCGCCCAGGTTACCACAACGTCCAGAGCCGTAACTTTAAACTCCATGCCGTTCATTACGGCGTAAAGCTGGGAAAGGTATATTTCGCATTCGTTTACGTAAACGTCCAGGTAATCGGGCAAAATGCCGATGACGGACTTTTGGGAAATCTGTGTGCGTATGGTTTCAAGAACAAACCGCCTGAAATCCTGCACCACGCCGTAAGCGTCCCGGTTCACTTCCACCTGGTCGTCCGAACCGGTCGCGCGGGCGAGCAGGGAATCAAACTTTTCTATAAATTCTCCCGCGCGCTTAATTGAGCCGGTTTCGGCGGGGTACGTTTCCTTCTGCATAATCCGGGCTTTGTCTCCCATTACCTGCAGCCAGAACCGGTTCTCGTCACGCTGCGATATTTGAACAGCCATTTTTCAGCGCCCCCCATCAGCATAAAAGTGCATTACATATATATGCGGCGTGCTAAAGCGTTATCCGCTCACGTGGGCATGCCGGGATTTTTGTATAAGGAGGATGGGATATGCGCCCGAACGAACACGAGCCGGCGGGGCAGGCAATACCTGCGGCTGCATTTGCGGTAAATGGTGAGGCGGCAGGCCTGCAAAAAGAAAACCTGTTTGAGAACCGCTTCTGGCTGCAGATTTTTGGAGACCAGATGCGTATATTGTTTGTGGGCCTCTCTCCGGACGAAACCGCGGAGGTGGACGCGTTGCGGGAGCTGATCCGGCAAATGGACGGACTGCTGGAGCGCGCCCGGCAAAATCTCTCCGGTCAGCAGCTTGCCGCGCTGAATGGCGAGGCATTTGCCGCGGTGCAGGATATGCGCAAGTATGTGCTGCACATACTCATCAGGCAATTGACAGGCAAGGTGGGCATAGTGGCCCTGCCTTCCTTTACGAATCATATTGTGAACGATACGGAAGCGTACCTTGATATTCTAAACGAATTTATGGGGGGCAGGATGCCGCGGTTCAACCAGGCGGAGCTGAACACGGGATGGCTGATAGACGCCTATGCGTATTCGTTTACAATTGCGGACAACCTGAGCCTGGTGCATGTTGAGATACGGCAAAAAGCCAACGATTTTGCGCGGGAGTTTTTAAACCTGTATGTGCGGGCATATGAAATGCGCGGATTTCAGCGCACGGGGCTTGAAACCTTTCCGGCCATGGGCCGCCTGAACCAGGATGTTGTGGATTATATGCGCACGTTTGCGGAATTTATTCTGGACCTGTATAACAGTATCAGTAAAAAAGAGGTGGTGGGCAACCTTTCACCCCTGTATATGGACTATATGTACCGCATTGTATGCTATTACATACTGCATTTATCCAAAGCTTCCGGCATGCCCGCGCCAATCTGCGATCCCACCGCGCCAAGAAGGGAAGGATAAGGCTCCACCTTTTTCTTTTTGCCGCAAAAGAAAAAGGCGGAAAAAGAAAGGAATACCTGTTACAACAAACTTTTTAAATCCGCGTATTCCGCTTCCAGGGCCTCGGCCACCGCGCCGTATGTGCACTTGCCGCGGTAAATATTGATGGCGGAGGCAATGCCGGGGTGCGACCTTACGGCGGCTTCCAGGCCCATATCCGCTATGGTGAGGCCAAAGGGCAGCGCGGCGTTGCAAAAGGCGGGGGCAGAGGTGCGGGGCGCGGCGGCGGGTATGTTTGCCACGCAATAATGCAGCACGCCGTCCGCCAGGTAGGTAGGCTCGCCGTGGGTTGTGGGCCGGGTGGATTCCGCGCATCCGCCCTGGTCCACGGCTATATCCGCCAGCACGCTGCCGGGGCGCATGTTTGCCAGCCAGTGCCGCGGAATAATGCGGGGCGCGGTTGCGCCGGGCACCAGAACCGCGCCAACCACCAGGTCTGCCCCGCACACATAACGTTCCACGGCGGCGGGGGAGGCGTATGCCGTGTCTATGCGCGCGCCGTATTGCGCGTCCAGCGCCGCCAGCCTGGCGGGGTTGATATCCAGCACCGTAACGCGCGCGCCCAGGCCCACTGCCGTTCTGGCGGCAGCGCCGCCCGCAACGCCTCCGCCCAGCACGCACACGTCCGCCCGTTTAACGCCGGGAGAACCGCAGGCCAGCAGCCCCGGCCCCTGGGGCATAAGCATCAGGCGCGCGCCTTCCAGCACCGCAACCGCGCCCGCAATGGCGCTCATGGGCGCAAGCACGGGTAGATTTCCCGCGCCGTCCGTAAGGGTCTCGCACGCAACGCCCACGCATTTTGAGCGCAGCATGCGGTAGGCCAGCATTTTTTGCGCGGCCAGGTGCAAAAACGCGTATAGTATCTGGCCTTCGCGCATCAGGTAATATTCCTCCGCAACCGGTTCCTTTACCTTAACAATCATATCGCTGGCCGCCCATACGTCCGCGCCCGTCTGGGAGATTGCCGCGCCCGCGTCCTCGTACGCCTCGTCCGCAAACCCCGCGTCCTCGCCCGCGCCCGCCTCCACAATTACCTTGTGCCCATGGCCTATGTATTCCCGCGCGCCGTCCGGCGTTAAGCCCACGCGCGTCTCGCCGCTCTTTATTTCCCGTACGCATCCCACTTTCATATATGCAAACCCTCCGAGATACACTTTTTATATTGCTATACTATGACGCGGCCGGGCCGGGATTGCTTATTTTTGGCGTTTTATTGCAACAAAAAACCGCCCGCCGGGCGGCCTTTACGGTTTTATGTTCACACAATGGAGATTTTGGTGGCGTCCGTGGGCGCGTATCTGATGGAGATGGCGTCTCCCGCGCCGGGCACGGCGGATTTGGGAACGATTGTTTTTGCGGTAACATCAAACGGCGGGCCGGACTGCGGGGTAACCCGGAGCTGCAGGATAACCACGGGGTTAAAGTTGACCAGCCTGCCCGTATCCTGAACGGATATAACCTCCGCGGTTGCGGGCAGGCTGTTTGCGTCCGGGTTCTGAAACCGTTTTTGCATTTCAACGGCCTCGTTTGTCGCCTCAACAGATTTGTTCATGTCGCCGGAAAAATTCCTGCCCATGAAAGCTTTTGCCATGAATCCGGCAGCGTCTGCTTTCACAGCCCCGGTATTTTCCGGGGCGTTTTCAGGCTCTTCATTAGCCTCTTTCACTTTGTCCATACCAAACATAATTTGAATCTCCCTCTTACTTTATATTTATGCGCCCCCAACAGCGCACAAAAACAAATCAAGCGAACAGCCGCATACTTGAGCCAATCCCTAGATGTGGTACGGTATTCCTATGTTTTTATTGGAGGTAAAACAAGCTGCAAAATACAGGAATAGTATATCACATCCCTTGTTGCGCGCAACTGTTTTGCGCGGCTTTTTGCAAGGCGCGGCAAAATATAAAAAAAACATTTTGTTCTTACACAAACCGCCCGAATGTAGTATACTGGTGGTAACATTTAATATTTATTCCGCAACTAAAACAGCATATAAAGCAGGTGTCAAGGAGTTATAAGAATATGAAAGAAGATACGCCTTTTGTTATCACCATCAGCCGCCAGTTGGGCAGCGGAGGGGCCTATGTGGGCCAAAAGCTGGCGAACGCCCTTAACATGTATTACGCAGACCGCGATATCATTTCCCGCGCCGCAAAAACGCTCTCCTGCCTGGAGGAAAACCTGAAAGACCGGGACGAAAAAGTAAGCACGTTCTGGGACAAATATTTCACGGCCAACGCCCTGGGCGCTTCCGGAGAATACATCATGCCCCAAACCTACGTGCCCACAGACTACGAACTGTTTGAGGCGGAAACGGAGGTTATACGGCACATTGCCGCAGAACGCCCCTGTGTTATCATCGGCCGGTGCGCGGCGCATATTTTAAAGGGCCGTGAAAACCTGATCAACATTTTTTTGCACGCGGACTGTGATTTTCGCAAAAAGCGCATGATGGAGGTTATGCGCATATCGGACGCGTCCGCGGATAAAATGATCACGCAGAGCGACCGGGAACGCTCCAAGCACCATATGGCGTTTACCAAGGTGAACTGGATGGATTTAAGCCTGTATGATATCTGCCTGGATACAAGCCGCCTGGGCCTGGATTTTTGCGCGGACCTGCTGCTGCAGATTGTAAAAGAAAAAACAGGCAAATAGAAAAACATGAAACACAACCTTGTGTTACTCCAAACAGCGCTTTGGCAGAATGATTTGCCGGGCGCTTTTTTTGTTCTTTTTTTTTCAAATAATTTCCGGAGGTTTTGCAGAAAATAGATTGCACAATAAAGGAAAGGCATGGATTGGTTGATTGAATAACAGGCACAGGCTGATGATTGGCTGCGTTGCCGCGGCCGGGCTGCTGCTGGGCATTGCAGCCTTTGCGCACGCAAGGGCGGAAGCATCGGGTTATGGGGCGCTCAGGGATGCGGCCGTTTATACGCTGGCCGCGCGCGGCGTTACGGTTGCGGCGGATTTTACGGTAACAAAGAACGGGCAAAAAATGCAGGGCTCCGCGGTTTGGAAGCCTGGCGCGCGCGTGGAGGCGCAAAACGCCTATTCCGGAGAACCCGATGCGCTGGTTTTTGTGGATTCCTCCGCCTCCTCCTCATTGCTGGTGGTGTGCGGCGCGGCGGCAGCCGCGCTTGCGGGCGGCATGCGTACAGGGCAGGACGGCCTGGTAACGCTGGACCTGCGGGGGGAGGAAATACCCCGGGGCGCGGCGGCGGCCATTGCGCAGGCAGCGGCAGGCATGCGGCAGGGCCTGCTGGAAAACGTGCGGGAGCCGGATAAAACGCTTCTGGCCGCGCTGGAGGCGATATCCGGCATAGGCGGCATGGATTGCAGTCCCTGCATATGGAAGCGGACATAACGGGCGGGGCACTCAGAAGCATTGCCTTTGCGGCGTCCGCCGCGCTGGAGGCGCATACGCTGGAGGTGCGAATGGACGCGCGCGTGCAGGCTGGATAAGACGGCGTCTTAATGCCCTCACGCAGTTTTTATATAAAAAACAGATAAACAACAGCCCGCCGTCACATTTGCGGGGTATGATTAACCTGTGAACAAGACAAGGGAGCAGCGTATAGGGAGAATCAAATGGAGCATAAAATACTTACCCGGATAACGGCATGCCTCATAGCGGCCCTCAGCGTAATGGTAACTGTGGCGTGCAGCGGCGCATTAACGCAAGGGACGGCGGGCGCATCTTCCACCGCGGCGGCATCCGGGCAAACCGCAGCGGCGCAGCCTCAGAGCGGGGAGAGCGCACAGGCAGGCGGAGCCGGGCTGTACAACCTGAGCGGGGGTTCCGCTTCCAAAACCGGCGAAACGCTGAACGCCACGGAAGACGACCAATCCGCGGTGCTTGTTACGGGTGATTCGCTGCTCACCATGAGCGGCATGAAGATCACCACCATCGGCAACACATCCTCCATGGATTCCAGCAGCTTTTACGGGCTGAACGCGGCGGTGCTTGCAAAAGCGGGCAGCGAGATCAGCCTGGCAGATTCCACGGTGGAAACCACCGGCACAGGTGCAAACGGCGTGTTTGCGGCGGGGGAGAACGCAAGGGTCAAGCTGAGCAATGTAACCATTCAATGCAAAGCCACGGGCGCGCACGGCGTGGACGCCACGCTGGGCGGAACGCTTACTCTGGAAAACGTGAATATCACCACGGCCGGGGACGGCGCGGCGGCCGCCATAGCGACGGACCGCGGCGGCGGAACCATTACGGTAACGGGCGGCACAGTTTTAACAACCGGCGCAAAATCGCCTGCCATCTATTCCACAGGAAGCATAACGGCAACGGGCGCTGCCATGAAGGCAACGGGCAGCGAGGCGGTTGTGATAGAAGGCAAAAACAGCGTAACGCTGGCGGACTGCACAATGGAGGGCGGCAAAAACTACGGCGTGCTTATTTACCAGAGCATGTCCGGGGACGCGGACGTGGGCAGCGGCTCGTTTACCATGGCGGGGGGCATTCTTACGGCGGCGGAAGGCCCGCTGTTCTACTCCACAAACACAACGGCAGTGATCAGCCTTAAAAACGTTGCCCTGAGCGGAACGGGCGTTCTGCTAAAAGCGGGAGCGGACCAGTGGGGGCAGAGCGGGGCAAACGGATCGCAGGTCTGGTTTACCGCGGATACGCAGAAGCTTTTGGGAGACGTGGTTCTGGACAACATCAGCACGGCGGATATCACCCTTGTAAACGGCTCCAGCCTGAATGGCGCAATCAACAGCGCGAACACGGCCAAATCGGTTACAATCACGCTGGATAAAACAAGCGCGTGGAACGTAACGGAAGACTCGTACGTCAACGCCGTCACAGACGCGGACGGCACGCTTTCCAACATTACGGGCAGCGCAACGGTGTATTACGACAGCACGAACGACGCGAATGCATGGCTGGGCGGCAAAACATTCGCCCTGGCGGGGGGCGGAGAGCTCCGGCCGATGCAGTAGGGCTTTTTCATAAATTTCCTCCTTTTACATAAGAAAGGGCTCTTGCAGGAGCCCTTTCTTATGTGCCGGGGAGTTTTTGCGGGCCTGCGTGAAAAATTGCATTCCCCAAAATCTATGCCGGGAGCGGCGGACGCAGCGCGCCGCAAATATAAAATGGGCGCACAAACAGGGTGAACCCGCATGATTGTTTTTTAAGCGAATTACAAACGCCGCGGCGGCATACAATGAACCATACGGGGGATTTGCGAATGGAAAGCAGGACAGGCAAGTTCAGGGAGGCGCTGATTCGGGGCGGAAGGCACAAAAAAACAGGTCCGGCGGGCAATACAAGCACCTGGTTTTCGGTTGTTTTTATTGCTATATTTGCCATATGCGCAACGGCCTACGGCGGCTATGTGGAGCAGGCCGCGCAGCCGGAAACAAAAATAGGGCCCATCAGCATCGGACTGGAGAGGCAGCGTGAAACAGAATACGGCATCACGCTGGAGGCCATAGCCAATTACAACAAAATTGATCCTTCCATAATGGATCCGGCAACCCTGGAAGCAAACGAGCAGGCCAAGTATGAGTTTATGTCTTTAAAATGGGTGGATGGAGTTACGGCAGGCGAGCTTGCCAAAATGATGGAAGGCAGGGGCGTGCTGGAAGGCCACGCGCAGGATTTTTTGGACGCGGCGCGCGCGTACGATATCAACCCCGTGTATCTGGTTGCGCATGCGCGGCTGGAAAGCGGCAACGGTACTTCCGAGCTTTCCTGCGGCGTATATGTAAAGGCGGGAACATATGAAGATTCAAACGGGCACGATTATACCATAGAGAAATCCAGCGTTTATTATAACCTGTTTGGTATACGCGCATACGACGCAAACCCGGTGCACGACGGCTCCGTATACGCGGCGGGCCAGAAGTGGGATACGGTGGCGGCGGCCATCCGGGGCGGCGCGCAGTGGATATCGGACAATTACGTAAACCGTTCCCAGGCTGTATCCGGCAGCCACGACCAGGACACCCTGTACCAGATGCGGTTTGACCCGCAGGGCTGGGCCACAAAAAAAAGCGGCCACCAGTACGCGACGGACCAGAAATGGGCTGCCAGCATAGCGCGCATTATCTCGGAATATTCGTCCGCGTTTGAGGATTCGCCCCTTGTGTACGATATACCCGCTTTTGCGGGCTAACGCCGGTTGGCGCCGGCTGTTTTGTTAAGATACCGGAACATATCCCGTTTGGCCAATTAAGTACTGGCCCTGGGGAGAGAGCGCCCAGTCAACCAGGCGCGTTGTGTTCTGCGTTTCGCGGCCTTCCACCGTTACGGCGTAAAACTGGGACGTCAGGGGATATGTGCCGTCCGCAATGGTCTGTTTGTCCGGCAGGACGCCGTTCAGGGCAAGCAGCTTGATCTGGTTGTTTTTTACCATCTCCGTGGAATAAAACCGGAACGAATAGCCAATGGCGTTGGGATAATTTTTATAATCCGCAACCTGGCGGATAATGCCGCCCATGCCGTCCACCACGTCTTCATTGGGCGCTTTCATCAGCGTTTTGCCCTTCATCAGCTTTAAAAGGGCGGTTTGGCTGCCGCTTCCTTCGTCCCGCTGAAAGGCGCGTATTTCCTGGCTTGGCCCGCCCAGGGCGGACCAGTTTGTAACGTCTCCGCTGTATATGGACTGTACCTGCTCAACAGAAAGCGTGTCCACGGGGTTTTGCGCGCTTACAAAAAATACAAACGCTTCTTTTCCTATGGGTGTGAGTTTGAATTGCACGCCCTTTTTTTGCGCGTCCGCCAGTTGCGCGTCGGAAGGCCCGGCCACAAAGATAACGTCGCAGTTCCCCAAAATCAGGCTGGCATAAGCGTCCGGGGTGCCGGAGCACTTAAGCGCGCTTTCATAAGGATCGTAATTCCCGGCGGGGTACGCCGCACCTGCAAAAGCCGCCGCAACAGGGTAGAGGGCTGTTGCGCAGTCTATGCGGGGCAGGTCGCCGCTCAGCGCAAGAGCAGAGGGTTCGTTTAATTGCACAGCCTGGGAATCCGCCCGGTGGGGCTGGTATTTGGCAATCAGGGCGTGGTTGTCCAGCTCGCTTAGCGTGGGCAGGGAACCCTCGTATATTTTTGGCGCGGCGTAAACAAAGGATGCGGCAATGGCCCCGCAGCAAATGTATACGCCAATACGCCATACCTTTTTGGGCAGGCGTTTTTTATAGATCAGCCAGATTAAAAAAGCAACTCCAACAGCATAGCAAACGCCTATTATATTTTGAATGGCGGGGTTTATGCCTGAGAACAGCAAAAACAGTAAAAGCACAAAGGCCAGAACCAAGGCGGAGATTGCCACCGCCACCGTTAAAACTATTTCAAAGGCAATGGATTTTTTTTGCATTCCTTTATTCCTCATCGTCTTTTTCCGCGCTGCCGGAAATCTTCCATTTGCCTTTCTCGTCCCGGTATACAGACATTTCTTTCAGGCCGTTCTGCCTGGCTTTTAGGCAAAGCCCTTCCAGTTTGGGGAGCAGGCCGCAAAAGCATTCCTCGTCCGCGTCCAGGGAAAGAAACAGTTCCGTATTCTGGTGCGCGTCCTTAAAATCAAAGTCCAAGGGTATGCAAACGTCCGGGCCGGAAAGCTCGCCGCGCCGCGCCGCCAGCACGGGCTGTATTTTTCTTTCAAAGTAACGCACCAGGTCTGCCGCCAGCATGTTCACGCTTTTAGGTTCCAGGGGGTTTGCCGCCGCAATGGTTGCGCTCAGGGCAATATCGCCGGAGCTTGCCCGGCCGGGCAGCCTGGCTATTTTGCCAAATACGGTGTATGCGTCCAGGCAGGCGTATTCTTCCGCCTCCCTTTCGTTCAGCATAAAATCGTCCAGGTCCGCGCCCGTATACAGGCCGTAGCTTAAAAATATCTCAAGGGATATGTATCCGTCAAACTGTTCCATGTGTTCCTCCGCTTACAGGTTTGTTTTATTGTAACATAAAAGGGGAGGGAGTGCATACCAAAACAGGCCCCGGTTTTAACGGAGCCCGCAATGCTTTTCATTTTTAACAATTGGCTTTTTTTATTATAGCCAATATCCGCGGAAAATGCACACCCGGGGCGTGAGGAACTGAACCTGCGACCCGCTTCGCTGTGGTTTCATACTTCGCGTAAGCTTTTTTTGAGGCTGGCGCTCACATTCGTCTCGCGCTCAGCGAACTTTCGCCTCCCTGCATCCGCCGCTGGCGGCGGTCGGCTCCGTTCCCTTGAACCCTTCGGGTTCAATCGGTCATAAATTCATTTCTATAATACAAGTTAAAAAGAATCCACCCGCAAACGAGTGGATTCTTTTTGGTCTGGGTGACAGGAATTGAACCTGCGACCTCTTGAACCCCATTGGACAAGCGCATCAGACACAATGGCACAAAACTGCAACAAACAGGGCTTTTTTGGACTGGCAATTCTATTCAATATGGTTTAATGACAGGCTTATTACAGTCAAAATTACAGTCAGGCCGCAGCCTAAAAAATAGACCCCGGATTTGCCGGAGCCCGCTGAACAATTATTTTTATTTCTTCAATTTTTTCTTTTTGTAGGCTACGATCAAAAGCGCCGCAGCCGTGCATCCGGCCAGGATCACCACCAGACAGACGATCCAGACGGTTCCACCGTTTTGCACCGCGGCCGCAGGAGTTGCGACCTGCGCTACAGCCGCCACAGCCGAGGGCGAAGCGGTCCCCGAAGCCGAAGGTGTTGGCGTTGCCATTGCTGTGGGAGACGGCGTTGGCGTTACCGTTGAAGTTGCCGTTGGCGCGGGAGTTTCTGTGGGTGTTGCCGTGGGAGCGGGCTGCGGGTCTATGGTCAGCGCTATAGTAGCGTCCGCCCAACCGACTGTGTAATGCAGCGTGGTATTTCCGGCTTTCAGACCGGTCACCGTGGCGGCGCCATCCGCGTTTTGCGTTAGCTTTACCATATTTTTATCGTAATACCATGTGCCGCCCTTGATTGCAGGTGTCAGTACGGT
>JAEYKI010000011.1 GCA_023408315.1 Bacillota bacterium
AATCCGGAAACAGGTGAAAAAGGACTAAAAAAGGTTGCACAAGTATTTACAAATGAAACAGATACTTTAATACATATATCTGCGGGTAATGAAGAGATTAAGACTACACCTACACATCCTTTCTGGATTGAAGGAAAAGGCTGGGTAGCTGCCGGAGAACTTAAATCTGGAGATGAGCTAAGACAATATGATGGAACATCGATTAAAATTAGCGCTGTTACTCAAGAAAAATTGTCAGAAAAAATTAAAGTATATAACTTTGAGGTTCAAGATTGGCACACTTATTTTGTAGGAAATCAAGGAGTTCTAGTACATAATAGGTGTGATGCTGGTGGTCTATTTGGTATATATGAAGATGCACCTTATCATACCAAAGTCGGAAATTCGATTAAAAGTAAAGCGCCAATAAATGGACAGGAAGCACTTGATAATTCTTTAGCGTTTAATAATGGCACTGGAAGGATAGGTATTAGTAATGGTGAATTTGTTGTGCTAAGCCAGACAAGTGAAGGTTTATTTCATGGTCATGTTAGAACATGGAGTGGATTATCGCAAGAAATGCAAAACGCATTAAGAAGAGCCGGGTTGGTTAATAAAAGAGGTAAAATAATAGGATGAATGCCACAATATTGGAATTTATGAATAATAATGAAACAATTTTTAGTATTAAAGGAGAAAGTAGCTATGAAGCCTTTACCGAGGTAGAGATTATTTTTTACAAAGAGGATAAAAAATATATCGTATTTAGAGATTTTATAATTGAAGGTATTAAATCTCTTAAAATCTCTTTAATTATGGCGTTAGCATCAAAACTAAAAAAAAGCTTAGATGAGAAAAGTTTTGGGCTAATATGGAATGAATATTGTAAGAATTTAAATTTAGATGAAATAGCTGATGATCCCATAAAGCTTTACCATTTATGGTCAACCACTGTTGACAATGGAATTGAAACATGGATATATAATTCAGGAGAAAAAATATATATCGAAATAAGCTCAATGTATAGGTGGAATTTTGATGAAACAGACAGCATAAATCTTGAGAAATATGAAGACTTTACAAAAAATTACAAACCGATAGCTGTTTTGGAAATAACTAAGCAGACAGCGTCTTGTTGGCTTGAAAAGTGTGAAGAAATTTTAGCTAAAATTAAGCAAATAAGTGGTTTTTGTTAGGGTACGAGTAGCGAGAAATATTACTTACGATGAGTTCAGCAATCTGGAGGGCCAGTTTGGGTTCCAAGGACTTCTTGGATGAAGTGACGTTTAGCAGCAGCGTAGTGGACAAGACCATGGGCCTGCAGTACATAAACGTACGGTTATCACTTATGTCAATGTCACATTATTGAAAATATAAGCTGCTGTAATTTATGGTAAGATACGATCCTCCATAAGAGCATCAATTTTATATTATTGCAAAGGATAATTAAAGGTTGCGTTAATTATTCGTTTACAAAACGATGATCTTTTTTTAAATGTACCTATGATACAATACAAAAGAATGTCTTTTTTGGAGGTTCAATATGGCAGCAAACAAAATATTGGTTGTTGAAGACGATAGGGCAATTCTGGAGCTCATAGAAATCAATCTGCAGGTTGCGGGCTATGAATGCAAGACTTTTACGGACGGTGGAGAAGCGGCACTTTATCTGGAAAACGACCATTCGTTTGACCTGGCACTGCTGGACATCATGCTGCCGGGGCTGGACGGATTTGAATTGTTGCCAATTATGAAGCAATACAATATCTCCGTTATTTATCTGACAGCTAAAGCGGACGTAACCTCCAAGGTAAAGGGACTCAAAGAAGGGGCGGAAGACTATATTGTAAAACCGTTTGAGGTACTGGAGCTTATGGTGCGGATAGAAAAAGTATTGGAACGCAGCGGACGTTTGAATCGGGTTATCCGCATTAAAGACCTGACGATTGATCTTGAAAAACGTTCTGTTATGCGGGCGGGAGAAGAGATAGCATTAAAACCACTTGAATTTGATCTGCTTGCATTGCTGGCCAAATATAAGAACCGCACAATGACCAGGGATAGGCTATTGAACGAAATATGGGGCGTAGATTTTGTAGGAGAGACCCGGACTGTGGATGTGCATATAGCAAACATCAGAAAAAAATTGGATTTGAACGATGAAATCAAGACCATCTCCAAGACCGGATACCGCATGGAGGACTAATCCATGAAACTATGGCTTAAGATTTCTTTGATCTGCATCATCGTTCTGGTCAGCGTGGTTGTGATTTGCTGCGCAACGCTGCTTTCACAGGCCAAAAACGATATATTGCAGGTGACGACCCAAAATGCACAAACAAAACAAAACAATCTGCAGGCTTCGTTTGGCGGTATGGTTAATTATTATGCAAGCGATGATCTGAATGTTGTAGCGAAAAGTTCTTTACTGAAATATTGTTTTTCTCACTATGCGGACCAGGAATCAGTTCTTGTCTTTGGTTCTGAAACGATTTATTCGCGGGTAGACCTTCAGCCGGAAATATTGCTGCCTTTGGATCAGAATGAACAGCAATATCTTTTGTACAATAAAGACGGCGTTGATATTTTAATAGTAGGAAACACGATAACATTACTGGGAGATAAGTATTCGGTTTACACTGTGCACGATATTTCTTCCGTATACAGCAATATCACAAAAATGGGGCTTTGGTTTTTTGCAATCGGCGCAGTTTGCATTTTGATAGGAGTTGCGCTCATCATCCTGTTTGTGCGTATGGCTGTAAAACCTCTTAAGTTACTGGGAGAATCTGCCAGAAAAATTGCCGGCGGAAACTATTCGCAGCAAGCGGCCGTTACAATGAATGATGAGGTGGGCGATCTGGCCTGTGATTTTAACAGGATGGCGGACGCGGTGCAAGCCCATGTAGCTGAATTGGAAGATACGGCGGAGCGCAGGAAGCTTTTTATGAGCGCGCTGACCCATGAATACAAAACGCCGCTTACTTCTGTGATCGGCTATTCCGAAACGTTGCTGATGACAAAGTTGCCGGAAGAAGCGGTTCAAGCCTCGCTCACGCATATCCATGAAGAATGCAAACGGCTGGAGAGGCTGACGCAGAAATTATTGGGGCTGATTGTGGTACAGGATGACCTGCTTCTAAAAGACGAACCGGTGCAAAGATTGATTGAAAAGGTGCAAAGCAGCACAGAAGAGTTGCTGCGCCATCGGGGCATACAACTGAAAACGGAATGCAGCGCCGGAAACCTGCCTTTGGATGCCGACCTGATGCAGGATCTGCTGATCAATCTGGTTGACAATGCTTCCAAGGCTTCCAAAGAAGGGCAAACAGTGGTACTCCGCGCCTATGGGCGCACCATTGAAGTGGTGGACAAAGGCGCCGGCATTGCGGAGAACGAGATTCAAAGGATTACTGAACCGTTCTATATGGTGGACCGGTCCAGAAGCAAACTAAAGGGCGGCAGCGGGATAGGCCTTGCTCTTGTTGCCAGAATTGCGGAAGCGCACAAGGCGCGGCTGGTAATAGAAAGCAAACCCGAGCATGGTACGACTGTAAAAATTATATTTCCATAATTTTGAATGCAATAACAAAACGTTTACAATTTGATGAATTATTTCGATCGGACTTATGGGATGATGGAGGCAAGATAAGAGAAAGGAATTATTGCATGAAGAAAATTATTTGTTTAGTAATGGCAGCAGCGGCATCTCTTTCGCTTTTTGCCTGCCAGCAGACGCCCGACCAGGCCATTGTAAAAGGCAAAAGTCTTGATAAAATGATACAGGCGGCAACGACAACATCGCCGGGTGCAAGCGGCGTTCCAACCTCCGGCACACTGACCCAGCGGATTGGCGCGCAGCCCAGTTACCAGACGGAGCTGACAGATAAAAGCGGGAAACTAAAGATCCATGTGAATGCCGACGTAAGCGTTCCAAATGCGGACACATTGCCGGTTATGCGGGTGGAACAGTATGCATTTACGCAGGCGGATGTGGACAAACTGCGCCAGTTGCTTATAAGGGGCGTAAACGCGTTCTCGGGGGATGATTACAAGCCAACAAAAAACGATATACAGCAGCAGATCAACCAGTTGGAGCAGGCTATCGCAAGCGGACCTCCAGCAAATTCAAACGTGGCTTTTATGCAAAAATTAGCGAGCGCGCACGGAAGACCGGGAGATGCGTATATGGATATGCTGAACAGCCAACTCGCTGATCTGCAAAAAGAACTGCAAACTGCGCCGGATGCGGAAATTAAGACGCCCAGCGACGGTAAGCTGAAACCATTTAAAAATACAACAAAAAGTGGTGTGGTTTCGGATAGTGGCTCAAAACTGTATGAGCTGGCTAAGTCTGACCAGGCCGGATATGAGAGCTTCACCGTAGAAAATTATGACGTGGGCGGTTCCAACACTGTGTGGTATACATCCGAAAAGAGCGCTTTTTCAAAAATTATGGGCGATTTTGTAACAAAAGAATCTGTTGCTGAATCTGAAGCCCAGGGGGAGCATCCCTCGCTATCTTCTGCGGATATTGCAAAGATACCGGATATCCAGATAACCAAAGAGGCGGCCAAGCAAAAAGCGGACGAGCTGATCTCCGCGTTGGGCTTGCAGGGGCTTTCCATGTATTCCGAGGACAAGGAATACGGCGGAAGCAACGACATGACCGCAGATATGAGTACCTATAAAAGTTCGCGTAAATGCATCTGGTTCCTGCGGTATACGCGGGGCGTGAACGGCATACCGCTGACCTATACCAATTATGATTGTATGAAGGTGGAACAGGATAACCAGGCGGCTCCCTGGCCCTACGAAGATATGACGTTTGCCATTGACGACAGCGGTATTGTCGGATTCAAATGGACTTCTCCCTATAAGATCACCGATACGGTGACGCAGAATTCAAACGTGATGTCTTTTAAAGACGCCATGAATGTGTTTAACACCATGGCGCTGGTAACAAATAACTTTGACGCCATGACGCAGGGGGACGTTGGTATGCAGGCGGTTGACATCAACGTGAAGCATATCAAGTTTGGGCTTACCAGGATCACAGAGCAGGATAAGCGGAATTCCGGGCTGCTGGTGCCCTGCTGGGACTTTATCGGAGACATTGTTGATACACAAAATCAGAACGGAACCACCAAAACTTACACAGATGCGGGCGAACCGATCCTGACGGTAAACGCCATAGACGGGAGCATTATAAACAGAAGCCTGGGGTATTAACCGGACAATAACGCAGGCATGTGGCATTTTTTGCACACCTGAAAAAGCGCATGCCTGCTTCTTTTTACTCAAATTTTGTCGAAAATGCATTGAAGGGAAACCGGCATGAACAAACCGCACGCTATTGCGGCAAGCTTGCGAACTGCAATCGGTAAGAATATTTTCTGGATTAGCGTGGCGGCGATGGCTACGATTATTCTGGTTGCTGGAATGGAGAGCCTGGCAGGGGCTGACCATACAAATCTGCTACCGTTTGGAACCCATATAACCATGATAATGAGCGCACTCAAATCCGACATCACTGCATTCGCGGTGCCAATCATCTGCACGCTGCCTTGTTCCGCTTCTTATGTGGATGACCTGAAAAGCGGTTTTATCAAACAATACCTGCCAAGGGCAGGAACCGGAGGGTATATAAGCGGAAAATTGCTTGCCTGCGGGATATCGGGAGGGTTGGTGCTCTTTCTGGGCGTATTGGCCGCGTACCCCCTGGCTGCTCTGGTATATACGCCTATGGAAGCGGCAGCGGCTGGCCAGGAAGTATTGCCCTATCTGGGAGAAGTGATGGGAAACGCATCCATGTTCTTTTTTGCGGGCATGTTCTGGTCATTAATGGGGCTCTGTCTTGCCGGGGCAACCAAAAGCAGGTATATGGCCTATGCCGCGCCGCTGGTGCTGTATTATTTGCTGATTATTATATATGAGCGGTATTTTAACCAGCTTTATGTGCTGTATCCCAGGGAATGGCTCAACCCTTCGGATTACTGGCAGCTTGGAGGCATGGGAGTAGCCTTTCTGCTGCTGGAATTCTCAACCGCGGTATCCGTTGCCTTTGCTATAGCGGCCAAAAAACAGCTTGGAAAATTGTAACTCATAGGAGATTGGGAATGAAGAGTATAAAAGGCATATTTTCTGTTGCAGCCTACAACTTCAGACAGTGGAAGGGAAGCCCGCGCATCGTAATTACATTTGGGCTTGCGTTTGTGCTGTGCTATCTGCTTTCAAACAAAGCGGTGGCATTTGCCGCAGAAAACGGCACAACCATGCAGATATTGGAAGCCTTTATCTGGACTTTCGGGGACAGTAACTCAATCCTGCTCAGTTCTATGCTTCTTGTGCTCTTGTTTGCAGACATGCCGTTTTTAAGCCCAGGCACGCCGTTTTACCTGATGCGCCTGAATCGCCGGACCTGGCTTACAGGCCAGGCAGTGTATATCGTTCTTGCAACAGGGATTTACCTTGCCTTTATCCTGGCCGCCACCAGCATACTGTGCATGAGAGATTCCTTTATAGGGGATATGTGGAGCATGACGGCTGCAATCCTTGGGTATTCGGGCGCGGGCCAGGCGGTTGCGCTGCCTGCCTATGTAAAGACGCTGGAAATGAGTACGCCATATCCTGTGACGGCTACGATTTTTTTGCTGATGATGCTGTATACGCTGCTTATGGTATTTATCATGCTGGTATTTAACATTAAAAAAGGCCAGATTGCTGGCGTTGTGAGTGTTTTTGCATACAGCCTGTTCGGGTTCGTGCTGGACCCAAAGACCATAGGGAGTATGCTGCAATTGCCTGATTCCCTGATGTACAAGGTGAATGTGGCGATAGGTTGGGTATCCCCGTTGAACAACGCCACATACCAGATGCATAACTTTGGCTACGACCTGCTGCCCAGGCTTTGGCAGACTTATCTGATCTTTGGGGCAGCCATTATATTTTGCTTTCTATTTACCCTGAGGGGAATCAAAAAGTACAGTTTCCAATTCAGCGGAACAGAACAGTGAGGAAATACCTTGAATATTGCAATCAGCGTGCGGCACGCAGCGGTGCGGTTTGGAGAAGAAACAGTCTTAAAAGATGTTTCCCGCGATTTTGAGGAAGGCAGGATACATGGAATTGTAGGCAATAACGGATCAGGCAAAACGGTTCTGATGAAATGCGTATGCGGTTTTCTGATCCCCGACGCGGGATATGTGACAGTTTGTGGAATGCGCGTGGGCCGTGATGTGGACTTTCCGGAAGATATGGGGATCATCATAGAAACGCCGGGGTTCCTGCCCAACCTGACAGGGCTCAAGAATCTGCAAATTTTAGCTTCACTGAAGAGAAAAGCTCCCATGGATGAGGTCCGGGCAGCCATTCAGATGGTAGGGCTGGATCCGGATTTAAAAAAGCATGTATCCAAATATTCACTTGGAATGCGGCAGAGGCTGGGGATTGCGCAGGCAATTATGGAAGATCCTTCAATCTTGATATTGGATGAGCCTTTCAACGGCCTGGATAAGAATGGCGTAGCACATATACGCAGCCTGATCAAGGGGCTCAGGGAAGAGGGTAAAACGATTCTGCTGGCAAGCCATAACCAAACGGATATAGATGAGCTGTGCGATACGGTCTGTGAGATGGATTCTGGGTTTGTGACGGTAATACGGTGATGGATAAGGTACTTTTATTGGATGAACTGGTGAAAGTGTATCCCCCGAACAGACGGGCGGTTTCAAATGTGGATGCCGTCTTTTTGAAAGGGGAATCTGCGGCAGTATTGGGTGGGCCTGGGAGCGGAAAAACAACACTCATGCGACTCGCCTGCGGACTTGTGCAGCCAAGCGGCGGTTCTGTAACCGTACTTGGCAGGCAACTGGCACAGATGGGAGAGAAACAGATGGCGGAATTCAGGAACACCCATATGGGTATTGTGCAGCGGGAAGCCGTCTTTCTGGAAGGACTTACAGCAGCGGAAAACACAGCAATCCCTCTGATAGCGGGTGGAATGGGAATGCAAACCGCCGTGCAGAAGGCAAAGGAATTGCTGCAGAAAGTGGGGCTGGGAAAGCGAATCAATTCGTCTGCCGGCGGGCTGTCCATGCCTGAACGTAATATGATCCAACTGGCAAGGGCAGCAATCCGTCAGCCGGAAATTCTTCTTTTGGATGAGCTAGGCGGAGATTTAACGGAAAAAGAGAAAGAAAAGCTGCTGGAGTTATTGCGGGCTTTATCCTGCGCCAAACAGTGTACTGTGATCTACTTTACTTCAGACAGGCACCTGGCGGAACGCTTTAACCGGATCGTTACTTTGCGGGACGGAGAAATAATTGAGGAGTAGAAAAATGAAACGAAAAATAGCGGTTCTAATTGCATTGATACTGGTCTGCCTGGCCCCCGTGACTGCCTTTGCAGAGGGAACGGATGCATCCCCAAGCGTATCCGTGCAGGCGCCGACCGGAGAGCCAACTGCAGAGCAGGGCTCAATTTATCTGGATAACCAAAACATATATCAGGGAATGGATAAAGCGTACCAGTCGGGTTATTCTCCGCTCGTGAGTAACGGAACCGCGGTGGTTGTGTTGCCTTTGCTGGCCAACATAGCATTGAAGGACAACAGCCTGACTGTTACGCCCAATCTTGGAACGCCGGGAACTTCGCCCTTTGTTTTTACCAACTACCAGAAGACTGTAACGCTTGCAAATCAACCGGTAAACGGGGGAAACGGAACGGTGGAAGGTTATCTTGTACGGTTTGACCTGGCGCTTGCCTCCGGCAGAGTAAACGGTTCGTACCCCATTGTAATTGACGCGGTGGGTCAGCTGGCGGACGGATCGCCGGTTAACGCTTCGTTTACGGAATACGTAACGATCACGGACGGAAAGGACCCAAATGCGCCGACTCCTACTCCAACGCCCCAAGCCACAGAGACGCCCACCTCCGAACCCAAGGTGATCGTATTCGACAGCGTCATTGATCACCAGCCTGTAAAGGCCGGAGAAGATTTTGCTATGGCAATTACCTTAAAAAATACTAGTTCAATCAAGAGTGTGCAAAACATGACGGTAACGGCCACGTCCGACTGCACAACGTTGCTATTCAACGATAAAAGCAGCACTTTCTATTTTAACAAGCTGGCAAAGGGTGGTATGGTTCAGATGACCCTGCATTTAAAAGCGGATATGACAACCGCGCCTGGAACCTATCACATCAACCTAGCGATGGGGTACGACGATCCGGAGGCAAAACCGTTGACCGGCGCAGGGACTGCAGAGGTTTCGATTGGCCAGGATACGCGCGTGGAGATGGATGCGCCGCAGATGCCCAAGAATGTGAACGTTGGGGACAATTTACCTATGCAGCTGAATGTGATGAATTTAAGCAGGGCGAAAGTATATAACGTACGTTGCGTTCTGAATGTGCCCGGGCTAAACGCTGCAGGCAGTGCGTATATCGGAAGCCTGGAGGCAGGCACGGCGGGGCAGGGCACGCTCAATATTTTCGTGGGAACCAAAGATACGGGGGATAGCGGCCCGTACGGCCTTGCCCAGGGAAAAATTACGCTTTCCTATGAGGATCAGAATGGAAAGCAATATTCCGCTGATTATGACGTCTCAACCACCATTGATCAACCTGCCGTACAGACAAGTACGCAGCGAAGCAAGGCCACCCCAGAGACCGCGTCCGAATGGTGGATATCGCTTCTGATCACCGGGGGTGTTATTGGCGGACTGGCTGCGCTGTATATCATAAAAAAAGACGTGGGTTAAAAAAAGATGAGAAAATCTGATTGCGTTTGGCTGGCCGCCAAATTGGCATTTGGTACAAAAAATACTCTTTTTTTGATCGGCCTTGCTGCTGCAGTCTATTGCGTATGCGTTGGCGGAGGCCTTGTATCCGGCGTACAGGAGCAAAGGAGTATGCCCTACGAATTGAACGCCACTGCCGGGTCTTCTGCGATTACGAATCAAATTGTTGCCAAAGCCGGGCAGGTGGAGGGCGTACTGGCTTCATCTGCCCAGTTGGATGTGCCCGCAACTTTTTCACTTGGCGGCAATACGGCTGGTATCCATTTGGATGGTATAGAGCCGGACTATATGCAGGGGATATTCACCTCGGGAACGGTTTTTCCGAAAGATTCGGCCATGCCGTACATTGTGTTGAATCAGGCTGCGTTTGACCAGTTGCAGGATAAAAATACAGACGGAAATGTTGACGACACTGAAAAGATTAATTGGCAGAAAGCCGCTTGTTTAGTGCTGCTAGGGGATAACGTAACCGCAGCTCCAGGGAAAAACAAATCCACGGCAGCCAAAATATGCGGAATTCTGGAGGATGATACAAAAGACCCCAAAGCGTATATCAGCCTTTCCAATGCAAAAAAACTGGCCGGTGGAGAATATACCGCCTGCCTGGTACGGGTTCGGAATGTTGATTCAGTAAAGGATGTATCGGATAAAATTTTTGCATTGGGCCTGTCTGTTCAAAACATTGAGCCTACACAGGAATCGGATTGGGATAGAAAAAACACGGAAGCAACGTACCTGCTGCTGCTCGGGATTGCCCTTTTATTTTATTCCGTTTACCTGTATATAAAAGCTGAAAACCTGAAGGAGGGCATGGGCAGAAAAGAGCTGGAGCTGCTTATGTACATTGGGCTTTCTTCCTGCGGTATGCAGCGTCTGTATTCGATTAAAAATTTGTTTTACTGCTGTATTGCTTTGGGCTTTGGCGTATTGTTTTATGCCCTTATTCCCTGGTTTTTGCCGCCTGACATCCGGCAGGTTGTTAATATTGCTTATCCGTTCAGCGCGGGCGGCGTTCTTTCTGGAGCAGCGCTGTGTGCGGCATCTTTCTTGATCTGTTTTGGCACCCAAAAAGGCGTTATTAAAAGAATCGCCTACTATTGATTTATGTTTGGAGAGTCTTATGCGGGAATTATACACAGAGGATTTGAACAACGGCCGTTCCAAGAAGCGCAAAAGGGAGCGCCGGCGATACGGAAGCATAGAATAAACAAAAGAAAATTTCTTATTTCCCTTGTTTTTTTTGCTGCTCTGGTTGCACTGGGGGTAGTTGGGATGCAATCGTTTTTCATTAAAGATGGTTTGGAAAGCAATCATTTTGCTGTACCGTTATACAATTCTGCAGCAAAGCCCGCTGCAAATGGCGAACCGCTGACCGGTAAAGTGATTGTGGTGGATGCCGGACACGGCGGGTTTGATCCTGGGGCAATAGGCATTTCAGGGGAGCGGGAGGCCGATCTTAATATGAAAGTAGCGTCTATTTTGCAGGGCGACCTAAAAGCCTCTGGCGCCAAAGTGATCATGACCCGCACGGATAAAACGCAATTGCCTCAACAAAGGATGAAGATATGGCCAAGCGCAGGGAGATAACGCAGGAAAACAATCCGGATATGTTTATAAGAATCCATATGAATATGGAGACAGATTCTTTAATTAATGGCCCAATTTTAATGTTTCAAAAGGGAGCAGTTCAGGGGGAGGAACTAGCTAAAGCAATTACCAACGGAATAAACAACAATGTAGAGACGCCGGCTCAGTGCAAATACAGGTCGGCTGATTTGATTGTACTCAGGGGTAATACCCAGCCAAGCGTTCTTGTGGAATGCGGGTTTATAAGTAACAGGGAAGAGGAACAAAAATTGCTGCAGGATTCTTACCAGAAAAAATTTACACAAGCCATTGTATACGGAATAGAAAGCTTTATAACCGGGCCTGCGACCACTCCAAGTAAGCCCGCGGCAACAAATAATAGCTCTTCAGCATTGGTTAATGGTACGGAAAAGCCGTCCGGCTCGATTAAGACCCCAAGCAGCGGTTCGTCTGGTAATTCGGGCAGCAGGGTAATGCCAACGACGGCGGCAACGTCTGCAGCAAAATTATAATAGTCTTGAAATATTGATTGTTCATTAAAAATTAATTGAAACTATCGTAATAATGTCGTAAGGCCTTAATTTTTGGCATAATAGAGCCATTTTTATCTGACTCTTAATCAGGGTGTCCGGGGTTCGAGTCCCCGATGGCGTACCATTTAAAACATGATAACAGAGCCTTAAAACGGGTTCTGTTATTTTTATTTTATGCGCCTTAGAGTAAGATTTTTTTGTTCTGACCTATTTTTGACCTCCAAAGGATTTAGAGTGTATATATAATTTTGCTGTGATCTCGACGCTAGTATATCCCATTAATTTGCTTACGGTCACAATATCCACGCCGAGAGAGTGGAGGCCAGAGGATGGATCCAAACGTATGGCGTAACTCATGGGGGTTGAGTGGTTCTGGAGTCCATCCCGAAAGGTGTGTAACCCTCCGAGCTGTGCGTAATTGAAGAGAAAATTTTGTCCAGGTGGTCAGGGCACTGATTTACACTACCAACTCGATAGAAAACTTCAACAGGCAGCGCTTCAAGGTTACCAAATCTAAGTTTGTTTTCCCGATAGACGACATCCTATTGAAAATGCTTTACCTCGCCTTGATAGACATTACAAAAAAATGGACTGGCCGCAGGCAGGATTGGGGCCAAATTCATGCCCAGCTTAAAATATTCTTTGAAGACCGATAGACTGACTTGACAGCCGGAACTTTTTTGGCAATAATGCTTGAAAGGGCAACTGCTTCAAACAGTTGTTACCCCTAAAAAATATATGTGCCGTTTTATGGCATTTTGGACTTTACACAAAATTTAGGATAGACTCTGTTATATATAAAATAAATAATTAACAAGCAACATCATTCCATGAGCAAATGACATGATTCCATGTTATGTACAGTCAATTCATATTACAATGATAATACAAGATTCTAGCTAGTAATTTTCGGCCCTGCAATTAAATAATTAAAGGAGGAAGGATATGAAAAGAACATTATTTACATGTTTGGCTGTGCTATTAGTCGTCCTAATTGCCGCTACAGGCTGCACGCCTCAAGCGTCACCAGCCTCGCCGGCAACGTCTGCTCCGGAATCAGCCGCAGCCCCGGCCTCAACCTCTGCCGCTCCGGCGTCAACTGCTGCCGCAGAACCGGTGACATTAACCTTTGCGCTTTGGGATACGAACCAGGCCAAAGGACTGCGTACGATGGCGGATGAATTTGAGGCTGCAAACCCCGGAATTAAAATTGAATTCCAGCTCAACGATTGGGCCAGCTATTGGACCGCTTTGGAGGCGGCCGGTACGGGCGGCGCTTTGCCGGATGTGTTCTGGATGCATTCAAACAATATTTATAAATATGCGTCCAATAATATGCTTATGGATTTGACCGACCTGATCGCCAAAAGTGATACTGTAAAAATGGACAACTTCCCAAAGGGACTGGTTCAGATTTACAATCTGGATAATAAACAGTATTGCATTCCGAAGGACTACGACACAATAGGGCTTTGGTACAATAAAACGATGTTTGATGCCGCCGGCATCAAATATCCCGATGAAAGCTGGACATGGGACGATCTATACAACGCGGCCAAAAAACTGACAAAGAGCGACGGGTCACAGTATGGCTTCCTGGCGCCTCTGCACAACCAGGAAGGTTTCTACAACTTTGTATACCAAAATGGCGGCACCATCATCACCGCAGACAAACAATCCGGTTATACCGATCCAAAGACAGTGGAAGCCATGGAGTTTTACGTAAAATTTGTGCAGGATAAACTTTCTCCCCAGGAATTCGGTGATTCCACCCGTGTGACCTGGCTGGAAAGCGGCAAGTGCGCAATGGGCCTGTTTGGTTCCTGGAACCTTGCGGGATTTGCGGACAATGACTATATGAAGGAGAATTTTGACGTAACCTATCTGCCCAAGAGCAATAGCGGCGGGCAGGCCAGCATATTCAACGGACTGGGTTATGCGATTGCCGCTAATACCAAACATCCGGCTGAGGCCTGGAAATGGGTTGAATATCTTGGATCCGAAGCGGGACAAAAGCGGCAGGCAGAATTGGGAATTGCAATCTCTGCTTACAACGGGACTGCGGAAGCATGGGTGAAAGCCAACCCCACCTTTAATGTGAAATGTTACATTGACATGGTGAAATACGCCCAGATCCGCCCGTATTCAAACAATACGTCGGTGTGGGAAGACAAAGCGTACGAACTGCTGAAGGGTGCGTTTACCGGCGATAAAACTATGGCAAAAGCTTGCGAAGATGCGGCGGCCATGATGAATGAGGCACTTGCACAGGAATAATAGCAAGCATAAACTCTCTAATATGTAATGAGCAGTAGCAGGATACGGTAAAAGACCTGCGTACGCGGATATCTGTGTCAATCGGACATTCCGGCGTCCGCAGGTCTTGCTGATATTCATATGAAATTATGTGAGAGTCATAAACAATGAATGAACTGGCCGGAACGGATTGGGACCGTATTGCCGGCATGGGATTTTCATTGAAGGGAAACAGGTGTTATGACAGGAAAAGCAATACAAACAAAGCATTCAAAAATGGAACTGAATGAATGGCGTTGGGGGTACTTCATGGTAGCGCCGACAATCGTCGGCTTGATTATTCTGAATATTATCCCAATATTTCAGACACTAGACCTGAGTTTTTACAGAAGCGGCGACTTTGGCAAGGGGAACATATTCGTAGGATTTCAGAACTATATAAAAATGTTCAGCGATCCGCAGGTATGGGATGCAACCATGAATACGCTTAAATATACGTTGATTGTAGTACCCATTACCGTATGCATTGCCATGTTGCTTGCGGTAGCGCTGAACAGGCAAATCAGGGGCAAGGGTATTTACCGGACGATTTATTTTATCCCCATGGTTGCGGCGCCCGCTGCGGTAACCATGATTTGGAGATGGCTTTATAACAATCAATTCGGCCTTATCAACCGGGGATTGACCGCGTTTGGAATTGCGCCGGTGGACTGGGTGAATGATCCAAACGTCGCGATGATATCCATAGCGGTTATAGGCATATGGAGTACGGTTGGCTATAGCATGGTGCTGCTGCTGGCAGGATTGCAGGATATACCAAAAGATTATTATGAAGTGGCAAGTATTGACGGCGCAAAGCCCATACGCCAGTTTTTCTCCATTACGCTGCCGCTGATCTCGCCGTCCCTGTTTTTTGTGCTGGTCACCAGTATCATACAGGCTATGCAGGTATTCGATGTGATATATATGATGGTTGATGTTACAAGCCCCGCTTATGACAGTACGGTATCGCTTGTTTACCTTTTCTATAACAATTCCTTTAAATATGCCAACAAAGGTTACGGTTCGGCCATTGTTATGCTGCTTTTGGTTATCATTCTGATCATCACCGCAATTCAGATGAAAGTGCAGAAAAAATGGGTGAACTATACATAAGGAGGATGCTATGAAAAAAAGAAAAGGGCCAAACGCCGCGACGCATGTTTTTTTGATTCTGGGCGCATGTATTATGATTTTTCCGTTTGTATGGATGGCTTTGACCTCTCTTAAAACAACCACTGAAACCACGACCATGGATCCTTTTGTGTTTTTTCCGGCACAGCCCCAATGGAACAATTACATTACGGTAACTGAGCAGAACAATTATCTGCAGCTATATATCAATACGTTTGCCATGATTGCCCTGCGCGTAGTTTGCTCTGTTGGTTTCAGCTCTATTTCAGCCTTTGCGTTTGCACGGCTTAAGTTCCCGGGAAGGGATATTTTGTTTGGCCTTGTACTTTTTCAGATGATGGTGCCTGTGCAGATATTCGTTATACCGCAATATCTGATGGTGGACGCGCTGGGGGCCAGAAATACCATATTCGCATTGCTCTTTCCGGGTCTTGTAAGCGCCTTTGGCACGTTTTTACTTAGGCAGTTCTTTATGAACATGCCAAAAGAGCTGGAGGAAGCCGCCAGGCTTGACGGATGCAATATTGGCCAAATATTTTTCAGGATAATGTTGCCGCTTGCCAAGCCCGGCCTTATTGCCTTGACGATTTTTACCGCGCTGTTCGCTTTCAAGGATCTGATGTGGCCCCTGATTGTAAATACAAGCCCCAATGCGGCAACGTTATCCTCTGCGCTGGCAAAGATACAGGGCGCTTATACCATTCATTACCCGGAACTGATGGCGGCGGCTGTTTTGGCAATATGGCCCATGCTGGCGATATTCATGGTGTTCCAACGGAAATTTATCCAGGGAATTGCCACTACGGGAGGGAAATTATAACAATGGGAGGCAAAAATGGCGATCGTTTATCATGAACAATCAAAGGAATTTCACCTTTTTAACGATCATATAAGCTATATAATAAAAATACTTGATAACGGACATGTGGGAAGCCTATATTTTGGAAAACGCATCCATGATAAAGATTCATTTTCTTACCGGATGAACTGGGAACCCAGATCGCTGACGGCGTATGTATTTAAGGAAGGCTCGGCATTTTCACTTCAGCATACGCGCCAAGAATATCCGTGCTATGGCACAACCGATTTTCATTATCCGTCGTTTGAAATAGAGCAGGAGAACGGCAGCACCATATCCGATTTTAAGTATTGTTCGCATATTGTTTTTTGCGGCAAGAAACGCCTGACCGGATTACCCGCAACGTATGTGGAAGCGGACAGTGAAGCGGAGACGCTGGAAATTACACTGTACGACAATATAAGCGGTACGGAACTGGTATTAAGCTGGAGTATATTTGAGGCGTACGCTGCTATAGCCCGTAATGCCCGTTTTATCCAAAAAACAGATCAGGCCGTAATACTCAGGAGAGCCATGAGCGCATGCGTGGACCTGCCGGATTGCGGCTTTGAGCTTGTGCACCTTTCAGGTGCGTGGGGCCGGGAAAGGCATATAAAGGTACGGGCCCTGGAGCAGGGCGTGCAATCTGTGCACAGCCTGTGCGGCGCCAGCAGTGCGGAGCACAATCCTTTTCTGGCGTTAAAGAGGTTTAATACAGGAGAGAGTAGCGGCGAAGCGTACGGTTTTAGTTTGGTATACAGCGGCAATTTTTTGATGCAGGCGGAGGTGGACGCACATGGCATGACGCGCATTTTAATGGGCATCCATCCTGACAAATTTGCCTGGTCCCTTTGCACGGGCGAAATTTTTCAGACGCCAGAGGCCGTGCTTGTATATTCCGGCAGCGGAATAGGCGGTATGAGCCGGACATTTCACCGCCTATACAAAGAAAGGCTGGTGAGAGGCATGTGGAGGGACATGCCCCGCCCCATACTGATTAACAATTGGGAAGCAACAGAAGCAAATTTTACGGAAGAACAACTGCTCCGTATTGCGGCCATAGGCAAAGAACTGGGCATGGAGTTATTTGTTTTGGACGACGGGTGGTTTGGCGTGCGCGACGACGATACATCCAGCCTGGGGGATTGGTATGTGAAAAATTTTGCCAAGCTCCCCTCCGGTATTATCGGGCTTGCCCAAAAAATGGAGGGCCTGGGCATTCAATTTGGACTGTGGATTGAGCCTGAAATGGTTAATATGGACAGCGACCTGTACCGCAAGCATCCGGATTGGATACTAAACGCGCCCGGCCGCTTCCCGTCGCCCTCCCGCAACCAGTATGTACTGGACTTTACGCGCCAGGACGTTATCAATTACCTATACGGTCTTTTATCCAAAATACTCAGGGAAACAAAAATATCCTATATTAAATGGGACATGAACCGTTACATTACGGAAAGCTATTCGCAGGGTATGAACGCCAATAAACAGGGGGAGGTGTTCCACAGGTACATACTGGGTGTATACAGCCTGTATGAGCGGCTGACTTCTGAGTTTCCATCCGTATTGTTTGAATCCTGCGCCAGCGGCGGGGCCCGGTTTGATCCGGGAATGCTGTATTACGCGCCGCAGACATGGACCAGCGACAACACAGACGCCGTTGAACGGATTAAAATACAGTATGGCACTTCTCTTGTATATCCAATCAACAGCATGGGCGCTCATGTCTCCGATGTACCCAACCAGCAGGTAGGCAGGCGGACGCCTTTGGATACAAGGGCCTGTGTTGCTTATTTTGGAGCATTTGGCTATGAATTGGATTTAAGCGCTTTGACTGATGATGAAAAAAACAAAATACGGGATGAAATTATATTTGTTAAAGCGCATCGTGAATGGATGATGCACGGCACCTTTTACAGGCTGAAAAGCCCTTTTGAGGGGAATGACGCAGCGTGGATGGTGGTTTCCGCCGACCAGTCACAAGCCTTGGCGGGATATTTCAGGTTTTTAAATTATGCAAATAAAGGAATCGGCTGGCTGACTATGGAAGGGCTTTCTGCCCAGGCCTGCTACCGTGTGAATGAAAGCGATATGCTTTGTTATGGGGATGAACTGATGTATGCCGGGATTGCGTTGCTTGAGAAGGATTTTATTGTTAGCGGTGGGGATTTTTCGTCTGCACTTTATTATTTAAAGCAGGTATAAAGCGCGCGGGTTATTCGCCTTTGTGGTTGGCCAGGATCAGGCTGTCCATGCCGCTGCGGTACGACTTGGGGCTTTCGTTCCGGAAAGCCTTGAATATCTTGGAGAATGTAAGCGGATCTTCGTAGCCTACCATGGAAGCAATTGTGCTGATTGGATAGGAAGTTGTTTTAAGTAGCGTGCATGCTTTATCCAAACGGTAGTTGATGATATATTGCTGGGGCGACATGTTTAGTACGGCCTTAAATATTTTGGTCAGGTGGCTCCGGTTGATGCAGACGTAGCTTGCGATATCATTGACTTTAATATTGTTGGCATAGTTATGCTCAATGAATTCCATTGCGTGCTCAACATAAACCTGGATGGGGTAATCATAATTTTCTGGTGAATCCTGGGTTTGGTGCTTCTCCTGGATCAGGGTGGCTAAGAATTGAAGCAGGCAGCTTTCCCGCAGCAGGTCGCTTGCGTAGGTGAGTTGGGTGTTTGCAAGCAGGTTGTTGACGCAATCCAGAAGAGCCTGCTCATTATGAAATTCGTTCACCAGCTGGTCGCGCCTGAAATTTGCGAAGTGCAGGCAGTTTTCCGCCTTGATGCCGCTGAAGCCGATCCAAATATAGGTCCAGGGCTTTTCTGTATCCGCCTGGTAGAAGGTGGTTGTATTCGGATAGATCAGGAACGCCTGATGCCTGCCCAGGTGATAGGTATTGCCGTTAACGGTATATGTTCCTTTGCCATCCAATATGTAGTGCAGCAGGAATTCAGTCCGCTCCGTAGGCCCGTAGGCATGGCCCGGATCACAGACTTCAATACCGCAATAACTCAAGTAAAGATCCATTGATTGTTTCTTTAGATACTCCAAACATTTATAACGAGCCGAATTGGTAAACTTAGCCTGGCTCATATGATAACTCCTCAGGTTAGACTTTGGGATTTATAGAATGATAGAAGCAGTATGGATATATTTATTATAGCATATACAAACGGTTTTGTATATAGAAAGGCCCCGTTAGCCAACTGGTACAAACCATACATTAAAACAATTTGATTTTTCACCAAAATTCATGGGGAAAACACACGAATATAAAGGAGCATTTATATGTCAAATTTATCACTCAACCACATCAAAAAGAACTATGGGGAGCATGTAACGGCGGTTTGCGATTTTTCATTGGAAATACAGGACAGGGAATTTATTGTGCTGGTGGGGCCTTCCGGCTGCGGAAAATCGACGATGCTGCGCATGATTGCCGGATTGGAGAGTATCAACAACGGCGAACTTTATATTGCGGACGAACTGGTAAATGATGTTGAACCCAGGGACAGGAATGTGGCGATGGTTTTTCAGAACTATGCACTCTACCCCCATATGACGGTATATGAAAATATGGCGTTCTCTTTAAAGCTTAAGCATATGGACAAAAAGAATATTGAGAAAAAAGTGCTGCAAGTGGCAGATGTGTTAAGCATTACAGAGCTTTTAAAACGCAGACCCAAGGAGCTCAGCGGAGGACAGCGGCAAAGGGTTGCGATTGGCCGCGCTATCATTAGGGAGCCCGCCGTATTCCTGATGGATGAGCCGCTTTCCAATTTGGATGCAAAACTGAGGAACCAGATGCGGACCGAGATCATCAAACTGCACAAACGTGTGAACACCACATTTGTATACGTGACCCATGACCAAACGGAGGCCATGACATTGGGAGACAGAATTGTGGTGATGAAGGACGGACGCATACAGCAAATAGGGACCCCGCAGGAAGTCTTTTACCATCCCGCCAACCTTTTTGTGGCGGGTTTTATCGGCACGCCGCAAATGAATTTTTTTGATGCGAAGCTTGAAGAGGAGGGCGGCCGGTATTGTGTAGCGTTGTATGGCAAAAAGATCGCGCTTGGCAATCAAATGAACGCTTGTCTGCTGGAACAGAACATAAAGAGCCGGGAAATCATTTTGGGAGTCCGGCCCGAGCATATGAAGATTGCCGACAAGCACATGCCCGAGTCTATCCGCGCGGTTGTTGATGTATCGGAGATGATGGGCAGCGAATTATACCTCCATATGAACGCGGCCGGAAAGGATATAGTTGTCAGGGTGCCCACTGTTGAAATAGACGAAAATTGTGGTAAAAAAATAGGGGAATGCAGCGAACTGGAATTTATTTTTCCTATAGACTTGGCGCATTTGTTCTCGAAGGAAGATGAAAGAAACCTTTTATATTAGGGGTAAAACTAAGCACGAGAATGCCTGTTTTGCTGGATGTTAGCAGAAGAGAAAAATGCAGCAAAGCGGGTCGCATTTGAGACAAGCTTGCCGTTTACAATTTAGTTTTTTGTGAAATACCCATACAGAGTCTGCCTGTACACAAAGAAACATTTTACTTCCGAGCTGATATGACGGAAGAGGAATTGAAATCGCTTGGACTCACCGTTCGTAACAGTGGTACCGCTTGAAATTTGAAATATTTTTCAAAAGGCTTACAAACTGTTTTGTTGGCCTTTTGTTTTTGGATATATTTGGGATGAATTTGGCAATACAGAGAGCCAGACGGGTTCCGCAAAGTTCTTGAACAATGTGTCCAGTTTGTCTCAGCCATATCAGCTCGCCACACATACACGATTTCCAATCGTGCACCTTTGCGATGTGTGGGGGCATTAAATGTTTTTTATGTTTGTAAATTAGAGATGAAACATTATTTATATTAGAAAAACACACCTTTTTTAGATTTTTCGTACTTTTTTTTCGAAAATTTATCTTTATTATATTTATATACAGCACAATGGAGGCAAAGTATGTGAAGAGTACTATCACGAAAATTATTGCGTCAATCATTTTAGTTGCTATATTTTGTACTCTGGTTTTTTCCGGTCCAGATATTATTACTTTTCATTTTGCCAGCAGAGATGATAATCCGGAAGAGCTGATACAGGCTGTAGAAGAATATTGCTCTGGTAAAGGATATCCAAGCAGGCCGATCTGGATTAATGAAGATTATTGGGCCACCGATCGTACACGCGCATCCCAGCCTTACCCGGGTACGGTTGCCAGAATTTTTGGCTATGCGGAAAGAATGGGCGTTCAAGTAACTCATACATGCTGGATGGAAGGAGATCATACGAAAGGGGACTGGTATTCCATGCTGGACGGACTTGTGGATATGGATGGCAACCCCAGATCATGTTATTGGATGTATAAGGCATACGCCGATATGGAGGGATCCATGCTTACCGTGGCGAAGAGCGTAAATTATGACGCCGCAGCCAGCAAGGATGTGAGCAATAAAAAAGTGGTTGCGATCCTGGGATCTGCCAATAACGTTTCCGGGACCGTAACAGCGATTTTACGAATATGAGCAGCATGTTTGCCGGTTCTTCAGTAAATGTGCTGGTTCAAAAGCTGGTGCCCGGTACAGACCCGGTTTCCGGACCGGCTACTTATTCCAGCGGGCCGGCTTTAGTTTCAAACAATCAAGCTTCTGTAAATGTAGATATCAACAGCCATGAAGGGGTCATTATTACCCTTACAGATGAAAGCGAAACTATGGGAGCTGATCAGGCTGTAAGTGTGTCTTTATCGAGAGAAGACGATAATAGTTCTATATTTGCAAATAATATTTTTTTAGCAATACTCATAATTAGATTTACATTAATCGGATTAATTGCTTTTATAGTAATTAGAATGTATTATAAAAAAAATAATTAATAGAATTAATAATTTTTCAAATGATTGTTTAAGTCACGATACAATTGGGAGTATGCTTGGATTCGGTATGTTTTGTAACAATCCGCTTACCCGCTTGGGGATTTATAAGAATAGAACTGTTTTTTTTTGGTAAGGGGAACTTTTAGATTTTATTGTTTGACATTACCAAAACTAGAAATATAATTAAAGATATCGTTACTTATATCCGGTTGTAACAATTAAATGAATTTTGATGCGATAAATATTTAAGAGACGAGAGCTTCCAAAATGTTTCCTATATTTAAAAGCAGGAGCTTTAATGCCAGGCTTTTATTGGCGTTTATTGTAACTTCAATAATACCAATTATTCTTGTTAATGGTTTTTCTTACATTAACAGTTCTAATATTGTTCTTGAAAATAGCAATGAACGCACATTGGCCAATCTGCAGCAAACAAGGGCAAGCGTGGATTCGCAACTGGAGTCATATGAAGATATACTTTATCAGATTTATACCAGCGATCAGGTTATGACTTTGGTTAACAAGATTAATAGCGAAGAGGATCCAACTATAGAAAAAAGACAGCTAAGAGAAGTACTAAGCAGTTTTATTTTTACAAAGCAATATCTCCAGGCCATTATCATTATTACTGATAATGGCAACATGATTTACTACGACCAGTTAACGGGTTCATCAACAAAAAACCCGTGGATAGAAAATATAGGTATGACTACAAAAAGCCTGTATGAAAGCATATATTCCAAAAACACAAATAATATCATATCAACCAAATTTGCTTTTAACTTTGCGGACAAACCTATTTATCTGTTTTATGAAGGCCATAGATTGATCAATTATCCTGCCTTGGATAAAAGAAATGGTATAGCGCTCTTATGTATTGATGAAACAATGCTCCGAAACATTTGTTTTCCTGCGGTAAAGGACCAAACAAGCAAGCTGACTAATTTTGACTTTATTGTGGACAAGGATGGGTATGTTGTTACATACGCTGATCCCGCGCAGATCTCAAGCAAGGTTTTCAGTGCAGATATGACTGAGGAACAAAAAAAACAGGAATTAACGGACTTTGTAAAAAAAAGTTATATGCAGAGTGAAGGAAATATATCCGTGAATACCATTTACGACGATAAATATAACTGGTATATTGTAAATGCAACAGACCAGGGTAAAGCTATTGAGAAGTTAGGCGATCAGCAAAGAATAACAGTTTTTACAATTATTTTATCTTCACTGACTCTTGCATTTATTATTGTGTTTCTGACCAAGCGTCTGACAAGGTCCATCAATAAGGTGGTTTCCGTTATGAGCCAGGCCGGGGAAGGTGAATTGTTCGCAAGGGTGGACCTTGACAAGAACATGCCAGCGGAAATAGAAATGATCGCATCCGATTTTAATAAAATGCTTGAAAAGCTTGAAATATCAATTAAAAATGAGAAAGAGGCCAATAAAAAAGAGAGAAACGCAGAAATAAAAGCTTTGGAAGCGCAGATAAACCCGCATTTTCTCTATAATACACTGGATACGATTAATTGGATGGCGATTGACAACAACCAGTTTGAAATCAGCAATGCCATTAATTCTCTTGCATACATACTGAGATACGGTATTGACAACAGCAATACGACCGTAACGGTCAGGGAAGAAGTAGAATGGCTCAAAAAGTATATATTCCTGCAGCAAACCAGGCTGAAGAACATGTTTAAATGCAGTATCAAAGTATCAAAAAATACAGAAAACTATAAAATACATAAATTGTTGTTCCAGCCTTTTGTGGAAAATGCAATTCTGCATGGATTTGAAGGCGTGGAAAGAACATACAGGATGGGCGTGAGAATATATTCACAGAACAGCTATTTGGTTATTGAGATCCACGACAATGGAAAGGGTATGACACCGGAGCTGGTTGAACAGATTAATAACGGGATATTTGCGTATTCCGTAGACAAGAATCACATTGGAATGCAAAATGCGATTACGCGTATACAAATGTATTACGGAGAAAAAGCACAGGTAAGCATCCGAAGCGTTTTGGGTAAAGGGACTACCGTAACGATCCATATTCCTTTTGAAGAAAAAACAGGAGGATAAAATGCGTATTATTGTTGTGGAAAATGAAATCCGAATACGGGAAGGCATCTGCAAACTGATTGCAAACGTAAGCCGTAATCACGAAATTGTAGGGGAGGCTGGCAACGGCAAGGAAGGCCTGAAGCTTATTATGGAGAAGCAGCCGGACCTGGTGATTACGGATATTAAAATGCCTGTTATGGACGGGCTTGATATGTTAAAAGAAATGCACAGGAAGAAGTGCGCCACAAAAGCCATAGTGATCAGCGCTTATTCGGAATTTGCTTACGCCCAGCAGGCAATTGCATTAAGCGTAAGCGAGTACCTTTTGAAGCCTGTAACGGTGGATCTTTTGACCAATTCCCTCAGAAAAGTGGAAGAGCAGTATGCAAGCGAACGGCTCTTAAACCCTAAAACGCTGAATACTCTGGAGAATGTTCTAAACGGCGTCATTTTTGGAGGATTAAAAATTGACGAGGATATTCTTTGTTATATGGACGACAAATACCGCATCAGCAGGCAAACGCGTTTCATGGAGTTGATCGTGCGCATATCCGATCAGTGTGAATCGGTCTTTGATCAAATAAAAAAAGAAATGAGAAGCATGTTTTATGAAAAAGAGGATGTTTCTTTTTGTATTCTGGATGTACCTAAGGAAAAATCGTTTCTGACCGTTTTTTACGATATCAAAGACGAATCAGAATTTATGGGCTGGATAAAAAATAATACGTCCTGTTTGTATAGGCGGTACTCAGGCAACCATCTGGTTTTTGGTATTGTATCGGTTAAAGAACCCGGCTATTTAAAAGCGGATTATTTAAACCTGTTCAGCAATATGGACTGGGGCATTACGCTTGGCGACGGCGCACTGATCTGTTACCCCGATGTGATCAAAATTCAAACCGTGCCATGCCCGTATCCAATCCAGATTGAAAATGAGTTGAAGGTAAGCCTGTGCGAAAGCAATATGAACCGGGCTTACCAACTGATTGAGCAGTTTGTCCGTTTTTTTGGCAATAAAAAAATATATGCGCCCATGGAGATAAAGGAGTCCTTTGTGCGTTTTACCTGGGTAATCATCAATATAGCAAAAGAAATTGGCATTATAGATTACCAGCAGTTGGAACATCAGAGGCTTCTGGAAACGATGATGGATTCCCAGAATTATTTGGAACTGCAGGCAGGGCTGACGCATTTGGTTAAAAAGCTGAATCCTATTAAGCTGGACGATGATACTGTGGAAATCAGCCCGATCATTATGCGCATGAAAACCATGATACATGAGTATTACCATACCGGCATTACTCTGGATGAAATTGCCGAGAGATTGAACATTACTCCCGTATATCTGGGCGCGATGTTTCACAGGGAAATGGGACTCAATTTCAGTGCTTATATAAAAAAGTGCAGAATAAACAAAGCAAAGGAACTGCTGCTGGGAACGCAGCTTAAGCTATATGAAATTTCAGAAAAAATAGGCTATTCAGACGCTAAATATTTCAGCCGTGTTTTTAAAGAGTGTACGGGCCAGCATCCGGCCGATTACCGCAAAACTCATTAAAATATTTTATATCTTGTGAAACCATATCCTTGCTGTGAAAATATATATTTGAAATGTCACCCTATTTGTGTTTTGTCGCGTTTTTTTTGGACGAAGACTTTTCTATAATAAAATCAAATCCAAAGAGGAGGAATTAGATATGAAAAAAACCATTATCGCTATAGTAATAGTAGCGATGCTTGCTTCTGTTTTGGCTGGATGTACGCCACAGGCGCCGGCAAGCTCCAGCGCCGCTGCTCCGGCATCCTCGGCTTCCACCGACTCCGCTGTCGCCAGTGCCGGTACAGCCGCTGCAGGCAACACAGGCAAAGGAGACGTAACCATTTGGTACTATTGGGAAACCCAGCTGCACCAGGTCGCTTTGAACAAGTTGATTGATAACTTTAATAAATCGCAAAGCGATATTACAGTAACTGCCAAGTACATTCCGTTTGCTGACTTCAAAAAGCAGCTGTCCATTGGCGTTGCGGCATCTAACCTGCCAGACCTTGTCATCATGGACAACCCGGACCTTGCGTCCTACGCGGCTATGGGTATCTTTGAAGACATTACAGGCAAATTCGATACGGCCAACTATTTCCCCGGCCCGCTGAATTCCTGCACGCTGGACAGCAAACTGTATGGCGTTCCGGTTGGAAGCAACGACCTGTGCCTCTTCTATAACACAGACATGCTGAAAGCTGCGGGCGTATCCGTACCCACAACATGGGACGAACTGAAAGCCGCGGCTGCCAAACTGACAAGCGGCAAAGTAAAAGGTTTTGCGTTCTCTGCATTGCAGAATGAAGAAGGCGATTTCGGCTTTACAACCTTCCTGTGGTCCACAGGCGCTTCGTCTTACGAGATGAACTCGCCCGGCGGCATCAAAGCCTTGACCTATGTAAAGGATCTGTTTGACGCAGGCAGCATCAGCAAAGACTGCATCAACTGGACGCAGGGCGATGTTATGAACCAGTTCATTTCCGGAAATGCCGCAATGATGATTAACGGACCGTGGCAGCTTCCCACAATGAGGAAAGATTCAAAAGGCGTAAACTGGGATGTTGCTCCGCTGCCCAAGGACGCTAAACCGGCTACGGGTCTTGGCGGAGAAGACTGGGGCGTAATTAAAGGCGGAAACACAGATGCGTCTCTTACCTTCCTGAAGTATGCTACTTCCAAAGAGAATTCGCTCGATCTGCTGAATGCTCTGGGATACATTTCTTCCAGAAGCGATATTGCGGCTACGCAGTTCACAAGCGACAAACAGATGCAGACGTTTGTGGATCAGCTGCAGTATGCACAGGCCAGAGGCCCGCATCCCAAATGGCCCAGCATCTCCGATGCAATTTCGCTGGCATTCAATGAAGTGATTACCGGTGCAAACACTCCGGAAAACGCGGCAACGAAGGCCCAGACAACCATTGACGGCATAATTAAATAAAAAGGTATAGCGCCAAGAGCGGGGAGCATGTGGAAAACCGCACGCTCCCCTTTTTTAGAAAAAGGCTTATTTGATTACCGTGGATGTTTGGTTAACGACCAGGAGGAAAAACAGTTGAACGCCTTGGCTAAATATTTCCGCTACCATAACGTAGGTTATTTGTTTGTACTGCCCGCCCTTATCTATATGATTGTTTTTGTGGGCTACCCAATCATCAGCAACATCATTCTGAGCTTTCAGGACGTTACGGTAGCTACATTAAATGCACCTGTCAAACCTTTTATAGGATTTGATAATTATGCACAGCTGTTCAGCGACGGCATTATCTGGACCGCGCTGTTTAACACGCTTATTTTTACGGTGAGTTGCATTATACTGCAATTCGTAATTGGGTTTGCGCTGGCGCTGCTTTTTACCAAGCATTTTTCTTTTGCCGGACCCGTCAGGGGGCTTTCTTTGATTCCGTGGATGATCCCCATGACCATTACGGCGTTGATCTTTAAATTTATCTTCAGTACGGATGTGGGTGTTTTAAATAACGTTCTATCCGGATTAGGTTTGATTTCACAAAACATTGACTGGCTTACAACGCCGAGTACAGCAATGATTGCGGTTATTCTAACGAACGTTTGGATAGGCATCCCCTTTAATATGATTTTGATTTCTACCGGGCTTACCACAATTCCGGTTGAATTATATGAAAGCGCTGCTATAGACGGAGCGACCAAGCGCCAGTCATTTTTTAAAATAACGCTGCCCCTGCTGAAACCGACCATTTCGGCGGTTCTTATACTTGGTTTTATATATACGTTTAAAGTTTTCGATCTGGTTTATGTAATGACCGGCGGCGGCCCGGTTAATTCCACGCATCTGCTGTCCACGTATTCATACAAATTATCGTTTTCATTGTTTGAATACAGCAAGGGTTCTGCGGTGGCAAATGTGCTGTTTGTGGTTCTGCTCATTGCAAGCCTGATTTACTTAAAATTGGCATACAAAGAGGAGGAGGCATTATGAATGAGCTGGGAATGTCGCGCAGAAAAAACGCCTGGTTATGCGGCGTCTCTCTTTTGATACTGGTGGTTTTGCTTTTCCCGTTATATTGGATACTTGTGACTTCACTAAAAACGGAGCAGGAGATCTTTATGATACCGCCCACCTGGCTCCCGCAGATATTGAACACTTCTTCTTATACTGCACAATTGTCGCAGGGCGATTTTAACATGTTTCAGTCTTTTGGAAACAGCCTGATTATATCCCTGGGCGCTATGGCTATTTCGGTTGTTCTTGCGGTACCGGCTGCCTATGGACTGGCAAAGTTTAATTTTAAGGGCAAAAGGGCAATGATCCTTGGGTTTTTGCTTACGCAAATGCTCCCGGTTTCCGTGCTGCTGACGCCCATGTTTATTATGTTTAAAACTTTTCATGTGTACAACACCTGGTTTTCGGCGATTTTTGCTGATTCTACCATCGGCATCCCGTTTTCGGTGCTGATTTTAAGAAACTATTTTCTGTCCATTCCGACAGAGATGGAGGAAGCCGCCTTTATAGACGGATGCAGCCGGTTTTCCGCTTTTACCAAAATATTAATACCCATTGCAAAACCGGGCGTTATGGTTTGCGCGATATTCTCATTCCTGTATGCATGGGGTGATCTTGCGTACGGCATGACATTTATTCTGGATCAGCAATCCCGCCCCATTACGGCAGGAATCTTTAACTTTATGGGGCAGTATGGAACGAAATGGAGCTATTTATGCGCCTTTGCCATTGTGACCATTATACCCGTAATATTGATTTTTATTTTTATGCAAAAATACATCGTCACGGGTATGACGAGCGGGGCTGTGAAGGAATAGGAGGACAAGCGAATGATAGAACAAGAGGATGGTAAGCTGGTATTCCGCTATGATTGTGAAGAGGTCTGGATTGAAGCGTGGGGAGAAAGCGCCTTCAGAATACGCGCAACCAAAGAAAAAGAAATGCCAAGTGAAGATTGGGCGCTGCTTAAAAAACCGGCTCAAAAAGCAGACATCATCCTGACAGAGAGCGGCGGTACCGTTGTTAACGGAAAAATTTGGGCTGCAGTTTCAAAGATGGGCAAGATCAGTATTTTTAATCAAAAGGATGAACCCCTGGTGGAAGAGTACTGGAGGAACAGAAGGGATGTTCTGGACCCCAAATGCAGTGCAATTGAAGTGGAGGGCAGGGAGTTTAAGCCCATTATAGGCGGGGACTATCATCTGACAATGCGCCTTGAATCCATCAGCATGCAGGAGCGGCTGTACGGCATGGGCCAGTACCAGCATAAATACCTGAATTTAAAAGGGCTTGACTTGGAGCTTGCTCACCGCAACTCGCAGGCAAGCGTACCGTTTGTGATTTCATCGTTGGGGTACGGGCTCCTCTGGAATAACCCGGGTATCGGCAGGGTGATTTTTGGAAACAACATTATGAGCTACGAAGCATATTCAACCAAGATGCTCGATTACTGGATTATAGCCGGTGATACGCCGGCAGAAATAGAAGAAGCCTATGCCAAAGCAACCGGCACGGTACCCATGATGCCGGAATATGGGCTTGGATTCTGGCAGTGCAAGCTGCGCTACCAAACGCAGGAAGAGCTTCTTGACATTGCACGGGAATATAAGAAACGAAATCTTCCCCTTGATTTGATCGTAGCGGATTTCTTCCACTGGCCCAAGCAGGGCGAATGGAAGTTTGATTCAACCTATTGGCCTGATCCCGCGGCCATGGTGGCGGAACTGAAAGAAATGAGCGTTGAGCTGATGCCTTCCATCTGGCCGACTGTGGATAAAACAAGTGAAAATTACGAGGAGATGCTGGAAAAGGGGTATCTCATACGAACGGAACGGGGCGTTCGGGTCGGCCTGGATTTCCAGGGGGCAACGATCCATTTTGACGCCACCAATCCGGGCGCGAGGGAGTATATCTGGAACAAGGCCAAACAGAATTATTATAAACATGGGATAAGGGTATTTTGGCTTGATGAAGCCGAACCAGAATATACCGCTTATGATTTTGACAATTACCGCTATTACCTTGGAAGCGATTTGCAGATTGGGAACGTTTATCCCGCTTATTATGCCAGGGCCTTCTATGAAGGCATGGCAGCCGAGGGCCAGAAGAATATTGTGAATCTTCTGCGCTGTGCCTGGGCAGGCAGCCAAAAATACGGCGCGCTGGTCTGGACGGGCGATATAGCATCCAGCTTTGATAGCTTCAGAAATCAGCTGTCCTGCGGACTTAGTATGGGCATGGCGGGCATACCCTGGTTTACCACGGATATCGGGGGCTTCCACGGCGGGAATACGGAAGACGAAGCGTTCAGGGAACTCTTTGCACGGTGGTTTGAGTGGGGTGCGTTCTGCCCGGTTATGAGGCTTCATGGCGACAGGGAACCAAGGCAGCCACAGTTCGGAACATCCGGAGGGGCAACCTGCTGCTCGGGAGCGCCCAATGAAGTATGGAGCTTTGGGCCAAAAGTATATGAAATATGCAAAAAATACCTGTCTATCCGGGAAGAAATGCGCGGTTATTTAAGAGGAATCATGGAACAGGCGCACACAAAAGGATCTCCCGTTATGAGAACCCTGTTTTATGAATTTCCGGATGACGAGATGTCCTGGCTGATTGAAGACCAATATATGTATGGAGACAAATATCTGGTAGCTCCTGTGTTTCATGCAGGCCAAACGGTAAGAAAGGTTTACCTGCCGGGTGGAGCTAAATGGAAGAACATGGAGAGCAGCGAGGTATTCGGCGGAGGCACATTTGTTGAGACCCCCTGCCCGCTTGAGACGATGCCTGTCTTTATAAGGCAGGGTTGAAAAGAGTCGCTTAATTATATTCACTTTTATCCACTCCACTTATTGGATGAAAGTATATAGGATGAGGAGGTGTTTTCCGTTAGCTCGCGGTGCCGCAGCGTGGAGATCTGCCGGTAATGCTGCAACCGTCCCGGCTGCAGTGAAAAGGGTATGACCCTTTAGGGCTGGAACAATGGCAAATCTTAATTTGAAAAATATAAAAAAGATATACGGCAGGGATGTAACGGCGGTCCATGATTTTACGCTGGATATTGAGGACAGGGAGTTTATTGTGTTGGTCGGTCCGTCCGGCTGCGGCAAGTCAACGACGCTGCGGATGATAGCCGGTTTGGAGGAGATCAGCGCAGGCGACCTTATTATAGGGGACAAGCGCGTAAACGAGCTCTCACCTAAAGACAGGAATATCGCGATGGTATTCCAGAATTACGCGCTTTATCCGCATATGACAGTCTATGAGAATCTGGCTTTTTCGCTGACTCTGCGGCACATGGATAAAAAGGAAATTGAGAAAAAGGTGCTGCAGGCGGCGGAAATACTAAGTATTGCAGAACTGTTAAAACGTAAACCCAAAGAACTTAGCGGCGGGCAGCGGCAAAGAGTAGCGATTGGCCGAGCAATTGTCCGGGAACCTGCCGTATTTTTGATGGACGAGCCGCTTTCCAATCTGGATGCAAAACTCAGGAACCAAATGCGGGCAGAAATTTTGAAACTTCATAAAAGCATCAATACAACGTTTGTGTATGTTACGCATGACCAGACGGAAGCTATGACCCTGGGGGACAGAATTGTAGTTATGAAAGACGGCTATATTCAACAAATCGGAACGCCGCAGCAGGTTTTTAATCATCCGGCTAATCTGTTTGTAGCAAGCTTTATTGGAACTCCCCAGATGAACTTTTTAGATGTTGAGCTCAAAAGAGAAAGGGACGAGTATTATGCCGTTCTGAACGACAAAAAAATTGCGCTGGGAGCCGAAATGAATGCAAAATTGCTGAAAAAGAATATAGACGATTGTGATGTGGCTTTGGGAATCAGACCGGAACATATGAAAATTTCTTCTGCCCCGCAGCCAGGCTCCATTCAGGCTGACGTAGACGTATCCGAATTGATGGGCAGTGAGATATTTTTGCATTTAAATGCCTTGGGAAAGGAAATCATTGTTAGAGTACCTACTGTTGAGTTGGACGAACTGTGCGGCAAAAAGATCAGAAACTGTGAAGACGTTGAGATCATGTTTCCGATTGAGTTGGCTCACCTGTTTTCCAAAGAGGATGAAGCAAGTTTGTTGGGTTAGGAAGCAAAAAGCCGTCTGTAGTTGTTGCTATAGTTTTATATCCGTAGCACGGATTATGCTGAAAATAAGAGTTTTTAGGAGGAGGTCACCCTGACTCTTTCGGCCTGTTTCTGAAGTTGGCTGGATTTTTTGTATTCCTTGATATCCATTTTCAAAACTCCTAAAGACACCTGTTACTATAGAATTACGGTAGAAGGCACGGCAGCCAGCCGTGTCTTTTTCCATCTTATTGCCTAAGCTGTTAGAATGAGAAAGCAATGGGTCTGACGTACGACACCAAGGACTAACCACGTCCATTCTTAAGTCAGTCAGCCATCCTCTCATTCGTGGCGTTCGATTTTTGCAGGTAGAACCTCGCTGCTGTGGGCTGCGAAGCGTTCGTGTCACCAAACAGATAGAATCGGCAATGAGGAAAGGGCGGCCTGCCAATTGCAAATCTATGATGAGGAGAATGCTTCATGAATGCAGTCGGAATTGATGTTTCAAAGGGAAAGAGCATGGTCGCTGTTGTTCGTCCGTTTGGAGAACTGGTGGTCAAACCTTACGAGGTACGTCATACAGCCAGTGAGCTAGGAGAGCTGGCAAACTCTCTGAAAAGCCTGGACGGTGTGACAAGGGTTATTCTGGAACATACCGGACGGTATTACGAACCGGTTGCCCAGATGCTTCACAATGCCGGGATTTTTGTCAGCGCGGTCAATCCGCTGCTGATTAAGGAATACGGGAACAACTCTCTGCGACGCGTCAAGACCGATAAGGCCGATTCTATGAAGATTGCCCGGTACGGTCTTGACAACTGGGCTGAACTGCGTCAACATACACCCATGGATACAATTCGTTACCAATTGAAAAGCATGAACCGGCAATATGGACTGTACTCCAAGAACAAAACCGCTTTCAAAAACAATCTGATTGCTCTGCTCGATCAGACCTACCCCGGTGTTAACGCCCTCTTTGACAGCCCCGTCCGTGAGGATGGGAGCCAGAAGTGGGTGGACTTTGCCGCGTCCTTTTGGCATTTGGACTGCGTAAGGAGCATGAGCCGGACTGCTTTCACCGAACGATACCGTAAGTGGTGCAAACGGCATCGATACAGCTTCAGCTCCGACAAAGCTGCCGTAATTCACGAGGATGCAAAGAATTTAATTGCTATGCTTCCAAAGGACGCCTTAACCAAAATGCTTATTCAAGAGGCCATTACCCAACTCAACGCTGTTTCCAGAACAGTTGAGGTCTTCCGTGCCGAGATGAAGCGCCTTGCCCAGCAGCTTCCCGAGTACCCTGTCGTGATGTCCATGTATGGCGTGGGCGATTCTCTTGGCCCACAGCTCATGGCCGAGATTGGCGATGTGCGCCGCTTTGCTCACAAAGGCTCATTGACTGCTTTCGCAGGCGTTGATCCTGCTCCGAATCAGTCCGGTTCTTATGAGGCTAAGAGTACGTCTTCCTCAAAGCGTGGCTCTCCAGAGTTGCGAAAAACGCTTTTTCTGGCTATGACTGCCTTACTCCAGAAAGCGCCTTCGGGCAACCCGGTATTCCGGTTCCTTGACAAAAAACGTGCTGAAGGGAAACCTTACTATGTCTACATGACTGCGGGAGCGAACAAGTTCCTTCGGATCTACTATGGCAAGGTGAGGGATTATTTTGTTTCTTTAGACACCGCCGAATAACACCTTCCGCTTTACTTTCAAACCCGTACAATTGCATTAGCTTATTTGTGTTACCCATTTTTTCTCATGAATTTTTTTACTTTTTAATTCACCACCTTTTGACTTTTTATTTGCAGGCTTAAGATACCTAAAGACTCCTTTGAATCAATTGTCGCAGAGTTGGATTCTTTATGATAGGTGCTGCTTTGTTTGCGGTTGCGTTATTGAGAGCAGTCAGGGATAGGGAAGACAATTTTTCCACGGTCAGGCTTCAAATTCAGCGGCGAATAGACGGCAGTTTTTGACGGCGTTAGGAGCTAAAGCTGAAGGGAAAACATTTTGAAATAGAAAAATTTAGTTATTTTTTTATTGACAAATCGTATTATTAAGAATATAATAAACATATAATACATATATGAATAGTACATAATTTATAGAAAAGTGATGGATCGAGTTTATATGAACGGTTAGAACAAACGGAAGGATGTTTGGATATGTATGGTCCGGATGACGCGGAGACATTGGACACAAACAGCAAGAATGTACTCGAAAACAAGGAATTATTGAAAATTATTGAAACAGTAAAAAGTATTCAGTACGGTTCGGTAATGATTGTAATTCAGGATGGAAAGATCGTTCAGATTGAAAAAAACGAAAAAATGCGCTTGAAATAAAACTGACCAGAAAACTGGAGGTTTTAAATGGATTTAATCGCCATTTAGAACCTCCTTTTGTTTCAGTTGAAATCATTGGGCGCAAAGGAGGAATTTATGGACTGCAAGGGGCGCATCCGCGAATTGCATCCATGTTTTGGAGCAAGGACAAACAAGGGAAGAATTCATTTGCCCGTCTGTCCCGGCTGCAATATTGAATGCGCGTTTTGCAACAGAAGAATAAACGATACAGAGAACCGGCCGGGCGTTACGTCTGCCGTGTTGACGCCGGAGGAAGCGGTAGATGTGCTGGGCCGCGCCCTTGAACAATGCCCTCAGATCATGGTTGCGGGCATTGCGGGCCCAGGGGACACATTGCTTACGGACAATGCCATTAGCACCTTCCGGCTGGTTGGCGAGCGCTACCCAACGCTGTTGAAATGTCTGAGCACCAACGGCCTGCTTTTAAATGAACGGGCGGATGAATTGATCGAAATCGGCCTGGATACCCTTACGGTGACAGTGAATGCCGTTGATCCAAAGATTCTGGCGCAAATCGTAACCGGCGTTACCTATCACGGCAAACGGTACGAAGGGGAGGCGGGTGCGGAAATACTGATCCGAAACCAGTTGGGAGGGATACGCAAAATGGCCGCGGTGAATATTACCATCAAAGTGAACACCGTATTGATCCCGGAGATCAACGCCAACCATATCATTGAAATTACCAAAACTGTGAGAAGGGCAGGCGCTACGGTTTACAATATCATTCCACTGATCCCGCAGCACAAACTGGCGCAACTATCCGAGCCTACCTGTGCGCAGATAGAGGCCGCGAGAAAAGAAGCGGAGCAGTATATAGACGTCTTCAGGCATTGCCAGCGATGCAGGGCGGACGCCGCCGGAATACCGGGGCAACTGGAATTCGGCAGCACCCTGTATCAAAAAAAGGGTGTGTTTGAAAATACGTTCTCACATGGTTAATAATTAAATACCGTTCTGGGTATGGAATTGGTTATAAACCAGACCAAGAAAACAAGAGGAGAATTAAAGTGACTGAAAATTTAAAACAGATTGCTATCTACGGTAAAGGAGGAATCGGAAAATCCACAACCACGTCCAACTTAAGCGCGGCGCTTTCCGAAATGGGTCTTAAGGTCATGCAGTTTGGCTGCGACCCCAAAAGCGATTCCACCAACACGCTGCGGGACGGCAAGTATATTCCTACCGTGCTTGATACCCTGCGCGAGAAGACAGTGGTGAAAGCGCACGAGGTGATTTTTGAAGGCTTCAACGGCATTTACTGCGTGGAGGCAGGCGGCCCAGCGCCGGGAGTCGGGTGCGCGGGCAGAGGCATTATTACTGCTGTAGAACTGTTTAAGCAGCAGAATATTTTTAACGAGCTGGATCTGGACGTTGTGATCTACGACGTGCTGGGCGACGTGGTTTGCGGCGGTTTTGCCGTTCCTATCCGCGAGGGGATCGCGGAGCACGTGTTTACGGTATCGTCTTCTGACTTCATGTCCATTTATGCGTCCAATAACCTGTTCAAAGGCATCAGCAAGTACTCGCATTCAGGCGGAGCGCTGCTGGGCGGGGTGATAGCCAATTCAATGGGATCGCCGTATTCAAGGGAGATTATAGACGATTTTGTTGCAAAAACCAAAACGCAGATCATAGAATACATCCCGCGCTCGGTAACGGTGACGCAGTGCGAGCTGCAGGGCAAAACGGCCATAGAAGCCGCGCCGGAGTCTGCCCAGGCAAACGTATACCGCTCACTGGCAAACAAGATTGCCGCGCATACGGAATCCAAAACGCCCGCGCCAATGGAGATAGCGGAGCTGCGGGAATGGGCCGCAAAATGGGGGGATTACCTTCTCGCGGTTGAACAGGGAAAAGTCTCGGGGGGCGATTCTATTTAATGAAAGGGGATGCAGTATGCCGAAGATAGCCGAGAGCTTGACGGACCTGATTGGCCATACGCCGTTGCTGAAATTAAACAGATTCGCGGAGGGAAAAAATTTGGCCGGTACCCTGATTGTTAAGCTGGAATATTTCAATCCGTTGAGCAGCGTGAAGGACAGGATCGCTTATGCGATGATAGACGAAGCCGAAAAAACCGGGCTTATAAACCGGGAAACCATTTTGATTGAGCCTACCAGCGGAAACACTGGAATCGGGCTCGCATTTGTTGCCGCGGCCAAGGGGTATAAGATCCTTCTGGTGATGCCGGATACCATGAGTGTAGAGCGGCGCAGGCTGCTGGCCGCCCTGGGCGCGGAGTTGGTTTTGACGCCAGGCGCGCTGGGTATGAACGGCGCATTGCGGAAGGCGGAGGAACTGAACGCGTTGATAGAAAATTCGTTTGTACCCCAGCAGTTTGACAATCCGGTGAATCCGCAGGTGCACCGCGAGACGACCGCAAAAGAGATTTTAGAGGATACGGAAGGCAAGGTGGGCGTGTTTGTTGCCGGCGTGGGAACCGGCGGAACGATTACCGGCGTGGGAGAAACGCTCAAAGCCGCGAATCCCGCTGCGCAGATCGTGGCGGTTGAGCCGTACGATTCTTCCGTTTTATCCGGGGAAGCGCCTGGGCCGCACGCCATACAGGGGATTGGCGCAGGATTTGTTCCGAATGTGTTCAGGCGGGAAATTATTGACGAGATTTTCAGGGTCAAGAACAACGAGGCGTTTGAAACAGCCCGGGATGTCGCCCGCAAGGAAGGACTGCTGGTGGGCATTTCGTCCGGCGCAGCGCTGTTTGCCGCCACGCAGATTGCAAGAAGGATTGAGAACACCGGTAAGAACATTGTGGCGCTGCTGCCGGATACCGGCGAGCGGTATTTATCCACGCCCTTGTTTGCAGAACAAGAATAAAAACTCAGGAAAGAAGGTTATAGGGAAATGGCGCATGTAGAGCGGCCCAGGTTTTCCTGCATGCTGGGCGGCGTTTTGGCGACGCTGAGCGCCCTGCCTAAAACCGTGCCCATCATCCACGGCGCGCAGGGATGCGGGGGAAACCTCGCCAACGCGTACTCACTGGGCGGGTATTTGGGCGCAGGGTACTGTGGAAACGCCGCCGTCCCCAGTTCCTGCGTGGGGGAATCGGAGATCATATTCGGAGGCACGGACCGGCTGCAAGAAGAAATTGTTAATACGTTCGACGTGATGGAAGGGGATCTGTTTGTTTTGACGACAACCTGCATGACCGACATTATAGGCGACGATATTAAAGGCGTACTCAATAAACTCGGGCCTACAGAAAAGCCCGTTTTATTTATAGACACGGGCGGGTTCAAGGGGAACAGCTACTACGGGTACTCCAAAATGATGGAGGAACTTTTTAAGCAATATATCCCCATATCCCAACAAAAGGATAAGAGACTCGTGAATCTGATGGGATTTGTACCGGGATACGACCCGTTTTTCCGCGGGAACCTGGAGGAATTAAAAAGGATACTGAATCTTATGCATGTACGGGCCAACACATTTTTTACGCATGACCAGTCTCTCGGAAAAATTCAGGCCGCAGGGGAAGCTGCCCTGAATATTGTGTTTTCAAGGCTGTATGGGTTGGAAGCCGCCAAAGCCATACGGGAATCCCATGGAATTGAATACCTGGTTTGCGATACGCCCATTGGCAACGAGGCCACGGTGAAGTTTGCATTAAAGGTTGCTGAAAAATTGGAGCTGGACGCAGAAGCAATACAAAAGATACTGCAAAAAGAAACAGACAGTTACTATAAATATGTGGACCGCGCGACGGACCTGATTGCGGACAGCGATTTTCAATATTACGCGATCGTGGTGGCCAACAGTACGGACGCAATCCCTTATGCAAAATATCTCGATAATGAGATCGGGTGGATCGTGCGGTATGTATTCGTAACGGACGATCTGAACGACGCGCAGAAGAAAACTCTGGAAGAGGCATTTGAAAACACGCTGTTTACCGTTCAGCCAACGCTGCGCTTTGAGACGGATACGTACAAGATACAAAAATACGTGGAGCAGACCGACGTGCAGTTCAAGTCCGACCGGTATTATGAGACCATATCGCCCCTCTGTGTGCTGGGCAGCACCATAGACCGGAAACTGGCTGAATCGCTTGGGGGGATATTGCTGGGAATCAGCTATCCTCTGACCAACCGCATCGTGCTTTCAAAGGGGTATGCGGGATTCAAAGGCGGCCTGAATCTGCTGGAAGATTTGATCGGCCTGCCCATTGCAGGGAGGTAGCAAATGTTTCATGAAGTGAATTTTGATTCAAAATATCCGCCCATACGCGAAGTAAGCCGCAGGACGGGGTCTGCCTTTGGGGGCTGCGCAAGTAAAATGGCGGACTGTGCAAGCCGGGGCTGCCTGCAGAACTGCGGACGCAGCTTTACGGAATCCACGTTTTGCCAGATGATGGTCTCCACGCTGATTGCTTTTTCCGTTAAGGATTCGGTGGTGATCATGCACGGGCCTGCGGGCTGCGGCGCACAGAGCCACAGCGTGGATTTTAATATTAAGCTGTATGGCGCGGCGCGCGGCATAAAGATGGAAGGCGCAAGGTGGTATACAACAAACCTCTCCGAGCCGGAGATCATAGGCGGCGGGGAAAAACGGCTGGAAGAAGCAATCCTGGACGCAGACAAAAACTTCCGGCCTTCCGCCATATTCGTTCTTTCCACCTGCACACCCGCCATCATAGGGGACGATATAGACGATGTGATCAGCCGGATGCAGCCAAATGTGACGGCTACGCTGGTGCCACTGCACTGTCCGGGGTTTAAAACAAAGGTGTTTTCTTCTGCGTACGACGTAGTGTACCACGGCATCCTGCAGAAATTCCAGTTCACGCCCGAAGCGTATCTGGATTACAAGCCAATCCCGGCGTACGACAAGGACTATGAATTGAAGCTGCAACAATATGCGTATAAAAAGAGCAGGACCGTCAACCTGTTCAATGCATGGTCTATTGGCCCGGCGGATGAAGCGGAGATCAAACGGCTGCTGGAAGCGATTGGCCTTAACGTGCAGATATTTGTTGAGTTTAAGCACCCGGATGAATGGCGGCTGGTTACCGAGGCGGCACTGAATGTTTGCCTGTGCCACGTGCACGACCTCTACTTTCTGGAGTTTTTGAAGCAGAAGCTCGGCATGCCTTTTATTACGCCGGATATTCCCATAGGGACCGCTGCAACACGCGGTTTTATCATGGGTATTGCTAAATTTTTTGGCCTTGAAAAAGAAGCGGAAGCCGTGATATCAAAGGAAGAGGCGAGGATCAAGCCCGCGCTTGCGCCAATTCGGGAGAAAGTGGCCGGGAAAAAAGTGCTCTTGAGCGGCGGGTATCTGCGCATTGGAGCTACGGCCCTGTTGGCAGGGGAGATAGGCATGGAGGTGGTGGGCCTCAGGAGTTTTAATTACGACGAGTTTGGGAACCGCCTGTTTGGCGAGATTGAAGAGACGCTGGGAGACGTGGGTACCAGTATATCCAGCCAGCCATCCGAGCTTGTGAACGTTATCAGGCGCATCAAGCCGGATATCGCCGTGTCCCACACCGGTGTGGGCGTGTGGGTCACCAAGGCGGGCGTTCCGTCCATTACCCTGTTTGCACAAAGGTTCCCCATATTCGGCTATAAAGGCGCGTACGACCTGGCGAGAAGGATTGAACGGACACTGCAAAATCCAAACTTCTCAAGAAACTTAAGCCGCAATATCGCTCTGCCCTTTAAAAAGGAGTGGTTTGAAACCGACCCCTATAAGTATATACAAGCGGATTTTTAAGATTATTGGAGGCTGCTCGCCTCCAAATCTCCCGCCAAAGGGACGATTGTCCCTTTGGAATCCCATCTGCCCACAATACCGCTTCGCGGTAATGTGGAGAAACAGTAAAGGCCAGCCTGCCCCTTGCATAAGTATTTTTGATAATCTGCTTGTTTATATTTTTGTCCAAAACGCCGGTTAACGGCGTTTTGACATTAAAAGTCTTTTGCTTCTTTTCTTTCAGAAAAGAAGTGGGGCACGGGGTGAAACCCCGTAAAGTCTAAACCAAAAGGAGTTGCCCCAAGGGCAACTCCTTTTGGTTTAATAAAAAGAGAGGAGAAATTATCAAAATTCGGATTGTTTGGAGAGGAACCCGGCCTCCATGGTATAGAAGCGGCTGCCGAAGCTTGCGGTATCCGTCTCGTGCGTCACCACCAAAACGGCGGTGCCGTTTTCTGCGATTTGGCGGAAGAGCCGCATGATCTCCTGCGTGGTCTGCCAATCTAAATCGCCGGTTGGTTCGTCTGCGATGACGATCTGGGGAGAATTAACCAAGGCCCTGGCGATGGACACCCTGCGCGCCTCGCCGCCGGAGAGGGTCGCAGGGTAGGCTTTTTTCAGGTGGGCAATGCCGACCTGCTCCAGGAGCCCAAGGGCTTTTTCCGCAGCGCCGCCCTGCCTTTTATGCAGGTAATACGGGAGCCGGACGTTGTCCAGCACATCCAGGCCGGACAGCAGGCTGTACCCCTGGGAAATGTACCCGATCCTTGCGTTGCGGGCCAAAGACGCCTGCGCGTCGTTCTGCTTCCAGATTTCTTTTCCATCCAGCGTCACCTTGCCCGCAGTGGGGGAAAGGAGGCCTGCGATCATATTCAAAAGGGTGCTTTTTCCGCTTCCCGAACGCCCGGTAATGCATACGAACTCTCCGGAATTGACCGTAAGGTCCGCACCTTTGACGGCGGTGAAAACGGATTCGCCCAGTTTATATTCCTTTGTGAGATTTGTGGCTGTAAGCTGCATGGTCAGTCTCCCTCCCTGAAGTTGATATAGGTCTCCGCCCGGCTGATGCGCACGGCGGTGTACAGCGACGCCAACGGCCCCGCCGCATAAGAAAGAAGGAAGCACACCGCAGCCAGTAGAATAATTACCGGCGCCGAAGGCTGCAAAAATGGCAGCTGCAGTTTTGCGCTGATTGCCGCGCTGAACGGGAATACGATCAAAAACGAAAAAGCGGTCCCGATTGCGCTCCCCAACAGGCTGACAAGGGACGATTCCCACAGCACCAGCCCAGCCAGCTTCTTTCTGGCAGCGCCCAGCGTACGCAGAATGGCATATTCCTTTTTGCGCTCGTTTGCCGTTGCTGTAAAAGCAACCACCAGCACGATCACTGCGAGGACCCAGAGACCGATTGAGATGATGTATATGTAGGAGACAAGCGTGTTCAGGCTGCCGGACAGGCCCGCGAACAGGTTCTGGGAGAGAATCGCGTCCGCGCCGGTTTGCCGGATGGAGTCCGCGACTTTTGGCGCGTCGTATCCGTCCTCCACACGGATTAAAAGGGAGGAGACAGTGTCCGATCCGTCCGTAAAGAAACCGTACCCCAGGGGTTTGGCGTCCGCCAGCATTTTAAGCGCGGTATTCGTGGTCATAAAGACGGATGTGTCAAACCCGGCGCCCGTTTTGTCCAGCTTGGCGGCGACGTTGTAGGTCTGATTAAAGAATTTGATGGTGCCCCCCGCCACCGAATGTACGTCCGAGCCGATCACGAGTTCACCGCTTTGCACCGTACCGCTCAGCTTGGACTGGACCCACGGCTGGATTACAAAGTCCGTAGCGGGATCAAAACCGATGAGTTGTACAGGCTGGGAGCAGCAGCCCGCCTTGAAGGACGTCAGGTAAAACTGCGGGGTGATCTTGGCGATCCCTGGCACCTGTTTAATTTTCTCCACGGTCTGGCTGTCAAAATAAAACGCGCTAGCCTCGCCGCGAAGCAGCGCTCCTTCCGCGCGCGTCTCGTACCCCTTGGGCACAGCCATGATATCCGCTCCCAGCCGTGCCTGTACGCTGTTCAAGCCGTTTTGCAGGCTTTGCGCCAGAATGAAACCAGAAAGCAGAGTAAAGGCAAGGACCGCCACCAGTATCACCAGGCATACAGTGCGGGCGGGCTTGCGCATTAAATTATTGAGGGCGATCTGCCGGGCGTTTAATGCTTTATTGCTCATTAGAACCGCCTCTTATTTCTTATTCTGCCGGATGAGGTAGATGCCGTATATCAATCCAAGAGCAGCCGTGAGTATGCCCAGAACGATCAGAGCGGGCTTGGTGTAGAGCACGCAAGACATGGCATCGTCATTGCATACACCCGTGATCGCTGTTGGAAACAGCAGCGCCAGTACGCCTGCCGTAGCGAGAATAAAGGACAATACGGCGTTGATTTTGCTGCTTTTCAGCACAACGAGAAGGATGCCCAGCAGTACAATGGCGGCCCCTGCATAGATCTCAGCCTGGCCGGTATAGTAGCATTTTGGTATCTCCCCATCCATGGAGCCGCAGATTTTAAAAAGGAACTGGGGACCCACTCCGATTAGCACGCCCAGAACGATTGCAATGATTCCTGTAATCTTATTTTTCATTTCATATCTCCTGAATTTTATATTCTATATAGCTCCCGGTTTTTTAAGCCGGCCACTGCAGGCACATGTCCTTTGCGTGGCCCATCTTCACTTTCAGTATCATGGAAGGCCCTCCTTTCAGGTTTCTTTAAAATAAAAGGCCATAACAGTATGAACTGCATGGCCTCCGGTTATCCGGTCAGCTAATATGTACTAAGCATATATGTTTTATGAACAAATTATATTCGCACAGTTACAGAGTTGTCAATAATAAAATAAAAAATAATTTTTAGACAATGATCATATACACATATTATTTCATTATCATGTGCAAACACATATGTTGTAACCCGCTGGTTAAATTTTAAAAATTTTAAAAAAAGAATTGACATATGATTTTGGCTGGCATATAATACAACCAATAGAAATATTATAAAACATATATGAAAAGTATACAATGAGTTGACCGGAAAACCGGAGACCATCCTTTCCAGAAGCGGGAGGAATGGTCTTTTTTATTAACCAAACGGAGGGGGCATGGCAAATGCATCTGATGATAAAGGAAAGAAGCGCAAAGGGAGTGTGTACGCACCAAAGCAGGCGGAGCTAGCCGGGCGACGCTCAATATGTGCCGTGTATGTATACAACAAAAATGAAATGAGGTTTGGATATGCCAGAGGAAAATTATAGATTTGATACGCAGAAAGTGCGGGCGGGGTATGAGCCGGCGGAGCACAACTTCTCGGTGCAGGTACCCATCTATCAGACCGTTTCCTATAACTTCAAAGATACGGAACATGCCGTGCGCCTGTTCTCTTTTACGGAAGCGGGCTGGCTGTATACCCGGGTGAACAACCCGACCGTAGACGCGCTGGAACGCAGGGTGGCCGCGCTGGACGGCGGAGTTGCCGCTGTCGCGACTGCCAGCGGCATGGCGGCGATCACATACGCGCTTTTGAATCTGACAGAGGGTGGCGGCAGGATCATTGCAAGCCCCTACCTGTACGGCGGCAGCGCGGACAGCTTCAAAAAGATTTATCCTAACCTTGGCATCAAAATTGACCTTTCCAGGAACATAGAAGACCCTGAAAAGCTGGACCGCGAGATCACACCGGATGCCAAGGGCGTTTTTATCGAGTCCATCAGCAACCCCAACGGCGTGGTTCTGGATATTGAAGCGCTGGCCAAGGTTGCGCACAAGCACGGGATTCCTCTGGTGGTAGACAATACCTTTGCAACGCCCTATCTGTTCAACCCCATCCAATACGGCGCGGACGTGGTGATCTATTCCGCCACCAAGGCCCTGAACGGCCACGGCAACGTGATTGCCGGGCTGGTGGTGGAAAGCGGCAAGTTCCCGTATAACAACGGCAATTTTCCTCGGTTTACGGAGAAGCACTATACCCTGCGGGACGGCGGAGGCAGCGAGCGCAGCTTTTATGAAGTATTCCCGGAAGCGCCCTTTACGGCGCGCATCCGCCTGAATTACCTCAACTACCTGGGCGCTGCCATCAGCCCGTTCGACGCGTACCTGGTGTTGCTGGGGATTGAGACGCTCTCCGAGCGAGTCCAGAAGCAGGTTGCGAGCGCGGAAAAGATCATCCGCTATCTGGAGGGCCAAAAACGCGTCGCCTGGGTGAAGCATCCGCACGCAAAGGGCAGCCCGTACAAAAAGCTGGCGGATAAATACCTGCCGCGGGGCGCAGGCGCCATATTCTCTTTTGGGTTCAAGGGGACGGTGGAGGAGAGCGAGAAGTTCATCAACGCCACAAAGCTGTTCAGCTATCACGTAAATGTGGGGGACGCTAGGTCGCTGATAGTAAACTCACCCAAAACAACGCACAGTGAACTGACGCCGGATGAAAAGGATTTTGCGCAGATCACAGAGGACACCATCCGCCTGTCCATTGGGCTGGAGGACGCGGACGATCTGGTTGCGGACCTGGAACAGGCGTTCATCCAAGTGTAAAACCGGCTTTTGCCGGAGTTATTAAAAAACCAGGAGGATATCATGAAAAAAAGGTTTGTAATCATTTCTTTGCTGCTGGCGATCATACTGATTGCAGTTACCGGATGCTCGGCCGCCACGCCGGCTGCCAGCTCTGCCGCAGCTTCGCCCGCGGCGCCTGCAAGCTCCGCGGCGTCTTCCGCGGCTCCCGCAAGCTCTGCTGCGGCATCCGCAGGCGAGGCCTCTTACAAGTTTGGCAAGGTGCAGATCCAGGCCCTGAGCGGGGCTACCTGCGGCGCGCCTGCGTACATTGCGTTTGAAAAAGGGTTCTTCAAAGAAGAAGGCCTGGACGTTGAGCTGGTAAGCGGCACGTTTGAGACCCAAAAAGCAGGGCTCTCCAGCGGCAACTTCCCGGTGGCAAACGGAGATTTCCAGTTCTTCCCGTCCGTTCAGCAGGGCCTTAAGCTCAGAGTCGTCGGCGGGCTGCACATCGGCTGCATCAAGATCGTTGTACCGCCGAACTCCACCATCAAGTCGGCTGCCGACCTGAAGGGCAAGAAAGTCGGCATCGACGAGCCGGGCGGCACGCCGCAGGCTGTTACAAGCGTGCTGCTGGCCAACAACGGCATCGACCCGCAGACGGGCGTGCAGTGGCTCACCTATCCTTTAGACCAGCTGACCACAGCTGTTGACAAGGGCGAAGTGGACGCTTTTGCCGCCTGGGATCCGTTTGGCACGCTGGCTGTTCGCGACAAAGGATACAAGGAGATATTTGACCTGGCGACCGATCCGCTGTTTGCAGGCAGGCCCTGCTGCTTCCTGTACGCTTCCCAGAAACAGATAGACGAAAATCCTGAAAAGGTTGCCGCTATCGTTCGGGCGTACCAGAAAGCGGACGCCTGGATCAAGGCGAATCCGGAGGATGCTGCCAAACTGATTATTGACAAGAAATACGTTTCCACAACGGACGTAGCGCTGGTAACAGAATTGCTGAAAAACTACGGGTTTGATTTCCTGGCAGAGGGAGCAAAAGACCAGGTGGAGTATTTCGCAGACCAGCTCAAGAAGACGGGATTCCTGACAGCGGATACCGACGCGAAGAAGTTTGCAAGCGACCTCTACTATGACGCCCTGGGCGCAGTGAAAAAGTAAAAGCATTCCTTTCCTGTGCGGGGCTCCCATCCGGGAGCTCCGCATACATAAAATTTTGAGTGATAGGGAAGTGATATTTTGAGCACCAATATTGCCATAGATTTAGAAAATTCTCCGGGGTTTTCAGAGCAGGTGACCGCTGATGCGGAGAAGCACCGTGCGGCCAGGATACCCAAATTGGGCCTGTGGCCTATTCTGAACATAGCAGCGTACGGCTTTGCGCTCATAACAAACGCTCTGCTGCCTAATATACTCAATGTGGAACCTACGGCCTATCAGGTGGCGCTGATAGCCTTTATTGTATTTTTTGGGGTGCGGTACATTGTTTCGCTGTTTAACGATAATCTGCGGGAAAAAGTATTCTACAAGGCTAAATTTTTTTTTGCGGTCGGGATATTTTTGCTGGTATGGGACTTTCTGTCCACCAAGGCGGGCGTTCTGCCCATGCCGTTTTTCCCGGGCCCGGCGCAGATTGCGCAGTCAACCGTCGCGGACGCGGGCCTACTGCTGCAAAGCACTCTGTATTCTCTCAGGCTTTTTTTGCTGGGGTTTGTAAGCGGCGTGGCTTTGGGCATTGCCACGGGCGTTTTGATGGGATGGTACCGCCAGTGGGAGTACTGGCTGTTCCCTATTGTAAAAGTGGTGGGCATTATTCCAGCGGTCGCATGGATTCCCATCGCGATGGCGATCTTCCCGGACAGCCTGGGAGCGGGCACCTTCCTGATCCTGATCAGCGTATGGTTCCCGGTGGCGTTTATGACCAGCAACGGGATTGTGAACATCAACAAATCCTATTTTGAAGCGGCAAGAACCCTGGGCGCAAAGGAATGGTTTTTGGTATACAGGATTGCCATACCGGGCGCGGCTCCGCATATCTTTACAGGCATATCCACCGGCTCCGCGCTGGCGTTCGTTACGCTGGTGGTTTCCGAGATGGTGGGCGCAAAGGCGGGCCTGGGCTGGTATATCAATTGGGCGAAAGGCTGGTCCATCTATTCCAAGGTGTACGCGGCGATCGTGATTATGGCGGTCATCTTCACCATTATTTTGGGGATCATCGGACTGATCAAGAGCAGGGTGCTTAAGTGGCAGAAAGGGCTGGTAAAATGAACGCCATACGCAAAGAAACTGAGGGGCCGGTCATCCGTATCAACGGAGTGCAGCGCGCCTATGAGGACGCGAACGGGGAAAAACTGGAGGTTTTAAAGGGCCTTTTACTGGATATCCGCAAGGGGGAGTTCATCAGTCTGATAGGGCCTTCCGGGTGCGGTAAAACAACGCTGCTGCGCCTGATTGCGGGGCTGGACCATCCGCAGGGCGGGGAGCTGTTTTTAAACGGGGAAAAGATTCAGGGCACGGATTACCACAGGGGATATGTGTTCCAGCAGTCCAACCTGTTTCCTTGGGAAACGATCGAGGGCAACATATCCGCGGGACTGCGGGCGCGCGGCGTGTACAATAAAAACAAGGGGGCGGTTACGGAGTACATCCGGCTTACAGGCCTGGACGGCTTTGAGAAAGCCTATCCGCACCAGGTTTCTGGCGGCATGGCGCAGCGGGCTTCGCTGGCGAGGGCGCTGATTAACGAGCCCACGGTGCTGCTTCTGGATGAACCGCTGGGCGCTCTGGACGCATTTACGCGCATGGACCTGCAGGACAAAATACTGGACCTGTGGCAGCAGCGGCGAACCACCATGGTGCTGGTGACGCACGATGTGGACGAAGCGGTTTATTTGAGCGACCGGATCGTGATTATGTCCCCCCGGCCCGGAAAAATTGAGGAAGTACTGGCCGTGGAAATGGGGCGGCCAAGGCAGCGCAATTCGCCGGACTTTATACAGCTCCGGAATGCGATACTGGAAAAGCTGCACCTGTCCGGCAAGCGGAGGGACCCGGAATTCTTCCTGTAGGGGATAGGGCATTGGCAAGAAAGGTTATGGCTCCGGAGGCTCATTTGCGCTCTGGAGCTCTGGAGCTTACGCCGGCAAACGGCAAAAATCAGGAAAGGCATTTGAAATATGAAGACGATCAATATCAAATCTTCACAGGTAGAGATCAGGGAGGTACGCCTGGGATCCATTACCGGGTTCCAGGGAACGGCGGGGGAACTGGTGCGCTGCGCGCACGCGGGAAAACTGCAGGACAGCGTGCGCAGTTTCAGCCAGTGCATGGGCTGCAGTTCCGGGAACGCGTTCTGCCAGCTTTGCATGATACAGGACGCGGTGGTGGTGAACCACGCGCCCATCGGCTGCCTGGGTGATGCGTTTACGTTCAATTTTGTGTACCGCGTGGGCCAGATGGAACGCGGGCTTCCCGCCGCCATGGGCAGGTATTTCAGCACCAACATCACAGAGAAAGATACCATATTCGGCGCTGCGGAGAAACTGGAGCAGACGGTGCGGGAGGTGTACGAAAAATACAGGCCCAACGCCGTTTTTATAACAACGTCCTGCGCTTCCGGCATCATTGGAGACGATGTGGACAGCACGGCGGATACGCTGACAGAGGAACTGGGTATACCCGTTGTGAGCTGCCACTGCGAGGGGTTCCGGTCCAGGATATGGACCACGGGGTTTGACTCCGCGTACCATTCCATTGTGCGCAGGATTGTAAAGCCGCCCAAAGAAAAAACGAACAAGGTGAACGTCATCAACTTCTGGGGCAGCCATATATTCGACGGTTTCCTGGGCCGCCTGGGCTACGAGCCCCGGTATATCGTGCCCTTTACAACGGTCGCAGAGCTGGAGGAGATCGGGGACGCAGCCGCCACAATCCAGATCTGCACAACTCTGGGCACCTACCTGGGCGCGGCGCTGGAGCAGATATACGGGGTGCCGGAGATCAAATCCCCGCCGGCGTACGGCGTCGCGGGTACGGACATCTGGATGCGGGAGATAGGCCGCGTGCTGCACCGGGAAGAAGAGGTTGAAAAAATCATTGCAGAGGAGCACGAGCGGATTCTGCCGGAGATTGAAAAATACAGGGAGCAGCTGAAGGGCAAAACGGCGTATATCACGGCCGGGGCTGCCCATGGGCATGCGCTCATAGCCCTGCTGCGCGAGCTTGGCATGGAAGTGCAGGGCGCGGCGATCTTCCACCACGACCCGATCTACGATAACGGAGATCAGACGTCCGACGCGCTCGCGCATACGGTCGCGACCTATGGGGACGTTCCCAACTACAATGTGTGCAACAAGCAGGCGTACGAGCTTGCCAATATATTAAACCGCGTGCGGCCCGATGTGATGATCGCGCGGCACGGCGGCATGACGGTGTGGGGCGCAAAGCTGGGGATACCCTCCCTGCTGATTGGCGACGAGCAGTTCGGGTTTGGCTACCAGGGCGTCGTGAATTACGCAAAGCGGCTGATTGAGACAATAGACAATGTGGAGTTTGTCACCAACCTGGCAAAACACAGCTCCATGCCCTATACAAAATGGTGGATGGAACAAGACCCGTATACGTTCTTAGGGGGTTCTGCGAATGTCAGTGCATATTGAGCAACCAAGGTATTCCTGCGCACTGGGCGCGCAACAGTCTGTGGTCGCAATCCCAAGGGCGGTGCCCATCCTGCATTCCGGGCCGGGGTGCAGCGTCAAGATCAGCAGCCTGATCGGCCAGGGAGAAGCGTATGCCGGGGGCAGCACCATTCCCTGCACCAATTCCAGCGAGACCGAGATTGTATACGGTGGAGAGAAGAAACTGAGAAGCGTGATTGAAGGGGCTTTTCAGGTAGTGGACGCGGACCTGTACGTGGTTTTGACCGGGTGCACCTCCGATATTGTGGGGGACGACGTACAGAGCGTTTGCTCGCAGTATCAGGCGCAGGGGAAGCCCATTGTGGGCATACCCACCGGCGGGTTTAAAAGCAACAATTATGTGAGCCACAGCGTGGTGGTGAACGCGATCATAGACCAGTATGTTGACAAATACAAGAAACACGCGACTGTGCAAAAAGGGCTGGTGAACGTATTCGCGACCATTCCGTACCAAGACCCGTACTGGAACGGAAACCTGGAGGAATTGAAACGTATTTTAACGGGGATCGGGCTTACGGTAAACATACTGTTCGGCCAGGAGTCCGCCGGGGTAGAGGAGTGGAAAGCCATCCCCAACGCGGAGCTTAACATCCTGGTAAGCGCGTGGGAAGGCCTGCCGATCGTAAAACACCTTGAGGAGAAATATGGAACGCCCTACCTGCACTTTCCGTATCTGCCGGTGGGCGGGGTGGAAACGACCAACTTTCTGCGGCAGGTGCGGCAGGCGGGCGGTTTTAATGAGATTGCAACGGAGGCCTTTATAAAAAAAGAGGAGGCCAAGTTTTATTCCCACATAGAGCGGACTGCGGATTTTATGCTGGAATTCAGGTACGGCATACCCAGGCGGCTCTACAGCATTCTGGACGCTACGTATGCTCTCGGCGTTGCCAAATATCTTTTAAACGAGCTGGGCATCATTCCGGCGGAGCAGTTTATTATTGACGATACACCGGAGGCGTTCAGGGAAGGTATCCGGGAGCAGTTCCTGCATATTTCGCCACACCGGCAGGCGCATGTGACGTTTGAACCAAACGGCGGCGCGGTACACGACGCCATACGTGCAGACGATCACGAGCAGCGTACGCTGATTTTGGGAAGCGCCTGGGACCGCGACCTTGCAAAGGAAATCAAGGCGGACCTGCTGATTCTGGGCGTGCCCGTATACCACCGGCTGGTTTTGAACTGCGGGTACGCCGGCTATAACGGCGGCCTTCGCCTGATTGAGGATATTTACGACCGCGTACTGGATACGTACCGGTAGGAGGCTTTTATGAAGAAAGTGGCTTTTGCTTCCTCTGACGGGGAATTTGTAGACCGGCATTTTGGGCAGGCAGATACCTTCTTTGTATACGCGCTGGATACAGGCAGCCAGCAACTGCTGGAAAAAAGGGAGGTCCCGGCGATTGCCGGGCATTCGCAGGCGGAGTTTCAGCGAATATACGAATTGTTTGCGGACTGCGACGCGGTTGTGGCAAACAAAATCGGTTACCCCGCTGCGGCGTACCTGATCGGCAAAGGCGTACGGGTATTTGAATCGGAATTTGCCGTTGCGGATATTTTAAATAAATTGAAAGAAGAGAATCTTTTATCAGACTGACCATTCACGGAGGAGCTTATGGAACAGGAAAATGATGGCATGCAACAAAAGCTGAATACATTGGTGATACACGGAGGAATCAGCACGGACGCCGCAACCGGCGCCGTCAGCATACCCATTTACCAGGCGTCCACTTTCCGGCAAAACGGATTGGGCGAACACAAGGGATATGAATACGGACGCAGCGGGAACCCGACCCGGCAGGCGCTGGAGGCGCTGATCGCGGACCTGGAAGGAGGAGTTGCCGGTTTTGCGTTTGCATCCGGCATGGCGGCCATCACGACTACCCTGCTGCTTTTTGAAAAAGGGGACACATTTATTATTTCCAGCAACGTGTACGGCGGGACCTTCCGTGTGCTGGATAAAGTGTTCAAAAACTTTGGGATCGGATACAAAATCGTGGATACGTCCGATCTGAACCAAATTGAGGAGAACATTGACGCAAGCGTAAAGGCTTTGATTATAGAAACGCCTGCCAATCCATTGCTGCGCATTACGGATATACGCGGGGCTTCGGAGATAGCCAACAAGCACGGTATCCTGACCATTGTGGACAACACGTTCATGAGCCCGTACCTGCAGCGGCCCCTGGAGCTTGGCGCGGACATTGTGCTGCACAGCGGGACCAAGTACCTGGGCGGCCACAGCGATGTGATCGCCGGGCTGGCGGCGGTGCGTGACCCCGTGCTGGCCGAGCGGTTCGCTTTTGTGCAGAACGCCGCGGGCGCGGTTTTAGAGCCGTTCGATTCCTGGCTGCTCCAGCGCGGTATCAAGACGCTGGCGGTGCGCATGGACCGGCATGTGGAAAATGCGGCATACGTGGTGAAGTTTTTAAAGAACCATCCGGGCATAGAAAAACTGTATTATCCCGGCCTGCCGGATGCGCAGGGGTACGAGGTACACAAAAAACAGGCGACCGCGCCGGGGGCCATGATCTCCTTTGTGCTCTCTGGGGAATACGATATAGGCCGCTTTTTCCGTAGCGTACGGCTGATCGCGCTGGCGGAGAGCCTGGGAGGCGTGGAATCGCTGATCAGCAACCCGGCAGCTATGACGCACGCGTCCATACCCTATGATATCCGCCAGAAAACGGGTATTGTGGATAATCTGGTGCGGATCTCCGTAGGGATAGAGGATAAGCGCGACATTGTGGCGGATATTGCGTCTGCGTTTGACCTCGCGAAAAAGGACTGACCGGCATGGATGTAATGCGGGTTGCTGTCGCGAGTTCGGACGGCAAGGTGGTCAATAACCACTTCGGGCGGGCGGAGCGGTTCTTGATCGTGGAGATCAGCCCGGACGGCGCATCGAAGTTTTGCGGCATGCGGGAGGTTTTGCCGCTCTGCAGCGGCGGAGAGCATATGGAGGAGGAACTGGATCAAACCATGCAGGTTCTTTCGGACTGCTCCGTCGTGCTGGTTTCCCGGATAGGAAGCCCTATGCGGTATGCGCTGGAAGAGAAAAATATTGCCGTATACGAATTGCCCGAAGCGATTGAGGACGCGCTGCTGAAAATCCAGTTCCAGGGGAAACAGGCAGATTGAAGGGGGAAGCCATGCCGAAACAGGAAGATTTTTATATGTACAACAATGAGCAGCTTTACATCAAGCCGCTTTTGAAAGGCGACCTTGATAAAATCATCGGCTTTCTGGAGACGGTCCGGTTTGGATCCGTTGCCATCGTGATCCAGGACGGACGGGTTTTGCAGATTGAGAAAAAAGAGCAAATTAAAATTGAGTAACGGCTGGACCGTTTTATAAATGATTGGGGAAACAGACATGATATACAACAACGCGCTTGAACTGATAGGCAATACGCCCATTGTGCGGCTCAACAGTTTTGATACGGGCGTATGCGAGCTTTTTATAAAACTTGAAAATCAAAATCCCGGCGGGTCCATCAAGGACAGGATAGGCCTTTCCATGATAGAAAACGCCGAAAAAGCGGGGCTGATCAAACCGGGGGATACGCTGATAGAAGCGACAGCGGGCAATACCGGCCTGGGGCTTGCATTAACTGCGGCCCAGAAGGGGTATAAGCTGCTGCTGGTGATACCGGACAAGATGAGCCAGGAAAAGATATCCCACCTGCGGGCTATGGGCGCGCAGATTGTGATGACGCGCTCGGACGTAGAGAAAGGGCACCCGGAGTATTACCAGGATTACGCCCTGCGGCTTTCACGTGAGATACCGGGTTCATATTATGTCAACCAGTTTGATAATCCGTACAACCCGCTGGCACACGAAACCACCACTGGCCCGGAAATTTGGGAGCAGATGGAGCACAACGTGGATGCCATCGTGGTCGCCGTGGGTTCAGCAGGAACGCTGGGCGGCCTGACGCGCTATTTTAAAAGAGTGAAGCCGGATATACAGCTTGTACTGGCCGACCCGGCAGGGTCTGTGCTGAAAGACTATGTGTATACAAAAGAAACCGGCCCGGCGGGAAGCTGGCTGACGGAGGGAATAGGGGAGGATTTTGTGCCCCCGCAATTTGACGATTCATTGATCAAAAGCGCGTATACCATCAGCGACGCGGAAGCGTTTTCGGCGGCAAGAAAGCTGCTGCGGGAGGAGGGCATTTTTGCCGGTTCCTCTACAGGCGTACTGCTGGCCGGAGCAGCCCGGTACGCGCGGGAACAAAAGGAACCAAAACGGATCGTGACTTTTGCCTGCGACAGCGGCAACAAATACCTCTCCAAAATGTACAACGACCACTGGTTGCTGGACAACGGCCTTTTGGAACGACAAAAAAAAGGCGATCTGACGGACATTATCGCAAGGTTCCACGACGACAGGGCGGTGATTACCGCAGGGAGTGCGGACACCCTTCTGCAGGCCTACCAGAAAATGAAACTTTATGGGATTTCGCAGCTGCCTGTGTTGCAGGATGACAAGGTTGTGGGCATCATTGACGAATATGATATCCTCACGGCGTTTGAAGACGGGGACGGGGGTAATTTTAAGCACGAAGTTACGGATTTTATGTCGTCCGACCTTGTGATGCTTAAGCCTGGTGACAGCGAAAAAAAATTGGTCTTTGTTTTAAAAGAAGGATATACGGCGATAGTACAGGACGAAACACAGTTTTATGGGCTGATTACAAAGATTGATTATATCAATTATGTACGGATGAAAAGGAACCTGTAGAGGAATTAAATGCTTGGCTGATGTGTTTCAACTGATAGACGGTGAATATTATGCCACGTCCAGCAATATTGCGGATGCTGTGAACAGGGCTATGAGCGAAAGTGCGCGGGTAATCAACTTAAGCCTGGGTGGGTACGGTCCGGATGATCTTGTTATGCATAACGCAATTGATACAGCCGCTTCCAAGGGGGTGGTAGTTTGCGCCGCAGGTGGAAACGGAGACGATGCCGACAATCCAATAACAAATCCGATATACCCGGGCAATTATGATTCCAGCATATCGGTCGTACCGGTTGATTCCAGCAATGTAAGGCCTGCATGGGCCGATTACAACCGATACAAAGGTATTGCCGCCCCGGGGGTCTATATTTACATCACGGTGCCTGGCAATAATCATTAATTCTGGTCCGGGTCGTCCATGACAACCCCCATGGTTTCCGGCGTTGCCGCCTTGATGATTGCGGAAAACCCAAGCCTTTTGATGGACTAGGTGAAATCAGTCATGTATTCCACCGCGACGGACCTTGGAATTACAGGGAGGGACAATTATTACGGCAACGGAAAGCTAAACGCTTTTGCCGCTGTTGTGCTGGCTAGCCTTGGAGACTTATTAGCGACGCTATAATGACCATCATTACAACGCGGCCTGGTCTTTTTTAATCCTTCCTTCCAGCACAGCCGGAAAGACGAACGGGCAGTCATTGAATGCAAGTTATAATAAGGACGACCCTTCTACCTGGACAGGCGTAATATGGAATACGGATACGCCCAAGCGCGTCATGGCTATCTGCTGGATTAATAAGGGATTAACCGGCGCTCTGGATTTAAGTTATTTTACCCAAACTAGAAACTGTTGATTGCAGTATGGGCAGGATTACCCAACTGGATGCAAGCGGTGATACAGCCCTCACCTCTTTGTCTTGTAGTTGCAACTATATTACGTCCATTAATTTAATGCAGGATGCGGCGCTCCAGGATTTAAGCTGCCATTACAACCGGCTCTCGGGGTTTGCTTTAGGCGACAATACGAACCGGCGCAGTTTATATTGCCAAAGCAACCAAATATGCAATCTGGATCTGAGTAAAAATACGAGTTTAATCAATTTTGGATACTGGAATAATTAACTGAGTACTTTGGACTTAAGTAAAAATACTCAATTGTGGGATTTTCAGTGTTACAGCAACCCTATAACATCCCTTAATCTTACGCAAAATACAAATTTGGGCCTGCTGGATTGTAGCGGATGCCAGATAGGGACGCTGGATCTAAGGGCGAGTTGTGATTTGCGTACCTTAAGCTGCAGAGGTGCGCGTTGACTTCGCTTCTATTAAATCAGAACGCGCCCGTTTATATTCTAGATTGCTCAAATAACAAACTCGGTGCGCTTTCCCTGGTAAATGATACGGCTCTTCAGCCCTTCAACTGCACAAACAATTTGCTTACATTGCTGAATTTATGCAAAAATACAAACCTTACAACCATAGACTGCGCAAATAACAACCTGACTGATATCCTGGTAAATATGGGCGGTAAAAGCATTCACCTTTTGGGGCAGCAACGGCTATGTAGAACTCGACAGAGACGTTTTTACAACATACTTAACCTTTTATGCAAAAGCAATCCCAAAAACAGGGTGCGTATTTAACGAGTGGATGGATTCTTCAAGCAACATTATATCAACCAGTGCCCAATACATTCTCTCGGATGGAGTAGCGTATGAGTTAACCGCTGCATTCACCAGGGATACGCGGGCCCCAAGCTAGGTTCCATAAGTACCAGCCCGACCACCCCAGCGTCTACGTCCACCTTTACGGTGACTGCCAGCGGTGTGGCGGATCAAAGCGGCGTAAAGTGTGTAAGTTTTGTAGTATGGAGCGAAAAGAACGGCCAGGACGATTTAAAAGGGTATAACGGCGCGAATGATCGCAAGGGGAACTGGAGCGTCAAAGTCGACGCAAGAAACCATAAGAACGATACCGGCAAATATTTTATACATGCCTATGGAACGGACAGCCTCGGCAACTTCGGGTTTATGGGGTCCATCATTTTTAACCGACTGGCAAATGAAGATGTGAATTGAAGTGATAGCAAGGCGTATTGTTGCATACGAAAACCCTAGCTGTGCCAGAGGCTCAAAAGAGCTTAAGCTATGAGTAAAAAACTCTTTTTGATATACTAAAAACGGTCTAGCCAGCCATAAAAGTAAGATCAAAAGGAGGTCAACCAAATGGACGACACAAAAAGCTTATCACACAAAAAGTGGAACTGCATATATCATATAGTATTTGCACTAATATGTTGGTAGAGATACTACCCAAGATAAGTGTATCCGGCTTTATTGGGTTTTTAAAAGGTAAAAGCACTCTGTTAATATTTGAGAGTCATGCAAATCTTAAATACAAATACGGGAGCAGAAGCTTTTGGTGTAGAGGATACTATGTAGATGCTGTGGGCAAAAATAAACAGAAGAAAGAAGAGTATATAAGAACACAACTACAGGAAGATCAAGTATCCGACCAAATAAGCATCAAGGAATACCTCGACTAGGGGCAGCCAGTAATACTGCCCCTTTAGAGGCTACCAGTAACAAGCTTTTGCGGCTGCCGACCTTTGGCTACATCTTGAGGCGATGCCAATATTAGGGATTAGCCCGCATATTAAATACCCTGGCTGGAGGATCATTATTTGCCGCGAAAAAAATGATATAGCCTGTAAGATCTTGAATTCCGGATTGCGGTTAAGGTTTCTACAGTCTGCTCTAAATTCTGTGTTAAAGTTTCTATGGAAGCATTCTGGTGCGTAATTTCCTTATTCAGGTGCGTAATTTCCTTATTCAGGTGTATGTTTATCTGTTTTAACAGTTCAATTTCGTGTTCGCTTTCGCTAAAAATTTTAAATAAATAGTCAACCGCATCCTTCTTTGGCAGGGATAAAAGTTTATCCAATTCGGGCGTCTTGGAGTTTTTTTTCTTTTTTGATAATGCAAACAGCAACTGCAGGGCGCCACTATTTGGAATAGAAGAAATAAATTGGTATAATTGAGATTTCTCCTGGCGTATGTTGTTTAAGAAGTCACCTTCGCCATGTATGTTGCCTAAATATTTGCAATCAAAACAAACATCGCTATAATAACAGTTTATATCTGAAATCCATTGTGTGAAAGAATTTTGTGTAAAGAATTTTAAATGCGTGTTATCAAGTATTCCGGCATCAGTGTAATTAAACTCTCCGTTTAATAAATGAAGCCAGATATCCGCATGAGCGATATTAGGTATGGATATCAACACTTTTCCTTCATATTTAAGTTTTTTTGTTGCATTTAATAAAAAAGTAGTGGGATTACTGACATGTTCAAGTACATCCGTTAAAATAACATAATCAAATTCTACATCAGTATGGATATATCTATTATATTCGGGAGCGTTTTCATCTGTTATTTCCAAATTCATTAAATAAACATCTTTAAATATATTGGATTTTCTGGCTTGGTTCACCGCTTCAGCATTAATATCAATACCGTACATAACAGCATTTTTTTTGGTAGATAAATAAGAACCATATTTGCCGTCCGAACATCCTACATCAAGTATTTTTGAATTATTAGCAATCGATTTAGATAATAAAACAAATTGAGAGTTAGAATCATTTTCATCAATTACATAATCGTCATGGTGATATTTATTACCATCCAATTTATTGAAAAAATTATTATTAGGACCGTTTCCGACATAAAACATATAAACATTTTCCTTTTATTTGCCTAAGTATAATCTTTATCGTCATTATTTGTCAATTAATATAATAAATTGATTTCTATTTTATTTTATACTAAAAATTCTTTTATATGCAAACGATTACTATTCGTTTTGGTATATTATGTAATATAAAACGATTAATGTTTTTAATTTTTTGCGATTATAATTATTAGTTTATTTAAACTTCAATTAATAAAAAAATTAATTAATTCTTAATAATTTATTAATATATAATTTTTATTTGAAATATTAAAGTATACATGATATACTTAAAACAAAATATTAATAATTATTATGGGGAAAAACTGTGCGGGTAAAAATAACTATTAAGCCATTTGTTGCTTTTTTTGTAATTTTATTTTTTGCATTTTTAGTAGTCATGTCTGTAGCGCCGCAAAAGGCGTTGGCTGATGTACCGTCCAAGGGCATTATTGTAATAGATCCGGGACATAATACACCAACCAATAAAGGTGCAACCGCACCGGATGGTACCACAGAAGACTTACTGAATATGCAACTGGCAAAAAGAATTGCGGAAACCTTGCGGAGCAGAGGCTTTACTGTTTATTCCACATTAAAAATAACGGGGTCGGATATTGAAGCCAAAATCACAAAAAGCGATTGCTTGCTTAACGAAAGGGCGGCCGTATGCGCTGCGGTGCAGGCCGATCTTTTTATTTCTGTTCACCATAACAGCGCGGGATCAGGCTGGTTTAGTGCAAGCGGCCTTACATTGCTTTACGATTCTTCGGCGACGGGAACAATAGGCCAAAACGCCAATTTGTGGCCACTATCCAGGGCACTTGCAATATCTATAAGAGATAAAATTCTTACATTGCCTGATACTGCTGGCGATAGAAAAAACAATTGGTTAAGCGATCAAGACGCCAATGTACTGGGCAATAATACTGTTCCTGCTGTTACGCTGGAAGCTGGTTTTTTAACAAACGAAGCTGAATTGAGGCGTTTAAAGGATCCGGCAAGACAACAGAATATAGCTGATAAAGTTGCCGATGGCGTGGAAGCGTACATGGCACAATATCCGCCGGATACGGCAGCGCCAACAATGTCGTCTATGGCAACTAGTACGAATCCTTCGCCGACTGCCAAATTCCAGGCTGCTGCGTTTGGAGTTGGGGATAATGTCAGCGGTGTAAAAAGCGTACGGTTTGCGGTATGGAGCGAAAAGAATGGGCAGGACGACCTCAGGTGGTACGACGCTACGGATCTTGGCGGCGGCATATGGCTGGCGGATATGGATGCCGCAAACCATAAGAATGATACAGGAAAATACTTGATCCATGCTTATGGAGAAGACAAACGAGGGAATCTTGGATTCATGGGGTCGACCGCTATCGTGCTTGACCATATAGATACCAAGCCGCCTGTGATGACGGCGGTTACGCCGGCTTTTGAAACGAAAAGCGTGAGCATCAGCCTGACCGCAACCGTTACGGACGATAGAAGCGGGGTTGCGGGCGTACGTTTTGCGGTATGGAGCAATAAAGGCGGCCAGGACGACCTGAAGTGGTACAACGCAAAGGACAATGGCGACGGAAAATGGACGGCGGATTTCAAGCTGTCCAATCCTAAGGATACTGGATTGTATCAAGTGCACGTATACGGAACGGACAAAGCTGGGAATACGGGCA
>JAEYKI010000018.1 GCA_023408315.1 Bacillota bacterium
CTCCGCCTGCAGTTGTTCATAATGCCGCCGCAATGCTTCCGCCGCCTGCCGGGTTGCGTACGGTTCCATAATCTGTTTCACCGCGCTGTTCAGGCTCTGCCGGTTCACCTCCTCAAACGGTGGCAGCAAGGCAAGGAATTCTTCCGCCGTTTTGGGTATCTTGGCCACCACGCCCGTCTGCATCAGCTCCCGCGCCAGCCCGGCTGGCACGGTTTCCGTGTTGCCCTGCGCGTCTTTCACGGCGTAGGTGCCGTTCGCGTTTTCGGTAATCCAAACCTCCGCCTGCTTGCCGTCCGGGGTCTCAAATGTATGCGTGGGGGCGGCGGGGCCGTCCGCTATCCGGTCCACCTTCCCCGCGGCAACATCGTCCGCCAGTTGTTTAAAGCTGACCGTCCGTTCCGCTCCTCTCACATCTCGCACCGATACGGTGCCGTCTGCGTTCAAATTCATACGCACGGGCGATTGCGTGCCGTCCGGGTTGGTAAGCATATGGGTCGCTTCCTGCAATCCGGCGTCCGTATTTGTTTCAGCCCGGCCGCGCCGCGCCGCGTCCGCAGTCTCCGCCTCCATGTCCCGCGCGCTGCCCGCACGGTCACGCGGGCCGCCTGCCTCCTGATTGTCAGGCCCTCTGCGCGCAGGTGTTTGCATTGCGTCCGTGTTTGCAGGCATATGTGCCGCGCCATCTGCGGGTTCGTCCGCCGGCCTTACATATGTTTCCGGTTCTTTGCGCGCCGCCAGATCATACCCCCGTGCGTAATTCAGCGCTCTGTGCGCCAGTGACGCGGCCGCCCCTTCCATTGCCTGTTTGAAACCTTCCGGCGTCAGAATATCGTTTTGTTCACCAAGCGACGCGTTGCGGATGGCCTGGCTGGCAGCTTCCTGCAGCACGTTCTCCGCAACTTCCCTGCCGTAGGTCTGCACAATGGGTCCCAGAGCCTTGGCGGCTGCCGGTAATTGGGAGAGCCACGCCGCGGCTTGTTTTACCAGGGGCGCGCGTGCTAAAAATTTGGACGCGGCCCCGGCTGCCTTTCCCGTTACGCCGCCGGGAATTGAGTTCAACCCAAACTGCACCGCCGAATCGGCGTTTGCGTGCGTGATTGCCTGCGCGTCCGTATACCCAAGGCTGCGGTCCAGCCTGTAATCGTTTCCCCAGGCGGACGCGGCTGTAACCGCGCTTCCCGCCATTATCGCCGCTATGGGAGCGGCGCCCGCGCCTCCTGTGGCAATGGTTACGCCAACCGCCGGGAGCGCGTAGCCCGTTGTATTGGCAATATTGCGCAAAGTGGACTGCCACCCTGTCAACTGCGGCGCAAGGTCGCGGTCGGCCTGCTCCATCGTCATCTCGTCCACCGGGTTCTGGTAGCCCATTATCCTGCTGCCAAGCTGTTTGATGCCCGTCCCCACGCTTTCCAGTCCACCCTGGAACCCGCCCAGGGTGGAGAGCAGCGCGTTATCCTTGCCCGCTTTGCCATAAAACTGCGAGTACCGGGCGTTCAGAAACGGATTCAAATCATCCAGGTATTTGTTTGCGTTGTCCTGCCCCTGGCTGTATTTAATGCTGTAATAACGCGCCTTTTCGCCGTCCGTCATAAAAACAAACCGCAGGTTGTCCGCGTTGCCCGCAGTCCAAAGCGCATCCTGCGCATTGATTGGCCCGCCCCGCAGGCCTTGGGCGTTCTCGTCATACGTTCCCATTTTCATCAGCTTTTCCTGCATGGTTTCAGCGGTGCGCGGCACGTTTTGCAAAAGCGGCTTGGCATCCCACTGCTTTACCTTGCTGTTTGCCCGCTCCGCATATTGCTTCGAAGCCAGGCCCTGTACTGTTTCCTGCTGCTGACTCAGTGTTTCATCGTATTGCGTCTGGCCGCTTATCAATTGGCCCACCGCTTTAATCAGATTGCCTCCCGTCTCTAAAGGATTGGAAAAATTTTGTGTGGATAGCAGCGTCTGCGCCGCAGACTGCTGCCTCGCGCGGCTTTGGAGGTTCTGTGTATTGCCCGCCGCGGACTGTGCCCGCGTTAGCTGGGCGTCAACGCTTGTCTTGGGCGTCTGCTGCAGCTCCTTATACCGGTTTACTGCCTGTAGCGTGCCGAAAGGGTCTTTGATAGGGTCAACAGTCACTCCCCCAACCGTAACCTGTGTCGACTGGCCCGAAAGCCCGCGCCCCACCAGCTCCCAGTAATCAAAGGCGCTCTCTTTTGCGTCTTCCCGCGGCGCGGCTGGTTTGGGCGTGCTGTTGTATGCGTCCAGCGCGCCCTGCGCCGCCATGCCCATCGCCGGAGGCGAAAACTGTTTTGCGGCGCTGCCGCTTGTTTTTGCGGAGGACTGCTCCCCTGCCTGCCCGTTCTGCGTGTTCTGCTGCGCCTGCCCGGATTGCACCAGGGAACTGTTGCCCCGGTATGTGGGCCAGGGCTTTGCCTGCGGCGCAAACGGCGGCAGAATGTTCGCGGCCTTGGGCGTGGTGGAAGAGCCGGAAGGCTTTGCCGTCTCCGGCTGTTTTATGCCGCCAAGAGTTTGCAACGCGTCTATCGGGTCCCACGGGTTCAGCTTTTTTCCGCCAACCGTCAGGTTGCCGCTCAGGTACTTGCCCAAATTGTCCAGAAAACTTGCCATTTACCTACCTCTTTCTTTGGATTAATTACGATTAATCGTAATATTAACTGAATTGTATCACACATTGCCCTTCAGTTATCACCAATTTTTACGAAAAAGGGTATTTTTTGTGGCATTAATTTCGGACATCATTTGAATATTAAGCATGCAAAGACACGCATTAAACTCACGTTTGTTATACGTCATTAAGGATGGTTTTATTTGGTTGACATCTCTCGTAAATTTAGTGCCGCATGGTTCTTGTGCATTCAATAAAAGGTGATATAATAAACATGGGAAAATTGTTGCAAACGCCGCATGGCCCGGTTGCGGCGGCATGCAAAAGGAGAAACGCATGGCAGAAAAAGTCTACCTTGAAACGGAAGTACGCTTCTATCCGGACGGCAAACTGGAGCCGTTGTCCTATGTATGGGAGGGCAGAAAAATTCCCATAGAAAAAGTTCTGGGCGTGTCACTCATGTTCAGCGACGGCGCGGGCGCGCGCTATGCCTGCCTTGCGGACGGCAAACAGATTTTTCTGTATTTTGTGGTAAACCGCTGGTACATGAAGGTAGAATAGCAATCAAAGCAAAAGCCGCTTTACGCGGCTCTTTTTTATCTCATTCTGGATTCCGGGGACCTTCTCTCCCGGTATGTAATGGAAAGCAGCAGCATCAGCGCCGCCAGGGGCAGCAATATATAGTTGCCAACCTCCCCGGGCGCAACGCCCATCAGCGCCACCGGATGCACATGGCCCACCGCAATGCGCGCCGCATATTCCACCGCAACAAAGGCGTACATCAGCGGGATCAGAGATTTATACCTCAAAACCACAATCCAGTAAAACGCGCCCATTAAAAGCTGCGATACGCCCCAAACGCCAAACATGTAAACAACCCCTCCCGCCGCGGCCTGCCCATACGCGCCAAGTGGTATGGTGGCAATGCTCCCGGCGCCCCCGTCCGGCAGGGCGATGTGCAGCACGCTCCTTATAACAGTAAAGGCCGCAATCACATAAAACACATACCTTGCAACCGGCAACCCCCTGTATGTGTTGTCCACGGTGCGGGGCAAAAAGAGCCTTTTGTCCGTCCTGTATTTTTGCATGAAACCCTCCGGCAGGTTGAATTTTATATATTTTACCACGCGCCATCCATCCGGGCAACCGGCTCTTTTCATATTTTCCGCGCCGCGCAAACCCGTATAAAAAAACCGCCTTGTGCGGCGTGTTCTTCCGTTTTTGCATCAGCCCTGCGCTCTGTTTTTTTTTGCGAACACCACCCTGTTTTGCAGCGTATAGCTTACCAAAAACATGCAGGATTCCGTAATCATCACGCTCAGTATCATGTGCAGGCCCAGCGTCTGGTAAAAAAGCCTGAGCCCCAGGTAATTGATCAAAATAAGCAGCCCGTACACCATATAATAGCCAAGCAGTTCGCGGGGCGTCCGGTGCGCCGCCCCCGTCTCAAACACAAGCAGCTTGTTGATAATAAAGTTTACGCCGGAGCTTGCCGCGCGCCCCGCAAATGTAGACGCCAGCAAATCTCCCGTTTGCGCATTAATCAGAAAAATCAGCAGGTAGCCTATGCCCATCTCCAGCGTGCCGGAGAGGCAGAATTTAATGAGAGGCAAAAAGGCGGAAGCCGTCTCCCCCGGCGGCCAGGGCTGCGATGTTTCGCTCCAGGGTGTATCCACGCATATCTGCTCTATGCGCACCCCGGATTTGGGCGCGTCCAGAATCATGTTCGCCAGGTAATTGCGGTCCTCCCCCAAAACCTGTTCCAGCCAGGGCAGCAGCCGGGCCGGAAACCCGCGCAGCGCCGTCTGCACATCCCATATTTCGAAGCCCAGGGCAAACGCGAACAATTTGCGCGCAAGCCAGCTTCCCATGCGTATGCCCGCGGGCACATTCCCAAAAAAACGCCGCACGCCCAGCGCCATTGCGTTCCCCTTTTCGTTTGCCGTCCACTCGCACAGGCGCAAAATTTGCTCGGTGCTGTATTCGCCCGTCCAGTCCGCCGTCACCACGCCCTGCTCTTCCCCACCCGCGCGGGCATGCAAAAAGCCCGCCCGCAAGGCCTCGCCCGCGCCGCACTCATCCAGTGCAAGCACATACGCGCCCAGGGAACGGACTTCATTATATACAGTATCAAATCCACTGCCGCTGCCCCGGTCGGCCACCAGCACCCGCAGGCCCTCCGCCCGCAGGGCGGCAACCAGGCTGCATAGCCGCCGGTCCGGCCACAGGGCCAAAACCAGCACCGTCACGGCTTTGTGCGGGCGGTATTATGAAAGCATTTCAATTCCCAGCATATCTCCCGCCGCGTTTCTGAAAAATACATTTTTGCCCCCAATGCCTGCAAAATCAAGCCCCTTGTCAAACGGAACCTGTACGTCCACATCGCCGGAAAGATCCACCAGATAGCCGTCAAACACGGCGTACAAAGTGCTGTCCGTCCTGTAGAAAAGCACCAGGTTGGCCACGTTAGGCAGGCTGATGGAACTCTCGCGCTTGCCGTCTGCAATCACGCTTATGGCGCTTCTGTCCGCCGCCGACTGAAAATACATCCTGTCCTTTCCGTCCGGCCCCAGCAGCTTTCCTTCTCCCGCGTCGTTTAACGCCTTGTCTCCAAGGTACAGAATCCCCTTGCTGTTCGTATAGTACACCTGGTTCGTCCGGCGTGTCAGCACCAGGTTGTTAATAACGTCCTGCAGCGTCAGCCGCGCGGTGCGTTTCATAATATCCACCGTATACACTTCGTCCGAAAAGCTATCCGTCCCGGTCTGCACGTCTACGCACAAATAATTACGCATGCTGGAGAACGCGGCGGATTTCACCTTGGAGTTGGCCGGAACGGTAATAGAAGCCTGCCTGGCCTGCGCGCCGCTTTGAATGTTGTATGTGCTCACGGCGACCGTGTTGCCCTCCATTGTAATGTAGAGCACAATCTCCCTGTTTTCTATGAACCTCATCCACTGGATTCCCGGGTCTTCTATTGTTTTCAGGGTTGTGTTTGCGCCCGTGTCCATTACCGTTATGCCCGCGCCTGTGCGGTATGCCAGATATTTTCCGTTGTAGGAGAAATACAGCTCCATCGTGTCCTTGGGCACTCCCGTTATGGTGTAGGCGTAAGGGCTTGGCGTGGTGGCGGGCGTGGCCGTTGGCACTGCCGTGGCCGTCGGTTCGGCCTTTTGCGCGGCCAGCGCCTCCGCGTGGCCATTCAGCGCAAACAAAACGGCAAAGCTGGCGGCAGCCGCCACAGCAATGTATAAAACAGTCAGGCGCAGCAGCCTGTATCTGAGGCGGTAGCGGTCCCGGTATTTATATCCCCTTCCGTTACCCGGCATTGCCATCACCTCCCGGCATCACAACAAAAGCGGTGGCAATGCTCCGCTCGCCGGATATATTGCAAGGGTTGTTCAATGTTTTGCCCAGATAATTCATGGTGGTGGAAGAGCCTCCGTTCAGCGTAGCAGCCGTCACCGCGCCGTTTTCCAGCAAAATCTGCTGCACGCTTTTCAGGTCCGCGCCCGCGCTGTCCTCAGACCGCCCGTCAATCACCAACAGCAGCACCGTGCCGTCCTGTGCCTGTCCAATTGCCGTCCTTGGATCCTCGGACGTATCCGTAACCGTGGCCGCTTTGCCGTCTGTAATCAGCGCCGGCCCGGCCGAAACCGCGCAACGCAGTTTCAGGCCATCCAACTGGGCAGCCGTTACTCCGGAGGATACAACCAGCTTGTTTTCCGTATTCAATCCCGTTACCTGGTATGTTGTTGCGCCGCTCTGCTGGAATACTATTTTTCCGTCCGCAATCACAATGCCTTCGGGCAGGCCGCCTGTTCCGTCGTACCCGGCAAAACCGCCCGCGTTCACGCCGCCCGCCGCGCCAGCGGCTTCAACCAGCTGGCTGAGCGGCAGGCCCGCGTCCTGCAAATACGGCGTTACGCCCACCGCTATTTTAGAAGGGTCCAAAACCAGCATCAGCTTGCCTTTAAATTTACCCTGCGCAATGTCCTTTACCTCAACATAAGAGAGGGCCTGCGGGGCCAAAGCCGTTTGGGAGGCGGAAGGCTCCGGCGTTTGTTCCTGCGTGGGCGCGGGGGTTGGCGCGGCCTGCGCGGTGGCTGCCGCCTGCACGCCCAAAAATGGCAGCCCGGCTGCACGCAGCGGCTCAAAAGGCCCATACATATACCACGCAAAACCAAAAAGCGCAAAAAAGACAGCCAGGCACAGTATTGCGTGCACGGCCAGAATTCCTCCCCGGCTGCCGTATGTACGGGACTGCCTTCTTCTTCTGTATGATGCGGTTCTCATACGCATCTGTAATTCCTCCAGTGCGTCGTTTAACCTATAGCTGCTTTTTATTCATATATGAATTATGGTAACACATATCGCGTGCGCGCGCAGTAAAAAAAACAAAAAAATTGACGGTATTTTGTAAATTTCCGGCCAACCGGCAAAACAATGGCAAAGCCGTCCTCCCCGGCATATAATGCAAGCAAAAAGGAGGAATCAGCAAAATGCTTACCTACAGCTTCCGCAACGCAGACCTTCCTGCCCAGCAGACGGACGGCACGCAAAACCGCGGGTTTCTGGACCTGCACATACAATCGGAAGCCGGGCAGGACTTATCCGGCGTACATGTGCAGATCATCCGTGAAGCAAACAACGACCTGATGTTCGACCTGAACACAGACACAGGCGGCAAAATCAGGCGCGTGCCGCTCCCCACCCCGCCTGGCAACAGCGCTTTTGGCGAAGGCGGCCTGGCGCTTTACAGCAATTATACCATGAGCCTTACCCTGGCCGGGTATTATCCTGCCAATTATCCGGATGTATCCATCTACCGCAACTGCATCACAGCGCTTACCCTCCGCATGTATCCGGCCCGCTGAATGCGTTTTCCGGGCCGCCCCCGCGGGCGGACGCCAGCAGTTTTTCCAGCAGCGCCATATCCACAGGCTTGCAGAGGTACGTTTGAAATCCCGCCTGGATGGAGCGTTTTTTATACCGGTCGGACGCAAATCCCGTCAGCGCCACCAGCAAGGTATGGGAAAGTGAAGGCTCTGACCGGATGGCAGCAGCCACCTCGTATCCATCCATCCCGGGAAGCCCTATATCGCAAAGAACAATGTCCGGCTTAGTATCCAGCGCCGCTTTTATGCCGGACGCACCGTCCGTGGCAAACTCCGCCTTGTGCCCCATTCTCCCAAGAGCCATGCAGAGTATTTCGGCCTGGTCCCGGTTGTCTTCAATCAGCAGAATGCAAAGAGGCGCAGCAAATGCGCTTTGGCCTTCCTGCCGCTCTTCTTCGGCAGGGACAACCTCTCTGGCCGGCAGCCGGATGGAAAACCGGCTTCCCTGGTTGAGGCCCGCGCTGTAGGCGGACACACTTCCGCCATGCAACTCCGCAATGCCGCGGGTGATGGAAAGCCCAAGGCCCAGGCCGCAGTCTGGCCTCTCCATCGAATTTTCAGCCTGGCAGAACGGCTCAAACAGGCTATCAATCAGGTCTTCCGCAATCCCAAGGCCGGTATCCAGCACCGTAACCACCGCCTCCCCATCCTCCTTTAAAACCTCCAGCACGGTATTGCCCCCGTTTTCCGTAAACTTCAGGGCGTTGTGCAGCAGGTTGCCAATGGCCTGCCGCAGGCGCGCCGGATCCGCTTCCAGCAGTATGGGCGCGGCGGCGGTGTTTGTTACAAGCTCCACTCCCTTTTCCCTAAAGAGCGGGCGGTGGTCCTCCGCAACCTGCCCGGCCAGGCTGTTCAGTTCCACCTGTTCTTTTTTCAGGCGGATTTTATTATTGGTAATGCGTGTCAGGTCCAGCAGGTCGTCTGTCAGGCGGCACAACTGGTTCATTTGCCTCCGTATTACATCCTTGGCCCTTTTTGTGTGCTCCTTGTCCTTCGTCAGTTCCATCAGTTGTATGCCCGCGGATATGGCCGCCAGCGGATTCCTCAGTTCGTGGGACAGGGTATTGATAAATTCGTTTTTGTTACGGTTGCTCGCTTCCAGTTCTTCCACCAGCCGCAGCGCTTTTTGCTGGCTCTCCCGCAACGCCTCCTCCGCCCGTTTACGGTCCGTAATGTTGCGGAGAGTCACCCCCACCATATCCTTTTTATACAGAAAAGCGTGCACATCATACCACCTGCCTGTATAGTGGTTGTATTCCTCAAAGTTAACGGAACGGCCGTTTTTGGCAACCGGCCCCAATATTTTGAGCCAGCCTTTTTCTTCCTTTCCAAAAAAGAAGCTCGCCGGTTTTTCCAGCACCCCATCCTCCGCGCGCAGTCCGGTCTGCCGTTCCCATCCCCTGTTTATGCTCAATATGGCCATGTCCGTATACCTGCCGCGCTCGTCCGCCACAGGCTGGCAAAGCATAAACCCTTCCTTTGTATTGTCAAACAAGGTGCGGTACAGTATTTCGCTCTGGTGCAAAACCTCCTGATACTGTTTGCGGCGCGTAATATCTCTAAACAGTTCTCCAACCGAATCGCCCCCATATTGAAACATGTATACGTCAAACCAGCGGTCTATTTCCTTGTTGTATTCCTCAAAGTGCGCCGTTTTTCCGGCCCGCAGGCAAAACTCCTGCATGTCCAGCGTTCTCTGTCCAATCACAATCCCAATTTCTTCGGCGGTACGCCCCACTGTTTGCTCGGCCTTCAGCCCGGATATCAGCTCAAACGCCCGGTTGATTTTAAGCAGGCGGTTGTCATTTGGTTTTCCCGCCTCATCAAATAAAACCTCAGCCAGAATAAAGCCATCCTGGCTGTTTTCAAAAATGGTGCGGTACAGGCGTTCGTTTTCCCTGAGCATGTCTTCGGACCGCTTGCGCTCGGTCACATCCCTGAACAGGGCCGCCACCAGCCCGGAGCCCGGTTTACCCGCCGGAAAAACGTATGCGTCCAGCCACCGTTTGGCCGGGGTGCAATACATGTTTGCCCTGCGCTCGGGATTGCCCGATGCGGCAACCTGCCAGAACAGTTTGTACCAGTATTCATCAATCCCCGGCACTGCGGAGCGCATGCTTTTCCCCGCCGTTTCAGGCGGCTTGCCGGTTTGCAGGTAATACCGCTCGTTTGCCTCCAAAATGCGGTAATCCGCCATGCCGTCCTTTTGTTCCACCTGCAAAATGCAAAACCCTTCGTCTATAGACCGGAACAGGGACTGGTATTTGTCCACCGCCCTTTGCGCCAGTTCCTCCCTCGCCCTAAGCAAAGCCTCCTCCGTCTGTTTTTGCTTGGTAATGTTGCGGAATAAAATACCGGCCAACTCCTTGCCGTAAGGAAAACAAAACATATCATACCAGCGTTTCGTGCCTGCGTGATAATTTTGGTAGTGTATGGCGGACCTGCGCCGCGCAACATGATCAAAAGCGTCCAGCCAGTATGGTTCGGTCTCGGGATACAGCGCCAGCAATGTTTTCCCTTCCACATCCGCGGCTTTGGCCCCTGTGTGCCTTGCAAAATTTTGGCTTAACTGCACAAACCGGGCATCTGTAATCCGGCCTCTGTCCGGGTTCAAAACCGGTTCCAGAACCATAAAAGCGTCGTTCGCATTTTCAAACAGCGTTCTGTACAGGCTTTCACTCTCCTTAAGCGCCGTCTCCGCCTGCTTGCGCATCAGCACGCTCATTACGGTGGGAGTAAGCGCCTCCAGCGTTTCCCGTTCCGCCTCCCCATATCCGCCGGGCCGGTTGCCCACCGAAAGCAAGCCGCGCACGCACCCTCCCTGCACATAAGGCACGGCCAGGTAATTTTCCAGCGGCGGATGCCCTTGGGGCAGCCCCAGGCTTGCGGGATGTTCCTCAGGGTTGTTGGCAAGCAACGTTTTCCCGCTGCGCAGCGCCTCTCCATACAGCCCCCGCACGGGGAAAACACCTGGAACGGCTTTGTGTCCCTCCCCATCTGCCATCACGCATTTTCCCTGCGCATTCTGGCTCATGGCAACATCGTAAAACATGCCGCCGTTCCCCATTTCGCCCACAAAGCTCATGCGGCTTCCGGTTGCCTCTTCCGCAATCTGCAGGCAAACGTTGCCAAGCTGCTCCAGCGTTTCGCAAGCCACATATTCCGCATACACCCGGTTGATGGCCTGCACGATCTGGTGCCGCCGCTCACTCTGCGCCATAGCATACCTGCGCATTGTAATATCGCGGGTAGAGTTCACATACCCAATATAGTTGCCCCGCCCGTCCTGCAGGGTCCTGCTGTATGACTCTATCCAAATCTGCGTCCCGTCTTTGCGGCGGGCCAGCACTTCGCAGGTTAAAACGCCGTCCCTAAGCAGGAGGGCATACAGTTCTTCCAGGCTTCCTTCCGGCGCCTCCAGTTCCAACAGATGTGTTACTTTTTTGCCCAGCGCCTCCTGCACCGCCCAGCCGTACTGCTTTTCTGCCGCCCGGTTCCAGTAAGAGATTACCTGGTTCTTGTCCACAAACAGAATGCCTTCGTTTGCGCTGGCCAGCAGATTGGCCTGAAAGGAAAGCTGCTCCTCCGCCAGCTTGCGCTCCGTAATATCCCTGAACGTAATCACAATGCCGGAAAAACCGCCCGCCCCGTGCGTCTGCTTAATATGCATGTCTCCCCATACAAGCGCGCCGTGCTTGCCGCGGGCCGCAACCTCCCCTGTATACACCCCGCAGGTATCCAAGTTTCTCTGTATGCGCACTGCGTCCTCATACGCCACAAACGCCATGCTTAAAAGATGGGCAAGGCTCACGCCAATAATATCCTGTGCGGGAATGCCGGAAAGTTGCTCTGTTACGCGGTTCCAGTAACACACTTTCTCATCCTGCCCAATGGCAATCACCGCATCGTGCACGCCCGCCAGCACATCGGCCAAAAAATGCAGGCTTTGGGTGGCTATCCTCTGCTCGGTCACATCCACCTGCGTGCCGATGAGTTTAAGGGGCATTCCTCCCTCGCCATACCGTATTTTGGCCTCTCCGTGTATCCACCTGTAACCCGAATCCGCCATTTTAATGCGTATTTCCATGCAGATCCTTGCCGCCCTGATGGCAAATGCTTTCCTGCAAGATTCCATCAGGCGCGGATAATCGTCCGGGTGAACCAAGCGCTCCGGTAACCCGCACAATTCCTCGGGAGAAAAGTCCTCCGCGCCCAGCCTTATTTTCCACGCTGTGGAATAAAACGCCGCCTTTTTTTGCAGATCGTGCACAAAGGTGCCGCCGGTTGGGCTGTCCGTTACTTCCAGGTACTCCCGTTCGCGGTCAGTAAGCACATGTTCCGTTTTCCGTTCCCCTTTGCTTTCTCTGAAAATCGCAAAAAAGCCTTCTATCCTGTCTCCTTCTCCGCACCGCACACCGGAATAAATTTCTACACAAACCGGGAAACCGTTTTTATGCCGCAGCACAACTTCGCTCTTAAAGAAGCCCGTATCTTTTACATCCGCAAACGCCCGTTCTCTTCCGCAACCCGGATACTCCGCCTGCAGAAGGCCCGCAAGCGGTTTGCCCACCACCTCTTCCGCACGCCAGCCAAACAGCCTCTCAGCCGTGCGGTTCCAGTGCGTAACAATCTGGTTTGCGTCGGACATGGCAACCGCTTCATCCCGCTCTGGCCCATCTGCGCGCATGACTCCAAGCCGCCTTCCCGGTCCTGCGTTCTCCCGGAATATGGCCAAAAATCCGTTGAATCCCCCGCCTTCACTGCGCAGGGCCACAGAATAAATGTTTGCAAATACCATAGACCCGTTTTTATGCCGCAGCACCGCCTCACCCTCAAAGCAGCCGCCCTGCGCCATCTGCTCAAACGCCTGTTGCCTTTTGCATCCCGGATATTCCGTCTGCAGCAGGCCGGCAATGGGTTTACCCAACACCTCTTCCGCCAGCCAGCCAAACATTTTCTCCGCGGCTTTGTTCCAGCAAATTACAATCTGGCCCGCGTCCGAAACGGTTATGGCGTCACTCTCTCCCGGCCCGTTGCGGGGCGGAGTCCCGGTTTTTTGTTCCCGGTTCCCGCTTGTGCGCACGCCAAATCTGCCCGCCGAAGAACGAAAAAAATCCTTCCGGGCTCTACGCAGGTCAAACTGCCTGCCATACTGTTCAGAGTCCCCATGGCCGTCGATCATACAGACTTCTCCCCCCTCATCGGTAAATCAACGCATAGCTCTGTATTTTATTGGGTAATACAAAGGTGTTTTTTATTTAATATTCTTTATCAAGATGAAGCAAAACGCGGTAAATTCAATATAAACGAAAAATGTAAAAAATGCAAGTTAAGATAAGATTAGACAGTTTTCAATATAATCCGCAGAGAGGCGGCCGGCAAAAAAGGCGCTGGCGCGCCCATCATGCAACAATAAAAATATTTTATGCAAAGCTTACTCCAGCATCATACAACCTGAACGCCCGCAAAGCACTTCCTTTTAAACTCGCTTTTTTTGTGTCCCTGCACAATGGCGGGGTCAATCACCGGATTTATGCTGCACGCAGAATCGTAGCACTTGGCCGGGGCAAACTTCCCCTCGCATTTGGGCCAGGGAAGCGCGCCCGTTTTGGCAAAGTCCGTAAAATCCTTTTGAAACGCGTCTGTTACGCGCCTGGTTCTGGAAAGAAAGGGGAACAGCAAAAACATAAATATACCGGGCGCAACCTCGTGGTTGCCAAACAGAAAGGAAATATCAACTGAGTGCACCGCGTTCAGCTTGGTCATCCGCAGGGCCGCGGGCGCGTAATCAAAGCGGTACATCCAGGTGTCCGCAAACGCGTTCCTGGCCTGCGCAAACCACAGGCTGGTAATCTTGAATATATAGTCCGAAATCAGCATGCCCTTGGCCTGTTTCCCGTACCGGCTGTAAGCGGCGGCAATCCTGTTGCGAATCTGCCGGGGTTCGCTCCAAAAGATGCCGAGCGCAATGTCCCGCACCACCATGAACCGGCTTGCCAAATCGCCGGAGGCAAAGCTCAGTTCCTCCCTGGTGTTGCCGATTAGAACGGGAATATTCGCACACCCGCCCCTTCGCGATGCCGGAATTGGGTAATCCGGAACCAGGTCCCCGTCCACCACAATAGAAAACGTTCCCTCGCCCTGGCGGCATTGCGCAATAAATTTTTTCTGTCTGGACACCAGCGCGGCGGCCGGCACGGCCCGCAGCTCCTTTGCAGAGCCAATCTTCATATAGTCAATAAACTCCTGTGCAATCTCCTGCGCGCGTCCCGGTTCGTGCATCCACACCGGTCCGCCGCTCATCACAATGGCGCGGGAAATATACGGCTGCGCCTGCGGCATGGTAACCAGCGCAGATGCGATGATACCCCCGGCAGACTGTCCCACCACCGTGATGTTGCCCGCGTCCCCGCCAAACGCGCCAATGTTTTTGTGCACCCACCGGAGCGCCGCCAGCACGTCCGAGAGGCCGCAGTTTGTTTCAAAAGAATCGCCCAGAAAAGAAAAATCCAAAAAGCCCAGGGCGCCCAGCCGGTAGTTGAAAGTTACGACAATGACGTCTCTTCTTGCCGCAAGTTTCGCTCCGTTATACTGGGCCTCAGTCCCTGAGCCGGAACAGAAGGAGCCGCCGTGCACATAGAAAAGCACGGCTTTTCTCCCGGTTCCTTTAAACGGCGCCCATATATTCAGAGTCAGGCAGTCCTCGTCCTGGGGTTTGTGCTTCATGTTTGCCTGCGGGCATATGGCTTTTTGGCCCGTTGCCCGGTATGTACCCTTCCACCTTTGGAGCGGCTGCGCGCGCCGGAACCGCAGCTCCCCCACCGGTGCCCGGGCGTACGGTATTCCCTGCCACGCCCACACGTTTTTTATTTTTAAGCCCAGAACTTTTCCCTGGCCAACTCTGACTGTTTTTGTCTCCATGCCTGTCTGTCCGCCTCCCGACGCAATCTATCCGCTTCTTCTCTATGCATATGCGGCCGGGAAAGCTTGTGTCCTTCCTGCTGTTTGCGTGCATTTTTATTATGGTAAACAAAATATAAAACAAAAATGTGTTTAAATTGTGAATAATTTATGATTCTTTCTGGAAATTGCTTCAAGGCAATTTACATTATGCAAAACACACGCCCGTTAACGCAGCATGCGGGCGTTGGTTTTTATGGTTAACAGAACCACGAATACCGGCTAAAGCAAGGGGCGCATCCGCCCCGCCGGTTATCTGAACAGCGCCAGCAGTATCACAAGGCCGCCAAACGCAAAGCGGTAAATTGTAAACAGCAGGAAACCCCGCTTGCGCAAAAAGTCCAGCAAAAACTTAATGGCCAGAAGGCCCACAATGGCGGAGGTAACAACCCCCACAACAAACGGCGTCACGGGCACGTTCATTCCGGGCAGGTCTTTTGCGTGGTACAGCGCGTCCCCCAAAATAAGCGGGGTGGACATTAAAAACGTAAACTTTGCGATGCTGGGCCGTTCCATGCCCGTTGCGCGCCCCACGCTCATGGTTATGCCGGAGCGCGATACGCCGGGCAAAATGGCCAGCACCTGCGCCAGGCCAACCAGCAGGCTGCGGCCAAAGCCCATACCCTTCATGTCTATCTCGCTGCGGCTGTAACGGTCGCATACATACAGCACCGCGCCCATCACAACCAGCAGAATGCCCGTTAAAAGCGGGCTGAAATTCTCCGTATATTCGCTCAAAAATACTCCCGCAACCGCTCCGGGTATGGTAGCCGCCACAATAAACCAGAACAGCCTGCCGTCCGGCGATTTGGGCTTTGTTACCCCCGCGCCAATAATGCGCACCCAGTCCTTTGCAAAAAACAGAATCACCGCAACCGCCGTGCCAAAGTGCAGCGCAATGTCAAACACAACGTCGGGCTGCTGCCACCCTACAATCCAGGGCAGCAGGTTCAGGTGGGCCGTGCTGGATATGGGCAAAAACTCCGTTATACCCTGCACAATACCGTATACAATCGCCTGAAAAATATCCATCCATTATCTCCTTGCCATAGTGGTTTATGCGTCCGTGCAACTTTAATGATACGCCCGCGGCGGGCCGCAAGTCCATCTTTTTGCCTTACATTTCAAATGCCAAACGAACATTTTTGTAAGGTTTTCCAATGCCGCCCAGAACAAAATACGATTGAATTATACCATACATCCCCTGCCCCTATGCATTAAAAAACCATTAACGATATTCTTATTGCTTTTCCGGCGCTTCGCGCATAAAAAAAGGCTCCGCTTACTAGCCTTAGTTGCACCTGTTGGCTCCCTCTGACGATGTAGTTGCCAGCGTAGCTAAATGCGGATTGTTTGTTTGAAAAAAATTATTTTTCAATCCTCCGGCGTATATGGTGTTATCAGGCTCCTTTGGCAAAGGAGCTGTCAGCGAAGCTGACTGAGGATTGAAAAGGTTTCCTGCACTTGAATTGACAATTTGCCGCGGGAGCACGCAGTACTCCCCTACCCGCATTGCAGCGGCGTCCTGCATATGCCACTGGCAATTTTTATATGATATATTCTGTAGGGAGCGATGACCTCATCGCTCCGCGCAACGCCCGCCCTGCATCCAAGGCTCCCTCTGACGATGTAGTTGCCAGCGTAGCTAAATGCGGATTGTTTGTTTGAAAAAAATTTTTTTTCAATCCTCCGGCGTATATGGTGTTATCAGGCTCCTTTGGCAAAGGAGCTGTCAGCGAAGCTGACTGAGGATTGAAAAGGTTTCCAGCACTTGAATTGACAATTTGCCGCGGGAGCACACAGTGCTCCCCTGCCCGCATTGCAGCGGCGTCCTGCAAATGCACAGGCATTTTTATATTCCAAACGCGCCATTACACACGGCAACATTTTTGGCTTCTTTTCAACTGGAAAATTCGGAGCAAAACCCCCGCAAAAAGTTGCAGCCGTCTTTTAAAAAACTTAAAACCTGTTGTAAATAAAATCAATGGGCACGGAAGGCTGGGTCAATAAAATAAAAACGCAGCCCAGTATTATGGCAACGTAAAGCAATACAAGCCAAATCAGGCTACTTCTCATTTTCCGCGCCATAACGCGCAACCGCTTCATCCACATACGCCCATCCTATCCATCCCAAATGGTAGGGATCGTTCAAAAAATAATCCGTGTACTCCTGGCCGGAAAAATCAGCCAGCTCAAACCCGCTCTGCCTCACCATTTCGCGCACCCCGGCATAATACGCCTGCCTTGCGCCCGCGTCCACGCCTTCAAAGTCGTACCACTTGCCATTCACGGGCACGCTAACAATCAGGGGTTCTATGCCCTCCTGCCTGCACACATCCAGCAAAAGCTGAAAATCCCCGTATTCCGGAGACTGCCCCGGCGGGTTGATTGTAAGAGAATCCCGGTAGCCTTTCTGGTAAGCAATGTTTTTTAATCCTTCGTATGCTCCGTTCTCCATGCCGTATGGGTTATTGCCGGACTGCGCCGCGGCCTCCGCCCGGGTTCTTTGCAAAACCGCCCCCCAGTCGATGTCTTTTGCAGCGGTATTGCCCTCCTTAATCTCCCCCGCGTTGCCGTCCGTTCCCAAAAACCGCAGCGCCTTCAGGCCGTCCTTTAAAAGCAGCAATTGGTACTGCACCCAGTAAAAAGGCGTTAGAGCAGTCCGTTTTGCCTGGCTAAAAGCGTCCGTTTTTGCCCACAGCGCGCAAAAATTCTCCGCGTACCCAAACTGCTCGTGTGAATCCTTCGCGGAGATTTCCGCAAACCGGCATGCAAACGCGCGCTTGGTCTCTTCCGAAAGGCGCGGGTTAAACAAGAACCCGTATATCTGCACCACAGAGGAGCTCGCGTCAAACGTATCGGAATCAATTCCATCCTGCGTAAACCACTGGGGCGAGAGAAAGAATACCACCTTCTTGCCCCGAAGGCTGTCCCCCAGCGCGCCCAGGTTTGCCGCGTGCACCAGCGAGTGGAACCCCGCCCTGCCAACCAGGTTTACGCGCAGGTTTGTATTTGCAAAAAACACATACGGGTGGGTGGAATACCCTTCGCTGGCCTCAAACTCAGAGGAGCCAAACAGCATCACATCTCCCCGGGCCGCAGCCGCCCGCTGCAAAACAATGCTTTTAAACTTGCCGTCCGTAAGGCTGATTGAAGCCGCCGCGCCGTATCCGGCGGCAACGCTGTTGCCCAGCGCCAGGCGCACGGGATACAGCGCCGCCAGGCAGGCCAGCACGGCAATGGCAAAAGCCGCGGCCTTCCTCAAGAGGGCAGCCCCTTAAATCCCTGGACGTAGCGGATCATCTTTATGGGCGTTTCAATATCGCTGCGGTTCACCATGGAAGGGTCTATGCGTATGCCCGCCCTCTCCTCCAGCTCAACCACAAACCGTATTACCCCAAGGGAATCCAGCCTGTCGCTCTCAAACAGGTTCACGTTTCCCGCCGCGTGCAGGTCCTCTCCCGTAATCTCCTTTAATATGCCAAAAACCATTTCTTCCATTTACATTCCTCCTTTTATAAAAACAGATACCCGGAAAACAGGTAAAACCCAAAACACACCAGATGGAAGGTAACCGCTACGGAAACAAAACGGAACCATTTTTGCTCCTTTACGCGCTTGTACGCGGGCCTTCTCTCCGCCCAGTCCGCCGCCGCCAGCAGCGAACCGTGATACAGGCCGTAAAGTATGTAATATACCGCCAGACCGTGCCACAGTCCCATTGCCCCCATGGTGACCATAAACCCTATGCAGGAGGCCGTATGGCAGTTTTTGAACCATTTGTTTTTCAGCGCGGCCATCACAAACCGGTTGTACACAAAATCCCGGAACCAGAACGAAAGCGTCATGTGCCAGCGGTTCCAGAAGTCCTTCATGTCCCGGCTGATGAAGGGCAGGCGGAAGTTCTGCGGCGTGCGGACGCCCAGTATGCAGCCCGTCCCCACCGCAATCAGGCTGTAGCCGGCAAAGTCAAAAAACAGGTACAGGCTGTAGGCGTACATATACGCAAGGTTGTCCGCCGGCGCGGCGGAATGCAGGGGTATCTTGTCCAGCCACAGCCTCTGGACGGCATATGCGGCAATAAACTTGTAAGCAACCCCCTGCATCATCCAAAAGAGCCCGTCCCCCAGCAAACCCACGTATTCCCTGCGGGAAAGCTTCCTGTCCGCGTCCTGCGCAAACCGGCCGTAACGGTCAATCGGCCCCGCGCTCAACGTGGGAAAAAATACAATAAAGTATAAAAGGTTGTACCAGTCAATCTTTTGCAGGGAGCGGTCGTATAGCTGGATCACCACCTGCAGCACCTTGAACGTAAGGTATGAAACGCCAAGAAACCCCACCGTGGTGGGCAATACGGCCGTTCCGCTCAGCTTGGCCGCCCCAAGAGGCGCTGCCGCCAGCACAACAGCAATCCACAAGGCCCACCGGGGCCGCTTCTTCCTGAAGGCCAGGGAGCACGCGAACACCAGCAGCAGCTCCGCGGCGACAAAGAACACAAAAAAAAACAGTTCCTTTTGGGAGGAGGCGAATATCACATGCGCCATATAGGCGCTTGCCAGCACGCCGTACCATTTTACACGCACCTCCAGCAGCCCCAGCACAACGGCGGGGGCCAGCGCAAGCGCAATCACATAGAAAAAATAAAAATCCCCGTATGGAATCACCGCAGCTCCTCCGCCAGCCTGACGCGGTCAATTTTGCCGTTTGCGTTCATGGGCAGCGTTTCCACAGCCACCACCCTGGCCGGGATCATATACGGAGGCAGCAGGTCTTTCAGCCCGCCTTTCACCATACGGACAATATCGCCCCCCGCGCCTTCCCTGGGCACCACCGCCGCGGTCAGGCAGCTTACCGCGCCGCCCTCCCGTTTGGGCAGCACAACCGCATGCGCCACAAAGGGCAGCTTTTTAATGTTGTTCTCCACATCCTCCAGCTCCACCCGGTAACCGTGCAGCTTAATCTGGTTGTCCAGCCTGCCGCCGTAATACAGCAGCCCGCCCTTAAAAAAGCCGGTGTCCCCCGTGCGGTAGCCCCGCGCGGGCTTTCCATAAAGCTCCGCGGCAAAAAACTTCTCCTGTGTGCGCGCCGCGTCCCCCAGGTATCCCAGGGCCACGCTGTCCCCCAAAATCTCAATCTCTCCCATCTCCCCTGCCAGGCGTATGCGGCACCCGGGGTTTGCGTACCCCACGGGCAGCTCCGCTTCCATATCCGCCATCTCCCTTGTAACCTCCACCGCGCACACCGCCACCGTGGCCTCTGTGGGGCCATACGCGTTAAAAACCCGCACGCCGGGAAAGCGTTCCAGCAGCCTTGCCGCGCAGCCCGGCGAGAGCGTCTCGCCGCAAAAAAACAGCTTTTGCAGTTCTGGCAGCAGCTTTGCGCCAAACCGTTCGCTCGCCAGGCACATCTCCGCAAACGAAGGGGTGGAAACCCACGTGGTCACGCCGGATGCTTCCATGGCCGCAAACAACTCCGGCATGTTCAAAATCATCTCCTTATCCACGCTGAACAGCGTTCCCCCGCCTGTAAGCGCCAGATACGTATCCATCACAGAGAGGTCGAACGAGAAGGGCGCCTGGTTCAAGAAAACACGGTCACCCGCGTCCAGGTAGCCGGAAAACCAGTTCAAAAAACTTTGCAGGCAGTTGCACGTCACCTGCACCCCCTTTGGCTCCCCCGTGCTGCCGGATGTGAATATCACATACTGCACGTTCTCTCCCCTGTTGCGGCGCGCGGGGTCCGGCCTTCTGCCGCGGTACGCGCGCAATATCCCGCGCAGCTCTTCCGGCCCCACTACGCGCGCGCCCGCCTGCGCGGCCAACTTCCCCGTGGTGTCCAGAACCGCCGCCGGCGCGGCGCGGCGCACAATGTCCCGCAACCGCTTTTCCGGTGTGGAGCTGTCCACCGGTATATAAGGCCTTCCGCTCTTGGCTGCCGCCAGAAAGCTCACGGGCATCAGAATATTCTTGTGGCCATATACCACCACAGGGCTTCCCTGCCCAAACATGTCCAGCATAAAAACAGCCAGAGCGTCCGATGCGTCTTTTAACTCACTGTATGTCAGGATGTCCCCGCGCACAATATAGGCCGCTTTATCCAAAGAGGCGTTGTTATTAATCCGTTCCAAAAAATCCATAGTCGCCTTTGTTCCAAATAATTTTAAAACTAGTATTTGCAGAATTGCAAAACAAAACATAATTTTTTTATTACAAAAACGCGCGCGCCCGCGGCAAGCGGCACGGCGTATAATTGTTGGCATATTGTTCACGGTTTTGGTTAGGTTATATATTGGATAAACACAGGTTTCCCGGGCATTGGCTGGCCTGCCGGAGCCGGAAAGGAGCGCGAAATGATTTTACTTCTTATTGGTGTCATTCTTTTGGTACTGTTTTTTGTTGCGCTGGCCACGGCGTGGGCCCTGGGCTGGCTTTTGTGGATATTCCTCATCGTGGGAATCATCCTAATCGTGGCCCGGCTGTTCACAAGAAAATAATATGTATCCTGAAAAGCGCGGGCTTTTCAGGCGGGAGTTACATCTTTGTGAAATTTTCACACTCGCGGGCGCATTCCATGCAGGTTTTTGAACATTGCTGCGACATTTTGTCCGGGAATTTTGCGCATTCATTGCCGCAGCTTTTGCATACTTTCGCGCACAGGTCCATAACCTGTTTATTCATCTTGCCGTTGCGCGCCAGTATTCTGGCCGTCATAAAGCATATATCCGCGCAATCGCGCAGCAGCGTGGCCTGCTTGCCTCTCTGTCTGCCGTCTGGCAAAGACATCAGATGCATTGTCATATGTTCGCATGCTGCCGCGCAATCCTGCACCGTTTTAACCAGGCGTTCGTTCATATACCGCCGGGCGCGTTCCCCATCACCGGGGCTCGCAGAGTGCTGCATGTGGTCCGGCTTCCACAGTTCTTCCGGTTGCATTCTCAGTATGCCAGATATGCGGGGCATGCCGTAACGTCCGGTTTCTTCCGGGCCGTCCGGCCCATAATCAAACGGGTTCATATCCGCTCTCCTTAAATCAGCATATTGCGGCCTTGCCGCCGCAGTATATCCTATGCAAATCACCGGCCTTTTGCATGCAAATCAATGCCTGCGGCCAACAAAAATTGCATAAAAAAAGTGGCCCCCGCAAGCGCCGCCACTCAGCCGTTTATAACAAAAGCGCAAACGTCCTGCAACTGTTTTTGAATGTCTTCATAGCGGTCCACATCCACCAGTGCAACCAGCGTATCGCCCGGCAGAATCCTGGTGCTTCCCTTTGGAATAATTTCCGCTCCGCCGCGCCGTATGGATACCAGCAGGCAGCTTTCCGGCCAGCAGGTTTCGCCAATCTGTTTTCCCGCGGCGCAGGAACCCTGGTGCACCACAATTTCCGCCAGCATTTTTTCACCGCTGCGGATCCTCTTGGACGGCTTTAATTTTTCCAGCATTCTGTCCAGCAGGCTTTCATAAATCGGGCTGGATTTAAGCAAATGCGCCACATAATATGCAACCATAGCAACAATGGCCAGTGGCAGCAGATGCTTTAGTGAGCCCGTCATCTCAGCTATCAGCACAATCCCCGTTATGGGCGCGCGTACAATGGCCGCAAAGTAACCCGCCATGGCAAGAATAATAAAGTTGTTCATAAAATCCGGGCCAACGCCAAACAGTGAAACAGAAAGCAGACCATAAGCCTGCCCAATATACGCGCCTATCACCAGCAGAGGAAAAAATATGCCGCCGGGCGCTCCCGAGCCAAAGCAAAAAATAGAGAAGAAAAATTTTACAACCAACAGGATAAGAACAGTGGTAAAAACCATGTTGCCCCCACCCAGCAGTTCTATCATTGCATGCCCGCTCCCCAAAGCCTGGGGCAAAACAAACGCAATCGCGCCCGCGGCCATAAAGGGAAGTATGGTTTTATGCTCCGGTTTTAAAAAACCAATCCTGTCGTACAGCCTCTGCATGGCAAGGGTTGTGCGGTTGTACAGCGCTCCCAAAACGCCAAGAAGCGCGCCCAGCAGAATGATGACCCAATAAGAATCAAGGGGCAGAACCGCATTCACCTCAAAGTGAAACACCGGGCTTAAACCAAATACGTGTTCAGAAATAAAATCTGCCGCAACAGAAGCCACCATAATAGAAATAAGTATGGCGGCGGAAAAATTTTTGTGTATTTCCTCCAGAGAAAACATAATGCCGGCCAGAGGCGCATTGAACGCGGCAGCCAAACCGGCGGACGCGCCGCAGGTTACCAGATACCTCTCCTGTGTCCTGTCCTTTTTAAGCGCCCTTGCAACCGCCTTGCCGGACATTGCGCCAAGCTGCAGCGAAGGCCCTTCGCGGCCCAGGGACAAACCTCCAAATATGCACAATATGCCGCCGGCTAATTTTCCGGCAATCACTTTTCTCCACTCGGGATCAAAGTATCCTTTCATTTCCCCAATAATTTGTGGAATCCCGCTGCCCGCGGTCATGGGCTCCCATTGAACAATCCTGCCCACAATCAAGGCCAAACAAAAAAGAGCGAGGAACCATAAAGCCATCAGCAAAGGGTTTCCCTGCACAAAATTGATAATTTTATATAAAATCTCTTCTCCGCCCGCCAGTGCAAGCCTGTATAAAATAGCCGTACCGCCCGCAACCGCTCCCACAATAATGCCGTTTAAAACAAGAGAGGTGCTTATGTTCATTGAATTCTTTATAATATTTTTCGTGCTGTTCCCGGTCATTTCTGTCTTCTTCTTCTGTCCAAAATTCCACTGCCTATTATTTCACATTTATTTTTAATTTTCAACATGCGCGTTTCAAAAAGCAAAAACATATCAAATCTTTTGCCCGCCATGCAACTGAAGATTGCCCTTCATCCCACCGTTTAACAAAAAATCAACGCTCTTTTAATGCATTTGTAATCCATTTTTAATCAAAATTTGACTTTTTACGCCCCAGGGATGTATTATTAAAATACACTGTTATATTTTTTTCCGGTTGGGCAGCTTAATTTAGTTGTTTTCAAGTGATGGCTTACAGGGTGGAGGGCCGTTGTCTTCGCTTATATTTTATTATAGTCAGGAAAGGATGGTACAAAATGCGGGAAAAGGAAATCAAGGTGGGCATTGGTTTTGCCACGGGCAGAAAAACATTCAAAAAAGTACTTAAAACATACATTTATAACTGGAAGGAATCCGGCTTGGTAGAAAACCAGAACATAAGCCTGAACGTATTGGTGGCTTACGATCTCAATTATAACAAAACCACGCCGTCGGATTACCGCAACATTCATCCCGACCTGCTGGAGCTGATCGATTCAACCGAATTCATTGGAAAAAACGCGATACAAAACGAAACCGCGGAACTGATCCAGAATAACGTGCTTACCGCGGGCGAAGCCAGAATGCTGTTTGGGGACGGATACGCGGGCAAACGGAACGCCCTGCTGTATGCGGCAATCAAAAACAAAATGGATTGCCTGATCTTTCTGGACGACGACGAATACCCCCTGTCCGTCACCAACACCAAAAGCCTGGGAGTCTGGAGCGGCCAGCATGTGTTGAGTACGCATTTAAAACACATTGGCGGGGCGGATATCACCCACGGCAAACATTGCGGCTATATTTCCCCCATTCCCTATATAGAGTTCAACGAAGCAATGAAAGAGAAGGACTTTCGTTTATTTATAGAGGCCATCAGCAACGATATCATTAACTGGAACAAAATAAAATCCGTAATGCAAAACGGCGGCGTAACCTACGCGGACACAAAGGTGCTCACCAGCAACCAGGCCATAGAGGTTCGGGAAAAAAACCGGGTAAAGTTCATCAGCGGCGCAAACCTTTGCATCAACCTAAAAAAACCGCAGCGTGTCTTTCCCTTTTATAACCCGCCCGGCGCAAGGGGAGAGGATACTTTTTTAAGCTCATGCCTGAGTGAAAGAAAAGTATTGCGCGTTCCGTGCTACACGTTCCACGACGGTTTCTCCACATACAACCACCTGCTGGAAGGCGTTCTTCCCCTGCGCCTCAAATTCATCAGGGGCGAAAACGAGCAAATCATCAACCGGTTTTACAACGCATGTATTGGCTGGATCAGATACAAGCCCCTGCTCCTGTATGTTTCGCAAAAGGAACTGTATGAGTCCAAAATTGCGGAAATCAAAACAATATTAACGGAAATTCTGCCCGCCGTCTGCAAATATTTCGGGCAGCCCAGATTTATGAACATACTGGCAGAGCTGAATCATTACCACGCAAACGTGCATGCCCATTTTGATTCATTTAACCAAACCAAAAACGCCTGGGCAAAACTGATGCGCCACGCAAACAGCCAATAAATAAAACTCCGGCCGCAACAGAAAAGGCGCTCTTTTAGCGCCTTTTTCACTTCAGTTCGGCCTGGTAAAGCGGCTGCACGTTGGTTGCCGCATATGCGGGTTTCGGCCCGTCCACCTTTGCTTCATGCAACAATTGTTTTTCATACTTTTTAAAATCTCTTTTTGTTTTTATCCGCATCCCGTTTATACACAATCTGCCCTGTCCGTTTGTCTATGATGTGCCCAATAGAAAAACGGAACGCCGCGTCCTTCATGCCATTTTTATTTACGGGAACAATGGGCATCATATACGGCACACCGAACGATTCCAGCGAGCACAGGTGCACAATAATCCCAAACAAGCCCAAAAGAATGCCGAATATACCCAGTATAGAAGCCAGCACAAGCAGTATAAACCGCAATATCACAACAGAATCCACCATGGGGTTCATCACCGCGGAGGTTATAAACGTGATAGCCGCAACCACAACCACCGGCCCGCCCACAATACCGGCGGATATGGCGGCCTGCCCGATGATAAGGCCGCCCACAATACCCATGGTGGAGCCGATCACATTTGGAAGCCTGAGCACCGCCTCGCGGATGATCTCATACAAAACAAGCATTAAAAGCAGCTCCAAAAAAGAAGAGAACGGTATCCCCTCCCGTGCCTGTATAATGGTAAACATCAGCTTTTCCGGTATCATCTCCTGGTGAAAGTTCACCAGCGCAATGTATACGGCAGGCAGCAGCAGGGTGGTGATATAAGATACAATGCGCAAAAACCGGAGTATGTTCGCGTAGAACGGCCGGCCGTAATAATCCTCCGCCGCGTGGAATCCCTCAATAAAAAGCAATGGCATGGTGAGCACAAAGGGAGATCCGTCCACAATCACCGCAACCCGGCCCTCCATAATCTTTGCCGCTACAATGTCCGGTTTCTCGTTCAGGCCAATGGTACCAAAAAAAGACCTTGGCTTGTCCTCTATCAGTTGCTCAAGCTGCCCGGAATCAAGCAGGTAATCCACATCCCGAATTTTCTGAATACGCCCGCGCACCGTGTTCACCAGTCCGCTGTCCACAACGCCGTCCATATACGCAAGGCAGATATCCGTTTTGGAGCAGTTGCCCACGCGCATCACTTCCATTTTGAGTTTTTCACTGCGTATTTTCCTTCTCAGCAGGCCCGCGTTAAACAAAAGCGTTTCTGTAAACGCCTCCTGCGGCCCGCGCACAGACTTCTGGTTGCCCGGCTGCTGTATGCCCCTGTTCTGCCACCCGCGGGTTTCAATAATAAGGCCCTTTACCTGCCCGTCCATCAAAAGAACCGTTTCCCCAAACATCACATGGCTGAGCGCATTCGTCAGGTATGCCTCTTCCTTTACGTCGCAGGCGCTCAAAAGGTCCTGCAGTATGTTCTTTATGCTCTCTATGCCCGCCGTTCCAAACCGGAACTTGGCCTCCACGCAGGGGCGTATGATGTTGTTCTGCACGGTCAGCTTATTCACCAGCGCGTCCACAAACACAACGCACATGCGCACTCCGCCCACCGTTTTAAATTCGCGCACAATTACGTCAAAGCTCCCTAAAGAAAGTTTTTTAATATTGCGTATGTTAAAGTCCAGTTCTCCGCTTATAAATATCTGTTCGTCCATCACCGCTCCAAATTTTCCGTTTTATTCACGGGTTTCATTAAATTCTATCTTCTCCCCAAAAGGGCCGGAATATTCTGTGCGCACGGGACGCAAGGCCAATTCAAAATTGACAGCCATTCGTTAAATCTTATATAATAAAAATAGTTTATCAATTCTTTACCAGTTTATATTCAAATAGTGAACTCGTTTCAACAACAAGACTCATTTTTTAGCAGGAGGTTATTATGGATTCCAAGGAAAAACTAACAACCGCCGCAGGAGCGCCGGTAGCAGACAACCAGAACGCAGCCACCGCCGGACCAAGAGGGCCTATGCTGTTGCAGGACATATGGTATTTGGAAAAGCTCGCGCATTTTGACAGGGAGGTCATTCCGGAGCGCCGGATGCACGCAAAAGGCTCGGGAGCGTTCGGCACGTTTACGGTAACGAACGACATTACAAAATTTACAAAAGCAAAATTTTTCTCTGAGACAGGCAAGAAAACAGACCTGTTCGTCCGTTTTTCCACCGTGGCGGGCGAACGCGGGGCAGCCGACGCGGAGCGCGATATCCGCGGATTTGCCATTAAATTCTATACGGAGGAAGGCAACTGGGACCTGGTTGGAAACAATACCCCCGTGTTCTTTCTGCGCGATCCTCTCAAATTTCCGGATCTCAACCACGCGGTAAAGCGAGATCCCAAAACAAACATGCGCAGCGCCAAGAACAACTGGGATTTCTGGACCTCGCTGCCAGAGGCCCTGCACCAGGTGACCATCACCATGAGCGACCGCGGCATCCCCCTCTCGTACCGGCATATGCACGGATTCGGCAGCCACACATACAGCATGATCAACGCGGAGAACAAGCGCGTATGGGTAAAGTTCCACTTAAAAACGCAGCAGGGAATCAAAAACCTGACCGACGCGGAAGCGGAGGCCATTGTAGGCAAAGACAGGGAAAGCCACCAGCGCGACCTTTTTGACAGCATAGAAAACGGCGATTTCCCCAAATGGACCATGTACATACAGGTGATGACCGAAGAAGAAGCAAACGAGATGCCCTACAACCCGTTCGACCTTACCAAGGTGTGGTATCAGGGCGAATTTCCATTGACAGAGGTTGGGGTACTGGAACTGAACCGCAACCCGGAAAATTATTTTGCGGATGTGGAGCAGGCGGCGTTCAACCCGGCCAACATCGTGCCCGGCCTGGGATTCTCTCCGGATAAAATGCTGCAGGGCAGGCTGTTTTCGTATGGAGACACGCAGCGCTACCGCCTGGGTGTGAACCACCACCAGATACCCGTAAACGCGCCGCGCTGCCCGGTGAACAGCTACCACCGAGACGGCCAGATGCGCGTGAACGGCAATGCGGGCTCCACCATTGGCTACGAGCCCAACAGCTACGGCAAATGGCAGGAGCAGCCGGATTTTGGCGAGCCCATGCTGTCCCTGTACGGCGACGCGGGCCGCTGGAATTTCAGGGAGGACGACAGCGATTATTACACCCAGCCAGGCAAGCTGTTCCGACTCATGTCCCCCGCACAGCAGCAGGTTTTGTTTGAGAACACCGCCCGCGCAATGGGAGACGCGCCGCTGGAAGTAAAAACGCGGCACATTAAAAACTGTTTATTGGCAGACCCGGCTTATGGAAAAGGCGTGGCTGGCGCGCTTGGAATTGCACCGGATGAAATAAAATAAAAACAAAGGAGATAAAAACCATGCCAGAATTCAGCACGCCGTTTGCGGGCCTGGCCAAAGACCGCAAACTTACCAAACCGGAACTCATCCGCGCCATCCGTTTTATGATCGCCGCGGAATACGAAGCTATTCAGCTTTACATGCAGCTTGCCGAGTCAACGGACAACAAACTCGCCATAGAAGTACTGGAAGACATCGCAAACGAGGAGCGCGTCCATGCGGGCGAATTTCTCCGGCTGCTCCACGAGCTTGCGCCGGACGAGGAAAAATTCTATGCGAAAGGCGCTAAAGAAGTGGAAGAAGAGATAGAGAAGCCCGGTAAAAAATAATTTTACTAAATAGTGTTGGGGACTGGATAAGTCCCTTTTTTATACGTTAAAAATTGTATCCATCTTCTTAACATCCTCGCTTTAAAAAACATATAATGATGCAAACATATTTGAATGGAAGTGAACCACTTTGACATACCAGCAGAACCTTGCAAAAATTCTGGAAGGGCTCAATATAGACCTCGCGCACGAATACTCGGCGCTTATTCAGTACATCCAGCACGCCGCTGTGCTCCGGGGGCCGGAATACTTCGCAATCATACCGGAACTGGAAAAACACGCGGAAGAGGAGCGCGAGCACGCCGTTACAGTAAGCGACCTGATCAACTACCTGGGCGGCACGCCCACCGCACAGGCGGGCAAGCGGCTTACCTCCCCCAACAATAAAGAAATGCTGCTGCAGGACCTGCAGGCGGAGTACGACGCCATACGCCGCTACAACGAGCGGATTGCGCAGTTGGAAGCGCTGGGCCTGTTTGACTCCGCGCAAAAAATACGGGGCATCGCCAAAGAAGAGCAGGAGCACGCAATCGACCTGGAGATTGCTCTTGGCATAGACCGCAAAACCCCCGCCATCCCCCATTTGGAGCAGGTGTACGCGGAAAACGCAGGAGACGCGGACAAATTATACCGAAAATACTAGAAGTTTTTTCCTTTAACACCCTGCCCCCCTTTGCTGTCTTCCTTACCCAACCAAGCAGGAGCCTTTAGCGCTCCTTTTTTGGGCATTCTTCTATTTTATGTAATTATTAATATCTTTTTCCGCGCAAAGTGCACTTGATGTTGACATATTAAGTGAATGCTTATTATAATGATACGGTATCATCCCCAATTATTTGTTCTTATATGGAGGTTTTATGCGCAGTGATGGCGTCCTGGTTAAAAATGCAGATCCCATCTATTTAATTATACCTTATGTAATTCAAAAACGTTACGATTCTATGAACATGATCACCCTGGAAATACCCGTGGAGCCCATGCAGAAGTATATCAAAACATTGCGCGAAGAGGGGCAAACCATATCGTACATGTCCATACTCATTGCGGCGTACATCCGCACCGTTTTGGAATTCCCCAAACTCAACAGGTTTATTAAAAACAAACGTATTTACGACCGCAACGAGTTCTGCATTTCCCTGGTGGTTTTAAAGGACGACTATGAAACCATGTCCAAAATATATTTTGACCTTACGGATACCATTTTTACGGTGCGGGACAAGGTTGAGGAATATATCTCCCAAAACCGTTCTTCAGCAAACTCCAACGAAACGGACGATTTGATTAAATCCCTTACCCGTTTTCCCGTTCTTTTAAACATCACGTTTTTTATGTACAGGCTTTTGGACGAAATCGGCCTGCTGCCCAAAAAGCTGATCGATTCCAGCCCGTTTCACGCCAGCCTGCTGTTTTCCAATCTGGCAAGCATACGCACAAACCATATATTCCACCATGTGTACGAATTCGGCACAACCAGCATTGCCATCACCATGGGCAACATGCACGAAGTCCCCATGCGTACAAAGAACGAGGTTAAGATGAAACGCTGCATCCCCCTTGGCATAGTAATGGACGAACGTATCTGTTCCGGCAAATATTTTTCCCAGGCGTACAGGCGGTTTACCGCATATCTGGCTGATCCGGCGCTGCTGGAAAATGCGCAGCAGGATAAATAAAAACGCATAATAATGCCCAAAGCCCGCACATTAAGCGGGTTTTTTCATTTTATTATTGCATAAAAATTCAATATGTAGTACAAAGGAAACAGAACATCAAGAAAGGGCTTCCCTTATGAAAAAAGTTCTCTCCTTTTGCCTTGCCGCTTTCCTGTTTTTTATCTGCCTGCCCGCGGCCCACGCCGTCACCAGGGATCAGTATTACGCCCGTTCCACCCTCTCCGGGAGCGAGCTTGCGTTTTACGATCAGGTTTACGACGCGTTTAAATCCGGCGGCAACCAGGTTTCCGATCAACTGAACCTCAGCAGCAGCCGCGCCCGGCAAATAGGCAATTTTGTATATAACGACGCCCCGGAATTATTCAATTACAGGGGTATTTATACCCGGGAGGAAACCGAGGAACTAAACGAACAGCTTGCCCGCAAGTCGCAGGAAATACTCTCACGCCTGAACGGTACAATGAGCGGTTACCAGAAAACAAAAGCCATATATGATTACCTTGGCCAAACCATTACATACGACAGCGGCGCGGAAGCGGAAGTCAGCCAAAACGCAAAATCGCAACGGGCAAACGAAAGCCAGACCATTGTGGGCGGGCTGCTGCGGGGCAGGGCCGTGTGCAACGGCATCAGCCACAGCCTGCAATATATACTGCACCAGGCAGGCGTCCCCTGCTACACCGTAACCGGCACGCTGCCGGGCGTCAACCACGCCTGGAACATCATCCGGCTCAATGGCCAGTGGTACAACGCAGACCTGACCAACGACCTTTCCTATATCCGGCAATCCCAGGAGCCGCGCTTTTTTCTGGTGGACGACGCCACGCTTACCCAAAACGCATACGTGGCGGATCAGGATTTAAACCCGTCCCTCCCCGCCTGCGCCGCTAAATACATTGTGCAGGCTTCCCCAGCAGCCGCCATTGCCACAGCCGCGCCAACTCAAACGCCCTCCCCTTCCCAAACGGCTCCAGCCGTTCAAAAGGCTGCCTCTGCCCTTACCGCGGTCCCGCTGTTTATATGGGCAATTGCCGCCGTGGCTGCAATTGCTGCAATCGCCATTGTTCTGGCGGTTTTACGCAGAAATAAAAAACAACAGCCTTAGCGCCTCTGCCGGCTGTTGTCTTGCCATTCCGCTCTAATGAATAAACTCGGCAAATTCCTCCTCAGTTCCCCTAAACACATTCAAATCAATAAACCGACTCTCTCCCTCGTAGCCCTTTAGTTCCCCGTCGTTGTTGTATTGCCAGAAGGTCCAGTCGCGCCCGTCCGGCAGCAAGGGCTCGGAGTCCGGGTTCCGCACCCAAAGGGGGTGCCCGTCAAAACGCCCCGCCATATACAGTTTGTATGCTTTCTTGGTGGCATATATCACCGGCTTTTGGCCGTAATGCGCCTCCAGTTTATCCAGAAAAACGGTCAGCATCCGCACGGTTTGCTCCACATCGGGCGGATCGCTCCTGTCTTTCCCATAGAGCTCCACATCCACCGCGGGCGGCAGCATTCCCTTTGCGCAGGGAACGGATAGTATAAAGTTCTCAGCCTGCTCCTCCGCCGGTTCGTCGAATGTAAACAAATGATACGCGCCTATCTTAAGGCCCGTTTTCCCCGCGTTCTCCCAATTGTATTCAAATTTTTTATCCCGGTAGCCGCTGCCCTTGGTGGCTTTTATGTACGCAAAATCCAAATCCTGCCCCGCCAGCACCTCCCAGTCTATGTTTCCCTGGTACTCGGAAACATCCACGCCGCGCACGGTGTATTTGGAGGTATCCACGCCAAACACCGCCCACGCGGGATAGGGCATATCCGTCCAGTCCACGCCGCATACATTCAGCAGGCACACCAAAATTACATCTATTATAACAACCAGGCGCAATACCCTTTTCATTTTTAAACACCTGCAACCTTTTTATTAAAAGGTATTCGGCGGGCTGCGTTAAAATACGCACTCTCTGCCCGTAAACAAAGGGATTCGCGCGGCATAGTATAATGAAAAAGACAGGGGGGAATGGTCCCATGAGGATCACAACAATGCTGCTGCCCGCAGGCAGCCTGGGCCGCAGCCAGGCAAAACTGGATTTTAAAGGCGTTACCATACATAACACAGACAATTCAAATCCCGGTGCGGACGCGCTGGAAAACGTACGCTATATGCTGAACAACGCAAACAATATGTACAACAGCTGGCACTATACGGTGGACGACCACCAGATCATCCGCTCGGTTCCGGAAGACGAAGAGGCCATGCACACGGGCAGCCGGGAAGGCAACCACACCACCGTGGGCATAGAGATCACCCAGAATTCAGACGGAAACATTCTTAAGGCCACCAACAAAGCGGCCTGGCTTGCCGCCGATATACTGCGCAGGCACGGCATCAGGCGCGCGGTGTGGAAACAGAACATATTCCAGCATAACGACTGGACGGGCAAAGACTGCCCCTCCCAGATACGCCGCGGCATCCCATACGACTGGGCCGCCTTTGTAAACCGGGTAAACCGGTATCTGGCGGAGCCGGGGCTGCAGCGCATCCTTATATACAACCCGGACGCGCCCCTGCGCGGCAGCGATGTGCGCAGGGTGCAAAGCAGGCTTAAAACGCTCGGTTTTTATTCGGGCAGGGCGGACGGCGTTTACGGCAGCCAGACATACAACGCGGTGCGCCGTTTCCAGTCCGCAAAAGGCATTGCCCCGCAGGACGGGGTGATAGGGCCGGAAACATGGGCGGAATTGTTTATATAGCTAGCGCCTGTTCTTTTTGCGCCCGGCATCCAGTTCTTCAGAGGCCTCTGTTCTTAAACTTGCCTGCATCCTGACAGTATCCCGCGTGCCGGAGCGCCTCCTGTATGCCCTTACCGCCAGATATACGCCGGAAAAAAAAGCCACCAATACCAATCCGGCAATCAGGCCGGAGGCCTGCCCTGGCACAAAGGGCATGCTTGCAATTGCAACCACCAAAACCGCCAGAACAAAAACAGATGTATATGGAAAGCCCCACAACTGGCATTTTCCGTTGGGCGGGCAACCGCTTTTTCTTCTGAACCGCATATGGGTTGCCATGATTACAATATAGGTAAACAGCAGCGCAAACCCGCCCGAACTGATCAGGAATATATACACGCTGGGAAACATCAGCCCAAGCCACAGGGCTGCCAGCATTGCAACGCCGGAGCCAATAATGCCGCGGTACGGCACATCGCTTTTATCCTTCAGCCAGCCGGGGGCCATGCCTTCGGACGCAAGCGAGCGCATCATCCGCCCCAGCCCAAAAATTGCCGCCAGCATGGTGGATAGAATGGCCGTTATCAGCACCAGGTTCAGCGCGGTGCCCGCCCAGGTGAATCCCTGCCGGTTCAGGGCCGCCACAAAGGGGCTTGTTTGCGTATTAATCTGCGCGGTGGGAATCAGCGGCAGAATAATGATAATAGAAAAAATATACAGGCCCGCCAGCGCTATCACCGTGTTGCGGATGGCTTTGGGTACCGTTTCCTTTGGGTTGCCGGTTTCGGAAGCCGCAAGCCCAATAATCTCAAACCCCGCGTACGCAAACATAATAATCAGTATGCTCCCCAATATGCCCCCAAAGCCTCCGGGCATCAGGGGTTCCGCGGCAAGCTCGCCAACCCCCACGGCGGGTTTCCCGGTAAATACCCCAATCACCAGCAGGCCCCCAATAAAAACAAACAAAACAATGGCAACCACTTTAATGGCCGCCAAACCGCTTTCCAGCTTGCTCAGCCTTTGTGCGCCCATTAAATTCACCAGCGTTACGCCAATAATAATCAGGCTGCCCGTAAGGGGCAGCGAAATGCCGGGTATCCATTCCCGCAGCAGTATGGATACCGCCGTGGCCTCGCTGGACATTCCAAGGACCATCCCGGCCCAGTACACCCAACCCACAACAAAGCCGGTCCCGTTTCCAAAAGCGCGCGATGCAAACGTGCGGAAAGACCCGGCCGCGGGGTCCGCCACCGTCATCTCTGAAAGCGCGAACAATATAAAATACACCAGCACCGCGCCCAGTATATAAACAAATATAATGGAAGGGCCCGCGGCATTGATGGCAGCGGACGATCCCAGAAAGAAAGACCCCCCTATCACCGTTCCCAGCGCCAGCATCACCAGTTGCGCCGCGGACAGCCCGTTTTTTGCGTTTTTCATTGTCACTCCATTTTGTTTTTTTTATTTATTATCCCAAAATTATTCAAAGTAATTCAAAATGCGACCCGCGGGTTGTTACCCTAATTAAGCATGCGCAAAACTGCCGTTCACTCCACCTTTCTTTTAAAAGGCACACAAAAACCGGCTCCCAAAAGGTTGCCGGTTATAGGGCGATACGCGCCGCGTTTTTTGAACCGCAGCCGCCAGCAGAAGAAAATAGTATTACGCCAGCCCTAGCAAACGGGCAGCGGTTGCCACCAAAAAGCAGATGACCAAGCCGGTTGCGGTTGGCACGGCAAACGAAACCAGCGTCCACTTAAAGCTCTGCGTTTCTTTTTTTATGGTAAGGCAGGTGGTGGCGCACGGCCAGTGCATCAAAGAAAAAAGCATGGCGTTCACGGCGGTCAGCCAGGTCCATCCGTTTGATACAAGCAGCTCTTTCAGCTGGCCTACGCCGTCCAGCTCCGTCATGCTGCCGGTTGCCAGGTAGCTCATTATAATAATGGGAACCACAATCTCATTTGCGGGGAATCCCAGTATAAACGCCATCAGTATAAACCCGTCCAGCCCAATCGCGTGCGCAAACGGGTTCAAAAAATTGGCGCAGTGCGCCAGCACGGATAAATCCCCAACGTACAGGTTCGCCATTGCCCATATCACCAGCCCTGCGGGCGCGGCCACCATTACCGCGCGCCCCAGCACAAACAGTGTCCGGTCCATTACGGAGCGCACGAGTATTTTGCCCACCTGCGGCTTTCTGTATGGCGGCAATTCCAGCGTAAAGCTGGAGGGTATTCCTTTGAGTATAGTTTTGGAAAGCAGCCTGGATATTTGCAGCGTCATTACAACGCCAAGCACAATCACGCCGGTGAGTATCAGGGTGGACACAATGGACTGAAAAGGGCTTGCCACGACGCCCACAAAAAACATGGAGATGATCGCAATCAGTGTGGGGAACCGCCCGTTACAGGGCACAAAATTGTTCGTAATGGTCGCAATCAGCCTTTCGCGCGGTGAATCTATAATGCGGCAGCCAATCACCCCCGCTGCGTTGCAACCAAATCCCATGCACATTGTAAGCGCCTGCTTGCCGCACGCGCACGCTTTTTTAAAAAATTTATCCAGGTTAAAGGCAATGCGGGGCAAATAACCCAGATCCTCCAGCAGTGTGAAAAGCGGAAAGAATATCGCCATGGGCGGAAGCATAACGGATATCACCCACGCAAGCGTTTTATACACGCCCAAAACAAGTATATCGCTCATCCACTGCGCGGTGCCAATCCAGCTCAAAAATTCAGCCAGCCGGTCCTGTACCCAAAAAAGGCCGTCCGCCAACAATCCCGAAGGCACATTGGCTCCCGTAATGGTGATCCAGAAAACGCCCAGCAGCAGCAATACCATAATGGGTATGCCAAACTTTTTGGACGTTAAATATTTGTCTATTTTGCGGTCGGTCTGGTTATAGTTTTTGTTTTCAACCAAAACAACCCCGCGGCATATGTCCTCTGCGGTCCCAACAAGCCGGGATACAATCCGGTCCCTGAAGCCGTCCGCGTCTATGCCCTGTTCCCGCAGCCCGGCTTTTTGCCGGTTGATTATTTCTCCTATTTCCCTGTTGTGCGCAAGGTCCAGATGCAAAAACCGCGCCATCGCCCCCAAAAGGGACGCATCCCCCTCCAGCAGCCGGATGGCCGCCCACCTGGCATGCAGCCTATCTTCCAGCAAGGGGGCAATCGCTCCCTCCAGGCAGGATACGGCCTTCTCAATCTCCGGCCCGTATGTTACGGTTATGGGTTTTGCGCCGGTTTTTCCGGAAACCCGCTGTATTGCCTCCATCAGCCCGTCCAGGCTGCTTTTTTTGGTGGCCGTGGTGCCCACCACCGGAACGCCCAGCTTTTTTTCCAGTTGCTGCAGGTTTATCCCAATGCCTTTGCGTTTGGCCTCATCCATTAAATTAACGCACACAACCACCTTGTTTGTAATCTCCAGCGTTTGCAGCACCAGGTTCAAATTCCTCTCCAGGCACGTTGCGTCCACTATAATCACCGTTGCGTCCGGCCCGCCAAAGCAGATAAAATCGCGGGCCACTTCCTCCTCCGCCGAATTCGCCATCAGGGAATACGTGCCCGGAATATCCACCAGTATATAATTCTGTTTTTTATATGTATAGCTGCCCTGCGCGTTGGTCACCGTCTTTCCCGGCCAGTTTCCCGTGTGCTGGTTCAGGCCGGTCAGATTGTTGAATACGGTGCTTTTGCCCACATTCGGGTTACCGCCCAATGCGATAACCCGGTCTGTGGATGCAGCTTTTTTAATTTTTAGTTCCTGTTCCAAGACTCCGCTCCCGGTAGAGCGGTTTGTCAGACCCATCCGTGTACCCTCCTGCAGATGTATTTTAAATCGCTTCCACCTGTATGGTAGACGCAATGTCCGCCCTCAGTGCAATCACCGCACCGCGTATCAGATATGCCACCGGGTCGCCGGAAGGGCTTATCTGGAGCGCTTCCACCACCGTATCGCCAACAAGCCCCAAATCCAGCATGCGCCTCCGCATAACGCCCTGCGTGTTCAGCTTTTTCACCCTGCCCAAACTGCCCAGGGGCAGTTCGCTTAAGGGTATTGTGTTTTCGTCCATATCGCAAAACCTCCAAAGTTTAGTTAAGAGAAAAATTTTTTCCTGCCCTAAAGTATGGCAAATACTTCTCATGTGTTACTAATATAAATAAAAAAAAGGCTCTTGGTGGCTTGTATGAACGATCAGTTTTATACCGTGCGCGGATACGAAATGAAAAATTACAATAAAAACGCAATCACCTCCTCCATGGAGGATTATCTTGAAATGATCTACCGCAACAGCTTAAGCAAACCGTATATCCGAATCAACTCACTGGCGCAGATGCTGAACGTAAAAGATTCCTCCGCCACCAAGATGGTCCAGAAGCTTGGCCAGCTTGGCTTTGTAAACTATGAAAAGTACGGCATCATCACCCTTACAGAAAAAGGCGTGCAGCTTGGCCGCATACTGCTGAACAGGCATGCCGTGCTGGAAAACTTTCTGTATTTCATCGGCTGCACGCAGGACGCTCTTAGGCAAACCGAACTGATAGAGCATAATATCAGTTGGGAAACGCTGCAGAATATCCATATCCTGTACGATTTTATCAGCAGCGACCCGGACCTGCTTGCAAAATACAGCAGCTATAAAAAAACCAATGCAGAAACAAATAGCGGCCCCTGACGCATTGCAACAAAAAACCGGCTCCCCCGCAGGTTCACCGGCAGCCGCGCCCATTCAGTGCAGCGTCATGTTCTTCAATTCCCTCAGCATGGATTCCCCGTCCTGTATATGCTCCTGCAAATGGCCTGCCTGCTTTGCATCGCCGTTTTTCTGCAGTTCGGAGAGTTCAATCCTGTGCGCGTCAAGGGAGCCTTTCACATCGTTATACAGTTCCACGGCGGCGCCAAAATCCAAATGGTCGGTCGCCTTCAACTGGTTAAACCGGTTCTTTAAACTGGAACAGCTCATACTTCTCACCTCTTGAATCAAGTTATTATTACTATTTCCAATCCGGAGCGTATCATACCCCGCAGCGTCAGTCTTCAAAAGGAAACCGCAGCGCCAGTGAGGCCAGATTAAAGTTGATGGGGTCTTCCGTCACGTAGTTGTTGTTCGCAAAGAACAGGCCCGGGTGATTTTCCAGCCTGTTCAATACAAACAATATGTAATAATTAAGGGGCGTAATATTCACCGTGTATGAAAACGCGTTTAATATGGCGGTGGAATTGGACACGATAACAGACAGCGAAGGTATAAAATCCATCAGGACCTCCGGCTTTTTCTTTAGCATCCCGCATATAAATTCATTCGCCTTTTTGTCGGAATGAATTTTATTTTTGTCCGAATGCCGGATATTTCCCATTTGCACCTCATGGATATACAGCCCGATTATGTACGTTGCCATGCTGACCTGCAGGTTGGTGATGGCGCTTGTGTTGCCCAGCGAACAGCAGCCGCAGGCAAGGCCCCCCTGGCTGCCCGCATTGCGGCTGATTATGGATGCGGAAGACGTGCTTATGAAATAATACACCCTGTTGATGTTTCTGAAAATCAATTCGCCGTCTATAACAATGGGATCAATATTCCCCAAAAACGCGCTGCAGGGCGGAACCTCTCCACCGGCGTATGGATTGTATTGTTCAGACTTCATATCCCTCACCATAATTTTGCGGATGTTTTTTAAAAGTTTCAAAGCCATGCTACACAATATGCCGGTTTGTGCCTTTGTGTTTTCCCTACGGACGCGGCCTCCCACATATAAAAAAGGCCCGCCCAAACAGGCTTGCCAAACTGTATTGTAAAACCGGGGGCCGTTGCGCCCCGCCTAACGCCCCAGCGCATGCAGCAGGCGGATAACATGCGTTAATGCCGGAAGCTTTGCAAACAGCATCGCCTCCGTTGCTTCATCCGGCACGGCCAGGTCCGGTATCATCACGGGCTTCATTCCGGCCAGGTATGCCGACTGTACTCCTGCCGGAGAATCTTCCAGCGCGATGCATTCGCACGGGGCAACGCCCAGTATTTCGCACGCCTTCAGGTAAATATCCGGCTCCGGTTTTCCGCGCGCAATCATTTCTCCGCAAACAATCCCTTCAAAAAAATCGGCAATCCCCGCATTTTCAAAGTAAAGCATTGCTTTTTCTTTCTCGCTGGATGTAGCCACCGTCATTTTATAACCGTTTGTTTTTAAAAAATTCAATAAAGCAGCAAGGCCCGGCTTTACGGGCACGCCCTCCCTCTCTATGCGGCTGCGCACATGCGCGTCCCGCGTGTTCCGCACGCTGTAAAAGTCAAACGCAGGCCCCAGCGCGTCCATAAAAACGCGTTTGGTGTCCTCCGCGTTCAGGCCCAGCGTCTGCACAACCAGGCTGGAATCCACAGTATATCCGGCCTGCCCGCCCGCAACCTGCCACGCTTCCAAAACAAGCCTTTCCGTATCAAACATCAGGCCGTCCATATCAAATACAATGCCCCTTATCATGGTTCCCCCGCACTTTTTTAATTCATACGCCTATTATAATTCATTCACCTGCGCCGGTCTATGGGCCTCATCCCCGGCGCCGTCCGCTTCAATCCTATGCGCAGGCGCCGTTTGCCTTCAAATGCATCCGCAAAAAATAAAAAGCGCCCATTCGCTTCCGTTTGGGTGCTTTGGCCTTCTATTATCTGTGTATCAATATGCCATCGCCGCAACCGTATTACTCTGAAATTGGGGATCCTCAAACCATGCGTTCCAGCACTCCCGGCCCCATATGCCGTCCGCTCTTAGGCCTCTGGCCCGCTGGAATATCTCTACAGTAATCTGCATGTCAACGCCATAGAGTCCATCCGGCTTAAAACGGAAAAAGCCTTTGCCGTGCAAAAACGCCTGCGCCAGTTTAAGCGCGCGTTCGCGGTTGCAACTGATGGTATCCCGGTTCAAAACAGGCGCAAGGCAATTCCATGCCTTGGCGTCTATGGCTGCGCCTGCATCCAAACCGCACTGCGCCTTAAACCGCAATACGGCCTGCTCCATCTCCTGGTCAAACAGATCATTTGCCTCAAGGCCGCCCGCTCCATAAGCTGTTAAAAGGCGGCGCGCAAATAAAACGTCTTCTCCTCTGCTGCCGGGTTTGATCTCATTCATCAAGACCGCCATAATAAAAATCCCCCTTTTAATATGCGTTTACCCTTTCACTGGCTTTTTATATTTCTGCCGCTCCCTTGCGTTCAATTATACAATTCATTTGTGCCTGTACTGTTGCCAATCCGTAGCCGTGTTCTAAAATTGATGTGTTTAATATAGTATGGTATGCTATTACTATAAGCAATCCCACAAAAAAACGATTGCAAAAAACTATTCATTTTTTAAATTTTTTATACACTTTATATTTAAAGTGAAAAATATATTTTAATATCCTGCATACTGGCCATTAAAAAAACCGGCTCCCCCAAAAAGGCTTACCGGTTCATTGAACTAGACAAACTGGATTGATACTAGATACAAAAATTATTTTTTAAAACCAAGTGTATCCATAAAAAAATTAAAATGCTTTTACGGCCTACCCATTGTATTGCGCTATCAGGTCCTGCATCATATCCGTTACTCTTGTTGCCCATGTATCGCCTCCGCTGTATTTTTTTCCAATTTCCGAAACGGTGGTCAGCCCTTCGTTGATATACTTTGTGCGCAGCAGGCTAAACATATATTCAACGCATTCCTCCTTGGTTGCGAACACTTTGAATCCCCCTGTTGCCTGTTTTATTCCGCCAAGGTTGTTTTGGTGCTGCGCCAAATTGCTTGTCCCGTTCCCGCTCTCATAATTAATGATAGACAATACAAATAATGAATTAATTTTATATTGCGCTTCCCCGTTGTAAAGCGCCTCTCCCAGCCCTTTTAGGGCAGAGGGCAGCACCGCTTCCAGCCTGGATGGCTTCAAGTTGGTTTTTTGCGTGATATTGCCGGACAAATTTACACTGGTGCTTTCACTGCTTTCGCTGCTTTTGCTGCCGGAAGCTTGCGCATATTTTTTTGCTTTGCTGCTGAAGAGTACTTCCTTTGTGCTCTTGCCAACCGTACCGTCCGCCGACAGCCCGTTCCTTTCCTGAAATTTCTCAACCGCGGTTTTTACGCCTTCTGTAAAAGTGGAAGGAGCAGAATTCAGGTAACCCAGTTCGCGCAGCCGGTACGTAATATCCTCTACGTCCGCGCCCTGCGCCCCCAAACCAACTGAATACAGCGGAGCAGTTGGCGAGATCAGCATTGTATATGTTTCAGATCCCACACAGCCGTCTGTGGGCAATCCTGCCGCGCGCTGAAAACTTATTACAGCCGCCTGGGTTAAGGGGCCATACAATTCAGTTGGCGTTGCCTCGTTCAAATAACTCAGATCCATGAGCCTCTGCTGTATTAAAGCAACAAGAGGGTCGGTCATGCCTTTTTGAAAAACCATGCTGCCCAATATGCCGGATTCAGAAGAATCGGAAACCGATGGCGAAGAAACCGGAGCCGCGGACGGCTCCAAAGAAGCCAAAGCGGACGCAGACGGCTCCGCGGAAACCGAAGCCGCATCCGGCGCAAAAGAAGTTTGGGAGGCGGGATCCTTGCCCGCCTCGTACACGGCCATTGCCTGCCGGGTATCGCCGCTGCCGTTTCCGGGCAAAAATAAAGAGACGGCGGTTATGGTTACAGCAACCGCAGCGCACGAAAGTATAAGCACCCTTCGCTGAATCCGTCCAAATGCACGCTTGCCCGCCCGTTCCGGCTTTGGATTCCCCTGCTCCCGTACCGCAGGCCCGAATGCTCTTTGAAATGGTTCGCCCCGTTCTTCACGCTTGCTTTGTCCATATGTTCTTATAATTCGGCTCAATCCCCTTGCCATTTAAAATCCGGCTTTTTTTATACAGCCGTTTTGTTATAACAATTCCAGAATACAATTATATCATAAAACGTTTCATCATGTAATTCTCTAAATATTAACATACTATTAATATTACAACAGTTTTGTAACATATAAATAGAACGGCTCTTAATACCTATCAGAATTGTATTTTCAGCGGCGCCTGTATTTTTACGCCGTTTGTTTTAAAGCATTTTTAAGAAAAAACGCGCATATGGTCAAAGCCAAAAGGCCAGCTCCAAAAATCGCAAAAAGCGTCTCGTAATTTGATGCGGCAACAACCGCTCCCCCAATAGCTGTCCCAATCCCGCCACCGCCCATAAAGCAGAATGCAACCAAAGACATGGCGTATCCTCTTGCGTTTGGCGAAAATTCTGTGGCTATGGTCAGGAATGTCGAGTGCGCAGTTATGAAGCCAAACCCCATCAGCCCCACCGCAACAATCACAGCAGCCAGGTAACTGCCCATAAACACCAGCATTAAATTGGAGATAAATATCAAGCCAAGGCCAATTACCACTGCTTTGCTCCGGCCCATCCTGGCGGAGATTTTGCCGGTGCTCCTGCCCGCAACAAGCACCAGCACGCCAAAGGCTGTCATAACAAGCCCGATGAGTAAATTGTTAAGGCCAAAAGACTGCTTGATAAAACCCCCTATGAACGAGAAGGACCCCAGCATGCAGATTCCTTCAAAAAGCAGCAGCAGATAAATAATACTGTTTGAAGGATTTTTAAGAATATCAATATAGGGCTTAAACGGCCTGCTCTGTTTGTTCTTTTCAGACGGTATCTTTTTTCCTATGGAAAACAACAGTATGGAAGAAACGGCGGCGATGCCGGCATAAATGCCAAATACGCCCCGCCAGTTCATAAAATACGCTATTGATCCGCCAATGATCATACTGAGTGCCTGGCCTAAAAAAGTGAATCCAAGAAACGACCCAAGCGCGGACTGCCTCTCCTCCAGCGGGAACAGATCGCCTATCAATGCAAAAGAAACCGGTATAATGGCAGCGGCAAATACGCCGGTCAAAGCCCGGTATCCAGCCAAATCTGGAATGGCGACAGCCAACGAGCATAACGCGGTCGCAAGCGTAAACAAGGCTATGGCAAAAGTAATAACCTGCCTCTTTCCAAACCGCTCCGAAAGATACCCGTATATAATCTGAAACAGACCAAACGGCAGCATGTAGGCGGTAATCACAATAGAAGACGAAGCGATATGAACGTGCAAATCCTGTGCAATAGACGGCAGGATGGGCGATACCACCCAATTGTCGGCCTGCGCCACAAAACCGGCGAATCCAAGTATATAGATGATATTTTTTTTCGTCATAATTATAATCCCCTATCCACCAATATTTTTCTATCGTCTCCTGCATTTCTCCGGCTCCAAAGCCCACGGAAGCACTGTTTAAAAATATAAAAAAACCGCCTAAAAGACGATTTTTTATTGGTGCGATCGATGGGACTTGAACCCATACGGTTGCCCACACGCCCCTCAAACGTGCGCGTCTGCCTGTTCCGCCACGATCGCAATTGCAGTTTTGCGCAAATTCCAAGCCAGCTTGCAACATTCCGGCGTTTGTTTCAACGCCGCCTTGAGTCTTTAAAAACAGCCTGGGTGATTTGCAGCAAGAATTATTATAACCAAAACATGTTTATAAGTCAACCCTTTATTGCATGCTCCAAACGGCAATATCGTTGAAAATCTGGTTCTCATACAAAGAGCCCATGCCCGCAACCGCGTCGTCCGTCACAATGCTGTTTGTGCGGTAATAAAGGCCAATCTGGGGCACTTTATCCATAAAATACTGCTCCAGCCTGTCGTAAGCGGCAATCACATCCGCTTCCTTCACAGCGGCGTTGCAGGCCGCAATATCGGCCGTAAGCTCGTCGCTGGCAACATGCCCATAGTTGCCGGAAGCATCCGGATTAAACATAAAGCTAAGGTCGCCGTTTCTGTCCAGGTAATAGCTGGTGTAAGCCAGCGTAAAGTTTCCGGATTTCAGGCGGTTTGCGTAGGTGGCCAGGTCCAGTGCCTCCACCGTGCATTCCACGCCCACTTCTTCCAGCTGCTTGGCTATCTGCGTGGCTGCGTCCAGCCTGTATTCTTCCCGCATAATGGAAGGCTCGTTGGGCACAATGATGGAAAGAGACAACACATTCCCCTGCCCGTCCGGCGCGGTGCGGTATCCCTGCTGCGCCAGCAGTTCCTTGGCCATGTCCTGGTCTATCTGGTAGGTATTGTACTTGGTGTTAAAAGCGTAAAACGCAGGCGAAACAGGCATTTCCGTTGCCACGGCGTGGTTGAGCATCACGGTGGAAATCAGTGTGCGCCTGTTAATGGCGTAAGACAAAGCCTGCCTCACCTGGTCGTTCTTCAAAACGCCCTCCATCAGGTTGGGGATCAGGCAATCATAATAGTTGGTCATGTATTCCACAACCTGCGTTTTTCCGGTGGTTTTCAGCTTGCCGGCGGCCAGGTTATCCGTGGTCACAAAATTCAGCTTGCCCTGCTGGTACAGGCTCAGCTTGGTTTCTTTGAGGTCTATGGGCGTTGCCGTTATGCCGGTTATATAGGGCGCAACCTTCCACCATTTGTCGTTTATGCCCAGTTGAACCGCGCCGTCCATGCTCCCTACGGCGTATGGGCCGCTGCCCACCGGCATTTTGAAATCCGCACCCTTTGGTCTCACGGGCATGGTCATAAAATACAGCGCGTCCCGCCCCGCTTTTTTCATTTTGATCTCAATGGTGCTGTCGTCCACCAGCGTTACGCCCGCTATCTCTTTGTTGTACGCGGCATACCGGCTCGCGCCGGGGTTTGCGGACTGTGTGCCGCTGTTTCCTGTTGTCTGCCCGGACGAAGGCGGCGCGCTGCTCTGTGCCGCGCCTCCGCCGCTTGTCCAACCGGATATAAACCCGCTCGGGGCTTCGGGCGCCTGGCCTTCAGATTGGCTTGCGCCCTGCGTGGCGGCGGCTCCTTCTCCCGTATTTGTACCGGCAGCATAGGTGCCGTCCAGCGCCAGCACGTCCAGAATGGTCTGGTATATGTCCGCCGCGGTCAGGCTGTTCCCGTTATGAAACTGCACGCCCTGGCGGATGTTAAACGTAAACGTTGTTCCCGCTTCGTCCATGGTCCAGGTCTCCGCAAGGCCGGGCTGAAACTTGCCGTCCGCGCCCAGCGTCAGGGGCGTTTCGTAAATCAGCGAAAGCATATTAATCAGGTCCTCGTCCTGGGCCAGCAGCGGATCATATGTTGTTATGCCCTGGGGAATCGCAATGGAAAGCTCTCCTCCGCGCTCCGGCAAACGGGACGCAACCGCGGCGGAGGTTATTGCCGTTGCCTGCGGGGTCTGCACGGCCATGGCCGGTTTTGCCTGGCAGCCCACAAGAAAAAGCAGTGCGCCCGCCAGCGCGGCGGCCGCCAATTGTTTACCCAATTTCATATAATTTCTGGTATTGCGCATATGCCCTGTTTACCTTGTCCAAATAATTTTTTGTTTCCTTATACGGAATTTCAGATAGCGGCTTGTCCGTTCCGTAGCCTTCCGCCAGCCACTGTTCCACCTTGCCGTGTCCCGCGTTGTAAGCCGCAATCATCAGTTGCCTGTCGCCGGAAAACCTGTCCTTTAGAAACTTCAAGTACCAGCATCCAAAACGGATGTTTGTGTCCGGGTCATGCAGGTCGTATTCCTTTACGTTCAGCTTGGGCGCAATCCATTCGGCCGTATCCGGCATCAGTTGCATCAGCCCCTGGGCATTGACGCGCGAAACCGCGTCCAACTGAAATTTGCTTTCCGTGTCTATCATGGCGCACACAAAATATGGGTCCAGGCCGTACTCGTTTGCATATTTTACAATAATATCCTCATACTTCAGGGGGTACTCCAGCCGCAGAAAATAATCCTGCAAATACAGCACGCCAATAATCCCCGCAATAGCTACCAGGATCACCAGTATAATCACAAGCGCCGTGCGCCCGGCCCTGCGCTTTGCGCTGCGTCTACCCATTCAATACCTCGTCTATCTGGCGGTACAGGTCCTCCGGCACCCCGTTGTTCACCAGCACCGCATCTCCGCGCGCCTCCAGAACATCCTGGGGCAGTTGGCTTGCCATTCTGTCCCGCGCTTCCTGCTCAGATACGCCGTCTCGCTTCATAATGCGCTCCAGGCGCGCCTGGTCGTCCGCGCGCACCACCCAGACCTCGGTGCACAGCGCTTCCAGCCCCGCCTTGTGGAGCAGGGGCGCGTCTATCACAACCGTACCCTCGTATTTCTCCAGCTTCTGCCGTATCTGCCATATAATCAGCGGATGCAGCAGCGCCTCCAGCCGCGCCAGCTCCTCCGGAGAAGAAAACACGCGTTTGCCCAGTTCCCTGCGGTCAAGCGTTCTGTCTTCTTTTATAAATTCAGGCCCAAATTCCTGCACAATCATCTGGTACCCCGGTTTGCCCGGTTTGGAAAGGCCCCGGCTGATCTTGTCCGCGTCAATCACCTTGACGCCTTTTTTGGAAAGATAAGCGCTCACCGTGCTCTTGCCCGACGCGATTCCACCCGTCAGGCCAATCACGCGCTTCACTTCGCCTCCGCCCAGGTATGGCCCTGGGCCAGTCCAACCACCAGCGGTACGGATAATTCCGCAGCGCCCTGCATGCATTCTTTCAAAATCCAGCGCACCATCTCTTCCTCTCCCTCTTTTGCGTATACAATCAGTTCGTCGTGTACCTGCAGGACAAGCCTGGAAGCCGTGCCCTTCAATTTTTCCGCAACGCGGATCATGGCGATTTTGATGATGTCCGCCGCGCTGCCCTGTATGGGCGTGTTGAGCGCGGCGCGCTCCCCAAAGGAACGGATGTTGTAATTGGGGGACGAGAGTTCCTTGATATAGCGGATGCGGCCCCACAGCGTCCGCACGTAACCGTCCGCGTGCGCCTGCCGGACGATCTCGTCCATATAGCGCCTGACGCCCGGAAATTCGTCAAAATACCGGCGGATGTATTCGCCCGCCTTTGCGCGGCTAAGCCCCGTGTTGCGCGCCAGGCCAAAGTCGCTGATGCCGTATACAATGCCAAAGTTCACCGCCTTGGCATTGCTGCGCTCCGCGGGCGCAATCTCGGCAATGTCCTTGCCCAGAATCTCCGCCGCTGTGCGCGCGTGGATGTCCTGCCCCTGCGCAAAGGCGTCCGTCATGTTTTTGTCCTGCGCCACATGCGCCAGAATCCGCAGTTCTATCTGCGAATAATCTGCGGATACAATGCTGTATCCTTCCGGCGCTGCAAACGCGCGGCGGATGTCCTGCGCCATGTCCGTACGCACAGGTATGTTCTGCAAATTGGGTTCCACGCTGGAAAGCCTGCCCGTGGCTGTTGCCGCCTGCAAAAAGGTGGTATGCACGTAGCCGTTGCGCACCAGCGACAAAAGCCCGTCCACATACGTGCTCTTCAGCTTGGATACCTGCCTGAACTCTATAACCAGGGGTATAATTTCGTGGCTCTCCGCCAGGCTCTCCAGCACCTCTATATCCGTGGAGTAGCCCGTCTTTTTCTTTTTGCCCGCGCTCAGGCCCAGGTCCTCAAACAGCACCTTGCCCAATTGCTTGGGGGAATTGATATTAAACTGGCTGCCCGCCAGGCGGTATATATCGCCGGAAAGGCGGTTGATTTCTGATTCATACTTTGTTTTAAGCTGCCGGAGCGCGTCGCCGCTCACATAAAAGCCTTCGCTCTCCATGCCGTACAGCACACGCGCAAGAGGCAGTTCCATGCTGTAATACACTTCCGCAAGCCCGTTTGATTGAATGGCCTCACGCTGCTGCTGCGCCAGTTTCACAAGCGAACTTGCAGCCCAGGGAAGCCGCGCGCGGTCCAGCACAGACTGAATGTCGTACTTGGACCAGGAGGGGTCCAGCACCCAGGCTGCCAGCATCACGTCAAACGCGTCCTCAAAGCCTCCTTTGTATATGTGCATCAAAGCCTTCACGTCGTGCGCTATCAATTTTTTATGGATGTGCGGGGCAATTGCGTCCAGCGCCTCCTGTAAATCAAACCCTTCGCTCAGCAGGTTCCTTTTAATGGGCAGCACATAATCCGTTTCACCGTCCACCGCCAGCCGAACATCCTCTTCGCCAATCAGCAGCGCAAATCCGCCAGTCTCCGCAAGTTTGGCAACGCCGTCCAAACCGATGCTTTCCGTTTTAATCTCGGGCTCGGGCTCCTGGGCCTCGAACCTCTTTAAGAATGAGCGAAAGTCGTATTTTTCGCACATAGCCTGCAAACGCCGTTTGTCAAAGCCGGAGAATGCGGCGCCCTCAAGGTTAAAAGGAAGAGGCACTTCGGTATGGATGGTTGCCAGTTCGCGGGACATAAGAGCGCTCTCGCGGTTTAAATCCAGCTTCTCGCGCAATTTGTTTGCGGGCAGCTCGCCAATGTGGCTGTACAGGTTATCCAGGCTGCCGTATTCACCAATCAGCTTCAGCGCGGTTTTCTCTCCCACGCCGGGCACGCCGGGAATATTGTCGGAAGAATCCCCCATCAGTGATTTCAGGTCTACAATCTGGTCCGGACGCAGGCCGTAGTCCTCCTGCAGCTCGGGTTCTCCATACTGCTTCACCTCTGTAACGCCTTTTTTGGTAAGCACAACAAAACAGTTGCCGCCAATCAGCTGCAGCGCGTCGCGGTCTCCCGTCACAATATACTTGGTTATGTCCGGCAGTTTGGACAAGGTGCCCAGAATATCGTCCGCCTCATAGCTCTCCACGCCCGCGTGGCAGATGCCCAATATGGAAAGCGCGTCGCGCAGCATGGGTATCTGCATTTTCAAATCGTCCGGCGTGGGTTTGCGGCCAGCCTTGTATTCTTCAAACATCCCGTGGCGAAAGGTTGGGCCTTTCTCGTCAAAGGCCACCACAATGTGCGTGGGCGCGTATGTTTCCGCCATGCGGAACAGCATGGAAAAAAAGCCGTACAACGCGTTGGTCGGTCGGCCTTCGTTGTCGGTCATCTGGGGCAGCGCCCAGTATGCCCTGTGAATCAGGCTGTTTCCATCTATGGCAAGCAATATTTTTTGCAAGATATTCCTCTCTTCGGCCCGCCCGCTTTTAGCAGGCAAACCTTAAGTTACTTCTTAAGAGTTGCACAGTATGCGCTTTTTTAATTTTATCATAAACAAAATGTAAAATCAATTTTTCAATTATTACAAAAGATGGTTCAATTGTAACATTTTCTTTAACTTTTGCCTTGTGCGCGCCAGCCGGGATTTCACCGTGCCCACCGGCACGCCCAGAATTTCCGCTATATCCTCGTAACTTTTATGCTCCATGTCCCTCAGAATAATCACGCTTTTGTCTTTGGGCGGCAGGGAAGCCACGGCTTTTGCCAGGCCGGCCTTAAATTCCGCGTACAGCACGTCCGTGTCCGGGTTGCCAAGGCTGCTTGCAGCGCCAAAATCCTCCAGAGGCACGGTTTCCCTCCGCTTGCGGAGCATGTCCACGCATGCGTTTGCGGCAATGCGGTACGCCCATGTGGAAAACGCGGACGCAAACCGGAACCTGGAGATATTGAGATATATTTTTAAGATGGCCTCCTGCGCCGCGTCAGAAGCGTCGTGCGTGTTCTGCATATACTTGAAGCAAAGTGCGTAAATACGGCCCTGGTGCGCTTCCATAAGCGCGCAGAACGCCTCTTGGTTCCCTTTCTGGCTTTGCAGGATCAAATCACTCTCATTAACCATTTGGAATTATTATACTCATTTGCGGGGGAGCCCGTCAACCGTTTTGCCTTTTTGCAGTAATCCCGCACGGGTCTATTCTACCACAGTTTCTGTTGACATTACAGTGCCGTTATGCTATTATTTACAAGCTGTAAAAATAAAAAAATGCCGGTGTGATGGAATTGGCAGACGTGATGGACTCAAAATCCATTGGTAGCAATACCGTGCCGGTTCGAGTCCGGCCACCGGCACCACCAACAGAGCCGTCGAAACTGACGGCTCTGTTTTATTTTGTAAATACTGATAGCATGCCGCTATACGCAGCCTAAAGCAAGAAAACAACATTCTCCTAATTCATCAAACAAAGTAGGGCATCCTATGAATGAGACAAATTCACCGTCAATTACCAAACTGTTCATTGCGCTACATTTTTTCCGGGTTATCTTTTCAGTATAATCATCATGCTTAGAAATGCTGTGGGCGCACTTGTAATGGTTATGTCAGTTCCCAGGTTGGCGGCGGTAATATTAACTCTGGTCGAATATCGGTCATTTAGAGCGCTAATTGCTGCTTTTTCCAAAAAAATCACGCTGAAAAGCATCCTGTTTACATTTGTATCCTCTGTCCATTATCTTTTCTGTTTCGTACTTGCGCTGATTACAAAGCAAGGGACTTTATTCCAACAACTGGGCGTCCGCAATTATGAAAGCGCTTACGTTGATTATATTATCTGTTCACATGGATTTTTGTTATGCATGGCATGCTTTATGCTATAATTATTTTGGATTATTTATATGCTATAAAGGCAGGGTATACAGATGAAGCTGCATTATAAAGGAAAATATGATTTAAATCCGGAAAACTTACCGCACGGTGTTCATCCGCCCGGAGCCGTTCCGTTTAAAGAAGCAAAGGATTCTAAAACATTCGCACGGATTATAAATATTTCGAGCGTAATATATCTTATACCATTGGCAGCCGTACTCTATCTGCGCAGTGGAAGCGGCTTTTTTTCTATTCAGTTGTCATTTGGATGTATCCTTGCGTTAATTACTCTTTTTCCTCATGAGTTTTTTCACGCCATTTGTTTTAAAGAAGATGTTTACTTATATACAAATCTGAAGCAGGGTATGTTTTTTGTTGTCGGGCCCGAAACAATGAGCAAAAGCAGATTTATATTTATGTCAATGTTGCCGAACATTATATTTGGCTTTATCCCATATATAATTGCTTGTCTGTATCCGGCACTTGTTTTTTTAGGCGCTTTTGGCGCTCTATCAATAGCCATGGGAGCCGGTGATTATTACAACGTTTTTCACGCGGTAACGCAAATGCCTAAAGGAGCTAGAACTTATTTATACAAATTCAATTCTTTTTGGTATATTCCCTCTTAAGACCATGGAGCAAAATTGCAGAGAATCAAAGCATCGTTCCTGCATTAACCGGCACAGAAAAGCGCGGCTGGGGCCGCGCTTAAAAACGGTTTATGGATTGCGCACGCCGCTTACCACGGCCTGCGTGCAACCACAAAATTATCCCGCCAAAAAGAAGTTTTGCAGGCGCGCTTTACCACCTTGCCGTTTGCGGAAGAGGCGTCTATCATCATGCCGTCGCCAATATATATTCCGGTATGTCCGACTTTTTTGCCGTTGGTGCTAAAGAACAGCAGGTCGCCCTTTTCAAGATTGTCCAGAGAGGTAATCTTCTCCCAGTCGCTCACCTGGGAATACCCAAGCGCGTTATACCGGCTGCGCGAGGAACCGGCCTGCTTCAGGCAGTAATACACCAGCCCGGAGCAGTCAAACGAATTTGGGCCCTGCGCGCCCCAAACGTATGGGTCGCCCAGTTGTTTCTCCGCAGTTTCAAGCACCTGCAATATGTTGGCGCGTTTTTTTGCCTGTTTCTCTTTTGTGGCGCTCTCCTTGGCGTTGGGGGAATAAATCAGGTCCAGGGTTTCCGAGCCTGTTTTGCCGTCCACAGAAAGATTGTTGCGTTCCTGGAACACCTTTACCGCTTCAATGGTTTCTGTTCCGTAGTAGCCTGTTGCCTTGGACATATATCCAAGGTCAATCAACTGCCTTTGCAGGCTGTCCACATCGTTCCCGCTGGTGCCCTGCAAAAGCGTATACTGCTTTGCCTCCTGCGAATAGATCAAATTTAATGTATCCGCATCGGCAATGCCGTTTTGCTCCAGAGAATGCTGGCGCTGGAACAACTGCACAGCGTATTCCGTCGCGGGCCCGTAAAGCTGTGTGGATTCGTCTATATCCATATAGCCCAGTTCCATCAGCCTTTCCTGAAGCTGCTGAACCAGTTCGTTCTCATCTCCCCGTTTCAGCGTGGGATCGGGCGTGGGGGTGGGCGTGGGCTCGGCTGTTGCCACAGACGGCGCGGCCTCGGGAGACGCCGTTTCAAATATGCCGGAAGCGGCCGCGCTGGGGTCTGTTTTGCTCACGGCGGTTACAGAATTGGACGAAACATTTACAACCACCGCAATAACAATTGCAGCGGCGGCGCCCATCAAAAGCAGCCTGCGCTTCTGCCAGAAAAATTTCTTTAGGTTGTACAAAAACTTGCGGTAATTTGCTTTGTATCTGAATCTTCTTCTGTTTTTCATATTTTCCCCCAATATATACGCTTATTTTAAATCTTTTATCATTATTTGACAAGCCTTTTGGGCAAATTGTTACGATTTATTTACATTTCTATTTCATCTATGTAACGTATTGTAATTATACCCTTCTCCGCATACTTTTACTCACTCAACACTTGCGCCGTGCGCCCCCCATCAGGCGCAAACAAAAAACCGCCGCAGGTGCGGCTTTAAACATAACTCTCATGTATTTATTCAGAATCCCTGGGAGTTGCGGGGTCGCAAACCGGGGCCCTTATTTCGGAAAACATGGCCAATTTGGTCAGGTAATAGCACGTCTGCCTGTACTGGTTATCCAGATCCAATAACGTAATGCTTCCCAAGAGCCTTTTTTCTTTTATCAGGAGTATCAAGTCAACCAGGTATTCTGCATACCTTGTCATTTCGTTTTGAATGTCTGCCATCAGTTGCTCAAGTGCGGGATAACTGCGCAGATTTGTCCGGCGCAAGCCAATCGTAACATAAGACCGCAAATACAAATCCAAGGCCGCATTGGCAAACACAGACGCTTTTCTCTTGTATTCAATAAAGTCTATCCCAATTGAATCCTGCAAATGTGTTGCGCCCATATAAATTTTTAAAAGCCACGTTATGTTGTCTGCCACCGGGTTTATAATAGACGCGCTTTTCATATATGTATCCAGAATATCCATGTACCGTTCCGTATCGGTTACATACTCGTTTAACGTGGAAGAGTTCATAACAATCATGTTTTTTTCCGAAATCTGGTGCTTTAGGATATGCAGGATAAATTTTCTGAAATCCTGCACACCGCCAAAAACCTGCTGGTTGAACAACTTCATCTGTTCCCCGGCCATCTTTTGCCTGGACCGCTGGAGTAATTCGTCTATCTGCGCAATAAAGCTGTCCGCGCGTTCGACTTCAATCCCGGCAGTGGGGTAAAGGGAATTTCTGATAAGCCTTGCATAATCGCCCAATATCTGAATCCAAAACTGATTTTCGCCGCTGATAGAATCGGCCATAACGGAATACCTCCCGCAAATTGATATTCACTCTTATTCCCGCTCAATATATTCCGTTCATATTTTAATTCTTCAAGCACATCCTGCCCGCGCTTTGGGAGCCTTTTTGCGCACAAAAAACCGGCTCCTATAAAAGCTTGTACCCGGAGCCGGTTTCCCCAATCTCTAACAGTATTCTGCGCTTGGCTTAAGCTCACTGCTTCAGCGTAAATTTGCCTATCTTTTCTTTGAGCATCTCCGCCTGTGCAGAAAGCTCCTGGCTTGCAGCCGCCCCCTCCTGCGCAGTTGCGGAATTGGTCTGCACCACCATAGACATCTGTTCTATGCCCTGGTTCAGTTGCGTAATTGCCACCGACTGCTCCTGAGAGGCAGCCACAATCTTCTCCTCCAGCGCCTGCGAGCTCCCCGTCACCTCCACAATCTGCTTCAGAGCCTCGGCGGTACGGTCCGCAAGCCTGCTGCCCTCTCCCACTTTTTGCACGGAGCCCTCAATCAGGGCCGCCGTTTCCTTGGCCGCCTGGGCGCTTCGTCCCGCCAGACTGCGCACCTCTTCCGCCACCACCGCGAATCCCTTTCCGTGCGCGCCCGCGCGCGCCGCTTCCACCGCGGCGTTCAACGCAAGAATATTCGTCTGGAACGCAATATCGTCTATCACCCGGATAATCTTGGATATGTTCTCGGAGGATTCGTTAATATCGCGCATGGCGGAGAGCATATCCTGCATATGGCTGTTTGCCTCCTGTGCCACCCGCATAGACTGCATGGCAGATTCCCTGGACCGGTTTGCAATCTCCGCATTCCGGCTGGTCTGCTCCGCAATATTGCCGATGGTAACGGTAAGTTCTTCTATGGAGCTTGCCTGCTCTGTTGCTCCCTGGGAAACAGCCTGGTTCCCGGCGGATACCTGCATACTGCCGGCCGCCACCTGATCCGCCGCCTGCCGTATTTCCCCCAGTATCTCGTTAAAAGAATCCAGCGTGCTGTTTACAGAATTTTTCATTTGGGCGTGATGCCCCTTATAATCTCCCAGCACATATTCCGTCAAGTTACCGCCGGACATGCGCGAGAGCGCGTGGGCTGCCTCGCGGATGGGCTGGATAATGGCGTTCATCAGGCTGTTTACGCCTTCTATGATCCGTTTAAAATCGCCCTCGTGGCCGGATGCGTCCGCCCGCTTTGACAGATCGCCTTCCAGCGAAGTCGCCACCAGTGCGTTTATATCCTGCAGCAAGGCTTTCAACCTTTCACGCAGGCGCTCTATCGTCTCGTTGATAAAGGCCTTTTTGCCCGGAAACTGCTCCAGCCCCGCATCAAAATTACCGGCCGCAAATTCCGCCACGCAGGCCATCGCCTTTTTCTTTACGTTGATATGGCCTTCCACCATTGTGTTGATGCTATTGGCCATTGCGCCGTATGCGCCTTCAAATTCTTCCGCAGGGATGCGCGCGTCTATGTCCCCCAGTTCATGCTGCCGGGACATTCTGTTTATTTCTTCTATCAACCGCTTGACCGTTTCCGCGGTTTGCTCCAGGCTCTTTCCAAGCACATCCTTCTCAGACAAAACGGAAACGTTGATGTCCAGGTTCCCCACCGCCAAAAGCTGCAGATTCTGCGCGTGGCCGCGCATATTGTCCGCAATCATTTGCAGGGAAGCAATCAGCGCGTTTGAAGCGCCGTCTTCGCCGTCCAGCCCTGCGCCCATGTCTTTTCCCTGCGCCAGGTTGCCAGCCGCTTCCTCCATCCCGCGCGCCGCGCGCTCACCCGCGCGCGATATCCTTACGCCCAGTATTACGGAAACCGCCGCCGCCGCTGCCGCTGCAGCGCCCGGTATCCATTGGGCCATAAGCAGGGCTGCCTGCTGCTGCAAAACAAAGCCCGCAACTGCGGAGGCCGCCGCTATTGCGGCAACCGCCCAAAAACCCGTCTTTATTTTTTTTGTTGTTTTATTCTTGTCAAAGCAATCCATGGAACCTATCCTCCCAAGAAAAAATTCTTTGACCGGCTGACCTGAATCAGTAATTCAAAAAAGACACCAAAACGTCCTTGTATGTGTCCATTTACAAACATCGGCCAGTTTTTGCAAAACTTTAGTATTTTATGTATTTTTTAATACATATTTTCTTTATCTTACATTTGGCCAGTTTATTCTTGATACAAAAGAAAAGGGACCCCAGGCAGCGCCTGCGGTCCCGAGGGGTTGATTGCGTTTGCAAGGTATAGCAAACGTCCGTTTATCCAAATAAAGCAAGCAGTACGCCTGCGGCAACGGCAGAGCCAATTACGCCCGCCACATTGGGGCCCATTGCGTGCATCAGCAAGAAGTTGCGCGGGTTGGCTTTCTGGCCTTCCACCTGTGATACGCGGGCCGCCATGGGCACCGCGGAAACGCCCGCAGAACCAATCAGCGGGTTAATTTTGCCTTTGGAAAGGAAGCACATCAGTTTTCCAATCAGCAGGCCGCCAATGGTGCTGAACATAAACGCCAGCAGCCCCAGGCCTATAATCTTGAGGGTTTCGGGCTGCAAAAAGTTCTCTCCCACCGAAGTGGCGCCCACCGTTACGCCCAAAAAGATGGTAACAATGTTGATCAGCGCGTTCTGCGCGGTATCGGAGAGCCGCTCCACCACGCCGGATTCCCTGAACAGGTTTCCCAGCATCAGCATGCCAATCAGCGGCGCAACCGGCGGCAGCAGCAACACGCAGATAACTGTAACAACAATGGGGAAGCAAATCTTCTCAATCTTTGAAACCTTGCGCAACTGTTTCATTTCAATCTGGCGTTCTTTCTTTGTTGTAAGCAGCCGCATAAAAGGAGGCTGAATCAGCGGAATCAACGCCATGTAAGAATAGGCCGCAATCGCGATGGCGGGCAAGAGTTCAACCGCCAGTTTGGATGTAAGGAATATAGCCGTTGGGCCGTCCGCGCCGCCAATGATGCCAATGGAGGCAGCCTGCTGGGGCGTGAATCCCAGAGCAATCGCCAGTATAAAAGCAATGCCAATGCCAAACTGCGCCCCGGCGCCCATAAACAGGCTGCTCGGGCGTGCAATCAGCGGACCAAAGTCTGTCATCGCCCCAATCCCCAGGAATATCAGGGATGGATAAATGCCCAAATGAACGCCCTGGTACAGATAATACAAAAGGCCGCCCGCAGAAGTCTCGGTAGGTTCGGCCATCAGGTCCGCCATGGGCAGGTTTGCAAGCACCATGCCAAAGGCAATGGGCAGCAGCAGCAGCGGCTCGAATTTCTTTGCAATCGCAAGGTAGATCAGGATACCGCCAATCGCCAGCATTACGATTTGCTGCCATGTAAGCGCCATAAATCCGGAGGTCTCCCAAATTTTTACCAATGCATCAGTAAACATTCCGCGCCCCCCCTACTTAAGGATCATCAGCACGTCGTCCGTGGAGACGGACGTGCCTTTAGCAACAGCAACATGCGCAACAACGCCGTCCCTGTGCGCGCGAATCTCGTTTTCCATTTTCATGGCTTCCAATATCAAAACAACGTCCCCTTTTTTAACGGCGGTTCCCTGCCCGGCCTTTATATCCAGCACCGTGCCCGGCATGGGCGCTGCAATAGGATCGCCCGCGGGCAATCCGGAAGCCGCCGGAGCGGCGGGCGCGGCAGCCACCGGCGCGGGCGCAGAAGAAGCAGCCACCTCTGTTGTTTTTATCAGGTTTGCCTGTCCGCGCTCCACTTCCACTTCATATTGTTTATTATTAATTGTAACCGTATATTTCATGGTTCCTGCCTCCCGTCCTCATGTTCGCTCACAAGCGTGATTGATTTAAATACAAGCTCCTTCAGCGGTATTCCGGATTCGTCGCTGACAATTGCCATAATCATGGCTGCGGTGGGTTCGTCCACATTTTTCAGCTTCAGGGTTCCGGAAGAAAAATCTTCGTCCGGCTCCGGGGCCTTCACAGCCGCCTGCACGGCAGGGGCCTTTGCCGGGACCTCTTTTGCCAGGGGAGCCAAAACCCTGGAAAAAATCTTGATAATAAAGCTCAGAAGAATAAGCACGCAGAAAACAATAGCCATCATGAATATTACAACCAATACGCTTTCAGGTACTGACATATGCATTCCCCCCTTATTCCTTCACAATGGTATACGAAACCGTTCTGGATTCCCGCTCTTCGCGCTCTGCAAAAAACTTCTCAGCAATCTGCGGGAACACAAGCCAGGAGAGTACGTCTTCATCACTTCTGGCTGTTTTGCCCAGTTGTTCTTTTGCTTTTTCAAAGGCAGGCTCCAGCCCGTCCGCAAACCGGCCTTCAAACCGTTTCTCGCCGCCCAGAACTTTTTCCACAAGCGCCTGGTCAAGCTCTCCCGGCGCGCGGCCATATTCGCCTTTAATATAAGCCTGCACTTCCTTGGAAATATTTTTGTAGCGCTCGCCCGCCAGCACATTTGCCGCGGCCTGCACGCCAACCATCTGGCTCAGGGGCGTTACCAGCGGCGGATATCCCAGGTCTTTGCGCACCCGGGGCGTCTCTGCCAGCACTTCGTCCAGCTTTTCTATGGAATTCTGCGCCTTTAACTGCGCAATCAGGTTGGAGAGCATGCCGCCCGGCACCTGGTACACCAGCGCGTCCGTTTCCGTTCCCATTACAAACGGGTCCAGCAACTGGGACGCGACATATTTGGCCTTGATGGGCTTAAAAAAGTCGTTGATTTTTTTCATTGCGGCTTTATCCAGGCCCGATTCAAATCCAAGCTGCTCCAGCGCGTAATGCAGCGTTTCTGTAGGCGGCTGGGAAGTACCCCCGCCAAAAGAGGAAATGGCGGTGTCTATGCCGTCGCAGCCCGCTTCCGCCGCCTTTGTATAGGTAATGGGCCCAAGGCCCGTAGTTGAATGCGTGTGCAGATATACGGGCAGCTTTGTGTTCTGCTTAAGCGCCCGTATCAGGTCAAAGGCTTCGCCGGGCCCCATAATACCCGCCATGTCCTTGATGCAGATGGAGTGAACGCCCATTTTCTCCAGTTCTTTTCCCATTTCCACATACTTCTCCAGGTTGTGGATGGGGCTTATGGTATAACAGATGCAGCCCTGCGCGTGCGCGCCCTGCTTAATCACTTCGTCCACAGCCGTCTCAATGTTTCTGAAATCGTTGAGCGCGTCGAATATCCTGAAGATATCCATGCCGTTTGCGCACGAACGCTCCACAAACTTGCGCACAACGTCGTCCGGGTAATGCTTGTAGCCCAGAATATTCTGGCCCCTCAGCAGCATCTGCAACTTTGTGTTTTTTGCCTTTGCCTTGATCTTGCGGAGCCTTTCCCACGGGTCCTCCTGCAAATAGCGGAGGCAGGAGTCAAACGTTGCGCCGCCCCAGCATTCAAGCGAATAGTAACCGGCGCTGTCCAGCGTTTCCAGTATTCCCTCAAAATCGGAAAAAGGCATGCGCGTTGCCACAAGCGACTGATTCGCGTCCCGCAATACGGTTTCTGTAAAATTAATCTTCATTGCAAAATCCCTTTCCTTTATTAATAAACAGTAATAGTGTATACAAAAAAAGCAGAGAACTATCATGTAGCTCTCCACCCTATAAGCCAAACTTGAAAACAGCCGTTAAAAACTGCCCAACCGGAGTATATTCTATGCGATTTGTATTATATTATACATTAGCAGCCCGAAATTTGTCAAATAGCGCCACTTATAAATCTGCCGGGCTGCAAACCAGCAACGCTATTTTAATATTATTATATGGCATGCGTTGCATTGTGTCAATCAAAATGAATAATTTAATATCAAAATATTCATTTTTTATGCAAAAAGTATTTTTTCTTATCTCTTTTTATATTAAAAATGCATAATTCTAAATGCCTGTTTCATCCACAACAGAACTCATGTATTATCCTCGCCGGCAGGCACTCAATACAGGCCGGGTGAATACAGTAAAACAAGGCACAAAGCAAGCGCTTTATTCTATAGCGAGGTGAACAGGCAATGAAAAAATATTTCAACGGAGTACTGTACGATTCGGATAATGCAAAGCAGATAGGCATGCACGGCGCGGTCGCGGGCGGCAACCGCATAAAAGCGGTAACGCTGTATAAAACAAAGGACGGCCACTATTTTTTCTACGACCGCGATATGATGAACGGCATGAACATAACCACAGGAAAATTAACGCCCCTCTCCCCGGAGGAAGCGGAGGCGTGGGCAAAAAAAAATTTGGGCGAATACCCGTACAGCGCTGAATTCGGCGCGGCGTGGCAGACAGGCGGCGCAAAACCGGCAGAAAGCTCAAAACTTTTAAACATCCAGCTGCCTTCCGATCTTGTTCATAAACTGGAACAGCTGCAAAAGGCGCAGGGCAAAACAATACCGCAGATTATAGAATCGCTGATTCAGCACGAGGGGCAATAAGCCCCTCTTTTTATTTTATCCCCAAAAATTCCTTCCATTTGGGCGCTTCCCGTTTCCCCTGGGCATATCCCAGGCCGTAGCTGTCAGAAAGCTTTTTAAAATTCTTCTCCCGGTTGGAGACGGGCATCACATCCGGGTAGACGAGGCACGCCCTGCCCTGCCGCTCCAGTTCTTCCAGCTCCTCCAGCGTTTGGTTGTATACGGCATACCGCCCAATCATCGCGTCCGCCACCAGCGGGTATTTGCGGTAATACGCCTTCAAAAAAGACTTCATGCCCGCTGGCTGCATGCGGAAGCCCCTTGGCCTGCTCAGCACCACAAAAAACTTTTTATAGCCGTCCTGCTTTGCGATGTCCAGCGCCACGCCGCCGCCCAGGCCGCCGTCCACATACCAGTTCCCCTTGAATTCTGTGGGCGGCATAAATATGGGTATGGAGGAAGAGCCGCGCACAATGCGCATCAGCTCAGCCACGCCCGGCATGTCATCCTTTGTAAAATACACCATTTTGCCCGTTTCCCGGCAAAAGGCCCCCACGCGCAGCCGAGCCGGGTTTGCGCAAAACGTATCAAAATCAAAGGGCAGCGCAGCGCCGGGGTACGGGGTTTCCTCGTACAAATAACACGCGCGGAAGTACCCTTGCCCTTTTATAAAAGACCCCCATCCGCCAAATCCGGGATCTAAAACCAAATCCACAAAGGAACGTTTGGCCCTGTCCGTGTCCCTGGAGATGTAATTTACCGTGTGGCTGGAGCCTGCAGAAATGCCGCAAACATAATCAAAGTATATTTCGTTTTCCAATAGGTTGTTCAGAATGCCCGCCGTGTAGCTGGCGCGCATACCGCCGCCTTCAAAGATCAATGCCGTGTCCGGTACGTTGTTTGTAAGCCGCATCTTTGCGCTCCCTTTTTTTAGCATATCTTATATAGTACGACCTTTTCTGCGCGTTTGCAAGCCGGGCCTTATGCGGGCTTCGCCCCTTTTCTCAGAGGGGGGGCTGCCCGTCCCCCTTCCGGCGTTCGGGCTTCGCCCTTCCTGCCTCCCCCTGGTTTAGCCTTCCTTCGCAGAAAATTTGAGACATGCTCTGCTTTTTTATCCTGTTTACGGAAAAACGCCATCATAAACGGCATTTTTCGCAGATGGGATTCCAAAGGGACAAATGTCCCTTTGGCCAGTGTTGCGGAGGCGGGCAGCCTCCATAAGAAAATTTTTCATGGCGCAAGAACAATTTCCAGGCGCACGATCTTCTCTCCTGCAAGGGTAAAAGCAAAGTCCAGCAGGCACGGGTCGGGCAGGCCGGTCTTGTCAAAGTCTCCTTCCGCCTTTGCGGTAACCATCAGCCCTCCTTTTTTCTCCACCGCGCCCATAACCGTGAGCACCAGGTTGTCCGCAAAATGCGTCTTTTCGCCCCATGCGCGAATGGCGTCGTTCCCGCTTTTCTCTTTCCCCTCGTCAATCACAACTGCGTCCGTGGCAAAAGCGGATAAAAATGCTTCCCTGTCCGCGGCGTTGGTCGCCTCAAAATACGTTTGAACGGGTTTTGGCAATTGCATATTCATGATTATTTCTCCTTTTCAAATTGCGCCGGTAAGCCGGCCTTTCTGTTTTTATTGTACGGCTTTAAACCTGACGGCAGGGCGTCATGTTTTCAATAATATTTCCGGCAAACCTGTACACATTTTCGCCACGCATTTGTTGCATACTTGTTGCATAGTTTTTTATATTGTTGCATTTTTGGGATTATTTATGATATACTAAAATTGATAAGCCAGAATGCTGTTCTTTGGAACGGGCATAAGGAAGGCGGCGGTTAAAATGGACATGATGGAAAAATTTAAAATATTAACGGAAGGCGCAAAATACGATGCGGCCTGCACCTCCTCCGGCGCGGACCGTCCGGGCAACAAGGGCCTGGGCAGCGCGCTTGCGGCGGGCTGCTGCCACAGCTTTTCCGCGGACGGCCGCTGTATTTCCCTTTTAAAGGTGCTGCTTACCAACCACTGCATTTACGACTGCAAGTATTGCGTCAACCGCAGCAGCAACGATGTGCCCCGCGTGGCCTTCGCTCCCCGCGAGCTGGCCGAGCTTACCATACAGTTCTACCGCCGCAACTATATAGAGGGGCTTTTTTTATCCAGCGGCGTGGTGCAGAACGCGGACCACACCATGGAGCTCATGATCACCGCGCTCTCTATTCTGCGCACAGAATACAATTTTCAAGGCTATATACACGCAAAAACAATCCCCGGCGCCGCCCCCGCGCTGGTCACGCGGCTGGGCCTGCTGGCGGACCGCCTGAGCGTAAACATAGAGCTTCCAAGCGAGGAGAGCTTAAAGCTCCTTGCCCCCCACAAAACAAAGGATTCCATTTTAAAGCCCATGGGCCAGATTGCCGGTTCGCTGGTTGCCAGCAAAAAGGATATCGTTCTGTATAAAAACGCGCCGCGCTTTGCTCCCGCCGGGCAGGCCACGCAGATGATTATAGGCGCTTCGCCGGAGAACGATTACCGCATCTTAAAGCTGGCCTCCGGCCTGTATGGCAAATACAGCTTAAAGCGCGTGTTTTATTCGGCCTACATCCCCGCGGTTGCGGACAGCCTGCTGCCCACGCTGGATACCAAGCCGCCCCTTCTGCGCGAGCACCGGTTCTACCAGGCGGACTGGCTGATGCGCCAGTACCGCTTTGGCCCGGACGAAATATTAAGCGAGCGCACGCCCAATTTTAACCCCTACCTGGACCCCAAGGCTAATTGGGCGGTGAACAACCTGGATTCCTTCCCCGTGGATGTGAACCGCGCGCCGCTGGATACCCTGCTGCGCGTTCCCGGCATAGGCCCGGTGAGCGCGCGCCGCATTGTTACCGCGCGCAGAACCGGAACCCTGGGGCTGGACGAACTTGCGCGCATTGGCGTGGTTTTAAAGCGGGCCCGTTTTTTTATACTGGCGCGGGGCTATTCCTGCGGTCTGCGGCTGGATGCCCCCACCACCGTGCGCGCGCTCATAGACCCGCAGGTATTCGGCTTTGGCACAGAGCAGCTCTCCTTCTTTGGGCCAAACGGCAGCGTTGCCCTGCCAGGCGCGGGAGATGTTCGCTCTGTCCGGGAAGCGGTGGAGGAGGCGGTGTTATGCCTGAGCGCAGGCCTGTAGCGCAAAGCCCCTGCCGTTACCTGTACGACGGCAGCCTGGCCGGGTTTTACTGTTGCGTATACCAAAGCTTTCTGGCGCGCCAAATTCCCATGGCCGTATGTGCGGCGGGCGCGGCGCAGCCCTGCCTGTGGCCGGATGAAGCATTTGATACGGACGAGGTGATGGCCCGGCGGGTGCGCGCGGGCATTGGTTCCAGGCTTTCTCCCCGCGTGTCCGATTTGGTGGAAAACGTTTTTTTCAGCTGCATGGACGAAAAAGAAACAGCCCTGCTCCGCTTTCTGCACCGCGCGTTTGCGGTTGGCCCAAAAATTATTAACATGCTGGGGGACGCGGACGTGGCCGCGCTCCTGAAGGCAGAGCTGCACCTGCACCGGGAGAGCCACCTGTTCCTGGGGTTTGTGCGTTTTCAGGACACGGGCGGCGCGCTGACCGCCACCATCTCCCCCAAAAATTTTGTGCTGCCCTACATTGCGAACCACTTTATCTGCCGCTTTTCAGGCGAGAACTTCATGATCTTCGACAAAACCCACAGTGCCGCCCTGATTTATGAAAACCGCAAAAAGCAAATCATACGGGCGGAAGGCTTTACGCCCCCGCCGCCCACAAAGGACGAGCAGTATTACCGCAGCCTGTGGAAGCAGTTTTACAACACCATTGCCATTGCCGCGCGGGAAAATCCCCGGTGCCGCATGACGCATATGCCCAAGAGATTTTGGGAGAACCTTACAGAGATGCAGGAATAACCTGGCCGCTTTCATAATATTCTAATTTGACAAATCTTCAGATTTTTTGTAATATAAACGTAATATTTGACGAACCGGATTGGAGAAGACATGAGCAGATCTCACTACAAAAAGCACAACTCCCGGTTCCGCATGTTTATTGCGGTTCTTATTATCATTGCTCTGGCCGTATTTTCTGGCTACCAGTCTATGAGCGCAAATTCCTATTCGCTGCAAGCCGCCGCGCAACAAAGCCAGGCGACGGTTTTAAGCGCCAAGCTGGAATCCCTGCAAGGCCAGTATGATTCCCTGCAAAGCCAATATAAAGAGCTGCAAGATAAAGCCTCAGCATCATCCTCCCCCACCCCGTCTTCCAGTGTTGCGTCTTCCGGCGCCGCGTCGGCCGCCAAGGTTGCGTATTTAACGTTTGACGACGGCCCAACCGACCTTACGCCAACATTGCTGGATGTGCTGAAAGAGAACGATGTAAAGGCAACGTTCTTTATCGCTTTCATGGGTGTGGACACGCAGAAAAAGCGGGATTATCTCAAGCTGGAGGCAGAGGCCGGCCATGCGGTGGGCGTGCATTCCTGGACGCACGATTATAAAACCATCTACGCAAACGAACAGGCCTTCCTGGACGATTTTAATAAAATGAAAGGCGTGATTACAGAAGCCACCGGCATAGCGCCCAACCTGTGCAGATTTCCGGGCGGCATAGGCAACACGGTCTCCATTACCGCGGCGGGCGGCACGCCCATCGTACCCACGCTCCTTAAGGATGTTGAAAGCATGGGCTTCACACCCTTTGACTGGAACGCGGGCGGCGAGGACGCGCAAAAGCCTTACCCAACCGCTGACGAGCTGGCCCAGCAGGTTTTAAAAGACGCGCAGGGCCGCCAGAACGTGGTAATCCTGCTGCACGACGCCCACCAGTTCACCATAGACGCCGTGCCCGCAATCATCAAGGAGTTCCGCAACCAGGGCTACACCTTTGAGGTGCTCACACCCCAATCCAAAACCGTGCAGCAAGCCCCGGCAAAAGCAAGCTCCTAGGCTTCCTGACCTGCAACCTTGAAGCCGGGCCGCATATCCGGCCCGGCTTGAGTCACCTTAAAAATTAAATTCGTTTTCCCAGTGAAAGCTGCCGGATTCCTCCAGGCTTTTGGGCCAATGCGCGCACCACCCCGGCACGCTCGGGTTCTCCACCCTGTCCAGGCTTGGCGTGTACGGCTTAATATCCAGCACGGGCGTGCCGTTATCCGCGTCAATATAGGCAATTCTAATAACGCCTTTTTCATAATCAGCGCCAATCACCTGCACTGCCGTCAGCGCGATGGGATTGGGGCGCACGGGAGACCGCGTGGCAAAAATGCCCATTAAATCCGGGGCCTTTTTATACGGCTGCGGCGTTTCAAGGGTCTCTCTTGCTTCTTTGGTATCAAAGCCGCTGAACCACCAGAGCACGTTTAGATGGCTGAACCCATCCAGCGCCCGCAGGGCCGGAATATACTCCGGCTCAATCTCAATAAACGTTCCTTTTTGATTTGTGCTGATTTTCCCAACAGGGTTTACATAATACTGCATGCTGTTTTCCTCCGTTTAAATTTTTGTCAGTAAATGCAGTGTAAACCCTTACACCGTGTGAGAGTCAATATAAAAAAAACATCCGGCATTTGTTTAGCGGATATTTTTATTCAGCTTTATGAAGCGGTATCTGTATTTCCGTCAGGTACTTGCAGGGGTCTTCCTCATTCCACGGGCCCCTGTGCACAATCTGCCTGGTTTGCCCTGCCATCATATAGCCCGCATGCTCCTGCAACCAGCCCGCAAAAGCTTTATACGCCCCCGCTATGTTCTCAAAACCGCCATGCACCATTGTGCAGGCCATAACGGGCACAGGCTCTGTGTTGCGGAATACAAAGCCTCCCATATCCCCGCCTGCTTGGGCAACCGGCGCGCATATCTCAATATCCACATCCTTCTCCCGGTAGTCCGTGTCGTGGTATATTGTAAATGTGTTGCTGGAAACGCAAATGCCATGTTCACCCGCAAAGGCCGCCATCTCCTTCCACAGCCCGCCTTCGGCATAATAATCGGCAACCGTCCGCCTGAGCGAGAGCACCCGGCAGCCGGGAATGGATTTAATGGATACATTGTAGTGCATTTCTATTTTTTCCTGCCCAATATCCTTTTGGGCCCGTTCTATTCTCAACAGTTTTTCCCGTTCGGTATGGATTGCAGCCTCAATTTCCAGGCGCTTTTTTTCAAGCTGGCGCTCAATAAATCCGTCGTCCCAATTGTTCAGAACAACGGCGATTTCAGATACGTTAAAATGGAGGTCCCGCAGAAATATGATCTTGTTCAGCGTTAAAATCTGCTCGCCGGAATACAGCCTGTACCCCGTGAACCGGTCGGTTTCGGCAGGCTTCAGCAGCCCCGCTTCATCATAATACCTCAACATGCGCACAGACACCTGAGCCAGTTTGGAAAACTCGCCTATTTTAAACATCGCCCCACTCCTTTGGATACAGTATATAGCGCGCGGCCGCAAACTTCAAATGCTTTCCGTTCTGTGTTGCCCGGCCTGTTTTTTCTTTCAGCGACGCCCGCCGCGTGGTATACTAAACAAAACAGAAAGGGGATGAAGCCATGCGCCCTTTAAACAGTGCGACGGTTTGGTACCTGTACCACAGCGGGTTTGCGCTTAAAACCCAAAATCACTTTATGATATTCGATTATTACGCGGACAAGCCGGAAGGCTACGCGCGCAGCCTGGATACGGGCGTGATAGACCCGGCCCAGATTGCGTCCGAACATGTGCTGGTCTTTTCTTCCCACAGCCACGGGGATCATTTTGTGCCCCGCATTTTTGACTGGCAGAAGGAAATACCAAATATACAGTACATTCTCTCTTATGATATCCGCTCCGCAAAAAAGCCGGCAGGCGCAATATGCGCGCGCCCCGGCGAAACATACGATGCCAACGGCGTGCATATAACCGCCCTGCGCTCCACAGACGCCGGGGTGGCCTTTGTGATTGAGGCGGACGGCCTTACCATATACCACGCGGGCGACCTGAACTGGTGGCACTGGGAGGGCGAGCCGGACGGGGACAACCGCCAGATGGCGGGCAACTATAAAAAGGAAATCAACACGCTGAAAGGCAAACACATAGATATCGCGTTCGTAACGCTGGACCCCCGCCAGGAGCGCGATTACCTGCGCGGGCTGGATTACCTGGCCAAAACCGCGAACCTTGGCGTGGTGTTCCCCATGCACTTTGGCAGCGATTATTCGGTATTCGGCTGGCTGAAAGCAGACCCACGCGCTACCGCGTACCTGGACAAGGTGAAAACAATCACGCGGCGCGGCGAAAAGTTCGAGCTCTTTTTCTGATACTTTTTAAAAAAGCTGATGTTTTAAGAGGATGAATTGCTATGGCATTTATAAACGAACAGGAATTGCAAATTGTAAAAGCAGTTCCGCAATAACTCCAATACCTGAACTTTGCCCAAGGCCGCGGCAAGGACGCGGTTGCGGAGCTGCTTTTTGACATCTGATTTTTTACCCGTTTCTTTTCAGAAATGCTTATATGATCTCCAGCCAGTACCCGTCCGGGTCTTCAATAAAATAAATGCCCATGTCCGGGTTCTCGTAGCACACGCAGCCCATCTTTTTGTGCAGGGCGTATGCTTCGTCCTTGTCGTCCACGCCAAAAGCCAGGTGTATCTCGTTATCCCCCAGGTCGTAAGGCTCCATGCGGCCGGAAAGCCATGTAAGCTCAAGCTGGTGGGGGGTCTGCCCGTCCGAGAGGTAGACCAATATAAAGCTGCCGTCCGCAGCTTCCTTGCGCCTGGCTTCGGCAAGGCCCAGCGCTTCGCTGTAAAATGCAATGCTCTTTTCAAGGTCCAACACATTGATGTTGTTGTGCAAAAATCTGGCTTTCATATTGTTTTTTTCCTTTCCGCTTATCCCAAAATGCTCAGCCCGGCTGCGGCTTCTTTAAAAGTTTTACGTATTGTGCCACCAGGTATTCGTTTTGCAGCTCGCGCTCGCTCAGGCCCTGGTACGCAAATAGTTCGTCCGCCAGCCTGGGGCTTCCCTCCACGTACACATACCCGCTGCGCATCTCCGCACCCACAAAAACAGGGACGGGAAACTCGTCCTGCGGAATATATTCAATATCGCGGGCTATCCGCTTTTCCTCACCCAGCCGCCAAAAATCTTCTTCTTGGTTTTTATAAAGCTCCTCGCCCGCGCCGTAGTTTGTTATGTGCAGCACCACAATCTCGGGCGGCCCGTCAAAAACGCCCTCCGGCAGGTACGGCCTGCGGCCCAGCGCGTTTATCTCCACCACCATGCGCACGCGCTCAAGCGGTTCTTCTTCCGCCTGGTATTTGCTCCGCACATATGCAAGCACATCCGCCGCGCTTTTCTTATTGGGCGTCAAACAGGCAATATTCTCCTGGTATATGCTCTTCCAATCTTCCGTCGCCAAAGCTTGCAAATCCGGCTTTGCTTCCCAGTATGTCTTAATCTTCATAGCCGCCTAAGCTCCCACTCACGCCGATTTAACCCCCACCGTTACGCGGTAGCCAAACTGCGCTTCAAACGTCTGTTCCCCAAAAATCTCCCGGATGCCTTCCTCATACTCCGCAAGGCTTTCCCGTATCAACTCCGGCTTGCGTTTCAGCACCGTTTGCAGGCCGCCCAGGCTCATTGCCATGCGTATCATCCTATCCGCCGTAAACGTTTCCGTGTTGGAAAACACAATCTCCCGCACAAACATAAAATGCCCGCTCTGCGCAAGGCTGCCCAAATGCTTGTCGCGGCTCCAGCGCACAAAGGTGGCGCTAATATCCGGGTCGTTGGTTTCTATATCCTTCAGCATCTTTGCAAACTTGCGGAATACGTATTCCGCCTTCCAGTTGCATACGGGCGTCAGGTCCGCGTCTATAATCATAAACAGGCCCTGGGGCTTTAATATCCGGTTCACCTCGCGCAGCGTGCTCACGGGCTCCATCCAGTGGAAAGCCTGCGAACAGGTCACAACGTCCGCAAACGCATCCGGCAGGCCCGTGTCGTTGGAAAACCGGCGCACAAACCCCACGTTCACCGCCCCGTCCGCATTCCTGCGCGCGCGTTCAATCATGTCCGCATTGGGCTCAACGCCCACCACATAGCTTGCCGCGTCCTTCCACACCAGCGCAGAGCGCCCCGTGCCGCTGCCCAAATCCACCACCGTGTCCGGGCGCCCATCCAAATACCGCCGCGCAATTGCGGTTACAGCCTCCGGGCAGCGCGGCCTTGCTTCATCGTAAATATCCGCAAAACCGTCAAACCGCTCCATGTTCAGTTTATGAATCGTCCCCATGGATGAAATCACCCCAAACCGCCCGGCAAATTGCCGGGAGCGCAACTAAGCATTGCCTTCCACTATGCCTATGAGTTCTTCCGGGCTGTTTATAATCCAGTCCGCGCCTTCGCTCTTCAACACTTCACTGTCCCTGAAACCCCAGGCAACGCCCACGCAGGGCAGCCCCGCGTTTTTTGCCGTCTGCACATCCACGTCCGAATCTCCCACAAACAGCGCGCCCTGCAAAGACGAGCCCATCTGCTCCAGCGCCGCGTATACGCTGTCCGGCGCGGGCTTTTTGCGCATTTGCTCCGATTCGCCCACCGCTACCGGAATCCGTTCGCCAAAATACAGCCGGTTAATTTTTTTAACAGCGCTGTCAAACTTGTTGGACACCACCGCCAGTTTTACCCCAAGCGAATCCAGCTTCTCCAGAACCTCCGGAACGCCCGGGTAGGGCGCGGTTTTGTTCTGCAGATTTTTTTGATAACGTTCAATAAAATCCGCCAGGCACTCTTCAAAAGCCGGATTCTCCCGCCCGCCGGGGATGGAGAGCGCAATTAAAACATGCACGCCGTTGCCCACAAAGCTGCGCACTTCCTCCCTGCTGCGTTGGGGATACCCCCGGCCCGCCAGCATGGCGTTTACGTTGTCCGCCAAATCGTCCAGGGTGTTCAGCAGAGTACCGTCCATATCAAATATCACCGCGTCAAACCGTTTACTCATCATGTATCCTTTTCCTCTAAATATTCCGGGCCAAAAGCCGTTATTTGCTATTATAATACGCGCGGCCCCCAAAAGCAAAATTTAAACGCGGTTATAAAAACATTTCCATGCACTTTTCCTTTACTTTTTTGGCGTACTGGTCGCCAACAGCCAGGCTGACCCCGGTTGCCAGAATCACGTTCCTGCCGTTTGTTTTGGCGTCGTACCGGTACAGGTAGGAAAGGTTTATAATCACACTGCGGCTGCAACGCAAAAACTGGCCGGGCAGCTTCTGCTCCAGGGTGTTCAGGTTTCCCCTGAATTGGCTGAGCCCTTTTCTGGCATGTATCTCTATGTAATGCCCGCTGCTTTTATAATAGTAAATCTCATTATAGGCAATAACCCACAGCACGCCGTCGCTTTTATAGGTAAACGCAACTTCCGTGTTCTGCCTCCTCAATTGCACCACGCGGTCCATGCAGACTTCAATATCGTTGTAGGAGGCGGGTTTAATGAGGTACTGCATAGCCCACACGTCATACCCTTCCCGCGCGTATTCACCGGTGCGGGTGATAAAAACAATCGGCAAAAACGGATCATGCTTCCTGATCTGCTTTGCCGCGTCCAGGCCGTTTCCGTCCGGCAGATAAATATCCAAAAATACCGCGTCAAACCGTGAGCCCTGCCCGTATGCCTGCAAAAAAGCGCTTTCGGTGCCAAAACAAACCGGCTCCAGCGCTGTCTCGTGCTTTTTGGCCCAAAAGAGCAGGATGTTTCCAAGCCGGTCTGCGTATACCTGCTCGTCCTCCACCACGGCAACAATCCACTTCATGAAACTTCGCTTTCCGCATTTACAGGCAGAAGGATTTTAACCGTAAAGCGGTCCGCTTCCGGGTGAATATCCATGATGCCTCCCGCCTTATCAATAATGTTTTGAACGGTTTCCAGCCCCAGGCCGTGCTCCTTCCCCTTTTTGGACGAAACAAGGTGGTCTCTCTTGTAAACATACCCGCCGCTGGCGCTGTTTTCCACCTTAATCTGCATCATGCCCCTCTCCCGGCGGACGGATACGTTAATAAAGGACTCGGCAACGCTTTCCTGCGCTTCTATGGCGTTGTCCAGCAGGTTTGCCAATATGGAGCCAAGCTGCACGTCGGAAATCGTCAGTTTACCGGGCATCACCGCCACCGCGCTTACCCGCACGCCCCTTGTTTTGGCCAGGAACAGCTTGTTGGAGAGTACGGCGTCCACCACGCTGTTGCCGGTATAATAAATCTGCATGGAAGGCCCAATCTCGGCATTCATCTGAGCAAGGTATTCTTCCATTTCCTGATATTTTTTGTTTTTCAAAAAGCTGAAGAGCACTTCCATATGGTTCTGATAATCGTGCTTCCAGGCGCTCAGCGCGTGGTACGTCATATACGCCTGTGCCAGAAAAGCAGATTCCCATTTTTGGTGCTCCAGTTCAAGCTCCGCCTGCTTTTTATTGTACGCCAGGTAACCCGTGTACTCAAAAAAGAACATAATCGCAAGAAAAATTGTAATCAGCACCGCGGCAAGCAATACCAGGTTTTCGCTGAGGCCAGAGCCAGCCGGGCCGCCTGTTCCGTAAACCATGTACAGGTTGGACATCTGCAGCGATGCAATCAGCACAAACGCAAACACGCTGACCATGGCTATGCGGAACGGTGGATTGGAAGCCGCCTTTCTCTGTCCAGTGTTGCTCAGTATAAAATACAAAAAAGTCAGCACCAAAAGGTTGCCAACCAATATGATAAACCGCGTGTAAGAGGGAAAAACAAAACCGCTCACATCCCTGGCCCATCCCCATGTAAACGCCGCTATGGTAAGATTCAGGCTTGCCGCTATAAGGCCGCAGCCAATACAGCCCCATATAATCCGGCGGCGCAGCGTGCTGCCAAATACAAACACAGCATACAAAAACACGCACCCGAGTATAAAAAAAAACGCAGTATGATGCAGCCCCAGCCAGTAGAAAACAGTGTCTGCTCCCGCAACGGCAGCGTATCCCAGCAAAACAAATCTGAATCTGCCAACGGAAAAACCCAATTTGCGAACCAACAGCAGCATAACAATGCCGTATTCATAAAAACAAACCGTGCTGTCAAACAGGATCCACCCTAAACTCATAAAAAATCCCTTGCCAATCAGACTTTACAGCATCATTCTATCATAGTTTTATAGTGCGTAAAACAAGCGCCGACAAAATTGTCAATAAAGTAAGGTTTTATGTCATTTTTTAACCGGTTCATGCCATAATGCTTGACCCGTGCGCCGCCTCTGTTATAATTATGAACAGACTTAGGTTTGCCACAGCCTGTTTATCGTTTTCTCTGACTTCCAGCCGGGCGGTTCGGATCGGCACGAATCCCGCCGGGCAAGAGAATACAATTTCTGGGTATCGGACGCGGGAATGGCTGTGGCTTCCCCGTCCGGTTAGAATTTAAAATCCCCTCAGGGGGATTTTTTTATTGCAGAAAAAAAGCGGTTTTAAACCGCCAGAATTCCCGTAATCGTCAAATTTGCAAATTTGTCCGCGCTCAGGTCCATAAATTCCTGCGTGGGTTTTCCATCCTCAATCACCCGCACAAGCGGCCTAAGGCCAAAGCCTTCGTTGTTGCCCACCACAATGGCCGAAAGCCCGTTGCTCAGGCTCACGCAGGTACCTACCGGATAGGGAGCCACCTTCTTGATAAACGCCTCCACCACAACGGGGTCAAAATCCTTGCCGTAGCCGCTCATTATGTATTCAACCGCGTTGGATGGCAGCAGCGCGCGCCTGTACGGGCGGTCTGAAATCAGCGCGTCGTACACGTCGGACAGGGCGATAATCCTGCCAAACAGGGAAATGTCGTTTCCTCTCAATCCCTTGGGATAGCCCTGCCCGGAATACCGCTCATGATGTTCCAAAACGCCGGACATGGCGGCCGGGGCCAGCCGGTTATACTGGCGCAGGTACTGGTATCCCTTCTCCACGTGCTTCTTCATTTCCGTATATTCTTCTTCGTCCAGAGTCGCCGGTTTGTTGATGATCTCCTTGGCTATAAACACCTTGCCGATATCGTGCACCAGGGACGATGTGGCCAGCTCCTGCAGGGATTTTTTATTCAGCCCCATCACGGTGCCAATAACGGCGGAAATCACGCCCACATTCAGGCAGTGGCTGTATGTGTAGTCGTCAAACGTGCGCAGGTCCACAATGTTCACCATGGTGCGGCTGTTATGCTGAATCTGCTCCACCATATCCTGAATCGCGTCCCGTATGGTGTGCATCGTTCTGCCCGCGGCGTTCTTGTCGCCGGCTTCCACTTCCAAAAACCAGTTTTTAATATCGGATTTTGCTTTTGCCACCAGTTCCCCGCTGATGACGTTTGCAATGACCAGATCCTGAGAGATATCGTCGTCTATATAGGCTCCCTGAAAGCCGATGGTTTTAATGCGGTCAATGATCGCCCTTGTCAGAATAACGCCCTTTCGCAAAAAGATCCGGTTGTCATTCATCTTCAGGTCAAAAGCCAGTTTTTGGCCCGGACGCAGGCAATTCTGAGCGACATATCTCATCTGGTTTACTCCCTTATTAAAACGCATGCAAGACTGTAAACGCTTGGCACGTGAATGCTTTTTTGTTTATTTTTGTTAATTTCATTATACCTATCCGGGGGATACATGTCTATTTTTTTAGTCAAAATCGAACAATTTTTTCACTCTGCAAAAATTTTACAATTCTCCGCTTTTTTGCTTGCTTATGATATGGTAAAATGTTTCTGAAACAACTTTACCGAGGTGAAAACGGTGGAATTTATACTGCGCCCCTGGCGCATGGAAGACGCCCCCAGCGTGGCGAAACATGCCAACAACAAAAAAATTGCGGATAACCTGCGCAACGCCTACCCCTTTCCCTACACCCTGCAGGATGCGCTCTGTTATATCAGCAATTTTGCAGAGCAAGACGGCAGCTACATCTGCCGCGCCATAGAGGTGAACGGCGAAGCCGCGGGCAGCATTGGCGTGTTCCAGAAAGACGACGTGTACGAAAAAAGCGCGGAGATGGGCTACTGGCTGGCCGAGCCCTACTGGGGGTGCGGCATCATGACGGAATGCATCCGGCAGATCAGCGCCCTGGCGTTTAAAAAGCTGAATATTGTGCGCATATTCGCGGAGCCGTATGCTTACAACACAGGTTCGCGCCGCGCGCTTGAAAAAGCGGGGTTTACGCTGGAAGGCGTGCTGAAGAAAAGCGTGTATAAGAACGGGAAAATTTATGATTCGTGCATCTATGCGATAGTAAGATAATCTATTTATTTTATGATCCTGAATTTCGCTGTTATACTGTACACAAAGTAAATTCCGGAAGTTTTATTTTTTGTGAGAGAAAACGGGGCGGATTTCGCATTTTCCACTTTATTATGGGTTTAAGCATCGCGTAAGCTAGTACCAATAGTGTGTTATACGGGAATGTCAAGCTGAACGCACCAAGGTTATGGGTATGGATTTGGAAAAGGGCCACTGGCCCTTTCCTAAGAAAAAAACAATCCCCTCCCATATCACTAAAGCCTGCCTGCAGGTTGTGCCGGAATATGGGAGGGGCAGGGGTGGGTTATAACCACCCTGGGCCAGCTTTGACGGAAAAGCCGGCCTAAAATTAATCAAAAACAAGTCCCGGATTTAAATCATCTTCTTGATATCCTTCTTCAATTTTGATATGATCCGCTTCTCCAGCCGGGATATATAAGACTGCGATATTCCCAGCATATCCGCCACTTCTTTCTGCGTCTTCTCGTTGCCGCGGTTCAGGCCAAACCGCAGCTCCATAATCTGCTTTTCCCGCACGGTCAGGTTTCCCACCGCGCCGCGCAGCAGGTCGCGCTCCACCTCGGACTCAATCTCGCGGTACACAAGATCGCTGTCTGTGCCCATAATGTCGGAGAGCAGCAGCTCGTTGCCGTCGCAGTCCACGTTCAGCGGTTCGTCAAAGGATACCTCATACTTCACCTTGCCGTTGCGCCGCAGGTACATCAGTATCTCGTTCTCTATGCAGCGGGATGCGTAAGTGGCCAGCTTGATCTTCTTTAAAACGTCAAAGGTGTTCACCGCCTTAATCAGCCCAATGCTCCCAATGGAGATCAGGTCTTCTATGCCAACCCCTGTATTCTCAAATTTACGGGCAATATACACCACCAGCCGCAGATTCCGCTCTATCAGCACGGGGCGCACGGTCTCGTTGCCGCCTTCAAGCGCAACCAGCAGTTCTTCCTCTTCCCGGTCGCTCAGGGGCGGCGGCAGCGATTCGCTCCCATTAATGTAACCAAGAGCGTTCTCCAGCAGGCGGACGAGTTTCAGGTAAACAATGCTTCCATAAAACAATTGAAACAGCGGATTTTTCATAACGGTACTCCTTTTACAACATTAGATTAGGGTTCAAAAGCGCTCCAAAGCTGCCGTCCGTGCAAAGCCTGCCCCCGTATACGGCTATCAAAACGCCCGTAACGCTGCGCCGCCTGCCAGAGAGAAAGACCACCTCGTCCGCCAGAAACGCATCCACCTCCGCTTCACCCGCCACGGTGCGGTATGGCACCCGCCGCATGGCGGCGCCTTCTGCCAGGATGCTTATCTTTTCCCGCTCGGCTAAAATAACCGGTTCGCCAAACAGCCCTGTCATATTGTTGCCGGTATCCAAAAACGCACGCAATTCCACATATTTTTTGCCCAGAACAATACGTATGTTTCGCACCAGGCCTTCCCGCACGTTTACGCGCCTGAGGGTATTGCGCACCCAGCCGCAGAGCAGCGCCGCCAGCAGAACGCCCAGCAGTACCCACCGGAACGCATCCGAATCCACAGCCAGGCCGTCCTCCAGCTCTGCGCTGCCGCCGGAAAGGTATACGCATAATAGCGCGCTCCCTGCCAGGAGCAGCGTTACCACATACATGCCCAAAAGCTGTGTGGCAAATGCTTTTAGCCCTGTGTATCCAAATGCAATCAGGCACATGCCCGCGGATACGCAAAGCTTGCATGCAATGCCGTTTAAAAATCCGTCCCCCGTGCCCAGCGCCGCCACCGCATACGCCGCCCCCGCGCAGGCTGCCAGCAGCAGCCTCCACCAGACGGTCTTGCGGCTCAGTATCAGGGCTGTTAAAAACAGCAACAAATAGTTCATCAGAAAATTATCCGCGATGAACGGTTCAATATATACGGTTCTCATTTGGTACTCCACACATGATTTTTGTATTTCGTTTATCAGTATATTGTTTCACCAAAAAAAAACTTGTCGGCCTATAAGACCTGTCCCACGTAAAAAAATCACAAAAAAACCGCAATTGCCTTGCGGTTTATCATATTTGCCAAAGTTCAACCGGAATCGGGAAGCCCGCGCGAAAACACGAACGGCTCTATCATGCGTTTCTTTGCCGTCCTTTTTTTTGCACTGAGCTGTACTTCTTCCAAACCCGCCTCAGCGAACGGCTTTACAAATTCGCCTTCTTTCCGCGGTTTGTCGAAAACCCATTTTCAAACTCTTGCCTTCCGCTTGTCCCAATACTTTCTTATGTATGTTTCAGCCAAAACCCGCAAAAAAACCGCAGTTCATCTGAACATGCGGTTTTTTGGTATTCAAGTATTCCCCGGCTTTAATAATCGGTCCGCTGCCGCCTTGGCTTTTTGCGGAGAAAAGACGGAAGCTCCAGATCATCGTCCGCAAACAGGTCAGCGGATTCGCCTTCCTTTTCCGGCTTTTCAAAAACGGATTTCTTGGGCGCAAGCGTTTCGTCGTCTATCATAATCGGTTCCTGGTACGTAATCTTTTCCTCCATTTTTTTCCTGGGCATTACCGGAGCGGCTCCCGCGCCGCCAAAGCCGGTGGCAATCACTGTAATGCGCACCTCGTCGTCCAGGTTGGGGTCTATATACGCGCCAAACAAAATGTTCGCGTCCGGGTCCACAGCCGCCTGTATCATGCGGGCTGCTTCCTGAATCTCGTGCAGGCCCAGGGACGGATCGCCCGTCACGTTGAACAAAATGCCCCTTGCGCCTTCTATGGTGGTATCCAGCAGCGGGCTTTGGATTGCCAGCTTGGCCGCCTCCACCGTCTTGTTGTCCCCGTAGCCTATGCCAATGCCCATGTGGGCGATGCCCCTTTGCATCATAATGGTCTTCACGTCCGCAAAATCCAGGTTAATCAGGCTGGGCTTTTCAATCAGGTCTATAATGCCCTGCACGCCCTGGCGCAGCACGTCGTCCGCCACCTTAAACGCTTCAATCAGCGGCGTGCCCTTGCCCACGGTCTGCAAAAGCTTATCGTTCGGAATGGTGATGATGGTATCCACCGTGTTCTTGAGTTCCTCAAAGCCTTTTTCCGCCGCTTTGGAACGGGGCAGCCCTTCAAACCAGAACGGTCTGGTGACCACCGCCACGGTCAGAACGTTGTGCTGGCGGGCAAGCTCCGCAATCACGGGCGCAGCGCCCGTTCCTGTGCCGCCGCCCAGTCCGGCAGTAATAAATATCAAGTCGGAGCCGCGGATCGCCTGATCCAGCTCGTCTATGCTTTCTTCCGCCGCTTTTCTGCCAATATCCGGATTAGCGCCCGAACCCAACCCTTTTGTGAGCTTCTCGCCTATCTGTATTTTCTGATTCGCTTTGGATAAAAAAAGCGCCTGTTTGTCCGTATTAACGGCAATCAGTTCCGCACCCTTGACATCGAATTCGATCATGCGGTTGATTGCGTTGTTGCCCGCACCTCCTACGCCAAACACGCGAATCTTTGCGAAATTGTCGTTGTTGGTATCAAATTCGAGCGACATACCGATTCCCCCTTAAGATAAGTATTCTATTCAAACAGTCTCCCCGCCAGCCTGCCAAAAAAGCCGCCTTTTTCAACTTCCATATACGCCGCAGCATCTCCCCTGCTGTATGCGTATTCCAGAAGCGCATAGATGCCCTGGCTGCCGGGTGAGGACAGAACGGAGTTCTCCAGCCGCAGTGGGCTGGGCGCTCGTCCCAGGCACACGCGAATAAAATTGCTTGCGCCGGGCATATAGCCCAAACCTCCGCCCGTGATAAACACGGATAATTTGCGGTTCATCCGCTTCTCCGCCTTCACCGTAAAATCGGATATATAGCGGAGTATGTGTTCTACCCTTGCGTCTATCACATTTTGCAGCAGATCGTAAGGGTATTTGTTCAGCCTTCCGCCTGAGTCCTTTGCGTACAGGTGCAAAATTTTGTTGCTCTCCTGCAGCCCAAAGGAATACCGCCTTTTAATCTGCTCCGCGGTCTGCACATCCACCTTCATAATGTAGGCGATGTCGTTTGTAATGTGTCCGCCGCCCATATCCACCGTTACGTGATGCAGTATGGAATCGCCGTACACAAGCGATATATTAGTATTATAATACCCAATATCCGCTAAAATAGCAATAGAGTCTCGTTTTTCCTCCGGTATCAGTGTCATTGCCTGCGCCAGAGGTTCGCATATCAGGCCTTCCACCCGCACGCCCGCGTTTCTTAAAAGCTGACGCACGTCGTTCACAAAATACTTGTTTGCCAGAACAAAAGAGATACACGCCATTACGCTCCGCGCGCGCTGGCCGGTTGCATCCAGATAGATTTCACCGTCGTCCAGAATGAACCACGACGGGAACGTATCCACTACCATCTGGTCGTCCAGCAAAGAGATGTTATCCGCCTTTGCTATCAGTTCCCCTATATCCCTGCTGGTAACCTTTCCGCTTATATCCAGATGCGTGGTGGAGGAGGTGATGTTTGTAAAGCATCCGGGCAGGCCAATATCCACAGTTCGTATCCTGCTTCTTGTCTGCTTCTCCAACTCGCCAACCGCCCGTTCCAGCACATCCTGCACGCCCATCGCATCCGCCCAGTTCGCGTTCTTAATGCCTGCGTATGGGACCTGGACGTGGCCCAGAATCTCAAGGCCAAACTTTTGCCTCTGCAACGCCGTTGCACAGGCAATCTTGGATGTACCGAACTCCACAACGGTCTTTTGACCCTTCATCTTACTACTCCACTAACCCTTAGTGGATATATTGTAACATAAAAAGCCTGTATATTAAACAATTATTTCCCAGGCGCCCCTCGCCGGGCCGCAATACACGGGCGTTTTACTCAAGTGAGGTCATTCCCGAAACGCCGCCGGAGGGTGATGCGGGCGCGCTGGCTGATGCGCCCTGGGAAGGAGGCGCGCTTGCGCCCTGCGTGCCGGAGGGTGGCGCAGACGCGGACTGCGTGGGCGCGGGCATGTGGTTTGCGCCGTATGTCGCAAACGTTCCGGCAGAAACATCCAGCAACCCGTCCGTCTTGCCCTCGCTGATCAGGCCGGGCAAAAGCTTTACCATCCAGTTGATCTTTGCCGCCTCGCCGCCCGGCTGTCCGAACAAAACGTCCGGCCCGCCCTGCGTCTTGAACAGAATGTTGTTTATGTCCGCCAGGTTGATCTGCGTCACCATGCCCGTATCGTCCTGATTGTCAAGCTCGTCCAGAATGGCGGCCAGAGCAGGTATTTTTGCGGTGTCGTCTGTCGAAACCTGTTTGCCCAGTTCAGCCGTCTTTATGGAAATACCCGTAATTTCCGGGTATTTTCCCTCGTCTTCCGTGTCGTTGTCCTTTAGCAGGACCATGTGCTTGTCCAGCAGCAAATAGCTTGTCCCCGTAGACACAAGCGCAGCCGGCAACCGCTCTTCTATGGTGAGCACCACTGTATCGGGGAGTTCGTAGTCCACAAATTTCAGCAGCAGTCCGGGATCGCTCTCTATATTCTCCTTCATTTGCTTTTCATCCACGCGCAGCATTTGTGTGCCTTCGGGTATGGCGGCCAGTTTGATGATTGCATCCGCAGTGTACTGCTCCGCCCCTGCCACTTTCACATGTTTCACCTGCAGCACATTGTATCCTATCAGCAGTATCAGCGCGAGGAGGAGCACAAGTATTGCTATTGTGCCCGCTTTTTTTCCGCGCTTTTTTTTCTTCATGTATTCTCCTCCGAACACTCGCCCGCAAACGCAATGTCTGCGCCCAGGCTTTTTAAAATGCCCGTAAAGTTTTCATATCCCCTGTCTATTACATCCGCGTTGCGCACCAGCGTGCGCCCCTGCGCCGCCAGTCCTGCCAGCACAAGGGCTGCCCCGCCCCGCAGGTCGTTTGCGTATACGTCCGAGCCCACAAGGCTCTCCCGCCCGCAAAACAGGGCTGCGTCTCCGTCCACCGCAATATCCGCACCCATTTTTTTAAGTTCATCTATATACTTAAACCGGTTGTCAAATACGCTCTCCCGAATCCAGGACTTCCCTTCCACCGTTGCAAGCAGCGCCCCCAACTGGGGCTGCATGTCTGTGGGGAACCCCGGGTATGGCTGGGTGCAAATCACCCGCCTTGGCGCCTGCAGCGGCGCTGTGCAGTCCACCAGCACCCTGTCTTCCCCGCATTCTATCTTTGCCCCCATGTCACGCAGCACTTCGCTGAGCGCCTCCAGGTGGCTTAAGCAAATGTTCTTTAACAACAGTTTTCCGCGCGTTATGGCCGCGCCGATCATAAACGTTCCCGCCGCAATCCGGTCCGGTATGCAGCGGTAGGTGGTGCCATGCAGGCTTTCCACTCCTTCTATGATCACGCAGTCCGTCCCCACTCCGGAAACTTTTGCGCCCATGGAATTCAGCATATCGCCCAGGTCTATCACTTCGGGCTCCCGGGCCGCGTTGTCAATCACGGTTGTTCCCTTGGCAAGCGTCGCCGCCATCATAATGTTTTCGGTGGCCCCCACGCTCGGGTAATCCAGGTGGATATGGTTGCCCACCAGGCTACCGGTTTCACAGACTATTTTTCCTCCGCAATCGCAAACCCGCACATTCAGATGCGTAAGCCCTTTAATATGTAGGTCTATGGGCCGTGTTCCAATGTCGCACCCGCCCGGGTGGCATACGCACGCCTTGTGAAACCTTGCCAGCACAGATCCAAGCATAAACACAGAGGAACGTATCTTCTTGGAATACTGCTCGGAGAGTTCCCAGCAATCGGCTTCGCTTGAATCTATTAAAATGGTCTTTCCTTCCCACTGCACGCGGCAGCCAATCTTGGTAAGGATACCGATCATATTGCCTACATCGGATATATTGGGGCAATTTTGAATTTCCACTGGTTCTTTGGTCAGGATGGACGCCGCCAGCAGCACCAGCAGCGAATTCTTGGCGCCGCCGATGCATACCTCGCCGGTGAGTCCGCCGCTCTTCATAACATACAGGTTAGACATAGAACCACATCCAATAAGATTTTGCATAATAATAATTGTATGTGGCCCTATTAAAATGTGTTACTCCTACCCCCTGCTGTGCCTGCTGATGTTCAGCAGTATGCCAATCATGCTCATAAATATAACCAGGGAGGAGCTCCCGTACGATATAAAAGGCAAAGATACGCCCGTGGGCGGGATGGAGCTTGTAACCACCGCAATGTTCACAGCCACCTGTACCGCAATAATGGTAATAATGCCGCACGCAAGCGCAGAGCCAAACAGGTCGGGCGCTTTTGTGGCAATCTTGATGCCCCGGTAGATCAGAAACGCAAACAGCCCCATTAACCCTATTGCGCCCAAAAAGCCCAGTTCTTCCACAATAATGGCGAATATAAAGTCGCTCTGCCCATATGGCAGGTACATCAGCTTTTGCTGCGAATTCCCCAGCCCCCGGCCAAACAACCCGCCCGCGCCAATGGCGTACAGGGACTGGATGACCTGGTAGCCCTTGCTGTCCGCATACTGCCACGGGTCAAGGAAGGATGCCACGCGGTCCACACGGTAATCCTGCATAAGCATCATGCCGAATCCCCCCGCAAGCCCGCCGCCCGTGAGCGCGCCCAGGTGCCAGCCCTTGGCCCCGCCAATAAACAGCATCACCATCACGGTTACAAAGATGCAGACAATGGCGGAAAAATTGGGCTGCAGGTAGATCAGGAAACACAGCATCCCTGTTACAGCCAGCGAGGGCAACAGCCCGTATTTAAAGGTGTTCATCCTGTCCCGCAATTTGGATATGGTTGCCGCTATAAAAACAATCAGCGCAAACTTGGCAATCTCGCTGGGCTGAACACTCTGCCCCGCTATGATGATCCACCGGGAGGAACCGTTGATATCCTGCCCCACGCCCGGGATTAAAACGGCTGCCAGCAAAGCTGCCGCAATGCCAAGAAGGATATATTTAAACCGCATCAGGTAATGGTAATTGAAGAAGGACAGGCCTATCATGCAGCCAAACCCTATTATCGCGCCAAAGAGCTGCTTTTTAAAGAAGAACAGGCCGTCGTTGTTATACATGGCGGAGCTTTCCGCCAGATAATAGCTGGAGGAGAGCACCATGGTAACGCCAAAGGCAACCAGAATAACGGCAACGATCATCAGCGAATAATCAAACGACCGTTTTACAAGGGGCATAGCCTGCGGCTCCCGGTGCGGGCCCGCACCCCCATTTTTGGGGACAATACGGATATCGCCGGGTTTTTTCCTTGCATTCCGGTCATATCCCTGCGCGCCGCCTTGCTGCGGCCCTGGCGCATATTGCCCATTCCGGTATCCCGTGCCCGGCCGGCCATGCGGCTGCGTGCGGGCGCGTTCCTCAATCACTCTCGGCACATCAAAGCTCCTTTACGATTTGCTTGAAGATCCGTCCTCTCTCCTCAAAATTCTCAAACATATCCCAGCTTGCGCAGGCGGGAGACAGCAGCACATTGTAACCGCTCTCCGCCACGCTGAACGCTTTTTGTACCGCGTCCCTAAAGCCGTTTGCCATAATGTAGTCTTCAAACCCCGCGTCGCGCGCCGTCTGCGCCAGTTTTTCCTTAGTTGCGCCCAGCAACACCACGGATTTAATTTGGGGCGTAAAGCTTGCGAACAGTTCCTCAAACTCCGAATGTTTGTCAAACCCGCCCAGTATAAGTACTGTGGGTCTCCTCATTGCCTGCACCGCCTTAATGGTGGCGTCCGGGTTGGTGCCCTTTGAATCGTTTATAAAATCCACGCCACGCACCGTATCCACAAACTCAATCCGGTGCTCCACGCCCGCAAATTCGCGCAATGTTTTTGCAACCACACCGCTGCTAATGCCGTATACGCACGCAAGAGCGGCCGCCGCAAGGGCGTTCTCCAGGTTGTGCCTGCCCGGGATGCGTATCTCCTCCGCCGGAAGAACCTCCGTTTCCTGGCCGTCCAGCCGAAAAACCACCTTGCCGTCCCGTACAAACGTTCCGTTCTCCACCTCGCGCTCCGTGCTGAACCACAGGATGCGGGCCCGCACGTTTGGCTGCAGCGTGCGCACATATTCATTATCGTAGTTTAATACGCAAAAATTTTCTTCCGTCTGGTTTTTAAATATTTTGGCCTTGGCCGCTATGTAGTTTTCCATGTTGCCGTAGCGGTCCAGGTGGTCTTCCGTAATGTTCAGTATCGCGCTTTCCACCGGCTTATAATCCACAATGGTGTCCAGTTGCAGCGCGGCGGTCTCTGCAACCACCACGTCGCCCTTCTTGGTTTCCAGCGCCTCCTGCGTAATGGGAACGCCAATGTTCCCGAGCACGTAGGTGTGAATGCCCGCGTTTTTAAATATCTCGCCCGTCAGCGCGGTGGTTGTGGTTTTGCCGTTTGTGCCGGTAATGGCTATAAAGTCAGCCTGGGATACGGAGAATCCCAGCTCAATCTCGGCAATCACCTGTTTGCCCAACTGCTGCGCCTTCTGAATAAAGGGCAGCCCGGTGGGCACGCCTGGGCTCAGCACCATTACGTCTATGCTCTCAATAATGGGCATAACGTCCTGCCCCAGCATATCCGTATATTTGTATTTGGATAATTCCTCAAAAATACCTTGAGGCAGGTCCTCTTTTTTCTTGGCGTCATAAATAATCACGTCTGCGCCCAGGCGGCAGAGCAACACGGCGGAGGCTACGCCGCTTTTGGCCAGGCCCACCACCAACGCCCTTTTTCCTTTGTATTCCATTTTTTATCCCCCTTAAATCGGCATTTTAGAGGCTTTATGTCATAAATTAAATAAATAACAGCGTAATCAAACTCACCGCAATGGTGATCACCAGATACATGGCAACCACGCGCGTCTCGTGCATGCCCGCCAGCTCAAAGTGGTGGTGCAGAGGCGCCATCTTAAATATCCGTTTGTGCCGCAGTTTGTAGGAACCCACCTGCAAAATTACGGAAACAGCGGAAAGAACAAACATGATGCCAATAATGGGCAGCAGCAGTTGCAGCCGCGAGAGAATTCCCAGTATGACCAGCGAGCCCCCCAGGGCAAAGGACCCCGTGTCCCCCATAAACACCCGGGCCGGGTATTTGTTAAACCGAAGGAACCCAAGGCATCCGCCGGTGACGGAAGCCGCAAATACCATCATATTGAACATGTCGTTGTTCAGAATCACAGAATCGTATGCCGTAATGCCCGCCATGGCCATGAATATCAGCGTGAACGCAGCGGTATCCACCAGCGTAACGCCGGAAGCAAGGCCGTCCAGGCCGTCGGTCAGGTTCACCGCGTTCACAATGGCAATCACCACAAACGCGGTAAACGGTATATACCACCACCCAAGGTCAATACTGAAGCCCGCAAAGGGCACAATCAGGCGCGAGCCCACTATAAAATAGGCAAACGTGGCAATCGCAACGGCAATGGCGCACTGCAGCGCAAGCTTTTGCCAGGCGCGCAGGCCCAGGGAACGCTTTTTAAACAGCTTGATAAAATCGTCCCAAAAGCCAATCAGCGCAAACACGCCCATTACAGCCAGCGAAAACAGCGTATACTGTATGTTTTTTCTGGAAAATACAATGGCGGTGATCACAACGGCAATAATAATGATCACGCCGCCCATGGTGGGCGTGCCCTGCTTGACCAGATGCGTTTTAGGCCCGTCGTCCCGCACCTGCTGCCCGGCCTTTAGCCTGCGCAAAACAGGAATGATCAGGTATCCCGCGGATACCGCAATGGCAAATGATACGACGACCGATAAAATCAAACTAAGCATACTACTTCTCCAAGGCTGCTTCCTGCAGTTCATCCAGAATCTCGTCAACCACCTGTTTTTCGTCAAAGTCGTGCTTTACGCCCCTGATTTCCTGGTAAGTTTCATGTCCCTTGCCCGCAAGAAGGATGATATCATTATTCTGTGCATTTTTAATCGCAAATAAAATAGCTTCCCTGCGGTTTTCAATGCTTATGTAGTTCCGCGCGCCCGTATCCAGGCCCGCCTCTATTTCACGGATGATGTCCATAGGCTCCTCAAACCTGGGGTTATCGGAAGTCACTATACAAAAATCCGAAAGATTCTGCGCAATTTGCCCCATAATGGGGCGTTTGGTCCTGTCCCTGTTGCCCCCGCACCCAAATACCGTTACAATGCGTCCCTTCGCAAAGCCGCGGATGGTTTTAAGCGTGGATTCCAGGCTGTCCGGCGAATGGGCGTAATCCAGTATAATGCTGTAATTCCCCCCGCGCGTATCCAGCAGTTCAAAGCGGCCCGCTACCGGTGAAAGACCGGAAAGCCCTTTTGTAACAGCTTCCGCCGGGAGTCCCAGTGCGTCCGCCGCCGCAACGGCCCCCAGGGAATTATACGCCGTAAACAGCCCCGGTATGGGAATCTCCACCTGCACGCCCAGCTTTTCCACTGTGTAGGCTGTATGCTCGGGCGTGAGTTCCAGGCCTTTTGGCGTGTAGTCCGCCGGTTTTTTTACGCCAAACGTGAGCGTTTTGCCGCTTGCCGCCGCCATCATCTCAGGCGCGGCCGCGTCGTCCGTGTTGAATACGGATACTTTGCTCTGGCGGAACAATATCTTCTTTGCATCCGCGTAGTTCTGCCAGGTTTTGTGGAAATCCAGGTGGTCCTGGGTCAGGTTGGTGAATATGCCCACATCGTATTCAATGCCCTCCACACGCTTTAAGAACAGCGAGTGCGAGGATACCTCCATCACCACCATTGTACAGCCAGCGTCCCGCATTTGTGCCAGCAGGCGTTGCAGGTCCACAGATTCCGGGGTGGTGCGCTCGGTATGGATTACTTCAGGGCCAATCATATTTTGTATGGTGCCAATCAGCCCCACCTTAAGCCCCGCGGCCCCGGCAATCGCGCGAATCATGTATGTGGTGGTGGTTTTGCCGTTGGTACCCGTAATGCCCACCATCTTCATGGCCGCCGCCGGGTTCCCAAAAAACCTTACCGCCGCCAGCGCCATTGCGGCGCGGTCGTCCTCCACCAAAACCTGCGTTACCGGCAGGCTTAAAATCCTGGTCACCACAACGGCCGCGGCGCCTTTTTCCACCGCGTCCTTCGCGTACCGGTGCCCGTCCTGCTCGAATCCGGAAATGCAGAAAAACAGATCTCCCGCCTCTACTTTTCTGGAGTCATATTTTATATCGTAAATTTCCGCTTCCGCATTACCGCGGATTTCGCAGCGTATATCCTGCATTATTTCACGCAATTTCATTGCCGGCTTTGGTATCTCCTTCCGTGGGCAAACCCAGGGCATTATATCACGCTCACATATTTGTTACAAATTTACTGTGTTTCTCCACTTGGCGCCGGCCCCGCAAAACTGCCTGCCGTGTTGTTCATATCCAGTGTAAAATACACCACAATCGTACTCCCCTTTGCCGCGTAAGTGGTTGCCGTTGGCGTCTGGCGCACGGCCTTGCCCGTGCCTCTGGCCTCCAGCACAAACCCCTGCTCCGTCAGCCTGGCCTGCGCTTCCGTTACAGAGAGCCCCGTCACATCGGGCACCTGTGCGGATTCCGCGTCCCCCATGTTTGTATCCTGGTCTTCCATCTCCGGATTCACCACATCGCCTCCGTATACGGAAACGGTTGTTCCCTTAGCGATCACCGTATCTGCGGAAGGAAGCTGGTTCGCAACGGCTCCCGTTCCCTCCACCGTGCAGGAAAGCCCCAGCGCCTGCAGCTGCGTTTGGGCCGCCGCAATGTCCTGCCCCACCATGTTGGGCATTTTTAGCGTCTCAGCAATCTGCGCTGTCTCTGTGGGCTGCACGTTCTCATAATTCAGCGCCTGGTACAGCACTTCCTTTACATAAGGCGCAGCCACAATGCTGCCAAACTGCACGCCCGCGCCCGGTTCATCCACCAGTATCAGGCATACGTATCTGGGACTGTCCACCGGCGCAAACGCTATAAAGGAGGAAATCACCTTATCCGGGGACACGTTTCCGTTCTCGTCATATTTCTGGGCGGTTCCCGTTTTGCCGCCCACCTTGTAGCCGGGTATCTGGGCGTTGCGGCCCGTACCCTGATCCACCACGCTCTGCAGAATGGACCGCATCTTGGTGGAGGTATCCTGGGAGATCACCTGGCCGCGGGCCACCGGGTCAAACGACTGCACCACCTTGCCGTCCCCGTCTGTCAGGGCGGTCACAAGCTGGGGCTGGTATAGCGTGCCCCCGTTTACCACGGCGGAAACCGCGGCCACCAGTTGCAGCGGTGTTACGGCAATGCTCTGCCCAAACCCAATACGCGCAATATCCACGTTCTTTACGTATTTCTGGTTCACCACCAAGCCGGGCTGGTCCGAAACAAAATCTATTCCTGTTTTCTTTCCAAACCCAAAGTTGCCAATGTATTTATAGAATGTATCCGTACCCATTGCCAGGGCCATGGTTACAAAGGCGGGGTTGCAGGAATTCTGCACCACCTGGTACAGGTTCTGCGTGCCATGCCCGCCGGGTTTCCAGCACTTGATGCGCTGGCCGTCCACTATGATATAGCCGGGATCCGTGATCCCAAAATCCATTCCTATGGCGCCCGAGTCAATGGCGGAGGCCGCAGTGATAATTTTAAACGTGGAACCCGGTTCGTATACGTCCGAAGTTACACGGTTGCGGGACTGGTCCTGCAGCGTCTCCGAATCGTTCCGGGGCGGGTTATTCAGGTCGTAGCCGGGAATATTGCACATGGCCAGTATGTGCCCGTTTGTGGGGTCCATCACTATGCCCTGCACATCCTTTGCCTTGTTGGCCACATATGTTTCCTTGCAAGCCTTCTCCAGGAATCCCTGTATTACAGCGTCTATGGAGAGCTGCAGGTTGTATCCCTGCTGCGGGGCTATATATATTTCGTTGCCCTGGGCCAGTTCGCGGCCGTCTTTGTCTGTTTGGGCTATAATCCGGCCCGCCTTGCCCGCCAGGTATTTGTTGTACTGCATTTCAAGGCCCGTGGAGCCTTCACCGTCCACAGATGTAAAACCGATCAACTGGCAGCCTAAATCGTTGCTTGGATAATAGCGTTTCACATCCACCGTAAAAAATACACCCGCAAAGTCAAGGCCCCGTATTTGCTCGGATTGTTCACGCGTAATCTGCCGTTTTAGCCATATTTCGGATTTGGAGGTATCCGTGGCCTTTTTATACACTTCCTCCCTGTCCATACCCAAAATGGCGGAAAGGCTGTCTGCCACCCCGTTTGCGTCCTTTACCTGCTTGGGCCGCAGAATCACCGTATCCGCGGTGGAACTCTGCGCCAGCACGTTGCCGTTGCGGTCCAGAATGCTTCCCCTTTGCGCCGCCACCGGCAGGTCCTGCGTCCATTGGCCTTCCGCCTGGTTTTGCAGCCATTCGCCCCGTGCAAATGTCCAATATCCAATACGAACCAGTAATAACAAAAAGACGATGATCACAAACATCAGCAGGACCACCAGTCTCTTCTTATGCACAATCCCAGGCATTGCCACAGATACCCTCTCCCTTCGGTCAGCCAAACCAGCTTTTAATCTCTTTGAACAATTTGTTCAAATCGAATGCATTTTTGGACGAATCCGCGGTTTGTGTATCGGTTACGGCCTGCGTTTCCGCCGTGGCCGTTTCATCTGCCGGTAAATAAGTTATCTGGCCGCTGGCCGGAACACCCATGTTCAGCTGCTGCGCCCTCTCACGGATGCTGTTTAAATCATCCTGCAGGGTAACGTCCAGCTTTGCTTTGTCCAGGCTCTGCGACAGGGACGTAATATTCTTTTGTATGCTGGCATTCTCCAGCGATATGCCGGAGATCGCAGCGTTGCGCATCAGCAAAAAACTCAGAATCCCAAACACGAACACAATCAGCAATATGGTGGATACAAGGCCCTGGGGCCGCGGCGCTGCCTGCACCTGTGCGGCGGGCGCTTTTTCCCGCTCCGGCCTTATTTTAATGCCGGCCTGCGGAACAGGTATCGCCATCTCTCCCCGCATGGACACATGGCCGCCCTGCATAATGCTCCTGTAGCTTTGCATCGTGCTTTTTTGCCTCTGCGGCTCCGGCCTTTGCTGCCTTGCCGGTTCGCGCGCCGCGCTTGCATGCGGCATGGCCTTTTGCGCCGACGCGCCGCGCTGCTGCACGGGAGCCTTTCTCTGCTGCGTTGCCGCTGCGGTTCCCCTTTGCTGGCCGGCGGTCCTCGCGGGCATTTTTCTGCCGGGTGTTTCTTCAATCCGGTTATTAAATTCGTTTTTTGCCCTGGGCGCGCTTTTGCGGGCGGTTGTTTCCCTGGTCTCGGGCTGTTTTTGCACCCTGCGTTCTATTTCTACGGCAAGGTTTCCCTCCGTTTTGAAACGCTGGGGGTCAGAAGGCCTTCTGCCCCTGCCCGAGATTGGTGTATAGTTTTGCGCCCTCCGTGGCTCTGCCATAATCCTTTATCCCTTCATGTATATTCAGACAGTATACAATTTATAATTTTTCAAGTACGCGCAGTTTTGCGCTCCTTGCCCTGGGGTTTTCCTCCAGTTCCTCCCCGCCGGGCCCTATCGGCTTCCTTGTGACCACCCGCGCCACCGGCTTTTTACCGCAGGTGCATATGGGTGATTTTGGCGGGCACGTGCACGGGTTCTCAAGCTTTTTCATCGCCTGTTTTACAATGCGGTCCTCCAGCGAGTGAAAAGTAATCACGCACAGCCTTCCGCCGCACGTGAGCAATTCCGTATGGTCTCCAATCGCTTTGTCCAATCCCGCAAGTTCTCCGTTTACCTCTATACGTATGGCCTGAAACGTGCGTTTGGACGGGTGAGGCCCCTGCCTCCTTGCGGAAGCCGGTATGGCGTTCCGAATGATCTCGTTCAGTTCTTCGCTGGTCTCAATCTTCTTTTTCGCCCTGGCCCGCTCTATGAACTCCGCAATCCGCGAGGCCCATTTTTCCTCCCCATAGTCCCTGATGATACGCGTTAAATCTTCTTTGGCATACCCGTTCACCACTTCGGCCGCCGTCAGCGGAGAGGCTTTGTCCATACGCATGTCCAGAACCGCCGGCTGGCCGTAAGAGAATCCCCTGCTTGCGTCCTCCAGTTGGAAGGAGGACACCCCAAGGTCAATCAGGATGCCGTCAACCGTTTCAAGTCCTGTTTGCGCGAGCAGTTGCGGCAGTTCTTTGAAATCTCCGTGCAGGTACAAAACGTCATTACCTGCTCCTTGGAATCTTTTTTTGCATCTTTCAATTGCTTCTTCATCTTTATCCACCCCTATCAATTTTCCGCCCGGAAGTATCCGTTTCAGTATCTCCGCCGAATGTCCTCCGCCGCCCATGGTCCCGTCCACGATCGTTTGGCCGGGATGAAGGTTCAGGTTTACCAGGCATTCCTGCAACAATACCGGCTTGTGCCCTTCCTGCTTTTCCATATCTTATATCCCAAGCTGAGCCAGTTTGGCCAGCGTAGCTTCGTAATCTTCCATAGCGCCTTCGTTGTATTGCTGCCAGTTACTGGTGGACCATATCTCCACGCGCGATCCAACGCCAATCGCCACCGCTTCTTCTCCCAGTTCCGCAAAGTCCCTTAACCTCTGGGGCAGCAGTATGCGCCCCTGTTTGTCCGGCTCGCACTCGCACGCGCTTGCAAACAGCATGCGGATGAAGCTCTGGGAGGATGTATCCGTCATGGGGATTGTTTTCAGCTTGTCGGCAAATTTGTTCCACTCATCCAGCGAGAATACAAAGAGGCATTTTCCTATCCCCTTGGTGACAAGAAAATTTTCTCCCAGTTCTTCTCTGAATTTCGCGGGCATGAACACTCTGCCCTTGGCGTCTATGCCGTGCTGATACTCCCCTATTAGCAATTTGTATCTCCAGTCCGGTTCTTTTTTGCTTCCCGCCTGCGCGGGCTTTTTTGGGGCGCCGGCTCCAGCCTCCCGTTCAAAGCCTGCGGCTTTCAAGGAAGGTTTCCGGTCCCCAGGGAGCCTTGACTCCCTGGGGATTGATTTACCGGGGGTTCCGGAAGCGGCTTGCTTCCGGCGGTTTTGGTTAAGGTTTTTTCAATCGGAGATATAATGTCGTTTTGTGATGAAAAATCACCACTTTTACCCACTATCCACCACTTTATATATAATATTCGCTTCTTTTTAGTGAATTCCTTTTAAATTTTAAAAAAAAATTAAAAAAAGTTCTTAAAAATAAGGCTTTTTTTATTCGTCAAAAGGCGCAAAAATAGATATTGTTGTGCTGTTTTTTTCAGCCACAATATGTAGTAAATTGTGTTATTTGGGCGTATTTTAAAAAAAAGAAAAAAAGGCGTAAAAAAAGCAGGCGTTCCGCCGAAGCGCCCGCCTGCCGATTTTATGTTATTAAAGTATTTTCGACTATTTTTTTATCACATAGGCCTGCTGAATACCAAAATTGCCCCCGGAGTATTTGCGCTCCAGCTCATAAAAATCCCCGTTGATGGGGTTGGAGTACCCTTCAAAGCTTTTGTAGTCCGTGGTCAGTTCGCGCAAAAACCGCGAGCCAATGTAGTATACGGACGAAAAATCTATGCATTCAAACGATACGCCCGCACCGGCAAGAAACTTCTCCAGCCGCTCTTTTTTAATGTAACGGTTAAAGTCGTGCTCCACCAGCGAATCCATGCCCGCCAGGGCGCGCAACGCGTTCAGGCGCACCAACGGCTCCCAGAACGCCTCAGAGAACACCACCGTGCCGCCCTTCTTGGCAACGCGGATGCATTCCATAAGGCCCTGCTTCTGCTCCTCCCAGTTGGGCAGGTTGATCAGCACGCGGGTGGTGTACACCACATCGAAGGTGTTATCCGCAAACTGCAGTTCGCGCACGTCTCCCTGGCTGAAGCTGAGTATATCTTTAAATTCAGATTTCTGTTTATTATCCTGCGCGTATTTAATCATGCTCTCGCTAAAATCCACGCCCGTCATGGCGGAGAGCTTATGCGCCGCGCACTGGATGATGGCCGCAAAGCCGTTTGCACAGCCCACGTCCAGAACGCTGTCGCCGTTCTTTATAAAAGAAGAAATATTCTGCGTCTCCAACTGGATGGCGTAAATATCGCCCCAGGATACCTGGTGCGTGTTTTTGTATTTTTCAGCGTTGCTGTTCCAGAAATCTTTGATAAAATCGCTCATACGTTTCTCCTGTATACTTGCATCTTTGCTGATTAGAATATGCTTAATTATACGAGAAAACCGTAATCGGGTCAATCATTTTACGATTTTATCGTCATTTTGTCGCAACGCGGAATATTCCTTTGCTGGTTTTGTGGGCTTTCTGCTTTTTTGTCAGAGAGGACGAGGCGGATTCCGATTCCCTGCTTACTTCCACGGGCGGTTACAAATCGACCCTGCCCTTCATCTCAATATGCCAACGTTAAAACATGCAGAACTTAAAAAAACAGGCAGGGGAGACCTTTGGTCTCCCGCGCTAATTTATCAGCTAATGCATCTCAACTAAAAAACAAAGAATACCAAAGTAACATTCTGGCAGGCTTCGTGGGCTTCCTATTGATGCCAAACTTGTATAAAACCCACCCCTGCCCCTCCCGCGTACCGGCAATGTCCGAATCCGGCCACAGTCACGCGGGAGGGGAAATTCTAAGGCGAGAGGCGCGGCCCCCCCACGCGGCGGGGCGGGCGCCCCGGGATATTTT
>JAEYKI010000022.1 GCA_023408315.1 Bacillota bacterium
ACATGAGCGACTTTGCGGAGATTATGGGAATTGAGTTCGTCCACATTAATCAAAATACAACCATTGAAGATTTAAAGATGAAGCTTGCCATGGGCGACGTAATCTGGGATTGAACAGATGCTGGAGACAGGTATTACAAACAAACTTGTAGTTGGTGTAATACGAGCTAATGCTACGTGGGGCAACGCTGAGATGGCGTATGCAACACCGCAGATGAACCCAGAGGCCATCATACAGCAGGCGCTGCTGGATAAGCACTTTTTGAGAAGACACGGCCAAAACGCTTATTACGGGCGGGGCGGCAGGTAAATGTGAAAGCGGCTTTTACATTTTAAAACAAGGGTCGGGAGTCTATAAACCAAAAAAAGTTCACGGCAAGTGCGGTGAGCTTTTTTTGTTGATATTAAAGCAAATGCGTACAGTTAACTGCTTTCTGCCCGAACCATGAACAGGGCGAGCTCTGTGCGGCTGTTTAATTCCAATTTTTCCAGAATGCGCGTAACATAGTTTTTCACGGTGCCCTCGGATAAAAAGAGCTGTTCACCTATTTCGCGGTTGCTTTTTCCCTCTGCAATCAGGCGGGATACGTCCATCTCCCGGGCCGTAAGCAGGTTCAGCCTGTCTTGCTTTTCTGCTCCCAAGGCTTGCCCGCCTGGGGCATTCAGGGCGCGTACAACCCTTGCTGCGATTTCGGGGTTTAAAAGAACGTTTCCCGCATGGGCGGTCTTGATGGCGCGGATAATATCCTCCGCGCCCGAATCTTTCAGGATGTAGCCGTCCGCCCCGTTTTTAAGCGCTTGAAAGATATACTCGTCCTGGCTGAAAGTGGTGAGTATGATCACGCGCACGTCCGGGTACCGTTCTTTTACCAGACGCGTGGCCTCCACGCCGTTCAGCCGGGGCATGCGGATATCCATCAGTACAACGTGAGGACGGTTCTCCTGCATTTTCTCCAGAAGCTCCGCGCCGTCTGCCGCTTCAAACAAAAAGTTGATCTCATCATCCAGGCTCAGGATCATTTTAACGCCTTCGCGGATGATGGATTGGTCGTCGGCAAGCGCTACATTAATCATCCGGCACCTCCCCGGATACGGGAATTGTGGCGGTTGTCTCAAATCCACCGCCCCCGCGCCAAAAGGCCTTGCCGCCCAGCGCTTCCACCCGGCCGCGTATGCCCGCAAGGCCGGTGGACTCGGTTAAGTTTGCGCATCCAATGCCGTTATCAGAGATTGTTAAAAATACTGCGCTGCCTTTGATCTGCGCGCAAATCTCAAAAGCGGTGGCTTTTCCGTGCTTCAAGCCGTTCGTCAGCGCTTCCCGCACCGTTTTATAAATGCAGTTTTTTACTTCCGCGTTCATTTGTTCCAGTGCTTCGTCCAGCTCATAGTGAATATTTACCTGTTCCAGAGCGGAAAAGCTCTGGGCAAGTTCTGAAATGGAATTCTTAAGGTCACTTGCCTGACGCCTTGCATGCAGCATCTCAACCGCCTCCCGCAGGTCTTCCGCGCTTTTTTTGGAGAGATCCCTCGCTTTGTCCAAAACAGCTTTTGCCTGTTCCGGCCTTTCACCCCATATTTTATCCGCGTAATCCAGATGCATGGAGAGCGCCATCAGCGAGTGCCCCAGGGAATCATGGAGCTCCTGGGCCACGCGCGAACGCTCTGCCGCAGCCGTAAGTTCTTCTGTGCGGCGCGCGTATTCTGCCAGCTTGTGGTTGGATTGGGAGAGCTCCTGGTTCAGCAGTGTGATCTCTTCCTTTTCCTGCCAGTTGATGCGCAGCAGCCAGGACATGCAGGCAACGCCCAGGTACAAAAGTGTGGATGTTCCGGCGTTTGCCATTTTTGGAACGTCAAAAGGAATATCCGCCAGAAACAGTGCGGTAAAATAGACGGCGGCGTGTATTAAAAGAAGTATTTTTATTTGATTTGTTTTCAGGGTGAACAGCTCAAACAATGGAACAAATATGTAAACCGTGGAACCAATGCCGGGCACAAAATACTTCAGCAAAGCCGCACCGGCAAAGGAAAAAAACAGGGTTAGAATCTCTATGCGCAGGCTTGGCTTGCGGAATCTTCTCGCCGTATCGTTGGCAGCCAGCAGGCCTATAGCCGCTGCAAAAATAGAAAGCACAATAGCATTTCCACCATAGAGCTGGCAGGCATTAAAAAACACAAATCCCAAAAGCATGTATTTCAGCAGCAAGATATAAGATTTTATTCTGTCGCCGTACATTTTTGTTCCTCCAGTACTATTATACCATTCTTTTTATTTAAAAAAATCTTACTTTCGTCATATGCGTTTTTGATACCAAAGTTACTGTTGCGCCGCTTGCGCGCATGATACCATAAGGCTGAAAATAAAAAGAAAGAAGGGTTGTTGTTTTGTTTCCGTATAATCCAATTGCAGTTCAGAACCTGTTTGGTATTCCAGGCCTGCATATTGCCTGGTATGGCGTAATTATTGCCAGCGGCATTGTGCTGGGCGTTATGGTGGCTATTTTGGAGGCCAGGAGAAAAGGGTATAAAACGGAATTGTTGTTCGACTTTATGATCCTGGCCCTGCCGCTGGCCATTGTGTGCGCAAGAGCTTACTACGTGGCGTTTGAATGGCCCAATTACGCAGGCAATTTTTACAAGTTGATCGCAATATGGGAAGGGGGAATTGCCATATACGGCGCTGTGATCGGCGGGATTATAGCGGCGCTGATTCTGTGCCGCATCAAGAAATTCCCCTTGTTACGCCTTCTGGATATTACCGCGCCCGGTCTGATTCTGGGCCAGGCGATTGGCCGCTGGGGTAATTTTATGAACCAGGAGGCGTTTGGCAACCTGGTTACCAACCCGGATATGCAGTTTTTCCCACACGCCGTTTTTATTCAAAAAATTGGCGAATGGCATCAGGCTACGTTTTTTTATGAGAGCATGTGGGATTTTGGCGTATTTCTATTGCTGATGTTGTACCGCAAAAAATCAAAGTACGACGGCAATGTGATCGCCATGTACTTTATCGCCTACGGGATAGGCAGGTTTATTGTGGAAGGCTTACGTACAGACAGCCTGTATGTTCTTCCCGGCATTCGCATATCACAGGTTCTTTCCTTGGCGTTCATAGCAGTTGGGCTGATTTATATTTTGTTTCGCCGCAAAACAGGCAGGCAAAGCGCTCTGTACAAGGGAGAATATAGTAGGATCTAAACGTAAATTCCGCAGCGTATGCTGCGGAATTTTTTGAAATTAAATAAGCTGGCAGCTCCGAGTTGCCTGTGATATACTGATGATAATGGAAAACATTAGAATATTGCTGTGCGGTAGGAGGGCGTTTTGGAAAGGATTTTAACTGCGAGCAGCCTGATTGTGCCCCTGCTGATTATGCTTTTTTTGGGCGCTCTGTTGCGCCGCAAAAAGATTATTTCTGCCCAGGGTATTGGGGATATAAAGGCCGTTATCATAAACGTCTGCCTGCCTGCCGTTATATTCAACGCGTTTTACAACGCGTCATACAACCACAGCACGCTTGTAATCTTACCCATCATATTTCTCGCCTGCCTGGCGGCCCTGGCAATTGGCATGCTTCTCCACAAAGCGTTTAAAACAAAACGGGATTCCATGCCCTTTTTGTTGACAGGCATGGAGTCCGGCATGCTTGGATACACTCTCTACGGCCTGCTCTTTGGTTTGCAGAACACGGGTAATTTTGCGATTGTAGATTTTGGACAGGAGATTTTTATTTTTACTGTATACATGACATTGCTGAATATTAAAAGCGGCAATGAGGCTTATACGTTTAAAAAAGCGGCGGCGGGTATGCTGAAGAGCCCGCCGTTTGTTGCTATTATTGCGGGCCTTGTGGCTGGCGCGAGCGGCTTGGGAGCCGCGTTGAACGCCTCAGCCGCGGGCGCGGTTGTTTCAAGCGCCATCTCGTTTATCAGCGCGCCTATTTCCGCTCTGATTTTGCTGGTGATCGGCTTTGGCATAGAATTCTCGCGCGCGAATGTAAAAGCGGTGCTGCAGTCTGTTTGCTTAAGGGCGGGAATATTCGCGGCCCTGTGCGCAGCCGTGCTTTTTACTCTGGAGGCGTTGGTCCCCTTGAGCAGCCAGATGAAATGGGCGGTAATCATGCTGTTTATTCTGCCGCCGCCTTTTGTGCTTCCTATTTTTATGAAAAAGCCGGAGGAGCAGCAATACATTGCAACCGCGCTTTCGCTGTATACGCTGCTATCTGTTTGTGCGTTTGTGGTGATGGCGTTTGTTGCCGTTTAAAACCAGGCGAAATAAAACTTGACGGAAAAGCCGTGGCGTGAAACCGCGGCTTTTTTACAAATACTTTATACCATTATGGTAAATAGTAATTTATAATGGTTCTAAAAAATAAATTCTGTTTTGAAACGGATTGAGATTACTGCGGGGGAGGACATAAACAAAGTGTTTACAATAACAGCGCTGGAGATTCTGTTGTTTGCAACAGTCGCTGGATTCCTGGGCGCACTTCTTGGGCTGGGCGGCGGCATTATTGTTACGCCCGTGCTTACGCTGCTGTACGGCCTTGATATCCGGTACGCTATTGGCGCCAGCATTATATCCGTTATTGCCACTTCCAGCGGCGCGGCGATCGCCTATATAAAAGACAGGATCACCAACGTGCGCATTGGCATGTTTCTGGAGATTGGCACTACGCTTGGCGCCATTACAGGCGCTTTTTTAAGCGGGTTGCTGGATACAAAATACCTGTATATCATATTTGGCGCGCTGCTTTTTTATTCGGCAATCATGATGCTGAAAAAAACCAAAAATGAATTGCCGGTTGATGTTCAGGCCCATCCGCTGGCAGAGAGACTGAACCTGAACGGATCGTATTACGACAAGGCGCTGGACCGGACGGTAACCTACCGGGTGGCCGGGGTGCGCGGTGGCCTGGGGATGATGTATGCGGCGGGCGTGATTTCCGGCCTTTTGGGGATTGGCAGCGGAGCCTTTAAGGTAATGGCAATGGACCTGTTTATGAAGCTGCCGCTTAAGGTTTCCAGCGCCACCAGCAATTTTATGATCGGCGTTACAGCGGCGGCCAGCGCGGGCGTGTATTTTCTGCGAGGGGATATAGACCCCAAAATTGCCGCGCCGGTTGCCCTGGGCGTTTTGCTTGGCGCCACCGTGGGAACCAGGGTGATGCAAAGGATGAAGAGCCGCACCATCCGGCTTATTTTTGTTCCGGTGCTGGCGTTCGTTTCCATACAGATGATCGTAAAGGGGGCGGGCCTGTAGGCGATGGGGAAAAAAGATATTGATGAAATTGAAATTATTATTGGCAAATCTTTAAAAATAGGCGTTCTGCTCAGTGCGGGAATTATTGCAGCCGGCCTGATTCTGTTCTTGGTTACGGGAAACGGCGGATACGCAAACAATTCGTTCCCGGTCAATCCGGTGGAGATTGTGCAGGGCGCGGCCGCGCTCAAGCCCTACGCTGTGATTTTACTTGGATTGCTGATACTTATTCTTACCCCTGTTTTCAGAGTGGGGGTTTCCCTGATTGTGTTTTTTAAAGAGAAAGATTATATATATGTAAAAATAACGGCTATTGTGCTGGGCATTCTGATTGTCAGCTTTTTGCTTGGGAAGGTGGAGTAACTTTTAGTCCGTTTGCTGGCACAGGCGGATAAAGCCTTCCATATGGCCGGTTAAGTATTTGTTTTTGTGGTATATGATTTTAAACTTTCTGCCAAAACGAAGGCCATGAATTGGAACGGCGCAAAGAGACCCGGCCTGGAGCTCTTTTTGAATGGCGCGCACGGAAATAACGGAAACGCCAAGGCCTTCCGCAACCGCTGTTTTAATGGTGTCCGCATTGTTGCACGTCCAGTATTCCGCCCATATAAGGCCGCTTGCGGCCATGGCTTCTTCAAACGTCCGGCGCGTACCGCTTCCTTTTTCCCGTACAATAAATTTTTCATCCGTGAGCTCCGCGGGCTTAACATATGGAAAATTCGCAAACCGGTGGCTCGGCGCGCAGATTAACACCAGCTCGTCGTCCATAAACGGCAGGGAAAGTATTTCCTGCGAGGCGGTTTCTCCTTCCACCAGCGCCAGGTCTATTTTATCCCCCAAAAGCATTTCTTCAATTTGTTTTGTATTGTCTTCAACCACCTGTATGGATACACCGGCATTGGTGCTCTGGTAAGCCAGAACCAGTTTGGGCAATACATGCGCGCCCACCGTAACGCTTGCGCCCACGCGTATGGAGCCGTTTTCGCGCAACGCCTTCATATCCCTTTCAACGTCTGAATGCATCCTTATGATGGGCCGGGCATACCGCAGCAATTTTTCCCCTGCGTTTGTGAGATACAGTTTTCGGGACAGCCTTTCAAAAAGACGCACGCCGTAGTGTTTTTCCAACTCTGATACGGCTTGGCTTACGGCCGACTGGGATATATAAAGCTGTCCGGCCGCCAAGGTCATATTCATTGTATCGCATACGGTTACGAATATTTTAAAATGGCGAAGGGTCACATTAGCCTCCTATATAAGTAAATGCTTATTATATTGATTAAATAATAATATTTTACTTACTTTAAGTCAAGGCGTATGATGTGGAGAAGGAAGGATAGGGATTATGGCAAAAGTAATGGAAAAGACACCCGGCGTTGTACTGGCCGCACTGATTGCAATACCTGCATGGCTGATTGGCGAGGCGCTTCCCATTGTGGGAAGCCCGGTACTGGGCATTCTGTTTGGAATGCTGATCGCATTTTTTAATAGGCCCGCGGTGTTTGAACAGGGCGTAACATTCACATCCCGCAAACTGCTGCAGTATTCCGTTATTCTGCTGGGCTTTGGAATGAATCTGTACCAGATATTCCGTGTGGGCAGCCAAACGCTGCTGCTGATGGCGTTCACACTTTCGGCGGCGTTTGCGGCGGCCTATGCTTTTGGAAGGCTTCTGAAAGTAAACGGAAAAACCGCCGCACTGGTTGGCGTGGGAACGGCAATTTGCGGCGGCTCTGCCATTGCGGCGGCGGCTCCGGTGATCCGCGCGACCGAAGAGGAAGTGGCGCATGCCATATCCACTATTTTTCTGTTTAATGTGATTGCCGCCTTTTTGTTCCCGGTGCTGGGGCATATGCTGGGGATGACCGACTACAGTTTTGGTCTGTGGGCGGGAACAGCCGTGAACGATACGTCTTCCGTGGTGGCGGCAGGCTATACGTACAGCAGCGCCGCCGGCGACCTTGCAGTAATTGTAAAACTTACAAGAACGTTGATGATCGTACCTGTTACGCTTGCACTAGCGCTGCTCACGCTGCGCGGGGAAAAGGCAAAAAAAGAGGCTGCAGCGCAAACGGGCGGATACAGCCTTATAAAAATATTCCCGTGGTTTATACTCGGATTTGTAGGGGCTTCTGTTTTGCACACGTTTGTTCCGCTGCCCGGAGGAACAGACGGAATGATTGTGCAGGCAGGAAAATTTATCATCGTAATGGCCATGGCGGCCATAGGTTTGAACAGCAATCTGGCAAAGCTGGTTAAAAACGGCGGCAAGCCCTTATTTCTGGGGTTTGCATGCTGGGCTGTTTTGTGCGCAACGTCTCTTGTGGTGCAGTTTTACATACTAAAAACATAGGCTATTCCAGAACAAGGGCGCCCATGGGGCAGAACTGTACGCATTTACCGCACTGGATGCATTTATCCATGTCCACAACAGGTGCGCTGAGTCCTTTTTGGCTGAGCGCGCCCGGTTTGCAAACCCGTATGGACGGGCAGGGGTGGTTCTGCGGGCAGCGGTTTTTAACAACTTTTAAAATTCTATCAGTATTTTCTTTCATTTTGCAGCTCCCGGTCGTTTTTTTAAATCATACCGTTTGCTTAAAATTTGCTCAGTAACTTTATCACAATAGAGTTGACATATGTGCATATGCTCATTATAATTAATTTGAGCATATGCACGATATTTTTTAAATTGTTAAGGAGGCGGAATATGCCCAGAGGCCCAAAATGCCGCAGAATATGCTGTGAGCCGGAAAACAGGATATTTATGCCGGAAACCGGCGGCGGCGAAACCGTGATGCTTTCTCTGGAAGAGCTGGAATCTGTGCGCCTCTGCGACATGGAAGGGCTGGAGCAGGATAAAGCCTCTGCCAGCATGAACGTATCCCGCGCAACCCTGCAGCGGATATTGTATGAAGCAAGGCGGAAAATAGCCGAAGCGCTGTGCGCCGGAAAGGTGATTCGAATTGGTGGAGGCCACTATACGGTGGCGGAAAAACCTTGCGTGTGCGGGAAGCGGTGCAGCAAATGCCGGTTTGAAGAAGAGGGGCAATAAAACATGGGCCAAAAGGGAACGGAAGCGGGAGAGTATTTTTTGAAAGGCGCAAGCTGCAGCCAGGCGGTTTTGGCAGCGTTTCACAGCGAAATTGGACTAGACGAGAAGACGGCCCTTAAACTGGCGTCTTCTTTTGGAGCCGGTATGGGCAGGCTGCGGGAGGTGTGCGGCGCTCTTTCGGCGGCGTTTATGATTGCGGGGCTTTTGTACGGGTATGCCGGTTTGGAGGACGAGGACGTAAAAGCCGCGCACTACAAACGTATTCGGGATCTGGCGCATGATTTTAAAGAAAGAAACGGCTCCATACTGTGCCGCGAATTGCTGGGCCTGGAGGCAGCCGAAGAATCCTGGACGCCGGAGGCCAGGACCCAAACCTATTACGAGAGCCGCCCCTGCCTGGAAATAGTAAAGAGCGCGGCGGACAGGATGGAAAACTACATTAAAAGCAAAGAATTCGGAAAGGAAGATGAACAATGAAAATAGCAGTAACCACAGAAGGAGGCCGTGTTTTTCAGCATTTTGGCCAATGCGGCGTTTTTACCGTATATACGGTTGAGGGAGGCCGGATTACGGGTAAAAGCGTATTGGACGCGGCGGAAAATGGGCATGCGGCGCTGGGAGCTTTTTTGCAGAACGCAGGTGTGGATGTTGTGATATGCGGCGGTATTGGAGCGGGAGCGCGCCAGATGCTTGCTGAAGCCGGTATTGAGCTGCTCTCGGGCATGGAGGGAGCTATTGAAGATTGCGTTGCCGCTTATATGAGCGGTACTCTCAAGGATGCGGGCGGAAGCTGCGGGGATCACGAACACGGCGAAGGCCACACGTGCGAGCACCACTGCCATTGATTTGGAGACCAGCGTAACCTGGGGGCAATTCATTTAGAAATAAATTTTTGCGGGATTATTTAAGTCCCCCTGCTTTCTTGGTATCCACGCCGCAGTTTCAAGCTGATTTTTGGTTTTCCAGAAAAAATTTTGTTCTTTCAGATTTTATAAAAATTATAATGGTATCAGGATTATTGAAACCGGAGGCCTGGAAGGCCGGATATTCGGAAACGGCGTGTTTAAAAAAAGGTAATTGGATTTACAATAGATACGTAAGGGGGATTGATGCAATGAAAATATTTATGATTGGCGGAACGGGTCTTTTGGGGAGCCAGGCTGCGGATGAGTTGATTCGCCGCGGGCATGATGTTTCTTCTGTCGCCCTGCCTCCGGCACCGGCGGGAGCCAATCTGCCGCCCAAAATGAAGCTGGAATTTGGAAACTATATGGAGATGACGGACGGAGAACTCGCTAACCATTTTGAGGGCTGCGAAGGGTTTGTGTTTGCCGCGGGTGTGGACGAACGCGTAGAGGGGCCTGCGCCTATTTATGAGATGTTTAAAAAATACAACATAACGCCCCTGCAAAGGCTGTTGCGTGTTGCCAAACAATGCGGCGTACAGCGCGCCGTTGTTTGCGGGTCTTATTTTTGCTATTTTGACAAGCTTTGGCCAGAAAAAGAACTTACCAAATGGCACCCCTACATCCGCAGCCGGAGGGATCAGGAGGATATGGCCCTTTCTTTTGCAGACGAAAATTTTCATGTTTCTATGTTAGAGCTGCCCTATATTTTTGGGGCACAGCCCGGCAGAAAGCCTGTCTGGACTTTTCTTGTGGAAATGATAAACAGCATGAAAAGAACCACCATGTATCCAAAGGGCGGAACCACAATGGTGACGGTGCGGCAGGTGGGCGAGGCCGTAGCGGGTGCAATGGAGAAAAACAGAGGCGCAAATTGCTATCCCATTGGTTACTACAACCTTACCTGGGTGGAGATGCTTAAAATTATGCATAAATATATGGGGCGGCCGGATAAAAAAATCACCACCATACCAAACTGGATGTATGCGCTGGGTATGAAAAAAATTATGAGAGAGCGGAAGGCAAAGGGGCAGGAAGGCGGTTTGAATATGGTGAAGTTTACAGACCTGCAAACCTCCAACCTGTTTATTGACAAATCTCTGGGGTGCGAGCCCCTGGGCGTTTTGCCGGACGACATAGATGCAGCCATTGGCGAATCCGTTACGCTCTGCCGCTCTGTGATTAAAGGGGAAACCCAGGTAATTGGCATGAAAGGGGAATAAAACAGCTTTTATGCAGGTGATTATAAAAAACAGGGTGCGCCGCATCCTGTTTTTGTATCATTAAAAATTTTTTATTTATAAGCGCGCTATGCAAACACACCGCAGATGAGAACCCTTCCAATTCAGTTTAATTGGGAAGGAACAGACATAGGGGACTTTAAACGTTTATTCGCGAAAAAACACCGTATGGCTTTCCATGCTGTCAATAATGGCCAGGCTGTGGAGGTTGTATCCGGCTCCGCGGAGCTGGTCGCCGCCTCCCTGAAACCCTTTTTCAATCACGACGCCAATGCCCGCAACCGTTGCGCCCGCCTGTTTACTGATATCCAGCAGGCCGAGCTGCGCTTTTCCGGTAGCAAGAATATCGTCTATAATCAGGATACGGTCGCTGGAAGTTAAAAAACGCTTTTCAAGAATCACGGTATATTCCTTGCCGCGCGTATAGCTTGTAACCTTTGTTGTGTAAACATCGCCGTCTATATTCTTGCTTTCTGATTTTTTGGCAAAAACAACAGGCACGTTAAAGTACTGCGCCGTTAGGCAAGCCACTGCAATTCCGCTGGCTTCAATGGTGATTACCTTGGTGATGTTTTCGCGTTCAAACAGGCGTTTGAATTCTTTTCCAATCTCACCCAGAAGCTCAATATCGATCTGATGGTTTAAAAAACCGTCCACTTTGATAATATGGCCGTCCTTGATTTTACCGTCTTTACGGATCCGTTCCTTTAAAAGCTCCATTATTAAACCTCGTCTGAAATGTATTTTTTTTATTATACCGCAATAATGCATCTTTGAAATAGAAAAGTCGAAAAAAGTCAGAACAAATAGCAGGCTTTTTCTATTATATTATCTTAAATCAGGATAAGCAGTTTTGTCCACTGCATTTAATTAACAAAAACTTTGTCGAAAAACATAGATGCCTCCTTGCATCTTGATGTATCCGGCTGGGCATGCTACCATATCATTTATAAGGCAAAAAAAGAGGCGGTGAATCAATGGATCACAAACAGGAAAAGCTGGAAAATCCGGCAAGACTTGCGGAACTGAACCCGGAAGCGACTTTAAAAAAAATTGGTATTGGCAAGCAGGATGTGGTATGCGATATAGGCGCGGGTAGCGGCATATTTGCGATTGCGGCAGCCACAATAACGCAAAATACAGTTTGGGCGCTGGATATCAATGAAGAGCTGCTCCGGATTATTAGGGAAAAAGCGGAAAGAGTAAAGCTTGCAAATGTAAAAACCAGCAAGGTGAACGGGTTTGAATATGGTATTGCGGCGGGCTCGGTGGATATTGTTCTGCTGGTTACCGTGCTGCATGAGATAGGAGAAAAAGGCGCGCTGCTTGCGGAAATAAAACGGATTTTAAAAAAGACGGGAAAGCTTGCGGTGATAGAGTTCCACAAAGCGGCTACGCCCCTGGGTCCCCCGGAAGCGCACCGGATAGCCAGAGAAGAGGTTTTTGCCGCCTGCGGCGAAAGTGGTTTTACATCTACGGACTCGTTTGATCTGGGTGATAATTTTTATTGCGTTGTACTGCGCGTTGCAGGATAATTTGCATTGATATAAAAATTGTAAGTTAAGCTTGCTTAAACGCGGGCTTCAGGCTCTTGCTCTTGTTGGTGGCCCCGTTATTGTTTTTTTATAAAAATAAGCCCATATTTTTCTGCGTTGTTTTTCTGATGAAAAAAACGGTTGTATAAATAATTTGACAGTTTGATTCCATTTTTGTCTATTAATAGAAATATTATATATGAGAAGGCAAAAACAATCCCCAGATAGATGGGAGTAACAATAACAAAGCTGTATTTGTACGGTAACTGCATCCGGTCATTCAAATAATAAAATATGGGATAAGCTATATAATACAATACCGCAACATGAGATAAATACATAGAGAATGAAATTTTTGCAAAGAACTGAAAAATTTTTGCGGAAAGGATCTTTACCAGGCTTAACGAATTGACTACAACCATAATCACAATTGCCGCGCCTGCCGTATGGTACAGGATGCAGGTGATTCCAAGCCGGTACAGGGAGCCGTAGAGCGTTATGTTCAAGGGGTTTATGTCCGGGTAAGCCCCCAGATACAGGCCAAGAATTAATAGCCCCCATTTGAGCGGCTTGTTTTTAAGAAATTCGCCTTTGTGGCAATACAGGTCGCAGAGCAGGATGCCCAGAACAAATCCCAGGTAATAATCGTTCCAGAGGATGATGATTGCCAAAATATATCCATATAATCTGTTCTTCCTGCTTCCGAATATCAGGCAGAAGCCGAACACAAGAAAAGACCCATAGAATTCGTAACTCATTGTCCAAAGCTGAGGATTGTATTCTGCCTGGTGCCTGAAAAAGCTCCCGAAGAAGCCTTCGTACAAAGCGCCTGTAAGGCTGGGATACTGAATGCCATACGGACTATCCGGACGCAAAACAGCGCAAATATAAACAGCCAGTACGGAAAACGCTACAGGGATTACTAGACGGAAATATCTTTTAAAAGCCGTTGAAATAATTATTTGCGTATCTTCCGTTTTAAAATATTTGTAACTGAGCACAAATCCGCTTAAAACGAAGAAAATGCAGACGGCAAAATTGCCGGAGTACAATAAATATAACGGCGATTTAGCTACAAAAACTTCAATATTGTGCGGCATATGGGATGTAGCGGGGCTGCCTGTAACCAGTGAAGGATAAAATTGAAAAATAAGGTGATACAGAACCACGGAAAGTGCAGCCAATCCTCTCACGGCTTCCAGATTCTTTAGCTTTTGCATATAATACTCCCCACAATAAGCAGTATAATATTTATTAAATAATAGATAAAATCAAGCGCATTTACCGATGGAAGAATAAAGCGGCAAATAAGTTCAAAGTACAGCTATTCGCCTTGATAGTATTTTTAAGAATTTCGTCAGAAACTAAAAAGTGATTAACTGCATTATACCATAATTTATAATATTTACAATATTTCAAATCAATGGTCATAAAACTGTAAATAGGGCGCAAACGCAAGGCTGCCTTTTAATAAGTACTTTTTAAAGCCGTAATTTTTGGATGGATTTGACATTGCTGTTCCAATAAATTACAATAATCAGATAACGTAATAAAAGTTAATTGCAAAAAAATAAAAAATGAAACATTATCCATTTTATTGCGTCTATATTTATATAGACAAAATGAGATAACAGACAGGAGCGGCGCTCAGCGGGAAAAGGCTTGCGGCATCGCAATTTTTTTGGTTGGGCAGACGGAGGCGGAATGAAAACAGACATACAAAGGGCTTTTACATCCTGGGGATTTATAGTGGCGCTGTTTGGAACTTCAGCCGTTTTGTTCTTTGGGTCCTTGGAAAGCTTGCTGCCCATAATGCAGCAGGCAATGGGAGAGGGGCCGGTTGCGGGATTCCACGAACAGGTTTTGCTTACGGCGCTGCAGTCCGGCATAGTGCTGCTGGCAATGCCCGTTTTGGCGGCGCTTCCTTATACTGCGGCGTTTGTGGACGACTGTAAAAGCGGCATTTTAAAGGAATACCTGCCGCGTTGCGGTAAAAAGCGGTATATTCGGGCAAAGGTGCTGGCAAGCGGCCTTTCAGGGGCAGCGGCGCTGTTTGCCGGTATTTTTATTACATACTTTATTTATGCGCTTGTATTTACCCCCATGGAGATTTTGCCGCAGGCGCCGGACCAGGCCGCAAATATTGCTATGATGAGCTCTGCACAGACGCAAATGCCGTCTATGTTCCCCCAAATATTGGAGGGAGCGTTTTTGTTTTTTCTCGCGGGTTTTTTCTGGTCCTTGGTTGGAGGGCTCTTTGGCGCGTTAACCATGAAATGGTATCTGGCGTATGCCCTTCCGTTTGTTCTTTATTACGGGCTGGCAAATTTTTTTACTTGGTTTTTTTCTGGAACAACCATCCTGAATCCACAGAATTGGATTAATCCGGCGGCTGAATGGCCGGGAGGGATGTGGGGGACTGCGCTGTTTTTAGCGGAACTGATTGTGATCGCAGCAGTTTTATACGCCGTTGCAGTCAAAAAGAGGCTGGTCAAAGTGTAAGATACATTTAAACGCCACAGGCGTTTGCCAATAAAATTTTTTATTTCTTTTTCATAGAGGCGGAACTTGGGGTGCACGCCTCGCTGAAGAAATAACCAGGAAAGGAAAGCAGAATGATCAATGCAGCGGTTAGTGTAAGGCATGTGCGAATGGAATTCAAGGGGGAACGGGTGCTGGACGACGTAAGCCATGATTTTGAGGAAGGCAAGACACACGGGATCATAGGCAACAGCGGCTCTGGTAAAACGGTGCTATTCAAATGTATCTGCGGTTTTTTGCCCCCTACAAGCGGCAAGGTACTGGTGGATTTTGAGCAGGTTGGGCGGGAGATAGAGTATCCGGAAGACATGGGGCTGATGATTGGCACACCCGGATTTTTGCCCCGCTTAAGCGGGTTTAAAAATCTGCAGATACTTGCGTCGCTGAGAAAAAAGATTGGCGATAAAGACATTGTGAAAGCCATTCGCCGCGTGGGGCTGGATCCTGCTGCGAAAAAACACGTGGGGAAATACCCGCCTGGCATGCGTCAGCGGCTGGGGATTGCCCAGGCGGTCATGGAAGACCCCAGCCTGTTGGTTCTGGACGAACCCTTTAATGGGCTGGAGAAACAGGAAGCCCGGGATATGCGTGAATTGCTGAGGGAATTGCGCGCTGCAGGTAAAACGATATTGCTTGCCAGCCGTAACGCGGCGGATATTACCGAATTGTGCGATACAGTCTGCGAGATGAACGCCGGAAAATTGACGGTGGTACGGCAGGAGGCTCTGCAATGAGCGAACCGGTGATACGCGTGCAGAACGCAGTCAAGATATACAAGACCCGCAGTGTGAAGTGCAGGGCTCTAAACGGCGTGAGCCTGGACATATGCCAAAATGAATTTGTGGCCATTGTGGGAACATCCGGCAGCGGAAAATCCACTTTGCTCAATTTAATGGCGGGCCTGGAAAAACCCAGCGCGGGCAAGATTTTTATGAAAGACCGGCCCATACATAAAATGAGCGAGGACGACCTGGTGCGGTTCCGGCTTGAGAACGTGGGGTTCATCTTCCAGCAGTTCAATTTAATGGAGCCATTAACGGCGCTTGAAAACGCGGCCTTTCCGCTGATGCTGCGGGGAATCTCCAGGCGGGAGCGCAGCGTGGCCGCGCAAAAGCTGCTTGCCTCCATGGGCCTGGGAGAACACGGCGCGCACGCGCCTTCCGAGCTTTCGGGCGGGCAGCAGCAGCGTGTCTCCATCGCGCGGGCGGTTATCACAAAACCGCCCATCCTGTTTGCAGACGAACCCACGGGCAACCTGGACAGCTCGACCGCGGCGCAGATTATAGACCTGTTGCGGAATATTGTGCGTACGGAAGGCACTACTCTGGTGCTGGTGACGCACGACCTTGAAAAAACAAAATACGCCGACCGGATTATTCATCTGGCGGACGGACAGATCACAAGTATAGAGGAGAAGAGATCATGAAGAGAAAAGTTTGCTGTATTCTGGCGGTAGTATTGCTTGCCTGCATTGTGCCCGCAGCGGCGTTTGCTGAAGATGCCTCCACATCAACCGCAGCTGGATTGCTTTCCATAGACAATACGAACGTATACCCGGGCATGAACAAGTCTTACAGTGAGGGGTATATTCCATCGGTAGACAACGGAACGGCGACTGTGATTCTTCCATTAACCATATCAGACCCCAGTAAAATCAAGAGTGATATTAATTTGACCGTTGGACTGGGAGACGCGGCATCCTCTCCGTTCGTTTTTGGCAATTATGACAAGAAGATACAAGTTACCAGCGGTTCCGGCCCATATATTGTAACCCTGACCCTGCCTATGGTAGCGGATCGGACAATGGGCAGATATCCTGTAACTATAACCGCAAGTTACGCAGCGGATGACGGATCCGGAACTCCGACGGCTGTCTCGCAAGCGTTTACCGTGTACGTTACCGTTTCGGATGGCAAGGACCCGAACGCTACGCCCACGCCGTCTCCCACTGTGTCCGCCGAAGCGCCGCTGCCGCAGCCAAAGATCATCATCAAGAATCATACGCTCACCCCTGAGGATGTGCTGGCCGGGAGTTCCTTTGATTTGGAGGTTACCCTGCTGAATACAAGCGACAGCCAGGCGGTGCAGAATATAACGGTGACCGCGAAGGGCGAAACCGCAGACCTGGTTCCCCTAGAAGATACGGGTTCCGCGTATATCAAGCGGATTGGGAGCGGAAAAACGGCGGATTTCCATACCAAAATGCAGGTTCGGCAGGACGCAAAGGCAGGCGCGCAGAAGGTGCTGATTGGAGTGGAATACGAAAACGGCAAGGCTACCGCGTTTACGGCAAACTATGAGATTATTGTGCAGGTAAGCCAGCCCATCCGGCTGAAATACGACAAGCCCAGCATTCCGCAGAACGTGAACGCGGGGGATACAATCTCCATTGCTCTTAATATGATGAACATGGGAAAAAGCACGCTGTATAACGTGCGCTGCGCGCTGGACGCACCGGGGCTGATCCCGGAGGGCAGCGCGTATCTTGGAAATATGGACGCGGGTACCTCCAAAAGCGGCGATATCACTGTGCTTGTTGGCACGCTGGATATGTCTTCGGACAGCGGGCAGACTGCCCTGCCGTCTTCTGAAATAAACCAGGGAAACGCCCCCGCCGCCCAGGCTGCGCCCGTAGCGGTCGCTGCGGCCAAGCAGGCGGCCATTGCCGCCTCTGAAGTGAAGCCGGCCTCGGGTGGAGCGGAACAGGCTCCTGCTGCCCAAGATGATAATTCCGCGCCTCCGGAGGGAGGCGCCGGTAACTATGGCCCAACGCAGGGAAAAATTACGATTACTTATGAAGACCAGAACGGCAAGGAATACAATGAAGAAATTGATATCAGCACAACCATTGAGCCGCCTGTGATTCCGGCAATTGGTTCCGACAACCCGGAGGAAGCGGAAACACCGGATACGGTAAGCCAGTGGTGGATATCTGTTTTGATTGCGGGCGGCATTGCTGCCGGGCTGATTGTGTTCCTGCGCATCCGCAAAAAGAAAAAGGCACTGTTGGAGGACGGCAATGAGGACGAATGATCTGCTCCGTTTTGCGGCGCTGTACCTCTGGAGGCAGAAAGGAAGGGCCATTCTGACGGTAACCGGCGTGATTATTGGCACCGCGTGCATTGTTTTAATGTTTGCCGTGGGTATTTCCGGCTATGAGCAGTTTGAGCAGAGCGTGCTTGCAAACGTGAACCTGACGCAGATAGAGGTGATGAGCAATGGAATGGGCGGGCAAAGCAACGGCGGTATTACAGAAAACGCAATTGCTTATATGAAAAGCATCCAGCATGTAAAGGCGGCCTCGCCCATCCTTTATATTCCTTTGACCGTGCAGGCGGGCAAGTACAGCGCCTCCCTGCAGCTTTCCGGCATAGACCCGGCTGTTTTGGACGCGGATTTTCAGCAGGGAAAGATGTTCAGCGGCAGCCTGCCGCCCTCCATTGTGCTGGGCGCAAATACGCTGCAGCAGTTTATAGACCCGGACAATCCGCCGGATTATTACGATTATGAAAGCATGCAGGCGTACAGGCCGGACATAGACCTGCTGCATACCACCATGACCATGCAGCTTGGATACGGCGGCGAGTGGGCGGAGCAAAGCGATATGCCGGCCTCCAAGAAGTACAGGGGAACGGTTTCCGGCATTTTAAAAAACGCGCAGGACCAGAACAGCTACAGCGCTTTTATATCCCTGGAGGCTGCGCGGCAGATGATAAAAGAGAACCGGGAACTGTCCAAGCAATTGAACCTGAGCACAACATCTTACCAGACCGCCATTGTAATGGTGGACAGCATAGACCATGTGGAGGACGTGCTGGAAGAGGTCAAAAAGCTGGGATACCAGGCCTACAGCCCTCTTGATTCCATCAAACAGATTCAGGAGGAACAGGGGAGGCAACAGGGGCAGCTTTTGGCGATTGGTTTTATCTCGCTTATTGTATCCGCAATAGGCATTGCGAACACCATGTACGCAGGTATACTGGAGCGCAGGCGGGATATTGGCATTATGAAGGTGCTGGGTATGCGGCTTGGGAAAATACGCCTGCTTTTTCTGGCGGAATCCGCCATTATTGGGCTTGTGGGGGGTCTGATAGGTATTGCGGTAAGTTTTGTTGCTGCGTTCATTATCAGCTCGGGAGGCAACGAGGGCTCTTTTTTGGGGATCTATTTTACCTCCGGCATGAGCGTGCAGATACCCGCCTGGCTTGCGCTGATGGCCCTTGGCATTGCCACCGGGGTGGGTGTTGTTTCCGGAATGTACCCCGCTTATAAGGCCACAAAAACCAGCCCGCTGGAGGCAATGCGCGGCGGCAATTGATTTAAGAGCCATGGTTTGGGGATGATGGTATAAAAAATCCCGGTCATACATGTGTGGCCGGGATTCGTTTTTGGCTTATACGAAATTCAGGTATATTGCCCGAATATCTTTCTGAAGTGGTATCCGTAAATGGAAAACGTAATTGCCATTGGGAAAGCAGACGGCTTTTTAAACAGTGACCAGAAAAACAGCGACCAGTATTGCTTCCGCTCTTTGCCGATAAATCCAAGACGAAAATTGGCTTTTAAAAAAGCGCCTATTGTATTTTTGTCAACATGCGGTTTGCCAAGATGAAGAGGACGGTATTCTTTAAGAAAATTTACAACGCGCTGGTAATAATACTTTGGCGAATATATTGTGGAGACAATATTTTTGTACCCCTTTGTTAAGGTATTGATATCCATCTTGGTAATAATATTTGTTGAAAGGTCTGTATTGTTACCGTTGAACTCAGAGGAAATTCTTCCTTCTCTGTCCAGGCGGTCATACAGTTGCGTTCTTTTGGGAGCGTTCAGCATGCCAACCATGGCGGTTACAATTCCGCTTTCCTGGATGAATTTAATCATCTTTTCAAATATCTGGGGCGTATCGCTGTCAAAGCCTACAATAAAGCCGCCCTGTACCTGCAGCCCAAAATTTTGTATTTTGTGAACGCACTCAAGCATATCACGGTTTTTATTTTGCGTCTTGTTGCATTCGGTCAGACTTTTTTCATCCACGGTTTCTATCCCGATAAAAACGGTTTTAAATCCGGCCCTTACCATAAGCTTCATCAAATCGTCGTCGTCTGCAATGTTGATGGATACTTCGGTCAGGAAAGAGAAAGGGTGCTCATTTTCGTCCATCCATTCAATCAAAAGAGGCAGTATTTCTTCTTTGAGCTTTTTACGGTTTCCAATAAAATTATCGTCCACAAAGAATACGCCGCCATGCCAACCTTTTTTGTATAAAACATCAAGCTCCTGCTTGATCTGCTCCCAAGACTTCGTCCGGGGCAAATGGCCAAACAGGGAGGTAATATTGCAGAATTCACAGTTAAACGGGCAACCGCGGGAGTACTGGATGTTCACGCACGCGTATTTTTTAAGGTCCAGCAGTTCCCAGGAGGGGACAGGGGAGGCCGTAAGATCGGGATAGCCTTCTATATTGTAGATGTGCTTTGGATTCCCTGCGTTTAAATCTGCAAGAAATGCGGGCATTGTAATTTCGCCTTCGTTTAAAAGCAAATGGTCCACATCGTGAAAATCGGCTTCGTCACAGGAAAATAATGGGCCGCCCGCAATGGTTTTAACCCCCAGCTTTTTGCAGCGGTCTATCACATCCCTGGCTGATTTTTTTTGTATATCCATCGCGCTGATGCATACGTAATCCGCCCAGAGCAGGTCCCTGTCTTTTAAACGGCTGGTATTCAAATCGATCAGTTTCTTTTCCCAGGATGGGGGCAGCAAAGCTGCAATGGTAATGAGGCCCAGAGGCGTCATGCCGGCTTTTTTTGAAATGAACTTTAATGCGTAATTAAAACTCCAAAATGTTTCTGGAAATTCAGGATAAACAAGCAGTATTTTTTTTTCTGATTCATTTGAGGCCTTTATGCTGGATGTGCTTCCGGTTGCCATACTTGGTTCGTTAGTTCTCATTATTTTCTCCTTAAAAGTATCTATTTGTATGATAGCAATTCTAATAAATCAGTAAAAAATATAAAATACTTTTAAATAAGCCTTAATAAAACTATTTTACGTTTTTTATATGAACTGAACATGAACTGGCAGTATCATTCTGTTCGCCCACACTCTCGTTATAAAAATTTTTCTGTATGTGAGGGATGCAAACCGTTTATACAATTATACAAGTTTCCGGTAACTCACCTTACTGCTACCATAGCATATAAAATATATAAAGTATATAGCAGGCTGAGTTTTTCCAAACTTTTAACAAAACGAACATGCTCCCCGAAAAAGCCATATAAAAAAATGTTTTTTGCATTGTATAAAAGGCGGGTTATACTTTAACAATCATATAATATAAGCTGTTTGGCGCTGTCGGGCAGCTTTTTGCTTTTGCTGATGGAATTAATGATGGCACAAGGCAAAATGTTGGAAACAACAGCCGGATTTGCTATTGTGCGCGTACCAAGAAATAAAACAGGATGCCGTTTTGGCATCCTGCATGGATAAGTACGGAGTAAACTTTTAAGCAGTTTTGGGGCTGCTCGGGTTTTTGCCTGTTAAATATGCCGCAGCCCAATCCGTTTCTACAGTAACGGCAGAGCAATATAATAAAAAGCCAGATTGGCCGACAGGGGCATAACTAAGCGGTTAATCAATAACCTTGATGGACGTGATGACTGGCTGGTCTTCTTTCTCCACAGTTCCGTTGTTATCTACTACCGGCGTATTCTCGCATATTTTGTCAACAATGTCCATCCCTTCGGTAACGTAGCCAAAAACAGCATACTGCCCGTCCAGCCCCGGATTGTCTTTATGAACAATAAAAAACTGAGAACTTGCACTGTTATAGTCTTTGGATCGTGCCATAGAGATAGCGCCTCTTGTATGGGATAAGGGGTTCTTTACGCCGTTCAAGGAAAATTCGCCCTTAATTGTGCTGCCCGAGCCGCCGGATCCGTTTCCGTTTGGATCGCCGCCCTGTATCATAAATCCGGAGATGATCCGGTGAAAAGTGAGGCCGTCATAAAAGCCGCTTTTTGCCAGGCTAATAAAATTGTCTGTCGAGATCGGGGCGTTTACCCCGTCAAGCTCTACGAAAATTGTCCCATAGCTTTTCACTTCGATAGTTACATGATGCAAAGCACCGCCGGATTGCGTCTCAGCCGCGATGGATGGAGACGCGCTCGCCTGTGGCGCTGCACAGCCGGATGAAAATACCAGCAATATAGGCAGTATTGCAAAAGCAATACACTTCTTCATGATTGTTTCCTCCTGCGTTGATAATTGTTATATGTTTTTGCCGTACGGCCCCAATATGCGGGTGGAAGGCAGATATAATATCCAGTTTTAAATACAGTTTTATTTCAATAGGTATAGTATACTCTGCAAATAAAGATTTTTACAATAATTATTCTAGCATTATGAAGAAAATCTTTTAGCCAATTTTTATATTGTTAATCCACCAAGGAACCTTTTTCTGGTTAAGCCATCATTTCAGTCAGCTCAGCAAACCCGGTATTCATCTTTAAAAAAAGGGAGCATATAGTAGCATCTCGAAAATTTTAGTGTAAAAAGAAAATACTATGTTAAATGGGGAAAATATATTGACTAACTGTAAAACAGTAAAATATAATTCACTCAATCAACTAACGGTTGTATAAGGAGAACAAATATGAGTAATATTAAGTTTTTAAATACGAAACCGAAAATTGCAGTAATTATTATTGCGGTTATCATTCTGGCGTTAATCATTACGGCCGGCGCACTCATCAGCTATATGAAGCATTATAAAAATCCGGCTGACACAAAGCTGACCGAAGCAGGCGTGATGGAGAAAACAGCCCAGGTGGGCAATGTAAGTTTCAACTATGCGGAAGGGCCGGATAATGGACCCGCATTGCTTTTACTACATGCTCAAACGCTGGACTGGTACACTTATAGCGAAGTATTACCGCAACTGTCAAGAAAATTTCATGTGTTCGCCGTAGACTATCCCGGCCATGGAAAAACCGATGTTCCATATAATTACACAATGTCTGCCAATCAAATTGGAAGTGATTTGGCGGATTTTATTGAAACTGTAATTGGGGGGCCTGCTTATGTAACCGGCAATTCGTCGGGCGGACTTCTGACGGCTTGGCTTGCAGTAAACAAACCGAAATTGGTGAAGGCTATTGTATTAGAAGACCCACCGTTGTTTTCCTCCGAATACCCTGAAATTGAGTTTACGGTTGCGGATAAGCTTTTTAAAGCCAGCTATAATGCCCTTCAGGACGGTACTTATAACGGGAATTTTTTAGACTACTGGATCAAAAATGGTACAGAGTTTTTTAAAACTTATGCAGGACCCTTCTCCCAGCAATTTATTGGATTTGCGGTAAACAGTTATAAAAATGCAAATCCCGGCCAACCTGTTGAAATTGCTTTTCTTCCTGTTTCTGTGCAGGAAATGTTAAGAGGATTGAATTACTACGACCCTCGTTTTGGCGCTGCCTTTTATGAAGGTACATGGAACGAAGGCTTTGATCATGCGGAGGCGCTCCAGAAGATTCAATGCCCGGTATTATTAATTCAGGCAAATTTTGATTATTTGGAAGACGGCACATTGAACGGCGCAATGTCTCAGGAAATGGCTAATCGCGCGGTTTCGTTAATCAAAGATTGTCAATATATAAAGGTTGACGCGGGGCACGTGACAAATCTGGAATTTCCCGATCAATTTATTAAAATTGTTGAAGGCTTTTTTCTGGACAAGTAAGTATGTGCATTTAAAACCATAGCTTCATTAAAAAAATGAAGGGCAAAGTATGTTGACTTAGGATGAATCATACAAGGTAATTGCATATGAAGGATATTATAATCATTAAAATTTTGGAATTCTTTATAGAACATTTTTATGTTACATATCAAAGTCAATAACGTCAAAAGATATATCTTTCTCAGACAGTGTCTTTCTGGTCAATATAGGTGAAAGCGAAGGAATTAGCCAGGAAGAAATAGCAAGTTCTTGGCCATTGACAAAGCGGCTGTGGCCCGGTCTGTTAAATGTATGGGAAAAAAAGGATACTTAAAAACAAAAAAATTTGACAGAGACAAAAGAGCCAAGGAGCTTTATTTGTCTGAAACCGGCAAAGAATTGTTTCGGTTTATGCTGGATTTGCATGAAGAATGGCTAAAAGAAATTTTGGAAGATTTGGAGCCGAAGGAATCGAAAAATTTTACAAAAATAATAAACAATATCAGCGAGAAAGCTAAGAATAAGATTAAAAATCACCCCAAAAGGCAAGGCCCCCTAAAAATATAAAAACCCGCACCAGGTGCGGGTTTTGGCGGAGAGTTAGGGATTTGAACCCTAGGTGCGCTCACCACGCACACACGATTTCCAATCGTGCGCCTTCGACCACTCAGCCAACTCTCCAAAATTCAATTTAATTTTGCACATAGTTAAAACGTGCAAAAATTATTCTAGCATAAGACTTTTGTTTTGACAAGCAAAAAGAAAAAATTGCCTACATATTTTTTTATCTGTTCGCAGACAATAACAGTAAAGGAATAAGCACCATATGGTGGCTGTTTACGGTTCATATGTTGAATGCGCTATAAGAATAATTGATTTCCAAAAGCCATTCGTTTATTATACAAACGTAAACGTGCGTACACCTGTCGTATATGGGTTCGCTTATTCCTTTATTATGCAATCTGCAATTTTCATTTTGTTCATAGAGTCATCGCTGCCCAGCACAATAATAACGTCTTTTTCTTCTAGAATATCGGTTGCGGCCGGGTTCATATTAATGTCGTCCTGGCGCATAATAGCAATAATGCTTACATCGTAATTCTTGCGGACATTAAGTTGCAACAGGCTTTTGCCAACCCATGCTTTTGGAACGTACATTTCCAGCATTCCGTAATTTTTAAAAATTTCAATAAAATCAATAATGTTGGAAGCGAGAAGGTTATTGGCCACGCGGATTCCCGTGTCACGTTCCGGAAATACGATTTTGTCCGCTCCAATCTTGGACAAAACTTTGGCGTGAAGATCGTCCTGTGCCTTGGCTATAACATTCTTCACACCCTGTTCCTTGCATATAAGCGTGATCAGTATGCTGGACTGGATATCTCCCACACAAATAACGGCAACGTCAAAATTGCGGAGCCCAAGGCCTTTCAGTACGGCCTCGTCCGTTGCGTCCAGCGCAAGCGCGTGCGTGGCAAGCTGCGATATGTCTTCAATCTTTTCTTCGTCCATATCAATGGCCAAAACATCCACGTTTGCTTCTGCAAGGGTTTTTACAACACTGTATCCAAAAAGGCCCAGCCCAATTACAACAAACTGCTTTTTCATGCGGTTCTCCTTAACCCACCATTATTTTATCTTCGGGATATTTAATTTTGTTTTGAGACTTGTTTGCAAACCGGTTTGCGAGCGCAATCGTAAGCGTAAGCAGGCCGACGCGCCCTGCAAACATGGTTATGATCAATACAATCAAGCTGAATGGGGACAACTGGGGCGTAATGCCTGTGGACAGGCCAACGGTACCAAAGGCGGACGTCAGTTCAAACAGCAGGGAACCTAGGCTGAAAGCATTTGATTCCGCAACCGACATGATAACGGTAAACAAGCCTATCAGTGTGATGCCAAAAAAAGTGATCGCGACGGCGCGCATGGCGATTTGTTTATTCAGCTTCCTTTCAAAAATATTGATATCGTCCTGTCCCCGTATGATTGAAACTACGGCTAGTGTTACGGCGGCGAAGGTGGTTGTTTTGATGCCTCCGCCCGTACCGGCCGGAGACGCGCCGATGAACATAAGGATAACGGCTATCAACTTAGATTCCGGCAACAAGTTTCCCTGGTTAACGGTGGCAAATCCGGCCGTGCGCGTTGTGACGGATTCAAAAAGTGCGGATATAATTTTGCCGCCGGGTGAAAGGGTTCCCAATGTTTGTGGGTTTGAATATTCAAGAACAAAAAACAAGGCAAATCCCGCAGCAATCAGCAAGACTGTTGTAATCAGGGCGATTTTTGTATGGATGGATAATTTGTGCCTGCCCGTGTAAACAGCATGATTAGCAAGCTCCAGAATCACAAAGAATCCAATGCCGCCAGAAATGATCAGGCCCATGATGGTAAAATTGACAAGCGGGTCGCTTACATAGGAAGCAAGGCTGTCGCCCCGGCCCAGCAGGTCAAATCCTGCGTTGCAAAAAGCGGAAACCGAATGGAATACACTGTAAAAAATTCCCCGAGCAATACCAAAGTCCGGAACAAAACGGATCAGAAGCAGAAGCGTGCCAATACCCTCTATAATAGCGGTAACGATGATTACGTTGCGCGCCATGCGCACAATTCCCTGCAGGTGATTTTCGTTCATGGATTCCTGCAGAACCATGCGCTCTTTTAAAGAGATACGTTTGCCTATCAAGAAAAACAGCAAGGATGCGGTTATCATAAATCCAAGCCCGCCTATCTGTATTAAAACAAGCAGAGTAATTTGTCCAAACAAGCTCAAAGCGGTTCCGATCTCTATCACGCTGAGCCCGGTGACGCATACTGCTGAAGCCGAAGTGAAAAAAGCGGTTAAAAAACCTATGCTTTCTCCAAAAGAAGATGCGGCAGGCAGGTTTAACAGAATTGCGCCCAGCAAAATAATTCCCAAATATCCTATCACAATAATTTGGGGAGGACTTATATGTTTTGAAACACTGCTTATGCTCATATGAATAGTCCTTTAAAACCATTGGCCATCCAATTGCGTTTAATGCAAAATAAAAAGCCGTATATATCATTATACGACTTTTTATTCAAAAATCTATAGCGCTGTTTATTATCATGGAAAGATTAACAGTTTGCTGCCCGGCTGGATGCTGGATAGATTTGCGTGCTTATTCAGCGATTCCAATGCGTCCGGGGTTATATGAAACTTTTTGCATATATCCCAGGCAGATTCACCGGGCTGGGTAAAATAGATCATGATTCCTTTTTCTGGCTGAAGTTTTTCAGCGGATTCAATTACGTCCAGAACGACCTCGCGGTTTTGGCTGGAATAGCAGGCGAGTGCAATTTCTATTGAAAACTTGGCGTCCAGGTCGCGGCCGGAGCCCTCCACTTCAAAATATTCTACATGCGCGCGGGGCATAACTTCCATGCCGGGATGCGCACCCTCCACGGATATCTCCGTTTTAAACGGGGTCTCCAGGCTCACGGAATGCACCTTTCCGTTGGGCACGGAATAACCAATCTGCGTGTATAAAAGGCCTTCCACTTCCACATAGCCCTGCATGGCTGTGGCTTTGTTGATGCACGGGTTTGCTCTGGAAAACAGTACGCGGGCCACATCCGGCGCGCTTTTTGGCAGCTCTATGGAAGAACGGAGGATGGATTTAGAGGAGGAATAGGAGCGCAGGCCGCGCATGGCAAGCTTCTCCCGCGCGCAATCCATTTTGGTGGCAGTGGAATACAGGTCGCCAATCAGGTTCATTTTTCTGTAGGAATATACAGAGGTAATAAGCTTGAAGGAAACATCTATTGCAAATATATCTTCACTCCCCTCATACGGATGGGCCGTAAGGTCCGCAATCTCCGTAAAAATGGAAGCAAGGTCGTTTTCTTCCACCTCATCCATCCCAATGATCTCCCCAAAGGGCAGGGTTGAGGTGAGATGCTGCAGGGGCGCGTTTTTATCCTTGCTCTCGTACAATATGGAAACGCGGATGTCTCCTTCCGCAATGACTTTCATATTTTCCAGGGTAATATTTTTTACAATCGCGTATCCGCTCACGTCCAGAATTTTGTTGATGGTGGGCATATTCTGCGGAATGCGTATTTCATCCCTTAATGTGGCCAGCGTGTTTTTAAATGCGGTTTGCATGGGTACGGTGATCATTTCTTCCCGAATGTATGTGCTGGGGTCGGACACCACCTCTGTCAGGATCTCGTGGCTGGCCTGGGTCCATACATTCACAACAATTTCCGCATACGCTTTTACGGCAACAGCGCCCGAGGGCTGCAGGCGGTATGTAATATCTTTGGTGGAGCACATGGCGTAACCCTTGTGTCCGCTCTTGGCGCCTGGCACTTCCACGGTATGCTTGAAAGTAGCGGAGGACTCAAAGGCGTACAATTCCCCGATCATATCTGCATATACTACATTAAAGAAGGTTTTCCCCTCCAAAAACACCTGTTCGTCCATTACGTCAAGCGCCGTAATCACATTGCGCCCGGTTACAAGAAGAATCTGGCTGATCTCGGGTTCGGAAGATTTTTTTTGGAGTTCGCCCTCTATCAATGCCTGGGATTTAGCGCTTCTGATAAGCGATTCTACCGGCAGAGTGGTTTTTAATTTTTTCATTGCGAAGTACCTCCATTAGTCTCGATATCTATTGATATATATTTGACATAGGATTTATTACAGTAAAATGAAAAAATCTTTTTGTTTTTTTATAGTTACATATTGATTTTTATGGAATATGTGTTACAATAAAAATGTAATTATTTTCTAATAATGTTAATAAAGGACAAAATTCGACCCCCTTCGACAAGGGGGGTTTGTTTTAAATAAAGGAAATGTCGAAAAATGACGGAGGGAGCAAAAATGATCAAAGAAATGGGAAAAGAAGTTAAGGTACTGATTGTGGAAGACAGTGATTCGCTTGGGTTTATGATCAAGAATTACCTGGATAAGCAGGACAACATGCGGATTACCGGGTGCGCAAAAAATGCGGCGGAGGCTTTGGAATTCATTAAGATTGAAGTACCGGATGTAATCATCCTTGATCTGGTGATGCCCGGAACAGATGGATTTTATCTGCTGGAATATTTTGCGAAAAGCGGCCTTAATACGCCGAATGTGATTGTATTATCGGCGCTGGGTGAAGAAGGCATTGTACGCCGCGCACTGGGCCTGGGAGCCAAATATTATATGGTGAAACCCGTGGAAGTGGAGATACTCTACAAACGGATTTTAGACCTTCTGGACATGCGGGGGCAGATTTACAACCCCAAAATCACGGAGACAGTGCGCAGCCGAAGCCTGGACGAAAAAATTACCTCCATTTTCCTTGCAATTGGAATACCGGCGCATATCAAGGGTTATCATTTTCTGCGCGAAGCAATTAAAATGGTAGTCAAGGAGCCGGATACCATTAACTACATAACAAAGGAACTGTATCCCGGGATTGCAGAACATTTCCAGACCAGTTCCAGCAAAGTAGAGCGCGCCATCCGTCATGCGATTGAGGTTGCCTGGACGCGCGGGAAGGTGGAAAATATGAACGACATTTTTGGGTATAATATCTACAACAAGCTGGAAAAACCGACAAACGGCGAATTTATTGCCTTGGTTGCAGATAAACTCATTATGGAACAAGGCGCGTAAATATATGCATAAGTATGCATATTTTCGCTTCTGCTGTTTTTTTCTGTAAAAATGAATAAATGTGGAGTAGTGGATAAAATTGTGGATAACTTGAAAAACGAATCCTTTAATTCACGCTGTTTTGTGAATGCCTTTGTGGATAATGTGGATAAAAAGATGAATAAAGTTGATAAACAGAATGAATAAAGAATTTGCAAAGAGCGTGGGACTGCAAAAATGTGTACATGCGTAAAATGTTAAATAAAATGTAAATGCATCGATAATGGATAATTATACATCAAACGGATTAAAAAGCCCGCTGATTTTTTACAATTAGCGGGTTCTTTTTGGTTTTTATACTATAAGGCAAATGCCTGATCCACTGCGCGTTGCATGGCGGCAAGCGCTTCTTCGGGCAGTTGGTCAAACGGGTTACGGCTGCGGATGAATTCCAAACGGCTGGTCATACTGGCCTCCAGCAGGCTTTTATATTCCTGGTTTTTAAAATCCGGATGAAAACCTTCCACAGGCATATAGGATAACCCTTCGATCCCCAGAGAAACAAATTTTGCTTTGTTTTCCACAATGGCTTCCAGGCATTCCAGGGTCAGTTCTTTAGGCACATTTTTATTCCCAAAGCTTCCGGTGTTAAAAATATAGCAGTCCAGGCCGCTGTTTGCAAAAAGTTCGCGGAATCCCTCGTAATCTTCGGAGAGGGGGTATGTGCGAAACGGATTTGCATAGGGCTCCATAACCAAAGAGTCTTCGCTACAGGCATTTTCGTGTGATTCCGCGCCTGCGGGCGTTGTGGCCAGCGCAGCGCCCATTGTGGAAGCAAGCACGGGGTCGCTGATTTTGATTACCGGGGGCAGCGAAGCGTCCTTCATGAGCCAAACAATGGCGTTGGCGTGCTCATGGAAGGCATCCACACGGTTGGGACTCCAGAGCCTGCTTTTCATGGCACGGCCGTTTCTGTTGCGTATATCCTCTGTCACAAGTACCTTATCGCCATTTTCGTCCACCGTAACGCCGCAGTTTTGAACGGTTACCAGGTATTTGTTATCTGCGCAATCCATTGGATAATCCTGCAGTTTGTCAAAATAAGCCGGTTCAAGCGCCACTGTCGTTGTGTCTTTGCGTGAGATTACAAACGCATCGTCGTGCAGAATGGTGATGCTATACTTTCCGTCGTGAGCGGCGTGCGTAATGGTGGATTTTCCGGAATTGGAAAGCCCAAATACGCCCAGAACAAATTTATTGCCATCTTCCAGATTGTAGCGTTTCAGTCCGCCATGGCAGGAAACAAAGCCGTTGCGGTTTGCGATCCCCCATGCGAGCGTGAGGGTGCCCTTTTTATGCTCTCCAAAATACCGCAGGCCCAGCAGGCAGGCGCAATTGTGCTCGGGTGCAAAAAAAGCCAGCCCGCCCGGAAAATCCGGATGGGACCACTGGGGATCGGAAAAGATGTATATATCCGGTTCGTCTTCAAATTCTGCGGAACTGGAGTACATTTTATAATATTCCTTTGTGATATATTGAAAATTATAAAGCCAAGAATACATGGTGTTTTCTTCGCCTTCCGGTATGCAAAGGTGCGCCCGTACCATAAATTCTTCCGAAAGCCCTATGTAAGATTGCGCGTGATAGAGTTTTTTGTTTCTGGTTTGGTAAATGGCTTCTCGGATGATAGGGCTAAATTTTTCAGTGGTTACCGGGTTGCCAAAAAAATCGTTGCTGCCCAAAATGCACCGGGCGGCGGGGGTGCGGCTGTCTGCCTTGCCGTCGTTAAAAACCAACACCTTCGCATCTGCGGGCAGGCCGGTCATTTCCGGCTCGTATACATGCAGGTCTGTTACAATGGTGCCGGGGCATTTGCAGGCAAGTTTGTAGGCTTCCCGTATTGTTTCCACGGGGTAAATGTTGTTGCCGTAAAAGGCAGTTTCTATGATGGTGCGCATGGTGGAAAAATAAGGGCCTCTGCCAATTTCGCTCCATCTGAAATACTGTTTGGTCGACATCGGATGAACCTCCCGATCAATTAAAATACTATATTAAAACGCCGAAATGAAAAAGGGCATTTGTATTCCAGATCATTCCATGCGGTTTATATTCTATAAGTTATTCTATGCAGTTTTTGTTTTTCCTCTTTTAAAAATAAAAAAACAGAAAATTTTACACAGTGTTATAGCTTACAACGGGTTGTCATCCAGCCATTCGGCAAGGTGCAAAAAATCTTGCGGCGAAAGGTCTTCGGCGCGCAGGGCAGGCCCTATTCCGCAGGATGCAAGGGCATCTGTAGCAGACTGCTTGGGGTTTATGGCGCCTGCTGACAAAAATTCCGCCAGCAGGTTGTTATAGATTGTTTTACGGCGCATGGCAAACGAAGCGCGCACCATGCGCGTATAGGATAAACGGGAAACAGGGAAAGGCGGCGTGCCCATGTTTATTTGCACAATTGCAGATTCAACGTCCGGAGCAGGGTAAAAGCAGCCGGAAGCCACGGCGAAAAGGGTTTGGGGCTGCGCATAGTATGCAACCGAGGCGGTAAGGCTTCCGTAATTTTTGCTTCCGGGAGAAGCGGACAGGCGCTGGGCTACCTCTTTTTGAACCATTACCGTAAGGCTTTGGGCACCGCTTTCTATGAGTTTTAAAATGCAGGGGGCGGTAATATAATACGGCAGATTTCCACATGCGTGAAAACTGCCGCCTAACATTTCTTGGGCAATTTTTTTAATGTCTGTCTTTAAAATATCCCCTTCCAACACCGTAACGTTCGGCGTGTCCGCGAGTATTTCTTTAAGGGCGCAAATCAGCCCTTTGTCAATTTCAACCGCCACCACCCGCTTTGCGCGGCGTGCGATTGCCTGAGTAAGCGCGCCCAGGCCGGGGCCTACTTCCAGGACGCTTTCGTTGCCCGTAAGGTGCATGGAATCCGCTATTTTCTCCACAATATTGCTGTCGCAAAGAAAATTCTGGCCAAACTTCTTTAAGGGCGCAAGATCATATTTATTTAAAATCTGAGTAAGCGTTTTTTTTGATGCCGTATTCACGTATGCCTGCCTGCCGCTAGTTCAGTACGTAGACTGTAACGTTACGCCTGCCCCAGGCATCCACTTTATTCGCGTCCATGTACAGGTCTATTACGTTGGAACCTCCCGCCCATTTCACAAATCCGCCGGTATCCTCCACGCGGCCGTAACCGTAACCCACTATATACAGCATGGTTCCATAGGGCAGAACATTGGGATCAGCCGCCACGGAGCAGTAGCCGGAGGCGATGGTGCGCGGATAGGTGCCCGATGCGGTTCTTAGGCCGTCGTGGTAGGCGGTTGCCTGCATATGGCGCACTTCACGGATGCGGTCTGACGATGGCGCGTCGGCCGAAACGGGCACCAAGCCCGATGCAGTGGTGGGTTTGGGCGGCAGAGCCGTTCCAATTGCGGTAATTTCGTTCACCGCAGCCGTAATTGTTTTTTTGGAAATAACCTCGGAAGAGGAAAGCGCGCCGTTTTTGTAGGTCTCCTGCGTTATAATCTGCAGTTCGCCTTCCTTGCCTTCCTGTACAATCTTCTTTTTACCCTTCAGCATTTTGCTGTCTTCGCGGGTGATTTCCTTGTATCCGATGGTCTGCGAGGTGGTAACTTCTTTTACCACCACGTCGATGTAATCGATGCTCATGCCTGGGCGGACATAAGAATCTGTGGAAGGGTATACTTCGTCTTTTTCATTTACGCTGATTCCTGCCAGGTCCAGGGCTTCGCTCACCGTACCCGCTATCATGCTCACGGCTTTTGTTTGGGAACCTGCGTTAATGGTAAGGGGCATGGCCCTGCGGATGACAATGTCCATGTTATTTTTAATAGGAAGATCGGGAGATGTATCCAGCGTATCCTGGCTGCCCAATTCTATTTTGTTGCTTTTAATGAATTCACCCACCGTTTTTGCTGTGGTTTGGGCAACGAAGGTGCGTCCGGAATCCATAACGTTTACGGTCATTTCGTTTTTTGCAAATGCCATTGGAATAGCAATTGCGGAAGCAACAGCAACGGCCAGACAGACAAAAGATGTAAGAATCACTGTTCTGTCTTTAAATATGGACTCTGCTTTTACCTTTGGAGCTGCTCTTCTTACCGCCCGCTCACTGTAGGCGTATTTGCTTGAAAACCGGGAAAGGATAGATTCTATGATATCGTTCAGCGTTGTTCTCCGTTTTTGTTCAGTAACCGGAATAATGTCGTTATACGTGGTGGTCCTTCTCTGCGCAGTATAAAGAACTCCATCCATGTAACCGGAGCTCCCTCTTCTGGCATACCGGCCTGAAGGCCTCTTTCGTATCGCCATAACAACCTCCTATATAGTAGAAGTATCATACCCTAAAAATACAAATAAGTCAATAAATCCGGCCTGTTGTAATATCTGTATGCGCTTTGCGAAGCCGGTGGAGAACAAAAATTTTGCAAATAAACCCAAAAAGTTGTATAATGTGCGCATGAAAAAGATAATTGTTTTTGCTTTAGCGATAGCTTTAATATTTCTTTTTTGCGCATGCGACGCCGCCGGCATCGGAAACGGGGCGCAAACGGTTGGATACGCCTTTGCGCAGGCCATTGCAGACCGCGACTACGGGAAAGCCTACGATTATCTGTATAAAAACAGCCCGGACATTGGCGGCAAGGATGAGTTTATACAGCGTTTTACAAGCATAATGAAGGCGCTGCAGGTTACGGATATTAAGCTGGCGGACCGCAGTGTTACGCCGAGTGATCAGCTTTCCAACCTGAAATATACGCTGGAATTAAAAAGCACCCTTATGGGGGATTTATCATATGAATACCGGGCGGAGATCATACAGTCGCTGGACGGGTATGCGGTGATCTATACGCCTTCTTTGGTTTTGCCCTTTTTGGAGGCGGGAGACACTGTGCGCGTCCAGACCTTATACGGACAGAGGGGCGAAATTTTTGATAAAAACAAGGAAGTGCTTGCAAAAAACGATTACGCCCAATCTGTTTATCTGGAGATTAAAAAGGTAGAGGATATCAACGCGGCGGCGCAAACCATAAACAGCGTATTGGGAGTGGATGCATCCAAGATTGTGGACCAGTATAACAACGCGGACAAGAACAAGCTGGACGTTGCAGTTGTAAAGGCTTATCCCAGATATACGCTGACGGACGAGCAGATAAAAACGCTCACCGCGGTTCCCGGTGTGGGGGTGGACGACAGTTCCCTGACGCCCATACGCTATTACCCCATGGCGGACAACACTGCGCATGTAGTTGGCTATATGGGCTCCCCGAGCGACGAAGAGCTGAAATCCATGGAATCCAAAGGAATCACTTCTGATTCCAAAATAGGCAAGACGGGCCTGGAGGCAGCTTATGAGGACGCGCTGCGGCCCTCCAACGGCTTTCGAATCTATGTGCAGGATTCTCTGGGCAATCTGAAAAAGACGCTTTATGAAAAATCCAAGCAGGACGGGGAAGACATTGTGACCACCCTGGATTCCAAGATACAGAATAAAGCCTATACCCTGCTTGCGGCAAACGTAAGGCAGGGCGAAAATGGAGCCGTTGTGGTGCTGGATTATAAAACGGGAAATGTGGATGCGCTGGTATCGTACCCTTCGTTTGACCCTAACAATTTCAGTTTTCCCATGGACCAAAAGCTCTGGACATACCTGAATTCGGACGCGGCGGGAAAACCGCTGGTGAACAGGGCGATTGGCGCGGCCTATCCGCCGGGGTCTTCTTTTAAACCGTTTGCCATTACACCCGCTCTGGAACTGGGCAAGCTGACGCCCGAGACGGTTGTGAACCTGAATATTGTGGATAATTCCTGGACGCCCGACCTGCCAAACTGGCATTATCCTTCTATTAAACGCGCCCATCCAACAATTGGCGAATATAATATGATGAACGCCATGAAATCTTCCGACAATATTTTTTACGCGTGGGCGGCCCTGCAGGTGGGCATAGACCCGTTTATGGAGCATATGCATAAAATTGGCATGGGAGAGGCGCCCACGTTTGAGTTGCCCATTAAAACATCCAATCTTTTAAACAAAAATACGGAAATGAACATTAAATACCTTGCGGACATGGGTTACGGCATGGGAGAGCTTTTGGTAAGCCCCCTGCAGCTTGCAAGCATGTATACCGCCCTTATGAACAACGGAGATATTTTGAATCCCACTGTGGTGGGGAGCATATACAAAACGGAGGAAGGCGCTTATAACAAGGTTTGGCAGAACGAAAAGACTGTTTTTAAATCTGGCATTATGAACTCTTCCACCATCGACATACTGGACCGGGCGCTGCATATGGTGGTGGACTCCGGTACCGCATACGAGTCCAGGCTGGAAGACGTAAACATGATGGGCAAAACCGGAACGGCTCAGATACAGCAGGCGGACGGCAGCATGCGCGAGATCAATTGGCTTGTTTTGATCGGGCTGGACGAAGGAAACCAGAAACTGGTGCTGGTGATGCTGGATACGCAAAAAGACCAGGGCGACGCAAGGTATTATATTGCAAAAGAACTGATGAAACCGGAAGGATACGATTTGACGCATCCGGAAGAATCTGAGCCGGAAAGTACCAATACGTCTAATCCTGCGCAGAATTAGGAATAATAAAAGATAATAAAAACTATTTTTATAAAGGAATTATCTACTGGAGGGATACATGAAGGAATCTAAGGTGAATCAGGTTTTTCAGGGGATTGCGGGCATTTTGTTCTTTGGATTTGGATTGCTGCTTTTGCTAACCAACCAAATAACGCTTGATGTTGCAGGCTGGGTGCTGGGAGGCGTTGTTGCGCTGGGAGCGCTGATTCGCTTGATTATTATCTGCCTGCCGTCCAGCACTTCGTTTGGCGGCAGCGCCGCGCTGGAAATTACGGCGGGTATCTGCGAGGCGCTGTTCGGCATTGTTTTTGTGCTGAACGCAATTATGTACATAGAATTTATTTATCCGCTGCTGGCCGGGCTCTTTGCCGTGGTGGCAATTGTGCGCTTCAGGCAGGGTACGCTTATTAAAAAAAGAGGGGAAGCGGGCTGGGGTTCGTATACGTTTATGGGCGTCATCCTTTTGTGCGCTGCGGTCGGGCTTGCAGTATTCTCCTATGTGTACAGAATCAGCCTGCAAATTGAGCTGATTGGCGCCGCGGCATTTATTTACGGATTCTTCCTGCTTTTCAGCGCTTCGTTTAAACGGGGGCTGGCAAGTGCTCCTGCGGACGACGCGCCTGTTTTTGAGGAGCAGGCGGAGGTTGTTCAGGAGATGGCTTCAAAAGAGTAATCTTTGAGGACTTTTGCCCTCAAAACTCCCGCTCAGGGTCAATTGATTTTTAGTGAGGCCACAGGGAAAAACTATGCGTTAAAACGGTAACCATACCCCCAGAGGGTTTCTATAAAGGAAGGCTCTGCGGGGTCTTTTTCTATTTTGCGGCGGATTTTCTGGATGTGCACGGGCACGGTGGCTGTATCGCCCAGGTAATCCTGGCCCCATATGGTTTCATACAGTTGTTCCTTTGAAAAAACAATATTTGGATTAGAGGCAAGGAACAAAAGCAGTTCATATTCCTTGGCGGTCATCTGCACCTCTCTGCCGTTGGAGAATACCTTGTGGGAGCTGGTATTAATCTCCAGGCCGCGGTGTGATATCACGTCCAGATTGCTTGCGTTGCCTTTTAAACGTTCGTAGCGGTTGATATGGGATTTGATGCGGGCCAACAGTTCCGCCGGGCTGAACGGCTTGGTCAGGTAGTCGTCCGCTCCCAGATCCAGGCCGCGTATCTTGTCTATGTCTTCCGTTTTGGCGGAAACCACAAGAATAGGAATCTCGTACCTCTCGCGTATCTGGCGGATGATCTCAAAGCCATTTTTGCCTGGCAGCATCAGGTCTACAATGATCACGTCAAACACGCCGGTTAGCGCCCGGGAGAGGCCCGAATCCCCGTTTGATTCAATTTCGGCCTGGTAGCCGTTCAGCCGCAGATAGTCTTTTTCCAGTTCGGCTATGTTGCTGTCGTCTTCAATAATCAATATATTTTTCATTGTTCTCCTCCAGAAGCGCCGCTCAAAACCGGCATTGTGATTGTAAAGCGGGTTCCTCCCGCCGGGGCGTTGCTGGCGCTGATGGCGCCGCCCTGGCCTTCAACCAGCTCCCTTGCAATGGCAAGCCCAAGGCCTGTGCTGGAGATGTCCTTGGTGCGCTGTGCGTCCAGGCGGTAAAAGCGTTTGAAAACCATGCCGATTTTATCTTCCGGAATACCGGGGCCGTTGTCTGTGAGCGTAATGAAAATTTGGCCGTTTTGCGCGCGAAGTACTGTTTCAAGGGTAAGGCCGGCCTCCGGCCCGTATTTTACGGCATTGTCTATGATGTTGCGCAGCACCTGGTGAAAGCGTTTTGTGTCTATGCGTATCCGGCAATCGGCTGCCATGAGGTCTTGGTACAAGAACCGGACGTTTTTTTCTTCCATGTCCAGGCGGAATTCTTCCATCAGGTCGTGCATAAAGGGGCGCGCGGATACGTCGCTGTACGTAAAAGTGAGTTTTTGCATATCCAGTTTGGCAAACAGAAAGAGGTCGTCTATCAGCCGGTTGATATATACAATGTTGTTATGAATGATCTTCAGGTACTTATCCAGCTTTTCCGGCGGTATATGGCCCGCTTCGTTGATGGCTTCAATATACCCCTGTATGGAGGTAATAGGCGTTTTAAGGTCGTGCGAGATGTTCGCGATCAGGTCTTTCCTGTTTTCCTCGTATTCCGCTTTCAGCTTTTCAACCTCGTTTAACTTGCGCGCCATATTGTTGAATTCGTCAATCAGAACGTCCACAGGGCTGTGCATTTCGTATTTTACTTGTATATCATAATTTCCTTTTGTAATCTGATCCACGCCTATCCTAAGGTTGTCTATGGGCCTCAGGATGCGTTTTTCCAGCCTGGAGAGAAATATCATTTGAAAAACGCTCCCAGCTGTGATGACAATGGTAAAAATCACTAAAAAAACACCCAGGCTGTTGGTAAGGCCCGAATTAAAAAACAGTATGGTCCAAAGTATCAGAATGAACACAATGGGCATAGGACGCACAATTCTAAAATTTCGGTAATAATGCTCAAAGTCGTCATGGGTATGTTTTTTGTGCCGCCGCTTGGTGAAAGGATACTCTTCTTTCAGCGCATTCATACGGTTCATCAGGTTTTTATGATTGTCGTAATGCGCTTCATCGTATTCTTTTCTTATCTGCCGCATTTTTTCCCGGTATTCCTTGTACTGTGTGCGGCGTATTTTGCGATCGCTGGGTTCTCTCATTGTTTTATCTCTTCCAATGATCTATTTTTCTGCAATTAATCATATCATGGCTGTTTAAAAATTTTTTAAAGCAATTATTAAAGTTTTATAAATAAACGCATTGCGCAAGCTAAAAAACTTATTTTTATTTTAAGACTTTTTATGAATATTTTAAATCTATTTTATGGATATTTTATATCTGGCTGCTACAATAGGCACGTAAAAAACGAAATGGAGGAAATTGCATGGAGAATAAAATCATTCAGGTAAAGGATTTTACCAAACGGTACGGCGAACTGGTTGCGGTGGACCGTATTTCCTTTGATGTGGATGCGGGCTCCTCGTTTGCTTTTCTTGGACCCAACGGGGCGGGGAAAAGCACAACCATCAATACCTTGTGCACCATCCAAGGCAAAACGGAAGGCCAACTGGCCATTAACGGACACGATGTGGATAAACAGCAGAGCCTGGTGCGCCGCGACATTGGCATTGTGTTTCAGGAATCCACGCTGGATAAAAAACTTACGGTGGAGCAGAATTTAAAGCTGCACTGCCGGTTTTACAACGTGCCCAATAACGAAATAAACGGCCGCGTGGACTTTGTGCTGAAGCTGGTGGACCTGGCGGACTGGGGCGGCGCCGCGGTTGGCAGCCTTTCGGGCGGCATGAAGCGCAGGGTTGAGATTGCGCGCGGGCTGATTCACTTCCCCAAGGTGCTGTTTTTGGATGAACCCACTCAGGGACTGGACCCGCAGACGCGCGCGGGCGTGTGGGACTATATCAAGGAAGTGCAGAGGCAGAAGAATATTACGATTTTTTTGACGACACATTATATGGACGAAGCGGAGTTTTGCGACAGCGTGGCCATTATGGATCACGGCAAAATAGTGGCGTATGATACGCCGGATAACCTAAAGGCGCAGTATACCCATATGTATGTGCGCATTAAAACAAAGAAACCGGAGGCCGTTATAGAATACCTGCAGGCGCAGCATGTGCGCTTTGAGCAGGAAAACGGGTTTTTAAAGGCGTACCTGAAGGACGCCCGCCAATCCCTGCAGATACTTTGCACGTTCAAGGATATCATAGAAGATTTTGAGGTAAACAAAGGCTCGCTGAACGATGTGTTTTTGGCGGTAACGGGAAGGGAGATCAGAGAATGAGCGTTATAGGAGCATTGATAACAAGATCGCTGTTAAACTTTTTTCACGACAGGTCCAGGCTGATATTCAGCCTGCTGATGCCGTTCTTCTTTCTGTTTATATTTTCCTTTGTAATGCAGGGCGCAGCCGTTGGCATAGAGCAGCCGCTGAATTACCTGATTGCCGGCATTATTATCATGACGGTGTTTATGTCTGGGCTCAACAATTCCATTGATATTCTGGAGGATATATCAAGCGGATTTATGAAGGAAATCTTGGTATCCCCCATCTCCCGATGGCAGATATCGCTGGGGCAGGTGTTTTCATCCACCATTATTTCCATGATCCAGGGAATGATTGTTGTGGTGGTTGGCATGATTATGGGATTTACAACAGACGTGCCGCATTTTTTGATGATGATGGGCGCAATGGCTGTAACGGGCCTCACGTTTTCTGCATTGGGGCTGTTTCTGGCAACGCTGGCAAGGCAATCCGCGTCTTTCCAGGTGCTGATTTCAGCGGTTACCATGCCGCTTACGTTCCTTTCCGGCGCGTATATACCCACCACGGTGATGCCTGCGTTTTTAACGCCTGTTGTATATATCAACCCGCTGACGTATATAACAGCCATGTTCCGGTTTATATCCATGCAGATGGAGAACCTGCCCACAGACCAGCTTGTGAAAGCAGGGGTGGCGTTCGACTGGGGCGGGGTGATTGTGACCCCGCTTATAGGCCTGTTTCTTACCGTTGGCATTGGCACTGTGTTCCTGGTGCTTTGCGTAATGAAGTTCAACAAAGCGGACTTCTCTACCGTTAAGATTTACAGGCATCATGAGTAAACGGGGGTTACGCTCCGCGCTCCGGATATGCAGCAAAGCTTTGGGCTTGAAAAAAATATTCACATATAAGGAGTCCACGAATATATAAAAGCTTATTTGGAGAAACAAAAAAAGGCAACTGTAAGTACTTCCCGTTTGGAATGCATGCAGTTGCCTTTGAGTAATTTCAGGAGCCATAAGGGGTGGCGGCTAAGCGCGGGGAGTTACACGTTAAACCGGAACAGCACCACGTCACCGTCCTGGAAGACGTATTCCTTGCCCTCCGAGCGGATCAGGCCTTTTTCTTTAGCCAAATTCATATCCCCGCCGATTTCCTTGAGTTTGTTAAACGCTATGACCTCCGCGCGGATAAAGCCGCGTTCAAAGTCGGTGTGTATCTTGCCGGCGGCCTGGGGAGCCTTGGTGCCTTTTGTAATGGTCCAGGCGCGTACTTCCTTGGGCCCGGCGGTCAGGTAGCTGATGAGGCCCAGCAGGGAATAAGATTTTTTGATAATGCGGGAGAGGCCGGATTCCTGTATGCCCAGCTCCTGCAGAAACATCTGGCGTTCCTCGCCGTCTTCCAGCGCGCAGAGTTCTTCTTCCACCTTGGCGGAGATGGTGAGCACTTCTGCGCCCTGCGCCGCGGCGTATTCCAGCAGCGGCTTTAAAACAGGCAAATCATTGTTGCCCACTTCATCCTCCGCAATGTTGGCTGCATAGATTACGGGTTTGTCCGTCAGTAAAAACAGGCTGTTTGTGATCTCGCGCTGCGCGTCCGAGAGATCCATGCCGCGGACAAAATTGCCCTTTTCCAGTTCCTTCAGAACATATTCCAATGTATCGGCTTCCAGCACGTATTGCGGATCGCCGGTTTTTTTCATTTTTTGCGCCCGAACCATGCGCTTTTCCACGGCGTCCATATCCGCAAATATCAGTTCGTAATTGATGGTGGTAACGTCCCGTACCGGATCAACCGATCCGTCCACATGGGTGATATTGCCGTTTTCAAAACAGCGCACCACCTGCAACAGCGCGTCCACCTCGCGGATATGGGACAGGAATTTGTTGCCCAGGCCTTCGCCACGGCTTGCGCCCTTCACCAGCCCGGCGATATCCACAAATTCTATGGTGGCCGGAGTGAATTTTTCAGGATGGTAAATCTCCGCCAGGTAATCAAGGCGCGGATCGGGCACGGAGGCGATTCCGTAATTGGGTTCTATGGTGCAGAACGGGTAGTTTGCGCATTGCGCGCCCGCCTGGGTCAGCGCGTTGAACAGTGTGCTTTTTCCCACATTGGGAAGGCCTATTACGCCAAGCTTCATATTTTTTCTGGTTTCCTTTCGGTCTTAAACTTATTTCACGAATACAATTATAAATGTTCGCAGGCGCGGATTCAAGGCGCTTTGCAATCGTATGGCATGAATGTTATAATTTATTACAAGAAATACTTTGTTCGCACGATTGAAATGCTGCCGGGCGCAGGTAAACCGCGCGGTCTGAAGGCTTAAGGAGTAAGAAAATGGATTTTATTCAGGCATTGCTTTTGGGACTGGTGCAGGGATTCACCGAATTTTTGCCGGTCTCCAGTTCGGGGCACCTTGTGTTGATGCAGCAGGCCATGGGCCTGGAAGATGTTCCTATTTTTTTTGACACCATGCTGCACCTGGGAACTCTGGTTGCCGTTGTGGCGGTTTTGTTCCGGGATATTGCAGGCATATTCAGGCACCCTGTTAAAAATCACCTGGGTATGCTGGTTATTGCCACCATACCAGCCGCAGCGGCCGGGTATTTTTTTAATGATTTCTTTGAGTCCGCGTTTAAAGGCGGCCAGTATTTGGGAATTTGCTTTCTGGTCACAGCATTGATTCTGGTGGTTTCCGAGCAGATTGCGGCCAGGCTGAAAACAAGAAAAAGGATGGCCGTTCAAAATGCGCTTGCCATGGGCCTGATGCAGGCAGTGGCCATATTCCCCGGTATCTCCCGGTCCGGCTCCACCATTGCGGGCGGATTGTTTACCGGCGTGGACCGCACCCAAGCCGCAAAGTTTTCTTTTTTAATGTCCATACCCATCATACTGGGTTCGGTGGGAGCGTCCGGCGTGGACGCCATGCAGACGGGAATGGGTAACGTTTCCCTGACTGCCGTGCTGATAGGCACAGCCGCTGCCGCGGTTACCGGCTATTTTGCCATTAAATTTATGCTGGCCTTTATACAAAAAGCAAAGCTCTATGGTTTTGCCGTATACACGGCTGCTCTGGGTGCGTTTTTGATGGTGGATCAAAGCATTTTGCACATTGTGTTTACTTAAAATACATTGCGATTTTCACATTGTTTCCAAACAAGAATTTTAAAATTTTATCTGAAAAAGACCATCAGCGGTCTTTTTGATTATATCGGTTTATAAACCTGGTAAAAATCATTCAGTGGCGCAATGGGGTGAAAAACGGGCTTCAGGTCTTTGAATGTGCAGATATATTTGGCGCCGAGCGAGCGGAGAAGATCGAGCGCGTCGCCAAAATTGCCGCCAACCCGCTCCTTAAGGTGCGCATCAGAGCCGATGGTAATAATCTCTCCGCCCAACTGCAGATAGCGGCGGACAATATCGGGGGTGGGCATGGGTTCGCCAAGCGCACCGTAAGAGGAAGTGTTTATCTCTATGCCGTGCCCTGTCGCTATGATTTCCGTTAAAATTTCGTCAATCAGGTCCGGGTGGTCTTCATAGCAGAGGGGCGTGTGATACGGGGCGTTTTTGCTGACATAGCCTATGTGCCCCACAGCGCTGTACGGCTCAAACCCGCGCAGGCAGGCGAGCAGTGTTTTCAGGTAAAGTTCCTCCGCATCCCTTTTGGACCGGTCACGGAAGTATTCGGGGAAATAGGGGTCAAAGCCCTGGATAATGTGCTGGGACGCAATGATAAAGTCTATGTCCAGCCCTGCCGCATATTTTCGGGTTTGTGCCAGTGTTTCTTTTGTAAGGCCAAGTTCCAGGCCGGCGCGTATCTCGATATCTTTATATTGGACGCGCAGCTTTTGAATTTCATGCGCATAGGCCTTAAAATCAATAAAACCATCCCACTCAAAACCGTACGGCTGGCCGGGCTCAATATGTTCGGTAAAACAGATTTCCGACAGACCGGCCTGGGACGCTTCCTCAACAATACTCTCTATGCTGTCTTCCGCGTCGAAAGACCAGTTTGAATGTATGTGATAATCGAACATGATATTTATTTCCTTTCAAATATATGATATAGTATCTTGGATATAAATACAATGATGTGCTATAATTATAGCTACCAAAAAACGGGGACTTGAGGCAAGGAGACGCAATGAGGAAAAAAAGCAAGGCAAGATGGATAACGGAAGTTGGAGTAATAGCGGCAATGTATGCTGTGTTGACCCTTGTTTTGGCCCCCATCAGTTTTGGACAAGTTCAGTTCAGGGTTGCGGAAGCACTGATGATTTTGCCTTTTTTTACAGTGTCTGCAATACCGGGCCTGTTTATTGGGTGCTTGATCGCCAATATTCTGGGCAGCAGCTTTGGCTTGCTGGATATTGTGGCTGGCAGCCTGGCTACCCTGGCAGCAGCGGCCATTGCTTCCAAGATCAAAATCAGGTGGCTGGTGCCGCTGCCCACCGTTTTGGTGAACGCGTTTGTTGTGGCGTATATACTGTACGCAATGGCGGGGCTGCCGTACTGGGTGTCCGCCGCATGGGTGGGCCTGGGAGAGGCAGTTACCTGTTACGTTCTGGGAATGCCCCTGCTGCTTGTGTTGGACAGGTATAAAAGCAGAATTTTTATGCAAATTCCTGATCAGATCGGGAAGAAATAAAGAATGGAGAATATTTGCGTATTTGGCGCCGGTTCCAGGAATGCGGACCCGGTTTATTACGAAGAAGCGCGTGCGCTTGGCAGGTTGATTGCGCAAAACGGATACGGGCTTGTGTTTGGAGGCGGCAATTCCGGCCTGATGGGTCAGGTGGCTCGGGGCGCGCAGGAAGCCCGCGCGTCGGCGATAATAGGGATTGCGCCCGAATTTATGAACTGCAAAGGCGTGCTTTATGAGCAGTGCACGGAGCTGATTTTAACCCAAACCATGCATGAGCGCAAACAGGCTATGGAAGCCATGGCGGATGCGTTTGTGGTATTGCCGGGCGGTGTGGGTACGTTTGAAGAGTTTTTTGAAGTTTTGACGTTTAAAACTTTGGGCCTGCATAAAAAGCCGATTGTTTTAATGAATACAAACGGGTTTTATGACACCGCCGTTCAAATGGTAAAGGAGGCATCTGCCAAGATGTTTATACCCGGGGAGTGCCTTGGCGCTCTGGAAGTGGTTGCCGGGCCGCGCCAGGTGATTGCCTTTCTTGACACGTACGAGTATTCGGAAATAAGCCCAAAGTGGCTTCACTATAAGGAGGATTAATAAATCGGATGATCCCTTCATCAAATCAATCAATAGCAAGTATGCTGTCCGGCTCTGTAAAAACGTACCGCCGGAATTTAGTAAAATTATTTTTGATTTTTATTCTGTCGTTTGCATTGCTGGCATTGCCTGTTATTGTAAACCTGGATGCAATTGTTACACAACTGCACGAGGCGGTCGTTTCGTTGGACGGAACAGTAACGGCCTATACGCTGATCTATATTTTTGAACCGATGATCCGGAACGGATTGCTGGTCTGGGCGTTTGCGTTCATGTTGATCATAGCTGCTTTTACCACCCCGCTTTTTATGGGAATAACCGGGAAAATAATATCGGAAGACGCAATGGGCAAACCATGCACGGTCAGCGAGGCCCTGCGGTGGACGCTTGGGCAGTATAAGCGCCTTCTGACGTCGTATGCGTTGTATTACGCAGTCTTTACAGCCTTTGCCGGCAGCTTTGCTTTATTGCTGTATTGGATTGTCAAAAAAGCATCCCACCTGATCAGCGACGTATGGCTGAACCCCATGATAGCCATGTTTGTTGTGGGCGGTGCGCTATTGCTGCTGGGAACAATCTATCTGCCGTTTGTGGCCATGGATGAACGTAAGGGCTCTTTTCGCGCTTATGCGGGATCGTTTAAAGACATGTATTCCAAATATTTTGTCCGACATTTCCCCGCGCTGCTTGTGGCGGGCGTTATTGCGGCGGGCGTTTCGTTTGGCGTGCTGTTTCCGGTTGCGCCGCCTCTTTTTTTAGGACATCAGGGAAACGCCATGCAGTTTCTCACGGACTACAATAATGTTCTGGCGACAATTCTGGCCGCCGTCGCCGCCTTTTCTTTTGTAGGCGTATTTTTATACATATTTGCATATAATACTTACCGCAACACGGGCGCGGCATCTTTCCCCAGGGAAAGAAAAACCGTAAACACAACTTACCGGCGCAAAATTAATATTGTTGAGCCGTCGTACCGCAGGAGGATAGGATGAGAGCAATTGTTTCGGTTCTCGGCAAAGACAGGCCCGGAATCATAGCCCGTATATCGGGAATTCTTTTTAAAACGAATATCAATATTCTGGATATCAGCCAGACGGTATTGCGTGAGGAGCTGTTTGTAATGTCCATGCTGGTGGATATGACCGAATGCCTGGTTTCGTTTGATGAAATCAAGGACCAGTTGGACGAGTGCGCAAAAGAGATGGGTATGGACATCCGCCTGCAGCGCGAAGAAATCTTTAATTCCATGCATAGGGTGTGATTTGGTGATAGATCAGAGAGATATTATAAAAACAATAGAAATGATCCAGTCCCAGCATCTGGATATACGTACCATTACTATGGGGATATCTCTGCTGGACTGCATAAGCGGCGACTGCGGAACAACGGCGGAGAATATTCGGGCAAAAATTTGCAGAAAAGCGGAGAATCTTGTGCGGGTTGGGCAGCAGATAGAAAAGGAATTCGGCATCCCCATTGTGAACAAGCGTATCTCCGTTACGCCTGCTTCCTTACTTACACAGGCTTGCGGCGAGCCCGTACAGGTGGCGCTTGCCATGGACAGGGCGGCGGCCGAAGTGGGAGTGGATTTTATCGGCGGGTATTCCGCCTTTGTGCATAAAGGCATTACACCCAGCGAAGAAATCTTTTTGGAAAGTATTCCGGAGGCTCTTTCCCGCACAAAGATCGTTTGTTCCAGCGTGAACGTGGCTACTACCCGCGCGGGCATCAATATGAACGCTGTGACCAAGATGGGAAAAGTAATCAAACAGACGGCGACCCGCACGCCAAACGGCATTGGCGCCGCCAAGCTGGTGGTGTTTGCAAACGCGGTGGAGGATAATCCTTTCATGGCGGGGGCGTTTCACGGGGTAGGAGAGGGAGACTGCGTCATCAACGTGGGCGTCTCCGGTCCCGGTGTGGTAAAGGTCGCGCTGGAAGACAAAAAAGGCCAGAGTTTTGACGAGGTCGCCGAAACGATCAAAAAAACCGCGTTTCAGATTACGCGCATGGGAGAACTGGTGGCGCGCGAGGCAAGCCGCCGCTTGGGCGTGGATTTTGGGATTGTGGACCTTTCGCTTGCGCCCACGCCCGCAATGGGAGACAGCGTGGCGCATATACTGGAGGAAATGGGTTTGGAATCCTGCGGCGCGCACGGCACAACCGCGGCCCTGGCGCTTCTGAACGATGCGGTAAAAAAAGGCGGCATTATGGCGTCCTCACATGTTGGCGGGCTTTCGGGCGCGTTCATACCTGTGAGCGAAGACGCCGGAATGATGGATGCGGTGAGAAACGGCGCGTTGTCCATAGAAAAACTGGAGGCAATGACTTGCGTTTGCTCAGTTGGCCTGGATATGCTGGCACTGCCCGGCGATACGCCGGAAGAGGTGCTCTCCGCCATTATTGCGGACGAGGCGGCGATTGGCGTAGTAAATACAAAAACCACGGCAGTGCGCATAATACCCGTTTCCGGAATGGTAGTGGGGCAGGAGGTTCATTTTGGCGGCCTTCTGGGAAGCGCGCCCATTATGCCTTACAACCGTTTTTCGCCTGCCGAATTTATTGCCCGCGGGGGCAGGATACCCGCGCCTTTGCACGCGCAGAGGAATTAAGGAGACAATATGTTAAGACAGGAAATTGAAGAGCAATATAAATGGAAGCTGGAAGACATCTTTGCTTCGGATGCGGACTGGGAAGCGGCGTTTAAAAAGCTGGAAGGCGAGTTTGGTTGCGTTGCCCGGATAGAGCAGGAACTGACCGCGAGCGCAGAGAAACTTGCGGAGAGCCTGAAAAAAATAGACGAACTTTCCCTGATGGTGGAACGGCTGTATGTATATGCCCGCATGCGCAGGGACGAGGATAACGGCAACGCCAAATACCAGGCGATGACAGACAGGGCCACAGGCATTAGCGTGCGGCTTTCGTCCGCCTTTGCTTTTGTGAGCCCCAAACTGCTGGAAATGGAAGAAAATACGTTGCGCGGCTATGCGGAGGGCTTTGCCGGTCTGGCCGATTATAAGTTTATGATCAGCGACCTGCTGCGCTCAAAGGAGCATGTACTCAGCGAAAAAGAAGAAAAGCTGCTGGCCATGTCTTCCGATTTTGCGGGGGGCGCGCACGATATATTCACCATGCTTAACAATGCGGATATGACCTTTGGCAATGTGGACGGCCAGCCGTTAACGCATGGAAGCTACATTGTATTTATGCAGCATAAAGACCGGGATATCCGGCGCAAAGCATACGAGACGTATTACCAATCCTATAAAAATATGATTAACACCATTTCCACGGCGTATTCCACCAGCGTGAAAAAAGACGTATTTTACGCCAAAGCACGCAACTACGGCAGCGCCCTGGAAAAAGCGCTGTATGGAGACGATGTGCCGGTAAAGCTTTACGATACCCTGATTAATATCGTTAACAATAATCTTGGCACTTTGCACCGGTACGTGGGATTAAAAAAGAAGCTGCTGAATCTGGATAAACTGTGCATGTACGATATTTACGCGCCCCTGGTGCCGGATTTAAAAAATGAATACAAATACGAAGAGGCGCAGGAAATGGTGCTGGCCGGGCTTGAGCCGTTGGGAGAGGATTACGTCAAATTGCTCAAAACCTCTTTTGCAGAGGGCTGGATTGATGTTTTTGAGAACAAGGGCAAAACTAGCGGCGCGTATTCCTGGGGCGCGTGGGGAACGCATCCGTATGTTCTTTTGAACCACCGCGGAGATTTGGACAGCGTGTTTACCATTGCCCATGAACTGGGCCATGCGCTGCATTCCTATTATTCCAACAACGCGCAGCCCTATGCCACCAGCGGCTACACTATATTTGTTGCGGAGGTTGCTTCCACGGTAAACGAGATACTGTTAACGCACCATCTCCTTAAAACGTCAGAAGGAGAGCTTAGGAAGTATATTCTGAATCATTTTTTGGACCAGTTCCGCACAACTGTGCTGCGCCAGACCATGTTTGCAGAGTTTGAAAAAATCACGCACGAAATGTCCGCGGCAGGGGAACCGCTTACGCCCGAGAGCCTGTGCGGCGTGTACGGCGGCCTGAACAGCAAATATTACGGGGATGAGATGTGCGCGGATGATACCATATCATACGAATGGGCGCGTATCCCTCATTTTTATAACGCGTTCTATGTCTACAAATACGCAACCGGATTTTCTGCCGCCGTGCAGATCGCGGGAGACGTGCTGCAGGGCAAAAACATAGAAGCGTACAAAAAGTTTCTTACCACCGGCGGAAGCGATTACCCGCTGAACGAGCTGAAGATAGCGGGCGTGGATCTGGTGGAGGGCGGCCCGGTGGAAGCCTGCATGACAGCGTTTGAAAGTACGCTTGAGGAGTTTGAAAAAGCCTTTTTAGCCTAAGGATGCTGGGCTGCCATAAATTTAATTCTGGCGGCATGCCGCTGTTTAAAAGCCTTATGTTATGGAAACACCCGGAACCAGAAAGCCATTCGTATAATCTTTTTGCCGAATGGCTCTGTTGTTAAGCGGAAAAAGATTTTCAAATTGAGCATGAAATGATAAACTGTTACCAAAGGATTCTTCAATAGGGAGGTATATTATGAAACTGAGTTTTTCCACCTTGGGATGTCCGGAGTGGAGTTTTTCGGAGATTCTGTCCACCGCAAAAGACCTTGGGTACGACGGCATTGAGATTCGGGGCGTGCAAAATGTGATGGATGTTCCGCGGATTCCCCAGTTTGCTCCCGATGAAGCGGTCAAAACCAAGAAGCTTCTTGCAGACAAGAAGCTGGAAATTGTGTGCCTGACTTCTGCGTGTTATATGAACGTGCCTGATTTTACGCAGGATACCGTATATCATGCCATTGCCTATGTGGATACGGCAAAGGATCTGGACGTAAAATATATCCGCGTGCTTGCCGACTTTGGGCCGGAAAAAACGAATGAGGTGGATGAAGCGCTTGTGATTTCCAATTTAAAAAAGGTGGCGCATTACGCCGCGTGCCGCAATGTGGAAGTGTTGATAGAAACAAACGGATGGTTTGCGGATTCCAAACGCGCCGCCAGCCTGGTGGAACAGGCTGGAGATAATGTGGGCGTCATCTGGGATATCCACCATCCTTACCGGTTTTTTGGCGAATCGCCCGAGTATACCGTGAGCGTGCTGGGAAAACGCATCAAACATGTGCATCTGAAAGATTCCAAAATTGTGAACGGCAAGGTGGAATATACCATGATGGGTTACGGCGATGTGCCCATTGCCGCATGCGTTGCCGCGCTTGAAAAAGCGGGTTATACCGGCAGCTATTGCCTGGAATGGGTAAAACGCTGGAACCTGCAACTGGAAGAGCCGGGCATAGCTTTTGCGCAGTTTGCAAGCTATATGAAGAATTTATAAATTATAAAGGCGGAGAATATCCGCCTTTTTCTTATGCGTGGCTACTTCCCGCGCCCACTTCTTTTCTGAAGAAAAGAAACAAAAAACTTTTAATGTCTTGGTAAAATTTCAGAAAAACTCCATTTCTCAAAAAAGGTTCTCAGGACGGCAAATTCTTGAGTTATTCCATTTTGCATGTTTTGCATGGAACACGCAAGGTATTTTTCCGGAAGCTGCGGCCAATTGATACGTCCTTAGCGTTGCAGCATTTTTGATTGTTATATCTGCACCCCACAACGCCGCATAAAACGGCGGTTTCCTGTGGGTATTTTGCAGTTCTTAATTCTTCTGCGGCCTCGCTGCCGAAAATTTCACCAGCCCGAGCAGGATGGGATGGCTTTTCCATGGCAGTCAGCAGGTAGTTTCCCGGATCGTTGGTATGCGTGCAGCAGTGATTGCTCCGAATGCCGTACGCACGGCATTGTTCCACCCGTATTACGCTTGCTGTGCAGCTTTTATGTTTGTTATGCAGGCAATCGCTCGCTGCGCATTTAATAGCCATTTATGTGCGTGCGGAAAAACTGCCGCACATACTGCCCTGGGATGTTTTAACATCCGCGCCCGCACCTGTGTTGGGCGTAACCAGAATTCCGCTCAATTTGCATTTTTCTCCTTTTCCGTGATGCTCGCAAGTTTCTACCGAGCAATTAATCTTTTGATTGCTCATTTTTTTTATCCCCCTCGCTTTGATCTCAAAATTATTATTTGCATTTAAAAAAGTATATAATCGGCTTTTATTTGGGAAAATAGCTTTAAAAAGGGGGCCGCCAGATGCTGAAAATAAACCTTTTCCCGCTGCAAAAAAACAAAAAAATTGCCAGGGCAGCACGCGTATGAAAAAAATATTTGTGTGCCTTTTGGCATGCCTGTTGCTGCTTACTTCCTGCGGGATGGGCGAAGAGATTGATTCGCTTGGCATTGTGGTTGGAGCCGCTTTTGACAGGCCCAAAACAGACGGAGACATCAACATGACGGCCTGCATCCTGCGGGTAAACGGAAGCGGGTCCGATTCGGAGGGCGGGGACTCCGGCGGCGGCAAGGAATATGTGATCGTCAACTCGGAATCTCCGTCTTTTTACGAAGCGCAGAGCCGCATTATGCTTAAAATTGAGCGAAGGCCATTTTGGGGGCATAACAATATTATTCTGGCTTCCGAAGATGTGGATCTAAAGCCGATCATCCAGGCTTTTTATAACGGGTACGACAAACGCGGAAGCGAGTATGTGGTGATAACAAACGGCAGCGCTGCCGGCGTTTTGGAGAGCAGCAATTTTGCGGGCAGCATTGGCGCCGTAAGCATCAATGAAATTCTTGGCATGGCAAGAGATAACGGGAATATAACGGATATAAACGTGGACGAGTTATTTGCCAAAATGAACTCCAAGTCCCGCGCGGCCTATTTGCCTTATGGAAAAGCGGAGGATAAAAAATTTACCTTTTTGGGGATGTGTGTGGTGCGCGATTATATGTTCAGGGGCGCGCTTACGTCGGACGAGAGTGTGGGCAGCCTGATTGTGCTGAACGATTATAAAAGCGGGGGTATTTCTGTGCCCTTGGGCGAGGCCCAGGCAGGCGTGGAGCTGCTGGATACCGCGTGCACCGTGGACTGCTCGGAAGACAAGCAGTTTACCGTGCAGGTAAAGGCCGATTATTCTGTGCAGGATATCAACGGCGTGGCGAAAATGGACAACGAGACGGTAAAACGGATTGTAAACGATGCGCTTAAGAGTAAGATTGAGCAGGCCATACAGAAATCCAAGGAATTGGACGCGGATTATATGAATTTTTCCGACGTTTATTTTAAAAAATTTGCGCGGGAGATGCCGGGAGATTTTAAGTTTTCGCAGTTTAACGTGGCAGTGGACGGAAAATTGAAGTTTAAGGGGATTGAGTATTGAAAAAGAAAATATACGGCTACCAATTGATGCTGCTGATTATTTTATCCTGCGTGGGAAGTATTTTTTTGGTGACCGTGCAGGAGCGCGCCATTGGCACCGCCGCGTGGCTGGCCCTGCTTTGCAGCTTTCCCGCCGGGCTGGCAATCAACCTGTTATTTTTGCTGCTGTTTAAAAGAAGCAATTACGATACCATCAGCCGTATCAATGTGGCGGCGTTTGGTCCCGCAGGCAATGCGGTTACGGTGGTGTATTGCCTGTATTTTTTACTGGGCGCAAGCCTGCTGCTTAATTATTACGGTATTTTTACGGTAAGCATTATTCTGCGGCAAATGCAGCTTACGTTTTTTATTTTACCTATAGTATTTTTAATTGGCTGGGCGGCGCAGAGCGGCGTTACCGTGATTGGCCGGATGGCGGTTATTTTTTCTTATATTCTGCTGGGCACGGTTGCTGTTACGTTTTTGTTTGAACTGCCCTATGTGCAGTGGGAGAACATATTTCCGCTGTTTTATACGGATACCGGCAGTTTTTTAAAAATGGCTTTTTTGTTTGCATTTATACAATTTGGTGATTTGATGGCTGTATTCTGCCTGCTGCCTTATGTTGAAAATAAAGAAAAAATTATTAAAAAAAGCCTTATCAGCGTTTCTATTGGCGTTGGAATTGTGGTTTTGTTTGCGTTTTTAAACGCCCTGGTGCTGGGGGAAGTGCTGTCCCGGCAGTACTCTGCTTTTTTGCGGGTGATGCGGCTGGTTGATTTAGGCAGAATTATCAACCGGCTGGAGGTTCTTGTGTTTGCCGGGTATTTCTTTGCCACGGTGTTCCGGCTGATGGTGGAGTATACCGTGGTGGTCTCCAACCTGCGCGATGCGCTGCATTTGAATAAAAAAACGCCCCGCAGCTTCTCAGGCTGGGCCGTGCTGCTGGGGGCGGGCGCAGCGCTGGCAATATGCAGCATTTTGATCGCCCCCGCGACTGAGGATACCATGCGGTTTATTACAAATGTGTACCCCTATATCGCGATTGTGGTGCAGATAGCGCTGCCCGCGGCAACGCATATAGCCCTGTCCCTCCGGCAGGCCGCAAAATCCAGGTATGCCAAGCATGCCACTACAAGAAAAAAAGAGAAACCCAAATTACAAAAAACCGCAAGGTATTGGCAGCCAAGGCAATAAAAAACGGCCTGCAGCCGTTTTTTTTGGAGACTGCCCGCCTCCAGGCCTCTGAACAAAGGGACGATCGTCCTTTTGGAATCCCGTTATTATTTTTTAAATTTTATGTTTTCTTTCAGTTACCTTTTTTTTTAAAAAGGTACAAAGAAAAAGAGGAATCCCCCGATTTAAAGAACGATATTCACAATCCGTCCCGGAATCACGATAATCTTTTTGGGCTGCTGGCCTGCCAGGTATTTGTCAAAGTTCGCCAGGGCGAATTTTTCTGTTTCTTCCTTGGTGGCGCCCGCAGGCATATCAAAATTGGTTTTCACCTTGCCGTTGATTTGCAGGGCCATATTCACGGTATTGCGCACCAAAGCCTTCTCATCAAATGCCGGGAACGGCTGATTGAACACAGAATATGGCTCGCCCAGCGCCTCCCAGAGTTCTTCGCAGAAGTGCGGCGCAAACGGGGCCAGCAGCAGAACCAACTGCTTAACGGCGTGCTGTGCAAACCTGGCGTCAAAAGTGCCTTCCGTGTATTTATACAGGGCGTTCACCAGCTCCATCAGGCGCGCAATGGCGGTGTTGAAAGAGAACGCAGGAATATCCGCGCTGATGTTTTTTATCGCGTAATGCAGCGCATAGTTTGCATCCGGGTCCGCATGTCCGGTACCGCCCGACGCATTTTTGACTTTAAAAGCAAGGCGTTCCACGCGCTCCAAAAACTTGAACACAGATTTAATGCCGTTGTCGTTCCAGGGGCCGCCCTCTATGTAATTGAAACCGAATCCCAGGTACATGCGCAAAGTATCCGAGCCATACTGGGAAACATATGTATCCGGAGATATAACGTTCCCTCTGTTTTTGCTCATTTTTTCGCCATCGGGGCCTAATATCATTCCCTGATGCACCAGGGACAGGAAGGGTTCGTCAAATCCCAGGTATCCCATGTCGTGGAACGCCTTGGTGAAGAACCGCGCGTACAAGAGGTGCATGCATGCGTGCTCGGGACCTCCCACGTATTTGTCCACAGGAAGAAGTTTGTCCATGATTTCCCGGGAGAACGCTTCCTTATCGTTCTTACTGTCCGGATAGCGCAGGTAGTACCAGGAAGAGCACACAAACGTATCCATTGTATCCACATCCCGCCTGGCGGGGCCGCCGCACTTGGGACAGGTGGTGTTAACAAAATTTTCTTTTTTGGCCAGGGGCGAGATGCCGTCCGGCGTAAAGTTTACGTCGTAGGGAAGCTCCACCGGCAGGTCTTTCTCGGGCACCGGCACTTCGCCGCAATGTTCGCAGTAAACCATGGGGATGGGCGCGCCCCAGTAGCGCTGGCGGGAGATCAGCCAGTCGCGCAGGCGGTAGTTGATCTTGAATTCACCGTTGCCCATGTTGCGCAGGGCCTCGGTAATAGACTCTTTTGCCTGATCGGACGTCTGCCCGTCAAATTCGCCGCTGTTTTCCAGAATGCCATATTCCACAAAAGGAAGAGAATCGTTTGTATCCTTTGTTTTGGCATGAATGACACGCTCTATGGGCAGGCCATACCTGTTGGCAAAAGCAAAGTCGCGCTCGTCGTGCGCCGGAACAGCCATCACAATGCCCGTGCCATAGCTTGACAGCACATAGTCCGCTATCCAAACGGGAACACGGCGCCCGTTGATGGGATTAATCGCGTATGATCCGGTAAACACGCCGGTTTTTTCCCGCGTGGTGGAAAGGCGGTCTATCTCGGTCGCGCGCGCCGCGTATTCGCGGTACTCGTCCACCTTCTTTTTATATTCGTCCGTCGTAATTTTGGAAACAAGCTCGTGCTCGGGAGAGAAAACAACATACGTGCAGCCGTGCAATGTGTCCGCGCGGGTGGTAAACACATTGAACCCCCGCCCGTCTTCCATACTGAACATCAGCTCGCTGCCCGTAGATTTGCCAATCCAGTTTCTCTGCATCAGTTTTGTTTTCTCCGGCCAGTCGATGCCGTCCAGGCCTTTAAGAAGCTGCTCCGCATACTCTGTGATTTTGAAAAACCACTGCGTCAGGTGCTTCTTGGTTACCGTTGTATGGCAGCGCTCGCAGGTGCCGTCCTGCACCTGCTCGTTGGCAAGCACGGTGTTGCAGCTTGGGCACCAGTTTACCGGCGCAGCCTTGCGGTATGCCAGACCCTTTTTATAAAGCTGCAAAAAACACCACTGCGTCCATTTGTAATACTCCGGAACGCAGGTTTTAAGCTCGTAGTTCCAGTCGAATGTTGCGCCAATGGCCTTTAATTGCTCTTCCATTGTTGCTATATTGGAAAGCGTGGAATCGCTTGGATGAATGCCGGTTTTTATGGCGTAATTCTCCGCAGGCAGGCCAAACGCGTCAAAACCCATTGGATGGAATACGTTGTAGCCCTGCATGCGCATGAATCTTGCATAAGTATCTGTAAGGCTGTAATTGTACCAATGGCCCATATGAAGTTTTGCGCCCGACGGATAGGAAAACATTTCTAAAATGTATTGTTTTGGACGGGTGGAGGCAGGATTATAATCATACAGATGGGTTTCATTCCATTTTTTCTGCCATTTTTTCTCAATGTCTGGTAAATTCAACTTTTTATACCCCCCTAAACAATAAAATATTATAGTATTGAAATATAAAAGTCAATTGAATTGTTGTAAAAACCGTGTGCTTTGTGGTATATTTAAAAATACATGTTATGCTTGAAAATGTAGAATAATCATACTTTGACTGATACGGAGGTCGAACGATGGACACTCAAAATATGGGCGTGGGCATTCCCGAAATACTGTTGCCAAGCCTGAATATCAATATGAAGAAATGGGCTGTAATTGCATGCGACCAGTTTACGTCCCAGCCCGACTATTGGATGCAGGTGGAGCGCACGGTGGGCAACGCGCCTTCTATTCTGCATATGATTTTGCCGGAAGTATATCTGAACTACGAGGGATTGACGGACAACATTAAGAATATAAACCAGGTGATGCACGATTATATTGAAAAAGGCGTTCTGGAGCAATTGCCGCGCGGCATTATGCTGGTGGAACGGGCAATGGAAGGCACGGTGCGCAAGGGCCTGATTATGATGGTGGATCTGGAATACTACGATTATAACGCCCAAAATAAGCCCCTGATCCGCGCTACGGAAAAAACGCTTCTGGAGCGTATTCCCCCCCGCGTGACCATACGGCAGGACGCCCCTCTGGAAACTTCGCACATAATGGCCATGATGGACGACCCGAGGGACAGCGTAATTGGCCCTGTGTACAAAGCAAAAGAAGACTTGGAAAAACTGTATGATTTTGATTTGATGCTGGGCGGCGGAAGGATTCGCGGCTATTTTGTGGAAAACGAAGAACTGCTGGACGGCGTGATGCGCGCAATGTCCAGGCTGCCCTTGCGGGACGGCATGCGTTTTTGCGTGGGGGACGGGAACCATTCCCTGGCCGCTGCAAAAACCGTGTGGGACCTTGCCAAGGAAACATTGAGCGAAGAGGAGCGGGAAAATCATCCGTTGCGCTACGCCATGTGCGAATTTGTGAACCTTCACGACGACGGCATTGAGTTTATGCCCATTCACCGCGTGCTGTTTAAGGTGAACCCCATTACCGTGCTGGAGTTTGTTGTGGACCGCTTAAATAAGCGGGGCGCAAAAGCAAAACTGATGTTTGGCCGGTGGCGGGGCGGGTCTGAAGCGCTGAAGGGCAACGAACTGCCGTTTTTGTACCGTGAAGGCGCGGGCAAGATTGTGCTGGAGCATAAATCCCGGCCCCTGCTTCTGGAAGAAGTGCAGGATATTCTGGACGAGTTTATTGCCAACAACCAGAATACAAGCATAGATTACATACACGGCCAGGAGGTATTTGAGGAACTGGCCCGAAAGTACGACAACCTGGGGCTTTATTTCAGCCCCGTCCCCAAGGAAAAGTTTTTTGACACGGTGATAGAATGCGGCGTGCTGCCCAAAAAAAGTTTCTCCATGGGGGAAGCGGAGCAAAAGAGGTATTATATAGAATGCCGCCTGCTGGTGAATCCGCATGAGGAGGAACCGGAGCAACAGGCGGAGCCGGAGGAACAAGAACCGGAAACAGTGGAAACAGACGCAGAAATTATAAACGAGGATGTAGCGGAGGAATGACTTGCATGTCGGTAAAGGTTGCCAAGTTCGGCGGTAGTTCTCTGGCGGATGCAAACCAGATTTTAAAGTGTAAAAAAATAATAGAAGCAGATCCAAACAGGCGGTACATTGTTCCGTCTGCTCCGGGAAAAAGGTTTTCTGAAGACGAAAAAATAACGGATCTTTTGTATCAGCTGCACCGTGAGCAAAACAAGGCGGGGAGCGCGGCGTATCAAAAAATTCGGCAGCGGTATGTGGAGATAAGGGACGAACTGGGCGTGTCCGTGGATATAGAAGCGCATATACGCATTGTTCTGGAGAATCTGGAAAGCGGCGCTTCGGCGGATTATGCGGCAAGCAGGGGCGAATATTTAAACGGCCTTCTTTTGGCAAGCCTTCTGGGTTATGATTTTGTAGACGCGGCAGAAGCGATTTTTTTTGATGAAAAGGGCGTGTACGACCACGAAAAAACCATTCCCGCTTTATGCGCCGTTTTAAAGAAACACACGAGGGCTGTGATACCCGGATTTTATGGCAGCATGGCGGATGGCAGCATAAAAGCATTCTCCCGCGGGGGGTCGGACATTACGGGCTCCATTGTTGCCTGCGCCTCCGGAGCCGTTTTATATGAGAACTGGACGGATGTATCCGGCTTTTTGAAAGCAGACCCGCGGATTGTTAAAAACCCAAAGAAAATAGATGTGATCACCTACCGTGAACTGCGCGAGCTTTCTTACATGGGCGCTACGGTGCTGCACGAGGATTCCATATTCCCTGTGCTGCAGGTGGCTATTCCCATTCATGTCAAGAATACAAACGACCCGGAAAACTCGGGCACCGTGATTGTACCCTCTCTGGATAAAGACGTGGCCAGCGAAGAAACCATTACGGGCATTGCGGGTAAAAAGAATTTTACGGTTATTACCATAGAAAAAAACGGTATGAACACGGAGATTGGATTTGGAAGGCGCGTTTTATCGTGTCTGGAGAAGTACGATATTTCGTTTGAGCATATTCCCTCCGGAATTGATTCGCTTTGCGTAGTGATTGCGGACTGCAAGGTGAGCGGGTGTGTGGACAGGCTTGTGGATGAGATACATAAGGTGTGCGCGCCCGATTCCGTGGAGGTTTCCAGCAACATGGCCCTGATTGCCACAGTGGGCCGGGGCATGATCCGCCGGGTGGGCATTTCTGCAAAACTGTTTACTGCGCTGGCCGAAAACGGTGTTAACGTGCGCATGATCGACCAGGGCTCCAGCGAGATGAACATCATTGTTGGCGTGGAGAACGACGATTTTGAAAAAGCGGTGCGTGCGATTTATGATGCTCTTGTTTGAAAGGTGTGAGACGGCGTAAATGATTGAGGGAGCGGTTGGGTCCGTACTGATGATCCTTATTCTCATCTCTTTTGGCTATCTGGCCGCGTTTAAGGGATGGGTTTCGGAAGGAACCTCCCGGTTTATCACCAAACTGGTTGTAAACATTACGCTGCCCTGCACCATTTTAAACTCGTTTTTGAATAATTTTACGGCGGCAGAGCTTTTGTCATCCGGAAAATATATATGGACGGCGTTTACGGCGGTACTGCTTTTTCTGGCGGTTGGGCTGCTATTCGCCCGGATACTGAAAGTGGAAAAAGAGCGAAGAGGCGTTTTTACGGCTCTTTTTTCGTTTTCCAATTCCGTATTCGTGGGGTTCCCGGTGGCCATGGCTATATTCGGGGAAAAAGGCATGATATTTGCGATTTTTTATTTTTTCGCAAACACCACCTGTTTTAATACGCTGGCGTATTTGCTGATCTCCAGGGACGGAGAACTGATTCGCAGCAAACAGGCCGCTGGTTCCACAACCATTGCCGGCCCGGGTGGAACGGCTGTTTTGACCATGGAAGAGGCGGGCAGTATGGCGGACAGCTTTTTGCCCAAAACGAACGAGCCGCCCAAAATAACGGTGTCCGCCATGACCAAACGGGTGTTGCAACCCCCGGTGATTACCATATTTGCAGCCATCGCCCTGGTGCTGCTGGGTGTTCGGTTGCCGGATTTCGCGAATTCCACCATTGCTCTTGCCGGCGGCATTACTTCCCCGCTGTCTCTGATTTTTGTGGGTACGGTATTGCACAGGGTCGGGTTCAAAACCCTGAAATTTGAAAAAGATATATCCTGGGTAATGGTGGGCAGATTCATACTGGCGCCGCTGGTTATGCTGGGCGTGGCGGCGTTTTTTGGCTTGGAGCCGTTTGCCAGCCATGTGTTTATTACGCAGATGGCCTTGCCCGTAATGGTAACAGCGGTGATCTACGCGGAATCGTGCACGGCGGACTGCGCGTTTGCGACCCGCAGCATGGTGCTCTCCACCTTGCTATCGCTCATTATGCTGCCCATTCTGGTTTTGCTGTTTGGCGGCTGATATAGGAGTTTTTTTATGGTAAACAGATTGTATGTGGAAAAAAAGCCGGGATTTGATGTGGAAGCCAAAAGCTTGCTGGCGGATTTTAAGGAAAACATCGGGATCAGCGGGCTTAAAAGCGTGCGGGTACTGAACCGGTACGATGTGCAGGGCATGGCCACGGAAGACCTGGAACAGGCGAAGCAGACCATTTTCAGCGAGCCTCCTGTGGACAGGATTTTGGAAACCCCTGATTTTGGCGGTGGATATGTATTTGGCATGGAATACCTGCCGGGCCAGTACGACCAGCGGGCGGACAGCGCAGCGCAGTGCGTGCAGCTCCTTACGAAAAAAGAGCGGCCCATTGTGCGGAGCGCCAAAATATTTGTACTGGAAGGCGCCGTAACCCTGCCAGATATTGAGAAGATAAAAAAATATGTGATCAACCCGGTAGACTCCAGGGAAGCCTCGCTTGCGATGCCGGGAAACCTTGAAATGCAGGTTGCGCCGCCTAGGGACGTACCCGTAATGGATGGGTTTACACAAATGGAAGGAACCGGATTGGAGGCCTTCCGGCAGGAGATGGGCTTTGCCATGAGCGAAAGCGACATCGCCTTTGTGCAGGAATATTTCCTAAAAGAAAAACGAAATCCCACGCTTACTGAGCTGCGGGTGATAGACACATACTGGTCCGACCACTGCAGGCACACCACTTTTTTAACAAAGCTGACGGATGTGGAATTTGAGGAAGGCGCGGACACTGCCAAAAGCATTTGGGCGGAATATCTGGAAGCGCGCATAAAGCTGGGCGCAAAAAAAGATATTTGCCTGATGGACCTTGCGACCATGTATGTGCGGGAGGCTAAGGATTCGCTTAAAAACCTGGATTTGTCCGAGGAAATCAATGCGTGCAGCATCAAACACAAAGTGAAGACATCGAAAGGCGACCTCGATTACCTCATCATGTTCAAGAACGAGACGCACAACCACCCAACGGAAATAGAGCCCTTTGGCGGCGCGGCGACGTGCCTGGGCGGCGCGATTCGCGACCCCCTTTCGGGCCGGAGCTATGTGTACCATGCCATGCGCGTCACGGGCAGCGCGGACCCAAGGGAAAGCCTGGCGGATACCATGGAGTATAAGCTGCCACAGCGCAAGATTACGCGGGAGGCTGCGGCGGGGTATTCCTCATACGGGAACCAGATCGGCCTTGCAACGGGTTTGGTGCATGAGGTATACCACCCCGGATACAAGGCCAAGCGTATGGAAATTGGCGCGGTAATTGGCGCTGCGCCCGCGGAAAACGTGGTCCGGGAGCGCCCGCAGAAGGGCGACCTGATTATACTGATTGGCGGCGCAACCGGCAGGGACGGCTGTGGCGGCGCAACCGGGTCCAGCAAGGCGCACGACGAAAAATCCATAGAAGAATGCGGCGCGGAGGTGCAGAAGGGCAATCCGCTCACCGAGCGCAAGTTACAGCGGCTGTTCCGAAACGAGGGATTTTCCCGGCTTATCAAGCGTTGCAACGATTTTGGCGCTGGCGGTGTGTGCGTGGCCATTGGCGAACTGGCCGAGTCTCTGGACATTAACCTGGACGCCGTGCCCAAGAAATACGAGGGCCTGGACGGCACAGAGCTCGCCATCTCTGAATCCCAGGAGAGGATGGCCGTGGTTGTATCGCCGGGGGATTTGGAAGCCGTGCTGGCAATGGCGGCGGCCGAAAACCTGGACGCGACCAGGGTGGCAGAAGTGACGGATAGCGGGCGGATGCGCATGTTCTGGAGAGGCCGGGCCATTGTGGATATGAACCGCGCGTTTATAGATTCCAACGGAGCGCCGCAGTACGCAAAGGCAAGAGTGGCGGCGGCAGGCAAGCAGGATTTGTTTGCAGAGAATACAGGCGAGACCTGGCGGGAGACAGTTCTGGGCCTGGTGGCGGACCTGAACAGTTGCAGCCAGAAGGGACTGGTTGAGCGGTTTGACGGCAGTATTGGCGCTTCCAGTGTTACCATGCCCCTGGGCGGCATGAGCCAATTGACGCCCGTGCAGGCCATGGCCGCGAAGGTGCCCTGCCAGGAAGGGGACGCGTATTCCACAACATTGATGAGCTTTGGACTGGACCCATACCTGTTAAGCCTGAATCCGCTTGTTGGTTCAGCGTATTCCGTCCTGCATTCCGTGGCAAAAATCATAGCGGCCGGAGGCGGACTGGACGGCATATGGCTTACCCTGCAGGAATATTTTGAGCGGTTGGGCGAAGACCCCATGCGCTGGGGCAAGCCCCTTGCGGCGCTTTTGGGCGCGTATCTGGCGCAAAAGAGGCTGGGCATTGCGGCGATAGGCGGAAAGGATTCCATGTCCGGCTCGTTCCGCGATTTGGACGTGCCGCCCACGGTATGTTCGTTTGCGGTATGCGTGGCGGACGACCCGGCCAAAATTGTTACCCCTGAATTTAAAAAAGCGGGAAATAAACTGTACTTGTTGGATATTAAACGGGAGGCAAATGGCTTGCCCGATTTTGAGGACGTAAAGAGCAAATATGCAGCCCTGCATATGCTGATGCAGGATGGAAAAATTGCATCCGCATTTGCGGTGGATCGCGGCGGCGTGATAGCCGCGGTTGCGCAGTGTTGCCTGGGTAACGGCCTGGGCGCGAATATAAGCATTGCGGACAAAGCGCTCTTAACCAGGAAACTGTACGGCGGCATATTGGTGGAGGCTGCCGGCTTGAATGACGCGGATTTCGCGGAAATTGGCGTGCTTACGGAAAAGCCTTCTGTTCTTGTTGCAAACGAAGAGATTGGCCTCTCGGAAATAGAAAGGGCGTTTACCGGCACGCTGGAAGCTGTGTTCCCTACGCAGACCAGAGAGCCCGCCATGCCAAAGACCGGGCTGTACACAGAAAAGAAGCCGTACATCTGCAAAAGCAAGGCGGCGCAGCCGCGGGTGATCATTCCCGTGTTTCCGGGCACCAACACGGAATTTGATTCCGCAAGGGCGTTTGAAAAGGCGGGGGCACGGGCGGACATTCTGGTGATCCGCAACCGGAGCGCGGCGGATATAGAAGAATCCATTGCCGAGCTGAAAAAGAAGATAGACGCATCCCAGATTATCATGATCCCCGGCGGGTTCTCGGGCGGAGACGAGCCGGATGGCTCCGGCAAGTTTATCGCAACAACCTTCCGTAACCCCGCGGTGAGCGATGCGGTGCAGAATCTGCTGGATAACCGGGACGGCCTGATTCTGGGTATTTGCAACGGCTTCCAGGCATTGATCAAGCTGGGGCTGGTGCCGTATGGCCGTATTTGCGACATGCGGGAAGACAGCCCCACGCTGACGTACAACACCATTGGGCGGCATATGTCCCGCATTGTGCGTACGCGCATTACCAGCGCGGCTTCACCCTGGTTCGCAGGTGTAGAGGTTGGCGAGGTGTATTCGGTTGCCGTATCCCACGGGGAAGGGCGTTTTGTTGCAACTGAACCGGAACTGAAAGCATTGTTTGCGAACGGCCAGGCGGCCACACAGTATGTGAACCCAGAAGGAAACCCATCTATGGATATCGCGCACAATCCAAACGGTTCCATGTGGGCTGTGGAAGGCATTACCAGCCCGGATGGAAGGGTATTGGGAAAAATGGGGCATAACGAGCGCGCAACAGAGTATACGTTTAAAAACGTACCGGGGAACTGGAACCAGAAGCTGTTTGAGAGCGGGGTTTTGTATTTTAAATAAAAAAACCGCGTTTTTGGGCGAAAAATAAAGTAAAAAGCCGGTTTTTTAGCCAGGCTTTTTGTTTTTTGTATAGAAAACATTCACTTTCTTTGAATTGTTTTTCCAAAGTCGGGAAAAATAGTGAAAGGAGGTGTACGTATGAACAATGAAAAAAATAATTCCGGAGAGCACGGAAAGGGTATTTTAAAACAAAAAGGATTTTATATTGCAATAGCCATATGCATTATTGCGGTCGCGTCTATCTTGCTTGTTACCCTGCAGGGCACAACCGGGGGTGCGCAGCCTTCGCAGCAGGCGCAGGCAACCGGCTCGGCGCAAAACGTGCAGAATATAGAGGCCCCGAATCTGGCGCAGGCGGAAGAAGCAGCCCTGCAATCTTCTACTCCCAGCCCGGCGGCCACAGCATCCGCTACGGAAGTGCCAAGGAACTACCAGAAAGCGCAAGTATCAATTAAAAAACCCGTTGACGGGGACATTGCCGCCGTTTTCTGTATAGACAAGCTGGTGTATAACAAAACGCTGAACATTTGGCAGACGCATAACGGCATTGACATTGTGCCGCGTGACAACGCGGAAGTAAAGTCTGCGCTGGCAGGCGAAGTGGCCCAGGTAATAGACGACGCAAGCTGGGGGAACACGGTTGTGATCAACCATGCGGACAACCTGGTGACCAAGTACGCAGGCCTTGCGGATGTTAAGGTTGCGGTGGGCGACAAAGTGCAGGAAGGCGATGTGATCGGCACCTGCGGAACGCCGCCGTTTGAAGAGAATATGGGCACCCACCTGCATTTTGAACTGTGGCAGGCAGGCAAGCCAATCGATCCTTCCAAGGTGTTTGCACAAAATTAAAGATACTGTGGGGATTCAAAAACACCTGTTCTTGTGTAACAGGTGTTTTTGGCTTTGTTAAAAAAGCTTTCTACAAGGGTTTTGTCCCTGTACAAGTTATTTAAGGAAAGTTACTTAAGGAACGATGCAAGCGATGAGCAATCCAGCCCTTTGTATTCTTTTAAAAATGCGCACAGCCGCTCCGCGATAATGCGAACACCGCCTGCGGAATCGCTCTCTATGTTAATGGGAAGCAGTGGCTCGTGCAGGGAGAGGCGCACCAGGAACCAGCCGTCGCCGTTCTGTTTATCAAAGGAGACGCGGATGCCCTCGTGGTTATCCGGCGCAATATGGTATTCGGGCTGCTGCTGCGCAAACGCTGCAAGCTCCTGCACCACCTTGTTTCCATACGCCTTAAAATCTTCCTCTAAAATCTTCAGGCGGAACTCGCTGCTTTCCACCGGCTCTTGTAAGGCTGCGATTAAATCGGAGAGGGTTTTACCCTGCTTGCGCAGTTTGGCCATCTGAATAATGAGGCGGGTCACCAGGTAAGCGCCGTCGTCCAGAAAATAGTTTTCTTTGAGGGCCGCGTGTCCGGACGTTTCAATGGCAAGGGGGGTATATACGCCTTCCTTGTTCAGGCGGATTGCCTCGTTGATTACGTTTTTGTATCCGCGTTTAAACCGGTGGTGCTTGCCGCCGATTCCATTGATAAATTCCGCAAGGCCGCTGGAGGTGATGGAATCCGTAACGATTGTTGCGCCCGGCGCCTCGCCGATAAGAATGGCGGAAATTACCGCGATCAGGCGGTTGCGGCTCAGCTCCTCGCCGCCCTTGTCCACCGCTGCGGCGCGGTCCACATCCGTATCAAATATAACGCCAAGGTCCGCGCCCGTGGCGACCACAGCATCGGTTATGCTTTGCATGGCCTGCGCGTTTTCCGGGTTGGGCACATGGCCCGGAAAATTGCCGTCCGGCTCCAGAAACTGGCTGCCTGCGGTATCGGCGCCCAGGGGTTTTAAAACCTTTTCCACATAAAATCCGCCCGCGCCGTTACCTGCGTCCACAATGATCCTAAGGCCGGACAGGGGTTTTTGCTCACCTGTTTCCTTTTGGATTTTTTTTATGAGCAATCCGCCGTAAACAGATATAAAATCTTTTTCCTGCAGGTTTCCATGGCCTTTGATAAAGGCCCCCGATTCCGCAATGGAGAGCACCTCCGCTATGTCCTGCTTTTCCAGGCCGCCCTGGCGGGTAAAGAATTTAAGGCCGTTGCGGTCGGAAGGCAGATGGCTGGCGGTAATCATTACGGCTCCGTCGCACTCAAATTCCGGCGTAACGGTGGTCATAAACATGGCGGGGGTGGAGGCCATGCCGCAGTCGATCACGTCCATACCGGACTGCACAAAGGACGCGATGCACGCCTGCCGGAATGCGGGTCCGGAGATTCGGGAATCCATGCCTACAGAAATCAGGCATTTTTTGCCTTCCCGCGCAGACAGCCACGCGGCAAACGCGCTGGCAATTTTGGATACGGCGTTTACCGTCAGGTTTGCGCCCGGTCCAAGAGCAATACCACGGACATCGCTTCCGTTTTGTAACTGTTTCAAATCCATCTCAACTCAGCCTTTCTATATAAAAATGAATATAATAAACAAAAAGAACAGCCTCAAATCAACCAACTTAAAGCAACTGCAATGCATCCGCTTCCGTAAGGTCAACTTCCATAAACTCCGCAACCTCTGGAATCCATCGGCTTTGAACAAAATGCAGGTGCGACGGGTGCGCGTTGTACGCATCGTACTCCTTTTGGGATGCAAAAACCATGTAGAAATAAAAATCAAAGTTGTTTTTGGGGCTTACTTCATTATATATCTTGAATTGCGGAGCAATGGGCGCGAGCAATTCAAGCGCGCTGACAAGGAATGCGCGTTCTTCTGCGCTGTTTTTTTGATGTTTTAACCGGAACAGTACGGAATGAATGATTTGCATAGGATCCTCCTTGCATGATTTGCATTCAGCCTCCGCATACTAAGCTGGAGGTGACGATGATGGCCAAAAAATGGAAAGAATTACTGAAGGAATACAAACCCGCCAAGGACGACCCGCAGGGAAGCTATACGGGAAAGCCAACGAACCAGGATGAAAATCCCGTTCAGGATGCGGACGATCTCTGACCGGATTCAAGCGCAAGCAGTTGCTTTTTGCATTCCGGTTTGCCGTTGTAACCGCCAATACCTCCGCCTTTTTGAATGACGCGGTGGCAGGGGATAATAATGGCAATCGGGTTGCGTTTATTCGCCTGGCCCACCGCGCGGACCGAATTGCGGTTGCCGATTGCGGCGGCTATATCCTGGTACGATTTTGTATGGCCGTAGGGGATACGGCATAAAACCGCCCATACCGACCGCTGAAACGGCGTGCCTTCCGGCTCCAGCTTTAACTGGAACTCTTTGCGCCGCCCGGCCAGATATTCTGCAAGCTGCTTGGCGCAGGCCCGCGTGACCGGATTGGCATTCTCCTGCCCGGCTGTATCCACAAACGACACGGAGGTAACTGCGTCTACTGACGCAATAATTTTAAGAATGCCAACTGAAGAAGTTAAAAATTCACAAAATTCTTTCATTTAAAAAACACTATCCCAAAATAAGTTACGGTATTGACACCGTTGATATATTGAAAACCAAATTTCCCGCTGGTTGCGTATACGTCTATTCCGCACGCTTCCATGGATGCAATTGCTTTTTGCGGAAAACGGCATGGTTCGCTTGGATAGGTGCATTGCTCACACAGGCTGCATCCCCCCGCGCCCATTACGTATGCATCGGGGGACGCTTCTTTTATTACGGCAAGGGCGTTGCTGCAAAGCTGCGTAAACTTGTCCTTGGCAGCCATCATGCCTTCAAAATCGTAGGAATCCTCAAGCGGATAAACCGCGTTGAAAAGCAGCGCCTCCGGATAGCCTTTGGCCCTTTTTTCCAGATCTGCAAGCTCGCCCGCGCCGGGAGGACACTGCCAGTTTGTATTGTACCGGCCGCAGCTGTTCATTGCGCACATATCCCTTACTTCTTTAGAAAAAGGAATTGCCTTGGGGTCCACAAACGCATATTGGTTAAAATTGATGTCTTTTATTTTTTGTTCTATCAAATTTTTGTTCATTTTTTACCTCGCCGCTATTATAACAGAAATGAGCGCTCCGTTCCAACTAAATTATTCTGCCCAACGGAAAGCTTTTAATAAAGGCCTTTTTATGTATTATAACGCATTATGAGAGAAAACTAAACCTGAATAAAACTTTACAAAAAAAACATTGACTTAGGTTAGCGCATTTGCTAGACTATGCACAAAGAATGTTACAAATTAACATAATATGTGCTTTTTGCATCGATTATGTTAAAAATGATTATAAATTAACATTTTGGAGGATAAAACATGGCGGTAGCGGTGATCATGCCCCGGCAAGGGCAATCGGTTGAGAGCTGTATCATTACAAAATGGCACAAGAAGGTTGGAGACAAGGTATCCGCCGGTGATTTGCTGTTTTCTTACGAAACGGATAAAGCTTCGTTTGACGAAGAGGCAAAGGTTGAAGGCGTAATGCTTGCATTACTGGCGCAGGAAGGCGACGATGTTCCCTGCCTGCAAAATGTCTGCGTGATTGGCAGCGAGGGAGAAGATATCTCCGCGTTTACGGCTGGCGGCGCGGCAACTGCGGAAGAGAAAAAAACGGAGGCTCCTGCGGCGGCGCCGGTGCAAAAAGAAGCGCCCGCTGCCACCGGAACCGTGCGGGAAGGCGAGCGGCTGCATATATCGCCCCGCGCGCGCAACGCTGCCGCAAACATGGATATGGACGCTTCTTATGCAATTCCGACCGGCCCAAATGGCCGCATTATAGAGCGCGATATTATGGAGCTTTCCAGATCCGGCGCCGCTTTTGCAGAAAAACCGGCTTCCAAAGCCGCCGCTGCGGCTTTGCAGACTACGACTGCAGTTGAATTTGAAGACGCGGCTCTGCCCAGTATACGCAAGAAGATTGCAAAAGCCATGCACGAATCCTTGTCCGCCATGGCGCAGCTTACGCACAATTCCTCTTTTGACGCTTCCAATATACTGGCTTACCGCAAACAATTAAAAGACAACGCGGAGGCGCTGGGGCTGGAGAACATCACACTGAACGACATTGTGGTCTACGCGGTTTCCCGCGTGCTTGAGAATCATAAAGATTTGAACGCGCATTACCTGGACGACAAGATGCGCTATTTTACAAACGTGCATATCGGCATGGCGGTGGATACGCCGCGGGGCCTGCTGGTTCCCACCATATTCAATGCGAATAAACTCACTCTGAACGAGATCGCAAAAGAAACGAAACAAATTGCCAAAGAGGCGCAGGAAGGCAATATTTCACCCGATAAACTCACGGGCGCATCGTTTACCATCTCCAACTTGGGGGCTCTGGGCGTGGAAAGCTTTACACCTGTAATCAACCCGCCCCAAACGGGTATTTTGGGTGTATGTAATATCCAGACCAAACTGAAGATGGCTGGCGGCGAGGCGAAACCTTACCAGGCAATGGGGCTTTCTTTAACCTACGACCATCGCGCGCTGGACGGCGCGCCTGCGTCGCGGTTTTTGCAGGAACTGTGCCGTACGCTTGAGAATTTTAGCATTCTGCTTGCGAAATAGGGGGAAGGCAACATGGTATACGATTTGATTGTGCTGGGCGGCGGCCCGGCAGGATATCTTGCATGCGAGAGGGCCGCACACGGCGGCATGAAGGTGCTGCTGGCGGAGGAACGGTTTGTTGGCGGCGTTTGCCTGAACGAGGGCTGCATTCCTTCCAAAACTTATCTGTATGCGGCAAAGCTGAAGGACGGCGCGGAACACGGCGAAAAATACGGAGTGATTACAAAGGAAACCAGGCTTGACCACATGGTTGTGAACAAACGGAAAGACAAGGTTGTAAAGACTCTTACAGGTGGCATTCGCGCCACACTGAAAGGGTTGGGCGTGGAAATCATAGAAGCGCACGGGCAGATCACCGGCAGGGTTGCGGATGGTTATGAAATAGAAGCGGGCGGCGTGAAGTACGCAGGCAAGAGGCTCCTGATCGCCACGGGTTCCGGCGCGGCAATGCCGCCGATACCCGGATTAAAGGAACAGTTTGAGGCGGGCTTTGCGCTTACCAACCGCGAGATACTGGACATGAAGGAAGTTCCCGGAAAGCTGGTGGTGATTGGCGGCGGGGTGATTGGCCTGGAGATGGCCAGCTATTTCAACTCCGCGGGCAGCCAGGTGGCGGTCATCGAAATGCTGCAGCAGGTGGGCGGCCCGATTGACAGCGAAATTGCCGCGCTGCTGAAAAAATCTTACGAGAAAAAAGGCGTTGTGTTCAAAATGGGCTGTAAGGTGACCCGCGTTGAAGCGGGGCGCGTGGTATACGAGGAAAACGGTGCGGAAAAAGTTGTGGAAGCGGACAAAGTACTGCTGTCCATCGGCAGGGTTGCGCGCACAAAGGACATTGGCCTGGAGACCATCGGCGTGCTGACAGAGCGGGCCGGGATCGTGACGGACGAGAAGATGAAGACCAATATTCCGGAAGTATATGCCGCGGGCGACGTGAACGGCAAATCCATGCTGGCGCACACGGCCTACCGCGAGGCGGAAGTGGCTGTGAACAATATGCTGGGCATCAAAGATAAGATGAGCTATGCGGCCATTCCCGGCGTGATTTACACCAACCCGGAGGTTGCGGGCGTGGGCGAGACAGAACAGACCGCCAAGCAGAAAGGCCTGGACGTAACCGTAAAAACAATCAGCATGCGGTATGCAGGCCGGTATGTTGCGGAGAACGAAGGCGGCGACGGCATTATGAAGATTATTGTGGACAACAAGTGGAACCGTCTCGTGGGTGTGCATATGATCTGCAACTACGCGTCTGAAATCATCTGGGGCGCAGACGCGCTGATTGAAAAAGGGGTTACGGTCGATCAGATCAAAAAGATTGTGTTCCCGCATCCCACGGTGAGCGAGATCATCCGCGAAGCCGTATTCCAGCTATAGAGAACCCCCCTATGCGGGGATCACGGAAATATTCATATTGATTATAAGGAGAACCAGACAATGACAAAAAGCTTGATAGTGGATCCTAAGCAGATGCGCAAGGCAGGAAAGATCAAGATTGCGGATATTCCAATGAATACGTATCAAAAAACGGTTGCGGACGAAAAAGGCAACTACTCCAAGGAAGATTTTCTGCGGATCTTCCGGGATATGTATATCATCCGCGAGTTTGAGACCATGCTGAATTTGATCAAGACGACCAGCGAATACGCGGGCGTTGCGTACAACCATCCGGGCCCGGCGCATCTGGGCATTGGCCAGGAAGCGGCGTATGTGGGCCAGGCGTATGATCTGGGTATTGAGGATTTTACATTTGGGTCGCACAGAAGCCACGGCGAAATTCTGGCCAAGGGTTTGTCTTCCATTCATAAACTTGGCGACAGTGCACTTACCCAAATTATGGAGGGCCACTTTGACGGAGAGGCTTATAAGGTAATAAAATCGAGCACGCAATATAAAAACGTAAAAGACATTGCGCGTGAGTTTTTAATGTATTCTGCGCTGGCGGAGATGTTCGCCAGAAGAACAGGCTTTAACAAGGGCCTGGGCGGCTCCATGCACGCGTTCTTTATTCCCTTTGGCATTTATCCCAACAACGCCATTGTGGGCGGCAGCGCGGATATTGCGACCGGGGCGGCGCTCTTTAAACGGGTCAACCAGAAGAGCGGAATGGTTATCTGTAACATTGGCGACGGCTCCGTTGGCTGCGGCCCGGTGTACGAGGCCATGAACTTTGCCTCCATGGACCAGTTTAACACCCTGTGGGATAAAGACCACTGCGGCGGCCTGCCGATCATATTCAATATATTCGACAACTCGTACGGCATGGGCGGCCAGACAAGCGGCGAAACGATGGGCTACGGCGAAGTTGCAAGGCTGGGTGCGGGCATCAACACCTCTGCCATGCACGCAGAGCGCGTGGACGGCATGAACCCGCTGGCGGTAATCGACGCATACAGGCGCAAACGGGAAGTTCTTGAAAAACGGCAGGGACCGGTTCTCCTGGACGTTGTGACCTACCGCTTCTCCGGGCATTCGCCCTCGGACGCATCCTCTTACCGCTCCAAGGATGAAGTGGCGCTCTGGGAAGCAATAGACGCAATCAACGCGTTCCCCAAACAGATTGTGGACGCGGGTGTAGCCACGCAGGCGGAGATAGATGCCATTATTGCGGACGTAAAAAAAGACATGCTGCACATTGTGAAGCTGGCTGTGGACGAGACGCTCTCCCCCCGCATGGACCTGAATGCAAACCCGGATGAAATCGCGAACCTGATGTTCTCCAATGAAACAGTAAAGAGCATGGATACCACCAGGAAACCGGACGTGCTGATCTCAAAGGAAGAAAGCCCCAGGGTGCAGAAGATCAAGAACAAGGTACGCAGCGCTTTTGATGCGGACGGCAAGCCGGTCAGCAAGAACAAGATGTACCAGTACCGCGACGCTATGTTTGAAGCGGTGATTAATAAATACTATGAAGACCCCACATTCGTTTGCTACGGCGAGGAAAACAGAGACTGGGGCGGCGCGTTTGCCGTGTACCAGGGCCTGACAGAAGCGATTCCCTATCACAGGCTGTTCAACTCGCCCATTTCCGAGGCTGCCATTGTGGGAACCGCGGTTGGCTACGCCATGGCGGGCGGACGCGCGCTGGTGGAGCTGATGTATATTGACTTTTTGGGCCGCTGCGGCGACGAAGTGTTCAACCAGATGGCAAAATGGCAGGCAATGAGCGCGGGCAAACTGAAGATGCCCGTGACGTTGCGCCTCTCTGTTGGTTCCAAATACGGCGCGCAGCATTCGCAGGACTGGAGCGCGCTCTGCACGCACATTCCCGGCTTGAAAGTTGTTTTCCCCGCAACGCCCTATGATGTAAAAGGCCTTTTGAACGCGGCGCTTTCTGGAACCGATCCGGTGATCTTCTGCGAGAGCCAGCGCACATACGACTTTGGAGAGCAGTTCCAGAAGGAAGTGCCCGAAGGGTATTATGAAGTGCCGATTGGCGAACCCGATGTGAAAAAAGCGGGCAGCGATCTTACGATCCTTTCCATCGGCGCAACACTGTACCGCGTAATGGACGCTGTGAAGATATTGGAGGAGAAGGGCGTATCCTGCGAAGTGATCGACGCGCGTAGCCTGGTTCCTTTCAATTATGAAAAGGTGATTGAATCGGTGAAAAAGACGGGCAAAATCATTGTGACGGGCGATGCCTGCGAACGCGGCTCCCAGATGAAGGAGTTTGCGCAGACAGTGAGCGAGCTGGCGTTTGATTACCTGGACGCTCCGCCGGTGGTGGTGGGCGCACGTAACTGGATCACGCCTGCGCACGAGCTGGAAAACACATTTTTCCCGCAGCCTTCCTGGATTGTGGACGCGGTGCACGAGCGCATCATGCCTTTGGCCGGACACGCCGCCAAGCAGAACTTTACCGAACTGGAGCAGATCCGTAACAACAAACGAGGCGTATGATGATTTAGAAAAAATCGACCAATTTATAGAGAGAGGGAATCCCGCTTAAATCAAGGCGGGGTTTTCTTTTTTATTGTTTTTGGAGGCTGCCCGCCTCCAAACCTTAGGCACAAGGGACACTCGTCCCTTGTGAATCCCATTTGTGTACAATACCGCTACGCGGTATTGTACGGATAAAGGCCAGCCTGCCGCTGGTATAGATTGTTTTGATAAGCTGCTTGCCCAAAACGATGCGAAGTGTCGTTTTGACATGGAAGCCTTTTGCTTCTTTTCAGAAAAGAAGCGGGATCGGACGGGTTTGTTTTGTTGTACAAAAACATGACATGTTGTGCTATTATACTCTTTAAGGGAGGTGTACTGTTTGGAAAACTACATTATTATTGGGCTGGTGGCATTGGTTGTCGTTCTGTTGATTGTGCTTTTAAGCAAATACCGGTCCGCGGGGCAGGAGATATATAATTTAAACCGGCAACTTAAGACACAGTCGGACATGCTGCTGGATTCCGTGGCAAAGATGGCGAATATGAATGCGGACAACGCTGCGCGGATGCGGCAGGAGATCAGCGAGCAGTTTGTGAACTTAAACCAGATGACGGTATCCTCCCTTGCGGAGGTGTCACGCTTAAACGAGCGGAATTCGGAGCGCCTGCGGCAGTCTGTGGAAGAACGGCTTGCAGAGATGCAGAAGACAGTGGACGAGCGGCTGCAAAAATCGCTTCACGAGGGGATTGATTCTTCCTTTAAGCGGGTGAGCGACCAACTTACCGAGCTGTACAAAAGCATGGGAGAGGTAAAGACCCTTACCTCCGGCGTGGGCGATTTAAAAAATATTTTGTCCAACGTGAAAAACCGCGGTACGTGGGGTGAAGTACAATTGCAGCGGTTGCTGGAAGACTTTATGGCCCCCGGGCAATACACCCAGAATGCGCGCATCAATACCGAGACCGTTGAGTTTGCGATTGTGCTGCCCGGCGAGCACGAGCCGGTACTGTTGCCCATTGATTCCAAGTTTCCTATGGACAGGTACGCACGAGTGGCGGCAAGCGACGGTGAAGACCTCAAAACGGCCCAGAAAGAACTGGAACGCGCGATTTTGGACGAGGCAAAAAAGATCAATGAGAAATACATCCACCCCCCAAAAACAACGGATTTCGCCATTATGTTCTTACCATCTGAAGGGTTGTACGCAGAGGTGCTGCGCCTCTCCATGCTGGAGGTGCTGCAGAGGCGGTTTAAGATCATGGTGACGGGCCCGTCCACCCTGTGCGCGCTTTTAACCAGCCTGCAGACAGGGTTTAAAACGCTTGCCATCAAGCAGCATTCCACCGCCATTCTGGACATGCTGAATTCTGTGAAAAACGAATTTGAGAAGTTTGAAGAATATATAGAAAAAACCCAGAATTCCCTGCGCACCGCACAGGGGCATCTGGAAGTTGTGTCCAAAAAGAGCGTCAAGATTCAAAACAAGCTGGGCAACGTGGAAGATTTAAAGCAGCTTGAATAGCTACCGGTTATTATTCTGGTGGTTGAATTTGATTAAAAATTGCCGGTACAGCTCCTGGGCGGACTGGTAGCGCTCCACTGCGTCGTTCAGCCAGCTTTCCGCCAGATCATAATTGCCCACTTTCCGTTCATCTATGGCGCTTAGAAGGTCCTTGACGCTGGTGGAGTAAAACTGGTTGATTTCAAGCGCAGAGTCGTTATTCTGGTCAAAAGTGCCCAGATCTTCATACAGCGTTTTGATTTCGTCCACAAAAAAGGCGGAAGTATTGCCCTGGCCCACGCCGTTGATGGCGTCTTCAATACGCGCGCTCACGTCCAGATCGTTCACAAAGTTTTCATATTCTTCAAACGGGTCCTGCACGCATGCGGTAAACAAAAACACAGCGGCAACCAAAAGGGATACAACAGCCAGTTTTTTCAAGGCCAGCCTCCTTTTATTTCTTATGGATATTGTACATCCTGGGAGCTGGATAAATCAATCTTTATCCAAGGATTCTTCTATTGCATTTAAAGCGTGTTTTTGCTAAAATATATTCTGCTGCATATAGGGGGCATATAATTGAATTATTGGAGAAGTATCGAAGTGGTTATAACGGCCTCGACTCGAAATAATAATTTTGAGGCATCGCCCGTGACAATTTAATATGGAAGAGTATCGAAGTGGTCGCAACGAGCTGCACTCGAAATGCAGTTGTCCGCAAGGGCACGTGGGTTCGAATCCCACCTCTTCCGCCAAAAAGCCTTGAAACAAGCCAGTTTCAAGGCTTTTCTTATATCCTTTTTGTATGGTGGAAAAGTCCCCTCTGCCTGAATTGTTATCAATGTTATCCAAAGTGTTATCCAAATCCATCCTTTTTCTGGAATCCGCACGACAGCCATTTTCATGGACTGTTGTAAAAATGTTATCAAACTGTGCGGACAGCTATAAAAGGCTATGGGAAGAAGCAAGGAAAAACGTATGATTGCAAAGGAGGCAAAGACCGTGAACGCAAATAACACCACCCGCGACACGTTGAAAAGCAAGGGCATCCTCACACCTCAAAACGACATCAACCGCGACAAAATCAACCTCATATCCGGGGCCATCACCGCCCCATTCCTTGAAACCCTGTTCACCTTCTCCGGCAATGACCCCGGGACGATGGATAGAGTTTCGGCCATCTTTACCCATCTGTATAGTGAAGGCCGGGAAGTAGAAATGCTAGCCGTCCTGCGCATCCTGTACGATGTGGCGGGCCTGCAATTCCCGGAGGATGTGGAACTGCTGGCAAGTCACCCGGAGGCCCGGCAATACTTCCTGTTTTCCTTCCTGCTGGATATGGACGACTTTTTACCATTATAACAAAAATTGCAAGGGCTCTCTAAAGCAAAGAGAGCCCTTGCAATTCAACCTTCTATAAGGATTTGATTTCGATTCTTTATATGAATAGGCATTAAGTTACGGTACTCGCTTAGTACATCGTCATACAGAATTCCCGGATACTTAGGAATTTCCACTGTTATTGCAGCGAAATATTGCATAGTCGAATTAGAGAATGAATCCCTGCTCATACCATGTAATATAAAGAAAGGGTTGTGTAGTGAGGATGCCCGTATGGAGCGAGATTTTTTTACAATAGTATCCCATTTCAAATGTTGATTTCTCAACTCGTCTTCGCTCAGAAACTGCTTCGGTGGTTTGCTGATAGGTAAATCTGCCCTAACAAATCCGAGGGCAATGAGCTTAGCTTCTTCTGGAGTACCTAATCGGGCCTGTTTTGTTATCCTCTTGGGAGTCTTGAGGACATAGCTATAGTGCCTATCATCTGGATAAAAATAATCTTCTACACAATTGCTGGTATATGAATCCACATCACTTGGATTTGGCTTACCAATAGTAGAAATAGTCCAAGTAACTAATGCATTGTTTCGTATTTTATCAAGGTTTGGAAGCAATATCGGCATACGAATATTCTGTTTCGGCTCAATGCTTCCTGAGTATAAAACGACTACTTTATTATCAAGGCAGTTGATGATGTTATCAACATCATCAATACAAAAACCAAACCCAGTTTCGCAAATGTCTGTGTCTTCGCAAGTTTCAGCCGTGTGAATTAACAGCGTTCTTGCCATGTGGGGGCTGATTTCATCACTTAATGCAATAATTCTTCCGATTTTTCCGGTGGCAATTGGTGATGAAAAACTTGTTCCACAATTTGCAACAGTCTGTCCGTGATTTTTACTAACTAAAATAGCAGGATGTTCTGGACTTCCTCCAAACTCTAATAAATCCGGTTTTATTTTACACCCTTCCCGCCCAGGTCCAATGCAACTATAATTTGCTCGCACCTTGTTTCCCTTTCTGTCAAATGTATACGAACCTATGCCCAATCCGTTTACCAAATCGGCGGGTGCTTGAACCCGATTGAAAGGAGAAGGCAAATCTCCATCATTCCCAGCAGCAACACAAAACAGTGGATGATGTGGTAAATTAGTCAAATTATCCAGAGAGTATGTAAACCGACTTATGTCATCATCAATAATGGCACCGCGTGGGCCAAAAGATAAATTATATAGCCTAATATCTGGGCGTTGAGGAACGATTTCTTCAACTTTATCAATTGCACTATATAACCCGCTATCTTGTAGTGCGTCACCTGTGGAAGGCTGCGGCAATATCCTGTAGGACTCTACAGATACTAACGGAGCAGGCAGTTCATCTGCACTTTGGGCATAGTTCAATGCACCGTACAATGCAGCCCCACAAACAGATGTTCCGTGAGAAATAAAACTATCTTGCGGGGATACGTCGGTGAGGTCAAATGCCTGAACATAATTTTTCAATAGTGGGACTGTTATATCAGCGCCACCATCGAGAACACCAACTATTGTTTGTGATTTTCCTTTTGTAGATGGAGGCTTTGGAGCAGCAAAAAACTGACCTTCACGTAAATCGGGTATATTAATCTCTCCAAGAGGATGTACGATTCTAAGCGGGTTAAACAGGGCTATACGTTCTAAATCTTCTCTAGAACATTCGGCAGCACAAAATGTAGGCCCATCTGAATAACTGGAGATTTTATACTTGTTATCTGGCAAATTGAGCAATTCCAAAAATTTATTTATAGCAGCGTCATTATTGCATACTATTGGATGAAGCACAATTTCTACAATTCCGCTATCCCAGTCAGAGGCGAATCCTGCTATTTTTTCTTTGTGAGATAATAAATCAATTGTTCTAACTGCACTTATCTGGTTTTGCCATGTTGCAAAGCTGTCTTTTTTCCCTTGCTCAAGGGTAGAAAATAAATTATTGATACCATCATCTGTAGCTTTAGCAAAATATAGCTTTGCCTTTATTTCACTACCATCCTGTTCGGTAATGCTGTACTTTCTTCCTCCAATTGGATGGATGCCATCAATAGACATTAACATGTCGGGAGCGTAGGATTTGGCCTCAAATTTGGGTTCCATGCGTACACAGAGGACTTTTTCTTCTAAAAAGACCTCGGAATTGGCATTTATAGATTCCTTAATAGATGATAAGCCATTCAATAAGTTCTGTTTACCCTCCGTATAGGTATGAGGATATTGGGGTGGCCCGCCAAAATATCTCTTTTCAATATCGCTCACATACAATTCTCCGCGCCCCAGTATTGGATGTTTATTATTACTCATTTATTCGCTCCTCCTGTTTGAAGATAACGACTTACTGAAGTTATTGATATTTTGGTTATCCGAGAGATATCTCGTCCGCTTAATTCAGGAAATGAATTTTTCAGCATCTTACACACCTCAATTTTACTTTGTCTATCTTTGTAGTTGCCAGTACACGTTTCTTCTATTGCAATTAGGTCAGGCAAAGAATCCTTCATAACGACTTTCCTTTTTATGTGCATACATATTTTACAAATATCAGATGCATTAACCCCTTCTGTTTGCTTTACCATAAAGTCTATAGACATTTTTGAAAAGTTCTTTTCGAATTTCCCAAAGCATCTTAAAATAAGCTCTTTTCTTTGATCGGGCTCTGGCAGGTCAAATGGAATTACTCTATCAAACCTGCGCCAAATGGCCTTGTCTAATAAATCAGGATGATTGGTAGCAGCAATGATAATACTTTGGCTAGGCCAAGTTTCCATTTCTTTTAGAAGAACGTTCACCAGTCGCTTTAATTCTCCTAAATCTGATGCATCATCACGACGCTTTGCTATAGCGTCTAATTCATCTAAAAATAAAATTGATGGAAATGAACGTGCGTAATCAAAAAGGCTTTTAATGTTCTGTCCCGAACGACCCAAATAACTTGATATCGAAGTAGCTAAGTCCATAGTCACTAGAGGTAAGTTTAACTTGTAAGATATCCATTTTGCTGAATACGTTTTCCCAACGCCCGGAGGGCCTACAAACAGCATACTGTTTGGTGGAGTAATATCTTCCATAATAAGTTGTTCGATTTTTTCCCTTTCAGAAAGAAAATCTATTAATTCATTTATGGTTTGCTCAGATAATATAGGCGGTTCAACTTCCAACGGTTCTTCTGCCTTCCCAAGAGAGGAACGAGATTCTCGATCTATAGGCAAAGGTTGTACATCAGCAGAACGCAAAGCGGAGGCACCGTTTCGTGAATACGTAAGTGCCTGCGACATTTCTTTTGCAATTTCTGGTTTGCTTTTTTTAAGCGTTTTAATCATCATACTAGATATTTCTTCAACCATACGCCTATCATTATCAAGACATGCACGTATTAGTTTTGGTAGTAGTTCATCATGGTTCATGTTTCAACTCATCCTTTTTATCAATTGTGGAACAGTTTAATTATATGCTAAATACAAGCAAAAGTCAATGGTCGTGTTCCGTTTTGTTTTAAAATCAAAAAATGAAACACATTATTCGATGAAGGGGGAAGTCTGCCCGTTTGCGGAGGCGCGGCGGGCTTTTTTGTTTCCCCCTAAAACCCCCTTCCACCTGCTGGTAAGGCATTTACCCGCTGGGAAAAGGATAAGCTGTAAAGCGATACAAACGAATATAACAAGCTGCGGGCGTTCAGAAATGAGCGCCCTTTTTTCATTTCAGGAAGGAGGAATGTCCATGCCGGGCGTAAGCAAGGAACAAATCGAGCGGGCAAAGGAAATCGACCTGCTTTCCTACCTGCAACAGTACGAGCCGCAGGAGCTAAAGCGCACAGGGCCTCATGAATACTGCACCGTCACCCACGACAGCCTGAAAATCAGCAATGGCAAATGGCATTGGTTTTCAAGAGGCATCGGCGGCAAGACCGCCCTTGACTATCTCATCAAAGTACGGGATATGGATTTTGTGGAAGCCGTCAGCCTGCTTTGCGACGGACGCGCCGCCCCTGCCGTTTCCTTTCAGCAGGTAAAGAAGCCGGAGCCGCCGCCCAAACCCTTTGAACTGCCGGAACCGAACCGGGATAACCGGGCCGCTATCAACTACCTGCGGGGACGGGGCATCGACCCGGAAATCATCTACCGCTGCATCCAAGCCGGGATATTGTATGAGAGCCGGGAATATCACAACTGCGTGTTTGTGGGCAAGGATGCAATCGGGACACCACGTTTCGCATCCGTCCGGGGAACCTATGGGGACTTCAAGCAGGACATCGAGGGCAGCGACAAGCGGTATAATTTCGTGCTGCCGTCCTGCCCGCCCAGCAGCCGCTATGTGGCTGTCTGTGAAAGTGCCATTGACGCCCTTTCCCTTGCCACCATCCGCAAACGGAAAACAGGGGCATGGGACAGATACCATTATCTTTCATTGAGCGGCACGTCGCTGCTGGCCCTGCTCCAATATCTGACCGACCACCCGGAAATAGACCATGTGTACATGTATCTGGACAACGATAAAGCCGGGCGGGACGGCATGATGAAGCTGCGGGCGGCGCTTATGCAAAACGACGCTTTCTGCAACCACATCACCGGCGCCGAGCTGCCGCCCATCGGCAAGGACTGCAACGACTATCTGCGTTTCCTGCTGCGGGCAGAGCAACAGAAGGAAGCCAAACAAACCAGCCGTCCGAGAAACCCGGCGGCTATTTCACGTTAAAGGAGGAATCGACTATGAAAAGGCCCTTTGCATATATCTGCTCACCCTTTCAGGGCGACGAGGCCCGCAACACCGAGAAGGCCCGTGAATACTGCCGCAAGGCGTATGAGGCTGGATTTACCCCTATATGCCCGCACCTGCTGTTTCCCCAATTCCTTGACGAGAGCATCCCGGAGGAACGCAAGGCGGGCATGGAAATGGCAAACGCCCTGCTGCGCCGCTGCCATGTGCTGCTTGTGTGCGGGAACACCGTCAGCGAAGGCATGATGTGTGAAATACTGTATGCCCACCGCCTGAATCTCCCGGCCACTACGCTTGAAGGCGTCCTGATGGTAAAGGCGAGGCGCGGACAGCCACAGGCTGAAAAGGAGGCTGCCGGACAGTGACAAGCCAAACTGAATTTGCCGAAAAGCTGCTGGAACTGGCCCGGCGCGACGCGCCCATCACTGCTTTTGTCACCAACTTAGGCAAGTACAACGAGGGCGACCTTGTGGGCGAATGGCTGCCCCTGCCCACCACCACGGAGCAGGTGCAGGCGTGTTTGAAGCGCATCGGGCTTGACGGCATCCGCTACGAGGAATATTTCATCACTGACTACGAAACGCCGATTGACGGCCTGCGTGACCGCCTGCCGGAGTACGCCAATCTGGACGAACTCAATTACCTTGCCGCCAAGCTGGATGAAATGCCCGATTACGAGGTTAAAAAGCTGGAAGCGGTATTGGAGCATGACGGCAGCTATTACGGCGGCAGCGTGAAAGACCTTGTCAATCTGACGGAAAACCTTGATTGCTTCGACTACCTGCAAGGCGTAAACAACGAAGAAGATTTGGGTTACTACTGGATAGAGGAAAGCGGCTGCTACGACCTGAAAAACATGGGCAGCCTTGCGAACTACATCGATTATGAGCGGTTCGGCAGGGATATTACATTAGATGAAGGCGGCACGTTCACCAGCAATGGCAACATCCGCAGTACAGGAGACAGCTTCCATGAGGAATACGACGGCAAAGACGTCCCGGAGGAATACAAGGTTTTCGCCTATCCCCCAAGAGAAACAGCGAAAAACAAAGGGCCGAAAAACAGGCCCCAACCATCCCATGAAGCGCGGTAATTCAGCGGGTACAGTACAGGGCAGCCGTAAGGCTGTCCTGTACTTGCAAGCATAGCATTTGTGCTACCAAATGCCGCTTGTAAGGGGCAAGCCCCTTAAACCCCGGACTGCCCGCTGACGGAAGGAGGCGAGAAATGCGTAAACGCAACCACCATATAAGCGTATGGCTGAATGAAAAAGAACTGGCCCATTTAAGGCGTCAGACGAATAATGCGGGCATAAAAGTTGACCCATTCATCCGCAGTCTTATCATGGGCATGGACATCCGGCCCCGGCCCCCGGACGGATACGCCGCCCTTCTGCGGGAACTGTCGGCCATCGGCAACAACATCAACCAAATTGCCCGTATCGCCAACAGCGGGAAGCGCATATCCCCGCAGGCGGTGGAGGACATCATGCGGATGCAGACAGCCATCTGGCAGCGGATAAAGGGGATGTGAGCGCATGGCATATACAAAGGTTTTCGCTGTCCGCACCCATCTTGCCCGCGCCGTGTCCTATACCGCCAACCCCGAAAAGACGGACGGGGCAATCACGCTGGGCGCATCCGTGGATTACGCCCTGAACCCGGATAAAACGGAGCAGCGGCTATTTGAAAGCGCCGTCAACTGCCAGCGTCCGGGTACTGCCTACGGGGAAATGATTGCCACCAAAAAGCGGTTTTCCAAGATGGGCGGCGTATTGGCCTATCACTTCATCCAGTCTTTCAAGCCGGGAGAGGTTAAGCCGGAGCAGGCCCACGCAATCGGCGTAGAGTTTGCCCGGCGCTGTTTCGGGGAGCGTTTCGAGGCCGTCATTGGCACACACCTTGACCGCCATCACCTGCACAATCATATTGTGGTCAATTCCGTGTCCTTTGCGGACGGCATCAAATACCATTCCTCCCCCGAAAGCTATTTTAATACCATCCGGGGAACATCGGATGAACTCTGCCGGGAGCATGGCCTGTCTGTTATTGAGCCGAAAGGCCGGGGCAAGCAATATGCGGAGTGGGCCGCCGAAAAAGCCGGGAAGCCCACCATCCGGGGCATGATAGCCGCCGACATCGACGAGATTGTCCGGCAATCCTTTACGTTCAGCACCTTTATTAAAACCCTGAAAAAGAAAGGCTATGCTGTCAAGTACGGCCTCAACGTCAAGCACATGGCCGTCAAGCCGAAGGGCGGGCAACGGTATATCCGGCTGAAATCGCTGGGCGAGGCATACACGGAGGAAGCCATACGGGAGCGATTGGCCCGCCAGCGCAACGGACAGGAGAAAAAGCCACAGGCCCCGCCGCCCAAACGCTACCGCTATACCGGGCCGCCCATCCGCACCAAGCGCAAGAAGCTCAAAGGCTTCATGGCCCTGTACTTCAAGTACCTGTACCTGCTGGGCAAGGTAAAACGCCGCAAGCTGCCGAACAAGGCGGCTTTTTTGTTGCGGGAGGATGTCATACGCCTTGACCGTTACAAAGAACAATTCCTTTACCTGTACCGCAACAATATCACCACGATGGAGGAATTGCAGGCCCGCAGGCAGGGCATTGAAACACAAATCCAAGCCGTTACCGAAGCCCGCAAACCGCTATATGCCCAAAGGCGGGACTCACAGGATGAAGCGGTTATGGCCGCCCTATCTGGGCAAATCAGCGAGGCCACCGCCCGATTATGGGAACTACGCCGGGAAGCCCGGTTGTGCGCCCGCATCGAGGCCACCGCGCCAGAAATACGAGAAAAGGAGCGGCAGGCGCGGAAAGCGGAGGCCCGGCAGGAAGCCGAAAAGCAGGCTGTTCAAGACAAGAAGAAACAAGCGCCATTCAAGATGATATGACCATGAAAGGAGAGATTGTATGCCGGATTACAAGGAAATGTACGTTTCCCTGTTCCGTGATGTGACAAAGGCCATCGACACCTTGCAGCAGGCCCAGCAGCGGACGGAGCAGCTTTACATGGACAGCGAGGATAAACCAATCGAATTCAAGACGCTGGAAGGCAAAAAGAAAAAGCCGGAGAAACCGGAGCCTTCCCGTGACGATGGGAGGTAAGCGTATGAACATCGGAGGCGATACCGCCGACCAAATGGTAAGAGAGGGCATCCAGATTACCGAATCGGCAATCAAGCTGGCCGGGCTGGGCGCGAAAAACCTTGCCGCCCTGCTACTGGCGCTGCTCAAAGACCATAAAAAGCTGAAAGGCAAAACCAGCATTGGCCGCCTGCTGCATGAGGATAAGCCGCTGTCCATTTTCCATGTGAAGAAGGCCGATATTTCGGAATTCCACAGGCTGGCGCAGAAATACGGCGTCCTGTACACCGCCATTTACAACAGGACGAAGGACAAGGGCCTTTGCGACGTGATGGTGAAAGCAGAGGACGCCGTTAAGGTGAACCGCATCATGGAAATGATGGAATACCCGGCCCCGGAGCAGAACCCAAAAAACGCCGTGTCCCGCGCTCCACACGACGGCAGGTTGAACGGGCGCGGGAATGGCTGGCTGCAACAAACGAGGCAAAAGATGAATGAGGGAAAAATGGCCCGGCTGGAAGGGCTGGGCGCAGAAAGGCTGGCCGCCCTTGTGCTGCAAGTGGCAAGGGAAAACCAGCAGTTAAAGGACGCATCCCCCCTGTCCCGGCTGTTCGGGGAAGGAAAGGAATTGCAGGTTGTGACGGTAGGAATAGCCGATACCGTAACTCTGCAAAAAAAGGCGGCGACGCTGGATGTGCCGCTGTCCTTCCATGAAACGGGCATCCCCGGACAGGTGCAGATGATAGCGCAAGCGGAGGACGCGCCCCTTGTTAACCGCCTGTTTGCGCAGATGGGGCAGCTCCCGCCCATGCGCGAAAGCCCGCAGGAGCAGGCGGCTCCGGTAAAGGATGGCCGAGCCGACAAGCAGCCGGAAAAGGCGCGGGAGGGAAAGCCGTCCGTCCGGGATAAGGTGCAGGACGCGAAGGCGCAGCAAAGCAGCAAAACCCCGCAGGAAAAGGCTCGCGCCCCGAAAGCGCCGAAAAAGGCCGCCCCGGACAAAGGAAGGTGAGCGTATGAGCGACCCGACCAAAAGCGGCAGCCGGGAGATCCTTTTCTGGATTGCCCTGCTGCCGCCCGTACTATGGCTGGCGGCGCTGCTGGCACAGGGCTATATCCCCGGCGCAAAGCTGGATGACCTGCTGGAAAGCGTCACAAACACCTTACAACAGCCTTTCGCCCTTCAATGGACGGACAGAACGGCGGCCTTTTTACTGGCCGCCGTTCTTCTTTACGGGCTGGGCATATCGGCCTATTACGCCACCCGTGGCAACACCCGCTTGCGGGAGGAACACGGCAGCGCCCGCTGGGGAAAGGCCGGGCAGGTAAACGGCAAATACGCCGACCATAAGCGCCCGGAAAGCAATATCATCCTGACCCGGCATATAAAAATGGGTATGGACGGGCGCAAGCACCGCCGCAACCTCAATGTTCTGGTTGTAGGAGGAAGCGGCAGCGGCAAGACCCGGTATTTTGCCAAGCCCAACGTCATGCAGGCGAATTGCTCCTACATCATAGCCGACCCGAAGGCCGAAATGCTGCGTTCCGTAGGGCCGCTATTAGAGGCTAAAGGGTATCACATCAAGGTATTTGACCTTATCAACATGGAACAGTCCGATGCCTACAATCCCTTTGCCTACCTGCGGGACGATAAGGACGCGCTGAAACTGATTACCAACCTGATAAAGAACACCACGCCCAAGACCGCCAAGAGCGACGAGCCATTCTGGGAGAAGGCCGAAACCGCCCTGCTTACGGCCCTTATCCTCTACCTGATGCACGAAGCCCCGGCCTATGAACAGAACTTCGCCACCATCATGTACCTGCTGGAAAACGCCGGGGCCAGCGAGGAAAGCGAGGACTACCGCAGCCCGGTTGATCTTGTTTTTGAGGCATTGGAAGAAGAAAGCCCGGAGCATATTGCTATCAAGCAGTACAAGGTTTTCAAACAGGCGGCGGGCAAGACGGCCAAGAGCATCCTTGTGTCGGCCGCCGTGAGGCTGGCCGCCTTCAACCTGCCGCAGATACAGCGCATCACTTCCTATGACAGCATGGATTTAGGTAGTTTGGGGGAACGCAAACGCGCCATCTTCTGCGTAATACCCGACAATGACAGCAGCTTTAATTACCTTGTGGGAATGCTCTATACCCAAGCCTTCCAAGCCCTGTACCACAAGGCCGACCACGAACACGGCGGCAGGCTGCCCGTCCATGTCCGCATCATAGCGGACGAATTCGCCAACGTTGCCCTACCCGATGATTTTGAGCGCGTCCTTTCCACTATGCGCAGCCGGGAAATCAGCATATCCATCATCATCCAGAACATGGCCCAGTTAAAGGCGCTGTTTAAGGATAGCTGGGAAAACATCACCGGGAACTGCGACACCCTGCTTTATTTGGGCGGCAATGAGCAAAGCACCCATGAGTACATCACAAAGCTGCTGGGAAAGGCCACCATCGACACCCGGACGCGTGGCCTCACCCGTGGGCGCAACGGTTCATCCAGCGAGAACTTTCAGAACGCCGGGCGGGAGCTTTTGACACCGGATGAAGTGCGGCTGCTGGACAATGAAAACGCCCTGCTGTTTATCCGGGGAGAGCGGCCCGTCATGGATAAGAAGTATAACCTGCTTAAGCATCCCAATATCCAACTGACAGCGGACGGCGGCGCGGAAGCCTATACCCGCGCGTCCGTGTCCTACGAGCAATCCGACCTGTCGGAAGCCTATGAGAGCCTTGAAGATATTGAAATCATTGAGTGACAAGGAGGAATCCCTATGAAAAAACTGTTTACCCGCAAGACCCAAAAGCCCATCGTCCACAGCCCCGCAGAGCGAAAAATACAGCGCGGGTACTTCATGGCGGCGGTTGTTATTGCCGCTATGTTTGGTTTTACCGTGACCGCCTACGCCGCAGGCGACCCGCTGAGTAGCATCAATAGCCTATCAACTTTCGTATTCGCCGCTATCCGCGCCATCGGCGTTATTCTGCTGGGCTTTGGGATTGTTCAAATCGGTTTATCCCTGAAATCCCACGACCCCGGCCAAAGGGCCAACGGCTTTATGACCTTCTTCGGCGGCGTGGTTATCGCCTTTGCGAAAGAAATTTTAGACATGATACTCTAACCCAATTAAGGACAGGAGGCAGGCCACCCGGCCTGCCTCTATGGAGGTGATTTTTTGTCCGACAACTGGATTATTGAAAACCTGACCCACGCCTTTGAAACGTGGAACGGCAAGCTGGCCGAAATATGGGAGCTTATCGCCCAATCCCCGCAAGCCTTTAAGGGCGGCGGCGTTTGGTCTGTTATCGTGGACATCAACGGCGGCTTGAAAGCCATCGGCTACGGCCTGCTGGTGCTGTTTACGGCCATGAGCATTTTCGGCAGCACCATGAATTTCCGGGACTTCAAAAGGCCGGAATACGCTCTGCGCCACTTCATCCGCTTTGTGGCGGCCAAAACCGCCGTAGGGTACTGCATGGACATTATGACCACGATTTTTGAGATATGCGGCGGCGTGGTGTCCAGCATGGCATCCCGTGTGGGCGGTATGACCTCCGCAGCCGTCACCCTGCCAAGCGAGATTGCGACTGCCATTGAAGAAGTTGGCTTTTTCGCCAGCATCCCCTTGTGGCTTGTAACCCTGTTGGGCAGCCTGTTCATCACGGTTTTGTCCTTTGTGCTGATAATGACCGTGTACGGGCGCTTTTTCAAGCTGTATATGTACACCGCCCTTGCCCCGTTGCCCCTTGCCAGCTTTGCAGGCGAAAGCACGTCAAGTCATGGCAAAGCCTTCATCAAAAGCTATATCGGCGTGTGCATGGAGGGGGCCGTAATTGTGCTGGCCTGCCTGATTTTTACCGCATTTGTGGGCGCAGAACCCGACGTTGCAAGCGGAAGCGTGGTCACGCAGGTATGGGCTTATATCGCAGAAACCGTATTTAACATGCTCATTCTTGTGGGGATGGTGAAAGCCAGTGACCGCATCGTAAAAGAAATGATGGGATTGTAATAGCGGACGCTCTATTCGTCGATAGCGGAGCCGTCCCGCGTGAAATGCAAGGCATCTATGCCCTGTTCTTTTGCCGCGATTAGCTGGTCTGCTACCATTCTTGCCTGCAAATCTTCGGAAGAACGCCCGCCGACCCGCCGTTTTATAGCGCGGACAGCGGTATATATCCAGCTTATCGCCACGCCTACCAGTAGGGCAATGAGTATTCCGACGGAAAGTGTTTCATTGGCGCTTGCCCAATCCAAGAACACGGTACACATTAACACCGTATACAAGAGCGGTATGCCAAGACGCAGCTTTACGCAAATCCAAACCACCAGCGACCCCAGCATGAGAATTAACCGTATGAACAGCTTTAATAGCGCAGACATAATCACCCCTTCCTTTCATTTCCATTATCGCGCTATTAAGAGCAAAAATCAATTATTTCAGGAGGAATCCTATGGAAATCAAGATAAACAAGGAAATCCGGCAGTATCAAGAATCTATCTTTTTCGGCCTGTCCCTGCGGCAATTCATCTGCGCGCTGCTGGCCGTAGGGCTGGCCGTGACCGTCTATTTTCTGCTCAAAAACCCGCTGGGAGAGGAAACCGTTAGCTGGCTTTGCATCGTGGCCGCAGCACCCGTCGCCGCTATGGGCTTTTTCAAATACAACGGCCTGACGATGGAACAATTCGTATGGGCGTGGTTCAAATCGGAATTCCTCTGCGCCGGCGCGAGGACGTTTAAGGCCGAAAACATTTACTGCCACGCCATCAAGGGAGGGAATTTCAAGCATGATTAAGACACTCAAAAACGCGCTGAAAAATGAACGGGAATCATTCAGCGTCCCCAATTCCATACAAAAAAGCATCCCCATTCGCCGCATCTATAAGGACGGCATCTGGCAGGTGGGCGGCAAATACAGCAAGGTATGGATTTTCCAAGACATCAACTATTCCGTGGCCTCCCACGACGACCAGATGGAAATGTTCCTGTCTTACTGCAACCTGCTCAATGCCCTTGCCACCAACGCCACCACGAAAATCACCGTCAACAACCGCAGGCTGAATCCCGTGGAATTCGAACAATCCATACTGATGCAGCCTGCCGGGGACAATCTGGACGGCTACCGCGGCGAATACAACTCTATGCTACTTGACAAGGCCGGGGCCAGCAACAACATTGTGCAGGAGAAGTACATCACCGTTTCCGTGAGCAAGAAGAACATTGAGGAAGCCCGCAGCTTCTTTACCCGTGTCCACAACGACCTTGTGGCCTACTTAGGCAAGCTGGCGTCAAAGGCCGTGGAAGTAACCAACCATGACCGCCTGCGCACCCTGCACGACTTTTTCCGCATGAACGAGGAACAGTATTTCCGCTTTGATTTACGGGAAACCATGCGGAAAGGCCATGACTTCCGGGATTATATTTGCCCGGACAGTCTGGAATTCAAGGGCGACCATTTCAAGATGGGCGGCAAGGTGGGCCGTGTGCTGTTCCTTAAAGAGTACGCCAGCTTCATCAAGGACAGCATGATTTCGGAGCTTACCGACTTTAGCAGGAATTTAATGCTTTCCATAGACATCATCCCCGTACCCACGGATGAAGCGGTAAAGGAAATGAACAACCGCATCATGGCCGTGGAAACCGACATTACCCGCTGGCAGCACAAGCAGAACATGAACAACAATTTTTCGGCCACTATCCCTTATGAATTGGAACAGATGCGCAAGGAAACAAAGGAATTCCTTGACGACCTCACTACCCGCGACCAGCGCATGATGTTCGTGCTGGTGACGCTGGTGCATGTGGCCGACACGCCGGAGCAGTTGGAGGCCGATACCGAAACGCTGCTGTCCATCGGCAGGAAAAACCTTTGCCAGTTTGCCGTTCTCAAATACCAGCAGGAGGACGGATTGAATACGGCCCTGCCCTACGGCCTGCGCCGCATAGACACCCTGCGCACCCTCACCACCGAAAGCACCGCCGTACTCATGCCCTTTAGCTGTCAGGAAGTGATGGACAGGGGCGGCGTCTATTACGGCATCAACGCCATTTCCCGCAACCTGATTGTATGCAACCGCAAAATGCTTCTCAATGGCAACGGCTTCATTTTGGGCGTATCGGGCGCGGGGAAATCCTTTGCCGCAAAAGAGGAAATTACTTCCATTGTCCTCAACACGGATGATGATGTGCTGATCGCAGACCCGGAGCGGGAATACACTCCGCTTGTGAAGGCGCTGGGCGGTGAGATTATCCATATCGCGGCGGGCAGCCCCAACCATATCAACGCGCTGGATATGAGCAAAAATTACGGCGACGGCGAAAGCCCCATTATCCTGAAATCCGAGTTTGTGATGTCCCTTTGTGAGCAGCTTGTGGGAGCCGGGAAGCTGGGCGCGAAGGACAAAAGCATCATTGACCGCTGCACCGCCAACGTCTACCGCAAATATATCCGCAGTTTCAAAGGCGACCCGCCCACGCTGAAGGAGTTTCATGCCGAGCTTTTGAAGCAGCCAGAGCCGGAGGCAAAGGACATCGCCCTTGCCATCGAACTGTTCACCACGGGCAGCTTGAATGTGTTTGCCCATCAAACCAATGTCAACCTCGATAACCGCATCATCGTGTTTGACATTCTGGATTTGGGCAAGCAGCTTAAAACTGTGGGGATGCTAGTCATGCTGGACGCCATCTTGAACCGCGTCACCGAAAACCGCAAGGCGGGCAAGCGGACGCACATTTTTATTGATGAAATCTACCTCTTTTTTGCCAACGAGTATAGCAGCATTTTCCTGTCCGAAAGCTGGAAGCGTTTCAGAAAATACGGCGCTCTGGCGACTGGTATCACGCAGAATGTGGAGGATTGCCTTCGTTCCCCAATGGCCCGCACCATGCTTGCCAACAGCGAATTCCTGCTGATGCTCAACCAGGCGCCCACAGACCGGGCGGAACTTGCCCGGCTGCTGAACATTTCCGACACGCAGCTATCCTATATCACCAACGCAGAAGCCGGGCGGGGCCTGCTGAAAGTGGGCGCATCCCTTGTGCCCTTCATCAACGAATTCCCACGGGATACGGGCCTGTACAGGCTCATGACCACCAAGCCAGGGGAAAACTGAACCACAAAGATAGGCGGCTACTCATAATTTGGGGCAGCCGCCTATCTTTATATTGAAAAAAGCAGTATAATATCTAAATAAAGACAGATACCGACAGTTTTTTTTACATTAGGAGTGAAGCCCATAATGAAATATATCAGGAAGTATTGGTGGGGAATTATTATATTAATTATAGTTTTTTACCTGCCGAAAATAGTGGATTTAACATTTGGCGTTTATTTAGGCGAATTTACTTCGTTGAAACACATAACTGCATCTGACTATTTGCAATATATTGGGGTAATTATCGGAGGGGTATGTACGCTAATAGCCATAATAGTGGCAATTAAGCAATTTTCGACCGATAAGAAGCCCATAATCATACCTAGAAACAAACGCTTTTTTATATATCTAAATTACGGTGGGAGATGGGCATTTGCGGAAGATCCAGATATGGAGTACAACATAAATAATACAGGTATTGATACTGAAAATCCTTTATTGATCACATTTGATAATGTTACTGAAAACGCTGCACTAGCTTTTGATCTAAGGCTTGATTATAACCACGGAAAATATTACAGAGAAGTTTGTAATTTGATTGGTGGTGAACCTTATGATAAATTATCTAGTAATTATGATGCAGATGATTTTTTTAAACAAGGTGTTTTCAACTCTAAGTCTATAAAAACACTTCCAATGCCTACTAATTTAGAGTTTATTATTAAAGGTATTATTTATAGGCTGAGTGAACCAGGAATATGCGGAGAACAATTATCTTTACGGTACAATAATTTTATTAGAAAAACCTATAAGATAGCTGAAATTATAATGAAAACTAAAGACATTAATGGAAAGACTAATACGTCTATATTTGATTTGGAGTTGGATATTTCTCATCTGCTTGCATGCAAAGCAAACTATACTGTATTGTTAACTTTTATTATGCGAGATTAATAAAACAGTCATCGTATCTCAAGCGCCTTAATTAAGGCGCTTTTTTCTATTTGAAGGAGGTGCGGCTATGAAAGAACCCAAACAAAAGCCCAAGATGGAAAAGCCCAAGCTGCTTGAAAAGCCGGGAGCCGTGGCGCGGGATGCCCGCGCCATCCTTACGGAGCATTACAGAAATCAGGCGCAGGAACGGCAGGCCGGAAGCATCGGCCAGCAGGAGGACAGCCCCACAGAATACGCGACCCAGCGTGTGGAAACCGCTGCCAACCGTGGCGCGGCGCAGGCCGCCGATACCGTCCGTTATAGCGTAAAAAAGGCGGGACAGCATTTCGGGGACAGCAGACAGGCCCATGTGGAAAATGCCTATACCGCAGACCCGGAGGACGGCCCCAATAGCCCCCGCCCTTCACCATCAAAGCAGCAGGCCATGAAGCAGCAAAAAAAGAACGGCCCCCAAGAAGCCCATGCAACCGCCAACGCCCAGCCGTCACAGGCTGGGCGTTCTTCTACTATGCGCGGGCAGCGGGCCGCAGACCCGCAGGGAGCCGCCAAGCGGAAGTTCCGGCTGAAACGGGCAAAGGATGTGAAGCCCAAACAGCAATCTATCCGGCAGGCAGCCGTGAGAGGCGAGGAACAGCGGGAGCTTTCCAGTTTGCAAGCTGCCCAGCGGCAAAAAAACCTTTCCCCACAGGCTGGAAAGAAACAAGCGCAATCCCAAATATCCAACCGCATCCAAACCACGGAGCAGGCGAAAAAACGCATCCGCAGGGCGTCTACGGCGGGCGTCAAAAGCGGGAATGCCGCCGTAAAGACCGCCGCCTACGCCAAGAATCAGGCCGCAAAAAAGGCCGTCAAGCCGCCCGGAAGGAGGCCGTCAAGCGCACCGCACAGGCAGCGAAGGCCACGGCCAAGTTTGCCGTCCGCGTGGCAAAGCTGGCGGTCAAGGCCGCCGCCGCGCTGGTCAAAGGGCTTGTGGCCCTTGTAGGCGCAGGCGGGGCTGCCCTTGTGTTGTTACTCATTGTGGCCGCCGTCGCCGCCCTGATTGCTTCCCCGTTTGGCGTGTTCTTCTCCGGCGAGGACAAGAGCGCCAATGTAACCCCTATTTCAAATGTGGTGCAGGAGGTAAACTCCGAATTCAGCCAGCGGATAGAGGACATCAAGCAGGCCCACAGTGATGTTGATAGCGTGGAAATCCATTATCCCGGCAGCGCTGACAATATCCGGGTGGATAACTGGATGGACGTTGTGGCCGTGTTCGCCGTTAAGACGGCCACGGACACCGAAAACGGCATGGACGTTGTGACCATCGACACGGCCCGCATCGACTTGATAAAAGCCGTGTTTTGGGACATGAACGATATCGATTATGAGATAGAAACCATCGAGCATACGGAAACGGAAACCATTATCCATGAGGACGGCACGACCAGCGAGGTAACAAACACGACTTATGAATACATCCTTCATATCACCATCACTAGCAAGACAGCCGAGCAGCAGGCCGATGAATACGGCTTTACTGCCAACCAAAAGGACATACTGGAAGGAATGTTGTCCGGGGAATTTCGGCCCCTGATGTTTGCCTTGCTGGGCATGGACGGGGATATTGGCCTTACGCCGGAGCAGCTTCAAAACCTGTATAACGACCTGCCCGTAGGGGAATTGGGCGGGGAAATCGTGCGGCTGGCTCTTTCCCGGCTGGGCGACCCGTACAGCCAGCCAAAGGCCGGACAGGGAAGCTACACCGATTGCAGCTATCTTGCGCAATGGTGCTACGCGCAGGTGGGCATATCCATTCCCCGGACGGCAGCGGCACAAGGAAAATACTGTGTGGACAACGGCCTGACCATATCCCCGAATGACCTTGTACCGGGCGACCTTGTTTTCTTCTCCCACGATACCAACGGACGGTTTATGAACATTACTCATGTCGCCATCTATGCCGGGGATGGTTACATTGTGGACGCTTCAAGCTCAAAGGGGCAGGTAGTGTACCGCAAACTGTTCAGCGGGCAGGTGCTTTACGGAAGGCCGCATATTCAATAATCAGGTTTTCGCCTTGCATTTTTTATGTTTATTGGCTATAATTAAAACCCTCCATTATAACACCAACCTTTTACGATGGTGCTATAATGCAGAGAAGGGAGGTGATAGGATTGGATGAACACTTATAAAACAGCACAGATAGCACATCGGATTGGAATTCATCCCAACACTGTACGGCTTTATGAGGAATTAGGACTTATTCCAAAACCGCAACGAGAAGCGAACGGGTATCGTGTCTTTACAGATTTTCATATTGAGCAATTCAAGTTTGCAAGAACTGCCCTAAAAGTTGAGGTTTTACAAAATGGTCTTAGAAAGCAAGCGATTAACATCATTAAGACCTCTGCTGCCAAAGTTTTTGATAGAGATATTTCTCTTACAGAGTTTTATTTGCAGCAAATAAAAAGAGAGAAAAAAAACGCCGAAGAAGCCATAGCCATTACCGGAAGGC